>JAXDFZ010000008.1:0-319748 GCA_034665305.1 Blastocatellia bacterium | reverse complement strand
TCAGGTTTCAGGTTTCGAATGCATTGACCGGGGCAGTAGCCCGACCGTCAGGGAGGGCTCCCTCTAGAATGCACTCAACCTGAGCCCTCCCTGACGGTCGGGCTACTGCCCCGCTTCGCGCTCTCGCAACTCGCAACTCGCAACTCGCAACCGCGCGTTTCCCGCGACCGAAACTCGAAACTATTACCTAACCGGCCTTTTCAGTCTCCACATCCGAATTGTAGTAAGAGCGGTTGTAGTACTGCTGGTAGTAGTAATAGTCGTGCGTCTGCAGGTTCACGTTGTTCAGGACCACGCCGAAGACTTTTGCGCCGATGTCATGCAGCAGCTGCCGCGAGCGACGCACCACGTGACGCGAACTGCGGCCGCCATGCACGACCAGCAACACGCCATCGACCATCGCTGAAATCAACACACCGTCAGTGAATGAACTGATGGGCGGAGAGTCAACGACGATGTGCGTGAAGTTCGCACTCAACACCGCCACGAGGCGCCGCATCTGATCCGAGCCAATCAGCTCCGCGGGATTCGGCGGGATCGGACCGGACGTCAGCACATGCAAGCCCGTCGCCGGATCGGTCCTGACAATTTTCAGGATGTCCGCCTCGCTCATCTCGGCGGAAAGTATTGAACTGAGACCTTCACGTTCCTTGAACGAGAAAATTCCCTGCAGGCGCGGCCGCCGCATGTCGGCGTCGATAATCACGACGCTGGCGCCGGTTTGCGCCAGACTGATTGCGGTGTTCACCGCCGTCGTGGTCTTCCCTTCTCCCGGCAGGCTGGAAGTGACCAGCAATGATTTCGGCGCTCGTCCCGCGGTCGACAGCAGGATCGACGTTCGCAACTGGCGGTAGCTCTCCGCCAAAGCCGATCGTCCGTTCAAGTTGATCAGGAGTTCGGGATTCACTCCGTTGCCATTCGTATCGCCGTTACGTTTCTGCAGCGCCTTCGAAGAAGACAGCAGTTTCCGCTTCGCCGAACCGCCGACCGCTGGAATCACGGCTAGCGCGGGCAAATGCAAAAGGCGCTCAACCTCATCCGTCGAGTGAACCGTGTCGTCGAGATATTCAAGGAACAGCGCGAGTCCTACTCCGAGAGCGAGCGACAAAATAAATGCGATCATCACCGCGCGCTGCCGGCCCGGTCCGACTGGACCATCGGGAGCAAGCGCGTAATCGACAATCGAAATGTTGTTGGGCCGTCCGGCGAGCACGACGTCGTTTTCCTTGGAACGCTGCAGCAAGCTGTCCAGCAATCCCTTATTCGTCTCAATCTCCTGCTGGATAATGCGGTAATTGATGGCGGCTTCGTTTTGCGTCAACGTCTCAGCCCGTTGTTGGTCATAAGATTTGCGCAACGCCTGCTCGCGTCCGAGGGCAGCGCGGTAAGCGGTTTCCCGATTGGTAAGCAGCGTACTCGTGTTACGAGACCGCGTGTCGGTAAGGTGTTTGCTCAACTCGGCGATTTGCTGATCAACCTCTTTCACTTCGGGGGCCAGCTCAGTTGCATCGACCAATAACTGGGCCCGCTTGGTGCGCAGCTCAGCCAGCTTGGCTTCGATTTCGTCGTTCCCCTTAGAATCGTTGGTGGCGAGGGCGGCGGCGGCGCCGGCCGCCTGGGCACTCTTGAGGTCGTTGTCAGCGTCGATGCGAGCTTTCTCGGCCTCGACCAATTGTTTATTGAGGGCGCCCAGACGCTCAACCACCGTGTTCTGATTGGCGTCGAGCGAAAGGATCTGATTGCTCTTCGCATAATTCACCAAACGTTCTTCATCCGAGCGAATGGTCGACTGCAACTCGGCCACGCGTTTTTGCAGGAACTCGCTGGTCGTCGTGTTTGTTTCGCTCTTCTTCTCAAGGTTCGCCCGCACGTAGGTTTCCGCGATGGCGTTCACGATCTTCGCGGCGACTTGCGGATCGCCATGTGTGTAGGTGAGATCGATGAGGCGCGTTTCCTTGTAAAAGCCGGCGCGGTTCTCGCGGACGGGATCGACTTTCAGTCCCCCCAACAACGCACCCACGAAGGGCGCCAGGCGTTTGGCTTCGGCCAAATCTTCGCTGGCCGTGGCCGGGGCGACCGCGTTCGTGAGCGGCAACTGGTCGGGCTGCTTATCTGTCGAGGCAGCGCTGCGCCCCCCGAAACCCAACGTGGCCATCACCGTCTGCCAGGTGGAACGTTTGCGCGATGCCTGCGGATGAAGGAAAGCGTCGTTGTGTTCCAGATCAAGAGTCTTGACGACGCGGCGCAACAGACCGGGACTGCTGAGAATCTGCAACTGCGTGTTGAAGTATGCGGGATCGTTCGCCGGGCTGTAGATGTACGGCGTACCCTTCCCGCTGGAGTAGGCAGGATTGTTTTCCTGGTCCACCTGCACGCGGGCGTCGGCCTGATAGATATCGGGCTTGCGCGCCATGTAGATCATGGCCAGCGTAGTGCACAAAAGCGCGACACCGATTACCAGCCACAAGCGCTTTCGCACCGCGCGCCAGTAATCGAGCAAATGCACTTCGTGCTCAGCTCCGGTGTCAGTTCCGTATCCGTAGGAAACGGGTCGCGGCGGTTGATCCGACGGACGCTCGAGGTCCTGCGACTGGGGGGTTCGTTTGGTTAGTTCGTAGGAATCGTTCATGGTCGTGTGGCTTTCAGTTTCATGGGAAACAAGGGCTAAGAGCTAAGGGCTAAGAGCTAAGGGCTAAGCGCTAAGCGCTCGCGGGTAGTCTGGTGATAAAGCGGCGTACAGTGCGAAGTTTTGCTTGACTCTTTGCCCTTAGCCCTTTGCTCTTTCCTCTTTGCCCTTAGCTCTTTGCGCCCGGCGCGCTTCGCCTCGCGCGCTATGGAATAACTCGCACTGGTAATTGCGCTATCGACGGAGCTACGGAACCCAACAAACTCCGCAGCAGACTCTTGCCCGTTGATGTAGGCACCTCGATGATGTCGTTGGGGCGCAGCGCCAGGTCATCGGCCCGTTTCCTCGAGATCGCGCCGAGGTCCACATATATTTCGCTTCTGATTCCCGTCCCTGGCTCCTGACGCACCACCTTGATGCGACTCGTCTTCGAGTCCTGTAGCGGACCACCCGCCATGGCGATGGCTCGCGAAACGGTCAGCGGCTCTCGCATCGGCAGCGTCTTCGGCGTATAGACATTGCCGATGACGTAAACCTGATCGGCTTCGGGGATGGTGATGATGTCGCCGGCGCGCACGTACGGGTTGGCTTTTTCCAGACCGCCCATCGTATCGCTTAACCTGACGGTCATGATCGAGTCCGATGCGTTGTCTGCCGTTTGCTCGCCGCCGCAGAGCGTTGGCTTAGGCCCGCGAACGATGTTGACTACCTGGCCGGCCTTCTCGGAAGGGCCTTTGGCATAACTAAGCAGATCGAGCAGACGATATCGCTGCTTCATTTCAAATCGGGCTGGTTCGATGACCGCGCCCATCACGGCCACCTGGCGCGCGTGATACTCCTTAATAAATACGTCGACCTGCGGATTGCGATAAAACTTGAGGTAACCCTGCACGATTTCCTTGGCCAGCTCGCCTTCGGTGCGGCAGGCCGCCTGGATTTCGCCTTCAATCAGCGGCATGCGAATCATGCCGTTGCCTTCGACGCGCACGGTGTCACGCGATAACTGCGGCCGATTCAGAATGCGTATGTCCAACACGTCACCGGGTCCGATGCGATAACGATCGTCTGGCTCTGCGACGGCGGGGGTTTGAGCCATTATGCTCATGGTGAAAACGAACAAGGCTGCAACCAGCAAAGTTGCGCGCCTCGAGATTGATAGTGAATTGAGTTTCATAACTTTTTTACTTCCCTGAGACTCCCATGCGTCGCGAAAGCAGGGCCTCGCGCATGTGATTGGGATGCGCCAGATTCAGCACCGTATTGCTGACCAGCACCATTAACTCTTCATGCTCCCGGCTAAATGAACCGGTAAGCGGTTTGTCGCCTGTCTTCAGAACGATTCCTTCGCGCACCCACTGCCAGAACTGGGCCTGCGTGGTCCAGAACTCTTTGCGATCGCGACAGACAATCAGCGCGGTCTTCTTCTTCTTTTTTTTGTCTTTCTTAGTAGCTACCATTCAGTTCTGAATCGGTTTCCGTAACGCAAACTGTTAGTTTGCGCGCCGGTCAACGCCATTCATTCCGCGCAAACTAACAGTTTGCGTTACAAATAAGCACACTTCCGTCCCATGCATGCTCTTCTTTGAAAAAACTGAAGACATGCAGCGACCCCGAAGGGAAACCTCAAAAGCGAGGTGGCTCCTGATTGTCAAAGTAGTGGCACAGACTTCAGTCTGTGGAGCAGTTAATCAACAACGTTCACAGACTGAAGTCTGTGCCACTCACCCACCGTGCATAGCGCCAGCTTTTTCCGTCACTAAGTCCCCATTGCCCTGCAGCAGGCGCGAAACCAATTCCGTCCGGCGCTTCACGCCGAACTTCGAAAAAATATTGCGCAGATGAAATTTCACCGTCTGTTCGCTTACCCGCAGCTTCTCGCCGATTTGCGCGTTAGTCAGGCCGTCGGCGCAACACAGCGCGACCTGGGCTTCGCGCCGGCTCAAGTTATTCAGGCTGACCACGCGTTGAATCGCGCGGCCAAACGGGACGCTGCCCTCGTGCGCTTGCAACTCTTTCGGATAGGCAGGCAAGCCAGCGTTGCGACGGCGTTCGAGAATCTCTTCCGGACTGAAAATCAGATAGACCGTATCCAGGCGAGTGTTGCCCCGCGTGTGACCATTATCGCCGGCGACCTTTTGGCGCTCGATACTGAGTTTCCCCAGCAGGCCCATAAGACCGCGACGAATGGTGCTGTAGCCGTTGATTCCGGTGAGCATCATCAAGCGGCGCGTGCTGAAAGCGCCGACACGCGTGCCGACCGCGGCAATCTCTGAAAGCATGGCAGAGTAAAGCCGGTGCTCAGCCACGGTATGGCTCAGAGCGAGCAAGGCCATAGTTTGTTCGTTGGAGACGCGTTCGGGATTCTCACCTAAAGAGTAGGTATGAGAAAGGGCGACGCCCGACATTTGTTTATCTGAGGGGAACATTTATTGGTTTTGAGCTGGAAATCGCGGAAGGTGGCGCAGTGTTCAGCCGCACCCATTCAGGAGTTAATACCGCGAGTCAACACATTCTTACCCGACAACCAAAAACACAAACCCGCCAATTCAGATTTCTATCGGAAGTTATTTCGGACGGTCTAAAGCCTGCGATCTGACGATCCAGAGGTCCGAACAAAAGAGTCGCTTTTGCGAGCGGGAAGACTAATTCTTTAAGGTAACTGTGTCAAGCGCTTACCAGTCAGGGGCAGTAGCCCGACCGTAAGGGAGGGCTCCCGTGACTATATGCCTCAAAGTGAGTCCTCCCTCACGGTCGGGCTACCGCCCCGCTTCCGCGTAATTCCGAGACAGAACGGCGACAGCGGTTTGGCACTTATAAGCAGTTTCCGGGCTGATTTTGCTGAATAGCGCACCCAACTGTACAATCCGAGCAGGGCCGAGAGACGCTGAAAGATACTGTTAATGAAGAGTTATCCTGATGTATCCGAATTGTTCGCTTTAAGTGAAGCTCGTCGCAAGCCAGCGCTAAGCTTCCGATCAAAGAGAAGGTGGAGATTGCGAATCGCCTTCGCAGTCTTGCCAAAAATGCTGCCCAATTACCTGTGCCCACGGGAGTCGGACCTGTCATGCCACATGGTAAGAAGCGCGACCGCTGAGCTTTGCTACTTGCTTGCAGGCGTGCGGGCCACTCGCACTGATTCCACTGCTTCCCTCTTCATGGTTCACGCTATCTTGTAAATCCTGTTAATCCTGTCCCGATTCCATCCCATCCACGATCTCGCACCATAAATGGCCGATCGTTATATGAGCTTCCTGCACCCTGGCAGTGCGATCGGAAGGAATAACAACCGCCCGATCGCAGATTCTTGCCAACTCGCCACCCCCTAAGCCCGTTAAAGCGATGGTGACGCACCCAGCTTCTTTTGCCTGGCGGACGGCTGCCAGCACGTTGGCGGAGTTTCCGCTGGTGCTGATCGCGATCAGAACGTCGCCCCGAACAGCGAGCGCTTCGACCTGACGCGCAAAGACCTGCGCGTAGCCATGGTCGTTACTGATTGCCGTCAAGGCGGAAGTATCTGTTGTCAGTGAGATGGCGGGCCACGCCCGGCGCTTCCGCTCATACTGGCCCACTAGCTCGGCAGCGATGTGCTGGGCGTCGGCGGCGCTGCCGCCATTCCCGCACAACAGAATCTTCTTACCATCCTGTAACGCGCGACAAATCACGTCTGCGGCGGCTTCGATCTGCGGCAGGCATTCGCGCAGCACGCATTCAAAAACAGTCTGGTGCTCCTGAAATGTTTTCGCCGCCAACGCGGCAATTGGTGATTCAGCCATGAAGTTTTCTGCGATGCTTGATTACTGGCTGCGCATTCTACACTAGAAAACCTGAGGCCTGCTTGCGCTGTTTGCGACTGCAATGTAGGCTTTCGTCTTTTCGCGGACCACAAACGACAACTCGATGTCTAATTCAAATCCCACGCCGATGGTGAAACAGTACCGCGAGCTGAAGCAACAGCATCCCGGGGCGCTGTTGTTTTTTCGGCTGGGCGACTTTTACGAACTTTTTTTTGAAGATGCGATCATTGGCGCGCGCGAACTGCAGATTACCCTCACCGCGCGACACAAAGACAGCGGCGATCCCATGCCCATGTGCGGCGTCCCGCATCACTCCGCCGCAAATTACATCGCGAAACTTGTCCGCAAGGGCCATCGCGTCGCCATCTGTGAACAAACTGAAGAAGCCTCGAAAACTAAAAAGCTGGTGCGGCGCGAAGTCGTCCGGATCGTAACGCCGGGCACACCAATCGATCCGCAGTTGCTGGAGCCACGCGAATGCGTCTACCTCGCCGCCATCTGTGCCACCGGTGACGCTGCGGGAATCGCTTTGCTTGATCTGTCGACTGGAGAGTTCCGGGCAACTCAGGCCAGCGGCGCCGATGCCTGGATCAAAATCAGCGCCGAACTGGAATCCTACGCGCCGCGCGAACTCCTCTTTCCCGCTTCGCTCGCGGCGTTGGTACGCAGCGGAGTTTCCAGTTCTCCGAAGACCGCGCCGTTGCCGCTGACTGAAAAAACCGAATCAGTCACAGTCGATTCGCCCCGGGAATCGAGCGATGACGTTTTCGCCGGCACGACCCTTACGTCGCTGGATGATTGGTTATGGCAGGCCGATGACAGCGCCGCCCTTTTGATAAAGCAGTTCGGATCGCAGTCACTCGAAGGCTATGGTTTGAAGGGCAAGACGGAAGCCATTCGGGCAGCGGGCGCCGCGTTACGTTATGCGCAGGAGACGCAACGAGCTAACGCCGCGCATATTCGCGACATCGTCTATTTCGAGCCGCAGGATCATCTGGTGCTCGATAAAGTCACAGTGCGCAATCTTGAATTGGTCGAAGCCCTCGGCGCCGGCGGCGTCGCACGGTCCCTGCTCGACGTCATTGATGAGACGGTGACCAGCATGGGCGCACGCTCATTACGATCGTGGCTGCTGCGTCCTTCGGTGCGCCGCGGCGAAGTGGAAGCGCGACACGGCGGCGTCGCAGAACTTCTGAGTTCACAGGTAAAACGCGATCGACTGCGCACCTCTTTAAAAGAAGTAGCAGATGTCGAACGTCTGACGGGCCGGCTTAACCTCGGTTCGGCGACGCCGCGCGATTTGAATGCATTGAAGCGCTCGCTCGATCAGGTGCCGCTGATTCGACAGACCCTGGCGGGCGCGCAATCGTCGTTGCTGGAGGTCCTGGTAGAGAATTGTGATGAACTCGCCGACGTGCGGTCGCTGATCGCGGGCGCAATCAAAGATGATCCGCCGCCGCGTTTAAGCGACGGGAACGTAATCCGCGAAGGTTACTCGACAGAGTTGGACGAACTGCGCGCTATCAGCACGGACGCGAAACAGACCATTGCGGCAATGGAAGCGCAGGAACGCACGCGCTCCGGCATTGGTACCCTGCGCATTCGCTACAACGGCGTCTTTGGTTATTTCATAGAAGTCTCGAAAGCCAACACCGGTCGTGTGCCCGCCGATTACGAACGGCGGCAGACCCTCACAAATGCCGAACGCTACAGCACGCCGGAATTGAAAGCCTGGGAAGTAAAAGTGCTGGGCGCCGAAGATCGCATGACAAAGTTGGAGGCGGAACTGTTCGCGAACGTCGTGCGCGAAATCGGGGCGGAGACCTCGCGCCTGCAGGGGACCGCGCGCGCTTTGGCGTCGCTGGATGCGATTGCTTCGCTCGCTGAGACTGCGGCCCGGCGCCGTTACGTTCGCCCAACTATGCACGACGGCGACGAGATCGAAATCGTGCAGAGCCGCCATCCGGTGATCGAAGTTTTCAACGAAGAGCCTTTCGTTCCCAACAATCTGTACCTGAACAACTCGACCGATCGCCTGCTGATCATCACCGGCCCGAACATGGGCGGCAAGAGTACCGTGCTGCGGCAGGCCGCGATCATTTGCATCCTGGCGCAGATGGGTTCATTCGTACCGGCGCAGAAGGCGACGCTGCCGCTGCTCGATCGCGTGTGGACGCGCGTTGGCGCATCCGACGATCTTGCGCGGGGCCGCTCGACCTTCATGGTGGAAATGGTGGAAACCGCGGCCATCCTGCACGGCGCGACCCCGCGTTCGCTGGTGCTGCTCGATGAAATCGGACGCGGCACGGCGACGTTCGACGGGCTTTCCATTGCGTGGGCTGTTGCCGAATATCTGCATGACTCGCCGCAGCATTGTGCCAAGACTTTGTTTGCAACCCACTATCACGAGCTCACGGAACTGGCGGAGCGACTGGCCGGCGCGCAGAACTATCAAATCACGGCGACGGAGCGCGAGGGCGAGGTCGTCTTCCTGCACAAGCTGGAAAGGGGCCGCGCGTCAAAGTCCTATGGGATCGAAGTGGCTCGTCTGGCCGGCATGCCGCCGCCCGCGGTCGCCCGCGCTCGCGATGTGTTGCAGCGGCTGGAGCGATATGAGCTGGATGTCTTCGCGGAACAAGGCGACGCCATTTCCCTGGCAACGCATGCGGGTGCCGGTGCGGCGAGCGACAACGATTCTTTAGAGAAGGCCGTAAGTCGTGCTAGCCGCAGGCGAGCCGCCGCGCAGAGTTCCCTCTTCGATCTGGCGAACCAGGGTTTACTGGATGAACTCCGTGCGGCTGAAGTGGAACAGATGGCGCCGGAGGAAGCGAAAGCGCTGCTGAGTGAATTAAGAAAACGGATCGTTTGAGGCGACTATTTGGAGTGCGGTGGCAAGCGCAGCGCGACACCGCTTTGGATTTTTTGTCGACGGGGCAGTAGCCCGACCGTGAGGGAGGGCTCACGCTCGCATGCACTCGACCAGAGCCCTCCCTCACGGTCGGGCTACTGCCCCGCTCCGCGAATAGAACATCCAAAGCGCCGTCGCCGCTGCGCTCTGCCGGCGCACTCCAAAGAAGTCAGCGCACCTTAAAGAAGACTACCTGTGCAATGTGGACCAGCATCAACGCGAGCATCAACGCGGTCGAGATCACATGCGGTGGAATCCAGATCCGCAGCGTTTGATGCAGCATTATCAGAGCGTCCAGCCGGCTTAGTGTCACCGTAGTCTCCACCGCATCCATTAACAACGCGCGGCGATCCTTTTCTTCAACCTGCGAGGTGTCATCGTTGATTGCTCCTCTTGCGGACGCCAACAGGGCCTTCAAATCCTGGCGCGAGATCAATTGCCGCAGGGTAAACATCCGCGATTGAAAACGCGGAATGATCTTTCTTTCAATTTGCCCTCGCAAACGCTCGTCCGCCGTTTCGCAGATCCCCTTGAGACTTTCGCGCAGCTCCGCCCGGCGCGCAATCAGGTCCTCAATCAACAGCGGATTACCTTCGATGCTGGTCAGGATACGCGGCGCAATGATGTAACTGGCGACGCCAAACAGGCCGGAGACAATCACCGCGATGAAGGAAATGTAGAGCGCAGTCGTCAGCAAGCTCCCCGTGTGGCGCCCGCTGTGCATCAGCAAAATGATCGTGCCCGCCAGGCCAATGAAAACGTGGACCATCATCCAGTAACGCAGCGCACCGGCTCGCCGGCGATAGATTTGCTTGCGCAGCGGATAGGTCATCACGACGACGACGGAAAGAAATCCGACGATGCCGGTGAGCCAACGGAAGTTGAGCCAGCTTCCGAACAGCACCGCGTCGAATCCATTACGACCCAGCCGCAAACCCTCGAGCAGGGCCAGGGCGATTAGAATCACGCAGGTGGTAGTCACGAACCTGCCAACCGGATCGCTGCGATGAATATTGCGTCCCACCGCGTGCGTCTCATCGCGAAACACAATTCCCAAGGTGCGATCGATTTCGCTGAAGTACTCATGCGGATTTACGCGCACCAGCGCGCCAGTGGGACAATTCTCTTCACATGAATATGCTTTGCGGCGCGCGCCCTCAGGATTCAGCGGCGTCGCTTCGCACAGATTGCATTTGATAGCCACCATGTCGTCGGCTTCACCGAACGGGGCCGCGGCCGGCAACGATGCGAGTCGCAGCGCTTGTTTTAGTTTCGATATAAATCCGGCGGGCGGCGCTGCCGGGATCTCGCGCGGCACCATCGAGATTGCGTCGTAAGGACATTGCGTGGCGCAATCAAAGCAGCCGATGCAAGTGTGCGGATCGATGTCGACGTGACCATGCGGATCGCGAAAAATCGCGCCGGTGGGACAACCTGTCAGACACTCAGGATCTTTGCAGTGCATGCAGACTTGGGGCGACAGCACGTGTTGCGAGGCCTTGCTGCCCGGCTTCACGGGCCGCTCGATATGTATGCCGCGGCGTAACAAAAGAGACTGGCCGTGGACCTTATGACAAGCAAGCGAGCAATTGCCGCAACGCACGCATAGGTCCATGTCCATCACCAGCAGATTCGCGCCATCGACAATACCGGTGGCGATCTCTTCTTCAGTAGCGGCAACCACGCGCAGGTCGGAAAGCGAGTCGACGGCCAGCGGCTGCTCCTCATCAACACTCGAAAAGTCAGCGAAGGTGCGCGCAATTTTTTCCCGCAGCGCCGGCTCAGTTACCAGTTTCGGGATCGAGATTTCCAGGACCTCGCTGCGCGCCATCAATGAGGCGCTGAACTCCCAGGCGCTCGCGCTCTTGAATCCTTCGAGTCCGATGCAGTTGCCGGCGCCCAAAAAATCGACGCCGATGCCTCCGCCCGAGCCCATGGCCACCCCGCTCGTCTCCGGGTCGAACGTGATCCCGCGCACTCGACGCACCCAACCATTTTTGATCAGGATGACTTTATCGACCGGCTGGCCTTCCTGACACAGCACGTGATGCTTGCCGTAAACTTTGAATTCCGCGGCCGCGCCGAGTTTCGCCAGCAACTCAGGAGTGAACACATCCCCAGTCGCCTGGCGCACTTCTTCCAGCACATGACCAAAACCGTGCGCGCGGTAGGTGGTATCGATCGCCTGGCCAAACCTGGGAAGTTTGCGCAGCAGCCTGAGGGCCGGACGTGTGATTTCTAAAACAGTCGCATCGCGACCGGGCGGAACCGTAATGGTTGCGTTGCGCGCGACGCCGGCCAGCACGGACATCTCTCCCAAGCACGTGCCAGGCACAAGTTGGCCGATCTTTTGCTGCGCGCCATCGTCACCCGTAATGTAAACGTCGAGCGATCCATCTACGGCGAGGTAGAAGGTATTACCGCCCCATTCGCCTTGCTGCATGATTGTTTCGCCGGGCGCATAAACGAGGAGGCGAACGTAAGGACCAACCTTCTTGCCATTACCGTAATCACGGCCCTGGACGATCACTTCCAGGTCGGTGCCGTATTTCTTCTTGCCGTCTTTTTCTTCCAGCAACTCGGCAATGATGTCGAGCTTGCCGACGGCGGCGAGGATCGCGTCCTGATCGGTGATAGCGCGTGGCATGGTTTCTTATACTACTTACCGCGATTTATGTAACGCAAACTGTTAGTTTGCGATGTTAATTAGCGACGCACTCGCAAACTAACAGTTTGCGTTACAAATTGGTTGCCTAACGCAATCGGCTTATTCCTTTGAAACATCCGCCGCGGTATCGTACTCTTAGCCGTTAGTTCAAACGAGACGAAAGAAAGCATGCCGGCTTCGCATCAAAATGGTTGTTGACCCACTGCATACCCTGCCGCTCGAACAACAGATCGGACAACTCTTTTTCATAGGACTTCCCGGGCCTACGCTCGACGCCGAGGCGCGCGCGTTGATCGAAGAGGTCAAGCCCGGAGGCGTAATAATTTTCGGCCGCAATGTGGAGGCGCCGGAACAATTGCGCGGCCTGCTGGATGAAATCAGAGCAATGTCGCCTGTTCCGCCGCTCTTTGGGATTGATCAGGAAGGCGGCCTGGTCGACCGCCTTAGGAAGATGGCGACGCCAATGCCCTCGGCGCGCGTCATCCGGCAACATGGCGACCTGGCTGCGGCGCGCGCGCTGGGACGAATTACCGGCGAGATGCTGCGGCTGCTGGGCTTCAGCATGAATTTCGCGCCCGTCATGTCCATCATGACCGAAGAGCGCGACTTGCTTTCCAATGGTTTGTATTCGCGCTCGTTCGGCCGCTCGCCCGGCGAAGTTTTGGGCTACACCACTGTCTACATGCGCGGCTTGCAGGCCACGGGCTGCCTCGGCTGCCTGAAACATTTTCCGGGCATCGGCGCCGGCGAAATCGATTCGCATGAAGAGATGCCGGTCGTCACCCTTTCGCATGATGATCTTATGGCCCAGGACCTCGCGCCCTACGTCGAACTGTTTCAACGCAAAGACGATCGGGTGCGCGCCGTGATGGTTAGCCATGGCGGCTTTCCCAACATCGATATTACGAAAGGAACTACCGGCGGTTTGCTGGAACCGGCTTCCTTGAGCTACGGCATTGTCACCAAACTCTTGCGGGAAGAATTGGGTTTCCAGCATCTGGTAGTCACCGACGATCTGGAGATGGGAGCTATCGCGCGGCACACTCCGATCGAAGGCGCAGTGTTGCGCGCGTTTCTGGCCGGCAACGATATGATGCTGATTTGTGCCACTCCCGAAACGATTCGCCGCGGCCACGATGCCCTCCTGCAAACTGCGCGCGACGGCAAACTTCCGGAGAAACGAATTCGCGCGGCGCTGAAACATATAGCGGCGACGCGCAGCCTGGCGGCGCCGCCTCCCGCATTTGATCTGGAACAGTTCTGGAAACTCTCGGACGAGATTGCTACGTTGAATAGCAAACTGAATTACACCTATGGAGGAAAGATTTGATGCGCGCCAAAATATTATTTTTCTGTCTAATCATAGTGTTGGCGGCACTAACTATCTCCTCCGGATGCCGCAAACGAAGTACCGCGTTCGTCATCGCGCTCTCCGATAACATCGGAAGCATTGATCCGATCGGAGCACCGTCGGTCGATGCCGCCAGTGAACGCGTGCGCGCCTTAATGTTCAACTCCCTGGTAAAGAAAGACGCGCAGTTTGACTATGTGCCCGAGCTCGCTTCAGACATTCAGCGTTCCCCAGATGGCTTGACCTTTACCTTCACCATCCGCAGCGGTGTGACTTTCCATGATGGGCGGCCGTTGACCTCGGCAGACGCCAAATACACTCTGGACACAATCCTGGCTTCCAACTTTGCCAAGGCGGCCAGCTTTTTCGAGGGCCCGGCCGCCGACCGGAAGAGTTATGTCGCCAGCGTCGAAGCGCCTGACGCGACTACGCTGGTCGTTAAACTCACAAAGCCCTGGGTTGGCTTATTGCCGAACCTGGTGCCGATACCGGTTATCCCGAAAGACAGTTATCAGGCCCAGAAAACACATCCGCTCGGGTCGGGCCCCTTCAAATTTGTGAACTATGACTCGGCTCAAAATGTTGTTGAGATGGAAGCTAATCCAAACTACTGGGAAGGTGCGCCCTCGATTCCGGCGCTCCGGGCGCGAGTCATTAGCGACAGTAACGCGCTGCAAGCTGAACTCCAGGCTGGTCGAGTGGATCTCGCTCCGTTGCCGACCAGCCTGCTCCCTGACGCCATCAAGCAGCTAGGCAATCAACCCAATTTGCAGGTGCAGCAGTTCCCCGGTTCCAACCTGATCCTGTTAACGTTCAATACCTCCTCGAAGCCTATGGACGACGCGCGCGTCAGGAGGGCGATTTGCTACGCTATCAACCGCCAGGAGATGATCGACGCGTTGCTCCTGGGACAAGGAAAGATTGCGCATTCGATCCTGCCCGAAGCGTCCTGGGCTTACACGCCCGGCCAAACCTACTCGTACGATCCGGCGAAGTCGAAAGCGCTACTCGATGAAGCCGGACTCAAAGATCCTGATGGCGATGGGCCGCAAATGCGATTTCCGAAACCATTGGTTTTCCGGATATCAGGCAGCAGCGCCCAGGCGCGGCAATATGCCGGCGTAATTCAAAACGCGCTGAAAGTTGTAGGAATACCTGTTTCGATTGAAGCCGCTGAAACCAATACCCACTTTACCGAGTTGCGCCGCGGCAACTTTCAGATCGCATACGGCCAGTGGGTCGGCGGGAACCAGGATCCGATCTTCTATAAAGATCTCTTTGCCACCTCCGAGATACCAACCGAAGCGCGGGCGGCGAAGAATCGCAGCCGGTACAGCAACAAGGAACTCGACCCGCTGCTCGAAGAAGCGGTGACCACCCCTGATAAAGCAAAAGCGCGTGAACTGTATGCCCGGATTCAGGAGATTGTGAGTCGAGAGGCGCCAATATTTCCGCTTTGGTATACGGCAAACATGGTGATCGCGAAGAAGAACGTAAGCAACATCAAGGTCGACGCCAGCGGCGACTGGGGCTTTGTCCGCAGCGTGACAGTGAAGTAATCAGTCTCGATGTTTGTGCGCGCAGGTTGTGAAGTCATGAGCGCATGGGACTGCTGATCGTATGGCATCGCCGCCGGATGTGAGGCGGTGGCTTTGCCCCGCCGTACCAGTACTCTTAATCGTTTGGGCTCCGCCCCTGGTGCGGACTTTGGCCTCTCAAGTCAAATGGGGCAAGCCCGAACCCAGGGCATAGCCCGCTAACGATATGCCACCTGTCGGCGGGGCAGAGCCACCGCCGCACATCGAGGGCTAAGCCTGTCACGGTCAGTCCTCCATCGCTCAATCTTTGAGGCCTAAAGGCTTCAACTCAGCTCCACTGATCATCCCTTCACGCAGAACCCGAACTTCAGAGCCACTAACATCCACAACTGTCGATGGTCGATCGGTCCGCGCTGCGCCTCCGTCGACGATCAAATCGAGTCCTTCAGGAAAATAGTCCGCCACCTGCTGCGCCGAAGACGCCGGTGGCATCGAAGCCGGATTGGCGCTGGTCGCTGTTAATGCACCACCGCAGGCACGCACCAAACTCCTGACGTCTTCATCATCGGGCAAGCGAATGCCGATTGTTCCCGTGCCCACCGAAATCTCACCCGGCACTTCCGCGCGCGCGATCCCAATCAACGTCAGTGGTCCCGGCCAGAAACGCTCGCTCAAGCGCACAAATTCCGGCGAAGGTTGTTCGATGAAACCTGCGACCTGATCGAGATCGCTGATAACGATTAGGATCGGCTTGCCTTCTTCCCTGCCCTTTAATTCTTGAATTCTGAAAACTGCCTCTGCCGCAAAAGGATCAGCACCCAGTCCATAAAAAGTATCAGTGCGAAACGCGATCACACCGCCGCGCGCGATAACTTGCGCGGCTTCCGTCAACGAACTATCCAAGAAAGAAATGATCGTCGCCATAGTTGCAGGGCTGGCCCTCCGTGGCTACCCCTTTTGCCCTCCACAACTGGGGCGGCCACGGAGTGCCGCCCCTACGAAACTTTCACTGCATAACCAAGGCCATCGCCGATCGATAGCACTTCCGCCAGCAGTTGCGGGTGATTGACGAAGTATTGATTAAACTCCCGCAACGCTTCCGTCGAACCATGCTGATCTATCGAGCGAATTTCTCCCGCAACCTGTCCGCCCCACAGCAGGTTGTCCACGATCACGACGCCACCGGTGCGCAACAACGGCAACGCGAGGTCGAGATATCCCTGATATTCTTCCTTGAGCGCGTCGATAAAAAGAATATCGAACGTGTCCGTCAGGCCCGGAATGATTTCGAGGGCGCGGCCTTTTTCAATACGAACTCGATCGCGCATGCCCGCGCGTTCCAGATATTCTTCAGACAGCCGGATCATTTCTTCATCGGGTTCGATCGTGACGACGACACCATTCGGAGGCAGACCGCGAACCAGGTGGATTACGGAATAGCCGATTGCCATTCCGATCTCCAAAACGTAACGCGCCTCAGACGCGCGCGCCGTTATTTCAAGAAAGCGCGCCACCTCGCGATCAGCGATCGGTACGCGGTTTTGGGACGCATACTCTTCCATCTCCTGTAGTAGTTCATCGTTCGCGGGCAGCAAGCGATCCAGATACTCGGCCTGCTCGCGATGCAGAATCGCATCAACACGTGCTTTCATTTGCGGGTCCTCGATCTATGAATTGGTTCGAGTGAGGATAACGCCCAACGGGTCAAGAGCGAAGCGGTCAGAACCGCCTGCGGTGGCGGGCGGGCTCCTCGATTGCGGATTTCGGAGTGCGGAATCGGGGGAATCACCGTGTTGCTTTTTAAAATCCGCGACCCGAAATCTGCATTCCGCAATCGTCAGGCCCGCCCGCTACCGCAGGCGGTTCTGACAAGACACCGATGGCCGGCTATTGCCTACTTCGCCGCGCGTTCAAGCACTTCGGCTGTCTTGCGCAATTCGGGTGAGCCGATCACGCTCCACAAATCATCGGCGCTGACGTAGGCCGGCAAATCCTTTTGCGTGCTCATCAGAAAACCGGTGCTCTGCTCCCGGCCGAGACTGCCGTGCGTGGATTGCAATATGGCAAAGACATCGAGGAACGCGCTGCCGGAGTAATAACCATCTTCCAAATTGATCACGACGCTGGCGCGATTGCGCACGTGATTGGTTGCGCCGTCGTAGATTCGCCGCACTGCGTCAGGCCGCGCATCGCCTTGCGTCGCGATGAACCAATCGCCCGCCGATATGAATCCCTGCGCGTCCGCGCGCCCGGCTGCCGCCAACTGCAACAGCACCGAAGCCAATTGCAAAGGATCACCATCGGTGGTTCGATAACGAAACCGATCTCCCTGGCGTTCTATCGTCGCGCCCCCTCCGCGTCCGGTTACATGGACCACGCCGTCATGTTCATACGCGGCAAAATCTACGCCGCGAACATTCGCCACCGCTTCGGCAACTTTCGGTTCGCTGTCTTCGGTCGTGAACAACAAAGCGCATCCGATCAAACCGTACTGGGGAAAGACTACGCTGCGATCGTCCTTCACGCGAGTTTCAATCTTCATCCCCGCGCGCCGCAACGGCTCCTTCAGCGAAACGCGATGATAGCCGGTGAAGTGATTGCCATGATCGGAAAAAATTGTGACCTGCACGTCGCCGTTAGCTTCCGCGACGATCTTCGCCAGCGTGTCATCGAGTTGGCCCATGAACTTGCGCAGCATGCCCTCGCCGCCGAGGTGGGCCAGCGAGTCCGTCGAACCGATGTAAGCGAAAAAGACCGGGGCCTTGGACGCGCGAAACTTTTGCTTCAGCCGCACGATATCGGACCAGGCTTCGACGTACGTGCTGACGGGCGGGAGGGCGTAACCCAGGCCGCTCTTGATCGCCGAAGGGTGATAGTCGAACAACTCGCGGAACGTTCCGTGAATAAACGACCCGCCTTTGAACCGATCGACCAGCCCGCCGCGGATCGAGTTCTCTTTCAAATCAAAATAGCTGTCTTCGTAACCGGCGCTGGGTTTGGCTCCCGCCGGTTGCAGAATTTCCGACAGCGACAGATTCGTGAGACTGGGAAAGGGGGAAATCATGCGCGCCGGCGATTGGAACTTTCCAAAGCGCCCTTTCGCACGCATCTTCTCAATCGTGGAAAACCCGACGCCATCGACGCAGACAATCAAGTGCCGCTGCCCCAGCGCGCGCGCCGTCTCAGCGACGCGGGCCATCCGCACGGGCTCCTGGGCGAGGACCGCCGGCATTGAAAACTGCGCGCAACAGGCGGGCGCGGCCGCCAACAAACAACTGGAAATGCTTTTCATAAGTTTCCGACTCAAACGCATTAGTCAGACCTCCGGCAAAGAAGGTTGGCAAGACGCGTTCCTTGAGGCAGCAACTTCTCCTTTACCGGTAGCAAATGCACTCGCGCAAGTCCCGGAGGGACCAAATGTTTATAGCAGCCGATCTTTTTCTAAGTTTCAGAGCCCATTTATGGGCGAAATACGACAGTTTCGCTCCTAACGGAGCTAAGGCGATGAACTATAGCGCCACAGGCTATACACATTTAGCCGCTAAGCGGCTTCTCAGCGGCGGCCGAAATGCATTCGGTCGAATCTGAGTACAGCGGAGGGTTTAACTCAATTGTCGGATTTATCTTGCGTCTCCGAAGCAACGGAAACGTAGCGGCGGCCGAGGCCTAGTTCGCGTAGTTTGTGCTGCAGGGATTGCCGGTGCATGCCGAGGACGGCGGCGGCGCGCGTCACGTTGCCGCCCGATTCTTCCAGGCAGCGGGCGATGTAGCGGCGCTCGAATTCGCGCCGGTCATTACGGAAATCGGCGGTGAATGGGACCGCAAGGTCTCCGTCATTGCCTACCACGGCAGCGGAAAATCCTGAAGCCTCGTCCGCATCCGGGCCGGCTTCCATGTTTTCGTCCGCAACGCGTTCAAGGGCTGGGGGCAAATCCAAAGCGTCAAGTTCTTTCCCTTCGGACATGATCGTGGCGCGATCGATCGTATTGCGCAGTTCGCGGACGTTGCCCGGCCAATCGTATTCCACCAGTTGCCGCAGAGCGTGATGCGCGATCGGTCTTGGCGTCAGTCCATATCGTTCGGCGGCCTCGTGCGCAAAGGCTTCAGCCAGGACCGTGATGTCTTCGCGGCGATCGCGCAACGGCGCGATTTCGATCGTCACAACCTGCAAACGGTAGAAAAGGTCGGCGCGAAAGTTTCCGGTAGCGATTTCTCTTTCAAGGGGCCGGTGCGTGGCGCTGACTACGCGCACATCGACGGCGATCGATTCGTCTCCGCCCAAACGTTCGATCCTTCTTTCTTCCAAAGCACGCAAAAGTTTTGCCTGCACGTTAGCACTCATATCTCCGATTTCATCGAGAAACAATGTGCCGCCGTCCGCTTGCTCAAATTTGCCGCGACGGCGGGCCGCGGCGCCGGTGAAGGCCCCCTTCTCGTGACCGAAAAGTTCAGACTCGATCAGCTCCGACGGCAACGCGGCGCAGTTCACGGCAATGAAAGCGCCGGAGCGCCGCGACGTGCTGCGTTCATGAAGTTCGCGGGCTACCAACTCTTTGCCGGTACCCGATTCGCCGCGCACCAACACGGTGGCATCGGTGTCTGCGACCTTTTCGATCGCACTGCGCACTTGCTGCATCGCGTCGGACTCGCCCATCAGCGTGCCGCGCTGCGCAGCTTCAACTTCTATGCGGCGCTTTAGTGAACGGTTCTCGCGGCGTAGTTGAACAGTTTCAAAAGCGTTCTTGACGACCAGCCGCAGATCGTCAAGTTCAAAAGGTTTGGAAAGATAATCGTAGGCGCCGGACTTCACCGCCTCGACGGCCATGCGCTCGGATCCGTGCGCGGTGATAATCACGACCAGCGGTTGTTCGTCGGTGGCAGATTCTATTTCGGCGAGCAGCTCCAGCCCGCTCGCGCCCGGCAAGTTAACGTCGAGCAACAACAGGTCGAACTGCTGTCGCTTCAGGAGGGCGCGCGCTTCTTCGGCGCTGCCCGCTTCGCTGACGTCGTAACCGAAAGTGCTGAGCGCGCGGCGAATGCCATAGCGCGCTGCCTCTTCATCATCAACGATCAGCAATCGTAGGGTTTCTTTGCGGCCGGCCATGGCGGACAGTTTAATACAGTCCGCGTAATTGGGGCACTAGCCCCGGTCCCATCCTGGAAACGCGGAACCAAATTGTAGGGGCGTCCCTCCGTGGGCGCCCCCTTTTGGAGTGCGCCGGCAGAGCGAAGCGACGACGGCGCTTTGGATTGCGCGGAGCGGGGCAGTAGCCCGACCGTAAGGGAGCGCTCCGGTTGAGTGCATGCCACGGGGGCCCTCCCTCACGGTCGGGCTACTGCCGGGTTAGTTGCCTGGAGCAAAGTGTGCCGGCAGGGCGTAGCGCGACCGCGCTTTGGTTTGCTTGGGCACAACACCGTGTCGCGCTGCGCTTGCCACCGCGCTCCAAAAGGGGGGCGGCCACGGAGTGCCGCCGCTACAATTTCGCCAAATGAGTTGCCTTTCAGTTAGAATGGGCGCGTAGCGAGCAATCAGTGGTTTCTTTGCGCAGTCCCGATCCAGACTGCGTTTTTGGCATCATGGCCTTTCGGTGTTGTAGGACAGACATTCTTGTCTGTCCAACTTCCGGAAAATGGACAGGCAGGAATGCCTGTCCTACGCAGATCTGAAGGCGAACCGGTTTCCAGCGAAACTCGTACTTGATCTCATGACCGAGCAGCACAACCCAAAGAGCAAGACGGACGAAGCCGCGGAGGCAGATAAACCGAACGCCAGCACGCGACCCGCCGCTCTGCCTGAGCGCTTGTTCCGCCGCGCCCTGGAAAGCGCAGGCGAAGTCCTCGATCGGAAACTGGGCCGGACCATCGATCCGAAAAGCGGCCTGACGCTCAGCCGCTTGATCAAGCGTATGAACCTGCTCATCGATCAGAAGACGCGGGACGAAGGCGCCAAAGGCCGCATCGCACCGCACTTGTTAAAGTTGAAAGTGGAGTGGGGAAAACACTCCGAGGCGGAACCCGAGCTGATCCAGGATCTGGAACACGAACTGCTCGCCGCCGCCATCGATCACATAAACGATCATCGCTACCGGACGCTCGCTCCCGTGAAGATTGAAACTGAGGTGGACATTTTTACGACCGGCGTAAACGTTGAACCCACCTTTGGCGAGTTCGAAGCAGAACTGAAACAGGAGGATGAAGCGCGACGGGCGGCGAAGGAAGTGGGCGCGGCTAACATACCGCACGGCGACGTTCACATTTCTGAGATCAGGATAAACGCCCGCGTTACTTTGCAGGGCGCGCGCCGCGATGTTCCCCTTTCGTTTAAGCCCGGCGGTAAACGGCGCAGCGTCGGACGCGGCACCGATAATGAGCTGCATCTGAACGATGGCAGTGTCTCGAAAATACATGCAACCCTCGTGATGAATCAGGCAGAGGTGCTGATGGTGGCCGACACGGGCTCGACTAATGGCACCTTCATTAACGGCCGGCGGCTGACGTATGGCGAAGCCTATCCGATTGAGGAAGGCGACGTGGTTGCGTTTGGCGACGTCGAAGTCCGCTTCCGCAAGGACGTACCTTGATCATGCCCTTCGCTTTTTTCCTGCTGCAAACTGCCCAGGCGGCTCCGGCACCGAATGCTCCGGAGAAACTGCCCGCGTGGATCACCTTGATCTACCTGGGCGGGTTCCTGTTGATTGTTCTCATACTGCTGATTTCCCTGGCGCGCACGTGGTATCGACCGGGCGCGCGGGGAAATAATCCCAACGACCTGCCAAAGGAAGTTCGCGATCGCCTCGGGTCGACTTCGACTAACCGCGGGCTGCGTGGCTTGCGCGTCCTGTTTGTCGTTTTCGCGCTCGCGGTTTTCGGTTTTCATGTTTACTGGGCCAAGTACGCGGAAAGCAGCAACGAGCGATTCCAGGAACTGAGTTACAAAGATTTGCGGGCGCGCCGTTTGTCGGAATCGACTCTGCGCGGCTGGATTTATGATCGAAAGCAGCGGCCCCTCGCTTACTACACGCGGCAGCCCAGTGGTGACATCGTGCGCGAGTATCCGATGGACAGCGCCCTGGCGCATATCTTCGGATCGGATCGCGGCGACCCGGGCTTAGAGCGAGCGCTGTTTGGAACTCAGAGCGGCGCAGTTCCCGAAGCCTGGCAAATTGTTAACGGCAAAAGTGCGGAGCAGAAGGCCAACAGCGACGTAAACCTGACGATCGATCGCGACCTGCAACAAGCCGCGGTCGATCAACTGAAGGGCAAACACGGCGCGGCGGTGGTCTTGAATCCACAGACCGGCGAAGTCCTCGCTATTTACAGCGAACCCTCGTATAGCCTGAAAGAAGTCCAGGACGAGAACGCCTGGATCCGCCTGGAAGCGAATGACCGCGACCGGCCCCTCGTCAGCCGCGCGCTCGGCGCTTACTACATTCCGGGATCGACTTTTAAGACCGTGACGATGACGGCGGCATTCCTGGCGGGTTTGCAAAACACGCAATTCACTTGCAGTGGCGGTGGCTACTACGCAGCGCAGGGTGCGAATCCGATCTTCGACGACGGCGGCGCTGGCGAAGTGCACGGTCGCATCGGGATCGATACAGCCTACGAAGTTTCCTGCAACCAATATTTCGCGCAGATGGGTGTGCTGCTGGGACCGCAGCGTTTGAAGCAGGCAGCGCAACTGCTGGGCATTGGCGCTTATGACACTCCGGCCGAAGCGTTGCGCGGGCGGAAGGAACCCGAGTTGTGGAACGCCAGCACCGACGCGATCAGACGCGCCCTGGCCCCGCGCGAATCAACCATTGTCACTGGTCCAAAGATCAGCCGTTACGACATCGCGCTTGAGGGATATGGCCAGGGATACGCCGGTCAGATGACGCCCCTGCAAATGGCGCTGGCTGCGGCCGCGATCGGAAACATGGAAGGCAAGCTGATGAAGCTGAAGATCGAGTCGAATCGCGCGCCCGAAGTTTACCAATCGGTGATGCCCGCGGCGACAGCGGCGCGACTGCGCGAGATCATGGGACGCGTAACCGGCGGAGCCAGCGGTACCGCGCGCGGCGTGTTTGGCCCGGTCCATGCCGCCGGCGTCATCACCGGCGGCAAGACCGGAACGGGACAGAAGGTTGTGCCGGTCTACGATCCGAAAACCGGCCAGGCAAAGACGCGCCTGCGAGTTGAGAAAGACGCGCGCGGCAACATCATCCGGCAATATCAGGAAACAATAATGGACGAAGAGCATCCGCGCATCGACGGCTGGTTCCTTTGCATCGCTCCGCTCGCGCGACCGCAGTTGGCAATCGCAGTAGTAATCGAAGGCGGCGGCTACGGATCGAAATCCGCGGCGCCGGTGGCGGCGGCCCTGGTGATGAAAGCGAAAGAGTTGGGGTACTTCGGCAATCTTGGTGGTGGGCAGCCGGCACGACCGGCAACTCAGCCGCGACCGCGCCAGCGAGCAACGCCAGCGCCGCCCACGACGCAATAGTAACGGAACGAGCAGCCAGTGATGGAGGCGAACGCGGCTCCGCCGCCGCACAGTGCGGAAAGGCTTGCCTTTCCGGAAAGCGTAGAAGGCTTCGAGGCTCTGCCTCGACAATGGAGGCGTAGCCCACCATTTGAGAAGGGCGAGACGGTGAGGCTGAGCCTCACCGCACTGTGCGGCGTCGACCCGCGAACAAATCTCAAGCTCGATCACTGATGACGATTTACCATTTACCGTTCACCATTTACCTGTAAATGAAAAACCGCGCTTCGTCACATTTGCTACTGCTCTTCCTGATCGTGCTATTTGAGGCGACGGCATATTTTGCTTTGGGCCGCAGCGCCTTGATCCGCGGCTACGAAACGTCCTGGGTGGGCGGGTTGCGCGACCTGTTTCTCTTTGTACCCATCATTGGTCTGGTGCTGTGGCTTTCGCGCATGATGAAGTTCAAGGGAAACTGGACTCTTTACACCGCGGCGATCCTTTTGTTCTCCATCGGCATGCTGATTCAGTATCGGCTGTACAGCGATCCGGAATACAACGCGCGTAACAAGGCCGCGGCGCGCGCGGAAAAAACGGAATCCTTGCGCATCCGCTACATCAACGAAAACTACGACGATGCCAAGAAGAAGATGATGGGATTCGCTACCGGTCCTGACGGCAAGGTGCCGGTGCAGCCGGTTCCCGTCAAACAGTCTTCCTACTCGCTGGAAAACGCGCTCACTTCAAGTTACACATGGATTCCGATTTTCTCGTTGCTGGCATTTGCGGCGGCATTCTGGGTTTGCGTACGCGAGCGCTACCTCTCGTGGATGCAACGCAATAGTTTCATCATCGTCGTTGCCACTCTGATTCCGCTGACCTGGGCCGTAATTACTTCCAGTGCCGGCAAGGCGCTGGGAAATACGACGCCGTGGGAACCTTCGAAGATTCCCTTCCTCATCGGCTTTGCGGGAATCCTGACCGCACGCTACAAAGACCTGGCCCGAACTTATTGGGCGCTGCCGCGCGCGCGCGACATCGTGCCGCTGCTGGCGATGGGTTTGATTCCCTTCATCCCGTTCTTCGCGCTGAAGGACTTTGGCCAGATGCTGATCTTCAGCGCAGCGTATGCAACGTTGTATCTGGTGGCGGTGCGGCGCTGGCCCCAGTTACTTTTGTTCGTAGGCTCAATGGTCATCATCATTGGCGTGCTGGTTGTCGGCGCGCTGCCGCGCGACGTGCAGGAAAAAGTGCCTTTGTTACCGACGCTCGCGCGGCCGATTCAGGCGGCGCTGCCTGCGCGTATCCAGCAGCGTTTCCATTTGTGGTTGGATGGATTCGACCCGCCGTCGCCGGAAGTGCCGTGGTGGAAAAAGGACTACGATGAAGCGCTGGCCAAAAACCCGGAAATGAAACAGCTGGCCGAGCAAAGCCCGGCGATGCAGAAGACTGTCAACGTCGACATCTGGTTCGACAAGCTCGCGTTTCAACCCGCGCAAGCGATCTTCGGGCTCTCTTCCGGCAAGGCGACGGGACGCGGCCTGGGCCTGGGTTTTCCCGAGGTTATCCCGATTGCGGACTCTGATTATGTTTACGCGGCCGTGGGCGAAGAAATGGGTCTGGTGGGCGGCGCGACCATCTTCCTGGCTATCATTATTTTGGTGATTGCGGGCGTTCGCACTTCGCTTCAGGCGCGTGATATGTTTACCAAGCTTTGCTCCGCCGGACTGACGGCATTCATCGGGTTTCAGTCTCTGGTAAACATCGGCGGCATCACGCGCGCGCTGCCGATGACCGGCATTACACTGCCGTTTGTTAGCCATGGCGGTTTCAGTTTGATTACCAGTTTCGCCATGCTCGGAATGTTGATGGCGTTTTCTCATCGCAACGCCCGCGATGCGCAGGTTACGGCGCGGCCCAGGCGGAGCAAGAGCCAGGCCGGCGAACGTCACGTGCTCGAGGCCGTCGAATGAATGAACCAGCCCAACCAGTCAACCTCGATACTGCGTCCATCACGGATCGCGGGCTGAATGAAAAGCGCCCGCTGAATGAGGACTCGCTGCTGGCCGATCCTGCGCGCCGCATCTTCGCCGTGGCCGATGGTGTCGGCGGCGCAGAGGCGGGCGAAGTCGCATCCAAAACCGCGGTCGAAGTACTGGATGAGGCTTTTCGTCACCAAAAAGATGGCGCCGACATTGAAGACCTCATGGAGCTCGCTATCCAGAGGGCCAACAGTTCTATCCATCAGATGTCCACTGAGCATCCGAAGCTCTCGATGATGGCCACGACGATCGTCGTGCTACATCTTGACGGTCACCGCGCCACCATCGGACACGTTGGCGATTCTCGGCTCTACCGGCTGACGCCCGACGGCAATCTTCACCGTGACACGGCCGACCATTCCATTGTGGAAGAGGAAGTGCGCGCCGGTCGCATGACTCCCGAACAGGCTGCCAATCACCCGAGCAAGAACGTCATCAGCCGCGCGCTCGGCGCCGAACCCGCCGTGGAAGTCGACCTGAAGATCGTTGAAGTCGAAGACGGCACCACGTTCCTCTTATGCACGGACGGCATTACCCGTCACATTCCCGACGGCGAAATTCGCGAACTGCTGAACGCCAGGCAGGACCCCAACAGCGTCTGCGAACAAATGAAGCGGCGTTGTTATGAGCGCGGTGCGGAAGACAACCTTACCGCTGTGATCGTGCGCGTGGGGACGCGGGCGGCGAGCCCAGCGGAACAGACAAACCAGCGGACTCTTTCGATGGAAGTCCCGGCGGAGATGCCGGCAGCAGCTCGAAGCAAACTGACGCCCCCATCGCGGATTGCATTTCCTGCGCCCGAGCCCGCACCAGCAGCAACGCGCCAGGCTGCAACGGTCGAAGCAGCGCCACGCCGGGGTGGCGGCTTCGTACGGTTCCTTCTCTTCTTGCTTTTTGTCGGCGCAGTCGCGGGCGCATTCTACGGCGGTCTGTATTATCAAAAACGGATGCAGGCGGAGGCACTTAATGCCACAGCCGCAATTCCCGCCGTTACCCCGGAAATCAATCTGCGCGCCGAGTTTGAAGGCAAGCGCAGCGCAGTCGACGCTAATCCCCAGAAATGGGTCACTGA
Organism: Blastocatellia bacterium; assembly: GCA_034665305.1. Taxonomy (GTDB): domain Bacteria; phylum Acidobacteriota; class Blastocatellia; order Pyrinomonadales; family Pyrinomonadaceae; genus DASXRU01. The sequence goes on along the minus strand of JAXDFZ010000008.1, from coordinate 293,285 downwards.
TAATGCGCCCGCCGGGCTATCCAACGAAGAGCGGGCAAACAACCTGGCCACGAAGGATGCGGAGTCGCTTTATCTTTACGGCCGGGCGCTGATGCTGACGGGAAATCACCGCGATGCGGTAGCCGCGTTCGAGGCGGCACTCAGCAAAGCCCGCACCGGATCGCAAACGCCCCTTTCCCTCGAAGCTGAAACGCGCCTCGCAGCCGCGGATGCGGCGCTGCGACTCAAGAACCAGGATGGCGCGTTGAGTCCGTTGGAAGCGAGGCAGGCGGAAGAAAAAGCGATGCGCGTGCTCGAAGAGGCCATCAACCTCAAGACTGAAACGCCGGCCCCCTAATTTTGGAGTGCGCCGGAAGAGCGTAGCGGCGACGGCGCTTTGGATTTCTTAAAGTTCCGGTTCTCGAAAATAAACCAAAGCGGTGTCGCGCTCCGCTTGCCACCGCACTCCAAACGGCCCACGCTTTGTTGATGTCGGAATTAAATCTTTTACAAACCCGGGTTGACGGTCGTTACGACATCGAACAGTGTCTGGGTCGCGGCAGCTACGCCGAAATCTACGTCGCGCGTGATCGCGAGGCGACCGCGGAAGCACTGCAGGAAGTAGTTATCAAAGCGCTCAACGTATCGCTCCAGGGGATTCCCGATACGGAATTGGAGCGCACGCTGATCGAGAATTTCCAGAACGAAGCCATCGCCCTCGATCGTGTCAGGCACCCGCACGTCATCAACCGTCTGGGCCATGGCACCGCCATCGATCTGAAAGGGAACTTTTTCCACTACATCGTGCTGGAGTATCTGAGCGGCGGGGACCTGGCCGCCCTTTGTCGCGGCCGCAAGCTGTCGCTGGAAAAAGCGCTCTTCTACCTCGAACAAGTTTGCGCCGGCCTGGCCCATGCACATTCGCACAACGTGATTCATCGTGATATCAAGCCGCAGAACCTGCTGCTGACCGCGGACTGTCAGATCGTCAAGATCGCTGACTTCGGCGTGGCGAAAATCGAATTGGGCGACGAAGTGATTACCCGCGTCGGCACGAACATTTATGCCGCGCCGGAACACAATCCGCTCGTGCAGACCGGCCAGCTGGACACGGCTTCCCTGCCCATAATGCGCAGCCGGTTGACTCCGGCGGCTGACATTTATTCGCTTGCCAAAACTACGTATGCCTTGATTACCGGCGAGCCGCCGCGGCGCTTTGCCCAACATTCGATCTCGGAACTTCCGGCCAGCGTCAACCAGGAGTTTTGGGCAGCGCCGATTCTGGAAGTGCTGCGGCGTGCAACTCAGTCTCGTCCAAACGATCGCTATCAGACGGTGCAGGAATTCTGGGACCACTTACGGGAAGCGGCGTTGCCGCCTACCCGCAAACTTGATCCCGAGGAGATTGTTCGTCTGCCGACGGGCGATTTGGGACTCGACACAGTCGTCGTGCCGCAAGCGCCGCCGCGGCCCGCGTTTGAACTGACGAGCGCGCTGCCTTCCGCACTGGCGTCGAACGGCGCGCGGCGGGCGCGGATAGTCGTGCCGGTTGCCAGTGCGCCTGCGCAACCGCCGGCGGTCAGAGCAAAAGCCGGCGAGATCATCGCGGCGATGCCCGATGCTGCGGCGCGCAGGCGGCCAATACCCAAGCCGGTGGGAGCAAAAATCCCGCGCCGGGGAACCAGCATCCTGGTCGCGATCGTGCTCATCGCCGCCTTTGCGGCAATGTTATTCGCGACCCAGAAATACATTCGTTCCCGCTGGGCGCAATCGCCGACCACCAGTACGCCGGTTAACATCGTTGGCCGCGAAGCGGTGACCACCACTGATCTGAACTTGCGTTCCGACCCCAGCCCGGTGAATGATCGTATCGGACTTGCCGAACAAGGTTCGCGCGTGCGCATACTCAGCGCCACCACCAACTGGTGCGAAGTGCTGGTGTTGCAACACGGGCGGGAGAAATACGATCCGGCCTCAGCCGATCGCGGTTGGGTGAGCCGGAAGTATTTGAAGATTGACTGAGACTTCGTCTCAGTCAATCTTCAGGTTTCAGGTTTCAGGTCTCAGGTTTCAGGTTTAACCGCGAAGGTTAGGCGTACACCCGGAAACTTGAAACCTGAAACCTGAAACCTGAAACTTGCGACTTGAGACTTGAGACTTGAGACCGTTAGACCTGAGACTTGGATTGAGGAGAAACGAAACGCTTGGGCTTACTAGAATCGATTAGACGCTGGGTAGATGGCGAAGGCTCCGAAGATCCTTTGGAGGCGGCGGACGAACAGGTAAAGCCGCGCCGCGTCTGGGAAGAGTTTCTCGTAAAGGTCGCGCGCGAAATTGAAGCGGCGATGCAGCGCGAGATGTTTACCCCGCCGGGCGGACCCACCTATATTCCGCGGGAGTACATCGTCTATCTCAGCAGCGAAGACGATAAGGACTGGCAAGGCGACAAACGGCGCGGCCTGGAGCAGGGACTGTTTCACGTCTTGTCCGAGCGCGCGCGCGAATTGAGCGGCGCCACCCAACTAGCGGCTAAATCCTTCGCAGTCGAGTTACGCGTCGACGGCACGCTGAAGAAGGGCGAGTTCCGCGTGCAGCCCGTGTGGGATGAGACCGAAGGCGGCCACACGATGGTTACGGTGCGTCCGCAAGCTGAAGCACCGACGACGCCCGCGCCATCAGGCGCTGCCAACTCCAACTCCGTTACGCAGGGCGAGGGCAAATCCGAATCAGCGGAAGGCGAGATGACGGTGGTCCGTCCCCGCATCGTCACGCTCTATTCAATTGAAGTTTGGCGCGACGGCGTGCGGCAGGCAGTAGTTCCAATCACCAAAAACGAAATCACGATCGGACGCGGTTCAAAATCAACCACGGTTGATTTGCCACTGAAGGGTGACGTTGAGGTCAGCCGCGTACACGCGACGCTGGCGCAGGATGATGAAGGTCGGTACTGGCTGACTCCGAAAGGGCGAAACCCGACGCTCGTTTCCGGTCGCGAAGTTCCCCGCGAAGAAAAGATCGCAGTCCAGCCGGATGACAAAATCGCGATTTGCACCTACGTGCTCCGCATCCAGCCGAAGTAGATCAGGAGGCGGGAGCAGGAACGACTCGGAGACCTGACGCGGAAGCTAGTGCTCCTGCCGACTGCCCCTGCCGCCTGTCCCCCCGTCTGCCGACTATCGCTTCTTAATCTCCGTAATCTTCAAACCGCCGACGCCGTTCTCCAGCGTGAACTCGATTCGGTCGTTCCGTTTGAGACCATTAAGCAGCGATTTATCCTTTACGTAAAATGACATCTGCATCGCGGGCATGAGATCCGGAATGTCTTCGTGGTTGATCTCAACGACCAGCTTGGCGACGTTCAACGCGACAACTACGCCCACGCCGCGGTAGGTTTTGACTGCAGCCGTTGGCGAGGCGCCGGGTGGGTTAGCGGCCCGGGTCGATTCCGTCGCGGCGGGCGGACGACTACAAACGGTCAGTGCTAACGTGGGCAGTAAAGCCAGACCCAACCAGCGCGAACGCATTGAGCGCAATCTTTCAGGAATAGCGGACACTTCTCTTCCCTACCTCTCAGCCTTGGGATACGGACAGTGGCGGCAACCGCTCTCGCAGCAGTAACCGCGGCGCAGCAGGAAGTTCGCGGTGAAAACCATGGCTGGTCCTTCCCAATAGTAGTCGTCGCCTTCCACCAATGACGGCGCATCCAGAGCCGAGCTCCCCGGGGCAGCGCCTGGCGGGTCATCTTTTTCCGACGGCGAATTCGCTTCAGTTGGATCTGATTTTGCGATCACTTGTAGCACAGACTTCAGTCTGTGAATTGTTCTCAGAACACAGAGTGAAGTCTGTGCCACTGCTACGGGACGCACTCTGCATTTGTCCGTGGCGCGCCGGCGCCGAAACGTAACTGATACTCGGCTGAAGTAATAAAGGCGCAGACCATACCGTGCTGCTTCGCCACGTTCCGCGGGGGCGCCCCGCTGACCTGGTTCAGCCAGAAGATAAATCCGTCAATGTCGGAATCGCGCCGCAGATAACCTGAGTACTGCGAATATACAAACGAGCGGTTGTACTCTGCATCGATGAAGACGCGGTTGTCCACCGCCGCGCCCATCCCGGCCGGCACGCATGGCGCAGATGGACTTCCCGGCAGACGGCTGCAACCGTTCCAGTAGTCATTCGCCAAGTGAAACATTACCAGTCCCCGCCCACCGTTGTTGAAGTGCGTAATCAAGCCAGTTCGATCGGCCGCCGCAAAGCTCGCGCCGTCGGCACTTTGAATATTAGCCAACACCGCATCCACAAATTGCGCTCCCGTGGATAGGCTCGACGGATATTTCGTCACAAACTCCGGCCGCTGCACAAAATTATTTGCCAGCGCGAGTTGTGATGCCGCCAGCCCGCTGCCGCCCACTACCTGCGCCCGATCTCTCACGAACGAGAGATAGCGGGGGAGTTTATTCGCTTCGGTCGGATTTGCCGGATCCGGATTGGGAAACGGCTGCGTGTTGCCAAACGAAGCCCGGTAGAGCAGGAACACGTATGAGGCCGTCTGCTGGTACTCGTCCTCGTAGAAAAACGCGTTCGACACTCCCACAGAGCGGTCACGCAGGCATTGCACATCAGTGCCGCAAACGTTTAGCTCATTAGTCCAGTAATCGAGTCCGCCCTGGTCCGGCAGCCGGCCCAGGAAATCGAAGTAGTGCTGCTGCACAAAGTACTGCGCTTCGTTCAGCGGGTTCCACAGCAACTGGCCCCGAATCTCTCCGCCGGTAAAGTTGCTGCTGTGAACATTCATGTAGTCCAGGTTGGCTTTCAGATCTCCCACCTGTTGCGCCGTCGGGCTGATACCAAATCCGTTGAAGGTTCCCGCCGGCAAGGGGAAAAGTATGGGGGCATTTGCTCCGGGGGCGGCCGGTCCATGTATGTGGGCATCCATTTCCGCACTGCTGAGATTTGAGAAGAGTAATCCGACTTTAGCACCCGTTTCGAGAGCGTCCAGTTGGACCAGTCCGCCGCCTTTGCCATTGGTTCCCGTAGGCGGAACTTCCTGACCACTGGAGAGCGTGGCTACAAATGTCTTGGCCGCAATCGACGGTGCTCCGGCGGAATCGTTGTCCAGAATCATCAGGCTGGCAGTGCTCAGGCTACCGAGGGTTGCGCCGACCGGATTCATCAGCGTCAGGCTAAGCGTCTCGTTGCCCTCCACGTAGGCGTCGTCGTAAATCATCACCGGAAATGTGCGACTGGCCTGACCGGCGGCGAACGTCAGTGTGCCGGCGCTGACTACGAAATCGCAGTTCTGCACCGCCAGGCCACCGAGAACGTCGCAGGCAACAAAACTGTTACCGCCGGTGCGAAACTCCACCGATGACGCGCCTGAAATGTCACCCGTTCGCGTGACCGTTATGTTGGTGCTTCCACCACCTTCGCTCTTGCTGTAATTCGCCGTGCTGAACGACACCGATGTCGCGCCGTCATCGTTCGTGATTGTTCCCGTACCGCGCGAACGAGTAATGCTCGCCGCGACCGGAGTCGTTAGATCAACGAAGAATGTCTCGTCCCCTTCGACCGTAGTGTCACCATTAATCGTTACGGCAACTGTCTTGCTGGTTTCGCCGGCATTGAACGTCAACTGCCCGCTGGTGCCCACAAAATCGCTGGTTGCCGTCGCGGTGCTGTTTGCGGTGGCGTAATTCACCCGAACGGTCCGGCCACTCACCGGCAACAGGCTGACAGTGAAATTCAGAGTGCTGGTTCCGGAATTGCCTTCCGTTACACTCACGTCATTGATAGAAAGACCCGGCAGCGGATCGTCGTTGATGATCCGAACAAAAGCGTCCTGAAAGGTACTTGCGTTCGTGACATTCGACAGGACAATCGGAACCGTCTCATTCAGTTCGTTTAAAGTATCGCCGATGATCGGAAAGCTGAAGGATTGCCGCGTCACGCCAGGTGCAAAGGTTAAGGTTCCGGAAACCGGGGTGAAATCTACACCGCTGGTTGCAGTGCCCGAAGTGGTCGCGTAATCCGCGGTCACGGTGCGTCCGGTCGCCGAGGATAGACCTACAGTTACGATCGCGTTCGTTGTTCCACTATTGCCCTCAACCACATCGATGGTGTCCAACGGGGTGGTGGGGTTTACGATGACGTAAAGAGGCGTCGTGTTCGCCTGCAAGGTTACAGTGGCTGGATTGGGATTGCCCAGGTTTTCTAAGTTGGTTATTCCACCCAGGATCAAGCGAAATGTTTCATCAGGTTCGGTCACGCCGTCGTTGACGACCGGAACCGTGAAGGTCTTGCTGGTTTCGCCGTCAGCGAACACCAGCGTTCCGGAGACGGCCGTGTAATCGGATCCTGCCAGCGCAGTCCCGTCGGCGCTGGCGTAGTTTACGGAAAGGGTTCCCTTGGTGCCGCCGGTCCGCATTACGGTAATGATTAGATTTCCAACGTCTTCCAGCGAAAAGTAAGATGCGGAGCTGAACTGGATGCTGCCGGCCGTCTGGCTTGAATTGCAAGCGGAGAACTCCGATGTGTTTCCATTCGGATCGGTCGCAGTGGCAACCACGGTCCTTCCCGTGGGCAGCGGCGTTGGGAGCGTAACGTTGACAACTGCGTTGCCATCCGCCGCAGTGGTCACATTGGTATTCCCCATGAACTGCGCACCTTCGCCGTTCCCTGAAGGATCGCAGGCAGCATTCGAATAGAAATCAATCCGAAAGGTTGTGTTAGGTGCTGAGTTAAGTGATCCCTGAACCGTTGTCGCAGCGCCATCGGAAATTACGGAACTCAACAGCGGAAAGTTTTGCAGGTTGTTGCCGCCCGTGTCCGGATCAGTAAGATCGTTCGCGTTAATCCCAACCAGTCCTAGATCGATTCCCAGTTCGCCGTTGGAAAAGATCGAATTGCCGCGCACGATATTTCCGGTTCCGGAAGAGACGTAGACCCCCGGCCCGCCATTATGACCAATCCTGTTAGCCGCGCCGGCCTGATCGCCGCCAATCAGGTTGTTGTTCCACGATACCCGAATGCCTCCAAAGGCGTTGGCTAGCGGAGCAGTGCCGGCGGCGTTCAGACCGATGATGTTCCCCTGGATAGTATTGTTTACGGTTGACCCGTCAAGATCTATCCCAACCAGCGTGTTACCTGAGATTACGTTTTGCGCACCCGGTACTAAGCCGCCTATGACGTTGTTGATGCTGCTGGATACTGTGATACCGGAAAAGATACTAGGCCCCGGGGGCGCCAACGCCACGTTGCCGGTGACATCGGTTCCGATATAGTTTCCCTGGACGGTTGTTTCGGAACCCGCGTTGTTTGAGCCAAGCGAGATGTTTCCAGATCCGCCATTGCCGGAAATTATATTTCTCGCCTCCGGTGTGGTGCCGCCAATCAAGGCGAGATTGCCTGCGACCACGCCACTGCCTCCATTACCCAGCGCTACACTCCCCGTGATGTCAGTGCCAATGAAGTTGCCTTGCAAACGGCTGCCGGCGCCTCCGAACACCACTCCGTCGGCGCTGTTGCCCGAAATGACATTTCTGGATCCGGGAGTTAAGCCGCCGATCAGGGTATTCGCCCCGGTCGCATTGATACCCGTGCTATTGCCAAGTTTCTTGGTTCCCGTAACGTCCGTTCCAATCAGATTGCCCTGGACCGAGTTCCCCGGAGAGAACAAGTAGACACCTCTCTGATTTCCGGAGATAAGGTTTCCGGCCCCGGCCGCAGTTCCACCAATTAGATTGTTGGTAAACGCAGGCGACCCAGAGATGCTGACACCAGAAGTTCCGTTACCGAGCGCAATCGTACCGGTCGGATCAGTACCGATGAAATTACCCTGCACTACGTTATTGGTGCCGGTTACTGCTACTCCATCACCGTTCCCCGAGATGACGTTGCGGGCGGCTGCAGTCACTCCTCCTATGAGATTGTTTGATGAACTACTAAACAATATCCCGATCGGATTGGCGCGCTTGATAGTTCCCGTTGGATCAAGTCCAATGTAATTACCCTGAATTGTGTTGTTGTTGCTGGAATTTAACCAAATTCCGCCGGCACTAAAGCGGCCTATTGCCAATCCCCGAACAGTACTGTCACCGCCCTTGAGCACGAGGCCGTAACCATTCCCGCCTGACACGGAAGCCCCGTTCAGTTCAACCAGGGGCGATCCGGAATAGCCAGGCTGCGTGGTCCCGTCGATGATTACAGGGTCCGTAACCTCCGGCAGAGCGACGAGCAAATTGATGGTTTGAATTCCACCGCCCGGAATATTGAAAGTTATTGTATCGGTGCCCGCCGTCGCGTTAGCGTCGAGAATCGTCTGACGAAACGAACCGGTGCCATGGTTATTAACATTAGTCACGACGAAGTTCTGGCGGTTCGCCGTGAAGTTGGCGGTCTGATCCGCGCTCAGATTGTTGAAGGTTTGATTGGGCGGAGTAAATGTGAAACCCAGCGCGCCCGGAGTAACCGTATAGTCGCCGCCGCCCGCGAGAGTAAACGAGTAATTTGCGTTGGCGTCGCTAATGGCCGACTGTGCCTGCGATCCTGAGAGGGTCAATTGCACACCGCTCAATCCCAAGCCGTTATTCGTTACGGTGCCATTGATCGTGTAAAAGACTGCGTTGGTCGCCGTAGCGATGAAGTTGACCGTTTGATTGCTGGTCAGATTGTTGAAGGTCTGACTCTGAGGAGCCATCGTGAAGTGGGGTTTGGCGGCGCTTACCGTAAAGCTTCCGCCCTCGCGTAAATGCGAGAACAGATAGGAGCCACTGCTATCGGTGGTAACCGAACTTATGGAAGTGCCATCACTTAGACTAACTATCGCGCCACTTATCGGGGCGTTGCTGGCATCCAGCACCTGCCCACTAATGACGTAAGACATGCCTATCTTTGCTACGAAAGCATCGGAAAATCCTCTATTGAACGGCTGGTACGAATTCGACGTTGTGAGAAAACCCGGCGACCGAGTCGAGCCGGCAACATAGGCGTTCCCTGCCGAATCAAGCGCAATAGCTTTTCCAATATCGCTGCTGGTGTCGGAAAGATTGGTGATTGGAGAGCCCCCGAGCAAGGTTGAATATACCAGGGTGCTCCCGGCCGGATTCAGCTTGCTCACAAACGCGTCGTCATCGGTCAGGGCAGAGACCCCGGCATACAGTGTCGTCGGGTTAGCAGCATTGATGGTGAGCGCGGTGGCGGATGCCGACCGCAATCCGTTATTGACCGCTCTCCAGGTCTGGCCATCGTCAGTACTTCGGAGAATCCCCTGCAATGGAGATACCTGATAGACCGTGGTCGCGTTCAGCGGATCGAAAACGATTTTCCTGGGGAGGGAAGGCTGGGCGCCCAACGAAGTCCAATTTACTCCGCCGTCGATGCTGCGAAACAGACCGGTGCTGGTGATCGCGAAGACCTTCGCCGGATTTATCGGGCTAATCGCCACAAAGGACGCATTTGGACCAGTTTGGCTAAAGCCAACCTTCTGCCACGTGGCTCCGGCATCAATGCTTTTGAATATTCCGCCATTGCTGTTGGCGCCGGCAAAGTACAGAGTCGTCGGCGTTGTCGGATCGATTGCCAATGATTCCGCGGTGACTGCCGGCGATCCTGTGGGCGCCCAGTTCGCACCGCCATTGACGCTTTTGAAAACCCCATTGCCATCGACCCCGGCGTAAAGTGTCGCCGGCGTTAACGGATCGATCGCTAATACGTTCACATTGAAAAGCCCACTGCTGGCCGGGGCCCAAACGCCGCCGCTATTTGTGCTCTTATAAATACTATTGTCCGTAACTGCGTACACGTTGGATGGGGTGAGCGGGTCAACAACGATTTGTACTATCTGGATAGAGCCAAGGCCGTTATTGTTCGCAATCCAATTATTTCCGCCGTCCGTACTTTTGTAGACCCCGCCGCTGGTCCCTGCATAAATCGTCGAGGGCGAAACAGGATCGAGCACGATACTGTTCAGCGTTCCCCCCTTGACTCCGAAATTGTCGTCGCTCCAGTGGGCGCCATTGTCCGTGCTTATATGGAAGGGACTTTTTGTCAGCAACGTTCCCACCACTAGGGGAAAATCAGTGGAGGCCGTATAGCCGGTCACAAAGGCACTACCCGTTGCATCAACGGCAATCCCCTGTCCTGACTCCGAACCAGAGCCGCCCAGATAGGTCGAATAGACTAAACCCGAACCTCCGGGATTGAGCTTGGTTACGAACGCATCTGTCCCGAATCCCGCGTTAGCGCCCTGAATCGGATTGGCAGTCGGGAAATTACCGGAACTCGTCACGCCCGTAACGTAGGCATTGCCGGACGAATCAACGGCGATTCCAAACCCGGTTTGATCGTTGGCGCCACCCAGATAGGTAGAATAACCAAGCGTGCCGCCACTATTGAATTTCGTGACAAAGACATCCGAAGAAAACTGGCTTCCCCGGGTTGGTTGAAAAGCACTTAAGGTCGGAAAGTTTGCCGAGCTGGTGTTTCCCGTCACATAAGCGTTGCCGCTCATATCGCTCGCGATAGCGCGGGCAATGTCACAACCGCCGCCGCCCAGATAAGTTGAATAGACGATGGCGGGCGCCGCCAGATTCAACTTCGCCACAAACGCTTCGCCGCAACTGTCGAACGAACCCGGAGTGGATTGACTCGCATTGACGGTGGGAAAGTTTGTCGACTGGGTTTGACCGGCAACGTACACTAAGCCGCTTCCGTCGAGTGCGATCCCGTAGCCAAAATCGCTGGCGCTTCCTCCCAAAAAAGTAGAAAACAACAACGCCGACCCGGAGGAGTTCAACTCCGAAACAAAGACATCTACCTCACCGGCAGTGCTTCCGGCTGCGGCATATAGCGTCGCGGGGTTCGTGGGATCGCGCACCAGGGCCACGATATTGGCCTTCCAAAGACCGGCGTTCACCCGCGCCCAACTGCTGCCACCGTTTGTGGTCTTAATCACGCCACCCCCGGTCGTCCCCGCATAGACAGTTGCCGGCGCCGACGGATCCACAATCAACGCACTGATTGCAAAACCGGGCACTCCAGTATTGATGGGCGACCAGCTGGTGGCCCCGTTAATACTCTTATCGATGCTGCCGCTGTGACCTGCATATACCGTCGAAGTATTCGACGGATCGATGGCGATGGCAGTAATCGTGGTCCCGTTCATACCGCTATTCATTGCGGTCCAATTCGTACCCCCGTTGATCGTCTTGAAAAACCCGCTGCCAAAAGTGCCCGCGTAGATTGTCGCCGGGCTGATGGGATCAATTGCCAGCGCGCGCACGTTGGGAGTGGCCGGGCTGCCAAAACTTAGCTGAGTCCAACTGTTGCCGCTGTTCGTGCTCTTGAAAGCGCCGTTGCCGGAACCCAAATACATCGTCGCTGGCGTGAGTGGGTCAAACGCAATCGCAAAGACGACAGCGTCATTTATTACCGGCAGTGTAATTCGGGCCCAGGTAGCGCCTCCGTTTGTGGTGCGGTACAACCCCCCATTTAAGATTCCGGCATAAACCACCTGGGAATTCGTCGGGTCGACTGCCAGAGTGATCACATTCGGAAAGGTCGGCAGGCCCCCGGTGGCTGTCTTCTGCCAAGTGCTGCCGGCGTCGGTGCTCACGTAAGCTCCAACACTGGTGCCCGCATAGATCGTACTCGGAGAATTCGGAGCGACAGCCAGGGCGGTAAGGTTCCCGCTAAGACCGGTATTGTTGTTATTCCAGTTGGCTGCCCCGTCCGTAGTTTTGAAAAAGCTGTTTTTCGTTTTCAGCGGCGTGACCGCCGGGAAATCTTCCGACGACGTGTATCCGGTGACATAGGCGTTGCCCGTTGCATCTATCGCAATCGCATTTGCCGTTGCTCCGGCGCTGCCACTCAGGTAGGTGGAATAAACCAGATTGGTCCCCGTGGGATCGAGTTTGGAAACAAAAGCGCTGGAAGTTGGGCCAGTGGTTTGTAGGGCTCCCGGCGTCGTCGGAAAATTGCTGGAGTTTGTTACGCCGGTGATATAGGCGTTGCCTGATGAGTCGACGGCGATCCCGTTGGCGGACTCGTCGCTGCCCGCGCCCAACAGGGTGGAGTACGAAAGCACGGGGTCAATGACCAGCGGCTTACTCGAATCAAACGACCCTACCTTGAATCCCACTTGCTTGCCTTTGAGCAGGTAGGTTCCCTTGACCTCGTGCCGTTCACCCGTATCGGTTAGCTGATAAATGATCGGCTTGCGTAGTTTAACCTCGGATTTCTCGATCGTGAGTTTTAGATCTCCGCTGGCGTCGACTCCGATCTTGTCAGCTCCTTCGAACTGGAATCTGATCGCCTGGAGATCACCTTCGGGCTTTACGACAAAGTCATACTCCAGCTCGGTTCGGTTACCGTAGTAAACCAGGTCCACCCCTGGGTAGATCGCTTCATAACGGACCTTGCCATAGGTGGGAATATTGGTGTGCCATTGCTCCTGGTCGGCACCGATGAGGTAATTGATCTTGCCCGTCAATTGGTCCTGACCGGTAACACGCGCTCCGGTATTTGCGCCGAGCATTTCCAGACGCAGAACAGAAGACTGCACGGGGGAGGGATTACTGTGGTCGTTGGCTGCTTCCAGTTGTTGGGACCCCTTGGCCGGAGCCTGCGGTTTTTGCAGAGTCAGAATTGCGCAATTTGCGGTCAGAAACAAATCGTATCCTGGCCCGCGAGAGAGAAACTTTACCCGCTGATCACTTTGTCCTTCGTTGGGCTCAAAACGGAGGGGCAACTCGCCATAACGGGCAGCAATTCCCTGGGCGACGGATGATTCCGAAACGGCTAATTTAGATTTGCTGGCCGCTGCACCGGCAAACGCCGCGTCGACTATTCGGTTGGCAAAGACGGCTGTCACGACGAAGGCAATTAGCAGCGCACACACCGCTGCCAGAGAGGAGAGTTTTCGCGAACGTGAATTATTCATTTAGATCCTTAAAACATGAGGCCGGGGGGGGTGTCTGAGCCAGTCTAAGATGTCGGGGCTGACGACTTGGTTGTTTACCGCGATTAATACAACCAACTCAACGAGTGATTAAGGGTGTTAGTCAGCTGAAGGCTACCTTCAAGCCTTCTCGACGATTCTGGCAGGCGCTTTCACCTCTGGCTGACTTTCGGTTACTGCTTCAATGGAAAGGCGGAGACATTCCGGACAAAGACAATCCTGATCTTCAGCTCCGAAGGGGCCCACGCGCGGCAGGTCATTGCACCAGCAGTCGCCTTTCGCAGACTGCGCGCCGCAGGAAAAATTCGCCTGACATCTGGAGCAGCTTTTGGTTTCGGATTGGCCAGGTAGGTTCGAAATCATCTCAAAGTTGCCATCGTTCGCTTTCAAACCGTAGGGCAGACATTCGTGTCTGTCCATCTCCTGCAAAGGAATATCAGTTTCCGGTAGAACTTACCGCCCGCAAGCTGGTTGCATTGCTCAGAGGGACAGGCAGGAATGCCTGTCTTACGGAGCTCAAGCCATGTTGGTAGATGCGGCCGGCTGAGACGCGCCATCAAGTTCGCTTAGAAACTGGGCGATGAGCGGGGCAACATTCTCACTATCGATGTAGCCTTTGCCCAGAAGCTTCAGGAAGCGCCGCTCTTTTGTTTCGCCATTCACTTCTCTCAAAATCGCGCGACACAGGGCGGAAACTACTTCCGGCGCGAATTGTTTCCCGGTGTTCGCGCGTAAGTCCACGATCACCTCTTCGAAGGTGCGGCGTTTGCGATAGGGACGATCGGTGGTCATCGCATCAAACGAATCCGCGAGCGTGACAATTCGCGCACCCACCGAGATTTGGTCCCCTTTCAACCCATCCGGATAGCCCTCACCATCGAGACGCTCGTGATGATGCCGCGCCATGAGGGGAATGTCCGCGTACGGATGATGGATCGGTTCCAGAATGCGAAAGCCCGCGGCCGGATGCTGATTCAGTTCCTTTGACTCTTTGGCGTTGATCCGGTAAGGCGCATTGATGATATCGCGCTCCACGATCAGCTTGCCGATATCGTGCAGGTAACCTGCGATCACGATGCCTTCGATGCGGTCTTCGCTCCAACCCATCTCGCGAGCGATGATCCCACTGTAGCGTCCGACTCTCTCAGAATGGCCCTGGGTATACTTGTCCTTGATGTCAATGGCGGTCGCAAAAGCTCGCACCGTATCCTTGTAGATCTGGCGCAGGCCGTCATAGAGCTGGCGGTTTTCTTCCGCCTTATGCTCGAGCGCTTCCAGCAACCGATGTGTTTTTATGCCGACGCCGATGTGTCGAGCCATCGAATCCAACAACTCCCGATCCTCGTCGCTGAACGGGTCGCCGCTGGCTTTCCCGCCCAACAGCACCAGGCCAATCAGGTCGCCGCGAACGATCAAAGGGATAGACAATTCTACCCCTTGGCTGTCCAACTGGTCCTTATGTTCGGCCGGCAGATTTGTGCGCCGTTCGTTGGCACTGGCTTCGCGCGCGAACGATCCCAGAAGCCGCTCAACTTCTGCGGTGCTGAGGGTCAATTGCGTGGGGAAATCATCACCAAAGCCGCGCGTCGCGATGAAGCGCAACAGCCCCTGCTCGGCCTCATATTCAGCCAGCGCGCCGCGGCGAATTGCGAGCGAGCCCAGCAACATATGAAACGAGCTGCGGACCATTTCCTCGAAATCACTCTTCTCGGCGATTTCCTGTCCCAGATCTGCCAGGGCGGCGAAGGTATGGATTAATCTTTGAGTCTCAAAAGCCATTGGGTATTTGCGCAACGCAAACTGTTTGCTTGCGTCTGTGTTTTTTTGAAGTTGTGTCGGGAACTCTGAAATTGATGTATTGCGTTGCGGGGGAACAGCGCAAACGAACCTTTTACGTTACGGTCTGGGACTCGCCGACAGCCCGGTAATTATTCCCAGCGCGTCCTGTTCATCAGCCGCCAGACCAACGTGCCGGGTCAGCCCCAACATCTGGAACAGCTCGACTGTGTGATTGTTCACGTTGGAGAAAACGAGTTGGGCGCCATTCTTTTCTGCCGCGTCGATGACGCCCATAAGAATAGAGACGCCGATACTGTTAACCAGTTCGGTGTCTCTAAAATTAATTACGAGTGAACGAAAACCGGATTGCAGCTGTCGCTGGCATTCACGCTCGATCCGTTCGCCGCTTAACTTATTCAGGTAGTCGCTGGCGTAAATGACTGCGGTTTGGCCCACGCACCGCGAATGAATGTCTTCGGCGCTTGTTTCTGCCATCTTCAGTAAGACCCCCCTTCTTACCTTCAGACAGTGAGGTAAACCGGAAACTGTTTAATCGGAAATCGCCATCGCTAATCCAATACTAGAAACCAGAAATCAGAAAGCCATTTCCCTATATCATTTCTCATTTTCCATTTGTCATCGATGAGGCTTTCGCTGACTATTATTGACTTATTCACGCGCGATCACCAGCCGCGATGACCAATGAAAAATGACAGATGACATATGGAAAATCGTCTTTTTGCTTTCTGCGTCTAATAACCGGCCGAGCGGTCCCGTTAGCTCCGCACGTATTTCGTCATCCGCAGGCGCGTGCCGTCATCGACACTTTCAAACTCTACTTCATCCATCAACGTCCTGATTAGCTGCAACCCCCAGCCACGCTTTTGCGGCTTGGAGCCTTCGCTGCCGGAACTCTCATCAGACGCCGGTTCGCCATTTTTTCCCGCTGGTGCAGAAACGACCAGGCCGCGACTCGCTATGGTGACGATTAATTTATCACTTTCAACCTTAAAGCGCTGATAAATCTTTCGGTCCGGACTCAGACTATGCTCGGCGGCGTTGATGCATGCTTCCACGACTGCCGTCTTGATCTGATTGATTGCCTCGGGGCGAAAATTAATGCGGCGGGCGATTTGCTCCGCGGTGTGGGCGGCAATCAGCTCCGTATCATCACCCATCGGAATCACCATTTCGTATTCATCAGCCGAGCCGGTCGCTCTCAGACGCACCGCGTCAGGATGCACGCGCACAGTTAACGCCTCGAGCTGACGCCGCGACGAGCTGTAGGCTTCGTGCTCATCCAGCAGCCGGCAAGCTTCCGGCGCAAACCCTTCGGGCGCGACTAACCAAAGCTTCACCCGCTGAAATCCGCATTCGCGCGCCAGGCCGTTCATGCGGTCCAACCATTCTCTCGTTAGTTCGGGACTGGCTTCGAGCTTGGATTCCAACTCCACGGCGAGCCAAACGACCTCCTGGCCTGGAACGTAATCAGCACCATCAAAACCGTGTCCTACCGCGCAACGCTCTTCATCGCATTTCTCCCGCATCGCGGCGACAAACGAAGCGCAACTGGCGGCGTGGGCAATCTGTGGCAAGCGAACCAGTTCCGCTTCCGCATCCAAACCGGTATTCATTTCCTCGTCACCGAGACCCCTGTATGCCGTTCTGAAACGATCGTAATGAAGCAGACTGGCCGGCACGCGCTGGCAATCAAACTGCGACAACAACACTCGCAAACCAAGCGCCGCCTGGTGGCGATACTTCCGTTCCATCGCGCGCGGCGCCCGCTTCAAGGCTGCCAGCAATGTGTCGGCAACTACCAGCGCGCGGGCTTCTCCCGCCACTTCGATCCGGTAGCGCGTACGCAAGTAATCTTTCCAAACTGTCGCCGCTTCACCCAATTCCACAAACGTCGTGCTGGAGTTAGCCAACTCATGTATGTGCAAACCATGCATGATGCTTTGAAACTGCTCGGACTCCACGCCCAGTCTTTTTTTCCACGTCCACAGCGACGACTTATGTCCCTCGCTCTCCGCCGTTTCATAAAGCACTCGCAACAGAGACTTGCGCACGTTCGGCTGCGGCACAACTTCGTCGAGCACGGCGCTGAAATGACGATGGATTAGTCCGCCCATCAGTTCGTCCACATACAACTTCTGGCAATTCAGGAAGCTCGTCAGCTGCACGTCACGATCGCGCGCTGCCTGGATCAAGGCGGTAATGAAAAAAGGACTGGCCTCCAACTGCTGCACGATCAGATCGGTTGCCTCTTCGCTGACTCTGACTCGTTCGCGCTGGGCGATGTTCGTAACCAGCGATCGCGCGTCGTCGTCGTTCAAGCGATCAAGTCTGATTGTTTCGACTGCCTCCAACCCGTCGCTGGTGCGGTGAACGACATCCAGAATCTGACGCCGGAGGCCAGCCAGCACGAAAGGCGCATTGGAACGCATGAACACGTCGGCGATTTCCGTTCCCAATGAAACCTGACCTTCAAGTTGTTCCGCCAGTTGCACGCAGTCAATCATGGTGAACACGCGGGCCGCGCTTACTCGCTGCGGAGCACTAAAACAGAACCGTATCAGCGAGCGATCGTCGTCACCGCTCAACTCGCGCTCGTACGATTCAACCAGCCGCTCGATCCATTCGTAATCTGCCGGCGTGGCAAGTTCCACCAAATCGCCTAGCGTCGCCGGCGACTCGCACAAATCCGGATCGTTGCGGCGAAAGGCGACGCACTGCCTGATAAAGGTTTGAAAGAATTGTTTTGCAGCTTCTACCGCCGTCACATCGTTGCGGGTCAGCGCGAAGTAAATGGGAACGATATTGGCGCGTTGCTGGAAAAGCTCGTCAAATGCCTGGCGCAAAAGTTCCGACACACCGGCAGGCGGCGCCAGCAGCAGCAGCAGACCGCGCGCACCAGATCGCGATGCATGTCGCACGATCTGCTGCAGCTCCGCGGCCCTGCCGACGAATTCTTCCGCGGGAACTCTTCCGAGAATGGGGCGCCTTTCCATGAATCAATCGCGCGGCGGGGCCGCAGTTGAGCCTTTCTCGGCCGGATCCTGGTAAGCCACGATGCGGTTCTTGCCGTGACTCTTGGCGTGATAGAGCGCGCGATCAGCAGCGCGAATGACCGTTTCCGGCGTATCCAGATATTTCGAATACGAAGACAGGCCGATGCTGACGGTCACGGCGCCGAGCGGCTGGCCTTTCCCATGCGGGTATGGCGTGGTGTGAATCATCTGCCTGATCCGATCGGCAATCACCGCGGCTTCATCGAGCGCGGTTTGCGGCAGCAGGATGCAGAACTCTTCGCCGCCATAGCGCGAGGCGACATCCGCCAGACGCAGCGAAGACTTCAAACAATTAGCCGTCAACTGCAGCGCATGATCGCCTTCCTGGTGTCCGTTGCGATCGTTGTAGTGCTTGAAGTCGTCAATGTCGATCATGATAAAACTCATCGGATAACCGTAGCGCTTCGAACGGCTCAGCTCTTCATTCAAGCGCTCCTCCAAATAGCGCCGATTGAGCAAGCCCGTCAAAGGATCGGTGATCGACATCAGTTGAAACTCGGTGGCCTTCTCCTGCCATTCGGCGCGATCCAGCGCAAGTGCCATCTGCGGCGCAATCGATTCGATCAGGCTGAGATCGATGTCGTCGTACGAGCCGCCACCGGCTTTGTCGGATACATTCAGCAAACCAATGCGCCGGTCGCCCAACTTGATGGGAAAACTTATGAACGAATTTGTTTTGTAGCGGCGTTGGGCCGCTCCCGGTGCCCTGCCGATTTCGTCAAGATTGCGTACCACGAGCGGTTCGCCTTTGCTCATTACAGCGCCCGAGATTCCCTCCCCCAGGCGAATCGGAGCGACGTCACTTAGTTCATCCGGGATGCCAATCGCAGCCTTCACTTCCAGCTCGTTGGTGTTTTCATCAAAGGCCCACAGCGAGCCACGCTCGGCGCGCAGCAGTCGGGTGGATTGCGCCAGAATCGAAGCGTACGTTTTTTGCGGTTCAACTGAATCAATTTGCTGGGTAAAGTTTTGCACCGACTCGGCGAAGCGACTGCGCCGCTCGAGTTCGCCTCGCAGCCGTGAAAGCTCCTGATGTAGTTCATCGCGCGCCGCAGTGGTTCGCTCAGCCTCGGGCAAAGCAGCAACCTCGACTGGCGCTTGCGACTCAAACGTTTCCGCCGCTGCACCCAACCGGATCGCCGCGTGGTCCAGATCCGGTTCGCTGGCAAAAATAACGTTACTGAAGAGATCGGCGGACAGTAACTCATGCAGATCGCCCTCGCGGAATCGTTCGGCGGTGGCGCGATAGTCGGCGCTGGTGAGAAAGGCGCGGCCGCCAATCACCGCCAACGGGCGTCCCTGGTGCAACTCAACCGGCATCGAAAAACAGTGAAGCCCGGCATGGCAACGGTAATGCGTGATAGTGCCCGCGCCCAGCGCTCGCTGGTGGGCGGCGCCGCAATAAGGATCGCAGAGCCCAACGTGTTCCGGCGAACCCTGTAGCGCCTGACAAATTGAATTGTTGTTTGAAATGACGAGGGCCGGCGGCTGGATGCCGTCAACCAGCAAGACTGACAGTCCCGACGTGCCGGCGATGGAGTCCTGCGTATCGCGCCAACCGGCGGGCGCTCGCTCTGGCTGCTCCTGAATAATCTTCGGCGCCGGTCCCGCGGGGTCTTGCATCGTGTCGAATCTCACGTTATTTGGGTCCGTCGTACGATTCGGAAGGCTGGGCCGGTAAAAGAAAGTACCGGCACCGCATTGTTGTGCCGGTAAGACGTGGTCGGGGGTTTGGGATGGCCACCTTCAAAAAATTCAGTATAGGTTTTCCGAGTTGTTTTGTCACAAGCGCCGTCGCGGGCGTAGTGGCTCAATTTGTAACGCAAACTGTTAGTTTGCGTTGGTGAAAGGCATTCAACGCACGCGCAAACTAACAGTTTGCGTTACACACTCAAAGCCCTGGAAGCTGAGAGAATGCGGCTTTCGACCAATGTACTCTTGACGTAAATGACTAATAGACGGGAGTTTTCACGCAGCTGCGACTCGCTTCCCGGCATGCAAACCAGGCGCTTCGCCGGGAGGGACACGGTCGATGTCGGGTTGGTCCGGGCTGATGCGAATGCAGGCGGCAAAGTGGCCCGGCTTTATCTCTGCCAGCGACGGTTCCACTTCATGGCAAGCCTGAATGGCGTAAGGACAGCGGGTGTGAAAGCGACAGCCGGCCGGAGGATTGATCGGCGAGGGCACATCACCTTCGAGGACTATGCGCTTGCGAGTTGCTTCGACTTGGGGGTCAGGGACCGGCACCGCGGAGATCAAGGCGCGGGTGTACGGCATGAGCGGATCTGAATAGACATCTTCGGCCCCGGCTAGCTCGACGATCTTGCCCAGATACATCACGGCGATCCGATCTGAGACGTGGCGGATGGCGCGCAGATCGTGCGAGATAAAAAGGTAAGTCAGGTTCTTCTGCGTTTGCAGCTGTTCCAGCAGATTCATTATCTGGGCCTGAATCGAAACATCCAGAGCCGAGATCGGTTCGTCTGCGACGATGAAATCCGGATCCACTGCCAGGGCCCGAGCGATGCCGATCCGCTGGCGCTGGCCTCCGGAGAATTCGTGCGGATAACGTTTCACAAAACGGCGGCTGAGACCCACAGTTTCCATTAGCTCCTGCACGCGCGTGATCGCAGCCTGACCGCGCGCCAGCCGAAAAGTTCGCAACGGCTCTCCGACAATCTGGGCCACCGTCATACGCGGATTCAGTGAAGCATAAGGATCCTGGAAAATGATTTGTAAGTGACGGCGCTGTTCCCGCATCGCACGTGTGGAGAGCTGAGCGAGATCCTGTTGGCGAAAGAGTACGTGTCCTGACGTTGGCTCAGTCAGGCGCAGAATGGCGCGTCCCAGCGTCGTCTTCCCGCAACCCGACTCGCCGACCAGGCCCAAAGTTTCACCGGGGTAAATATCAAGTGACACACGATCGACGGCGCGGACGGATCGCCTGGCGGCGGCGCCCATCGTTCGCCGCAGGACTACGCGTGACAAAAAGTAAAGACCCACGCCCACAACAATTGTGACGACCACTACGATCACAATGAAAAGCAGGCCGGTTCCTCCCGGCCGGATCATTCGCGCTAAGCCACGGCCAACATAAAATCCTATAGCGAGGCCGAGAGCCAAAAACAACCAGGTGCCGAGCATGGTCCATAGGTGCCGCCGGTCATTTGGATCGGGGCCCAGATCAAAGTGGACCTCCAGATCGCGCACGGCGATCAGCGGTTGACGGCTGTCACCGTTGGCGTGCGTACGGGTTGTCGTAGTTGGCAATGGCATCCGCGGTCGTTACAAATTAAGCCGTTGAAACGGTCAATGACATATTTGAGCTTAGTCGAAAGTCAGCTCAAAGCCTGCAAGATAGTAGCCGGTGGTCGCAGACCACCGGGACGCAATCCCATTCCTCTTCAGCACCCTGAAAGGCTGCGAGACTTTCCCATTCCGTTAGCACAATATCTGGCACCCCTCCCGGGTGCGCTGCAAAGGGCACTTAGACCGAAGGCTACTTTCCGGCAGCCCTTCGGTTTGCAAATGTCCTGGTTTCTCACGGCTGGAAATTTCCTGCCGCTGTCTTGCTTCCCTGTTCGGCACACGAGCGCGCGTAGACTTCATCAGCAAAATGACATAACGAATGATGGCCCGGGCTCACCTCCACAAATGGCGGAAACTCGCGGCCACAAATATCTTCCGCGCGTTCACACCTCGCGGCGAAGGGACAACCCGGTGGCAAATTCGCCAGATCGGGTGGCAGACCGGGAATCTGATAGAGCTGCTCGCGATGGGCAGTCGGATCAGGAACGGACCGGAGCAAACCCTTCGTGTACGGATTTCCGGGACAGGCAAATAATTCCGCAGTGGTCGCCTGTTCGAACACCTTGCCGGCATACATCACGATGATGTGATCGGTCATGCCCGCTACCACTCCCAGGTCGTGAGTGATAAGAATCACGCTCGTGCCGGTTTCGTTTTTCAGCTTGCGAATCAGCTCCAGGATTTGCGCCTGAATCGTTACGTCGAGCGCGGTCGTCGGTTCATCCGCAATCAAGAGCTCCGGCTGGCAACTAAGGGCCATGGCAATCATCACGCGCTGACGCATGCCGCCTGAGAACTCGTGCGGATAACTGTCTACCCGTTCGCGCGCATCAGGAATTCCCACCAGCTCGAGCATTTCGATCGCGTGCTGATAAGCCTGCGCGCGGCTATGGCCGAGATGCAACTGCGTCAACTCCATCAGTTGTTTGGAGATCCGCATGAACGGATTCAGCGACGTCATCGGATCCTGAAAGATCATGGCGATGCGACGCCCGCGAATGCGGCGCAGTTGTTTCTTAGTAAGCGCCAGCAAGTCTTCGCCGTTAAGGGAGATTCTCCCCGAAACGATCTTCCCCTGCGGTTCCGGAATCAGACGGATGATCGATAGGTTCGTTACTGATTTTCCGGAGCCCGACTCGCCGACGATGCCCAGGGTCTGGCCGCGCTTCAATTCGAAACTGACGCCATCAACCGCCTTCACGACCCCGTCCTCCGTTTGGAAGTAGGTGCGCAGGTCCTGGACACTCAGGAGGTTGTCGTTGTTCGCCATTAGTGGATGGTGTTTTGTACTTGGTGCTTTGTACTTCGTACTTTGTAGTTTTGCTTAGTGCTTGGTAGCCACTAAATAGGTTTTCGACACAAGCTCAATTACGGGGTGCGAAGCACTAAGTACAAAGCACCAAGTACAAAGTTTTTATTCCTTGCGCATTTGTGGATCGAGCGCGTCGCGCAATCCGTCTCCCAAAAAGTTCAGGGAAAAAAGCATCAATGCCATCGTGGCGCCGGGAAATATGAGTTGCCAGGGAAAGATAGCCAGGTTCTGAATGCCATCCGCAGCCAGACTGCCCCACGAGGCGAGGGGCGATTGCACCCCCAGCCCCAGAAATGAAAGGAATGCCTCGCTCAACATCACCGATGGAATGGTCAGCGTGGCGTAGACAATCACCGGACCGAGTGCATTCGGCACCAGGTGACGAAAAACAATTCGCGGCGTCGAGACACCGGTGGCCCGCGCCGCGAGCACGAATTCCTGATTCTTCAGCGACAGCACCTGCCCGCGAACAATGCGGGCCATCGTGAGCCAGGAAACCGATCCCAGCGCAATGAACAGTAAGACGAGTTGCCCTACCGGCGTGCTGCTACGAAACATCGCCAGCAGCACGATCACCAGAATGATGTAAGGCAACGAATACAAAACATCGACGAGGCGCATCATGATGTTATCAATACGCCCTCCGAGGTATCCGGAGATCGCGCCATAGCTGACACCGATAACGAGCGACACGAGCGTCGCAATGATCCCGACCAGTAATGATATTTGACCGCCCTGCAGTACCCGCGCCAACTGATCGCGGCCGGCATTGTCTGTCCCCATCGGATGTTTCCATGAGAAAGAACCGTCGGGCGCAGTGAAGGGTGGAAATGATTTAATCAACGTTACATCGTTCGTGGGAATGTAATCCGGCGAGAATCCGGCCACCTTCTTAATGATGAAGGGCCCGGTCAGCGCGGCAAGCGTAACCAGGATGACCACGACCAGCCCAAAGACTGCAAGCTTGTTTCGCAACAGCCGGCGCCAGGCGTCTTTCCACAGTGAACTGCCGGCAACGAATTCGCCTCGCTCCGCCGTGCGCACGTCGCCTTCACCCACAGCCAATTCCGGCGCGGTGTGAATCATGTCGCCTTCGCGATGGCGCAGCGGCGGCGCCGGAATAGTTCCCAGCGGCGTCAGCGCAGGCTCGTCAGGCGATGATTCACCAATCTTTCGCTCGGGATCTTCCTTCATGAGATCAATAGCGGACCCGCGGATCGAGATACGCGTAAACCACATCCACCAACAAATTCATCAACAGCAGTATGATGGCGATAAAAGCGACTATGCCGAGTACGAGCGGCTCGTCGCGGTTCAGTGACGCCTGGATGAAGTAGTTACCTAAACCTGGCAACGCAAAGATGCGCTCCACGACGACCGTTCCGGTAAGCAGAAAGGCGAGCGCCGGTCCGGTGTAGGAAACCACCGGCATCAGTCCGCCGCGCATCGCGTGCCGCATCACGACTGCGCGTTCAGTAAGCCCCTTTGCCCGCGCCGTGCGAATGTAGTCCGAACGCAAAACTTCCAGCATTCCGGCGCGCGTCAAGCGGGCAATGTAGGCCATGTAAATCGCCGACAGAGTCAGCACGGGAAGAATCAGATTACGGCTGGGAAAACCACCCCACCGCGAAGGCGGGAGCCAGTAAAGCGTCAGCGAGAACAACAAAACCAGTAGCGGGCCCAAAACGAAATTCGGCACTGAGATCCCAAGCATTGCCACGGCCATGGAAGCGTAGTCGGTTTTCGAGTTTTGCTTCAGCGCAGCCAGTGAGCCAAAGGCGATACCGACGATCAGCGCCAGAAGGTAAGCAAGAATTCCGATACTTGCCGAGACAGGCAACGAGCGGGCGATGATCGATCCTACTGATTGGCCTTCATATTTCAGCGACGTGCCAAAGTCCAGCGTCAAAATCTGCCGCATGGCCAACGCGTACTGTTCATACCAGGGTTTATCAAGTCCATACTTGGCGCGAATGTTCTTTTCGATCGACGCCGGCAGCCGTTTCTCTCCCGAGTAAAAATTTCCGGGCGCCAATCGCACCAAACCCCAGGTCAGCGTGATCACCACCAGGATCGTAGGAATGGTTATGATCAGCCGTCGTATGATGAATCGCAGCATCTTCTTCAGTAGGACAGGCATTCCTGCCTGTCCTGATCTCACGTAACGCAAACTGTTAGTTTGCGATTAACTGCCGAAAAATCCCTGCTCTTTATCGCTCGCGAATCCCGACTCCAAACGCAAACTAACAGTTTGCGTTACAGCCTAGGACAGGCAGGAATGCCTGTCCTACTCGGCAAGGCTCGGCGTAGCGTAATCCCACTTCGCCGGGTCGCGCTCTATGTAGACATATTTCCAGGCAAACAAGCTGCCCGGATTCGGATACATGCCCTTGACGTATGGCTTCTTCACCCAATTTACCGCTGCCGTATCCAGGGGGATTACGGGTTGTGCATCCAACATGTACTTCTCGGCTAACGCCAGAAGATCATAACGTTTTTGTTTATCAAGCGTGCGATTGGCTTCGTCCACCATCGCAATAAACTTCGGATCGAACCAGCCCGTTCCACTTTCGCCGCCAGTGTAAAAGAGGCTGAGGAAGGTAAACGGATCCATGTAGTCCGCCGACCAGCCGGCGCGCGCGAATCCCTTGTATTCAAGTCGGGAGCGAGCGTTCAAGAACGTCTTAGTTTCCATGTTCCGCAGTTGCACCGTAATACCCAGATTCTGTTTCCACTGTGCCTGCATGAACTCCGCCAGGTCTTTGTTGGAGCCCTGCGTGTTGTACATCAGTTCCACCTGGGCGATGGGGAAACTGGGACACTCCCAGCCGGGTCCCTTCGGCGTTACCGGGAAGCCGGCCTCGCCGAGCAACTGCCGCGCGCGCGCCGGATCAAACTGATCGCCTTGCGGCTGGGGATATCCTTTGAAGATTCCGGTGGGGGTAAACGCAGTCAGGGGCTTTACAATCCGGCGCCACGCCGCCCACGCTTTCTTGTCGATTGCCGCATTGAAAGCCTTGCGCACGCGCACGTCGGTCATGGGGGGCTTCGTCACATTGATCTGAATATAGTCGATGGCCGCTTCGACGGCGTCCATGTAATCCTTCTTGCCTCTCACCACATCCATCCACGCATTCGGCACGGTGTGATTGAGCACGGCATCAACCTCTCCAACCTTGTAGAGATTCATGATCGTCGGGTTTTCCGTCATCGGGTAGAAATGAATCTCGTCGAGCTTTACAGTGGCCGCGTCCCAGTACATCGGATCGCGCTCAACGACTATGTCGTGGTACGGCCGCCACGATTTCAGTTTGAATGGTCCGCAGGTCACGATGTGCCCGGGCTGCGTCCAGTTGTTGCCGTACGTTTCAATCGCCTGGCGCGGAACCAGGCGAAAAAACTGATGGGCCAACAAGCCAACAAAGTATGGCGCCGATTGCGCGAGGGTAATGCGCACGGTGAAATCGTCAACCGCTTCAATCCCCACGTCGTCAGGCGTAACCTTTACGAACTCCTTGCCGGCAACCGCCGTTCTCAGCTTCTCATTTTTGGCGAGTAACTTGTTGCGCGCCGCCTCATCGGCCGGCAGCGTCAGTCTCTGCGGCGAATGAATGAACTGATGAAACGGCGTATCTCGATCCGGCGTGGGCTCTTCAGCGATCGCCGGATACTCCGCCTCGACGGTGGTAGGTTTCTGCGTTAGGGATGTCGGCGGCACAGTTCCATCGGGCGAGGGCTCGGCAAAATCCGCGGCCAGCAGAAACGTATTTGACTTCGGATCGTGGATAAATGCCTGCGCCGTGCCAAATTCCTGAGCGTACTTTATATAGAAAGCCAGGTAGGCATTCCGGGATGCAAACTCCGGAGCCAAATTGCGGCGAATACTGTAAAGAAAATCCTTTGCGGTGATCGGCTCGCCGTTTGACCAGCGCGCGTTATGGCGCAGGTGAAATACAAACTCTGATGAATCCCGGTTCGACTCCCAGCGCTCAGCCAGCGCGGGCTGGGGTTCCAGCGTCTTGATGTCATATTCAACCAAACCCTCGAATAACGCCATGGAAAGCCGCGCTTCGGGCTGACCCGTGCTTACCGGAGGATCCAACGATTCCGGCTCGTCGCCGGTAACGTAACGCAGGACGTTTCGCTCTGGCGGCGTCGTCTTACCCCAGAAGACTTCGTTGCCGGCAGAAGCGGCACAGCCTGCGGCCACCATAGCAACCATCAAAAGGAAAACTCCCAAGCGAGCTTTATTACTCAAGTGCATCGACATGAATGTTCTCCTTTTGCTGCGATTGACGCAGGCTTCAATTCCGGATTACTGCACGCGACGCGATCACCGTCGCGGGGTCTGGCTTTTACTGGCGCAGATTATAAACCAGGCTTACGCTTCCGCGGTCAAACAAAAATCAAGCGGTGCCCGGATCTAGGATCGTTAACTCTGAAAATACCTTCGCCGCTTGATCGCGCGCAGATTCAAAACCATCAGAAGTGTCAATCAGGTAATCAGCGTGCTGCTTTTTTTCTTCCTGAGACATTTGTGCTGCGATTCGCTGTTTCGCCTGTTCCGCCGTGATCGAGTCGCGGGCCATCAGGCGCTGCAGCTGGATGTCGGGACGGCAATGGACCACGATCAATTTATCAAAGCGCCGGTAGCCTCCGGATTCAATCATCAACGCAGCATCGACCACGGCAATTCCGTTAGGCTCTTCCCTTTCCCAATGCCGGAGCTGTTCATCCTGTGCCGCGATGATGAATGGATGCAGTATTGAATTCAGCCGCAAACGCTTTTTCTCGTCAGCAAACACCAGCGAGCCGAGTTTCGCGCGATCGAGTTTACCGTCGGGCCGAAGAATATCTTTTCCAAAGTCCTCGACAACGGCGTTAAGGCCGGGAGTCCCGGGAGCTACTGCTTCGCGCGCAGTCTGATCGGCATCGAGGACGCGGCAGCCCAACTCCGCCAGGACACCGAGCACGAAAGACTTTCCCACCGCTATCGATCCGGTCAATCCCACTCGCAGCATCGTATTAGGTAGGACAGGCATTCCTGCCTGTCCCTCTACTTCAGGGACTCTCAACAAATTCTTTAGCCGGCGCTTTGCCGATGAACCGGGACAGGCAGGAATGCCTGTCCTACAACCCGCGGCGCCATCGGGCCGCCTGCACCGTGTTGCGCAAAAGCATGGCAATGGTCAACGGGCCAACGCCGCCGGGAACGGGCGTGCGTGCGCCCGCAACGATGTCGGCTTCCGCCGGATGTACATCGCCGACGAGGGTATAGCCGCGTTTTTCAATAATCGCAATACGTTCGTCTGCCTCGGCCCCAAATAATAACCTGGCAGTCTCAGCGTCAGTGATGCGATTGATTCCCACGTCGATCACGGTTGCGCCGGGTTTGATGTGTTCACCGCGAATGAATCCGGGTCTGCCAATGGCGGCAATCAGAAGGTCAGCGTTTCGAGTCACGTCCGCCAACTCTCGCGTGCGTGAATGGCAAATGGTAACGGTCGCATCGCGCTGCAACAGAAGTTGCGCCACCGGACGGCCCACAATCTGACTGCGGCCTACCACGCAAGCGTTAGCGCCGGCGATCGCGATTCCGCTGCGATCCAGCAACGCGATAAGGCCCGCCGGCGTGCACGGGGTGAATCGTGGGCGACCCATTGCCAGCAATCCCACGTTCGCCGGGTGAAATCCGTCAACATCTTTGTCCGGGTCGACCGCTGAAATAATTGCCGCCTCGTCAATTCCTTTGGGCAGCGGTAACTGGACGAGGATACCGTCCACATCGTCGCGAGCATTCAGGGTTTCGATTACGCTGATAAGTTGCGCCGTAGTGATCGTAGCATCCAGCGCCTGATGCTCTGACTGCATCTCCAGTTCCTGGAAAGCGCGCACCTTGTTGCGCACGTAAACCGCGGAGGCCGGGTCGTCCCCTACACGCACTGCCACGAGGCAAGGTTTTACCTGATGCTCCCGCCACAGGGCGGCAGCGTCTTCCTTTACCTCGCTCTTGATCTGATCGGCGATGGCGCGCCCATCCAGGATTTTGGCGGTGGTCATTTGCGGCGGAGCACTGCTCATACAAGTCTATTGGGGAAGACTATCGGCGCTTTCAGCTTTGGATCGAATCACTGCGCGGATAGGTTACACCGACCGATGCCAAATCATATAGAGCTTTCTTCGATTGCGGACTTCGGATTGCGGCTTGCGGATTTAAGGATCGACTAAGGAGCACACTTTTCTGCCGCTTCTCGATCCGCAATCCGTAACCCGAAAGGCGAAATCGCTACGGTTTGCGTTACAACAAACTAAGAGGTAATTTCGAACCATGAAGGTAAGTTCCGTCCGCGGTATTCTCCTGTTTGGACTATTGTTTTCCTCCGTCTACTCAGTCGCCGCGCAGTCACCGCGCGATTGGCAACAACGAATTTCGGCGCCAGTCGAGCGCCAGGACGATGCTGCGGCAATTGCAGAGCTAAAGTCTTTTCGGAAATCCGATCCGGCCTCTTTCACACTAAACAATTACGATTACTTGCTCGCGCGTTTGGCGGAGCAGCGGGGAGATCGCGCCGGTGCATCGGCGTCCTATCAGGCGATTGTTTCGCAGTCATCGAGTTTGAAGCAGTATGCGCTATGGCACCTGGCCCAGTTCGCGCGCACCACCGGCAACCTGACGCTGGAACGCGAACAGTTGCGCCGCCTGATTACTTCCGCGCCATCAAGTCTGCTACGCCCCGCCGCCGTGTTTCGCCTGGCTCAAAGCTTTTTCGAGAGTGGGGATTACCCGCAAGCGATCGTCGCTCTGGGGCCAATAAGCGCGCCTAAGTTGAGCGCCAGCTCCCGCGCCGCGATGCTCTTGCTGGGCGAAGCCTATCTTCGCTCCGGACAAACTCCGGCGGCGCGCGCCACTTTCGATACGCTGATATCGCAGGCGTCCGATCCTTCGCGACCCGATGACAATGCCCTGGCGGCGGCACGCCATCTCGACGAGCTAGACAATCAAAAGAGCGGCGGCAACGAAAATGCGGCGCCGGCTTTGCCGGAGGGCGAGCATCTTCGGAGGGCTGCGATTTACCAGTTCAACCGCGACTTCGACGCCGCCCAACGCCACTATCGCCGGTTGGTCGCAGACTATCCCCAAAGCACTTCCATCCCCGATTCGATGTACCAGATTGGCCGGGGAATGTTTCAGCAAGCAAAGTATGAAGCGGCCATCAGCTACCTGCGACAGGTGCAGGAGAAGTTTCCCAACAGCCCCAGTGCGCGCGATGCGTTGGGGTTAATCGCCGGCGCGCAGAATCGTCTCAAGCAGACTGCCGCCGCAATCGCTTCTTATCAACTCCTGATCGAACGTTATCCTGAGGCGCCAAATCCGGAGCGTCCATATCTCAACATCATCGATGCGCTGCGCGAGGGCGGTCGCGACAACGATGCCCTCGAATGGGTGCAACAGACGCGCCGTCGTTTCAAAGGACAAACCGCTGCGGCATTAGCGCTTTTCTCCCAAGCCCGAATCCACTTTGCACAAGCGGATTGGCCGGCGGCCCTGGCGGACATTGAAGCCCTATCAATGGAGAGCGATCTGGGAGGCGCGCAGACGGCCGGCAGCACTAACCAGAACGAGCTGGCGTTTATGAAAGCGTATGCGTTGGAACAATCAGCGCGATTGGGAGAGGCGGTCGGCGCTTATCTAGCGATACCAGACGGGCGAAGTGAATATTATGGCGGCGAGGCTACGCTGCGCCTGCGGGGATTAAGCCGGCAGGCGGGCAACGCTGCGCTGATTGTAAATAAGTTAGAGGAACTGCGCACGACGGCGCGGCAGGCGTCGGAGTCGGGCGATCATGACCGCGCCCGCGTTGCAGCTCAATCGGCTGTGCGACTGACGGAAGATGAAAGCATTACCCGCGAGCTGCTGACAATCGCACGTGGCGCTTACGAAAATCTGCCCGCTTACAATTCATTTCCGCAGTTTCATCTGGTGCCGATGGGGCGACAGGGACTTCGTTCAACGAATGAATCCACTGAGACGCAAGACGAAACCGTTGCCGGGCCCTCTCATCAAAACATTGCGGACGAACTACTCTTCCTCGGCCTTTACGACGAAGGCGCAGCGGAACTGGCTGCAGCACGCGCTGCCGTAACCACGACCGCGACATTGGCGACGGACACCAAATCGAAACCAGCCGCACCGGAAACGAAAACTCTCGCCCCACAATCCCGTCAGAGTGACCTCGATTACACACTCGCCGTCTATTTTATGCGCGGTGGAAACGCAAACCAGGCAATGCGCTTCGGTCAAACTCTATGGAAGAACGTTCCGCGGGATTACTTGATCGCCCTCGCGCCGCGGCAGTTGGCCGAGCTGTTGTATCCGGCGCCTTATGCTGCGGCACTACTGGCGCATGGGCCGAAGCGTGGTATCGATCCGCGTTTCCTGCTGGCGATCGCGCGGCAGGAATCAGGTTTCATGCCGGAAGCAAAGTCGGCGTCGGCAGCGCGCGGATTGATGCAATTTATCTCAGCCACCGCGGCCGACATTGCAGCGCAGGTCGGCAAGAGTTCATTTCGGGATCAGGATCTGTATGAGCCCGACATGGCGATCCTTTTCGGAGCGCAGTACCTGAGTAATCTGTTCAAGCGTTTTCCGGAAATGCCCCAGGCGGTAGCCGCATCGTACAACGGCGGCGACGAGAATATGGCGCGCTGGATTGCCCGGGCGAAATCGAACGATCCTGATCGCTACGTATTGGAAGTCGGGTTCGCGCAAAGCAAGGACTACGTTTATCGAGTTATGTCGAATTACCGCGCTTATCAAATTCTCTACTCCAATCAACTTCAGGCCCGATAACTCGCTATTAATCCACATGAAAACTGCACGTCGTACTTCGTCACACTTCCCGTTGGTGATTTGCGTGGCACTGGCCTCCCTGCTTGGCAGCATCGCTTGTCGTAAACCGGCGCCGACCGGTAAACGATACGAAATAAGAGGCAAAGTCCTTGCCGTCGACAAGACGACTCGGACCGCCACGATCGCCCACGAAGATATTCAGGGGTTCATGCCGGCGATGACGATGGAGTTTCGAGTGAAGGACGACGCGATGCTGGAGATCATCGGTCCGGGTGATCAGATTGCCGGCACGCTGGTGGTCGACGGCATCGCTTCATGGATCGACCAGCTGACGGTGACCAAAGAAGGCGTAGCGGACGCTGACGCTAAACCGGCCGAAGGCCTCGGACCAAAACTCGGAACCGAAGTTCCTGACTTCCGTTTGATGAATCAGGACGGTCAACAGATTCACCTGGGCCAGTATCGCGGCAAGGCCCTCGCGCTGACCTTCATCTACACGCGCTGTCCGCTGCCGGAATACTGCACATTGATGAGCAACAATTTTCACGTGCTCGACAATGCCTTGCAGCAATCAGCGGACCTCTACGCGAAAACACATTTGTTAACCATTACGATCGATCCCGAATACGATAAGCCAGAAGTTCTGCGCAGTTACGGCGCCGCGCACACAGAGCGTTATGCCAACGAGAAATTTGACCACTGGGAGTTCGCTACCGGCACGGCCGAAGAAGTGAGAGGGGTAGCGACTTTCTTCGGCATGCGCTATTTCCATGACAACGATACCGGTGTTGATGAGATTGTCCACTCGCTGGTGACCGCGTTGGTCGGACCCGACGGGAAGGTTTTCAAACTCTACCGGGAGAACCAGTGGAAGCCGGAAGAGATCCTTGCTGATCTAAAGTCGCTTACTGCGTCCCCCGGTCAATGAAGTTTTGTGCTCGCATCCTGCTCAGACTGTTGTATAGTTTCGCCTAAGTTTTAAACAGCAAATCACGTACGCAAACGGGGGGAAGCAATGGCAACAAAAGCAAAGAAGAAAACCGGTGGAGCCAAGAAGAGTTCCAAGGCCGCGAAAGCAAAAACATCAACCAGCAAAAACGCCGCGAATGAGCGTACTGCCAAGAAGGTCGTGAAGGCCGCAAAGAAGCCGCGGACGATTATGAAGAAGGCCAAAAAGTTGGCTAAAGAAATACTGGCGGGAGCCGCCGCCGGCGCTGCAGTCGGTGCGGTCAAAGGCGCAGTCGAAGCCGGCACCGATTCCGGGATCATCCCGCAGAATGACGGCAAGGGCGGCGCAAAAGCCAAACGGAGTGCGAAGAAACGCTAGCGACATCTGAAAACCAAACGTCCGAACAGAAACAAAAGGCCGCAGCTTCCAAGCTGCGGCCTTTTCATTTTGGCGTCGCGGGCAAACTGGTTATCGGGATTCTAACTTGAGGAGACGAATATCATGCAGCCTGACGTCCGCGTGAAGTTCATACAGTTCTTGAATTATCTTGTCGAATTTTACATCCAGTTTCTGAACTGCAAGCTGCACCGATTCCCAGATCGGCCTCGTTTCCTTAAGCCGAGAGTCAACCTTCTCTTCCAACGATTCTAGCCGACCCTCAATTGCGTCCAGTCGGTTCTCGAACTTTTCCTGGCGGGCATTCAACGTCGCGATATCGGCGCGTATAGTTTCGATCTGACCACGCATTGTCGCAAGTTCGCCGCGCATTGTCGCAAATTCGCCGCGCATTGTCGCAAGCTCGCCTCGGATGGCGGCAAACTCCGCGAGCACACGCGCCTCGAAAGGGGTTGCTTGCGGGAATTCGCGTATCGGATCGTCGCTCAAAACTTTGCCTCTGTGTGTGATAGTAACAGGTACCCCAAACTATTCAACCAAAGTGATTGACACCTTCCGCGATGGAATTGCCAGAGTTTTTGTAACGCAGGGCGGTTACTAATCCCCTTTGTTTTGTTAAGGCTTCTAACAGCATAGGTCGCCTATACTGCATCCTGTCGTTCTCCCTAATTCGTACAGATCCTTCAGGACGGTATCGAACTTCAAGTCGAGGCCCTTTATTGCGAGCTGCACCGCTTCCCAGATGGGACGGGTCTCACCCAAGCGCATATCAACCTTATCTTCCAGCTTAGTAAGGCGTAAATTCAGCTCGGCAAGATCCTTTCGATTAGCAGCCGTTCAGTAAGACTCTCGGCCTGCTCTCCGCGAATCGACGCAAACTCCTCGCGGATCTGGCAAACTCCGCCAGCACACGCGCTTCGAATATGTTTGCCTGGGGAAATTCTCGGATCGGATCGTCGCTCAAGCCTCTAACTCTGCGAGGATATTAGCGCGCGCACTCAATTGCTCAAGCGGAAGTGTCTGCCTGTTCGTTGTTACTCTTAGCTAAGATTTTTGTAACGCAAACTGTTAGTTTGCCACGGGAAGACGTAACGATGGTGGGTAAAGCCGGAGGGTGATTCCGCGAGAGGCGCCTATCCTTTGAGTTTCTTAATCTCTTCCGTCAGCACCGGCACCGCTTCAAACAAATCGCCGACGATGCCGTAATCGGCAATATCGAAAATGGGCGCTTCCGGATCTTTGTTGATGGCCACGATCGTGCCGGAGTTCTTCATGCCCACGAGGTGCTGGATGGCGCCGGAGATGCCGAGCGCGATGTACAGCTTCGGCGCGACGGTTTGGCCCGACGAACCTATCTGGCGATCGATGGGCAGCCATTCCGCGTCGCAAATCGGCCGCGAAGCAGCGAGGTCTCCACCCAAAACTTCCGCCAGCTTTTCGGCGAGCGCAATATTGTCTTTGCTCTTGATGCCGCGGCCGATTGCAACAATGACGGCTGCCTTGCCGAGATCGACTGCCTGCTTGACCTCCTGGAAAGGCGCTTCGGGCTTCATGCGAATCTCGCCGACTTCCACAGTCATTGTTTCGACCGGTGCGCCACTTCCCTTCGCAGCCAACTCGCCACGGTAGGCGCCTGACTGGAAAGTCACGAAAACCGGTGCGGCGCCATCCGACACAACGTCGGCATCGATCTTTCCGAGGAAGATGCGGCGCGTGAACGTTGTCTGGCCGCCGCTGACTTTCAAGCGAATACAGTCGCTGATTAAAGACTTCTGAAACCGCGCTGCCAGTTTCGGCGCGAAGTCGCGCACGAGATATGTGTGCGGCATTACCACGTACTGTGGGTCCACCTCGCGAATGACGCGCTCCATCGCATCCGTATAACCGTCAGGCGTGTACTGCGCAAGCTTCTCGTTCTGCGTCGCAATCACTTTCGCAACTTCGTAAGCTGCGATCTCATTGGCGAGCGCGGTCGTATCTGAACCGGCGATAATCGCAGTCACCGGCAAGCTTGATTGCGAGCCCAGATCCTGCGCGGCCGCAACCGCCTCGAGCGAGGTTTTATTAAGAACACCGTCGCGGTGTTCGATGAAGACTAGAATGCCGTTGCTCATGTGC
Organism: Blastocatellia bacterium; assembly: GCA_034665305.1. Classification (GTDB taxonomy): domain Bacteria; phylum Acidobacteriota; class Blastocatellia; order Pyrinomonadales; family Pyrinomonadaceae; genus DASXRU01. The sequence goes on along the minus strand of JAXDFZ010000008.1, from coordinate 258,563 downwards.
GATCAATTTCCTGCAATACTTGAATAAACTTGTCGTTGCCAATGAATCGTTGGAAGGAAGAATCGGTCTCCGGAGTCGGCATCTTCTGGCCCCGCGGAAGGTTGTGTCTTCGCTCGAAGGCGCTTTTCAAATACTCAATTGCCTTCTCCATATTATTCATCTCGCTGTAGGTGCAGCGGCAGCTTGCTCCGAAAGCCAAAATTAAATCACCCGGGCTTCGCTGCGAAGTTTCTCCGCGAGTTCGACTGCGCCCTTCTTGGCGTCGCCGTTTCCCAGGAACTGCGTCTGTTTCGTCTTCTCGGGCAAGTAGATTTTTTCGATCCGCTGGTGTGATGGCCGCGCCACGATCTCAGCCGGCGCAGTCACTTCCTTAATCTCTTTCTTCTTCGCCGCCATGATTCCCTTTAGCGTGGCGTAGCGAATCTGGCTGATGCCGGATTGAATCGTCAGGAGGGCGGGTTTGGGCATCGCGTACCATTGATACCAACCGCTCTCCAGCTCGCGTTTAACCCTCAGCTCTGCACCCGTGGCATCGACTTCGATCACGATCGTGGCATGCGGAAAGCCCAGCAACTCAGCCATGATCACGCCGGTTTGAGCGTAACCATAGTCGTCGGATTGCAGGCCGGTCATTACCAGATCCGGATTCTCTGCGCGCACGGTTTCCGCCAAAATACTGGCAGCGGCATAAGGCGACAGCGGTCCCAGATTGTCTCCCACGACATGGATCGCGCGGTCGGCGCCGCGCGCGAGCGCATCCTTAATCACACTCTTGGCGCGCTGGGCGCCCATGGAACAAACTACGACTTCGCCCCCCACCTTTTCCTTAATACGCAGCGCTTCTTCCAGGGCATAGCCGTCCGACTCGTTAACTTCGAACGACAAGTCACCTTCCTCGATCCAGGTTGCGTCTTTGTTAATGCGCAGGATCGCGTCCTTGTTCGCGACCTGCTTCATCATGACAATAATTTTCATAGCTGGCGGTCAGTTGTCAGTAGTTAGTTGTTGGTTGTTAGGGAGCGTGGGAGCGAATCGGTAATGACCAACTGCCAACTGACCAACTAACAACTGACAATTCCTATTCCTCGTAACGCTTGAACAACAGAGCTGCATTCGTGCCGCCGAAGCCGAAGCTATTTGAAAGTGCGTAATTCACCTTCGCTTCGCGAGGCTTATTCGGCACGTAATCCAGATCGCACTCGGGATCGGGATTGACGTAGTTGATGGTTGGCGGCAGAACGTTGCGGTAAAGACTGAGTGCGCAGAACACGCTCTCAATTCCTCCGGCTGCGCCCAGTAGATGTCCGGTCATCGACTTGGTCGAACTGACAGCAAGCTTGTACGCGTGCTCGCCAAAGGTTTGCTTAATGGCAAACGTTTCAAACTTGTCGTTGTACTCGGTCGAAGTTCCGTGGGCGTTGATGTACCCCACCTCTTCAGGAGCTATTCCGGCATCACGGATAGTCTTGGTCATCGCGCGAATTGCGCCCGATCCGGTTTCATCAGGCTTCGTCAGATGGAAAGCGTCAGCCGTCATGCCATAGCCGACAACCTCCGCGTAAATTCGCGCTCCGCGCCCCTTTGCCAACTCCAGTTCCTCAAGGATCATGATGCCGGCGCCTTCCCCGATAACGAAGCCATCGCGATCCCGCTCAAAAGGCCGACAAGCATGCTGGGGATCGTCGTTGCGCGTCGAGAGCGCTCGCATTGAAGCAAACCCGGCCACGCTCATCGGCGTAATTGCCGACTCCGCCCCGCCGCAGATCATTATGTCCGCATCGCCGCGTTGAATTATTTTGAAACTATCGCCGATGGCGTGGGCACCCGCCGCGCACGCAGTCGCCGTGGCGGAGTTCGGCCCTTTGGCGCCGTAGCGTATCGAGACCTGGCCGGCCGCCAGATTGACGATCGCCGACACTATGAAGAACGGTGAAACTCGATCCGGCCCTTCCTCAAGCAGTTTTGAGTGCTCCCTTTCAATCGCCCAGAAATCACCGATACCGCTGCTGATGTAGGTGCCGGCGCCTTCAGCCAGATCGTCGGGAAACTTCCCTTCGGCGTTCAGCGCAAAGGCGCTGTCGGCCATCGCTTCCGTCGTGGCCGCGATGGCGTAATGAATAAAGGCGCCCATCTTGCGCGCCTCTTTCTTGGGAATGAATTTGAGCGGATCGAACTCTTTGACTTCGGCGGCGATTTTGACCGGAAACTTTTCCGTATCAAACTTGGTGATGTAACCCACGCCGTTCTGACCGTTCATGAGCGCAGACCATGTAGTCTCCACCGAGTTGCCCACGGGCGTAACCAGGCCGAGACCGGTAACCACAACGCGACGTGTCAAAACTATAGCTCCTTCTGAAAGCAGCAGCCCCTGGTTGATGCGCGCCTGCCCGGCGGTCCGGAAAGGCGCTCCTTCGTGGTTGACTGCTTATTTCGCCTTATGTTGGTCAATATAGTTGTACGCGTCGCGGACGCTCTGAATTTTTTCCGCGTCCTCGTCGGGAATTTCGATCCCGAATTCTTCTTCAAAGCGCATGACCAACTCGACAGTGTCGAGCGAATCTGCACCCAGATCATCAATGAAGCGCGCGTTGGGCGTGACCTCGTTCTCGTCTACCCCAAGCTCGTCCACGATTATTTGCTTTACCTTGTTCTCGATCTCTTGATCGGGCATTTGCTTTTGCTCCTATCCAGATTGATGAAAAAACTTTCCAAACTCTTAGGCAGCCAGCGCCGCCATCGTTGATTTCAAACTCGCTGCGTCCTCGATGTTCAGGCAGCGTACGCTGCGATCGATTTGACGCAGCAAACCACTAAGAACTTTTCCGGGTCCGATTTCCACAAAGGTATCAACCCCGGCGCCAATCAACAACTCCATCGACTGCAACCAGCGGACCGGCGCTGATACCTGCCGCACCAATGCATCGCTGGCCTGCGAACCGGATTCAATCGCCGCCGCATCGACATTCGTAATCAGCGGCACATTCAATGGCTGAAACTGCAAGGCTTTCAAATCAGCCGCCAGCCGCTCCTGCGCCGGCATCATCAGGCGGCAATGAAAAGGCGCACTCACATTCAGCTTGATGGCGCGCTTTGCCCCCCGCTCTTTCGCCAACTCGATGGCCCGATCGATTGCCTCGGTATTCCCCGCGATGACAACCTGCCCGGGCGAGTTGATATTAGCCGGGCTGCAAACCTGACCTTCCTCCGCTGTGGCACAGACTTGCTCGATTGCGCTCAACTCCAGGCCCAGGATCGCGGCCATCGCTCCGACACCAACCGGAACGGCTTCTTGCATGTAGCGGCCGCGCGCGCGCACGGTTCGGGCTGCTTCGTCGGCAGCGAGCGCGCCGCCTGCAACGAGGGCCGAATATTCTCCCAGGCTGTGTCCGGCTACATAAGTTGCAGGGCGCATGCCCTCAGTTTTCAAAACCGCTAGTGCCGCCGCGGACACTGTCAGAATCGCCGGTTGCGTATTCTCGGTCAACTGCAGGTCTTCGGCCGGACCTTCAAAGCAGAGCTGCGAGAGCGAGAAACCCAAAGCCTCATCGGCAGCGGCGAAGACTTCCCGGGCTGCCGCAAAGTTGGCCGCCAAATCTTTTCCCATGCCGGCATTTTGCGAGCCCTGCCCCGGGAAAATATAAGCCAGCCCACCGCTCATTTGGCGCGCGGTTGCAAACGAAAGGTTACCGTTTCGGTTTCAGCCGATAGCGCTACGGATTGCTTCTGCGCTTCGTACCCATCAACTTTAGCAATCACCCGTCCACTCTGAGCCGGCAAATCTTTGAGTTTCACACGTCCACGCGAGTCGGCTTTGCGAAAGATTATCGGCCCATCCGGCGTGACAAACGTGATGCACGCATTTTTCAAAGGACGGCCTTCAGCATCCTGAACTGAAACCACCAACGAGCGAGCGCCCTGTGCATACAGGGACGGCGTCAGGATCAATAAAGCGAGCAGCGCCCCGGCAATCGTCAAGCTTCGTTTCCGCATAAGTTAATCAATCGATCGTAACGCAAACTGTTAGTTTGCGAATTCTGATTCCTGCGCCCGCAGACTAACAGTTTGCGTTACCAAGTCCACTACCAGCGTATCACTGTTCCGCCCCACGTCACTCCGCCGCCGAAGGATGCGAGCAACACAATGTCGTCTTTCTTGATGCGTCCGGCGGTTACGCATTCATCCAGGGCAATCGGAATCGACGCCGATGAGGTGTTGCCGTGCTGCGCGATATTTGAGTAAACCCTGGCCTCTTCGACATTCAACTTGCTGGCTACAGCGTCAGTAATCCGTTGATTCGCCTGGTGCGGAATAAAGAGCTTTATATCTTCCGCGGTCAGGCCGGCTTCAGTCAAAACGTCGCGCGATATTTCGGCCATCGATCGGACTGCAACCTTGAACAGCTCGTTGCCCTTCATCTTGAAGAAGTGATCGCCGTTCGCAATCGTTTCGGCGGTCGAGCCGAGCTTGGTGCCGCCGCCGGGAGCAAACAATTGCTCTTCATAGCGACCGTCGGAACGTATGCGCGACGCCAGAATGCCGCGGCCTTCCTCGACCGGTCCCAATACTGCGGCGCCGGCGCCGTCACCAAACAGCACACAAGTGGCGCGGTCAGTATAGTCTACATAGCGCGTCAGAATCTCAGCCCCGATGACCAACGCATGTTTCACCTGGCCATCGCGAATCATCGAATTCGCCAGCGAGAGACCGTATAGAAACCCGGAACACGCAGCCACGACGTCCATTGCCGCCGCTTTGTCGGCGCCCAATTCAGCCTGAATCAAACAACCAGTTGCCGGCAGGATTTGATCCGGTGTGACTGTCGCACAAAGGATCAGGTCCAGATCCTTAACATCGATTCCGGCACGCTCAATCGCCTGGCGTGACGCGCGGACGGCGAACTGCGAAGTGTATTCGCCGGGCGCGGCCTTGCGGCGTTGCTTGATTCCAGTCCGCGACGTAATCCAGTCGTCCGAAGTCTCAACTAACTTTTCCAGATCGGCATTCGACAAAATGCCTTCCGGATACGCGTGGCCGGTGCCAAGAATCCCGGCGTTCACTTTTGCCATCTACACCCTCGTTGAACCTAATGCGTTTAGAACTGGGCTACCGCCCGCTTGGTTGGACGGTAGCCCGACTCTAAACGGTAACTAATTTCTCAGCCGGCCGCCGCCACCTGGGCCATGCTCGCTTCGGCAATCCCGCGCTCGATTAGGTCGCTGGCATGATGCCGGGAAAACTCTTTCACACTGCGGATCGCGTTCCTGATGGCCCGCGAATTTGAACTACCGTGCGCGATCACCACTATCCGGCTCACTCCCAGCAAAGGCACACCGCCGTATTCGGAATAGTCCAAACGCTTTTTGATATTGCGAAACGCGGGTTTGGCCAGCATAGCGCCCGCTTTTGTGACGGCCGATGCGGTCAGTTCGCGCTTGATCATCGAGAGCATGGCGTCCGTTAGTCCTTCAGACAATTTCAACATCACGTTGCCGGTAAAACCATCCGTGACGATTACATCAACAGCGCCGGTAAAAACATCGCGGCCTTCGACGTTGCCGACGAAATTCAAATGGGGCAAGCTGCGCAAAAGCGGAAACGCTTCCTTCGTCAGATCGTTGCCCTTCACCTCTTCCTCGCCGATGCTCATCAAAGCTACGGCCGGTTTGGCTGTGCCCAGCACTGCCCGCGAATAGGCGTCGCCCATTACGGCAAACTGCGCCAGATGTTCCGGCTTGCATTCGGCATTGGCGCCCACGTCGAGCAACAGCGTCGGCTTTCCGGTCTTCGTAGGAATCATGGCCGCGAGCGCCGGACGATCCACGCCCCGCAGCATCCCCATAACCATTTTCGCCGTCGCCATCGCGGCGCCGGTGTTGCCGGCCGAAATAAATCCGTCGGCATGCCCGTCGGCAACCAGGCGGGCACCAATTCTCAAAGAACTCTTTTTCTTGCGCCGGACAGAGACCGCGACCGGATCATCCATCCCGATTACTTCCGCAGCTTCGACAAATTCGATACCGCGATCGCCGTCGCCGCGCCAGCCACAGCGACGCAGTTCCGGCTCAACCTTTTCGCGCTGTCCCACCAGGATGACGCCGATGCCGAAATCGCGCGTGGCCGCCAGCGCGCCATCGATCTCTGCATGCGGCGCATGATCGCCGCCCATGGCGTCCAGGACGACCTTGTTGGTCAGCGGATGGCCCTGCTTCTTCAAGGCTGGCACAGATTAAGAGGCGCCTTAGGATGATTGTTCGACTTGAACGACTTCGCGATCCTTGTAAAAGCCGCACTTCGGACAGACGCGGTGTTGCAAGCGCGGCTCCTGGCAGTTGGGGCAGGCGCTGGTTTGCGGCACCCGCAGCGCGTCGTGTGCACGACGTTTGCCTCGGCGGGCTTTTGAATGGCGACGTTTTGGATTTGGCATAATTACTCCCTGAACTTTTTAAAGCTTGAATTTCAAATTTGAAATCTCAAATTCTCACGTAAGGGATTGCGCGTAACCAATCGTCCCTACCGCATTTGAGATTTCAGATTTGGAATTTGATACTTACTCTCACAATCGTAAATTATTGAGCGCCGCCCAACGCGGATCTCCAGGTTGCGATTCACACTCGCAGCCCTTTAAGTTCTTGTCAATACCGCAAACCGGGCAAAGCCCCTGACAATCTTCGCGGCACAATGCTCGCGCTGGCAGCGCCAGGATTATCTGTTCGCGCACCAGATCGTCGATATCTATTGCTTCGCCATCAAACACCGCTACGGTCAGATCCTCGTCTCCTAATTCCGCGGCCGGTTCAGCCACGTAGCTTGAGACGGGTACGTATTCCACCTCAAAGTCGGCAGCCAACGGGACCTTCAAAGCCTGCAGACATCTATCGCAATCCAGCTCCACCTCAGTGGCTATGTTGCCGCCCACTTTTACCTGGCCATCTTTCCGGGTTATCCGGCCACGAACGACAACTGATCCCGGCAATCGCGCCCGTTCATCCTCAAGCGAAAGCTCTCCGGGCGCAAACACATGGTCGAATTGACCATTCCCCTTGTCCAGCTTTTCCAGCTCAATTCGCATGCCGACACCGCGTTGATAAGTACGGCGGTCTTTTTCACCTGACGCGCAAAAGTCCTAATTATAGCGGCCTGACCGCTAGTGTCAACGAACCAGCTCTTACGAGGAGCGTCCCACTTTGTAGGGACGTCACTCCGTGGGCACCCCATTTTCAGTACCTGAAGGCGGCGTCCACCGTGTGACGTCCCCACGAATTCTTTACTCGCGAGTCTTCAGCCGCGAACGATTGGACGCGTCGGTGGCCGCGTCTTTTTCACAGCGCGCGTGCCAGTCTCGCTCTAGGTCCGCGGTGTTGATGCTGCCGGCTTCGGCCAACGCGTCCACCAGAGTTTTCACGAGGGCGTGAGTCGCGTGAGTGTTTTCGGATTGCCGCAAAAGCAGACTCAGCCCTTTTTCCAGTCTTTCCGTCAGGCGAGCGAGCCGATTCTCCAGAATCGAAAGGCGTTCGAGCAGGTGCTCTTCGTGCGCGGTGGTCGCCTCGCCGGCATCATGTTTCATGGCCGGCGGCTCGACGATGATCATCAGACGGGTACCGCAGCGGGCGCAGAACTCCTGACCGAGAGGGTTTGGTGCCATGCACTTCTGGCAATAATGGGCAATCGTCGGTGGTTGCATTTGCTTTGCGATCGGCGCTTTCGTCAGCGCCTCATCACTCATTACTCATTAGTGGTCATTCAATATTCATAAAACCCACGCCCACTCTTCTTCCCCAGCCACCCCGCAGCAACATACTTCTTCAACAAAGGGCACGCCCGATACTTCGGATCGCCTAACCCCTCATGCAAAACGTTCATTATCGCCAAACAAACGTCGAGCCCGATAAAGTCCGCCAGCGCCAGCGGCCCCATCGGATGATTCATTCCCAGCTTCATAATCCCATCGATACTTTCGCGCGACGCTACGCCTTCGTACAGCGCGAAGATCGCCTCGTTAATCATCGGCATCAGCACCCGGTTCGAAACAAATCCCGGCGAGTCCTGACACTCCAACGGCGTCTTGCCCAGTTTTTCGGTTAACTCAACAACTCTCGCGTGCGTTCCATCCGAAGTCGCGATGCCGCGAATTACTTCCACCAGCTTCATCACCGGCACCGGATTCATGAAATGCATTCCGATAACCTTGTCGGGCCGCTTCGTCGCCGCTCCCAGTTTCGTGATCGAGATTGAAGAAGTGTTTGAGGCGAGGATCGCATCAGGTCCGGTAACTTCATCCAGCGCTTGGAAGAGTTCACTCTTCACCCGCAAATCCTCCGTGACCGCTTCGATCACAATGAACGCAGCGGCCAGCGCACTCGTCTCAGTTACAGTCTCAATGCGAGCGATAATCTGCGCCTTCTCGTCCGCGGTCAAACGCGACTTGTCGACGTCTCGTTGCAGACTTTTGTCGATCGCCGACATGCCGCGCTGCAAAAATTCATCACTCACGTCGCGCATAACGACGCGATAACCGGCACGCGCGGCGACCTGGGCAATCCCATTGCCCATAGTGCCAGCTCCGACCACTCCCACCGTTTCAGTCATAACAGTTTTCTTTACCAACCTGACGAGCGAAACATCACATCGTTTCCGTAAAGGCTTCTGGCCTTCTTGCTAAAAACAAACCAAGCGGTGAAAACTGAAGGGGTCGTGCCCGCTCCAACATTCAAAAATCCCATTCCCACCGCAACCAACGCCGCCACTCGTGCCCAGGTGCGGCGTTTCAGCAGCGCATACCCGGCAATCAAAGATGGCGCGGCAAACATCAGCGCCATGACGGTAAATCCCACCGTGAATAATGGGATTAGCGGTGTAAATTGCGGAGGCGCGCTTTTGAATGATCCCGGTAACCAAATCACCGTGAAGATCGCGATCACGACCTGGGAAACCCCATAAAGTAAGTTTAAGCCGGCAATGATCTTGTTGTTAGTGTCTGGAGTCATGCGTAAATCATCGCGCCCAAAACCCTTGCTTGCTTAGCGCCAGTCCGGCGGATTTTTTGGCGGGATGTATTCAACTTTAACTTCGCTTCCCTTTGGCGTGGTCCAATTCTCTGGTCGGGGCGCGTCATGCAACGCGTCGCGCATCTGGCCCACCTGCCAGGAAAATTCGTTTTCTGAATATAACTGCCGGCCTTTCTCACCAAAGAGAAACCAAAACGTATAGACACCCAAGGCCGTGCCCATTGGAATACTCAACAAAGCCAGCGCTGCTGAGATCGCGCCCGCAACCTTGCTCCACCGTTTTCGTTTCAGAAATCCGTAACCGGCAATTAACGGAGGAATCGTCAGGAGCAAGGTAATAAATGCCGCGAGCGCGCCGATGATGGCGAACAACGCGGCCGGCGACGGGTCACCATTGCGTGACGCAACCGGCATCGTGATTCCCATCACGAGAAACACAAAAACTATAATGACCATGCTGAGCAAATGCATGCCGCCATACACCAGGTGCATGATGCCCAGAATCTTGGTGTGCTCTTGGGGGGTCAAGGAGTTTCCTCTTTAGCCTATCTCTCAACGGCCAGCGCCACAGCATTACCGCCGCCTAGGCACAACGCAGCCAGTCCTTTGTGAACGTCGCGCCGTTTCATCTCGTAAAGCATCGTCGTCAACAGTCGCGATCCCGATTGCCCAATTGCATGGCCCAGGGCAACCGCGCCACCGTTTACGTTTACTCTTTCCGGATTGAGTTTCAGTTCTCGAGTTATGGCCACAGCTTGCACCGCGAAAGCTTCATTAAGCTCGATCAGATCGACTTCATCGAGCGACCAACCGGCTTTCTTGACAACGCGGCGGATTGCTTCGACGGGCGCCATCATCACGAGTTCCGGTTGAATTCCGGAAGTCGCCTGCGCCACGATCCGCGCCATTGGCTCGACGCCCAGTGCCAGTGCGCGATCGCGCGAAGTAACCACCAGCGCCGACGCGCCATCGTTTACTCCCGGCGCATTTCCGGCGGTTACGGTTCCGCTATCCTTCTTAAATGCCGGCTTCAGTTTGGCGAGCGCCTCCAGCGAAGTATCTGAGCGCACACTTTCATCCGTATCAAAGAGTCCCGGCACTCCCTGCTTCTTCTGCGGAATCTCTACCGGCACGATCTCGTCCTTAAACTTTCCTTCACTAATTGCCGCCGCCGCTTTGCGATGTGAATTGAGCGCGTACTCGTCCTGCTCTTCGCGCGTAACGTGATAACGATCGGCCACTACTTCGCCTGTGTTTCCCATGTGATAGTTTTCGAACGCGCACCACAGACCGTCGTTAATCATCGCGTCAACCAGCACGCCGTTGCCCAGGCGATAACCCTCGCGCCCTTTCGGAATCAGGTACGGCGCGTTACTCATCGATTCCATTCCGCCGGCGACAACTATTTCAGCATCGCCCAACTGAATCGCTTGCGCCGCCATCATCACGGACTTTAAACCTGAACCACAGACTTTGTTGATCGTAACGGCAGAAACTCCAAACGGAATGCCGCCGCGCAGCGCCGCCTGGCGCGCCGGGTTCTGGCCCAAGCCCGCCTGAATCACACAACCCATAATCACTTCATCGACGTCTTCCGGCGCCACACCGGCGCGTTTGACCGCTTCGCGTACAACTATCGCGCCGAGATCGGTAGCCGAGAAGTTCTTGAGTGTACCCAGAAATTTTCCGACCGGAGTGCGCGTGGCGCTGATGATTACCGCTTCCCTGATTTCGCTCATTTATTCCTTACCTGGGCGCGACAACTATTCGCAGCCGAACCGTCCGGCTGGCCCATGAACGCGCTGTGTTAGTGAATCGGATTCACTATTTACCATTCGCACAATCGTGTCAAGCGACTCTATTCCAACAAAATGGCTCAATTTGGAGCGCGCCGGTAGAGCGCATCGGCGACGGCGCTTTGCTTCTTGGGGTTACGCGGAGCGGGGCAGTAGCCCGACCGTAAGGGAGGGCTCCGGTTGAGTGCATGCGACCGGGAGCCCTCCCTTACGGTCGGGCTACTGCCCGTTAATCTTAAGCGGTGTCGCCGCTGCGCTCTGCCACCGCACTCCAAAATGGGCATCGTTTGGAAAGGCTCGTATGCGAATGTTAGACTCGCCGGCGTAATTCAACCGCGTAAGCATAGACGGACAACTAAAGCATGCAGGCATTGATACTGGCAGGCGGCAAAGGGACACGCCTTCGGCCCCTGACCGTTTACACTCCGAAACCGATCGTTCCGATTTGCAATCGTCCGTTCCTTCTTTATCAAATCGATACGCTGCGACGTGCGGGCATCACCGACATCACGCTTTCGCTTTCCTATCAGCCACAGAAGATCGAACAGCAGCTCGGCGATGGCTCAGATTACGGAGTCAATCTTAAGTACACCGTCGAGCCGCAGCCGATGGGCACGGCCGGCGCCTACAAATATGCCGAAGATCTGATTAGAGAACCCACCGTGGTTTTCAACGGGGACGTCCTGACGGATCTCGACTTGAAGGCGGTCATTCGCGAACACAAGGAACACGAAGCGATGGCGACGATCGTGCTGGCCCCGGTGGACGATGCCAGCATGTACGGCGTTGTGGAAACTGAACAGGATGGTCGGGTACGGCGTTTTCTGGAGAAGCCCAAGCCAGAGGAGAGCGATTGCAAGAACATCAACGCCGGCACCTACGTCCTGGAACCCGGAGTGCTGGATTTGATTCCCGCCGGTGAAAACTACTCGTTTGAATACGGACTGTTCCCCAATCTGCTCAAGCGGCAGGAAGCCTTTTACGCTCACGTGCCGCAACGCACTTACTGGATGGACATCGGCACGCCCTGGCGTTATCTGCAAGCGCATCATGATTTACTTGCGAACCGCGTAACGCGCATTCATATCAAGGAGCGGTTGGCGGAATTTGAAGCAGCAACCACGGCTGAGGTCGACAACCTTTCAATGATCGCGCGCGATTGCGTAGTGAAGCCGGGCGCGCAAATCATTAACTCCGTGCTTGGCCCGGGATGTTATTTGGAGGAACGCGCGCGCGTTGAAAATTCTGTTATCTGGTCGCACACGCGGATCGGCACCGGAGCCGAAATTACCGATGCCATCGTCGGCCGCGGTTGCCATATAGGAAGGGCAACGAAAGTCGCGCCCGGAACAGTTCTGGGAGACAAGACCTCGATTACCGATTACACCCAAACCGGCGGCGCGTGGTGACCTCCGTCGTAACCAGGTCCTTTTTGGGTGCGGTGGCAGAGCGGAGCGGCGACACCGCTTTTGATGTTTCGAATCCAGCCAATCCAAAGCGCCGTCGCCGCTGCGCTCTGCCGGCGCACTCCAAAAGATCACGATCCTAAGCTGAACAATGGCAGAACTCGATCCAATCAAATTCGGAACCGATGGCTGGCGCGCAGAGATCGCGGGAGCCTTTACGTTTGCAAATGTCGAACGTGTGGCTCAAGCCTATGCCGACTACCTGAAATCACAATCCGAAAACACTGCCGCTGGATCGCACGTCATCGTCGGCTATGACCGCCGCTTTCACTCTGAAAACTTCGCGCAGCGAGTGGCGGAAGTCCTGGCCGGAAATGATTTTCGACTGTCCTTGTTCAATGAACCGGTACCGACGCCGCTGGTTTCGTGGGCCGTGAAGGACCAGAGTGCGCTCGGCGGAGTGATGATCACCGCGTCGCACAATCCGCCGCACTTTAATGGCTTCAAAATCAAAGCGCCGTGGGGCGGCAGCGCCTCGCCGGAAACAACTACAGCCGTTGAGAATTTAGTGGATGCGTCGCAGGTGAAACTTAAGGCGTTCACCAATGACCCTGCGGATGTCCGTTTGCAGGAGTCGCTGCAGACCTATCGCGCGCAGATCGAGTCTTATATTGATCTGGATCGGATCAAGCAGGCGGACTTGTCAGTGATTGTAGATCCGATGCACGGATCCGGTGGACGCTGGGTGGAAAGTTTCCTGAACGGCGGCCAGCTTGCGGTCGAAACGATTCGCGCGGACCGCGATCCGTTGTTCGGCGGGGTGAACCCGGAACCGATTGACCAAAACCTCGCGCCGCTGAAGGGCCGCGTATCCGGAGCTGCTGCAATCGTCGGCCTGGCGACCGATGGCGATGCCGACCGTGTCGGCGCCGTCAACGAACGCGGCGAAACAATGACTATGCATGAGGTCGTCCCGTTGGTGCTCCTGCATATGGCGCGGCAACGGAAGATGACTGGCGGCGTGGTCCGTACCTTCTCGCAGTCCGTCCTTACTAAACGGATCGCCGAAGCCAGCGGTTTGAAAGTTTATGAAACTCCGATCGGGTTTAAGTATGTTGCTGACTTGATGCTGCGCGACGACATTCTGATGGGCGCTGAAGAGTCAGGCGGCATCGGCGTTAAGAATCACATCCCCGAACGCGACGGCATACTGAACTCGTTGCTCTTTTTGGAAGCCATCATCACAGCGGGCAAGCCGCCCTCGGAAATGGTGCGCGAAATGCATCGCGAGTTTGGCGAATTCTATTTCGGTCGTCGCGATGTGCACATGGAGGTGAAGCGCGGGCAGGAGTTGGTGAACGAACTCGGCGCAACTCCTCCCGGTGCAATCGCTGAGCATACCGTGGCCGCCGTGGAAACAATGGATGGGACCAAGCTTTTGTTTGCGGATGAGTCCTGGCTGCTGTTTCGCCAATCCGGAACCGAACCGATGCTACGGATCTATTGCGAAGCGACCTCTCAGGAAAAACGCGATCGGCTCCTAGATCAGGGCCAACAAATGGCGCTTTGAAGAGCGGGTGCAAGCAACCCCTTCCTGACTGCAGGTAGATAGCATTGACTCTGAGTCCAAATCTTGAGTATCAAAATTCAATCAAAAACACCCGCAGTAAGGAAGGGCGGCTTGCCCCCGCTCTTTGTTTTTGAAGATGCCCAAAAAAGTCATTGACAGTTTTGACCTGCGCGCATAATCTCACCGCAAATCCCCCGCAGAATTTACTTCAAAACGAATAGTAGGCAAGCGTTTGCCTGCGTTTCACAGGGAGGTCTGTCATGGGACTGATACTTATCATTATTCTGGTGCTGCTTTTGTTGGGAGCAATTCCATCGTGGCCGCATAGTCGCGGATGGGGCTATGGTCCCAGCGGTGGGCTGGGATTGATTCTGATAATCGTCCTGATCCTGGTGCTGATGAAGATCATCTAGGCGTGGCGCAAACTGTTAGTTTGCGACTGCGACCTAACGGTTTGCGTTGACATGCCGGAGCTTCCTGAAGTCGAACATGTCGTGCGCGCTTTGCGCCGCGCCGTCACGGGCCGGCGCATTGTCGCCGCTGAGTTACGACTGCCAAGATTGGCGGTCGGACTTTCGCCGCGCTTGTTCGCGAAGCGTCTGCGTGGCTCTCGTATTGAACGAGTTCGTCGTCGTGGAAAGTACATTCTGATCGAACTCGACTCAGCGCAAGTTTTGGCCGTCCATCTGCGCATGACCGGAAAGTTTGTTTCCCTTCCCGTCGAATCTTCCCTGCCCCAACACGCTCACGCGATTTTCTATCTAGACGACGAACGGCGCCTGGTCTTTTGTGATCAGCGTCAATTTGGCAGACTGCTAATCGTAGCCGCTGCTGATTTGGAGGATCTGCCACAACTGAGTTCTCTGGCCCCGGAACCGCTGGGCAAACATTTCAATTTGAACTACCTACGGGAAACGCTTGCGCGCTCGCGCCGCGGCCTCAAGCAACTGCTGCTCGATCAAACCAAAGTATTGGGTTTAGGAAATATCTACGCCAGCGAAGCGCTCTTTCTGGCGCGCATCAATCCGCTGACGCCCGCATCCGAAATTGGCAGCAAGCGTGCCGAACGTTTACACGAAGCGATCAAGGAAACGTTACGCGCCGCTATCGCCGGCGGCTCGACCTTGAGTATCGATCTTAATGAAGAGAGCAGTTCCTATATCGGAACTTCAGAGAGATTCCGGCGAGTGTATGAACGCGACGGCGAACCCTGCGTCAACTGCGGCACAAAAATCCGCCGCGTGGTCCAGGGCGGGCGCTCGACTTATTACTGCTCGAAGTGCCAGCGAAGGTGATCGCAGATTCCGCAGATTTCACAGACTTACCAATAGAAGATTAAAGGCAGTCAGTCCGTTGTTGTCAGGTTCCTTTCTGCGTAATCAGCGTAATCTGAAGATTCTCATAAATTCGCCAAGATAAAATCCGCCATCATTTGCCGCATGTGTTTCACCAACAGGGGATCGGTGACGCCGTGGCGCGACTTCGGGTAGAGCATCAACTCAAACTGCTTGCCGGCTTTCTGCAGTTCGTAGGCAAACTGCATCGTGTTTTGCATGTGCACGTTGTCGTCAATCGCGCCGTGGATCAGCAGTAGTTTTCCGTGCAGGTCTTTCGCCGCAAAGACGGGTGAACTTTTCTTATAGCCTTCAGGATTGTTCTGCGGCGTGCCCATGAAACGCTCCGTGTAGATCGTGTCATAGTCGCGCCAATCAGCAACTGTGCCGCCGGCGATGCCGATCTTGAAACTCTTGCTGTGCGTCAAGGCGTAGCTGGTCATGAAACCGCCGTAGCTCCAGCCCATGATGCCAATGCGATCGCCGTCGACGTATGGCTGGGTCTTCAACCAGGCGACGCCGTCTTCCAAATCACGCAACTCGAGCTCGCCAAAGTTTCGATAGACGGGCCACGTTGCCTCCAGGCCTTTGCCGCTGGCGGTGCGGTTGTCGCAAATCCAGATGATGTAACCTTTCGACGCCATGAACTGATGCCACATGTACGTCGTCGCACCCCAACTGTTTTTTACCTGCGGGGCGTGCGGTCCGCTGTAGGTAAACTCCAGCACGGGATATTTTTTCGCCGGATCGAAATCGGGCGGTTTGATCATCACCGCTTCCATGAGAAAACCATCCCGCGTTTTCACTTGCAGCAACTCCGCGCTGCCGAGTTTGTACTGCTTCAACGCATCGACCTTGTTCTCGTTAATGACACGCACGAGCTTGCCGTCGATTTGATACAGACGCGTCTGCGTCGGCGTGTTCAAATCGTTCCAATTGTCGATAAAGAAATCGGAGTTCGAACTTATGGCGACGCGGTGTGTGCCTTCACCGGTTGTGATTCGTGTGAGTCCGGTGCCGTCGAGCTTTACCCGGTAGGTCTGCGGCGCAATGTGACTGTGTTCGGTGCCCGTGAAGTAAAAAATCCCTTTGTCTTCATCCAGTCCTTCGAACGACGCGACTTCCCACTGGCCGTCGGTGATTTGCTTTAGCAGTTTTCCGTCCGCGCTGTAGTGATAGAAGTGGTTCCAGCCATTACGCTCACTTTGCCAAAGAAACGAACCGTCTTTGAGAAAGTTAGGGTTGTCGTTGATGCCGACCCAGGCTTTGGAGGTTTCGTGCACGATGGTGGTGGACTTGCCATCTTTAGGGTCAGCAAAGTTTAAGTCCAGAAAAGTTTGTTCGCGGTTCTGCGCCTGGTAGACAACTTTCTTTCCGTCCGGCGTCCACGCGACCCGGACGATCAAGAAATCGCTCGGTTGGTATTTGAAAGTGTCCACCCAACGAGTTGCGCCACCCGAAGCGTTGATCACACCGAGTTGGACCACCGGATTGGGATCTCCCGCCCTGGGATAGGGAGTGATCTCAACATTCTGTGCATAAGGGATGTGATCGACGACGACGAAGTCACGCACCGGATTCTCGTCGAGCCTCAGATAGGCGAGCATCGTCGAGTCCGGGCTCCACCAGTACGCTTCGAAGTTTCCCCGGCCGTACAGTTCTTCCTGATAAACCCAATCGAGGCGGCCGTTGAGAATCTTTGGCGCGCCATCCCGGGTCAGACGTCGTTCCTCCTGCGAAACCAGGTCGAACACGTACATATCGTTGGCGCGCACGAAACCAATCATGCGGCCGTTGGGGCTGAAGGTTTCTCCGACTTCTTCCTCGGGGCCGTTGGTGACGCGCAGTGCCTTGTCGCTGCCGAGTTCGTAATAAAAAAGATCGTTGGCGAAGTTAATCAACACCGCGGTTTCGGACGGGTTGAAATCATAATTGCCGCGGTTGGCGAGTTGCCTTGCGTCCGCTGCGGAAAATCCCGCGAGCGCAGCGAAAGCCGCTTCCATTTTTGCAGCGTTGAAGAACGGTGTGGCCGCACCGGTCAACGCGTTAACCTTTTGTAATCGCGGCAGGTCTTTCTTGGAGGCCTCGTTGACCAGCAGATAGTGCTTGCCGTCTTTGAGCCAGCGAACGTTCGCGGGCGTGCCGCCAAAATTGACCTTCTTTACCGGATCGAAGACGTCATCCAGGGTCAGCGTTTTTTGCTGGGCCAGGATCGGCCCACTGAAAACAAACAATGCGATGAGTGCAAACAAAATGCTTCTTGGATTCTTCAAGCGGAATCTCCTGATCTGATCTTGGATTGTTGGTTTAGTCGGGGACAGTTCAGATGATGTCTATGACAGGGCTCTATCCCGAAAACTGTAGGGGCGTCCCTCCCTGGGCGCCCTCTTATTAAGAAAAATGGGGCGCCCACGAAAGGGACGCCCCAACATTTCAAACGCCCGGCATCGCTTTCTTCAACGGCCGTAACAGGATCAGCAGTACAAAAGCCATGATTAGTGCCATCGTGCCTAATACTACGAAGAAGCTCGACTGCATCCAGCGTTCCCAGAAGACTCCAATCATGGTCAGCTTGTTGCCCATCGCGGTGGCCACGAACCAGCCTCCCATCATCAGGCCTCGCACCCTGATGGGCGCAACCTTCGACACCAGCGACAGGCCCATGGGCGAGAGCATTAGTTCACCTAAAGAGATCACCATGTAAGCGAGTATCAGCCACATCGGCGAGACCTTGAAGATAAAGGAGCGCTGCATCAATGCCTGGCGGTATTGCATCGCCTGAGGTCCCAGTGCCGTGTTCAGCGCGGCTGTGAACTGCGCCTCACCCGATCCTTTCTCTTTGTCCGTCGCAAACTTTTTGCCCAGGATCTCATGAGTTTGCAGCTTCGCTAACACATCTTCTGGAAGTCCGTCGGCTTTCAGGAAACCCACAGCACGTTCTGTGATTCGGTAGCTTCCAGTCGCATAGGCGTCGGTTGGCGGCACATAAGACTCGCCGGCCCGCGCCGCCGCGAAAAGGATGTAAAAGGAAAGTGCGGTCAGGAACATTCCAATCGCCATCTTGGTCGGCGTGGATGGTTCCATTCCGCGCTGGTCCAGCCACTTCCAAAACCAAACCAGAGGGAAAGTGAGCACAATAATCCAAATCGGATTGATCGCGTTCGCAATGGTTCCGGAAACGTCCCACGCCGTGTTGTCGTCCGCCCAGTAGGTGAGCGTCGAGCCGTTCTGATGAAAAACCATCCAGAAGACGATCACAATTATGAAGATCACGATCAGCGCCATGATACGTTTCGACTCAGGCACCGCATCCATCAACCCGGCGCGTTTGCTATGCGCATCGCCTTCGGCTCCCTTGCCTTGCCGGCTTACACCCTGGGGCGGTGCGTCGGAGGTTACAGGGGCCACATCTCCAATCGGCTGATCAAGCATGGCGCCTTTCGGGCGTTCGACATGATTCTTGAACTTCCAGAGGATGCCCACGGAAATCAACATACCGAAGGCGGCTACCGCAAACGCAGGGTGATAACCCCACTTGGTTTTGACGATCTCCATCACGATCGGCGCGCTGGCGGCGCCGACGTTAATGCCCATGTAGAAAATGTTGTAGGCGCGATCTTTGAGGTGGCTTCCCTCCGGGTAGAGGTTACCGACCATCGTCGACACGTTAGGCTTGAAGAAGCCGTTGCCGATTACCAGGCAGGTCAATGCCGCATAGACCGCAGGCAGCGAACGGAACGAGAGCAAACCGTGCCCCGCCATGAAGAACACGCCGCCGATCATTACCGCGCGGCGATAACCGATTTTCCAGTCAGCAAGAAAGCCGCCCACCAGCGGGCTGAAATAAACGAAGAACAAATAGGTCGAGTAAAGCGTCGTTGCTTCCGCCGCGGTCCAACCGAAACCCTGATCCGGATTGCGCAGGTAAAGAGTGAAGAGTGCCAGCATCGAGTAGAAGCTGAAGCGCTCCCACATCTCGGTACCAAAGAGTACGTAAAGTCCCTTTGGATGCTTCTGCAGGTCGTGGACACCCGCGGCGTCGCGGGTCGTGTTGGCAACTGCCATAGCTTCGCGCTCCTTATCTGAGTTCCAATTATTCAGTTGTCTGACGGGGAAAGCTTTTGGGTCGTTGCCCGCATTCAGCCAAAGATCCACTGGTTCTGTCAAGGGAATTGAGCGCCGGGCACTGGTGCAGTTGGGAGCGAGGTCAGACCACCACGCGGCAGCGGGTGGTTTCGGAACGCCCCACGCGATCATTCAACGCCAAAATCGGACTTGGTCGCAAATTAATCCAAACTCAATCGAGTGGAAATGCACGGACCGCCCGCTACCGCGTACTGACCTCCTTCCCAAACTGCACCAGTGCCGAGCGCGGGCTGTAACCGCGCTGCTTTAAAGATGGGCTGGCCAGTGTCACGCACGATAGCTTTCTTATCTCTAACTGAATTCTGGCGTTGAACCGATCGTTCGCAATTCTCATTACTGTTGACGCGCTCTGGTTTCATTCCTGGAAATACTCGGCGTAGCCTTGCGGGCTACAATTCGAACCGGAAAAGCTACTCTCGTTCGGCCGGTAGTAGTAAGCTTGGGCCATGTCCTCGGAATCCCCTAAATGGATTGCGCTCGTTCTTAGCGTCATAGCTATAGCGGCCAGCACTTTGAGTTGGTTTGAAGCACACCGAAGCAGGATTATTAATGAGGAAGTAAATCGCCCGTTTTTGGCACTTTCATCGACTCAAGCCGCCACGGCGACAGTAGCTGGAAAGGAAGATCCAGCGACCTCCGCAAAATCCTGGCTCTGGCTGAATATAAGAAACGACGGAAGAACCCAGGCTCTAGTGTCGAAGAATGTAGCCAATGCAAAATTGTCTGAAAGAACGAAATCCATTGTGAAGGGTTGCGAAGTACATTCGGACAAGGCGGCCACCACACCCGAGGGATTGGAAATTCTTCCGGGCACGGAAATCGCTCTGGGACTAGAAATAACTCTGACGTCACCTTGCCGAGATAAGGTCGTTGATGTTGAAGTTGCTATCCAGGTAACTTACACAAATCCTGCTAGCGGAATCGAATACTCGCAAACGTTCAGTACGACTGTCTATGACCGTTTTTCTAAAGAGGGAGAGCACCGCCCCAAAGGCAGTAGGTGAGTCAACTAGATAATCACCGTTTCAATGGTTCGGATTGGTGAGCTTCAATAGCCACCGGGTGGAAGCCACGGTGTGAGCGTACGTGAAAACCAAAAGAGGAGGAGCCCCGACATAGGGCTTGCTTGACAGTAACCTCCCGTCAGACGTATAACCGCCCTTGAAAAACGTGGTGAGTTAAGGCGACTTGCGGCCACGAAAAACAATCCGCTAAACAGCATCGGCGAGTCTCGAGAAAGACTCCAGCAACTTCTGAGTTTCAAAGAAGTCCCGCGTTGTTTGGCGCGGGACTTCTGCATTTCGGATTGCAGATTTCGGATTGCGGAATGGAAGACGACGGCGCGTTGGCGGCCCTGCCGCATCGAGACCATGAAAAACTTTAGAGAACTCCTGGATTCCGACGGCATCTACGTTGTCGACGGCGCGATGGGCACCATGCTGTACGCGAAGGGTGTCTACATCAACCGCTCTTACGACGAGCTGAATCTGACCGCGCCCGATCTGGTGCGCGAAGTGCACTCCGAATATTGTCGCGCCGGCGCGGACATTCTGGAGACGAATACCTTTGGCGCCACCGCGCCCAAGCTGCAGCAGTATGGTTTGGAAGGAAGTTTGCGCGAGATCAATATCGCCGCCGCGCGTTTGGCGCGCGAAGCTTCAAGTGACTGTTACATCGCCGGAGCGGTTGGCCCACTCGGCCTGCGCATCGAACCGTACGGCCCTACCTCTTTCGACGAAGCCAAAGACCTTTTCAAAGAACAAGCCTCAGCACTGCTCGAAGGCGGCGTCGATCTGTTCGTGTTGGAAACGTTTTCCGACGTCACTGAAATGCAGCAGGCCCTGCGCGCGGTGCGCGAGTTGTGCGACCTTCCGATCATCGCCCAGATGACGATTCAGGTGGACGGCAACACTGCGTTTGGCACGACGCCGGAATCATTTACGGCCAGCCTTGATGAGTGGGGCGCCGATGTGATCGGTTTGAACTGCGGCGTTGGCCCCGCAATCGTTTTGAGTGGCCTGGAAAAAATGCGCGCGGTAACGAAGAAGAAACTCGCCGCTCAGCCAAACGCCGGACTCCCGCGCGATGTGCAGGGGCGGCAGTTCTACATGTGTTCCCCCGAGTACATGTCCAAGTTCGCCAAACGATTTATCCAGGCCGGCGCGAAATTCATCGGTGGCTGTTGCGGCACGACGCCCGCCCACATCAAGTTCATCGCCGACGCGGTGCGCGCCGCCTCGCCGCGGGTGCAACGTTCAGTCGGCGCGAGCGGCCCTTTGATTCATGTTGATGAACTGGTTCCCGGCGATGTCAAAGTCGTGCCGCCGGAAGATCGCTCTGCCTGGTCGCGAAAGATCACCAACGGAGAATTCGTTACTTCGGTGGAAGTCCTCCCGCCGAAAGGCTGCGACTCAGTAAAGACACTCCAGGCAATTCGACTGTTAAAGGACGCCGGCGTCGATGGCGTGAATATTCCGGACGGCGCGCGCGCACAGTCGCGCATGAGCGCGATGGCCACGGCCGTGCTGGTGGAACGTGACATTGGCATTGAAGCGGTCCTGCATTACTGCTGCCGCGATCGCAACCTGCTGGGAATGATGTCGGATTTGCTGGGCGCGGCCGCGCTCGGTTTGCGTAATTTGCTGCTGATAACCGGTGACCCGCCGAAGATGGGCCCGTATCCCGACGCCACTGCCGTGTTCGACATTGACGCCATTGGTCTGACGAATATGGTGAATAAACTGAACCACGGGCTCGACTTGGGAAACAATCCGATCGGCGAGCCGACGGCGTTCTGCATTGGCGTCGGCGTCAATCCGGGTGCGATCAACCTGGACGAAGAGATCAAACGGTTCGAATACAAGGTTGAAGCCGGAGCGCAGTACGCGATCACGCAACCGGTCTTCGACACAGACCAGTTGCGGGAGTTTCTCGATCGGATCGAGCATGTCCGCGTTCCGATCGTGGCCGGCATCTGGCCCCTCGTTTCGTTCCGCAACGCGGAGTTCCTGCACAATGAAGTGCCGGGCGTGCGCGTGACTCCTTCAATTATGGAACGGATGCGGGCCGCGTCCGCGATCAGCAAGGAAGCAGGCAGAGACGAAGGCCTGCAAATCGCGCGCGAGTCTTTGCTGGAAGTGCGCGAGCTAATCCAGGGCGTACAGGTCTCTGCTCCTTTTAATAATGTGAAGTATGCGCTGGAAGTGTTTGAGGCGCTGCCGGAGTTTGCCCAGTCAGCACCGCCTGCAATAGCGGGCGTGTCGATTGCGGAATGAGGATTTCAGAGTGCGGATTGCGCATAACGAAGAGATCAACTACACCCTGCTTTTCTTTAATCCGCAATCCGCAGTCTGCAATCTAACCATATCCGACGCTGAAGTTCCCGGTTGCCAGATCGACGAAGTCTATCCTCGGTTTCATCCCCGCCGCGATCATGGAGTCATGCATATAGACGACCTGTAATCCCTGGTATTTCGTTCCCATCGACGGATCCAACTCCAGGGCCCGCTTCCACGCCGCGAAGGATTTCTCGACATCGCGCTCGTAGTTCAAATACAGCAGCCCCAAAATTCGCCACAACTCCGGGTTCCGATCATTGGGCGGCGCAACCGTCGCCTCAAGGTAAGGAATCATTCCCTCCCACCGGCCCAGGTTCTTCATGCACAGAAAAATGTGAACATCCACACCCGGCGGCGCCAGCCGGTCTCTGATCGCAAGAAACTTCTCCAGTGCTTCCTGCCAACGGTCCTGTTGGAAGAACGCCATTCCTTCATCGAGAGTCGGTCGCCAGGTTTCCATGTGTTGTCTCTTCGTTGTGATGGGGCCGGCCTGTCAGAACCGCCTGCGGTAGCGGGCGGGCCTGCCGAATGCGGAGTGCAGATTTCGGAATGCGGATTTCAAAGAAAAAGCAAGTATGTTGTTATTCGAAATCTGCAATCCGCAATCTGCAATCCGCAATCGTTAGGGCCCGCCCGCTACCGCAGGCGGTTCTGACAGCACGTGGCGGAGCGCCGCTTCAAGAACCGGGTATTGAAACTTAAAACCGGCTTCGCTTAAGCGCTTTGGCAGGACTCGCTGGCTGGTGAGCAACATCTCATCGGCCATTTCTCCAAACGCCAAGCGAGCAGCAAACTCGGGGACCGCAAAAATGGTCGGTCGCGAAAGCACCTTGCCCATCGCTTTAGTGAATTCGACATTTGTTGAAGGGTTCGGCGTGGCAATATTGATTGGACCGTGCACCCGTTCGTTTTCCAGAGCGAAGACGACCGCGCCGACCACGTCGTCAATGGTAACCCAACTTAGGTATTGCTTTCCCGACCCGATCTTTCCCCCGACGCCGAGCTTGAATGGAGTCAGCAACTTCTCCAGCATGCCGCCTTTCGAACTGAAGATCGGACCAAAGCGTAGCTTGACGACACGAACGCCTGCGTTGATGGCTGGCTCCGTTGCTTCTTCCCATTCGCGACAGACTTCGGCGAGAAAGCCTTTACCCGGGGCGCTGTCTTCATCAAGGATCTCATCTCCGCGATTGCCGTAGATTCCCGTGGCTGAGGCGCAGAGAAATACTTTCGGCGGCGCCGAGAGTTTCGCGAAAGTTTCGCTCAACAGCCGCGTCCCATCAACGCGACTGTCGCGAATTCGCTTCTTCTTCTCGTCAGTCCAACCCCCCTCGGCGATGCTCTCGCCGGCTAGATTAATCACGGCGTCGAATCCTTCAATTTGCGACGGATCGATCTCACCCTTGTTTGGGTGCCACTCTATTTCCGGCAGGGCAATGTTCGGCTCTGTGCGCACCAGATCGGTGACACCAATTCCCTTCTTGTCCAACGCCGGCTTCAACGCGGTTCCGACCAGTCCGGTGGCCCCGGCCATCAATAGTTTCATAACAACTCCTCGATTCAGATTGCGGATTGCGGACCGCTGATTAAGAGACGGCTAGCCGGTCTTCACCAATCCGCATTCCGCAATCTGCATTCCGAAATCGCCAGCCTTGTCTTTCCCAGAAAACGCTGTAGAATTCGGGCGTTTTCGATAAGTACGTCCTCCGTCCGTTTTTCTGACAGACCTGGCGCCATTCGATCTCAGAGCGGGCGCCTCGGTCTGAACAATACTTTTGACAGGCTTCCCAGCTGAGTCTCGCTTGACCAATTTAAAGCTCCTATCATCAGCGCGTCACCGGCAACGATTTCTGATCGCGTTGCTCGCGACTCTGTCCCTTTGTCTTTTGGTTTGGCAAAGCGCCCGCATGCAATCGCCGCTGCGCCGCATTACCAACACAACGGAAGAAGGCAAAAGCGTCAATCCATCGATTAGCGGCGACGGCCGTATCGTGGGATTTGAATCCACCGAGGATATCGCGGGCGCCGGCGGAGTGGAAAGCTTTCGCGCCATCCGGGCAAACGTTTCAGTCGATCCGCCAACCTTCTTGCAGATGGGCGCCAGCCGATCCCCTGCTCCCGCAATTTCCCAGGACGGCTCGCGAATCGCTTTTGCGTCGAAGGACAATCCGCTCGGAAGCAACAACGACTTCAACTCCGAAATCTTTCTTTACGATGGCGCCAAGCTGATTCAAGTAACCAACACGTCACCGGGTGACGTCGCTAATCGAATCATCAACGGAAACTTTCTGCCTTCCATCTCCGACGATGGCCGCTTCATCGCGTTTTCTTCTAATCGCGATCTGGCCGGACAAAACGCCGATGGCAATCTTGAGATCTTTATCTGCGATACTTTAACACTCACTTTTACACAACTGACAAATTCAACCGGGATCGTCGGATTCAGCGATGCGAAGATTAGTGGCAACGGAACCGCCGTAGCTTACATTCGCGACACTGCCGCGGCGCCATCGATCAGCCGCGACCTTCTCCTGCAAAACCGCGTCGGCTCCCCCGCCCTGCGCGTGCTGGCGAGCGCCGCCCCGCTGCTGGCAATGACCTACGGACGCGCCATCAGCGACGATGGCTTGCGCGTAGTTTGGGCGGCAGAAATCGCAGCTAACTCGAGTCAGGTGTTTTTATTCGATGGCCGAAATAATCTGACAAGGCAAGTCACGGCGCTGGGTGTTCGCACTACTGACGTCGCGCTGCAACCAACCATCAGTGGTGATGGTTCCCGAATCGCATTTGCTACGCGCCGTCCCGTCCTGCCGCCGAGCACTGACGCCGGCGTCGATCTATTCACCTACGATATTCCAACCGGAACGCTGGCGCGCGTCACGAACGGCCCGTCGACCGCGACCGCCGAAGTCGTTTCTTCATTGAACGACGATGGTTCCATCATTGCGTTCAGCTTTCCCCGCGTGCTCTCCGGCGCCGTATCCAACAGCGACTTCAACAACAACTCGGAAATTTACGTAACCGGAACGTCGCCCCGGCCTGCTTTTGGAACGCTGACAATCCTGAATGGAGCGTCATTCGGCAACGAGCCGGCGACGACCGAAGCGGTGGCGCCCGATAGTATCGCAGTCGCCCGCGGCAATGCGCTGGCTTTTAGCACGCAACAATCGCAACGGCTGCCTGACGGCACTTTCCCTTTCGTGGTTGCCGGCACGCGCGTGACGGTAAACGGAATTCCCGCGCAAATATTCTTTGTCTCGCCGACGCAGGTTAATTTTCATGTGCCGGTCGCTACGGCCCTGGGAACTGCCGAGGTTGTGGTTACAAACTCCGAAGGCTTTCAAAGCAAAGGGACTATCGCCACGTTGCGCGCTGCGCCCGGGGTGTTCACGTTTGGCAGCGACGGCTTATTTAGCGGCGAGGGTGTGGGCGAAGGCGCAATTCTGAACGCGGACACTCTGGTTCGCGGACCATTCGATCCCAGCAGCGGCAACCTGCGTCTGATCATTTTCAGCACCGGCGTGCGCAACGGCTCGCCCGTCACAGTTACCGCCGGCGGCCGCGCGCTGACAGTCGAATCTATAGTTCATTCGACCCAGATGCCGGGCATGGATGAAATTCATGTTTTGGTACCGGCCGATCTGCGCGGCGCGGGCACCGTCGATCTGGTCGTGCGCGCTGATACGCGTGACAGCAATCCGGTGTCGGTTTCCTTTAAAGGAGATTCCAGTCGCGACATCGTTATCAATGAGTTTCTGGCCGACCCGCCCGATGGCACCGCCGGTGACGCGAACCATGATGGTGTTCGCAGCGCCAGCGACGACGAGTTTGTAGAGTTGGTAAACACCACCACTCGTGACATCGATATCAGCGGCTATCAGCTCCTCACGCGCGGCACCACCGATACGTTGCGTCATCAGTTTGCTGCCGGAACGATTCTGCAGTCATGCAATGCGATCGTAGTCTTTGGCGGTGGTAATCCGAACGCGGCCAACCCGGCCTTTGGCGGAGCCCAGGTGGTGAAGGCTTCCACCGGCAGCTTGACGCTCATCAACGGTTCCGGAGTGATCACTTTGCGCGATCCCAGCGCGGTAATCATTAGCTTCATCTCGTACGGAGGTGCGACCGGCCTCGACGCCGATAACAATCAATCGCTGACGCGCTCGCCGGACATCACGGGAAGTTTCGCTCAACACAGCGCAGCGAGTGGCGGAACCGTGTTCAGTCCCGGAACGAAACTGACGGGCGCGCCCTTCACTTCCTGTGCACCTATTGCGCGGATCGACGTGTCGCCGGCCTCCGCAACTATTGAAGTCGCCGGGCATCAGCAGTTCACCGCCCGGGCGTTTGACGCGGCCAACAACGAAGTGTTCGGCGTTATCTTCTCGTGGCAATCAAGCAATCCTTCTGCGGCAACAATTGATCAGAACGGGTTGGCTACGGGAGTTGCGGTGGGCTCAACTGAAATTCGCGCTTCCGGCCGCGGCGTGACCTCCGCGCCCGCCACTCTGACAGTCAACCCGCCCACACCCGTATTGACCAGCGTCACGATTTCACCGCTGTCCGCAACCATCGGGGTTGGCGAAACGCAACTGTTTACGGCGCAGGCAAAGGACCAACTCGGGAACGACATTGGTGGCGTCACCATCACTTTCGCTTCGAATAACACCGTCGTAGCGACTGTTGACTCGATCAGCGCAACGTCCGGTACCGGCTCAGCGACCGCGACGGTAACGGGACGCGCCACCGGCTCCGCGCAAATCACAGCTACTGCTAACAACGGCAGCTACACGATTCCCAGCAATCCGGCGACGCTGACTGTCGAAGCCGGCGCCGGCCAGATTTTGATCAGCGAATTTCGCACCCGCGGGCCCAACGGCGCGTCGGATGAATTTGTAGAGATCTATAACCCGACCACCGCAACTGTAATCATCGGCGGGCTGAAGATCCGGGCCTCGAATAACGCCGGCACAGTCAGCGATCGAGTCACGATTACTGCCGGGACGACCCTCGCGCCGGGTTGCCATTACCTTCTGGCCAACAGTTCATCAGGTGGGTACAGCGGTGCGGTTAGTGCGAACCAGACCTACGCCACCGGCATAGCCGACGACGGTGGTATAGCGATCACGCGATCGAACAACACCTCGATAATCGATGCGGTGGGAATGAGCAGCGGCTCGGCTTATAAAGAAGGAACGACGCTCGCTCCACTCAGCGCCAATATAAATCAGAGTTATGAGCGAAAACCTGGCGGCGCTTTCGGCAACGGCACCGACACAAACAACAACGTTGCTGATTTCCTGCTCAACGCGGAGAGTAGCAATCCGCAGAACTCGTCGTCTGGTTGTCTCGATCTAACAACGGCCGATCTTTCGATTAGCAAAATCGACTCGCCGGATCCAGTGACCATTGGTAATGACGTGACCTACACGATTACAGTCACGAACAATGGTGCTGCCAACGCGCAATCGGTCGTCGTAACTGACAACCTGCCCGGGACAGTTACCTTCGTTTCCTGCTCGTCAACCGGCGGCGGCGTCTGCGGCGGCTCTGGCAACAACCGGACAATTTCGTTCACGTCATTGGCGAGCGGATCCGCGGCAACCATAACTTTGGTCGCAACGGCCAACGGCGCGGCGGGCACAACGATCACCAACACTGCGACGGTCGGCGCCACCACTCCCGATGCGAACACGGCTAACAATACGGCGACGGCGGCGACCACGGTGCAGGCGCCGCCGGCAGTGCTGTCGATCAATGACGTAACCTTAAACGAGGGCAACAGCGGCGCCACAACTTTCACGTTCACTGTCAGCCTCGCCCAAGCAGCGCCTGCCGGCGGCGTCACGTTCGACATCGCCACCGCCGACGGCACCGCCACGACTGCAAACAACGATTATGTCGCACGGAGTCTGACCGCGCAGACGATCGCCGCCGGGCAACAGACTTACACTTTCGATGTGACTGTGAACGGCGACACCATCGTTGAACCTAACGAAACCTTCTTCGTAAATGTCACGAACCTGATCGGCGCGGTCGCCGTCGATGCTCAGGGGCTCGGAACAATTCAAAACGATGACACGGCGACTTTGGTAATTAGCCAGTTGTATGGCGGTGGCGGAAACGCGGACGCGACTTATCGAAACGATTTTGTAGAGATCTTCAATCGCGGCACGAGCACGGTGAACTTCGGTATCACCCCATATTCGGTTCAGTACGCGGCAGCAACGTCAAACTTTGGCTCCAACAAACTTGATCTGACCTCCGGCATCGTCGCGCCCGGTCATTACTTCCTGGTGCAACTCGGTGGCGGCGCGATCGGCGCCGTGCTGCCCACGCCGGACGCCACCGGCAGCATTAACCTGGCGGCTGCGGCGGGCAAGGTTGCGCTGGTCGCCGGCACAGTCGCGCTTCCCGGTTCCACGTGTCCCGGCGATGATGGCGCCAGTCCCTTCAATCCAAACAATTCAACCATCGCTGATTTCGTCGGATACGGGGTGGCAAACTGTTACGAAGGACCCACAGGTCCAACGGCCGCGCCCGACGCGACGCACGCTGCGTTTAGAAAAGCCGGCGGTTGCCTCGACACGAACGACAACGCCGCTGATTTCCTGATCGCCGGACCATTCCCGCGAAACATCAGTTCGCCGGTTAACAACTGCATCGCCGGCCCGGCGCCGAACCTGAGCATCAACGACGTCAGTATCGTCGAGGGTGACAGCGGAACTTCCATCGCGACTTTCACTGTTTCCCTGTCCGCTCCGGCGAATTCGACCGATGTTACTTTCGACATCGCCACTGCCGACGGCACCGCGCAGGACGATAATCCTTCAAGTGAGGATAAGGATTACGTGCCGCGCAGCCTGACTGCCCAGGTAATTCCGGCGGGCCAGCAAACTTACTCCTTCAGCGTCACAATCACCGGCGACGCGGTGGTTGAGCCTGACGAGACTTTCTTTGTAAACGTCAGCAACGCGGCGGGCGCGACAATTACCGACGGCCAGGGCCTGGGCACTATTCAAAACGATGACCTGCCGGCGCTTTCGATCAACGATGTGTCATTGAACGAGGGTAACGAAGCGACCACGACGTTCACCTTTACGGTGAGCCTGTCGGCTCCGGCACCCGCGGGCGGCGTCACTTTCGATATTGCGACACAAGATGGAACCGCGACCGTGGCCAACAACGATTACGTCGCTCGCAGCCTTGTCGGAGAGACTATCCCTGCCGGCCAGCAGACACGCGATTTCGCAGTGACGGTAAAAGCGGACATTGCGATCGAGCCCAACGAAACGTTCTTTGTAAACGTGACGAACGTCAGCGGCGCCGCGGTGGTCGACGGTCAGGGTCTGGGAACAATTCTGAATGACGACAGCCCGACGCTGAGTGTCAGCGATGTCTCCGCGAGTGAAACGGACGCGGGCACAGTCTTCAACTTCACGGTTAACTCCACGCTGCCCGCGCCGCCCGGTGGAATTACATTCGACATCGCCACCGCCGACGGCACGGCACACGACCACAACCCAGTCAGCGAAGATAACGACTACGTGGCCAGGAGCTTGACGGGCCAAACGATCCTCGAAGGCCAGACCAGCTACTCGTTCCAGGTAACGGTGAACGGGGACACGACTGGTGAAGCGGACGAGACCTTCTTCGTCAATCTGTCGAACGTCGCCGGCGCATCGGTTTCAGATCCCCAGGGAGTAGGCACGATCCTGAATGACGATGACGCGCTACTCGTGATCAGCCAGGTGTATGGCGGTGGCGGAAACAGCGGCGCCACTTTCAAGAACGACTTCATCGAGGTCTTTAATCGCGGCACCCACACTGTCGATATCACCGGCTGGTCCGTGCAATATGCTTCGGCCGCGGGAAACAGTTGGTCGGTTACGCCCCTGTGTGCCATTGGTCCGTGCTTTATCGCGCCCGGCAAATACCTTTTGGTTCAGGAAGCTTCAGCGGGAGCTAACGGGTCTGATCTTCCGACACCCGATGCCACCGGAACCATCATCATGGCCGCCACCGCGGGCAAAGTTGCCCTCGTATCAAACTCCACCGCGCTAACTACCAACTGCCCTGCCGGCGTGGTCGATTTTGTCGGGTATGGAACCACCGCAGATTGTTTCGAGGGATCGGGCCGCGCTCCGGCGCCCAGCGCCACCACCGCCGACTTGCGCTTACTCGGTGGTTGCATCGACACAAATCAGAACGCTGCTGACTTTGCCACCGGCACGCCGACTCCGCGCAATAGTGGATCGCCCGCGAACGATTGCACTGCGGCGGATCTGGCTATCACGAAAACCGATTCTCCTGATCCGGTGACCAACGGGCTCGATGTCTCGTATACAATCACGGTGACGAACAATGGAGCGGCTACGGCGCAATCTATCGTCGTCAGTGACAATTTGCCGGGCTCGCTGACATTTGTTTCCTGCAACTCGACGGCGGGAGGAATCTGTGGTGGCAGCGGCAACAACCGGACGATAACCATCGCGTCTCTCGCTTCCGGCGCTTCTGCAGAGATCACTCTCGTGGCGACAGCCATCGGTGAAACAGGTTCGACGATCACTAACACCGCGACAGTTGCTGCCACGACGTCGGATCCAAACGGCGCGAACAACTCCGCCACTGCCACGACCACCGTGCAGGCAGCGCCACCTTCACCTACTCCGACCCCAACGCCGGCCACCAGCGTCATCATCAATGAAGTCGATGTCGATCAAACCAGCACCGACACGGCAGAGTTTGTTGAGCTCTTCGATGGCGGCGCGGGTAATACTTCCCTGACGGGATTGGTAGTGGTGTTCTTTAATGGCAGTAACGATCTGTCGTACGCCGCTTTTGATCTTGATGGCTTCACGACCAACGCGAATGGTTACTTCACGATCGGAAACAGTGCCGTGCCGGGCGTCGATGTGACCTTTGCCAACGGCACACTTCAGAACGGCGCCGATGCAATAGCTCTTTACCGTGCGAATGGTTCCGACTTCCCCAACGGCGCGGCAGTAACGACCACAAATCTGCAGGATGCCTTGGTCTATGACACGGGCCAAGCCGACGATGCCGGGTTATTAGTCTTACTGAACGCGAGCCAGCCGCAGGTAGATGAAAGCGCCGCCGGCGACAGCACCACCGTCTCTATGCAGCGTTGTCCTGACGGCTCAGGCGGCGCGCGCAACACCACCAGTTACGCGCTGAATGCGCCCACGGCGGACAGTCTGAACACTTGCGCGTCCCCGACGCCTACTCCGACGCCGACTCCGACACCAACGCCAACCCCGACCCCAACTCCGTCGCCATCTCCGACGCCGACGCCTTCGCCCAGTCCCACGCCGACGCCGTCACCAACGCCGACGCCAACACCGGCTCCGGCGGTCGTCATTAGTGAGTTTCGGACTCGCGGCCCCGCAGGCGCGAACGATGAGTTCGTCGAGATTTATAACAACAGCGACGCGGCCATCGACATCAGTGGCTGGAAGATCAGAGGCTCGAACAGCAGCGGCACGATCGCAACTCGCGTAACCATAAACGCCAGCACTTCCCTGCCGGCGCGGTCGCATTTCCTGGCCACTAACTCCGGCGCATACAGCGGCGCGGTGGCCGGCGATCAAACTTACGCCAGCGGCATCACTAACGACGGCGGCATCGCGCTGACTCTCCCGGACGATTCGATCGTCGATCAGGTGGGGATGAGCGCCGGCTCAGCCTTTAAGGAAGGAACGGTGCTGACACCGCAGGCAACTGATAGCAATTTGAGTTACGAGCGCAAGCCCGGCGGATTGTTAGGAAGCACGCAGGACACAAACGACAATGCGACTGACTTTCAATCAATAACCAGCGACCCACAGAACCTGGCCAGTCCGCCAACGCCAGGAGCATCACCAACGCCGACACCGACAGCTACACCCACGCCAACTCCGACAGCGACACCAACACCGTCGCCGACACCAACTCCGACGCCCTCGCCGGTCACGAAGGTTGTGATTAGTCAGGTCTACGGTGGCGGCGGGAACGCGGGTGCAACGTACACGAACGACTTCATCGAAATTTTCAACAGCGGCAATCAAACAGTGAACTTGTCCGGTTGGTCCGTGCAGGTTGCTACAGCCACTGGTACCACCTGGACCGTAACGAACCTTACTGCCGTTTCGCTCGCGCCGGGGCAGTACTACTTGATACAGGAAGGCGCGGGAGCCGGAGGAACAACCTCCTTGCCGACCCCGGACGCCAGCGGCAGCATCGCCATGTCGGCAACCGCCAGCAAGGTCGCACTCGTTAATACGACCGTGGCCCTCAGCGGCGCGTGCCCGACGGGCGCGACCATCATCGATTTTGTCGGCTACGGCACCACAGCAAACTGTTTCGAAGGCGCTGGTCCAACGCCCGCGCCCAGCAACACGAACGCGGTGCGGCGCGCCAACAACGGCTGCACCGACACTAACGTGAACTCTGCTGACTTCACCGCCGGCGCCCCCACGCCGCGCAACACGGGCACCGCGCTGAATCTCTGTCCCGGCTCGATTACGGAATCAGCGAAAGCGACCGGCGACTTCTGGCAACAGACAATGTCTCTTCTGGTCCAGAGCGTATTGCTAAAACTCATAGTGTAGTTGGGGCATTCGGCACGTCGCATTTAGTCAGCACAACCGGACATAAGAAAAAGGATCACCGAGCAACGCTCAGTGATCCTTGTATGTTTGATGAAAGTCCGCTTGGTTACTGCGCCGGCGGAGGAGGCGGTGGCGGATGATGACCCATCCCGCCACCGGGGCCGCCTGGTCCACCCGGTCCGTGCGGGCCGCCGGGGCCCATTTGTTTATGCATCTCCTGGGCTTTGGCGCGTTGTTCCGGAGTCAGTAGCGCAAAAATCTTCGCGTGGGCGCGAACGTGCTCCACCATTTCGTCGGTCATGATCTGCGACGCCTGGCCGGCCAACGCGCGCACTTGCGCTTCGTCGAACTGACCACTGGTGACGCTCGCTTCGATCTGTTTGTGAATTTCTTCAATCTTGCCGCGCGAGGGTTCGGTCGCTGCCCGTTCGGCATCCATAATTGCTTTGACCTGCGTCTTCTGCGCATCAGTCAGATTAAGGGCGCGGGACATATGCTCCATCATGTCACCAGGCCCGCCGCCGTGCGGCCCGCCGGGTCCTCCCTGGCCCACCGCGAAAACCGTTGCCGCGATAATCAATGCCGCAACGCCCGCCAGAACTAAGATTCGATTTTTCATTCGTAAACTCTCCTTAAGTGATTGGACCGGTGCGATGGCCCGGCCTCGGTTTTGATACTCACACCTTATACGCTCGTTTCCGCCGTGTCGCGGTAAAGAGTTTGTAAAGTTTTGTAAATGCAACTTCTCAACGTCCTCGTCCGCATAGCGGACGATTGTGAGATGCCCATTACTTCAGTGCTGGGAAATTCCGGACTCCGAGGCTCCAGCCGGGCGACTCGTGTCAGGGACGGGGAACGTCACTATGCTCAGAACAGCCGTCCGTTTCACGGACTCGGACGTATTCCTGTTGTGACCTCAGCACTAAAGTGCTGGGCTTGTCAGGCGCCAGCTACGCGGACGAGTTCAGTTGACACTTCTTTACAAAGCGCTCCGTTGGAATCAGCTACAATGAGCGCTTGCTGCAATGGAACAGATTCTAATCATTGACGACGACGTGGCGCTCTGTGAGTTGGTCACAGAATATCTCGAGCCGTTGGGCTTCGACGTGGAAGCGATTCACCGCGGGGATGCGGGAGCGGAACGCGCCCTCGCCGGCGTCCATTCCCTCGTCGTCCTCGACGTCATGCTCCCGGGCCTGAATGGTTTTGAAGTCCTGCGACGTATCCGGGCGACGTCCCAAATTCCCGTGCTGATGTTGACGGCTCGCGGCGATGACATCGATCGGATCATCGGCCTGGAAATCGGCGCCGATGATTACCTGCCCAAGCCTTTTAACGCACGCGAATTGTCGGCGCGCATCCGGGCAATTCTGCGCCGCGCCCAATCAGATCCCGCGCCGGCCGAATCGCGCCCGCTCGCATTGGGTGACATCGCAATCGATACGGGCGCGCGCATCGTCCGGCGCGCCGGAAAGAGAGTTGAACTGACTTCAGTCGAATACGACCTGCTGGAACGGTTGCTGCGATCCGCGGGCCGCATCGTTACCCGTGAAGAGTTATCGAAAGACGTGCTGGGACGAAGCTCGTCGCCTTACGATCGCAGCATCGACATGCACATCAGCAACCTGCGCAGGAAACTCGGATCACAGCTGGACTCCGGCGAGCGGATCAAGACGGTGCGGGGCATCGGCTACATCTACGCTCAACCAAATCAGGATCGAGAAGCTTAAACCTTGCCGCGCACTCTTTTTCTAAAAATCTTTATCTGGTTTTTCCTGGCCCTGATCGTGGTGGCCGGCATGACCTTTCTCATCGGTGAAGTCGCGCGACATCATGAACGCTCTAATCCACCCCTGCGTGGCCCGGCTGAAATCGCAGTCGCTGCTTACGGCCAAACCGCCGCGGAAATTTATGAGCGTGAAGGCGTAGGCCGGCTAGCCGACTACCTGGATCACATGCGCCGCGGAACTGGCATTAACTGTGTTTTGTTTGATGGCCAGTTGCGGGAATTAAGCGGCCGTCCCTCGCCCCCGGGCGCGCATGAGCTCGCCGAACGAGCGGCCCACACCCGGGGCACTGAAATTTCTTTTGGCGGCTACCCACCTCTGATGGGCAAGCCGGTAACCTCCGCGGCCGGTGGCCAGTACGTGCTGGTCGCCGAACTGCAACCACACATGATGCCGCCGCCGCTGGCGCATCAGATCTTTCACGTACTGGCTGTCGTGACGATCGGTGGACTCTTTTGCTATGGGCTGGCGCGCTACCTGTCGTCGCCGGTGACCAAACTGCGCGCAGCGACTCGCGAGCTGGCGCGCGGTAATCTCTCGGCCCGCGTTGGTCCATCGATAGGAAAACGGCGGGATGAACTTACGTCGCTCGCCGAAGACTTCGATTTGATGGCCGAGAAGATCGAGTCGCTGGTGAATTCCCAACGCCGTTTGTTGGGTGATATTTCGCATGAGCTGCGTTCCCCGCTGGCCCGCTTGAACGTGGCCCTCGAGCTGGCCCGGCAACGGTCGGGCCCGGAGGCTGTCACTGCGCTCGAACGCATTCAACGCGAGGCGGAAAACCTTAACGAAATGATCGGCCAGCTGCTGGCGATTACACGACTGGAAAGCGGCGCGCAGCAGGTGGCCAAAACGGAGGTCCAGCTGGACCAACTGGTTCGGGAGATTGCCGATGACGCAAACTTCGAAGCGCAAAGCCGCAATCGTACCGTACGGGTTAACAGTTGCGATCCTTGTGACGTATCCGGCACCGAAGAACTGTTGCGCCGCGCTATCGAGAACGTGATTCGCAACGCCGTGCAATACACTGCTGCGGGAACCGAAGTGCAAATCGATCTCAAATGCAGCCGGAGTTCCGCGAAAGACGATGGAACACCTGCCACGATCACAGTTCGCGATCACGGCGCCGGCGTTCCTGAAAATGCGCTCACCGAAATCTTCCGGCCTTTTTATCGAGTCGAAGACGCCCGCGACCGCGCGTCCGGCGGCGCGGGACTCGGTCTGGCCATCGCCGATCGCTCAGTGCGTCTGCATGGCGGCACGGTGACTGCCCGCAACGCTGTTGACGGTGGGCTCGTTGTGACAATATCCTTGCCGCCTGCGAGATCGACATGAGCCCAGCGCGCAGCGCAGAGAGGCAATAAAGAGCGGGGGCAAGCCGCCCTTCCTGACTGTAGGTATATCAGGTTGATCTTTCACCCTTAGAAAAGCAGGTTCAACTTGGCTCACTTGCAGTAAGGAAGGGCGGCTTGCCCCCGCTCTTGGATTTGCGGAACAGATTTCCTTTCCTATGCTTAAGAGAGCACGAACGGGCATCAGCACGCTGTTGAGCTTTGCTCTTCTGGTTCAGCCTCTGTGCGCGCAGAACCAAAACAATCAAACGACCGCAAATCAGGTAAAGGCGGAGTTCATCCACGCCTGGTCGGGCTACAAGAAATATGCGTGGGGCCACGACGATCTAAAGCCGCTAAGCAAGAGCTATCACGATTGGTACGCACAACCGCTGCTGATGACGCCCGTCGACGCTCTCGACACTATGATTCTGATGGGCATGAATGAAGAAGCCGCCCGCACCAGGAATTACATCGCCGAAAATCTTTCTTTCGACAAAGATATCTCCGTCCAAAACTTCGAGGTCACGATCCGCCTGTTGGGCGGTTTGTTGTCCAGCTATCAACTCACAGGTGACAAGCGGCTACTCAGACTGGCCGAAGACCTGGGGGAAAGGCTCTTGCCGGTTTTCAACTCGCCTACCGGTTTGCCTTACCGGTACGTGAACCTTAAGACCGGCAAAGTGCGCGGCGACGTGACCAACCCCGCAGAAGCCGGAACGCTGCTAATCGAATTTGGCACGCTCGGAAAGTTGACGCATCGCCCTGTTTTTTATGACAAAGCGAAGCGAGCCCTGGTTGCGCTCTACCAGCGCCGCTCGCCGATCGGTTTAGTTGGCACCTGGATCAACGTTGAAACTGGAGAGTGGACCGACACTGATAGTCATATCAGCGGCGCGATTGATAGTTATTACGAATACCTCTTGAAGTGCTGGCGGCTCTTCGGTGATCAGGATTGCCGTCGCATGTGGCAAGCGAGCATCGCGGCGATAAACAAGTATCTGGCTGACGAGGTTCCTGACGAATCGCCAACACCGGCTCCCGGTGAACAACTCTGGTACGGGCATGTTGACATGAACACGGGCAAGCGGACCGCAACAACCTATGGAGCTTTGGACGCTTTCTTTCCGGCTATGCTCGCGTTGTCAGGGGACATGACTCGCGCCCAACGCCTGCAGCGATCTTCGTTAACCATGTGGAACAAACACAACGTCGAGCCGGAGGAATTTAACTACCAGACGCGGGAGGTCGTGCACCCGGGTTATCCCCTTCGGCCCGAGATCGTCGAATCGGCTTACTACCTGCATCACTACTCGAAGCATTCTGATTACCAGCGCATGGGACAAAAAATATTTCAGGACTTTGTGAAGTATTGCCGCACCGAGGAGGGCTACGCCACGCTCAAAAGTGTAGTCACAAAAGAAAAGTCTGACTCCATGCAAAGCTTCCTCTTCGCGGAGACTTTTAAATACTTCTACCTTCTGTTTGCTCCGTCGCGGACTCTGGACTTCAACAAGGTCATTTTTAACACAGAGGCGCACCCGATCCGACGAACGTGGTAATTGAAGATTCAGAGGATATTGGCAGAGACTTGTCAGAACCGCCTGCGGTAGCGGGCGGGCCTTCCGATTGCGGATGGGGGTGCGGATTGCAGAAATTAGGCGCGTCGTCTTTTGATTCCGCAATCTGAAATCCGCATCCCGCAATCACCTGGCCCTCCCGCCACCGCAGGCGGTTCTGACTTAGTCGACACACCGTCAATGCGTCTTAGCTCGAAACATCCTGACAATTGAGGAGACTAAAAATGCCAGCCAGTACTCCGGCAGAAATCTACCAACTCTTTTCCGAATACTTCGCCGCCGAAGATCTCGATTCGCTCATGACTTTGTATGAGACGGAAGCTACGCTCGTGCCTCAGCCGGGCGTGGTCGTTAGCGGCCATGCTGCGATTCGCGAAGCATTCGGCGCCTTCCTGGCGCTGAAGGGCCAGTTCAATTTGCAGGAACCGACTGTATTCCAGGCCGGCGATATCGCGCTAATGTTTGCGCGCTGGACTTTGAAAGGCACCGGACCGGACGGGAGCGCCGTCGAGTTGGCGGGACAGACTTCCGACGTCATTCGCAAACAATCGAACGGCGCCTGGTTGTTCGTGATCGACAATCCTAACGGCGCCGCCAGCGTGGCGTAAGCGTCAACCCAACAAACCAGCTCCAGCTTCTTCACGAGAGAAACGGAATCCGAGATGCGACAAAATAATCCACTGACCGCGAAGCCCGCTGAAAGAGTCTTATTCGTTTGTGCCCTGGCTCTTCTAATCGCAGGCGCGATGTTCCTCGCTGGCTGTAGCAAACCAGCCGCCGGCACAATTCATTTGAAATCGCCGAAAGTTACGCAGGACGTGCCGGTAAAGTCGGGCGGGGCCTTTGCGGTCACCAAGTCCTTTACTGATGTCAACCGGAACATCACCACGGCGGCAAGCTATCGCGTTTACATTGCCAACTACGACCTCGACACCTCGAACTTCGCGATGACTATGAACAAGCCGCTCGCGGCAGACGATCATGTTCGGATCGTATTTAGCCTCGTGGGTGAAGTCGGCGGCAATGACAAGACGCCGTTGAAAGTTGGAACCTATTCAGCGAAAGCCGACAAGCACATGAAGGTCGAAGACGTGAGCGTTGTGAGCCGGAAGAGCGGGCAGGACGACGAGACCTGGCTCGAACGAAATACGATAACGGGCGAAGCAAAAGTTGCGTCCGTATCCGGCGATACGATTGTGGGAGAAATTGATCTGACCAGCGGCGAGACTACGATCAAAGGGCCCTTTACGGCAAAGATACTGCCACGGAAGTAGCCATTATCCTTTGCATTTTTCAGCGATAATTCTAGAATACCACCGCACGCGAAGCTTCCCATTAATCGTCATCTGGGGTCGACACAGGCCATCGAGATCATGCCAAATCCTCTCCTCCTTTATTCAACAAATACTCTGCTCGCTTACCACATAAACCAAACACATTATGGCGAGATACACTATGTGTGGTGTTCAGCTTTCTTCGGCGCAGATAACATTCCTTCATTTCACCATCCGAATCCTCCGTCTTCGAGCCCAGAAGGAATATATGAGACGCTTCTCAAAGACGTCGCGAATAACGATCGGCGCAGTGAGAAGATTCGTTTGAACAAAGCAGGCCTGCGGCGGGGGGCCAATTCCAGGCACAGTCAGGGAGTAATCAACGATTTCCAACGCTTAGAGATCCTTGATAAAGTTCGGCTGGCGCAGATTTCCGATTTCAAACCGTTGCTCTATGTGATTCCCTATTCTCTGGTTAGCGGTCTGCTTAGTACGGTTCCAGTAAAACATCGTGCAAACCCTTTGTCGGAGGAGTACATTATTACGCGACTTCCCCGCAGTAGTTTTGATATCATTAATCCCTAATGAGTCGAGAGTAACCGCATGCAGGATATTACAGAGGCCAACAGCATGTTTTATGCCTTGCGGCTCTTGTCGCATCGCCTGGATACTTCCATAATCGAAGTAACTAGTGGTGAGGAATACCCCGCTTCCGAGTTTACTCCGGAAGAACAAGAGACGGCTCTGGCTCTTATTCGAACTATTGAACAGAATGAGACGGTCCCTTCTTCTGGGATGTCACCGGAACAGTTGGACTTTTATCTGACAGCGCTCTCTGACCGAATCGAGGATTTGGCTAACCGCGACCTCGCTGCGGGTGGCTTCATTCTTTATCCAGATGATTCTGGCAAAGACGAGTTGGACTCGACCACCTCTCAAACGGCGGCTAGAGTGCGGGCCAAGGCGCGAAAACTGTATGAGGCTATGGAATTTGAACAGTGTGCGGCGATGGAGCAGCGAGCGGAATACGAGGACTCCCAGTTAGCAGACTTTGTTGACGTTCGCTTGGATGCAGATGTTCTCTTGGATGCAGTTCAGCGTTCTGCTGCTCTAGGCAAGGTTGCCCGCCGGTTAGGGTTGAGTCATGCCACACTTTTACGCCGGGTTATGAACTTTCGGCGTCGCAGGCAACGTGAACAAGCATCCGAAGCGCGCGCCTCCCAGCAACAATCATAAACCCAAAGGACCCGACTTAGTGCAAGACGCCCGCGAGCGGACTCGAGGCGCTGGCGTATAGTCGCTTCGGCATGCGGCCGGACAGGTACGCGAGTCTCCCCGCTGCTACAGCGAGCTTCATGGCCTGGGCCATGCTCGCCGAATCTTCCGCTTCGGCAATCGCGGTATTCATCAAAACGCCATCCGCGCCCAACTCCATCGCTATCGCGGCATCACTGGCCGTCCCCACGCCAGCGTCGACAATGATGATCGCGTCCGGTAATTGCTCACGCATGATGCGAAGATTCGCGGGATTCTGTACTCCGAGTCCTGATCCAATCGGCGCCGCCAGCGGCATCACCGCGGCACAACCCGCGTCGAGCAGCTTCTTCGCCATGATCAAGTCGTCGGTGAAATAAGGAAGCACACAAAATCCTTCGCGCACTAAAACGCGCGAGGCCTCTAACGTTTGCTCGTTATCCGGAAACAGAGTCGTTTGATCGCCGATCACTTCCAGCTTAATCAAATCGGTGTGCAATGCTTCGCGCGCCAGCCGCGCCGTGCGCACCGCTTCGTCGGCGGTGTAGCAGCCGGCGGTGTTCGGCAGGATTTGCAACGCCGGATCCAGATAGTCCAGAAACGATTCCGCGCTGCGATCCAAGGGCACGCGCCGCACTGCTACTGTCACCATCTCCGCACCGGAGGCGCGATGGGCAGCCTTCATCTCTTCATAACTGCGATATTTTCCGGTGCCAATGATCAGCCGCGACGTGAACGGCCGGCCTCCCAGTGTCAGCGGTTTCGATTCGGTAGTGGTTACAGTGGCGCTCATTTCTTTAACTCTACATTTAGAGCGGCAAAGGGCAAAGGGCGAAGGGCAAAGTGGAGGTCAAGGCTCACACTCACGCTTTGCGATTCTCGCGATCTTCACTCTTCGCGCCTGGCTCTTTGCCCTTTGCCGGCTTCGCCGCCCCCCACGAAGTGCACTATCTCAATCCGATCGCCATCAACAATCGCGGTCGTGGGCCAATCGACACGGCGCACGACTTTTTTGTTCAGCTCAACGGCAACTCTTTCCGGCGCCAACGCCAGGTCCCTGACCAACTCGCTTAGCACCATCTCGCCGGCCAGTTCCCGCGGCTCGCCGTTAACTTCAATCCGCAACGCCGCTCCCTTCAGGTGGGCAGGATGATGCGCCGCAGTTCAGCCTTTTCACCGGCAACATCGGCGCGCACGAGAATCGCCGCGCGACCCGTGCTGAATCTCGGCAGCGCCGCGAACATGATTGCGATGCCGTCCTTGTCTGTTTTGCCAAAGGTTGAAACCGGGCGAAAGGTCGTTCCCAGTGTCTTCAAAACCACATGCGCATCCGCCACTGGCCCTTGCGTTTCAACCGTGCCCCGGCTTACGCGCACCCGTAACGTGGCAAACTCACCGCCGCGAAACTCACGTTCCTCAAGCAGGTTAACCCGCAGCACATTCGCTGCTGCCGCACTGGCGGCCAACGGATTCTGCAGCGGATTTGGAGCCGGCCCCGCAAAGAGATCCTCGGGCGGTCCGACCGTTTCAATCAAGAGCGAATCGATTTCCGGAGTTTCCGGAACCGGCGATTCCGCCGCCGCTACGGCCTCTGGCGCGGCGGGCACGTCGCGCTGGCCCATCCGCTTGAGGTCGTCAATGCGGCCCGCGTGAATTGCCGCGCAGATCAGTTTGTGCTGGCGATTCAAACGTTCGGACAGCACGGTCTCATCAAACCCTGCCGCGATCAAATCATGATAAGGCGAACGCTTACTCGCCAGGATTTCGCCGCCGGTGTAGACGAGCGAAAGGATTAGCGGACTGGCGAGGCCCTTGTCTTCCGTCTGTACGTGATAGACAACGCCACCATGCTCGACGTCCGTGTTGAATCCGGTAATCACGTGTGCTCAAACTGGGCGCTGGGCCGCAGAGGACAGGGTCTCCGTCGTATTTTTAGTGAGGTCCGGCGAAACAGTAACACACGAATTTTCAGCCGGTCAATCACGCTGGAATGCGGGACTTTTTAGGCAAAGTGGAGTTGCTTGACACCCTCTATTTGATGGCATAGGATGACTTTGTACAATGATTCTCAAGCGGTTGATGGGATTAATTTAAGCCGAAGTGTCCGCAGCGGCTCAGCACCATGCTGGGCGTTGTCCGGTTTGTCGGGAACCTAAATGTATAGGTTTGATCTTACTCAATATTTACCAATCCTCCTGATGTTCATCGTGGCGGCCGGTTTCGCGGTGACGAATATCCTGTTGTCGCGCGTTGTGGGCCAACGTAAATCCACGCGCACGAAACTGATGCCTTACGAATGCGGCAAGGATCCGGTGGGAACGGCGCGCGAGAGGTTTTCCGTAAAGTTCTACCTGATCGCGATGCTCTTCATCCTGTTCGACATTGAAGTCATATTTCTAATTCCCTGGGCTGTCATCTTTAAGACCCTGTCGGCGCCGCAGTACGGTTTGCGAATGCTGTTGTACGGAGAAATGATGATCTTCGTCGCGCTCCTGCTGGCGGGCTACGTGTACGTTTTGAAGAAGGGCGCCTTTGACTGGGGCGAGCGCGCGCGCCGCGAAGCTGAAGCTGAGGCCCGCTTGCTGGCCGAGGCCGACAAACGCAATGCACAGGTGCGGACTGCCGCTTAATCGCGAAAAGTAAATATGGGTCTGGAAAACATTATTGCTGAGGCGTTACCGGAAGTGTTGACCACGCGGCTGGATTCGCTGATCAACTGGGCCCGCAAATCATCGCTGTGGCCGGCGACGTTCGGGCTGGCCTGTTGTGCGATTGAGATGATGAACGCCACCAGTTCGCGCAATGATCTGGCCCGTTTTGGCGCTGAAGTTTTTCGCGCTTCTCCGCGGCAGGCCGACGTGATGATTGTTTCCGGGCGAGTTTCGCGAAAGATGGCCCCGGTACTCCGCCGCATTTACGATCAGATGCCGGAACCGAAGTGGGTAATTTCCATGGGCGCTTGCGCTACGTCGGGCGGCGTTTTTGATAACTATGCAATCGTTCAGGGGGTCGACAAGATCGTTCCGGTTGATGTTTACATTCCGGGCTGTCCGCCACGGCCGGAAATGCTGATTCACGCCGTGATGATGTTGCAGGACAAAGTTTCGAAAGAGTCAGCGCGAGACCGTCGCGACATTCCGGCGGAAGAAGCAATCGAGGCTGTCCCCCCGGGCACCTTGCCGAGCGGTTCCCCCAAAGGCCAGGCCGAACCCATGGAACGCCCATACGCTTATGCGTCAAAGCACGAGCGCCGTCGTTCGTCGTAAACAGAAATGCGAAGAGGTTAGGGGAACTTTGATGCCGAACGAAATTGAGTCCGCCGGCGATGTCCCGACTGAGGTAGCGCCGGATCAAGAAGTAGCGCCGTCACCATCGGTGGCGGCGTTGCAGCGTGAACATCCTGAGTGGATAACTCAGGTCATAAATGCTTTCGGCGAAACGACCGTCATCGTGCCGCGAAAACATATCGTCGCCGCTTGTTCCTTTCTCAAAACAACTCCGGAATTAGAGTTCAATTTTCTCGCGGACCTCTGCGGCGTCGATCGCGGCCCGGAAGAAGAGCCGCGTTTTGAAGTCAACTATCACCTCTTTTCGATCACGAAGCTGCATCGGCTGCGTCTGAAGGTTTTGCTTAACGACGATGATGTGGAGGTGCCAACCGTCACCGGGGTGTGGCGCACTGCCAACTGGCACGAGCGAGAGACTTACGATCTTTTGGGAATCATTTTCACCGGACATCCGGATTTGCGCCGCATTCTTTTGCCGGATGACTGGGAAGGCCATGCGCTGAGAAAAGATTTTCCGCTGCGCGGTTACGAACCGTACAGCCTGACGTAGCGGCGATGGTTATTTGGGTCTTCCCCTCTCCGCTAGCGGAGAGGGCAAAAAACTTAGCTTGAGTTAGG
This sequence comes from Blastocatellia bacterium, assembly GCA_034665305.1. Lineage (GTDB taxonomy): Bacteria > Acidobacteriota > Blastocatellia > Pyrinomonadales > Pyrinomonadaceae > DASXRU01. The sequence continues at coordinate 214,227 of JAXDFZ010000008.1, read as the reverse complement.
TTTCTTGTTCACCGTTTCAACGGTTTTTTCGTAAGCAGCAGCAAGAGCGAATAAGGCATGAATCCCCAACCAATGATGGCTCCGCCACCCACGCCCGGGTGGTGGAAACGCAACTGGAAGTGGTTCGTCCCCGTTACTCTGTTCGGCTTGCTTCTGCTGGGTGTGGTGGCGATTGGCCTAATCGTCATGTTTGTGATGGGCGCGGTGAAATCATCCGTGCCCTACACGCAGGCGTTGGCCCAGGCGAAAACGAATCCGGCGCTGCTGGAAGAGATGGGAGCTCCAATCGAGGCCGGCTGGTATGTTACCGGATCAATTTCTTCGTCGGGATCCGGTAGTAATGCGAATTTAAGTTTTCCGATTTACGGTCCAAAAAAGTCGGGCATGCTGCACGTCGTCGCAACCAAGAACCCATTCTCCGCAGTAACCGGTGAGTGGAGGTTCACTGAACTCGAAGCAAACGTGGATGGGCGCAATGAGCCGATTAGCCTGATGAATGATTATGACCCGAAATCGCGCCTGACGCTGACGCCACCCGCTAACGATTACATTATTCCGCCGCCGCCCCCTGCGCCGGGCAAGAAACCAGATGCGATCTCGGCCGGAGTTCTGAACGATCGCGCTACTAGCCTTCCCGAACCGGAATACCCGCCGATCGCCAAAGCGGGAAAAGTGGGTGGCGCCGTTGCTGTGCAGGTAACGGTCGACGTGAACGGCAAAGTGATTTCAGCGAACGCCGTTTCGGGCCATCCGTTGCTGAGGGCAGCTGCAGTTCAGGCTGCATACCGGGCCAGGTTTCTGCCGGCCATAGTCGGTGGTGAACACGTGAAAGTGACCGGGGTCGTAAACTATAACTTCAGTATCCAATAGCAGGGTATCGAGTTCGAATAAAAAGCGATGAGCGCTGTAACCAATCTACCGCCGCAATTTGAGATCGTCGATCGACCGCTCGACACGCAAATGACGATTTCGATGGGGCCGCAGCATCCCTCGACGCACGGCGTATTGCGCCTCGAGCTGGTGCTGGACGGCGAGATGGTGGTGAAGACTACTCCGGACATTGGTTATCTCCACACCGGCATGGAGAAGTTGTTTGAATACAAAAAGTACCAGCAGGGCATAGTCATCACGGACCGCATGGATTACCTGAATCCGCTGGGCAACAATCTGGCGTACGTGATGGCGGTGGAAAAACTGCTGGGCCTTGAAATTCCGGAACGCGCCCAAACGATTCGCGTCCTGATGTGCGAGCTGCAGCGCATCGCCTCGCATCTGGTTTGGCTGGGGACGCACGCCCTCGACATCGGCGCGATGACCGTTTTCTTCTACTGTTTTCGCGAACGCGAAAAGATCCTTAATTTGATCGAAGCAGCCTCGGGCGGCCGGCTGACTCCATCGTACTTTCGCATTGGCGGGTTGATGATGGACTTGCCTTCGGGCTTCGAGCGACGGGTCAAACAGTTTACAGACGACTTTCCCGGCGCGGCCGACGAGTTCGATTTCCTGCTCACCGGCAACCGGATTTTCCAGAAACGTACTCAGAACGTGGGACACATTTCCGCCGAGGACGCGATCGATTGGGGACTGTCTGGTCCGTCTTTGCGCGGCAGCGGCGTTTCGCTTGATCTGCGGCGCGCGGCTCCGTACACGGGTTATGAGAAATACGATTTTGATATTCCGGTTGAGTACGACGGCGATGTTTGGGCCCGCTACAAAGTGCGCATGCGCGAAATGCGAGAGTCGCACAAGATCGTTCTGCAGGCGCTGTCCCGACTGCGTCCCGGATCGGTGAAGGCTGATGCTCCGAAAGTCGTCCTGCCGGATCGCGAAGCGATGAAGACGCACATGGATGCGTTGATTCATCACTTCCTGATCGTGGCCGAAGGATTCGACGTGCCGGCCGGCGAGGTCTATCACGCGATCGAGGCGTCGAAGGGCGAGCTCGGTGTGTATATCAGATCGGAAGGTGGTCCAAAGCCGGCCCGCGTGCATTTCCGCGGACCGAGCTTTGTAAATCTTTCGGCGCTGCCGCTGATGGCCGAGGGCGCTATGGTGGCCGACATCGTCGCCATCATCGGCTCGCTGGATATTGTGCTCGGGGAAATCGATAGATAGGTGTCGGATATCGGGTGTCAGGTATCGGTGTTGGTGACCGTTTTTAACCGGCACCTGATACTCGACACCCGGTACCGAATCTTCAATGAGTCAACCACCAATTAATATCGCTCCGCTGTCGCAGCCGGTCCACATGCCGGATGAGATTCCCGTGTTTTCTGCGGAGGTGGAAGCGGAAATCGATCAGCACCTGGCGAAGTATCCGGTGATGCGCTCCGCCATCCTGCCGTTGATGTTCATCGTCCAGCGCGAGCGCGGCGGTTATCTCGATCCGCCCGGAGTTTCGTATCTGGCAAAGCGTTTGCGCCTGCGCATCACCGATATCTGGGAAGTCGCGACCTTCTACTCGATGATCAATACCGAGCCGGTCGGGAAATATCACATCCAGATTTGCAAGACGTTGTCATGCAAAATCATGGGCGAGCCGAAGATCACTGATCACATTTGTAACAAGCTGGGGATCAAGCCCGGCGAAACAACGGCTGACGGCCGCTTCACTATTTCCATGGTTGAATGTTTGGGATCGTGCGGCACCGCACCAATGTTGCAGATCGGATTCGATTATCACGAGGACCTGACGCCGGCAAAAGTGGATCAGATTCTGGATTCGTTACCGTAGTCACCGTTTAGCGGCGGGCTACTGCCCGCCGGCTTTGGCGGAAGGAATGGCGGGGATTAGCCGCCACTAAACAATCATGAAAAGAATTTTGCTCACCCTCGTCGTTCTGATGACTTTCGCTGTCGCTTCCCAGGGCCAGGAAGCCGGTAATCGCATCTACGACCGTTCGCAGGGGCGACCTGATAAGCCCAGCAATGGCATTGTCACCACGACCGAAAACAAGGATCTGATTCCGGTGCAACACATCGAGGCTTACGTGTTGCTGAACGTTCCACCGGACGAGTTCATAGCCGTTTTCGGCGTAGCGCAGGAAGGTGCGGATGCGGGTCAGAGTAACACTAAGGTCGACGCGCTAATCGATAATTTCATCGCCGCGGCCGGTCGACTGGGCGTCAAACGCGAAGACATCTACGTCGATTTCATTACGCAGAACCGGATCTATAACTTCGTGCCGGAAACCAGTGGGACTATTCGCGAGAAACTCACCGGATTCGAGACCAAGAAAACGATCGCCGTGCGCTACCGGGATCGCGCGCTACTGGAAAAACTGCTGGCCGCAGCGGCCCGCGCTTCTATCTTCGATCTCATCAAGGTCGATTACATCATTAAGGACCAGGCGCCTCTGCGCGCGCGCTTGCTGGAAGCGGCCAGTCAAATCATCCGGCAGAAGGAAGACAACTACAATCGCCTGCTGAATCTGAAGTTGAAACGCAGCGCGGTCGCGACGGAAAGGTACGAAACGAATTATCCGGGCGAGCTCTATCGTAGTTATACGGCATACGAATCCGGGTCAGTCGACAATAATTATTCGTCCAACGCGGCGCGGGTAATACGCGAACGCAAAAGCAGCAGCGCTTATCTGGATCCTTTGGACAGCAGCATTTTTGATGTCGTCATTAACCCGCTGGGCGTTGAGCCGATGATCCAGTGCACGCTGTATTTGAAAGTGAGATACGCGGGGCAGTAAATGGTGAATAGTAAATCGTAAATGCGTTGATGTGGTTTCGGTCTAACGCGCCTACGATTCACTGTTTACTATTCACCCTTTACCAAAACCTACGGTTCACGGTTCACTCGAATTTATATGTTTATTGGCGCAATTGGATGCGAACCGCTCCTGCTGGCGAGATTCGGGCTCGAAAATTCGCAGAGCCTGGACGTGTATCGTCAGCACGGCGGCTATGAAGCGCTGAAGAAGGTGGTCACTTCGATGACGCCCGACGACGTCATCAATGAAGTCAAGAAATCTTCTCTGCGTGGCCGCGGCGGCGCCGGTTTTCCCACCGGGATGAAGTGGAGTTTTGTCCCCAAGGATTCGCCGAAGCCGAAGTACGTAGTCTCCAATGCCGATGAATCTGAGCCGGGGACTTTCAAAGATCGCTACCTGCTGGAGCGCGACCCGCACCTTCATCTGGAAGGAATGTTGATTGCCGCATATGCGCTGGGGTCGAAGTCCGGTTACATCTACACGCGCGGCGAATACCGATACTTGATCGACATCATGGATCGCGCAATCGAGGAAGCGCGCGCCGCCGGGCTGCTCGGTAAAAACATTTTCGGTACGGAGTTCTCCTGCGATATTTTCACGCATACCGGCGCCGGCGCTTACATCTGTGGCGAAGAAACGGCGCTGCTCAGCTCGCTCGAGGGAATGCGCGGCCACCCGCGCATGAAACCTCCTTTCCCGGCGATTGCCGGGTTGTACGCGTGCCCGACAGTGGTGAACAACGTCGAGACTTTTTGCGCCGTGCCCTGGATCATCAACCACGGCGGCGAGGCTTATCAGAAACTGGGGACGGAAAAGAGCGGCGGCACCAAGCTCTGGTCGGTATCCGGCCACGTCAACCGGCCCGGAGTTTACGAACTACCCATGGGTTATGACATGGAGAAGTTCATCTTCGAAGACTGCGGCGGAATTCGCGACGGCAAGAAACTGAAGGCGGTGATACCCGGCGGCTCCAGTGTTTACATCATGCGCGCCGAAGACATCATCGGCAAAAACGTGAAGATGGACTACGAAGGCCTGGTGGCAGCCGGTTCCATGGTGGGCTCCGGCGGTTTCATCGTCATGGACGAAACGGTCGATGTTTTTGCCTCGACGATGAACCTGACCGAGTTTTACAAACACGAATCGTGCGGCTGGTGCACGCCCTGTCGCGAAGGCACCGATTGGCTGGTAAAGATTTTCCGGCGCATTGCGAATGGAGACGGGCGGCCGGAAGACGCGCAGTTGATGCTGGACCTTTGCGACAACATCGAAGGCAAATCTTTTTGTCCCCTCGGCGACGCAGCGGCCTGGCCAATTCAGTCGGCGATTAAGAGGTTCCCGGAGGATTTCAGGAAACATTTGGTGAGAAGCGGTGGCCCCCCAAAGACGACTACCGTTTAGGGGCGGGCTACTGCCCGCCATGTCTTTGAAAGGGTGATCGTGGCGTTCAAAAATCGAAGCCTTGCGAAAAGAGTTGCGAAGCAGCCGTGTAATTGGTGTGGATGGATTGCAGGACGCCGACATGCAGCACACATTATCGATGAGGGTCCGGATGCTGAATGGAATGCTATCTCACTCTGTCCAAACTGTTCGACAGTATTCGACGAAGTTGTTCGGCCGAAATTCTATCGGGCTTTGCAGGAATGGGGCTGCCAAAAACTGCCGGAATCATGGAAGAAGGACAATAAGATATCCGAAGCAATAGACAATCTGTTGTGAGGACGGCAAATGAAATCGACCTCGGTCCCAAGCAAGAACTGAGGTCCGTCTTATGACTGAGGATGAGTATGAACAACTGAACGCTATGCTTAACCGCCTAACGGATCATGAGAAGAGACTTAGAGAATGCGCTCGGGATCCTGATGACGATTTTACGCCAGTGATGAACGGGATCATTGAATTGCTCGTTTCCGCCCAGAAGAGAATTAGCGACAGAATGGGCGGGCAGTAGCCCGCCTCTAAACGATAGGATTTTAGAATTATATTAAATGTCCACTGAACTAATCAAAGTAACCATCAACGCCAAAGACTTTCACGTCGCCAAAGGCGCGCGCTTGATCGATGTGTGCCGCGAGCACGAGTTCGATATTCCCTCGTTCTGCTATTACGCCGACCTTGCGCTGCAGGCCTCCTGTCGCATGTGCCTGGTGCGGATTGAGAAGATGCCCAAGCTGCAAACCTCCTGCACCATCATTTGCACCGATGGCATGGTCGTTACTACGCAGAGCGAAGAGATCGAAAAAGCGCAACGCGCGATGATGGAGTTCCTGTTGGCCAACCACCCACTGGATTGCCCGGTTTGCGATCGTGGAGGCGAATGCGAATTGCAGGAAATGGCCTTTGATTGGGGCGGGCTGGAAGAACGATTTACCGAAAAGAAAAACGCGCGGCCGGAAAAATATCTTTCCCCCATGGTCGCGAACGATCCGCAACGCTGCATCCTGTGCAAACGCTGCACCCGCGTTTGCGACGAGTGGATGGGCGAAGACGCGATCGAAGCCGGCGGCCGCGGCGCGAACACCGTGATCGGAACGTATGGCGGTTGGCTCGACTGCTCGCAATGCGGCAACTGCATCGAGGTTTGTCCCACCGGCACGCTGCTTGACGGCACCTACCGGCACCAGGCGCGGCCCTGGGAGTTGAGCCAGACAATTTCCACTTGCACCTATTGTTCGGACGGTTGCCAGATGTCACTGGGCTCGCGCGGCGGCGAATTGATGCGCATCGTCGCGCGCGATCGTCACGTAAACGGTTTGAACGGCGAGTTCCTGTGCATCAAAGGCCGCTTCGGACATCCCTTCGTCAATCACGAAGCGCGCATTCGGACGCCGTTGATTCGCTACCAGAAAGGTGGGCGGCTGATCCCAGCAACCTGGGACGAAGCCATTCGCTTTGCCGGAGAGAAACTCAACCAGGTCAAGCAAGAACGCGGCGCGGAAGCAATCGCAGTGGTCGGCAGCCCAAGACTCACCAACGAGGCTCTCTATTGTCTGCGCAAGTTCGCTGCGGAAACGGTTGGCACTGAGAACCTCGCGGCCGCAGACGCTTTCAATCTTGCGCCCTTCTTTCAGAATCTTGGCGCGCCCCTGGCAACGCACCGCGACATTCGTTACGCGAGAACGATCCTGCTTATCGGCGGCGAGCCGGAGGAATTGCAGCCGCTGACCGGCAAGCAGATTCGCCAGGCCGTCCGCAACGGCGGCGCGAACCTATTCATCATCAATACCGTTCCCATTCGGTTGCGGGAACAGGCGTCACAGTTCTTACATATTCGACCGGGCAGCGGCGAGGCCGCGATTCTGGCGCTCGCAGGCGGGGCCGATGACAAGCTGGTCGCTCGCAAATGCGGGATCGAGGCGGCGGAATTGAAAGCGCTGCGCGATGCTATCAACGCCACGGAAGGCGATCTTGTGATCATGCTGGGCGGCGAAGTCAGCGCAGCGGCGCAGGCGGTGGTGGCCCAACTGCCGTTCGCGTTTGCAAAAGAAGGCCGGCGCGTGCTGCTGCACCCACTGCCTATCTACAACAACAGCGTCGGCGCCTACGACATGGGATTGATGAGTGGCAACCGTTCGATAACGAGTTTGCTCGAGGGCGCTGGTAACGGCATCTCCGCCATGTATGTGGCCGGTAGTTTCCTGCCACAACATTTGCTGGGCCGCGCGGAAGCCCTGGGTAAACTGGATCTCTTGATCGTGCAGGAGCTGTTTGAAACTGACACGACGGCCTTCGCCGATATCGTTTTTCCGGCAGCGTCTTTTTCGGAAGTCGACGGCACGTTCACCAACAACGATGGTTTCGTGCAACGCGTGCGGCAATCCATCGCCCCCGTGCATCAGGCGAAACCCGATTGGATGATCACCGCCCAGGTCGCGAAAGAAATGGGTTCGGACTTCGGTTTCCAAATGTCCGCGAGCGCCGTATTTCGCGAGATTGCTGAGCGCGTGCCGGCATACGCCGACCTGCGTTATCCATTATTAAAGGACGAGAGCAAACCCGTGCAGGCGAAACACGCAATCGCTGCGAAGCGCGACTTGGCTGGGGAGATCAAAGCCCTGCGTGCGGCGGCCGAAGAGTTGGATGAGAGCGCGGAGAAGATTAGCGGGACGCCGAAAGTCGGCCACGAACTTTTTAAGATCGGAACGCTTACGGACAAGGTGCCGCAGTTTCATCTGCTGGCGGCAGGAAACCCGGAGCCGGAGACGCTCCGGATTTCGCCTTTGTATCAGATAACCGTCGATGGCAGTCTGCGGCACGAAGAACTGGCACCAGCACCACGGTTAGTTGTCAGTAGTCAGTAGTCAGTTGTTAGTGACCAGCTTGTGGTTCTAGCAACTGACTACTAACAACTAACTACTGACAAGACCTCTTTATGGATCTGAACAACCCATTAATTCATACGGTCCTGCTGTTCGTGGCGATCACGGTGGCGTTCCTGACGATCATGCTGCTGTGCGCGTTCACAGTGCTGGCAGAGCGCCGCGTGCTCGGCTTCCTGCAAGGTCGTTTGGGCCCGAATCGCGTCGGTCCGGGCGGGATACTGCAACCATTCGCCGACTTTATCAAGACCATGGTCAAGGAAGATCTGGTCCCCAATGAGTCGACCAAATTCGTTTTCTTGCTGGCGCCAATCATCGCCATCATCACCGCCATGATGGCAATCATTGTCTATCCTTTTGGTCCGACAATTACCCTTCCCTTCCTCGGTAGTTTTCCACTCGTCATAGCAAAGTTTGATGTCGCCTTGCTGTACGTGCTGGGCGTCACTTCGGTAGGCGTTTATGGGATCGCGCTGGCGGGATGGTCTTCGAATAACAAATACAGTTTGATGGGCGGTCTGCGCTCTGCCGCGCAGATGATTTCCTATGAACTTTCGCTGGGGATGTCACTCATTGGCGTAGTCATCATGTCCGGGTCCCTCGACCTGCACCGGATTGTGCAGCTGCAGTCGGGGTGGGCGGGTTTGCATTGGAACATTATTTATCAGCCGATCGGTTTCATCATTTACCTGATCTCTGCGATAGCCGAAACGAACCGCGTGCCGTTTGATTTGCCGGAAGCGGAAACGGAGCTGGTCGCCGGTTTTCATACTGAGTACAGCTCGATCAAGTTTCTGCTGTTCTTCAACGCCGAGTACATCAACATGATTACCGTGTCGATGCTGGCGACGACCCTGTTCCTGGGAGGCTGGAACGGACCGGGCGTGGCACAGGTTCCGTTGCTGGGCGTGGTTTATTTCTTCGCGAAGATTCTGTTCTTTCTGTTTTTGTACATCTGGCTGCGCGGGACGTTGCCGCGTTTTCGCTTTGATCAGTTGATGAACTTTGGTTGGAAGTTTCTGTTACCTCTCGCGATTTTCAACATCGTTCTGACGGCGACGCTGGCCATGTTCGGGTGGATTTGAAGGCGGGTAAATGGTGAATCGTAAATAGTGAATGGAAGGTAAGACGGTAAATAGTCAAAGGTGAATAGTAAATAGGAGCAAGGACCGTCCGACCATTCAGCGGTTGTTTCCAACTATTTACCATTGACCATTTACTTCGCGACGCGACTAATGATCTCCGGACTCATATTCATTCTGTTTGCCGGCATGGCGATTGGCTGTGCGGTATCGGTTGTCGTGCAGCGGCATCCGTTGTATGGCGCGATGTCGTTGGTGGGGGTGTTCGTTGCCCTCGCCGGCCTGTATGTGACGCTGGCCGCTCCGTTCATTGCCGCCGTCCAGGTGATCGTGTACGCGGGCGCGATCATGGTGCTGGTAGTTTTCGTAATCATGCTCCTCAATGTGGAACAGGAAGAGCGGCGGCGTGCTCGTCTGCCTTTCCTGGTAGGCGCCGCTGTGGGACTGGCGGGAATCTTATTCGCGGAAGCAGTTTTCATGATCGCTTTCGTGCAGGCATCGCCGGCGACGCCGCGCGACAACGCCTCCGACATCGGGTTGACGTTCTCGATCGGCACCGGGCTCTTTACGACTTATCTGTTGCCGTTTGAAATAACGTCGCTGTTGCTTTTGATGGCGATCGTCGGCGCTATGACGCTGGCGCGTACGGGAGGTCTTTTAACTTCCCGGACCGGCGTGGTGCCCGGTGTCCAGGTGTTGGCCCCGGATGTTTTGGATCCGAAGCCGCGCCCCGGTACGCCGCCGATCGTGACGAATACAACCGATCAAGCTGCGCGAGTGCTGGGAATCGCAGAGCAACGACGCGTTGACGACTAGATTGAATTAGAGACACTGATGAACCCACAACTTTCATGGTATTTGGCGCTCTCGGCGGTGCTTTTCACGATTGGCGCGGCCGGAGTTTTGATCAAGCGCAACGTCATATCCATGTTCATGTGCATCGAGCTGATGCTGAACGCCGTGAATTTGACGTTTGTGGCCTTTTCCAGTTTCTTTCGCGATGTGACCGGTCAGCTCTTCGTTTTCATCGTCATGACGGTGGCCGCAGCAGAGGCGGCAGTAGGTTTGGGAATTATCATCACCGTCTTTCGTAACCGTGAATCGCTAAACGTAGACGAAGCAAATATTTTGAAGTTGTAGTTTTGTAGTACGTCAGTTGTCAGTTGGTAGTTAGTTGTCAGCTGCAGATTCACGTTTGAAGTGTAACTCTGTGAAAGTGCCTTCGCTCCAGCGGAGGGAGATGGTTATAGCACCAGTAGTCCTGATTAATCCTCGCTCCGTTAGGAGCGAAACATAACGGGTTGGCGGACCAACCAAAACATTGCGCTCCTCTGGAGCGCGGAACAATAGGGAAGAATTAGGCTATAAACATCTCGCTCCGCTGGAGCGAAAACAGTGACCGGCGTTGCACTTCCAGGTTGAATCTGCGACTGCCTACTGACAGTTACTCTTAATGAAGAACAACCTTCTCAGTCTCATTATCTTTGCACCTCTGCTGGGCGCGGCCATTAACTGGTTGGTGGGCCGGCGGCTGAGAAACGAGAGGTTTATCGGCTTCGTGGCCTGCGCGGCCGTGGGTGTTTCGACAATTGTCGCTTTCTTTCTCGCTTTCAAAACAGGTGGTGCGCTGACGGGAACGCAACCGCTCATGGACCACCTGTGGACCTGGATCCAGGTGGGAACGTTCCGCGCCGACTTTGGCCTGGCGATGGACCGCCTGAGCGGCATCTATGCCCTTTTCATTACTTTCGTCGGGCTGCTGATTCATATTTTTGCGACCGGCTACATGAAGGGCGATCCCGGCTTCTATCGCTTCTTCGCGTATCTCAACCTTTTCATGTTCGCGATGCTCACCCTGATCCTCGCGGATAATTTTTTGCTGATGTTCGTCGGGTGGGAAGGCGTCGGCCTTTGCTCTTACCTGCTGATTGGTTTCTATCTCGATCGCTCCGAAGCAGCGCCCGCAGCGAAGAAAGCCTTCATCGCCAACCGCGTCGGTGACTGGGGGTTTGTCCTCGGCATCATGTTGATCTTTTTCCTAACGGGAACGATCAGCTTCTTCCCCAAGGAGGGAGTGGACAGTGCCCTGCACGTCATCGGGCAAATGGCGGTCGATCCGTTCAGTTGGAAAGCCATCTTCGTCGGCGGCGGCAGCATTAGCGCAATCGCGATTCTGCTTTTCATTGGGGCCACGGGTAAAAGCGCACAGATACCACTGTTCGTTTGGCTACCCGATGCGATGGCCGGTCCGACTCCCGTCTCCGCCCTGATTCATGCGGCGACGATGGTCACGGCCGGTGTCTACATGGTCGTACGCTGCTCGGCGATTTTCACGCATGCGCCGTTCGTGATGTTCGTCATGGCGATCATCGGCGCGGCGACCGCCCTGTTCGCGGCCACCGTCGGCCTCGCGCAGAACGACATCAAGAAAGTCCTGGCTTACTCGACGATTTCGCAACTGGGATACATGTTTCTCGCGTGCGGCGTGGGGGCGTTTAGCGCGGCGATCTTTCATGTGATGACGCATGCGTTCTTCAAGGCGCAACTCTTCCTCGGCTCCGGTTCCGTGATCAACGGCATGCATCACGAACAGGACATGCGACGCATGGGCGGGCTGAAGAAGTACATGCCGATTACCTGGATAACGATGTGCGCCGGCTGGCTGGCGATCTGCGGCGTGCCGCCCTTTGCCGGCTTCTTTTCCAAAGACGAAATTTTGTGGAAGACCTGGACCGCAACCGGCAACGGCATGCCGGCTGGATTCGGCAAAGCTTTGTGGGTTGTAGGTGCTATCACAGCACTGCTAACCGCCGTTTACATGACGCGCCTGATGGTCATGACCTTCTGGGGCAGTGAAAGATTTCGCGAGCAGCACGGCAGCGACGTGCACGCCGATCAGCACCATGCGGACCACGTCGCGCATGAACCGCATGAGTCGCCGCTCTCAATGACGCTACCGCTGATCGTGCTTGGGGTCTTGTCGCTAGTAGGCGGACTGGTCGGAGTTCCCTATGCCTTCAGTTCGCTTAGCGGAGGACATCCCGAGAATTATTTTGAGCGCACGCTGGAGCCGACGATCTCGGAGGTCCATCAACCTGCCGCGGGCGAAGGCCACGCCGATCAGGTGGAATGGCTATCGCCCAAGCCACAAGCAGTCGATGGCGCCCCGGCATTTTCCGACGGCAGCGAAACGCACGAACCCGGCTTGGGTCATAATCCGGCTGAACTTTCTACCGAGCGGATCTTCGCCCTAATCTCCGTCACTCTGGCGTTTCTGGGAATCGGCATCGGCTGGACTCTCTTCAAGCGTCACCCGCTGCGGCGCCTGCCGTCATTGTTGGCGAACAAGTACTACGTCGATGAAGTCTACGACGCAGCAATCATTAATCCGATCCACGCAGTGTCACGCGAAGGACTATGGAAGATCTTCGACGTCGGCGTTATCGACGGCCTGGTTAATGGATTGGGACGAAGGGTAACTGACGCCGGTTCAATCGTGCGGCACTTGCAGAGTGGATTCGTACGCAGCTATGCGGCGATCATCCTGCTGGGCGCATTACTGATAATTGGTTATTTCGCTTACGCCGGGGTTTTCCAGGGACTCCACCTTTTGGCCCGTTAACAATGCAACCATACTTGCTCACGATTCTGATTCTGCTGCCCGTCGTTGGCGCTGTCGCGCTGATTGGGTACCGGTTTGCGCGAGGCGAGCGCAGTAATGACTATCGCTGGATCGCTTTGGGTTTTTCCCTGGTTGTCTTGGTTCTCTCTCTGTTCCTGATTGGTGGCGCCGGCGGCAACACAGCCGCGTTTCGCTTTCAGCAGGATGTCTCATGGATTGCCGCGATCGGTGCGCACTATCACGTCGGTGTGGACGGCATCAGTCTCTGGCTGGTCCTGCTAACGACATTGCTCGTGCCCATCTCGGTTCTCTGCAGTTGGACAGCCGTGCGCAAGCGCGAACTGTCTTACTACATTTTCCTCCTGCTGTTGGAAGCGGCAATGATCGGCGTTTTTGTTTCGCTTGACCTGCTGCTCTTCTACTTGTTCTTCGAAGCTTCCCTCGTACCGATGTTCTTCCTGATTGGCATCTGGGGCGGAGAACGGCGCGTTTATGCGGCGGTAAAATTTTTCATTTACACAGCGGTCGGTAGCTTGCTGATGCTGGTCGGCATCATCGCTCTGTACTTCATTTATGGCTCATTTGATTACGCCACCATCGTGGAAGCGATGAAGCACGCGCCGCAACTCTTGTCGCCGCGCGCCGAGTGGTGGCTGTTCATGGCTTTTGCCCTGGCCTTTTGTATCAAGGTGCCGCTCTTCCCTTTTCACACGTGGTTGCCGGATGCACACACGGAAGCACCGACCGCAGGATCGGTGATCCTGGCCGGCGTTTTGTTAAAGATGGGAACGTACGGCTTGCTGCGCTTCAATTTTGGCTTGTTCCCGAACGCATCGCGGCAGATGGCCTGGGTGATGATCACGCTGGCCGTGATTGGCATCATCTACGGTGCGCTGGTGGCCATGGTCCAACCGGATGTGAAACGCCTGGTGGCCTATTCCTCCGTCAGTCACATGGGATTTGTAGTGCTGGGACTCTTCTCCTTTACGGAAGAAGGCATGCAGGGCGCGCTTTATCAAATGCTGAACCATGGTGTCTCGACGGGCGCGCTGTTCCTGTTCGTCGGAATGATTTACGAGCGCCGGCACACGCGCATGATTAAAGACTTTGGCGGCCTGGCCCGGCCTATGCCATGGTTCTCAGCTTTATTCGTGTTTGCTTCGCTTTCGTCCATCGGTCTGCCGTTTCTGAATGGCTTCGTCGGCGAGTTTCTAATCATGCTTGGCTCGTGGACATCTTTGGCGATCAAGCATACGTGGGTGGTGACCGGCCTGGCGGCAACGGGTGTTATCTGGGCGGCCGTTTACATGTTGTGGATGTTGCAGCGCGTCGTCTTTGGCACGACTACCAGCGAAGAAAACTCGCGCCTGCACGATCTGAACGCACGCGAGGTCGGCTTGCTGATACCCTTGTTGCTGCTAATGGTTTTCATGGGCGTTTATCCGCGGCCGTTTCTAAACCGCGCCAGTCAGAGCATTCAGGCCGCGCGCGCCAGGGTCCTGGCACAAGAGCCGGGAGGTTCTTTTGAAAGGGCCGCAGCCGATTCTCTTTTGCGAAATGATGAAACTAAGCCAATCGACGCACGATCGCCCGCCGCCGTCGCAACCGAGAAAGGCCGGCCGTAATTGCTGAAGAATTTCCTGAACGCATTGGTATTTGGTGCGGTTTGCTTCGGCGCCACGTCGCCGTTCGCGAAACCAGCAACGCCGGCGGCGGTCCCGGAAACGGCGATCCGGCTGACAGGCATCGATGGCGCGACTTATGACGTCGCGCAAATGCGGGGCAACGTGGTCCTGATTTCCTTCGGCGCGACCTGGTGCACGCCCTGCAGCGCCGAGTTGTATGCGCTCGAAGAATTGCAGAAAGAATACAAAGACAAACCGGTTAAGTTTTTCTGGGTCAGTATCGAAAGTCAGGACGAGGTTTCAAACAAGGACCTGCAAAAGTATTCCCGGGCCCGCAAACTTTCGTTTCCCGTCCTGCGGGATCCGGCGAAGCTTGCGTTCGCGCAGTTCACGAAGCGAGTACGACTGCCGCTGATCGTGTTCTATGACAAAGACGGACGACTAGACCAGCCGGTACACTTCGGCATGGCGGCTCCGGACATTTACAAGAGCCGGATGCGTGAACGCCTGAACAAGCTTTTGTAAATACTAACGATAATACCGATGCATTTTTACCCAGCACTGCAAACCCTGACGCCGGACGTCAACCTTTCGCTGATCCTGCCGGAGCTGATCGTCGGCCTGGCGGCGGTAGTGGTCATGCTGGTCGACGCGTTCGCGCGCCCGCGGCAGCGCTGGTTAACAGGCACGCTTTCGTTGGTTTCACTGGGCGCGGCGGCGTTCGCGGCTGGATGGCTGGAACTCGCCTGGACAGGTCCCCGTACGGCGTTCAATGGCATGATTGTGCTGGATGAACTGCGTCTTGGTTTCACCTTCATCTTTCTGCTCGTTTCAGCGCTCACAGTTTTGATTTCAATGATCTGGATGGACCAGGAGAAACTGCCGGCCGGAGAGTTTCATGCGCTGCTCCTCTTCGCTACCTGCGGCATGATGTTGATGGCCTCCGGCGGTGACCTGGTGATTATCTTTTTAGGTCTGGAGATTCTTTCGATCGCCACTTACGTAATGGCGGGGTTTCGCCGTAGCGATATCCGCTCAAATGAATCGTCGATGAAATACTTCATCCTGGGCTCATTCTCTTCGGCCTTTCTGCTCTATGGAATCGCTTTGATCTACGGCGCGACCGCTACGGAAACCGGTCTACCGGGCACCACCAATGTAGCGGAGATTGCGACGCGTGCCGGCCAATCACTCTACCCGTCATTATTTTTCGCAGGCGCGGCCATGATGTTGGTCGGATTTGGTTTCAAGATCGCGACGGCCCCGTTCCATGTCTGGACGCCGGACGTTTACGAAGGCGCGCCCTCGCCAGTCACGGCCTTTATGGCCACTGGTTCCAAGGCTGCGGGGTTTGCTTCGTTCCTGCGGGTGTTCTTGATTGCCTTCCCCATCGCCGCTGTTACCGCGAGTACCGCGGGTTTTACGCACCAGGCATGGATGGCGACGCTGGTCGTGTTGGCTGTGGCCACCATGACCGTCGGGAACGTCGCGGCCATCGTGCAGAACAACGTTAAGCGCATGCTGGCTTACTCTTCGATCGCCCACGCGGGTTACGCCATGGTGGGATTCGTCGCGGCCGGCGCCAGCAGCGATTTGGAACAACGAAACGCCGGCATCGCGGCGGTAATCTTTTACCTGTTGACTTACGCTTTGATGACGCTCGGAGCTTTTGCCATCATCACTCTCATCGCCCGCAGCGGCGACCGGCGCACCGAAGTTGAGGACTATAACGGCATCGGTTTCCTCGCTCCGGGTCTGGCCTTCGCGCTCTCGTTGTTCCTGCTGAGCCTGCTGGGCATGCCGTTGACCGCGGGGTTCATGGGCAAGATTGCCGTCTTTCGCGTGGCGGTCGATCGGGGCTACATCGTGCTGGTGGTCATTGGCGTTATCAACACCGCGATCTCCGCCTATTACTATCTGCGTCTGATTATCGTCATGTTTTTCCGCGAGCGCCTGACTCCATGGAGTGCTCCGCGAATCCCAGCCAGTCTCGCCCTCGCAATCGTGATCGTAGTCGTCGGCGTGCTGTACCTGGGTATCTTCCCCGGCCGCGTCTTGAACGCGTTACAGCCAAAACCTGCAATCGCAGTGTCCCAGCGTTGAATCCGGCTTCACGTCTTATGCCCTCGCCCGGATCAAGCACAGCCGAATCTGCACAGAACGTTCGGTTGCAACTCGCTGATGCGTGGCTGCCGCTAATCTATCAACGCATACTCAAAATGCGTACGCGCTCCTACAAAATCGGAGCGGCCGCGAAATCCGTCGAAATTCAACAAACGCTCCTCGGTATCGAACTTAAAGTCGGCCGCCGGCGATTGCTCTGTCCCGATTTGGCTACGGCGCGGTACCTGGCCGTCTTCGCGCGCGCGGGATGTCCCGCGGTGGCAATTCCGTACGACATCAGCCGCATCTCGCATCTGGCCGACGAGTTGGACTCTTCGTGGCACCGGATGTTGTTGATGGCCGACCAGGTGAGCGCCGATCGCAGCCCCGCGGCGCGCGCGCGTTTGCGCCGCTGGTTGATCGCGGAGGTGCGGGCTGAGATCTCCGCCGCCGGCGCGGGATCAGCGACGCCAGGGTTGATAGTCTCTTAAGTAAGCCAACTCAAGACGCGACGCTCTCAGGTACTGGATCAGTTTGAGGATCTCATTAGCACCGCACTTCAGTGCGGTGCTCGAGGCAGCCCATATTTGACTAACGGTTTTAACCGTTTCCTCAGTAAACCGTTGAAACGGTTAGAAGAGAATGCTTCGGCGTTACCCCACCTGACTGAAGTCAGGTGCTAATGAGATTTGAAACTGACCCATTACCCAATCTCACCAATCCTTTGAGTTTGCGGGTGCCTGAGGTAGTCTAGGCGCTCCACCGTGATCCGGATCAGTTTTAAACGACCGGGTATCTCCACCGACAACAGCAAGTGCGGTTTCCCTGGCGCTGCCTGAAGATTTTCAAGCTGAGATTGTCTTTCTTGGCGCCCAAGGAGAATTCGCTATGCGTTCCCCCCTCTCTGCTTCTCACGCCCGGACATCGCCTTTCGTCGCTGACACTTTATTAACGAGCGCGCTAAGTAAAGCGAAACCCATCACCTTCATCGCGGCGGTGCTGGTGGGTTGCTGGGGCATGAGCCTGCAAACTGCGGTGGCGCAGTCGTTCGCCGCGAAGGTTGACTACGGCGCCGGCTCGTTTCTCAATTCAGTTGCCGTCGGAGACTTCAACGTTGATGGTAAGCCTGATCTGGTGACGGCGAACTACGACAGCAACACAGTGAGCGTTTTTATCAACAACGGCGCCGGTGCCTTTGCACCCAAAGTTGATTACTTCACCGCAGTCGGTCCCCGTTCAGTTGCCGTCGGAGACTTCAACGCTGATGGCAAGCCTGATTTGGCCGTGGCGAGCTCCGACGAAGACACGGTGACCATTCTTTCCAACGACGGCGCCGGCACCTTTGCCTTCACGTTTTATGAGTACTCGACCGGCGCGCAGCCCTTTTCAGTTGCAGTCGGAGACTTCAACCTGGATAGCAAACCTGATCTGGTCGTGGCGAACCAGAGTGGCGCCACGGTAAGCGTTTTTATCAATAACGGCTCCGGCATCTTTGCCGCCAAAGTTGATTACCCCACCGGCGCGCAGCCCTTTTCAGTAGCAGTCGGAGACTTCAACGCTGACGGCAAGCCTGATCTGACCGTGGCGAACGTCGGCAGCGACACGGTGAGCGTCTTTATCAACAACGGCGCCGGCACCTTTGCCGCCAAAATTGATTACCCCACGGGCTTGGATCCCCGTTCAGTTGCCGTCGGAGACTTCAACGCTGACGGCAAGCCTGATCTGGCCGTGGCGAACTTTTTCAGCAACACGGTGAGCGTCTTTATCAACAACGGCGCCGGCACCTTTGCCGCCAGAGTTGATTACCCCACCGGCACGCGTCCCATTTCAGTTGCAGTTGGTGACTTCAATCTCGACGGCAAGCCTGATCTGGCCGTGGCGAACGACGGCAGCAATACGGTGAGCGTTTTTATCAACAACGGCGCCGGCGCCTTTGCCGCCAAAGTTGATTACCCCACCGGCTTGCTTCCCAGGTCAGTTGCGGTTGGTGACTTCAATCTTGACGGCAAGCCCGATCTGTCGATCGCGAACTTCATCGGCAACACGGTGAGCGTGCTGCGGAATACGGCGACAGTGCCGGCCGGATTCTTCGGCGCCCCGATCAACAAAACCACCGGCACGACTCCCATTTCAGTTGCCGGCGGAGACTTCAACGCAGATGGCAAACCTGATCTGGCTGTGGCGAACCTGGACAGCAACACGGTCAGCGTTCTCATCAACAACGGCGCCGGCGCCCTGGCCGCCAAAGTTGATTACCCCACCGGCTCGAGTCCCTTTGCAGTTGCTGTCGGAGACTTCAACCTGGATGGCAAACCTGATCTGGCCGTGGCGAACGATGCCAGCAACACGGTGAGCGTTTTTAGAAACAACGGCGCCGGCACCTTTGCTGCCAAAGTTGATTACCCCACCGGCTCGTTTCCCAAGTCAGTTGCTGTCGGAGACTTCAATCGTGATGGCAAACCTGATCTGGCCGTGGCGAACCAGGGCAGCAACACTGTGAGCGTTTTTAGAAACAACGGCGCCGGCACCTTTGTCCCCACGCTTAATTACCCCACTGGCTCGGGTCCCGTGTCAGTTGTTGTAGGAGACTTCAACCTTGATGGCAAACCTGATCTGGCCGTGGCGAACTTGAACAGCAACACGGTGAGCGTCTTTATCAACATCGTCATCGGCATCTTTGCCACCAAAGTCGATTACCCCACCGGCTCGGGTCCCCGTTCAGTTGCAGTCGGAGACTTCAACCTTGATGGCAAACCCGAACTGGCCGTGGCGAACGTGAACAGCAACACGGTGAGCGTCTTAATCAACAACGGCGCCGGCACCTTCGCCGCCAAAGTTGATTACCCCAGCGGCTCGTTTCCCCGGTCAGTGGCCGTCGGAGACTTCAACCTTGATGGCAAACCTGATCTGGCCGCGGCGAACCTTGGCAGCAACACGGTGAGCGTTCTTTTCAACAACGGCCCCGGTACTTTTGCCGCCAAAGTTGACTACCCCACCGGTTCGGCTCCCATTCCAGTTGCCGTCGGAGACTTCAACCTGGATGGCAAACCTGACCTGGCCGTGGCGAACAGTTCCAGCAACACGGTGACCCAATTTATCAACCGCGCTTCAGCACCCACCGCTGCCGACGCCACTATCAGCGGGCAGGTCACCACGCCTGACGGCACCCCGCTGGGCGGCGTGCTGGTGAACTTAGCCGGGGCGAAGAGCGCCTGGACCTTGACTGACAGCCAGGGAAACTACCGTTTCGAAGGCATTGATGCGGACAACTTCTACACCGTTACGCCGGGACTCCAGAACTACTCATTCAGTCCGGCGAATCGTTCCTTCTCGCTGTTGGGCAATCACCCCGACGCCGGCTTTACCGCAGTACCTAATACCGCGCTGGTGGGAAATGCCATCGACAGCTCGCAATACTTCGTGCGGCAGCATTATCTGGACTTCCTGGGCCGGGAACCGGACCAGGGCGGTCTGGAGTACTGGAACAACGAAATCGCCCGTTGCGGTAATGACACGGCCTGCCTTAACAAACGGCGCATAGATGTCAGCGCCTCGTTCTTCATGGCACAGGAGTTCATGGAGACCGGCTCATTTGTTTATGGACTGCACAAAGCCTCTTTCGGTAAGCAGCCCAGCTACAAACAGTTCATCGCCGACCGGGCGAAAGTGGTTGGTGGCGTGGAGCTGGAGGCCCGCAAGCAGGCTTTGGCGGCGGAATGGGTGCAAAGGGACAGTTTCCGCCAGGCCTATCCTGATTCCCTGAGCGCTGAGGATTTCGTAGACAAGCTGTTCGCGACTGCCGGATTGATTCCCCACACCGGGGAGTGGGAAACCTATGTGCTCAGGCTGAATAGTGGTGACACCCGGGCACAGGTGCTGCGAATGCTGACAGAGAATCCTGAGTTCACGGCGAAGGAATTCAACGCCACGTTTGTACTTATGGAATACTTTGCTTACCTCCGTCGCGATCCCGACGCGGGTGGCTATGCGTTCTGGCTGGATGTGCTGAACCACCGGGAGCCGGGAAACTTCCGCGGCATGGTGTGCTCGTTCATTACTTCAAGTGAGTATCAGAAGCGGTTCAGCTCTGTGGTCACGCACAGCAACGCCGCGTGCCGGCAGTAGATCAGAAGCGCCTGCGGTAGAGTGGGGGGGGGCCTCTCTTCGTTTAGAGGCTACTCACCTGCTATGTGCGCTGGCACTTGAATTTAATCGGACAATCGCCACGTCATAAAGGCGCCGGTGCTTTTCAGATTAGGAGACTACCCCAGTGTTTAAGCAGAACACAAAACAGCGTGGTGCGTGATAGAATATTAGAGAATTATGACTCAGGAACTTCAGGAGATTCACTCGAACCAAATGCAGAACCTCGACGCGCCCGATGCACTGCCCTTCCCGTTTAACCAGCGAAATTTTTGCCGTTACGAGCCGATCGAGAAACAGATCGAAGAGGCGCGCGTACTGATCGTCGACGATCTGCTGCGCGACGAAGACGATCTTTCGGACGTGGCCCGGCGGGAGTGGGGCGTCGATGTGGCTTCGCATCTGAATCGCGAACGCCAGATCGCGACGCTGGCGCTACAGAATATCGTCAGCAACGTGGGACGCCTCGTAAAAATACCGCACACCAGGATTGCTCACGTCTCTGCCGTCGCCGCAGCCGCCGCAGAGTTTCGTCCCGATGCCATTGTCCTGAGCGGGACGCTGCGAGACTTTGACTATTACAATCCTGAAATCCTTGACGTCTTTTCGGAATTCATACACGCGACGCGCATCCCGACCCTTGGTATTTGCGGTGGGCATCAATTGATCGGCCTTAGTTTTGGCGCGAACGTGGTGACCTTGAGCAATCGCGAACAGCACGAAGAGCGCGAGAACCGCCAGATCGAATATCAGTACCGGTTCATTCGCATCACCGAGCCCGAGGATCCTATCTTTCGCGGCATGACCGATCCGCGTTCAGAGTTGTGGCAGGACTACACGAAAGAGGGCCGCATCCTACGCGTCTGGCAAAACCATGGTCTGCAACTTGACCGTGTGCCCGCAGGCTACAAGCTCCTGGCCACTTCCTACCTATGCCGCAATCAAATGATGGTTAAGCGCGATCAGGATCAGCTGATCTACACCGTGCAATTCCACCTGGAAAAGTCTTTCGAAGATTGGCACCGCAGCCGGACCCGCTGGGAACACCAGAACGAATCGCGTGACGGGCGGATCCTGTTTGAGAACTTCCTCATCGAGGCGCTGGCCCACTCCAGCTCGTGAGGTATTCGGGAAAGGTTAGAACATCAACTTCCCACGCCGGCTTCTAATTCTTTCGGCAGTCCTGGCTTCGCTGTGCGCCCTTTGCTCCTGTTCGCAGAAACCCAAACAATCGAATTCGACGCCGCAGGGTCGCGCAAGCAAACCCTCGGCAACTACCCTTGCCGGCTACTTAGAAACTGAGTTCCCTGCAGCCGACGGTTTCGATTTCGCGGTTGGCGACGCCAACGGCAAGGGTCCTTACCAGGAAAAGGCCACCGGAAAAATTTACCCGGGATGGTACGTCGCGGTTCCCTTCGCCAAAAAATACAGCTACGGAATTCATACCGCTGAAGATTGGAGCGGCCTCGGTGCGGCGGAAGCCGACCTGGGCCAGGATGTACACGCTGTGGCCGCCGGCCGAGTTGCCTTCGCCGGATTCTGCGGAAAACTATGGGGCAACGTGGTAATGATCGATCACCTGTTCTATGAGAACAACGAAAAGAAACAAATCCGTTCTCTTTACGCCCACCTGCATGACATCAGGACCCACGCTGGTGAAACTGTGCAACGCCGTCAGGTGATTGGCACGGTGGGCCAGGATCCTGACAAACTTTTCGCACCGCATTTGCACCTGGAGTTGCGCTGGGATCGATCCTTAGCTCCAACTTACTGGCCTTCGTCCAACGGCAAGGACGTTGCCTGGATTAAGGAAAACTATACGGCGCCTTCGCCTTTCATCAACGCGCACCGCAACCTGCCGGTGCCGCAACGCGAAGCTGCGCTGCTACTGATTGACCAGGGCACTTACAAGATGCGCTTCTATAAGAGTGGCAAGATGGCGGGTGAATACGACATCAGTCTCGGCCAGGGTCACGGGTCGAAACAGATCCAGGGCGACAACAAGACGCCGACCGGCATGTATTACGTCATTCAAAAACATTCAGGTAACTTTGATGGGCCGTATGGAGCTTACTATGGCGGCCACTGGCTCAAGATCAACTACCCCAATGCGTTCGATGCTGAGAGGGGAAAAACGGCGGGGCTCGTCACGGCTGCCCAGCAAGCCTCAATTGCAAAACAGTGGGGATTGCGTGCTCCGACGCTTGAGAATACAGGGCTCGGTGGTGGGATCGGATTTCACGGTTGGATTCGCGAGTGGGACAATGCCGGTCCGCGGCATCTATCGTGGGGTTGTGTAGTAATGCACCTCTCCGATATCGACAAACTCTACGATGAGATTCCGGTGGGCTCTATGGTAGTCATCTTCTGAAGTGCGCCTGAGGCAAGTCAACGCGGCCGCTCGTTCAATCCTTCTCGCTGAACAAAACCGTCTGGCCTACTTTGGCGTTAAGGATTTGTGCTGCTGATAGGTTTCTTGCGGCAATCTCCAGAAAACCAGCGCTACCCGTAATAGCAAACAACCCGCCGTCGCCAGTCGTTTCCTTCTCAGCAAAGAACCTTCGAAACGAGCTAATGCGTCTTCCATTGATCAGCAGCGCGCCGTTGGACTTATTCTCCTCAGTCACATCTTCGTCAGTGAAATTAGTAATGCAATTACCGAAGCGATCTATATGAAGAACGCGGCCCTCAATTGTTCCCTTTCCGCGTCGCACCGGCGCCAGCGGTTCCAGTCGCACCCAATCAGAAATTTCCGACCCTAACTGAGTGGCCTCCACGCCGTTCGCCAACGCGGCTGCTACCGGAGCGAAGATGTCGCGGCCATGAAAGGTCGCGCTCACCGGCCGGCGAAAAAACTCTTCGTTTTGAATGTTGAATACCCGTGCGGGCGCCTCACGTTGGAACACGTAATTGAAGATGCCATTGTCAGGCCCCACAAATATTTGTTCCGCGCATTTACCTATGATTCCGCGGCGCGCCGAGCCGACACCCGGGTCGACTACTGCCACATGAATGGTCCCAACAGGAAAAGATTCGTACGACGCCAGGAGGGTGAAGGCAGCGCTCTGAATATCCTGGGCCGGCACTTCATGCGTGATGTCGATGATGCGGGCGGAAGAACAGGTTGAAAGAATTACGCCCTTCATGGCGCCGACAAAATAATCGGCCGTGCCAAAGTCAGTTAACAGCGTAATCAGGGCCTGCGCCACGGCTCTCTTCCTGTCACTGCGATATAACGTATGAAATTGAAAAGCGGGAACGAGATCAGTTTAGCATGATGCCTGCCTGGCCTCGTCCCCGCGTCGCAAAAGTTGTAGGGGCGGCACTCCGTGGCCGCCCCTTCTTTATCATATCAATCTACAAGAGGGCAGCCAGGAGTGCCGCCCGTACAAAGCTTAACCGATCGTCGCGTCACGAGCCGTACGGATTCTCAATTCCTGCCCTTGGCGCAGGTAGATGTCCTCGCCATCGTCCGTGATGACTCCCGCTGTTCCAACCCCGGCGCCAATCGCGGCGCCAATCGCAGCACCCTTGCCACCGCCGGCAATCGCTCCGATCAACGCGCCGATGCCTGTGGCGGCGCCCACCTTCGTGACATCACGTTTGGTGGTGTTCTGGCCGCGCACACCGCCCTCGGAGTCGACATCGCCGACGCCCTGGCTGGTATTGCTGTGAATAACTTCGATCACCTGAGCGCTCAAGGGCGTCCAACGATTATCCGTCAAGCGAATCTGTTCGAAAGATAGTTGCAATTGTGCCGAGCCTTTGACTCGCCCGGCTCGTTTGACTTGCGTCACACGGCCATCAAGGATTGCGCCGGAGTATTCCGCCGGCTCGATCACGCGCGCTTGAAAACGGTCACCGCGCTGAGTTGCGTCCGTAGATAGGTTCGTCAACAGCTCGACCCGCATCACCGTATCGCGCGGTATATTGATGGTCCCCGCAGCGACGCCAACCGGCGCATTGTTGTCCTGAGCTGGATTGACCTGCGAATTGCCGGCGGTGCCGCTGGCCGAGTTGTCGGCGTCATCGGCAGCAACCGGCGCGGTCGTTGAATTGTCGCGTCGCGTCAACGAACTCGGGATCGTCGAATCAAAGGCGCGGCGATCGAAACCCGCGTTGTATCCGCTTTCGAATCCCTGTTGAAATCCGTCTTTGTAGTCTTCAATTGAGCCATAGGTCGACAGATAGCTGCGGTTGCCGGCAACGTATTCTTCCTTGTTGCGATAGTCGCGCGCCGCCTTCTGCGCGGAATCCTGATAACCGGCCGCATAGCCGTCGGAATATCCGGTCCGGTAGCCACGCACCAGCGCTCCCGATCCTGCCTGATCCTGAGCGAAAGTTACGCCGGCGCCGAAACCGGCCGGCAGCGCCGACAGCACCAAAGCAAAACTCAGGACCAACAAACTTGTCATTCGCCTCATAGGAATTCCTTTCTTAATTCGCGAGAAACGGCCGCGCCGCCCTGCCGCCGGATTTTAGCGAGGTTGACTACAACGGCAGCCACACTCCAGCCCTGACAACAGTCTTATCAATTTTCGTGCCGCTTGACGCTCCGGCTGGCGCACCCTAGACTCCAACGAGAAACTAAGCAAAGTCAGCGCCTGGCCTCTCAGGTGGCACTCCAGATGGAGCATCAGATGCCGTTTTCGTGCGTACCGTTGGTCGGTCTCAGGCTAAGCCTGAGGTCTTAGGTCTCAGGTTTCAGGTTTCAGGTCTCAGGTTACAAAAACCGGATATGCCTTTTGAACTTGAAACCCGAAACCTGACACCTTGAGACTGAGACCTGAGACCTGAGACCTGAAACCGAGACGTGAGCTTAACGAACAACATTCGTCGGGTCTACCTCGATCACAGCGCCACCACTCCGGTGGATTCCCTCGTGCTCCAGGCGATGCTGCCGTATCTCACTGAAAACTTCGGGAATCCCTCGAGCGTGCACTTCTTCGGGCAACAGGCGCGGGCAGCAGTCGACCGGGCCCGACGCGAAGTTGCCGCCATGATTGGTTCCCGGCCCAATGAGATTGTGTTTGTTTCCGGCGGCACGGAGGCGAACAACCTGGCCGTTCGCGGTCTTTGCGAAAGCGCTGTGCCCCACGGCCGTCACATCATCACCTCGGCGATTGAACACTCGTCGGTGCGCGGAATCTGCGCCGCACTGGAAAAGCGCGGATGGCAAATTACTCGCCTGCCTGTTTACGACGACGGCATAGTCAGGACTGAAGATGTGCGCGCGTCTTTGCGGGATGACACCGTGCTCATTTCCCTGATGATGGCCAATAATGAAATCGGCACCGTCCAGCCAGTTGCCGAAGTCGGCGAGTTGGTTCGCGAACAACGCGGCGGCGGGCGCAAACATTTGTGGTTTCATACCGACGCCGTGCAGGCCGCCGGCCGGTTGGAAATTGATGTCGAATCAATCGGCTGCGATTTGCTTACACTCTCCGCTCATAAAATCTATGCGCCGAAGGGCATCGGCGCGCTTTACGTGCGGCGCGGCGTGCGGCTGCTGCCGCTGAGCATTGGCGGCCATCAGGAGCGTGAGCGCCGCGCGGGAACCGAAGCGGTGCCGCTCATCGTCGCTTTCGGTCATGCCGCCCAACTGGCGCAGACTGAGATGGTCGGTCGAAACCGGCAAGCGTGTCGCTTGCGCGATCGCTTTGAGTCCGAGGTCGCCACGAGAATTCCCGATGTGGTTCTCAATGGCAATCCGGCGCAACGTTTGCCGCACATTTCCAACATCTCTTTCCGTTATATCGAAGGCGAAGGGTTGCTCATCAACCTTGACATGCAGGGCGTCGCAGTCTCCACCGGCTCAGCCTGCTCGTCCGGAACGTTGGAACCGTCACCGGTGATTCGCGCCCTGGGCCATAGCGAGGAAAAAGCCCGCGGCGCAATCCGGTTCAGCTTTGGCAAGGACAATTGCGACGAAGACATCGATTACGCGTTGGCGGCGTTGACCCATGCGGTTGAGAACTTACGCCGCCTATCCCCTCTCGCTCGCGAAGCGGAAGCCGTTCGCTAACCACGTGGCGTACTCCGAAATCTTCAAAGACCACATCGCCCACCCGCGCAACGCCGGTCGTTTAGAAAACGCCAACGCCCGCGCCGAGCAAACAAATCCCGTCTGCGGCGATCGCATAGAACTTTCCCTGCGCTTGGTTGATAACCGGATCGAGGCGGTTGGTTTTCTGGCCTACGGATGTGCGCCCACTCTCGCTTGCGCCTCAGCGTTGGCAGAAATGATTCAAGAAATGCGTTGTGAAGAAGCGGCGCGTCTTACGCGTCAGGAGATCGTAAGCGCCTTGGGCGGTCTGCCCTCAGGAAAGCAACATGCCGCCGCGCTGGCGATCGAAGTCCTGCAGGCAGCCCTAACGTTGTAGGGGCGGCACTCCGTGGCCGCCCCCTTTCGGTCGGGACGCATAGAAAAAAAAGGGGCGCCCACGGAGGGACGCCCCTACAATTTCTCGCTATGGCTCAATAGCCATTCTCACGATGCTATTGAGCGGGGTTCGTTCGATTTTTCCTGTCCGGAGAATGACAACAATCTGACCGTTATCAACGACGACGCGGCGAACAGTACTCATCGAGCGTTCTATCCTGACGCCTTCTTTCGTCTCGATGATCAGCCGCGGTCCTAATTCAACTTGCGTCTCAGATGCGGGCGGCACTGCTGGCTCGTCGGTCTTCGCAGCTTCTGCTGATTTCGCCTCGCCCTCAGTCGTGGAGCTCTCAGCCGGCTTTGGTTTTGGTGCAGGTTTAGGACGAGCCGATCGCGGATTGCGCCGACCTGCGCGGTTCCGCGCGCTCTTCGCAGGCTCCGGCTTCGCCGGTTCGGGTGTTGGAGTTTCAATCGCGGGTTGTTCGCCGGCCGCTTTTTCTTCGACTACCGATGCCGGCTCATCGATCCGGGCGCCAACTGCATTAACGCGCTTGCCCTTCCTGGGTGTAGTCGCCGCCTTCTCGTCACTCTCAGGTGGAGTTTCAGCAACCGCGATCTCGCCGCTGAAAGGTTCGAAGGAGCCTCCAAATTGCAGGCGGTAGGTCCCCGGTTCGTCGTTGGGACTGCGAGCTTCCACGCGCAGGATTAAATCCTGGCGCGCGCGCAGGTAGACGCTCTTCGAAGTTCTGCTGGCGCCCTCGCTCGCAAATAAACTGATCTTGAATAGCGGCCGAAAGCTTCCGGCTGTGAACACGTCAACGTCGCCATTGAGGTTCCTGCTCTCAACCGAAACCATCAGGTCGCCCGGCGTTCCAGTGAATATGAAGAAGTGCTGCGTCCGGCGCGCATCGCCCAGGTCCCGCACCGGAATTTCGGCACTGAGATCGGCGGCGCGGATCGGAGTTGGAATTTCCTGATCTGTTGACTGCGCCGGCGTAGTGCCCGGTGCGAGCATAAAGACGAGAGCTGCCGGAACCAGACTGGCAATTAGCCTTAGTAAACCCGCCTTTATTACCTTGGGAACATTCCTCATGATAGCCAAGTATTCTTTACCGATAGGAACTGCACTAAACTTTCGGCCTGGGAGCAGCCTGCTGAATGGCGCTAGAGTATCAGATTTGCGAAAAGAATCTACTCCAAGGGACTGTTTTCTTGCGGTGCACAAACGGGGCGACAAATTGCCGAAGTCCGTTTCCTTCTGACATCGGCTCTTCCAGCTTTGCCTGGCCTGCGGTTCAAACTCCTCGTACTTCTAATTCGTCTTCGACGCCATCAACATTCGTCAATGCGTTGAAGGGGTCGCTCAAAATGTCTTCTCCGGCATCACATCACACCCTACTTGATTTCACTTATGAGACGTTCGATCTGCTCGTCTGTGCTCTGCCCCATGGTGGCGGACAACAGGCCGTCAATTTCCATGCTGGACTCGAACTGACGCATGACCACGATGGCCTGAACATCGCGATCCGCCTTCGCGCTTGCGAGCAACAGTCGCTGAATCGCTAACGCCTGAACCAGATTGTTTACGTCGTTGTCCGTACAGATGAAAACCAGGCGTTGCGCCCCGGGAGGATCTTGCTGCAGAGCGATCCACAAGTCATGGCTCAAAATTCCAGAAGGTTTTGCTTCGGTCCTCCTGAGAATGGCCTGGTCGCCCTCGGGCGCGCTAAATTGATATTCATCGAGTAAATCTTTGGCGCGCACGTCCACCACGTGAACTTTCTCCAGCCGCTTAAATAACTCGGCATTGGCTCCCGCCGCGTGAAGCACGGCCTGGCCAAAGCGCCCGAACCCGCAGATTATCAAGTGGAGGCGAGCGGCATTGCCCCCGGGTTTCTTCTTCTTTGCCTCTTGCAGGGTTCGTCCCACCGTGTAGTGGGCCACAATATCGTAGATATTAAAGTAACGAATACGATGCGACGATTCCTTCGTTCCTTCTCTCAACCTAAAAAGTAGGGCCTGCGAAACAACCCGACAAAAGATCATTGGGCCGTCGGCATCGGTTTCGCTCGCGATAGCGCGCGCCGTGTCTATGTTCGCCACCTCGTTCCCACTGCTAATGACGACCATTTTGCTCTTAGCTACTGCGGCCCGCTCTCGCGTCCGTTTAACTCGCATATCTCCTATCAGAACTGCTTTACTGACCGCTCTTGCCTCGCCGATATGCGGCCCTTCCTCGTTTCGATTGACGACAACGATCGTTGCTTTGTGCTTCTCGCGCAGATACTTTGCCCAATGAAGGCCCTCCCGGCCGCAGCCGAGGATCACGACATGGTTAGCCGCACGAACGCCCTGCCGATCCAGGATTACCGCCGAAATCTGACCTACCAGCAAAACAAGCACTACCGCGCTGAGCAGCGGTCCGCCGAAAGCAGCGATGCCGATCAATATGACTGGCACCTTGCCGTGTGGCCCGGGTGGCAGGCTAAGCAATGCGGCGTTGCCGTGGAAGAGAAAGAACTCGCAGGTTTCGTACAGGCACACCAGAGGCCCACGCTCCTTCCCCTCCTCTATCATCAGCCCGGTAAATCCGGAGGCGAAGACAAGTAGCGTGATGACAGCGCCGGCAACCCGGAACCAGGTGCGATCGGCATACCGGGAAGTTAATTTTGAAAAGCCGCCGAGGGGGCCGTGGCTCATAATATTTCTCCGTGAGGGAAATTGGATTTTGAATCACTACGAACTACGAAAGCGTGTCGCTGATCGCTTCGAGCGCGGTAGCTTGAAAGACGGGCGTGCGTTTAAAGACATCTTCCCAAATCTTCAGGAAGAGTGCCTGGGCGGTATCGTCCGAAAAACTCACCTGGAGAGTTCTATGATGAAAGGCCGCGAAACCAAACTGGCCCGCCTTCTTCAAAGAGAACTCCCAGCGAACCTGACCTTCGGGAACTCCGTAGGGCTCCCATGCGCACTGCATGTCTACCGACGAGGTCTCAGTACAACGCGCCTCTGCAAAGTGAAGGCCGGCGTCCTTCTTTCCGAAAAACCCTTTGGTGAACTCCCAGTCATCGTCCCGGATCGAACTCTCGATCACCGGGCTAAAGCGATTGACGCTGGCGTCGGTCAGCGACGCGAACAACTTGTCAAAAAACCTGCCGGGGCCGGGAGCATCGCAGAGTGCATTCATACCGTCCGTGTCAGGTTCATCCGGCAGACCTGCCGCAACCGTCAGCCACTTATCTGTCATGCGTGAAGATCCTCTGAGGTGAAGGACGCTCTTTCAGTAAGCCTGATTCGTGAAACTGCTTTAAGTCAGAGCCGCGTCAGAGCCTCCTCGATTCCGCCTGCAACAGCAGGCATGCGCAACGCAAAAGGAAATCGGATGCCCCACTCGAATAAAATAGAGCAACTAAGAACCCAATGAAGCTATGGCAGCAAGTTCAACAACGAAGATAGTGAAAAGTGAGCGCATCAGCGTCGCTTAGTCCGCCCGAAGTGTGGTGGCATGCTTCGCAATTATTCCAACGCATGCGTGCGCGGAACCATGGCTGGGAGCAACTCGGTCAACCTCACGACTGAAGAGCTTTTAAGGGCGTGCATTCTCTCACGCCTTCAGTGCCCTCACCAAGAATTCTTGGGACTATTGGTGAACCCATGGTGAAACGACGAGCCCGTCCTGCTTTTACAGGCACACAACTACACCCGCCACAGAGCCCAGGCTGGCCCCCTCTGTTGGATAGTAGATCCGAATGTTGATGGGAAAATCTAAAAAGGTATGGTGCCGAAGGGGGGACTCGAACCCCCACGAGTTGCCTCACACGGCCCTCAACCGTGCGCGTCTACCAGTTCCGCCACTTCGGCTAAGGTTTGGACGTTGGTGTAGTCCTCGAGGTGATGAGTGCTTTCACAATCACTGACCATCAGGGACAGACAGGAATGCCTGTCCCTACTTGGGTGTCGGCGTGGCTGATCCTACCGGTAATGTGACGCTGACCGGTGATGGGGCCACCGAAGGCGCGGGCACGGGCGTCGCTGCCGGCTCTGACGGCGCTTCCGACTGCAGCAGCGATCGTGTTCCAGTCACCGCGGGCAATGACAGCGTTAACGCGATTAGCATGAAGGCAGCGGCCGCGCCGATTGTGATCTTTGATAAGACGCTCGCTGTCCCTCGTGGACCAAAGGCCGTGCTGGATACATTGCTGGAAAACAGGTCGCCGGCCCCGGATTTACCCGGCTGCAAAAGTATCACTACGATCAGTATCACGCATGACAGTATGAACAATCCGTATAAGACGTAACTTAACAATTTATTCTCCAGTGCTTAGTAAATCGTAATTAGTAAATGGTAAATCGTGCTCGCCTTATGACGACGACGTGGCCGGCGTTTAAGCTCAAAGCCGTAGGCCCTATTTACGATTGACCATTGACCATTTACTTGTACTTAACAATTTGAGCAAAACTCTCTGCCGTCAGACTCGCGCCGCCCACGAGGGCTCCGTCAATATCTTCCTGCGCCATCAAACCCGCTACATTGTCGGGTTTGACGGAGCCGCCATAAAGAATGCGCAGCGCCTGAGCAGCGTCTTCCGAATGCCCTTCCGCGAAAACGCGCCGGATAAACGCATGCATTTCCTGCGCTTGCTCCGGCGTCGCCGTACGTCCAGTGCCAATCGCCCAAACGGGCTCGTAGGCAACGATGATACGGTCGAGGTCAGAGGCTGTCAACCCACTGAGTCCGCCAGTTAATTGGCCCCTAACCACTTTTTCCGCGATTCCCTGCTCTCGCTGCTGCAAGGTCTCCCCGACGCACAAAATGACGATTAGTCCCGTGGAAACTCCCGCCAGGCATTTCTTTCCCACCATTGAATCGTTTTCACCGTAGAGTTGGCGCCGCTCCGAATGGCCAACTATCACATGCGAGATGCCAACCTCCCGCAACATGAAAGCGGCAACTTCACCGGTGTGCGCGCCTTCTTCGATTTCGGTCGAGCAGTTTTGTGCGGCAACTCGAATGTTTGAACCTTCCAGCCGATCAGCAACGGTTTTTAGCGCAGTGAACACCGGCGCGATAATCACTTCGCAATGGTTAACATTGGCGACCAATGGCTTAAGGGCCAGCGCGGTGGCGACGGATTCCGCAACCGTCTTGTACATTTTCCAGTTTCCGGCGATGACAGGTTTACGCAAAGTGTGACCTTTCAGACTTAGCCTTGAACGTTTGCAGCGATATTAGCAAAGCAGTCGGCTTTGTAGAAGCACGAGCCCTTTCAAATGAAATCAGGATTTGTGATTTAGCCCCGTAAGATCGAGCAAGCGGCGAAAGCGCGTGTTTGAACGTAAATTGTCGAGGGCGGGTTCGACGCCCATCCAGACGAGCCACAGATCTTGCTGTTCGTACGCGTCTTCGAGCGCGAGGAGAGTTTTTTCCTTGTCGCCTAGAAAATGATGAATCAACGCGACGTGGTACGGTATGACGTAACGGTCCTTGGGCAGCGCGACGATTTTTTCCAGAACCTCTTCCGCCTCCCGGCGCATCCCCGCGGCGGCATAAGCTAGCCCGCGCCCGGTCGTCATCATCAAGCTCCCGTTCGAAAGCGCCTCCGCGCGCTTCATCGCGTTCAAAGCTTCGTTGTGGCGCCCGACCTGACGCGCAACCCAGGCCAGGCCGAAATAGGACATCGGATTGAGCGGGTGCGCGGCGATCATGTTTTGATATTGCTCTAAGCTTTCGTCGAAATGGCGCGCGAAGTACAAGCCCCAGCCGAGGCTGAATTGATAAATCGGCGAAAGGGGATCGAGTTCAAGGCTGCGGCGCGCGTGCTGGACGGCCGCTTCCACAAAGCCTTGCTGTACGAGGTGATTTCCGTAGCGGAGGTGGGCCAGCGGGCTGTTCGGACTGAGTTCGAGCGCGCGCAAGACGTGGCGCTCGCCCTCCGCCCATTTGAATCTGCCTGAGAGCGCAAATCCAAGGGCGGCGTGAGCTTCCGCTAGCTGGGGGTCTAACTCGACGGCCCTGCGCGCGGCGGCTTCGGAGGCCGCGAGACAATGATTCGACGGCATCACTCCGTGAACGGCGAGAAAATAGTAGTAGTCGGCGATGGCTGTGTGGGCAAGCACGTAAGACGGATCGAGTTGGACGGCTCGCTCGTAATCGGCGAGGGCTTTGGCGAATCCATCTTCGGTCAGGCTGTTGAAGTGAAAGCGCCCGCGCAGGTATGCCTCAAACGCCTCCGGATTGTCCGTGCCGCGTTTGGCAAGTCGCTCGCGCTCATCCGCGGTAAGTTGCGGAACGAGCGCAATGGCGACTTGTTCGGCAATTGAATCTTCAAGCTGAAGCACGTCCGACAACTTCTCGTCGAACTGGCCTGCCCAGCAGATCGCCGCTTCGGAGATTCTTAGAAGCTGCACATTGACGCGCAGCTTCTCGCCCGCACGCCGGATGCGCCCGTCAACGACATAATCAACTTTCAACTCGCGCCCGGCGGCCAGCGGTTCAGTCTTTCCTTCACCGTAGCGCACCACGCTGCTGGTCGGACGCATGACGAACTGGCGCACGTTGCTGAGCCGGGTAATGAGCGTGTCGCATAAGCCGATTCCTAAATAGTCTTCGCCCGTACGCTCCCCGATCTGATTAAAAGGCAGAACGCCGATCGAGAGAGCATATGGTGCGCGGGTACTCGGTTCTGTTTCCACCTCTCTGTAGTCTTCGGCGTGAGTCAGCGAGCGGGTATGCCGCGCGTACATAAGCTCCGCGCTTTCGGTCGGCACATCGCGCACGGTAGCGGTGAAACGGTAACCCCGACGCGGCACGGTGTGAATGTATTGCTCGCCGCCTTCGCGGTCGCCTAACGCCTTTCGCAATAGGGAAATATTTACAGAAAGGTTGTTCTCCTCAACGACCGTATCGGGCCAGACAATCTCGATCAACTGTTCTCGTTTGACCACCTGACCGCTGTGTTCGACGAGCGCAACGAGCGTCTCCAGCGCTTTGGGCGGAAGCTGAACGGGCTCTCCATCGCGAAACAACAAGGGGAGTGAGGGGTCAAGAAGGAATGGCCCGAACTCATAGAAGTTGGTGGGTGAGGAACTCATTGTTAAACCTCAGGCAGACCGCTTAAAGAAAAAACCAAGATTGAATAAAGGACTTTTTCGTAAGGAGGCGCGTAGTGTTCGCCTCAGTCGGGACAATACGTAAGGAAACCTAAGCCACGATGGCCGCACATTGTAGGCGAAGGCACACGGCAGGTAAAGAACAAGTTGGGTTTCTTAGCAACCGATCGAGGCATTATTCCGATAAAAAGGATCTTCACAATGGCAAACGAGGTCTTTCGTTTCATGGTGTCCAGACCAGCTCAATCTGGAGGGAAAACGAACCGCACGCTAACGACGATAAAAGCTTACACAAGTGCCGAATCTCTGCTGGTAAGAGAGGTGCGCTCGGCCTCTGACAGGGATGCAGCTCGCAAAATTCTAGCCACCTTTCTTAGCGACGCTGCCAACATCTTGGATCCTAAGGATCCAACCGCGGCCTTTGTCATGGCAACGCGCGACTTTTTCACCAAACCACAGCGACCGTTTGGCCAGAATGCCGTCGAGACGCTGTCGGAGATTGCTGCCGCAATTGGGTTCGATTTTTCCGACCCGAAAGATTACCTCCTAAAGCTTCGAATCAAACTTGCGGATCGGCTACTCGCGGAGACTCTGCTAGGCAAATCGAAGGACGCCTATGAGACAACCCGTTTGTTCCGTGCCAGTGAATTGATCCTGAGGGCGAGCCAGAGGTCCGCTTTGTCGCCTAACCAAGTTGAGCGCATTCTGCGTATACGGCCCATCCTTCCGGATCTTAGGGTAGCTGCTTTACCTCGCGCGACCGTTGCTCAGAAGCCTGAGCCAGCTGCCGATGTTCCCAATAGTGCCGATGTCCCTAATAGTGTGGGGGGGAAACCGTCGCAGCAGGAAGTGAGTCAGCTTGTTACGGACCTGCGAACTATTGCTTCGCTGACTGAGCGCGAGGCTGACTTAGTCGACGCTGCTACTTTTGAACAGCCAGTTTCGCGCGGATTTTTTGCGAAGGTGTTCAATAGGGCTGAACCGCCGGTAGAAAAAGAATCGTATACACATCCCCATTGGTCAGAGCGAATTCCCCAACGCTCTCGGAAAGTTATCGAAAATATTTTCGATCAACCCGCGAAACGGAGCCTGTCTGAGGCGCTTCATGAGGCGAAAAGCCTCTTGCAAAAGCTTACGACACCAAGGATGGCAACCCGTCGGCAGATTGCGAAACGTCGCGGCTCAGGTGGAGGGACGCCGAGAACTCAAAAACCGCCCGCCGGAATAAACGCGCCAGCAATAGATTGGTCCACCGTCCCGCACGGAATAGGAGGACTGCGCTCGCCTCGCCGCGGTGATCTCGTAATTGTGCGTCAGGATTTGGCACGCTATCACTTGGGCGAGATCGCACACATCGAAAACGTACTGCAAGGGGAGACTCATGAAAGAAGTTTCGCACGCAACCAAACCACTGAATCGGTTGTGTCCGCTTCCCGTGAGACGGCGACGTCTGAGGAGCGAGACACGCAGAGTACCGAACGATTTGAACTCTCAAGCGCTGTGAAAGATGCCGTGAACGATCATCTCAAGCTGGAGGCTGGTGTCAGCGTCAGTGCCTCGTATGGTCCAACTGTCGGCGTCCAGATGAATTCGCAGTTCGGGTACGACCATTCACAGGAGACGTCGAAAGAGTCGGCCTCGAGCTTCGCCCGGGAGATGACCAGCAGTGCAAAGTCAAAAGTGGAAACACGAGTTTCAGAACAGCGAATGAACCGCACCGTGACCGAAATTCGCGAGTTAACCCGGCATGCGATCGATAATGCGCAAGGCAACGGCCACGTTCGCGGGCTTTATCGCTGGGTCGACAAGGTTTACAAAATGCAAGTGGTGAACTACGGAATTCGGGACCTGTACGAGGTGTATGTCCCGGAGCCGGCCGCGTTCACTCGGCACCTCCAGAACCTCAGGAAAGCTGATCCTCTGGAAATCTCAGCACCAATCGCGCCCGTGGTAGAAGACCGTGATACCGGTGACTTGCGATCTCTCACTCCGGACGACTTGACTGAAGATAATTACGGCGTGTTCGTAGCGCAAACGGGTGCGCGTGACGTGGTGACACCTCTTCGCGGGGCAATAACGGTTAGTGCTGTGGCGCAAATCTCAAGCGACAATGGTAGGGTCACGTGCGTCGTCAACTCTGAGTTGGTTATCCCGGAAGGCTATGTGTCCACCGCGCTCCAGTTCAACTGGTATGGAGAGTATTCCGGTGACCATTATGTGCGTGTTCGGATTAGTGGCCGGCGCCCTGATCCTGGTGAGGAAATTAGCTTTCGAGGAAGAGTCGGCAAAGTTCCGTTTGCGGTGATTTCAGGCGGATTCCTCGCGGGCATAATTACTATGTGGGTGGATTGCGAGCGCACGGACGAAGCGTTTCGCCTTTGGCAGCTCAATACCTATGCGGCCATCATGCAGGGTTACCAACTGCAGAAGGCAGCGTATGACGAACAACTCGCTGCAGCCAACGCCGACATCCAGGCACAAATCGCAGGGCGCGCACCGGCCGCTAATCTGGAAACCATACGAAACGAACTGAAGCGCGCGGTCATTACCATAATCACTGCTCAGCGGTTTGAGCTCTTCGACTCGATGCTTCCAGGCGATTTGGATTCCTATCCCGAGATCGTGCTTGACGACGCAGAAGCTGAGGGGCGGTATGTTGCGTTTCTCGAGCAGGCGTTTGAGTGGGAGAACATGACTTACGTGCTCTATCCGTATTTTTGGGGACGTAAAAACGAATGGCCAATCACGTCGCAACTGGATGATGTCGATGATCAGTTTGGGAGATTTCTGCGCGCCGGTTTTGCGCGCGTACAAATTCCGGTGCGGCCAGGGTCCGAAGCGTTGGTTGCCTTCACCTTCGACCCAAATAACTGGAGCGGCGATGTGTGGAACCAACCCGACCCGCCAGGCTTCGATAGAGACGGCACCATGACGATTGAAGACGAATTGCGTGCCCAGACCGGCGGGCTGGATCATGTGCAAGGGCCGGGACGCATTTCCCTTGCGGCAAACAGCACTCTGGTTACCGGTACAGGGACTGATTTTACTGATGACGATTTGGATCGAGAGCTGAGAGTGAACGCTATTGTCTATCGAATCGTTGAAATTGTTGACGGCACACACTTGCGAATCCTGGCGCCTGGTCCCACCGAAGTTGTGTCAGATCAAATCTATTCGGTAGGCCCGAAACTGGTTGGCCCACCCTGGGAGCTTACCTTGCCAACCACACTGATCTACCTGCAGCAGGATGCCGAGTTAAATCCGAAAGTTTGAGCTCTCACTTCGCCGGATGTTTTTCTTTGGCCGATGGAATGTTTTCGAGGAGCCGGCACGCGGGCGGGCAACGCTCACGTTGGCCGTCGCCCCTGACGGCCGCGTCTATGGCGTTCCCGGAGAGGACGGCTGGACGTTTGATCATACGCTCACCTTCCTGATTACCGCGCATCCCTGGCATCGAACTGGTAAACGGCCGTTTGCTTGTGATTCGTTTATCGGACCATCAAAGAAAGATGGCGTGGGAAGTCGCGGCAACAACTCCGAGCGCCACGAATTAGTGACCATTGCCCTTGCACATGACGCCAAAATCGATTGCGGGGATTACGACGAGAAAGTAGCACCCTTCATTAAGCGTGGTCGGCCGCATGTAAAACTCAGGCTGATCCGGGTGATGGACGCCTCAATTCTTCCCGAACTGGGTGAGCCTATTGATGCGCAATTTCTCATTCCTGCTGAACAGCAGAGTGTTGTCAAAGCGATCGCCGAAGATTGGGCTCGGGATAACGCTATTACCAGTGAACCAACAGCGTTCATATCGTCGACAGGGGACGTGTTCGGGATGGATTTCCCGCCGGAGTTTTATCCGGAGGCCTATGAAGAGTATCTCGACCGGATGGGAGATTCCTTTTACGACGTCTTCTGCGTGATAAGATCCGACAACGGAATTAAGTTTGTTTGTCCGCGTGAAGCTGACGCTTCACAGTCAAAATCTCAGAGCACGAATCTAAAGTGGTCTATATCGCTCGACTGGGAGCCACGCGAACCGGCCTTGGCATTCTGGCAGTGGCAGAGTCCTTACAATAATGAAAAAAGCCAGAGTCGGTTGCGACTCATTACCAGCCCGAACGTGAGGATCTCTTACGAGACCTTTCACCTCGGCATGCTTCGAGACCGAGCCGGAAACCCTCTAGATCCATCCGATCCTGAAAAGTCCGTAGACAACGATCCCATACGCTTTGAATTACTATGCGTTGATGCGCTAGATCGACCTCCAGTCGACTGGTTTGCAGATAGCGAGCGGTTTCGTTTGCGCCCTCCAGATCATCGTCGGTTTCTCGAGTTGTTTGATCAGATATCCTACGAATTCGTTAATTTCGGCCAGCGAGATCCATTCGCGGTTCTGGCGTTGATAACTTTACCGCTCTGCATTATTGCGTCACCTGCGCTTCCCGTTGCTGTTGCCCTCGGTTTCGGCTTGAGCGCTGGCAGCCTTTACTGCGCGTTGGCCGAGCGGGAGCATGTAGCCCGATATGGATATGACTCGGCTTATCAGCCGCGTACGCTGAACCAAGTTCAGAGCGATCTCCATTGGGCCGTGGTCGGAGTCGTTCTGAGCATTGCAGGCCCGGTCATCCAGGGGTTGAGATCAACCGCGCGTTTGGCGTCAGCCTTGGCAGGAACAACCACTGATCTGTCAAAGATTGTTGCGGCAGTTGAGAATGCTCCGGCCCCGTTACGACTCATAGTAAGGCAGTTCAAGGGCCCGATCTTAGGTAGGCTGATAGCTTTGGGCGCCAGAAATCCGGACTCGACGCTTCTCGCCCAACTGTTCGCAAAAACTGTGCATGAAAGCATCGAGCCGGAACACCTGTTTTTGCTAGACCACCTGCGGCTTTCATCCATTTTCACTAGTAACTACAACGCCTTTCGCCTGGCGACTCTGCAGAAACAATATGTCAAGCACTTAGCGTACATCAGCTCAAACTTTGAAAGCATAGAATCGGGAATAGACCTTGCCAGCGCCCAGGGCCGCTTGGCGCTCGAACCGCTCGAATGGATTCTCAAGAGCGACAAACGCTCGCTAAGATTCGCCGTGATGGAGCAGCTTGTCGGTGCCGACTGGAAGCGAGTCGTGATGCGTCATCGCCAGTTCATTCCCTTGCGCCAAGACGTTCTCAAAATCTATCGCGAGTTTCCGCAGAACTTGACGTATGAAGCGGCCAGGAAACTCCGGGCTCGCTTAGTGCCGACTGATTTGAAGATAATTTCAGTTAATCTTAAAGCTTTTTTTCACCCCCAAGGAGGGAAATTGCTTGTGCTCCGGAAGCGCGCGAACAAAAACGCATTCAGCTCCATGTTGCAGCTCGAGCATCCATTTGAGCGACGCTTCGTTAATATGCTTGCTGGCGGAAAGAAGGAAGCGGCGAAGCTTCTGGATTACGAAAAGGAGGCTCAGGTGATCCTGGTTCCGGCAAACCGAGGAGTAGCGCGCCGCATTCCCGACTTCGACGGCTACATACATTCCGAAAAGACGGACACCCTCGACTGGCTCATTCCCGTCGGCTCTGAACACCTATACAGCCTGCAAAATATCCGCGACGCCCATGCCTTCACTATTGCGTCGGTCGGCGGACGTGGCCCGCAGACAGAAGCCGCGGTTAAGTTGATCGATGAGGCCGTTGCCAGCATTGCGCAAAAACTGGCAATGACAGTGGAGTATGGCGATCCGTTTGCCGAGGGATTTGCGTCAAAGTTCGGGCGGGACGCATGGAATTACGTGTTTCCGTCAAAGCGGGTTAACCAAGCCCGATTCGAAAAGCGTTATCTATTGCAGAATTTCCTGATCGATGTTGCTGACGAATCGTGATCGCTGGAATAAGCGGAGGGTTGCGACGAAGCCGGATTAGCTCATCCGCTCCAAAAAGCTTATGGCCGATCACTCAACGCTGCCACACCCGGCAGCTCTTCGCCCGCCAGAAATTCCAAGGTCGCGCCGCCGCCGGTGGAAATGTGGGTGATGCGATCGGCGACGCCGGCTCGGGTGACGGCCGCGACGGAGTCGCCGCCGCCGACGATAACAGTAGCGCCGCGGTCGGCGGCTTCCGCCACCGCCAGCGCGATTCCTATTGTGCCTTCGTTAAATGGTGGTTCTTCAAACACGCCCATTGGGCCGTTCCAGATTATGGTGCGTGCGTCGCGCAACGCGTTGGCGAAATGTGAGACTGTTTCGACGCCGATGTCCATGCCGGCTTGGCCGGCATTCGTAAACTCGATGGGGATCGTCTTGGCGATGATCTTGTCGCCCTTGATTGGCTCGTAGCTATCAACGACTTGATGATCGGTGGGCAACAGGAGTTCGACGCCTTCGGCTTCAGTTCGCTGCTTAATCTCCAAAGCCGTTTGCCGCATATCATCTTCAACTAACGACTTGCCCACAGTGAATCCTTCGGCCTTAAAGAACGTGTAGGCCATCGCACCGCCAATTAGGAGCTTGTCGACCTTTCGATCGATCAGCGCGTTGATAACCGGAATTTTGTCGGAAACTTTTGCGCCGCCCAGGATTGCAACGAAGGGATGCTCCGGGTTGCTGATTACGCGCCCGAGATACTCGAGCTCCTTTTCCATCAACAAACCGGCCGCGGCCTTTCCAACGTATTTTGTGATTCCAGCCGTCGAAGCGTGCGCGCGGTGGGCAGCCCCGAAAGCATCGTTTACATAAAGATCGCAGAGGCTGGCAAGTTCCTGGGCGAACGCATCATCGTTCTTCTCTTCCGCTTTATGAAAACGCAGGTTCTCCAACAGGAGGACGTCGCCATCCTGCATGGAGTTAACCTCGCTCTTTACCGTATCGCCAACGCAGTCGTCGGCAAACTTCGCCGCCGATCCAAGCAGAGTTGAAAGATGTTCCGCCACCGGGCGTAGCGAGTATTTCTCCACTCGCTCACCTTTCGGCCGGCCAAGATGTGAAGCGAGAATTACCCTTGCGCCATGTTCAATCGCGTAGTTGATAGTGGGAAGCGCAGCCTGGATCCGCGTGTCGTCATCAACCTTACCGTCCTTGATCGGCACGTTGAAATCGACGCGAATGAAAACGCGTTTACCTTTTAGGTCAAGGTCTTTGATCGAAAGCTTGTTCATTGGTCAGTTGCCAGTCGTCAGTTGTCAGTAGTTCTCTAATCATTAAGCCGCAAATTGATTTCTAACAACTAACCACTGACAACTGACCATTAACCCTCAGAGTCCTTTGCCCGCGATGTATTTCACGAGGTCGCGCACGCGGCACGAGTAACCCCACTCATTGTCGTACCAGGAAAGGACTTTGATCAGGTTGCCGCCGGTGACTTTCGTGTACTCGGCATCGACGATCGATGAATTTGAGTTCTTGCGAAAGTCAGCCGAGACCAAGGGCTCTTCCGAGAAAGCCAGAATGCCACGCAGTTCTTCGTTGGCGGCATTCTTCAGGGCGCGATTCACATCCTCCGTGGTGGTCTGTTTCTCAACTTCAATAACTACATCTACCAAAGAAACATTAGGAGTGGGTACGCGCACGCTGATGCCGTCAAACTTCCCTTTCAATTCAGGCAAAACCAGCGCGACTGCCTTCGCCGCGCCTGTCGAAGTCGGAATCATCGAAAGTCCAGCCGCGCGAGCGCGACGCAAATCCTTGTGCGGCAGATCCAGCAACTGCTGATCGTTGGTGTAGGAATGGATCGTTGTCATTTGCGCCGAGCGAATGCCGAAGTTCTCATGGATGACTTTGGCCACCGGCGCCAGACAATTGGTGGTACATGACGCGTTGGAAATTACATTGTGAGTGGCGGGATCGTA
Source organism: Blastocatellia bacterium (assembly GCA_034665305.1). GTDB lineage: Bacteria > Acidobacteriota > Blastocatellia > Pyrinomonadales > Pyrinomonadaceae > DASXRU01. The sequence continues at coordinate 172,295 of JAXDFZ010000008.1, read as the reverse complement.
CTGCGCTTCATTTACGCCGAGGACGATCGTGATGTCCTCGTCCTTGGCGGGAGCAGAGATAATCACCTTCTTCACGCTGCCGCGCAGATGTTTCCTTGCGTCTTCGGCTTTCGTAAACAGCCCGGTGGATTCAATGACTATTTCGGCCCCGACCGAGTTCCAATCGATCTTCGCCGGATCGCGTTCGGAGAATACGCGGAACTCTTCGTCCCCAACCTTAATCCCATTTTCGGTAGCGGAAATCTCATTTTCGAGATTACCCAGGACAGAATCATATTTCAGCAGATGCGCCAAGGTCTTCGTGTCGGTGATATCATTGACCGCTACAAAGTCAATTTCCGAATCACCGAGGGCGGTGCGAAAGATATTGCGGCCGATGCGGCCAAATCCATTGATGCCCACTTTAATTGCCATTTCTGTGCTTAAGTCCTCCTGGGTGATATTTGTTTCGGAGCACCTCGGCGCGGCGCGGAAGCACACGTCCATCCTGGATCCACGGAATCAGGGCAGGAGCGGATTGTTGCCGAAGAGATCGCAAGATAATGCGCCTCTGTCTTGACTGTCAAGGCAAGGCGTTTGCTTAGGTTTTTGAAACCGAGTCAGTGCGTATGACGTAGTACGCTATGACTCGGCGCTCTTTGTCTGCTCAACGAAGGAAAGCAGCGCGAGCACTCTGGTTCAGGTTCAAATAAGGAGCATTTCTTTTAATGTCGATCAATGCGATTCTTCGGGTAACTCAGTTGCTGCTGGTCCTATTTGCGATCACTGCTATTACAGGCGCGACCGTACGGGGCCAAAGGCCTGCCGCGACGCCGAATCCGGCCCAGCGCGATGCGACTCGCCCACCGGGCCAGGGACAAAACCAACCGGATGCGACGCGGCCTACCAGCCCCACGGCGGCACCCGGAACCCAAAGGCCTGCGCCGCAAACGCCGCCGGGAACCGGTGTGGTTACTCCATCGACTGCACCTTCGTCGACCCAATTGCCGGTTTCACCGACCGCCATGCCGACTCCGCCAACTGGAGATCCGAGCGCTACGCCGAACCCGACCGGAGTTGAGCCACGCGATCCGATATTTCCCGATGCGCAGGCGCGCCCTTTGCCGCCAATGCCGAATCTGAGCCGGCTGGGCGTAACCAGCGACAACTCGGTTACGCTGACACTGAACGAGGCAATCCGCCTGGCGCTGGTCAATAACAATGACATCGAAGTCGCGCGCGACGATGTGAGGTTTGCGGAAACTCAGTTGCGGGCCTTCGAGGGCGTTTACGATCCTGTCTTCTCCATGACGCCGCAGATTGATAAACGCGTGACGCCCATACAAAACATTTTTAGCGGCGCGCCCTCCGGCAAACTCTCAACTTCTGTTTTCACCTTCAGCCCGGGAGTGACTAAATCGTTTAGCAAGGGCGGCGGAACTTACGATCTTACTTTCAGCAATACGCGCAACACGACGAGTGCGACCAGCAGTACGCTGAATCCGTTCTATTCATCAAATCTGGCTCTGACGATCGTACAGCCGCTCTGGCGCAACCGCTCCATAGACAACAACCGGCGCAACATAAGAATTCAAAAGAAACGTATCGAACAGTCCGACTCAGATTTTCGGGCGCGGACCATAGACATTATTTCTCAAGTGCAGAGCGCGTACTGGGACCTGCTTTTCGCTATGCGCGATCAGCAAGTTCAGTTGGATAACATGAACCTTTCGCGCGAGAACCTGCGCCAGATCGAAGCCCAAATCGCCGCGGGTGCCAAGGCGCCTTTGGATCGGGCTGAAGTCTTGACTGAACTGGCGAACCGCGAGTCGTCCCTCCTGACGGCGACCCAGAATGTAACGACAGCCGAAAATCGTTTGAAGCAATTGATTCTTAAAGACCCGACGGCGAATCAATGGTCGGCGCAGATTACGCCTACCGATGTGCCCATCATCGACACCACGCCTGTAAATCTGAACGACGCGCTGGGTGAGGCGCGCAAGAACCGGCCGGAGCTGGCCCGTCTGCGACTGCAACGGGACATCAACGATATTGACCTTAAGTATTTCCGCAATCAGACCAAGCCGCAGTTTGACCTGCAATCAACGGTTGCCACCACCGGCTTAGCGGGGAGTGCCAACTCAACGTTCGATCCCACGGCGCGCATCCCCTTGATCTCCGGCGATCCGGCGACCAGTTCCGACGCATTTCTGCTGGCCCAGATTCGCGACATTCAGACCCGCGCGGGTTTTCCGCTTGCCACAGTCCCGCTTATTACGCCCTCCGGCTCGTTTGCGCCGCCCGAGTTGGTTGGCGGATACGCCAAGGACTTAAGCAACCTGTTTGGGTTCAAGACCTATAACATTACTGTCGGCGTTGCGATTCAGTTTCCCTTCCGCAACACGACGGCGAAGGCGAATCTCGCCGGCGCGCTGATTCAAAAAGAACAGTTGGATGCGACGGTACGGTCTCAGGAACAGTTCGTCGAAGTGGATGTGCGCAATGCCGCCCAGGGCGTCGAGTCGTCTCGCTTGCGCGTACTGGCGGCGCGTGAGGCACGTAAGAACGCAGAGATTCAACTGGAAGGCGAGCAGCGCTTATATTCCGTGGGGCGATCGACTACGTACATTCTGATTCAAAGGCAGAACGCACTCGCGAATGCGCGGGCCGCGGAAGTACAGGCGGAGACGGGTTACGCAAAAGCCCTGGCAAACCTCCAAAGAGCTACCTCCAGTACGCTGCGCAATAACAACGTGACCGTTGATTCATCAGTGAAGCCGTAGGCGGAGAGGCTAAGGGCTGGAGACTAGGTGGTGGTCTAATTTGTCGGGGCGTCCGTCCGTGGGCGCCCCATTTCAGCGGACGAAGAGGGCGCCCACGGAGTGGCGCCCCTACGATTTCCGCAAAGCAGGGCACCACCCTGGAGGCTAGGGTAATGTAGGGCGAGGGCGCGAGCATATTCTGAACTCTCAGGCTCTGTAGTTTGTAAATTAAGCTTCCCAGCCTCTAACCCCCTGGTCTCTAGCCTCTAGCCTCTAGTTCTCCCCCACGCTACAATGCGTGTCGCATGACCTACAGCTCAATCCCCGTCGCGCTACAAGACTTCTTCACTTTTCCTTTGCCAGTCATTTGTTTTGCGGCTGCTGCTTTTGGAGCAGTGATCGGTAGCTTTTTGAATGTCGTCATTCATCGCCTGCCACGTGAAGAGTCAATAGTCTTCCCCAATTCTCGTTGTCCCGGTTGCGGCGCCGCCATTGGTCCATTCGACAACATTCCCATAATTAGCTATGCAATCCTGGGTGGAAAGTGCCGCGGGTGCCACGCACGTATTTCACCGCGCTACCCGGCAGTTGAGTTACTAACCGCCATCTTGTTTGGCCTCGTCACGTGGCATGACGGGCTGACCTTCGCTCTGCCGTTTGATCTTATCTTCGTTAGCGCGTTGCTGGCGCTCGTGTTTATCGACGCTGAGCACATGATTCTTCCGAACGCCATCACTTATCCGGGCATGATTTTCGCCCTGGTGGCCCGCGTGGTAATTCCGTATTTAATGGGCGCTCCGCACTTTGACGACTTGCAATCTTTGGCCACCGGTCCGTTCGCCGGCCTTCCGTTATGGGCGGCTTCCCTGGTGGGGGCCGTGATCGGAGCGCTCGCCGGTGGCGGTACGTTATGGCTGATGGGTTTTCTTTGGGAGAAATTGCGCGGCGTCGAGGCCATGGGTTTGGGTGATGTGAAGATGATGTTTATGGTAGGCGCCTACCTGGGTTGGCGACTCACCGTGCTGACGATCTTCCTCGCCGTGCTGACAGGATCGCTCACCGGCATTCTATTGATGTTGAAGCAGCGAGAGCGCAACATGCAGATGCTTCTGCCCTTTGGAGTGTTTTTGGGAACGGCATCAATCGCGGCCCTGCTCATAGGCTCTCGCATCGTGGAATGGTATGCGGGACAGTTTCGTTAGACGGGACTTTGTGCTTTGTACTTTGTACTTTGTACTTTGTACTTTGTACTTTGAACGAGCGGCGTACAAAGGTTCAATCACAAAGTACAAAGTACAAAGCACTAAGTACTAAGAATGTTGCGTAACGGAAACAGAGTTCAAATCTGGCTCGCGCTCATCGCCGGCATCTTTCTGCTGGCCACGATCTTTATCTTTGCGTTGTACGCGCTGGCGCCTGACACTTCCGCGGTAAACCGGCCGATACTGCTTACCGGCTTCACGGTCGCGCTCTTCATCGCCCTGTTATGCATCATCGCGCTGCTGCGCTGGCTGCTCGGGCCTTACCGGCGGCTGGTAGGCGAAGCCAAACGCGCGCCGGTCGCGGTACGTTCCGGCAAATCCGGTGATGAAGCCGCCTTCGTGCTGGAGACTTTTCAATCCGTAGTCGCAAAACTGCAAGCCCAACAACGTGAGCTGGAAATTCTGACCGCGCAGGCCAGCCAGCGAGCGGATTCAGCGGAACGTTTCAACGAACGCATTGTCGCCAGTGTTCCTTCCGGACTTATCGCCTTCGATTCCGCCGGCCACGCCACCGCCTTGAATCTGCCCGCCCAACGGTTGCTGAACCTGGATGGAGTAGCAATCGGCCAACCAGTGCGATCACTATTTCGCCAGGCGCCTCCCCTCGTTGAGATGGTGGAAGAGACTCTGCGCAGCGGCAAACTCTACCGGCGAGAGGAAGTAGAAGCCACCGATGGCGAAGGCCGCATGCAAAAGCTCGGGGCTACCATTGCTCCCATCGATCCTTCCGGCGAAAGCGGGGTGCGCGGAGCCCTTTGCCTTTTGACGGACATCACGGAAGTTACCCAACTCCGAGAACAGGTGGCGCTGAAACGAAATCTGGAAAGCCTGGGCGAAATGTCCGCCGGCCTGGCCCATGAATTCAAGAACACGATCGCAACGCTGCATGGCTATGCGCAGCTCTTACAAAATCTGGATTTGAATGAGAGCGGCAAGACGGCTGCGGCTTCCCTGTTGCAGGAGGTGCGAAGCCTGGCAGATATGGTAACGGCGTTTTTGAACTTCGCCCGTCCGCAGGCATTGGAAGTGGAGGATGTATCGCTGTGGGAACTAATAGCAGAGTGCCAAACGGAAATGCAGTCAGCTTATCAGGACGCTTCGCTTCAGGTGATCGTGGAAGGTGATCGCGCGGCGCAAGCAGATAAGGTCCGCGCGGACGAGCGCATGTTGCGCCAGGCGATTCTCAATCTCATGCGTAACGCGGCTGAGGCAATGCGAGAAAAGCACGACGATCGCCGCCTTACTATTCATTTGAGCACAGAAAAAGTTGCAGGCAGCAAGTGGTTTCGCATTGATATCCAGGATAACGGCGCCGGCATCTCACCACCGGACATCGAGCGCATCTTTATCCCGTTTTTCACTACCAAAGCCGGTGGTCACGGCATCGGCCTGGCCCTCGCCCATCGCGTCGTAACCGAACATGGAGGCTCGCTGACGGCGCGCAACGCGCCAGACGGCGGCGCTATTTTCTCAATCAGGCTGCCGGCTGCGAGGTAAGACCCTAAGATTTTCCATCGGTCATTTTCCATTTCTCATTTGTCATCCGCAGATTCAACTTGGAAGGGCAACGAAAGATTGTTGCCCTTCGCCCCATTTAGGGGCGAGATGTTCATAGAACGCGCGACCGCCAAAAGATCTCTCCTCGCTCCCGTAGGACAGGCATTCCTGCGTGTCCCTTTTCTTTCAAAAAAGAGGCTCGCGAAGAATTTGGACAGGCAGGAATGCCTGTCCTACTAGCTAAACTCAGCAATCAACGGCGCATGGTCGGAGGGTTTTTCCCATTTGCGTGTTGACGCATCGATCCTGGCGCCAGTGCTGCGAGCCACCAGCGCCTGCGATACCCAAACGTGATCGATTCGCAAACCGAGATTCCGGCGAAACGCACCGGCGCGATAATCCCACCACGAATAGAGCCCACCCTGTTCGTTGTGCAATCGGAACGCATCGGTGAATCCCCACTCCTTGATACGCTGTAGCGCATCTCGCTCCGGCTGGCTGCACATGATTCGCCCCTGCCATAGACGCGGATCATGAACGTCCCGATCCTCCGGAGCAACATTGAAATCGCCGCACAGCACCACCGGAAGTTCCGGCGAAAAGTTTGCATCAAGAAAATCGCGCAGTCGCTTCATCCAATCCAACTTGAAGGCAAACTTTTCCGAACCTACCGCCTGCCCATTCGGAATATAGACGTCCACCACGATTACGCCGGCGACGTTGGCGGCCAGGAGGCGGGCGTGCGCGCCTGCTTCATCATCGGCATATCCGCGGTGCACGTTCGAACACGCTTCGCGGGAAATAATTGCCACGCCGTTGTAGCTGCGCTGGCCCAACACCGTCGCGCAATAGCCCAGTTCCGTGAACGCTTCGAAGGGAAACTTCTCGTCAAGGCATTTCGTTTCCTGCATGCAAAGGACATCGGGCTGCTCTGCTTGCAGCCACTGCTGCACGTGCGGTAGGCGAGCCAGAATTGAGTTAACGTTCCAGGTAGCTAGTTTCATAAAAGTAGGACAGACATTCTTGTCTGTCCGATTTAGCGTTTCAATCAGATAGAATCAGATGAACTCGACAGGTAACGGAACCTGGACAGGCAGGAATGCCTGCCCTACTTTTTCCTTCCAATCGCGAACACGCTTGACGCGGAACGCACGTACATGACGCCTTGCGAAAGTGCCGGCGTGGCCATCAACAACTCGCCCATCGAATTGGTTCCCAGGTGCGCGAACTTTTCTCCGGCGCTGATCACGAGCATTTCACCATCTTCGTTCGAGAGATAGATCTTTCCGTCAGCCGCCACGGGCGACGCACTGAAACCGCTGCCAACCGTGGGAAGACGCTGGCGATATATTTCTTCGCCGGTGTCGAGTTTGTACGCGTCGAAGAGTCCGTTGTTACCCAGCACGTAGAGAATTCCCTTGTAAATCAACGGTGTCGGCATGTACGGACCGCGACCAGTCCGGCTCCAAACAATGGCGTCGCCGGCAGTCTTGCCATCGCGCAACGTCAGGTCGCCGCGCGCTCCCGGCCGCACTACAAAGATCGGCCGCTCCGGACCACGACCGCTTGCCACCACAAACAGGCCGTCAGCGAAAACCGGAGTTGGCGCAGTGATCTTCGAGCTGCCACCGAGGCGCCATAACTCAGCGCCCGTGCGCGCATCGTAACCGCGAATGAGATTAGAAGCATTGGTGACGAGTTGCGGACCGCTTGCGGTCATCGCCACCGTCGGAGTTCCCCATGAGGGCAGCTCTTCGCGATCAGTCTTCCAAACAGTTTTTCCCGTCAACGCATCAAGGGCCAGGATAAATGAATCCGTTTGCGTGTCGCATTGCAGGATGACCAGACCGTTCCAGATGATTGGCGAACTGGCCGGACCCCACTCGTAGGTCGGGATATCGTAGGCGCCCAGATCCAGTTTTCCGAGATCGACTTTCCAAAGCAGGCGACCACTGAGATCGTAGGCATGAACGCCCTGCGAGCCGAACCAGGCCACAACGACGCGGCCATCAGTGGCGGGAGTCGAATTCGCGTAAGTCGCTTTGATGTGCCGCTGTTCGAGTGGAACTCCCTCGTGGGCCACGCGCTGCCACAGAATCTTTCCGTTTCTCTTATCAAGGGCCAGGAGCATCCAACGATGCGTCGTCCGATCCTTCGAAGCATCGCCGTCGCCGTAGAGGCCGGGTCGGAACGTGGCTTTCGGATCGCTGCTGACCGCAGTGGTTACAAACAGTTGATTTCCCCAAACCACCGGGCTGGAATGTGCCAGGCCGGGAATCGGAGTGTGCCAAAGAATGTTCTCGCCACTCGCGCCATTCCAACGTTCCGGTAGATTCTGACCGTCAGCGATGCCGGCTGCTTGCGGGCCACGAAATGACGGCCAGCTTCCCGCCTCGTTAGTTTTCGCCGAAGGTTTCCGCGCAGGTGCGCCTGTCGTTCTGGTTATTGTCCGCACGGGTTTTACCATTGGCGCATCAGAAGGAGACCACGTACTGCGATCCAGGATCATTCTTCGTACTACGCAATCGTCGGCGACCAACGCAAAGGTCACGCGCCCGGCATCCACGACAAAGCGATAGCGGCCGGCTTTATCACACCCGCCGGGGCCACCGGACATCGTCACTTCGACCTCCGCGCCGTCGGTCCGCCAGTTGCCGTTAAGCGGGGGCCAGCCTTGTCCCTTCAAAGTAAACGTGCCGCCGGGATCGAACTGCGCCAGAAAAGCGCCAAACTTCAAAGGGTAAGCCGGAAGTTGCGAATTCACCGTCGCCGGGTTCGCCTGCTGGGCGCGAGTGAGGGGAAGGTCAAAGCCCGCAAGCATGGAGCACAAAAACATGGCAGTCAGTAAGAGTGAGTGGATGAGGTTTCTCATATTACTTCCTCTCCTTGCGGTGTTTTTCAATGTATTGGCGCGCAAACTCAACCAGATCCGGGCTCTCGCGCAACCCAACCTTCGTCGCTTCCTCTTCGGCCGCTTCGATGGTCCAACCATCTCGCAGCACGCGCCGGATCATCCAAAACGCTCCCACGCGAATCGCCGCAGTGCAATGAATGAATGCCGGGCGGTTCTTTGGATCGTCCGTAATCTTCAGAAACTCCGTCGCCTGCTCGTCTTTCGGCTCGGCATAGACCACGGGAATGTTGAAATAGCGCAGCCCCAACTCTTTCACCTGCGCTTCCTCTTCGGCAGCGCGGTGTTCGCCCGGCGCGCGCAAATTGATGACGGCCTTTACCCCGTCGTCTTTCAACTGCTGAAAGTGTTCGGGCCGCGGCTGGCCACCGGTGCAAAAGTCTTTATTGACTCGCAGAAAATTCCTGATCGGTGGACCTTCCTGTTGCGCGCTAATTAAAGTCGCCAACAACAGAAGAGAAACCGCTCCAACAAATTTCCTCATCTCTCCACTCCTCTTCGCATTGAAGAAAGTTGAATCCGCAGATTTCGCAGATTACACAGAACGGTAAACATCCCCATGTGGTGGGGAGTTGCTGTTATCCACCCATTCCGCGTTTGCCCTTTGCCCTTTACCCTTTGCCCTTTGCCCTCTGCCCTTTGCCCTTTGCGCTGTGTTCTCTTGCTTTTCAATCAGCGTAATCTGCGAAATCTGTGGACCTGTATCATAAAGTCGCCAGCAATCCGGCAATCAAAGCTCCGCGCCCGGCGATTTTATCGACGAGAATGTGTTCGTGCGCCGCGTGGGCGCCATCGCCATCGATGCCCAACCCATCCAAGACGGGAACTCCCAACGCACCCACGAAATTTCCATCCGACGCACCGCCGACGCTGGTCTCGCCCAAATCACAATCCAGCAGCGATGCGATGTGGCGCGCGTGTTCGTAAAGTGCCAGCACCCCGGTCGTTCGCTCCAGCGGCGGTCGATTGACGCCACCGCGCACGGACAGGCGCACACGTTCATCACAAGACTGCAATTGCAGAATCTGGTGTTCGATGCGCTTACCTTCCGCCATAGAACTAAACCGGATATCGACTTCGGCGTGTGCCGTCGCCGCCACTACGTTTGAAAGTGTGCCCCCGCGAACTACTCCGGCATTGACGGAAGTTCCTGCGCCCAGATCATTCATGGCGTGCAACCGGACAATTTGATTGGCAATTTCCAGAACAGCGCTGGCTCCCTTCTCCGGTTCCAACCCGGCATGCGCTGCGCGCCCGATCGCTTCGACAGTAAACATGCCGGTTCCCTTGCGCCCGGTTTTCACCCGCCCCCCCGAAGCCGGCGGCTCGAGCACCAACACGGCGCGCGCGTCTCTGGTTTCCTCTTCCACCACTCTGCGTCCCGTGGGGCTGCCGTTTTCCTCGTCACACGTCAGCAGTAACTTTACCGGGCCGCCGATCGGCAATTCTGTCGCCGCGCACACAGCCAGCGCTGACAGGGCCAGGGCACAATTCGCCTTCATATCGAAAACGCCCGGGCCATAGATTCTGTTTTCCTCGACGCGCCAGGGACGTTCCGTTACGGAACCGCGCCCATGCACCGTGTCGGTATGTCCCAGAATCACGAGCGGTTTGGTGTCATCATCGGGATTGCCAAAGGCAGTTATCCGCAAATGGGAACCATAACCCGGCGCCGCGATGCGATCGATTGAAGTGATCGCTGGAAGCGCTCTCGCGGCACTTTCCAGCAGCGAAACCACCAACTCGTTACCCGTAAGATCGCCCGATGGCGACTCCGCTTCCACCAGGGCACGCGTGAGGGCGAGCACCTCAGCCTGCCGATTGCGAAATTCGGTCTGCAGCGCTGCCATGGTGGCGCGCGAAAGTTGTGTGGGCATGTTTGAAGTTATCGAATCCCGGATGATGCTATTCTGCAAAGACTCAGAAATTTTTAGGAGAAGACTTTGGAACGGGGCGTATTATACGCTCGAAACTGCGGCGGGCAGTAGCTTACTCGCTGAGTTGGTAGTGGGTCAGTTTGAAAATCTCATTAGCACCGCTCTTCAGTGCGGTGATCGAGATGGCCCATATTTGATTAACGGTTTTAACCGTTTCCCTGAGTAAACCCTTGAAACGGTTTGGAGGGAATGTTTCGCCGCTGTCCCACCTGACTGAAGTTAGGTGTTAATGAGAAAATGAAACTGACCACATCTGAGTTGTTTTGCGGGACAGGAGTAGTAGACCGTTAGAAAGGCTCCGCTAGAATCTTATGATCGTAACGCCACGTCTAAAATTAATACCGTATGAGCTGCAGCACTATGAAGCGCTGCTTCAGGATCAGCGACGACTCGGGGATTTACTCGGCGTCACTGTCTTTCATGATTGGTTTGTCTTTCCTGGTGTGGCGGGCATCGAGGCGATCAAGTATGGCTATGAATACTTCAAGGCCAATCCTGATGCTGCTAACTGGTGGACCTATTTTTTCATTCACGAGGAAGATAACGCGCTAATCGGCCACGGCGGGTTCAAAGGAAAACCGAATGACGACGGCGTCGTGGAAATCGGGTATGCGATTGTTCCTGCTTACCGAAACCAGGGCCTGGCAAAAGAAGCTGCGCAGGGACTAACTGACTATGCATTCTCAAACCCGCAGGTGCGCAAGGTCGAGGCGCACACTCTGGCGGAGCCAAATGCGTCTACGAGAGTCCTCGAGAAACTGGGCCTGCTTCGGATCGGATCCGCTCAGGATCCGGACGTGGGCGAAGTCTGGCATTGGAGTTTAGCGAGGGAATAATATCCGCAGGCCGGAGACTGGAAAAGCGATTGAGTCGAAAGACAGACCGGGGCTAAATCTTCACTTCAACAAAGAGCGGAAGCCCGCGTAGCGGGCGGCGATATTCGTAGCCCACAACGCAAGCTGTGGGCACTCGCAGCCGATCTGAACAAGCTCGCGAAGCGAGCGACATAAAATTTCGCGGGCTGATCTCGCAACTACATGTCGCCCCGCTGGGGCTCCGATTCGCTAGGTACGACTTACCCACAGCTTGCGCTGTGGGCTACGGACATGCCCGTTGGCGTCGCCAACTGGTTGAGGGGTCACTCCGACTCGGAGCATTGGGCCAGAGTCAAACGAGGATTCAGTGAACCCTACTTGCCATTGGGAAGGGTGGCTTGTCCCGCTCTTACATTAACTGGATAGAAGCTCTTTCCTCACGGTCAGATGCTCAATCAACTCTTCGTTAACCTCGTATCCAATTCCCGGCTCATCGCGGGGGATGATGGTGCCGTGGTACGTCACCTCCACCGGGGGATCGATGATGTCCTTTTTCCAGTAACGAGAACTCGCAGAAACATCTCCCGGTAAAGTGAACCCCGCCAGAGTCGCCATCGCAATGTTGTGCGCGCGGCCGATGCCCGATTCCAACATGCCGCCGCACCACACCGGAATCTTCTGTTCCCGGCAAACACTCTCGATGCGCTTCGCTTCTGCATGACCACCAACCCGCCCCAGCTTGATGTTCACAATGCGGCACGAACCAAGTCCGATCGCATGCTCGGCATCGGCCGCCGAATGTATCGACTCATCCAGGCAGATCGGCGTTTTTAATTGGCGCTGCAGCTCCGCGTGGTCGAACATGTCGTCGTGAGCCAGCGGCTGTTCGATCATCATCAATTCGAACTGTTCCAGACGCTGGAACAACGGCGCGTCGCGTAGTGTATAAGCCGAATTAGCATCCGCCATCAATTGAATACCAGGAAAGTGTTTGCGCACTTCTTCGATGATAGCCTCGTCCCAACCGGGCTTGATCTTAATCTTGATTCGCTGATAACCCGCTGCCAGTTCCCTTTCAATCTTTTCCAGCAACTGTTCCGGGGAATCCTGGATCCCGATGGAAACTCCGCACGGAATTTCACGGCGCTCGCCGCCGAGATGCCGCCACAAAGGGACGCCCGCGACTCTTGCCTCCAGATCCCAGCAGGCAGCCTCTAACGCACCGCGAGCCATACGGTTGCCACGCACCCGGTTCATTGTTCCCGAAACGTCAGCAGCGGTTCCGAAACTGTGCCCGACCACCATCGGCGCCAAAAATTCCTTCAGCACCGGCCAGGCAGTCTCGGTCCATTCTTCGCAATAGAAGGGACCTTCGCCGGCCGTGCACTCGCCCCAGCCTACGGCGCCGTCTTGACTGGTAACTCGGACGAGGATGATGCGACGTTCAGTGGTGCGACCGAAGCTGGTTTCGAAGAAGTGAACTAACGGGAGTCTGATCTCGCGGAGTTCAATAGCGGAAATGATCATTGAGATTGGCTGATGAATGGAAGTGATAGATCGTAAATAGCAAATCGTGAACGGTAAATGGTGTCATCGCGCAACTCCATTTACCATTACCATTTACAATTCACTATTTACTCGGTGGAAACTAAGGGTTCATTGTTCAAGGCCGCGTGCATTGTATGCCACGGCAGCGAAGCGCATTTGACGCGTACCGGAAAGTCTCGCACGCCGGCGAAGATGGTTAACCGGCCCAGTTGGTTGGGCGTTGTTTCTTCGTCCAGCTCGCCGGTGACCATGCGATGAAATTCAGCAAACAGCGTTTCTGCTTCCTGTTTGCTTTTTCCCTTCACCGCCTGGGTCATCATGCTGGCTGCGGCTTTAGAAATCGCACAGCCCGAACCTTCGAAACTCACATCGTTTACGGTATCGCCTGCGAGCTGCAGATAAACCGTTAATTGATCGCCGCACAACGGATTGAACCCTTCGGCCGAATGGTTTGCCGCCGGCAGCTTATGAAAGTTGCGCGGCTTCTTGTTGTGATCGAGGATGACTGCCTGGTAGAGCTCGCTTAGTTCTGACATTGGTAAATAGTGAATGGTGAATAGTAAATGGTAAACGGTAAATGGTGGTTGCTAGTTAGTGAACGGTGATGGTCAACGAGTCGTCGATTCACTATTTACCATTCACTACGAAAAAATTTCTATGACTTTCTCAATTGTGCGGGCCAGCGCCTCGACCTCTTCCTTCGTGTTATAGAAAGCAAAAGAAGCGCGCGCGGTCGCTGGAACTTTGAAATGCTGCATCACCGGCTGGGCGCAATGGTGGCCGGCGCGCACGGCAATGCCTTCCTGGTCCAGGATCGTGCCGATGTCGTGCGGATGCACGTCATCAAGTACAAACGAAAGCACGCCCGCCTTCTGCCGCGCCGTGCCGATAATTCGCACGCCCTCGATGGCGGACAAACGGGCGGTCGCATAACTAAGCAATTCTTCCTCGTGCGCCATGGCCTGTTCCCGGCCGATACCGTTCAGGTAATCAATCGCAGCCCCCAGGCCAATCTGCGAAGCAATCGCCGGGGTGCCGGCTTCGAACTTGTTCGGCAGATCCGCGTAGGTAGTCTTCTCGAAAGTGACGCTACGAATCATGTCGCCGCCGCCCTGAAAGGGATTCATCTCTTCCAGCAGATGTTTCTTGCCATACACGATGCCACTTCCCGTGGGCGCGAACATCTTGTGGCCGGACAGCGTGTAAAAATCACAATCCAGGTCCTGCACATCAATCGGCATGTGCGGTGCGGACTGCGCCCCGTCAATCAACACCGGCACGCCGAACTTGTGGGCACTTTCAATCATTCCCTTTATGGGATTGACGGTTCCCAGGGAATTTGAAACGTGAGTCACCGCGACCAATTTGGTGCGCTCGTTCAGTAAACCCTCATAATCATCCAACACTAATTCGCCCGCATCGTTCATGGGAATGACGCGCAGCTTCGCGCCTTTCTCCTCACACAGCATTTGCCAGGGAACGATATTGGAGTGGTGCTCCATCTCGGAGATAATCACTTCATCGCCGGGACCGATAAACTTGCGGCCGTAGCCGTGCATCACCAGATTGATGCCTTCGGTGGCGCCCCGCACAAAAATGCATTCTTTAGCTTCACGGGCGTTGATAAAGCGTTTCACTTTTTCACGCGCGCCTTCGTAGGCGGTAGTCGCCTTCACGCTGAGGTAATGCACGCCGCGGTGGATGTTGGAATGTTCGTGCTCCAGGTATGCGCTGCCACGCTCAACCACAACTTGCGGAACTTGTGAAGAAGCGGCGTTGTCGAGATAGACGAGCGGTTTGCCATTCACGGTTTGTCGTAACACCGGAAAGTCTTCCCGGATACGCGCGACGTCGAAGGCTGGCTGCGACTCTTGAACTACTGATTTTTCCAGCGTTGCCATTTAATGATTCGGATCCAACCTTGTAGGGGCGTCCCTCCGTGGGCGCCCCCTTTTTCCAAACTTCGAAAAGCGACGAAGGGGCGCCCACAGAGGGACGCCCCTACAATTATTTCACCAGCGCTTCGGCGTGCAGGCGGTGCAGCACCGCTTCGTCGAGTTGTGCTTTGATTGACTCGATTCCGATCTTGGCGATTACTTCTTCGGCAAAACCGTAAGTTAGCAAGTTGCGCGCTACCTGCGAATTCATGCCGCGCGATTGCAGGTAGAACAATTCGTCTTCATCCAACTGCCCGATGGCCGCTCCGTGCGCGCACTTCACATCGTCGGCGAAGATTTCCAACTGCGGTTTAGTGTCCACGCGCGCTTCGTTCGAGAGCAGCATGTTTTTGTTCGTTTGCATCGCATCCGTTTGCTGCGCGCCGGGACGCACAAAAACCTTGCCGTTAAAAACTGCGCGCGATTTGCCATCGAGAATGCCCTTGTAGAGCTGATGACTCGTGCAATGCGGCTGGCGATGATCAATTAACGAATGCGTGTCGGTGTGCTGGTTTCCGTCAATCATGTATAAACCGTCCACCCAGCATTCAGCCCCTTCGTGGTCCATTCGCACGCCAATTGTGTGACGCGACAGTTGGGCGCCCAAAGTGATAGTCGTGGTATCGAAGCTGCTGTGCGCTCCCAGGTCCACCTGCGTCGTGGCAATGTGAAAAGCCTCCTGGCTTTCGCGCTGCAGCTTGTAATGCCGCAGTCCCGCGCCGGCGCCCAACTCAATCTCCGTTACGGCATCGTTGAAATAAACGCCGCCGGCCACGCTGGCGTAACTTTCAATGACCGTAGCTTCGCTGTTTTCCTCAGCAATAATCAGGACCCGCGGAAAAGCCGCGAAGGGCTGAGCACCCGGCTCTGACAGAAAAAGAAGGTGCAATGGCGTCTCTACTTTCTGCCCTTTCGGAATCAGCAGAAAAGCGCCACCACCAAATAGCGCCGTGTTAAGGGCGCTAAAACCTTCCTCGTTGTAATCAGCGTGTCGGGCCAGATGGGCGCGAATCGCAGCCTCATGTTCCGAACTCCTAAGTGCCTCAGCTAAATCTGTTGCTATCACTCCCGGCGCGATTGACTCGAGATTTGAAAGGGCAGGATTGAAGATGCCGTTGATAAATGTCAGCCGGCTGCCGCTGGCTTCCGCGCCGAAATGTTCACCGAGATCCTGTTCGCGAGTTAAACCCGACGCAGGGGCTGCGATGACAGGTGCAAAACTGCCGCGGGCAATCGGCGCGACGTTGGTGTATTTCCACTCTTCATCCGCCGGAGTCGGAAAGCCAATCTGCTCAAAACGATCAAACGCGCTGTCGCGAAGACGTCGCACCCAGCTCGCTTCATCCTTTGCGGCCGAGGCGAGCGCGCGAAACGCGGCGCTGTATTTACTTTGTTCTGTTACTGCTTTCATCACCATTCGTCTCAACCTGTCATTTCTGTAGGGGCGTCCCTCCGTGGGCGCCCCCTTCATCGCTTTGCACGTGTTTGAAAAAGGGGGCAACCACGAAGGGACGCCCCTACAATTCTCTCCCTAGCGCAGTCCCAGCGGGGCAGCCTGGCCGCCGGTTACAGCCTTGGACTTTAGCCAGTCGTAGCCCTTCTCTTCCAACTCCAGCGCCAGCTCTTTGCCGCCTTCTTTAACGATGCGTCCGCCGGAAAGCACATGCACAAAATCCGGGACGATATAGTTCAGCAGTCGTTGATAGTGCGTCACCAGGATTACGGCGTTCTCGGAATTTCGCAGTTGGTTGACACCGCCGGCGACAATCCGCAGCGCGTCAATGTCCAGACCCGAATCCGTTTCGTCCAACACGGCAAGTTGCGGCTCCAACACGGCCATCTGCAGAATCTCGTTACGCTTTTTCTCGCCGCCGGAGAATCCTTCATTCACTGACCGCGTCATGAAACTCGCGTCCATCTCTACGATCTGCGCGCGCTCCTTCAGCAGGTCCTTGAACTCCAAGGGATCGAGTTCGTCTTTGCCCAGGTGCTTTTGCTTTTCGTTATAAGCCAGCCGCAAAAACTGGGCATTCGAAACTCCCGGCACTTCGATGGGATATTGAAACGCGAGAAAGACTCCATCGCGCGCGCGTTCGTCGGGCGAAAGATCCAGCAGATTCTTACCGCGGTACAGAACTTCGCCACGCGTCACTGTGTACGCCGGATGGCCGGCGATTATTTTCGCCAACGTCGATTTTCCGGAACCGTTTGGCCCCATGATGGCGTGCACTTCGCCTTTATTGATTGTCAGATTGATGCCTTTGAGAATCTCGTTCCCATCGACGGTGGCATGTAAATCACGAATTTCCAGCACTTGAATTACGCTCCTCAACATTAGTGGTCACAGGTATCGGGTGCCAGGTGTCGGGAAGACTCACCCATCCGGCACCTGACACCCGACACCCTAACCCTTCTTTATCAGCCGACGCTGCCTTCCAGTTTCATTCCCAACAGGCGCGTCGCTTCGACTGCAAACTCCATCGGGAGTTGCAGAAACACATCCTTGCAGAAACCATTAATGATCAGCGACACGGCGTCTTCCTGTGAAATACCGCGCTGCATCAAATAAAACAATTGCTCTTCGCTGATTTTAGAGGTGGACGCTTCATGTTCCACTCGCGAAGTGCTGTTCATCACCTCGATGTACGGAAACGTGTTAGCGCCACAATGCGAACCGATCAGCATCGAATCGCACTGCGTGTAGTTCCGCGCGTTTTCCGCCTTCGGCATGATCTTCACCAAGCCGCGATAACTGTTGTTCGCGTGGCCGGCAGAGATTCCCTTCGAGATGATCGTCGAACGCGTGTTCTTTCCCAGGTGAATCATCTTCGTTCCGGTATCCGCCTGCTGCGCATGATTTGTCAGGGCCACCGAATAGAACTCTCCGATTGAATTGTCGCCCTGCAATATGCAAGAAGGATATTTCCACGTAATCGCCGAACCGGTTTCTACCTGCGTCCACGAGATCTTGGAGTTGCGGCCGGCGCATTTGCCGCGCTTCGTCACGAAGTTATAAATGCCGCCGACACCGTCTTCGTCGCCCGCGTACCAGTTCTGCACGGTCGAGTACTTGATCTCCGCATCGTCCAATGCCACCAGCTCAACTACTGCCGCATGCAACTGGTTTTTGTCGAACTTCGGCGCGGTACAGCCTTCGAGGTAAGAAACGTACGAGCCTTCTTCGGCAACGATCAGAGTGCGTTCAAACTGGCCGGACTCTGAATTGTTAATGCGGAAGTAAGTGGACAGTTCCATCGGGCAACGAACACCCTTGGGAATAAAACAGAACGAGCCGTCCGAGAAGACTGCGCTGTTCAGCGCTGCATAGAAGTTGTCGTTGGTCGGAACGACTGAACCCAGATACTTTTTGATCAGTTCGGGATGCTCGCGCACTGCTTCACTGAAGGAGCAGAAGATTACGCCGTGCTTCTTCAGTTTTTCTTTGTAGGTTGTGGCTACGGAAACTGAATCAAAGACCGCATCGACGGCCACGTTTGCCAACTGCTTTTGTTCCGAGAGCGGGATACCCAGTTTCTCGAAGGTGCGCAGCAACTCCGGATCGACCTCGTCCAAACTGGCCTTGGTCGCCTTCTGCCGGGGCGCGCTGTAGTAGATCATGTCCTGGTAATCAACCTGGGGGAAACTGATGTTGGGCCAGTTGCGCGGCTCCTTCATCGTCAACCAATGGCGATACGCCTTCAGACGAAAGTCCAACATGAACTGCGGCTCGCCCTTCTTCTCGGAGATCAACCGCACTGTCTCCTCGCTCAACCCGCGCGGGATCATGTCGGATTCGATATCGGTAACGAAGCCGTATTTGTATTCCTTATTTGTTAGTAGCTCGACCTGATTCATTTAATCTTTTCTCTCATCCGCCAAATTTTCTTGCGCGCGATTGTTCAAGCGCTGGGTTGCACGCCTTCGGAGCGTGTTTGTAATCCCTGGATTCGATGCAGGGTGGCATCGACCTTTGCTTCAGTGCCTACCAGTTGCGCGAGGGTAATTTCCGAAAGTGCTTTTTGCACCACTTCATGCAGCCCCACAATCACAGGACGAATCCCGCAGTCGCTGGTGTGAACGCAAACATCCATTACGCCGGCGTGGGTTTTGCAAAAAGAGTCAACCGTATCGGTGTCGAGAATGCGAATGACTTCGTGCAAGCGAATTTCGGACGCCGCGCGTGCCAGCGAGTAGCCGCCCTTCGTTCCCCTCTGCGATTGCACGATGCCGGCCTTATTCAGAATCCACAGCAACTTGCCGGCGTTAGCCACGGAAAGGCCTTCGCGCTCGGCAATCTGCGCGAGGGTGAGCGATTCGCCCTCCGCCTCTGCCCGCGCCAACTGCACCAGGCAACGCAGTCCATACTCTTCCTGTGCTGAGATTTTCATCGGCTTTTATTACTCTTTTTCACTAGAACGCTGGGATTATAGCATACCTGACTTTTTAATCAAGATTAGACCAAGGTAGAGGCTAGAGTCTGGGGATTAGAGACTGGAGACTAGAGGCCAGGAAAAAGCGACTTACCTGTTCCGAGTTTGATCGAATCGTAGGGGCGCCACTCCGTGGGCGCCCATTTCAGCGGACACTACTTCCCTAGCCTCTAGTCTCCAGCCTCTCCTGAGACCCGCTTAGCGCACACTTAAATGCGCTTCGGCAATAACCTGGCTGTTCCGGTCAATCGTGCGTAGCCAATACCTACCTGCAGGAACCATCAGCACTTTCCGATCAGATGGCTGAGTGATAATCACCTGGTCAACCGGAATAGCCCACTCCCGGTCTCCTTCCCTGAATGCCTGCACCAGGCGCATCCCGCTGCCGCTCAAGAGTCGTGATGGAATCCGAACTCGCTTCCTGCCCAGCACCTGTCGCATCCAATCCGGACGTCCATCTGCTAACTTAATGCGCGGCCAGAAAACGTAAGCATCAAACGAGCTTGCGCCCAGTAAGTGGCCTTCGCTTTTATCCACAAAAATCGTTGGTGTTTTCACTAGCCCGCGAGACGTTGCGAACCGATAAAGCGGATCCTCTTCCTCAGCAGTCATTCGCTGGCTCATCTTAGGAGCGTAGAGCGTCAACGGGTTGATGCCGGTCAGCCGCTTGAGGACTGAGGCCATCGGCGTCCATCCATCTTGCGCGGTCTCTTCAGAAGCATGTCCCCTTCCCGCTATGACGAAAACTTTTGCGCGCGGATCCAAATCGAAGGTGCGCGCTTTGATATTCTCGGCCTGCGTCCGATCACGGAAACTATCGTCGCCGCGCGGGCCGCTCTCCTTCGTGTCGTACGCGATCAATTTATATCCCATGTCCTTTGCGACGCGGACGGCCGAGGCGAATACGGGATCAAACAAGTAGAAACCCGATTGGTAATCAGGGTATTTGAAATCAGGTCCCATTACTTTGTCGTCGAAGGCCTCAGCAGCAAGGTAGCGATATCCCTGGCGCCACAGCATGCGCAGCAAAGGCTCATACAGGGAACGCGTTTGCGGTAGGTGATGTTCTTCGCCATAAACCAGCAGATGTGTCTTTCCGGCTTCCCGCTCGATTACCTTGAGAGCACTCTCGGGCTCATACGATGCGGGGATAGGAGTTTCCACGCTTGGCGTCTTTCTGCGGAAACTCGATAGGCTTAGCGCCTGCACTCCGGCGAGCGGGACGCCTAAGAACTCTTCGAAGTTAAAGCGAATCTCCGGATAGATTCCGGCGAAAATCTTAGACTCCCGGTACTGGGACTCAAGGTCGATCATAGCGGCATACGTGGCCAGCGGGTTCCCGGCTTCTAATGCTTCCTTCTTCAGCATCCCGGGAAAGATAAGTTGGTCCTGCTGGGAAATCCGATTTCCAGAATTGCTGTCGGCCCGAAACGCTCCGGCTCCTCCGTTCACGCGGTAGTTTTGCGGCGCTAAAACGATTTGCGTAAGCAGAAAAACCATCAATGCCAGAGAAAGTTTGGTACTCATACCTTCTATTACAATTTTCATGCTGGCGGGTTCCAAATTCTATAGCCACGCAACTTCAGATTTGACCGGGCGCGCGGGTCGTCCATTTTTTCGGGATGGCCGAACGTGAGCTTGAGTATCTGGTCCAACCTTACAAACTCTTTATAAACCCCTTACTACATCCTTACGGCTTCGCTCGTAGGCTCTTCGGCGGCGGAGCTTATGGCCAGGCGAAGCAAAGAACTCGAGGCTGACTCGCTGTCGCTAGCGGCCGCAGTGGAAGCTGGATCAGCAACGAACCGGCCCATCGAGTCTCAATCCGGCATGGTGTTGCACTGGCTTAAAGCGGCGCGAACATACCGGGCAGCTCAGCGTGTTGATGAGGAAAGCGAAGAATCGGCCGCGCATCATTGGCGATTGCGGAATGCGGATTTCGGATTGCGGATTTAAAAAAGAAAGACCGGAACTTTCCGTAATCCTCCATCTCCCTTCCGCAATCGGGGGGCCCGCCTGCTACCGCGGGCGGTTCTGACCGCCGAGCCACCGGTGACACAATCCAAAGCAGCGCGCACGTTCTTTCCTTAAATCCGAAATCCGAATTCCGCAATCGAAACCCCCTTTATTAATCGCCAACTCTTGTGGCATTCTAAGCGGCGCAATTCAAACCCACATTTCAAGTTGCTTGCGGCGCAGTCTGTGGCCGGGAACTTTTACTGAACGAAGCCTAATCAGAATAGAGCTAGCGGGGAACAATGGGAGAAACACCAGAACCGGATATCCACTCCACCGTCACGACCGGTCACATTCCGCGGCGGACACCGCAAGGCAGGTATCTTTTTGTTATCTCACTCGCCGCCCTCGGCGTGGTCTACGGCGATATTGGGACCAGCCCGCTGTACGCCTTGCGTGAATGTTTCCACGGCCCGCATTCGATCGTTCCGGCGCCCGCTAATGTCCTGGGCGTGCTTTCACTTATTTTCTGGTCGCTCGTAATTGTAATCTCCGTCAAATACCTGGTCTTTGTACTGCACGCGGATAATCATGGTGAGGGCGGCATCCTTTCTTTGACGGCGTTAGCCACGCCGATTAAGCCGTCCGGCAAGAGTGAGCGCAAACTACTAATTCTGATGGGTATCTTCGGGGCGGCCTTGCTGTACGGCGATGGCATGATCACACCGGCTATCTCGGTACTCAGCGCGATGGAAGGCTTGACAGTCGCGACTCCGGTGCTCAGTTCTTACGTAGTGCCAGTCACTATCGTAATCCTGCTCGCGCTATTCTTGATTCAAAGGCGCGGGACCGCGAAGATCGGCAAAGTGTTTGGTCCGATCACCTTCACCTGGTTCGCCGCCCTGGCAGTTCTGGGCCTGGTCCAAATCCTTCGCTATCCCCAGGTGCTCAAGGCAATCAATCCGATTTACGGCGTCGACTTTTTTGTCCGTAACGGCTGGCATGGTTTCCTGATCCTGGGCTCGGTCTTTTTGGTAGTAACCGGTGGTGAAGCACTCTACGCGGACATGGGCCACTTCGGCATCCGCCCTATTCGCCTGGTTTGGTTTATGATCGTTCTGCCGGCCTTGTTGTTGAATTACTTCGGACAGGGCGCCCTCTTACTGGAAAATCCGCTGGCCGCCGAAAACCCTTTCTACCGTTTGGCGCCCGGATGGGCGTTGTATCCGATGATTGCGCTCGCTACGGCCGCAGCCGTTATCGCGTCACAAGCCGTGATTACCGGTGCCTATTCACTGACCATGCAGGCGATCCAATTGGGATTCAGTCCGCGGCTGAAGATCAATCACACCTCAGATACCGAGTATGGCCAAATATATATTCCGGCCGTTAACTGGGCGTTGTTGACCGGATGTATCGCGATCGTGGTGAGCTTCCGCACTTCCAGCAACCTGGCTGCGGCATACGGCGTGGCCGTAACTTCGACGATGGTGATTACGACCGTTTTATTTTACGTAGTAGCTCGCAACCGTTGGGGTTGGGGCTTCGTAAGCGCGGGCGCGTTGGCTCTATTCTTCCTGATAATCGATCTCGCCTTCTTCGGAGCGAACATTATCAAGGTAGTGCAGGGCGGTTGGTTTCCGCTGCTGCTGGCCGGCCTGGTTTTCGCAGTTATGACCACCTGGAAAAAGGGAAGGCGCATCCTCGCGGAACGGAGTCAGAGCGACAACCAACCGCTGGAAGAGTTTCTGGAAGAGGTAGCGCGCCTGAAACCACTGCGCGTGTCCGGAACCGCAATCTTCATGAACGGGAATGCCACCAGAACGCCGCCGGCGTTGGTCAACAACCTCGAACACAACAAGATTCTGCACCAGCACGTTTTGTTCTTAACGGTGAAGACCAGCCTCGTGCCGTACGTCTCGCCACATGAGAGGGCGGAAATTGAACCGGTGGGAAATGGGTTTTACCGCCTGCGACTTTTCTACGGGTTCATGGAAGATCCCGACATTCCAAAGGCGCTCGAAAGTGTGAACGTGCCCGGACTGGTGCTGGACGAGAAAGACACCACCTACTTCCTCGGACGCGAAACTATTATGGCTTCCAAACGTCCGGGAATGGCTCTCTGGCGTGAAAGAATTTTCGCTTTGATCTCGCAGAACGCTACCAGCGCCACTGCCTACTTTTGCCTGCCGCCCGATCGCGTGGTTGAACTAGGATCGCAGATTGAGATTTAAGGCCCGTCTATTTGCGCCATTCAACTGGAAACAGGGCGCCGGCTTTTTTCGAATCAAACTTCAGGCCCGCGAGTTCCCCTGCCCGGACCAGCACCGGATCCAGACCTTGCTGCAGATCCATTTGCGTAGGCAGCATCAACTCATCGGGAGTTACTCCCACTTTTTCCAGGCTCTTGCCGTCGGTCATGACGACATCGGCATCGGTTATACTGGCGCCGTACAGAATTACGGTATCGAGGCCGAGTTCCTTTGAGGACTGCCGCGCCCGCATGACCGCTCCCGCCGAACGATCGCCCAGCACCGTGCCACGTTTTTCCAACTGGACTACGCGGGCCAACAGTTCTGACGAAGAACCCGACGCACCATCAATCAGGACGATGAGCTTACCTTTGAAGATATCTGAGCCACGAGTTTTGGCGAGCATCGGCTTCTTCTCTTTGCGCCGCGTAAGATCACCAACCTTAACATCGTGATCGAAGAGATTGCCTATCATGCGCAGTAGCGTGACTTCGTAACCCCCACCATTTCCCCTCAGATCCAGAATCAGCGCCGGGCGTTTTCTGGCCTTGTTCATCATGTCGTCGACCTTCACCGGCTCAAGGTCAAAGGCGGGCATCTTCCAGATCATAGCTTCGTCCAGTTCCACCCAACGATGACGCTGCAGCCGGCTGTCTCTTTCATCTTGCTCAGCCAATCTCATGTAATCTTCATAACTCTCGGTCGTCTTTTTACCTTGCGTGACTTTGGCATCCACGTTCAACGGCCGCGCTTTATCATTGGGACTCTGCAGGATGAATTGGGTCGTCGGTTGTGGCCGCAAAAACTGAAGGTATTGAATCATCCACAGGGTGGCGCGATCGGGAAGCATCTCGTTTATCGACACCACCAGATCGCCCGGTTTCACTCCCTTGCGATCAGCATCACTGCCCGGCTGGACTGCGGCGATATAGCATTTGTCGCCAACTGCCTCCATGGTCCAGCCATGCTCGAGCCGGGCGACGCGCGACGGCGGGATGAAGAAAGTATGCGAGTCGTTAAATTGCAGCAGCGCCCGCGCGATCACTCCATACATCTGCCCGTGCGTTTCCGCTTTCTTGAGTAACTCGTCCCCTTCCTTAAACACGGCCTCCACATCGATCCCGTGGTAACTCGGATCATAGTAGTTCTCCATGATGTCTTTCTTAAGCGTTTTGAGCATTTCCCGGGCGCGATCGCGTTGGAAACTGATTGATTGTGCGCTGGCCGTTTGCGACGCGCTGAACGAGATCAGAGAAACAAGCACCGCAAGCAGCAAGCAAAGTTTGTGATTACTGGAGCGAATGACGATGGGTAGTGTCATTTAGGGGGACCTCCAAATTGTCTGAGCGCGGATTGGCAAAAACGTTGCAGGCGGATAATAAACCAAAACGCGGCGGAAGCGCCAGAAAACTGGGGACCGAGTGACTGATAACGTGCGCACTGTCAGTACCATTGGATACCGCGTGTATTTGTCACTACCACCAGTGCTAGCGGGTGGGTTTTTGATTACTTAACTTCGAAACTTACACGCTGGGCGCTACTGGATTTCGCAATTCTGTCGTTAACCAGGACCAACAGCTCATAACGTCCAGCGGGCAATGTATGCAGAGGAATGTCCGCCGCGTATGACAATCGCGTCGGGTCCTGTCCTTCCGTGGAAATTGCGCTCACCGGACTTTTCACCACCACGTCGTTGCCCCGAAGAATTTGTGTTTGCAGCGTCAAGTCGGGTCCAGCTGTCCCCGTTTTTCCCTGCAGCGCGTTGTAGATAAACATTATGTATCGCAGCTCAGACGTGCGAGCGAACCGTCGATCGACCAGGACTGGTAAACTTGCTGCTCCGATATTAGTTACATCATGGTCTTGCGTTGTTTTGGCGTCATTCGCCCGTTCGCTGAGTATCAAACTGCTGAGTGCCAATCGTCGCTTGGATAAATCAGGTATTTCTATCCATTGGATAGCACTGCCGACGCGACCGCTTTTGACATCTCTTGCCGCCACTCGTACTTGATATAAACCGGGTTTTAGTTTCGTTTGGTAATTGTGGAAAATATCTTGTCGTTGTGGCTTTGATAGAGCGGAAACGGAAGCGTCGACTGTCAAACGTTCTCTGAAGAATCCTTCCCGCTTGCCATTGGAATCATAGACCAGGCCCAGGAGGTCAATGTTTGCCTTTGCCTTGTCGCCTTCCTGCGTGAAATCGATGGCATCGCTTTCTATTTGAGAGGCGATGGCAACCAGAAAACCTTCATTCGGAATGTCCGCATAATTGACCGTGAGCGAAGTAGGGAGCATTCGCAAAGGAACTGGCGCGCGCGCGGCCGCGTTCAATTCCTGTTCGGGAATTGAGACGGTAGCCTGAGCCTTTTTGCCTTTCGTATTTTTACTCGCAGTTTTTTCATCAGCTTCGGCTCGCAATTTTTTGTCCAGGTAACCGCCGTGCACGCGGACTTTGAGTTCCGGATGGTGCCTGACGCTCACTTCAATCTTTCGCAATTGTTCTGCTTTCCCGTTTTCGGAAACAGGTTGCCAGGCTAAGAGATAATACTGTGACGCTTCGGCAATTGATTTTGTTAGCCCGCTTTGCAGGTCGTTCGTGTTGTGTATGAATCGCCCGCCGGTTTCGTCGGCTAACAAAGCGAGCCCGTCCAGTTTTTCAAAACGTCCTCCCGCTTGAACTCGAAACGCGACCGCCGTCGCACCAGTGGTACCTTCGGGAAAACCGGCTTCGAGTCCTTTAGCGTCGAACGAATAAATCACCGCGTTCGTGCGCGCTGCGGCATCGGTAATTCGTCGCATCAGGTAGGAGGAATCAGTATTTGTTGGGTCGAGCAGGAAACCGTCGGAAACAAAGAAAACAACTTTGCGTCCCGGCAGTGGGGCGGAATTGCGAATGACCTGTTCCAGAGTTGAATAGGTTCCGCGATTAACGATTGCCGCTCTTTTCAATATAGTCCTGGCGCGCGACCGCACTATTTCTCGTTTCGATTCGATATCGGCTCCCATTTCCTGGGCCGCAAAAATATCCGTCACCTCTCTGTCGAACTGGCTGATGAGTAACGCCTCGTATTCCGTCATCGGAGGTGGGGCATGATCGTCTGCCGCCCGGTCACGGCTGAACCTGAGACGCTCAACCGCAGCTCGCAAAACTGTTTTGTCGCTGGAGAATTGTTGCAGAAATCCTATCTTGCCGGTTGAGGAAACAACAGCAATCGTATCCTCCGGCATCATTTCCTGCTGAATGAACTTTAAGATTAGTTTTCTGACTCGGTAATGACTATCAGGGGAAAGGTGCAAATCATCGACAACGAAAATAATATTTCTGCCGCGTCCGGCAAATTTGGCCGGAGCATTGTTTGCCGTCCCCCAACTTAAGCTATCGAAACTTGTTTTCGCTTCATCGCTTCCTGCCCGCCTGGTATTTTGCTCAAAGAACGAAATTGAAACCGGCTTGCCATCAACCGACAACTCGAAATCTTCCCGCCTGAGATTGTTGACGAATTGTCCCTTCTTATCGAAAACAGCAACTCCAGTCTGAATCAGATCCGTGCTGCTTCTAATTATCTCCTCTTCTGGTTCTTGCATTGATTGCTTCGGAGGAATGTTGCGTTTGTGATCCTGCGCGGGAGTTACACCCAGGCACGAACAAAACAAAGCCGCGAGCATATGCAACTTGATTAAGAAACGTAATACAGACATGGGATCGTAATCTTCTCTCTTCTCCAGGTGCGAGTCTAGCCGTTTGGGTCTCCGTCGCCCCTCCTGCCGTTCCGACCTAATCCTTTCAGGTGTCAATCTTTACTTCTCAAGTCGCGACTCGAAGGCTTCGAAGGAACCCTTGAAGTCTGCGGAGGAACCTTGAAGCCTGCTTATGAGAACTAAACTGGTCAGGCCTGCGATTCTGCGATTTTCAGGGAGAGTAAGATCTAGATTCTAATCAGGGACATTCTTTGAGGAGCTGATGTTGCTTGCTGACGGAAAAACGAATCGGTGCCGAAGTGAGCGGCTGCGACCACAGTGTTCCGGATCGCCGCCATCGCGCGCGGAGATTTTTTGCCAGCTTATCCGTTTCGTGCCAGGTGGAAACGTTCACCTGCAAAGCGTGGTCGCCAGACATAACTGCCCCACCAATTTTGCGAACGTCGCCACGAACCACAAGGATCCTGACCTTAGTGTCGACCTCGTAAGAGCCGCGCGGCGCCAGTATGACGAAGCATTTATTAGGAACCGCCCCACGGTAGCATTGCTTTGCTCCGGCTGTGAGCTGCGTCTGACTGATGTCAGCCTCGTAGCGCTGAGCTAATGCATCTGCCACATTTCGGCTGATTTTTATCGTGTCGATCAGTGAACTGCCTTTGAAGAGGATAAGCGGCTCCTTGCCTTTATTTGTAAAGGTCAATCGAAGCTTCAGCAGCAGAATATCCAAATCGTTGTCCCCGACACAGTACTCACCGCCAACGGTCTTCACGGTCATTTCTAAGTTTGGTGCGTCACTTGTCTGATCGTTGGTTTGAGTCAAAAGCGCCGCAGGCGACTGTCCATGGCCCAGCATTGCACATACGAAGCTTAGCAGCAGACCGTTCAGTGCGCGTCTCGTTAATATGGCCATTGCTTCCTTACTCAAAAACAAGCCTCCTTAACGCGCTGTGTGTACCCCAAATTCTTATCTGGGTCTCCCCTGTCGCTTCCAAAGATGCCCGTTTGATGACCCAACTCATGCAGGAGTAGCAGCGCCCCGAACGCGGCGCCACGGAGGCCCGAGTGAAAATCCAACGTCACCGGTTTGCCCCTCTCGCGTATGAACATCTGATTGTTAAAGAAGGGGCCTTGCTTGTTGATATGAACGTCCGTGGCCGAAGCCGTTTGCGCGCCGGTTACACTGGTTTCAAGCGTAGCGGCATTGAAGGTGTATCTGCCAAGATCCAGGACTCGATACTCAGTGGCGTCGAGCATCGCAATCAAATCTGAGACTGACTTGCCAAACAGTGCGGCACAGTGGGGGTTTTTTCGGATGTGCTCTTTGGCTATATTAAGGGAATTAACCAAACCCTTCGCTTGATCCTTATTTGGGATGGATCTGATGTTTATGGGCAAGGTGTTTTGTGGCAGTGAAGTCTGAGCGAAAGGTTGCAAACTGGCAGGCTTATGAGTCGTCGTTGTTTGCTGCCCACGCGGTTGCATAAAGAAGCTGGCCCCACCGCTGTATCCCTCACCGCCGAAAGTTTCTTTCTCGCTGCGGCCACCGGTCCAAAATGAGTTGAAGATGATTCCGTCTCCTACATATGACATGCCGGAAGGAAGGTATCCGCTCCAGTCAGAGGTGGCGGAAAATGGATTGGTCACCCCTGAAGTATGCGCGCCGTTCAAAGTCAGCTCATATCGTTGCGGACCACAGTCATTGTTAGGACACTGGACCGCCGTCCCGGACTGCATCAGACGAGTGGTCATGTCGCAGGGCGCCGGGACACCATCAATCGTACACCGGCCACTCAACAATTCGACAAATCCGGGATAGGTGAGATCCTCTCCGGGCGGTCGATGGAGTTGCGGATAGGTATTATGAGTGCCCGCGTCGGTTCCCTGAGGCTCCAATTCCGCGCTGCGAGCGAAATAAATAACGCTCGTACTGGCCATCCGATAACTGGCGTTGCTCGGATCCCTGTATTCCCAAAGCACGGACTCTGTGGTCCCGCTCTTCTCCTGCCACGCCATAACCTGGCCACCCGCATAAACAAAGCTACGAGTCTTCTGCCCGGTTTGGTCAAGATCAGTCACTACGCGACCGAGGACCGAGGATGAGATATGGTAACTGGTCGTTGTGGTGGTGGTGGGATTGCCAAGGTCATCATAGGTGATCTGGCTCTCAATTGCTTTCGTGCGTAGCCCGTCGCCATCAAAGGTGCTGGTGTGAGTGCGGTCTCCCTCATCAGTGACCACTACGATGGCGCGACCCGCGGCGTCGTACGTGTATTGTTCCCTGCCACTATTTAAGACCATGCCGGAGGCGTCGTAGGACCACTCCGGATTGCGATTATTTACATAGCTATCGTTGAACCCCAGAATCGGCCCACTCCAGGCCTTGCTGCCCGTCCGGCTCAGCAGGTGGTTAAGTGCGTCGTATTGGTAAAACATCTTGTAGGGCCGATTAGTCGAGTCAGCTTCACCGCGAGCTGCGGGACCCGAAAGCGCCTGGGTGATCCGAGCGGCGTGATCGTAGCTGTACGAACGGTCAAAGCGATTGTCCACCAGATCCGCCGAGTAGCTGACCTGTCCGTCGGCGCCGTACTGGTAGTCTTTCGACATCACGTTGGTGATCTCAAAGTGTGATACTTGCAAACGGCCATTGTACGTCGCGGAAAGACTGCGCGAATTGCCGAACAGCATGCTCTTGGCAGCACCCGAGGCCCGGTACTCCATGTTGCTAGCATATTGGGTTACCCCACCGTAAGATGATCCGGAAACACCTGAAAGCCGACCCACCGCATCGAGGGAATAATTAATGATCGCTCCGGTGGGATCGGTGACGCTTTTTAGTTGGCCCATCAAGTTGTAGTCATAGTTGAGCGAATAGCTGCCGCTCAGCCCGGAAAACTGGCGGGTTTCGGAAGCCAGTCGAGACAACGCGTTGTAGCTGTAGCTGACATTGCCGGAACCATCCGTCATGCCGGTACGATTGCCGACCGCATCATAGCTAAACGAGGCTACGGAAGTAGCTGTGATACCGGAAGGAGCGCTGTAGGTAATGTCATTCACAAGCTTCCGGTTGGTATAACTGTAGGTAGCGCTGGCGCCGCGCGCATCTGTCACTTTCTGCACGGTGTCATCGCTGTTGTAGTCCCAGGAAGTAACCGCGCCGCTATCATGCTGGGGAACATGCTTTGTCTTCAGCCGGCCATAACCGTCGTAGGTCATAACGGTCTGCTGGCAAGTACCGCTGGGGCAAGAACCTTCGCTGGCAACTTCACCCGCGTAGGCGTTAACGAGCTTCACCTGATCGCGCGCGTTGTAGTTGGTCAACGTCGCTGAATACACGGTGCCGTTCCAATTCAAGACTTCTGTTTTTGTGATACGACCGATTACATCGCTGTAACGTTTCTGGGCTCTCCCCAGTTCATCGGTCAGCGTTACGACTTCCCCGCCCGCGCAACCGCAACCACCGTAGTTCAAACTCTTGGTACTGAGGTCGGTGTTGGTAGTAACCAGGGGACGTCCCTTCCAGTCGTATGTTTGCTGGGTGTAGACCCAGCCGCCGGTCGCGTCGTCGCCTGTCGCGACCCATTGCGATGGCGCCCCGCTGGCGCTGGTTTCTGTTGGATTCGATGTCTTTATGGCACGGCCCATGCCGTCATACACGGTCAATTGTCCACTGAAGCCTCCCACACTTCCAGGCTGCTGACTGGCAATTGCCAGCACGCGCCCCAGTCCGTCCGTTAAACTGAAACTGTGTGCCTCTCCCAACCCTTCCTGAATGGTTACATATTTATCTACGCGTGTCTGACTGGTTGAATACTCATAGCGCTCATAAGCATCGTTAGTCAGATTCGTTATGCGTGATAGCCGACCGATGCTGTCGAAGGTTATTTTTTGCTCCGGTCCGGGCAAATTTTGCGTCGTATTCGGTTGTGGAGTCTGCGTCCAAGTGGCGGCGCCGAAGTCGTAGCTATACCTGGTGCTCGACGAATAGCCGCCGGCATCCGTTACCAGCGTGGGATACGCCAGAGTAGTGAATGACAAAGAGGGATCCAGGGTGGTTCCGTCGGCTGCAAAAGCATCTGTATAGCTAATTGAAACCTGATGACTCAAAGGATCGGTGGCGGCTACTACCGCACCCGCGGTGTTGAATTTCATACTGGACGCAGTGAACTGTGACGTATTACCAACGTCATAACGCCTCACACCGGTCAAGTTCCCCCGGCCAGTGATAAAGCTCGCGCCATAATTCGAATCATGCTGTACGGGCGCATCATTTCCCTGTATCGAGCCGCTCTCGTCGTAAGCAAAACTAACTTTGGTCATTAGAGTCTCGCCACTGGTGCTCGCATCGATTTCATAAAGACTGGTTTCGCTTAGCAAACCGAGGATGCGCCTGGTGGTATAGGCGCTGGCGAAAACATAATCGGTGTGGGTCCGGCGCATTACCGTGCTGGCATTCGCCTGATACTCGTAGAGATCCTGGGGCAGGTAAATGATTGTGCCGTCATCAAGGTTAAAACTCGCGTAGGTAACGCGTGAGCGAGCGCGGTTTCCTGCAGGATCGTAGATATTCGTCTCGGTCCGCCGGGGGTTGAGGGGATAAGCAACGCCGGTGTTGTCCTGGGTAAAATCGCTGGCAGACTGTCTCTGCCAGTTTCCCGCACTGTCAAAGGACTTGGTCAGGATCGTAAACCCTTTGTCCCACCCGGAAGAGTGAGCATAGAACCGGTGATAAGTGTTATCAGGCAGGGTGACTTGCGCCATCATGCCGCTGTGCTCTGCACCGCTGGGCATCGTCCAGGTCGCGCTTTCAGCAGCGGTAAAGGATGTGATTACTTCCTGCTCAGTGCCGTTTACATCCTTGTTCCAGTTTTCGGCCCATTCATGCCGTTCAGTGAAACGCGGGCAGTCTGTCTGGGCCGCAGCATTCGTCTGCGGCAGGTTGTAAGAGACGTAATTCAGCAGATGATCGTCTGCGGCGTAATTCCTAATCTTCCAAACCTGGCCCCACGAGGAGTAATCAAAGGCTACGCGCGAACCGTCAGCGACCGTCACGCCCGCAAGGACGTGAATGCTCGTATTGTTCTGCGGACCAAATACACTCAGGCCGGGAAAGGTTGTTTGGATCGTCTGACTTGCGTAAGTGAACGAGGCCCACGTGTGGGTTTGCGTCTGACCGTTTACTTGCCAGGTTTGTGTGATCGTGCTCAGGCCGTCTGTTGTGTAATTAAACTTGATAGAGCGCGCAAGCGTATCGACCACGGTGTCGAGCCGGCCCGCGGTATCGTAGTTCACCGAGATGTAGTTGCCGTTACGATCCTTGATTTGCGTACATTGATAGTCGCTGCCCTTCCATTCAAAAGACAACTGCTTGCCTTCAGTGGTGCGCAACTTCATGGTGCTGGCATCGAGCAGCAGGTAGGAGCTATCGACTGACTGGTAAAGGCTTGAAGCGCCCACTTGTTGCAGTTCGGTCCGAGTACCGGAGGGCGAGATCAGCAGAAACGCATTTTTGCCGGCCTGGGCGTTGTAATAGGCCGCCTGGATCACCGGCAGCCCTAAGCGGAAGCCCGGTCCCGGAGATCCCCGGTCATCGTCGAACGAGACATAAGAACCATTCCGCGTCCAGGTGGCCAAGGAGTTGTAACTAAGCGAGAGGCCCAGATCAAAACCGTTGCGGCCCGGCAATGAGACGATCGGCAGGCTCCAGTTAAAGTTGCGCGAAAAAGGATCTTCACCGGCCTCGCCGGTCCGGTTCATGGGATCTAAACGAGCGTTCGGTGACGCCGTTCCGCTATCGATCGGCCCTGAGCTGGTGCTGCTGCCGCGGGTGGCCCTTTCGCGTAACTGATCGATATGCACTTTTTTGACCGGCGTCGTTGTGGCAACCAAAGTTCCATCTTGATATGCAGACGCCGGCACGTTGAGCGCAGCCAGCGCGGGCGTTAGTTTGTCACGCAGCTCTTGTATATCTGCTGCGTAGATCAGTGCCCCGGTGAGATCGTCATGGGTCCATGTAGCCGCACTGAGGCCCGCCAAGCCACGCACAGCATTAATCGCTTGTCGCAACTCGGTAATATGTTGGCGCCTGATCACAGTGACCCCTGCCTGCAATTCCGCATCCAGGAAGCTAAGCGCCGTACCGACGGCCATGTTGCTTGGCTGAGACGGCGCACCGAAAGCATCGATTGATCGCGCCCGATAGAGATAGCTATTGATGCTACTGACTGTCGTATCGTCAAAGTTCGTGGTAGTGGAATTACCGATTGGAAGGAAGGGTCCGGCGAGGCTTTGGCTGCGCTCGATTTGATAATGATCCACGGATCCCGCCGGCGCATTCCAGCTTAACCGGATCATACCGCTGGCGGCGGAGTACACGTTGAGATTCGTGGGTGTATCGATAACAAGTGCTGGAGCTGCCCAGGCAAGAAATTGCTGCGTCTCCGGCCGGCTGCCGAATTGTGTCTTCTGGAGGATTCTTCTAAAGCTGGCATGCTTGTCTGGGGTGCTACTAATCTCATGTTGAGGTGAGTGAGGTGGGTCAAGCAACCAATTTGAAAAACCTGGATTGGCCACCGCCAGGACTGAACCAATGGATAGTGCGCTTACCAGCAGAAACATCGCCGGCGCCCACCGCCGAATAAGCACGGCCTTCAAGCTGCCAGTAAGACCCGGTGCGGTATGATGCGCGTTTAGAAGGCTCGCAAAAGCGGTAAGGACAAATTTTGTGACACGATTCATGACAGATCCACTCCGAGGGTTGGCCGAAATCAAAAATTCCAAACGAAAGTGGCTATTGCAAACTTAGCAACACCAAGATCGTGCCCGTGCCGTTCGGCAGCGGCTCAAGCGCTTTGCCGATCAACGTTCCGGGGCGATGCATTGCGACGCCGCCGACGTTAATTGGTTGTGACTTCATGGCGACGCCTTCGACGTCGCTGGTCACCAGCAAATCGCCGATGCGAATGGGCGCGCGCGTAGCGTCGACTTTGACGCGCACGCGGCCGGTAGTTGCGACCAGTACTTTGTTTGCGCCGGCTTCGCCCAGCGCTATCCCGGGCTGTTCCGAGACGACACCGGCGACGCTGGTGTCGTAGGCCGTCGTGGAGGCCATCACCTGGTTGGATTGATTAGGATTGAGGATCGTTACAGTGCCGGCCATTAAGGCGCGATCGGCGGGCACCCATTCGGCCATGTCCTGATATTTGGCGTTGATGTTGCCGTTAACCGTAACATTGCCGGGGAAAGTGTAATTGCCTGCCCCGAACTGTCCCGCCGTAACGTTCGTCGCGGCGATCGAAGAAGTGGAGCCGTCGATGATTACCTTCTTCGCCGTCGCATCGAATGAAACTGTTGTTCCACCGCTTCCCTGAAAACTAAGCGTGGCCGTATTCGAAGCTGCCGAAAACTGAGTAGTGCCCGCGGAATCACCAATGTTCTTGAAGATTGATTGTGCCGAACCGGTATCGGCGTTTGTGAGAGTGAGCGAACCGCCGGATCCCAGCGTAATGGAACCGCCGCCGGACATTCCCGTTCCGGCGGAAACAGTTACTGACGTATTTCCTTGGACCGCCGTGCCCGCGGTTGCACCATAGTTGACGGAAATATTGTCCGCGGCGACCGAGAGCCCGTTTCCCGCACCTATGTCGAGCGTGACTGCCCCGCTGGTGCCCCCGCCCGTCAATCCTGCACCGGCGGTAACACCGGTAATGGTGCCGCCACCACCGCCACTGCCACCAACCTGAGACCAGGCCGTCTTACAATCGCCGGCAATACAGAGTCCGCCCGAAGCATTGATCTGCCCGCCCTGCACATCCAGTCGATAGCCCGGTGAGGTGCTGCCAATCGCGACGTTACCCGAAGTATCGAAATACATCCTGGTTAGCGCAGCGTTGTTGTCATAAATACTAAAGTCGCCGCCTCCGGCCAGCAGACCCGTCCCAATGACCCAACGTCGCGATGGGTTCTTGAAGTCGATCGAAGCGGACGCATTGCCACTGGTTTCAATTCTCGCCTGGGTAGTGTCATTACCTAACAAGTGAAGTTGCACCGCTGGGGCATTTGTCCCGAACCCTACCTTGCCGGTAGTGCCGATATCAAAGAAAATGTTTTTGAGTATCGAACCGTTCCAGTATCCAAACCTGAGATAATCGGCCGAGGCATTGCTGCTGAAGAAACCGAATTCAGTCGTCGCCCCATCTGTCGAAGAGAGATGTATTCCATTGGCACTGCCGGCGTCGTTGCCGCCATAAAGAAATAACTTGGCTCCTCCAGGTGAGGTTGCGCCGATCGCCACACTGCCTTCCACAATCAGGCCATTTGACGGCACAGTGGTGGCGGAATTAAAGCCGGAACCGATTGTCATGTTCCCACCAACATCCAGCTTATGCAGCGGCGTAGTTGTCCCGATCCCGACACTCCCGCTGTTGGTGTTATTGATATCGTTCCCGTTAGTCGTCCACTGGGCCGCGGCCTGCTGCGAGCAACCCAAAAAGACGAGGGTGAAGACCGCGAGCAACATACTTATGGATCGAACTTGGTGCTGACGGCTGTGTTGGTTGGTTCTCATTTCTTTCTCTTTTCTTTTAGGGATTTTTCGGTGAGTTACTTTCGCAGATCCGAACGCGTGTTGACGCGCCAGCCACTTTCTTTCCTCACCCCCAGGGGCGAGAGATACAATTCAGATCACTGCGGCGCGCAGCAATTACGCGCGCTAAGTTCTTAGCGCTTTCCTGCCTATGCACGGCTGTGAAAGGAAATCGAATTTCCAGTCCGCAGGATTCTGCTTGAATGGCGTAGCTCCACAGTGCTTCTGCTTGAGTAAGAAGCTACGTAACGAGGCTGGGGGGCCTGCTTACAATTTTTAGACGGTAATCAGAGCGTGAGTGAGTCTGTGTTAAAGAAACTAAAGACTGGCGCAAACGGATTCGCCGTTAATTTTTGGGACTCCAGATTTCACGATGAGAACGTTGCAATAGATGCCCATGTTTTGATTTTGGTTGCCTTGTGGCATCGCGTGATCGTGATGGTGAGACTCAAACTCTTGTGCCTTCAAGCAACGCTCTCCCAAACGGACGTGCGACTGCTCCGCTTCGCGTGTTACGAACAGACTGGCAGGCTTTTATTCTTCCGGCATCGTCTTCACGCCGACAGTGTCGATGATTTGTTGCCGGAACTTGCGGGCTTCGGCTTTGATTGCGGTTTCGTCGAGGGTCAGGAGCTTGCGGTCGCGCATCACGACGCGGCCTTCGATCACGACGGTGCGGACGTCGGTCGCTTTGGTGGCGTAAACCAGTTCGGAATAGATATTGAAGAACGGAGTTTGGTTAAGGGAATCCAGATCGACGATGACGATGTCGGCGCGCTTTCCTTTTTCGAGCGAGCCGATCTCTTTTTCCATGTGGAGAGCGCGAGCGCCGCGAATCGTCGCCATCTCAAACGCCTGTTCGGCGGTTACGACTTTCGGATCTTTGCTGAACAGTTTGTGGAGTTTCGCAGCCGTGTCCATCTCTTCCCACATACTCAGATCGTTATTCGAAGCCGCGCCGTCAGTGCCCAGTCCCAGTGCAAGATCGTCGCGTAGCATTGCCGGCACAGGCGCAACTCCGGAAGCAAGCTTCATGTTCGACTGCGGATTGTGAACGACGCCAACGCCGAGTTTCTTCAAGACTCCGATTTCAGACTCAGTGGGCCAGACGACATGCGCGGCGATGACGCGGTTACCGAGAAAACCGATGCGGTTCAAATAATCAATCGGACTGGCGTTCTTGGCTTTCAAACTTTCATCGACTTCGTATTTCGTTTCTGAGATATGAATCACGACGGGCGCCCCGGTGCGATCGGAAAGCGCGCGCACTGCTTTTAAGTGTTCCTCGGAAACTGTGTAAGGCGCGTGCGGCGCGATGGCCGGCGTGATCAGCGAATTTCCTTTCCACTTGTTGAGAAAACGCTCCGTGTACGCCATCGCCTCGGCGTTCGTCTTGTTGTCGGCTACCGGAAAGTCGATCACCGTCTCGCCTAACACGCCGCGAACGCCGGCTTTCGAAGTTTCATCGGCGATCGCGTCCTCGAAGTAATACATGTCGCAGTAGGTCGTCGTGCCCCCGCGAATCATTTCCGCCAGGCCCAGGCGCGTGCCGGCGCGCACGAACGGTTCGGTAACGTTCTTTGCTTCCGCCGGAAAAATGTATTTGGTGAGCCACTCCTGCAGGTCCAGATCGTCGGCCAGACCGCGGAACAGGGTCATGGGTACGTGCGTGTGGCCGTTGATGAGACCGGGAATAACAACTTTGCCGGTCGCGTCGATAACCTCGCGCGCGCCATAGCGCTTTTCAATGTCGGACCGCGCACCAAGCGCAACAATCCGTCCGCCCTTGATGGCCACCGCGCCGTTGTCGATCAGGCGGCGTTCCGCGTCCATCGTCACAATCGTGCCGCCACGCACAATAATGTCCACGACCGTTTTCCTCTTCTGCGCCATCACTGTAATCGAGGAGAGACTGAAAACGAATAGCGTGATGATGATAGTAAAAGCTCGCGAACCAAATAAGCGCATCGTTGATTCTCTGGTTGGTGAATGTTTGACGTGCTTCCCCTCTCGCTCCCGGAGAGGGCTTAGGAGAGAGTTTGGCATTTCGGCCAACCCCACCCTCAATCACTCCCCACTTGTGGGGAGGAAGAAACACGGCGTCGTGCTTCACTTCTGCTTAGTCTCACTTCCCGTGCGTTGCTTCGCTCAGGAACCTCGCGTCAAACGCTCTCGGCAACAGGTCGAGGATGTGAACTTCTTCGCGCTGCTCCCGCAAATTCCCCAGAATGATCGTGGCGTGCTTGGCAAACTCCCAAATGATTTGCCGGCAGGTGCCGCAGGGCGGCGTTAGGGTCTCAGTATCAGCGACCACCGCCAGGCCGACGATGTCTCTTTCGCCCTCTGAGAGGGCTTTCCAAATCGCGACGCGCTCGGCACAGACAGTTAAACCGAAGCTGGCGCTTTCGATATTGCAGCCGGTGTAAATCTTCCCTGCCGCAGTTTCGACCGCAGCCCCCACCAGGAAGTGTGAGAAGGGCGCGATCGATTGCTGCCGCGCCTCCCGGGCCACCGTAATCAACGATTCCATTTTTTCCACTTGTACGTTTTGCCTTTCTTAACCGCGAACTGCGTTGCCCAGCCGCTCTCTGATTTTGCCGCTCAGCAAATCGATGCTGACGATGTTGTGACCGCCTTCGGGAATGATCACGTCCGCATAACGCTTGGACGGTTCCACAAACTGCATGTGCATCGGCCGCACCGTCGCCATGTATTGTTCGATGACCGATTCGAGCGTGCGCCCGCGTTCGTCAATATCGCGACGCAAGCGGCGAATGAAGCGAATGTCATCGGGAGTGTCCACGAAGACTTTTATGTCCATCTGTTCCAGCAAGCGCGGCTCCGCAAAAATCAGTATGCCTTCGACGATGACGATAGGTTTCGGATCGATGGCGATCGTATCGGGCAAACGCGAGTGCGTCCGGAAGTCATAAATCGGAAGCTCTACCGGCTCGCCATTCTTCAAGCGGCGCAGGTGATGGACCAACAAGTCGTTGTCGATAGCGTCCGGATGATCGAAGTTAAAGGCCTTGCGATAATCCAGCGGCAGGTCCTTCAGGTTGCGGTAGTAGGAATCCTGCTGCATAAAGACGACTTCGTCCGCGCTAACCGATTCCAGGATGCGATTAGCGACCGTAGTTTTGCCGGAGCCAGTACCGCCACAGATTCCAATAATCATAAAAAAGTTTCGAGTTTCGAGTTTCGAGTTTCGAGTTCAGAAGATCGGTTAGGGTTCACGGTTTACGGTTTACGGTTTACTGTTCACGGTTCCGGATCGAACTCGAAACTCGAAACTATTCCCCAGCCGCTGCAGGATGCGCCGCAATAATTCCGTGAACGCAACGCGCACCTGCGCGCCGGTTTCCATAACCTCGTTGTGATCGATTAACTGATCAGCTACGCCGGACGCAAGGTTAGTGATACAGGAAATACCAACCACCTTCATGGCCATCTGACGCGCGACGATCGCTTCCGGAACAGTGCTCATGCCGACGGCGTCGGCTCCCAGTGTTCGCAGCATGCGAATCTCTGCCGGCGTTTCGTAACTTGGCCCGGACAAGGCTGCGTAAATTCCTCGGCGCATCTCCAGCCCGATGTGACGCGCTTCTTCGACCACCATCTCCTGCAAGTCGTGCGCGTACACTTCAGTCATATCAGGGAACCGGGCGCCAAATCTATCGTCGTGCGGCCCGCGCAAAGGGGTCGCGCCCATCAGGTTGAGATGGTCGCTGATGACCATCAAAGCGCCTTTGTCGAATTGAACATTTATCCCGCCCGCGGCATTCGTCAGCACAATCGTCTGCACGCCCAGCAAGCCGAACGTACGGATCGGAAAGACGACATCCTCAAGCGAATAGCCTTCATAATAATGAAACCGGCCCTGCATCGCCACCACCGGCACGCCGCCGCTTTTGCCGATCACCAGCTGGCCTGCATGTCCTTCGACGGTCGAATGCGCAAAGCCCGGTATCTGATCATAGGGTACGACGACCCGGTCTTGTAGATCGTCGGCAAAGGCGCCGAGGCCGCTGCCGAGAACCAGCGCGATCTGAACGTCATTTGACACGTGCGAACGGATTACGCCGGCCGCCTGCTGCACGCGATCATAGAGCCTTAAGGAATTAGTTTCGCCAGTCATAATTGCGGGGAATGAAAACGCCGAAGTACGCGCAGCGAGCTATCGTTCCTTTTCGTAAGGCAAACCCAAAGAACGGGGGGCACGCGATTGGCCGATGAAACCAGCCAGCACGACGATCGTCAATATGTAGGGGATCATCTGAATAAACTGGACGGGAATGTCTTCGCCCGAAGGAAGTTTTATCACGCCGGGAATTACGTACGTTATGGCCTCAGCCAAGCCAAACAGCAGACACGCCAGCATTGTTTGTACCGGCCGCCACTTGCCAAAGATCAAAGCGGCGAGCGCAATGAAGCCGCGACCCGAAGTCATGTTGCGCGTAAATAATGATGACTGGCCAATTGAAAGATAGGCGCCGCCGATGGCCGCGAGCGCTCCGGAAATCAGTACGCCGCTATATCGCATCCGCTTCACGCTAACGCCGGCGGCGTCCGCCGCTTCCGGGTTCTCGCCCACCGCGCGCAAACGCAGACCGAACGGGGTGCGATAAAGAATGTACCAGGTGGCCGGAACCAGTATCAGA
Source organism: Blastocatellia bacterium (assembly GCA_034665305.1). Lineage (GTDB taxonomy): Bacteria > Acidobacteriota > Blastocatellia > Pyrinomonadales > Pyrinomonadaceae > DASXRU01. The sequence goes on along the minus strand of JAXDFZ010000008.1, from coordinate 132,068 downwards.
AAAGCGAAGACCACCGGCGCATTCGGAATCAAATCATTCTTCGGAATTTGCGGCGTGGAGCCTGACGACAAGAATAGCGCTCCGCTGACAAACGCCGGCAACCCCAGGAACAGGATGTTGATGGCGGTACCGGTAACGACCTGATCGGCCTTGAAACGAATACAACAGACGGCATGAATCCAGGCAACCAACACTCCCGCCATGATGGCCGCTGCCAGGCCCACCCACGCATTGCCGGCGTAGTGCGTAACGGCAGCCGCGGTAAAAGCGCCGGCGAGCATTAATCCTTCGAGGGCGATGTTGATTACGCCGGCCCGTTCCGAATACAAGCCCCCGATCGCCGCCAGCAGCAAAGGCGTCGCCAGCCGAATCGTGGAATACAAAAGCCCGATATTAAGGAGTTGTCTCATCGCGTTTTAGTTTCGGGTTTCGGGTTTCGAGTTTCGAGTTTCGAGTTTCGGGTTTCGAGTTTCGAGTTTCGAGTTTCGAGTTTGGATTCTGCCAGTCCGTCCTTCGGTTTACGGTTCACGGTTCACGGTTCACTGTTTACGGTTCCTGGTTTGAACTCGAAACCCGAAACTCGAAACTTCTTTATCAGACTTTCGCCCGCTTCAATAATCCAAAGCGGCTAAAGGGTCCGCGGAATAGTGCTTCCGCCGCGACAAAAAGAATTACGACGCCCTGGAGCACGTCGACCAAATCCTTGGAGACGTGATTAGTGAACGCATCCACAAAGATGCCGCCGCGAATCAGGACTCCGAACAATATCGCCGCCAATAATACGCCGACCGGATGATTCCGGCCGAGCAGAGCCACGGCGATCCCGGTGAATCCGTAATTCGCGGAGAAGCCATCGTAATAACGGTAGCGATACCCGAGCACTTCGTTGATGCCGACCATGCCGGCCAGCCCGCCGGAAACCGCCATCGCCAGAATGATCTGCTTGCGCACCGAAATGCCGCCGTACTCCGCAGCCAACGGATTCGCGCCGGTCGCGCGAATCTCATAACCCCATTTCGTCTTCCACAGAAAAACGTAAACCAGGGCACAGGCTATCAGCGCAAAAATGAAGGCGAAATTTAGCGGAATGCGTTCCGGAAACGCCGGCAGCAAACTTGCCATGCGCGGTAAATGCCCACCCGGCCCAATGGCAGTAGTCTCCAAAATCGGACCCGGATTTTTGTAATGATACTGCGTGAAGTAACTAACGAGCGCGATGGCGATAAAATTGAGCATGATCGTATTGATCACTTCATGCGAGCCAAAGCGCGCCTTCAGCACGCCGGGAATCCCGCCCCAGATCGCACCTGCCAAAATTGCCGCCAGGCAACAGGCCGGCAACAACACCCATCCCGAGGCGCCAGCAAATTTGATACCGATCCAGGCCGCCGCAAAGGCGCCGACGTAGAGCTGGCCTTCCGCGCCAATGTTGAGCAGACCGCAACGAAAGGCTATGGCCACCGCCAGTCCCGTGAAGATCAGCGGCGTGGCATAGAAGAGCGTGTAGCCAATTCCGTCAGGCCAGGAAAACGCGCTGCCGATCAGCAGCCGGTACGTTTCGATCGGACTATCGCCGATGAGCAGGACAAAGATGCCACCGACGACAAAGGCGGCGGCCACGGCAATCAGCGGAAAGAGAATCTCGCGGAATATTTTCATCGCTTCCTCGTGGCGCCACTAAACATGGCCGCGCGTCATCAGCAAACCAATAGCTTCCACACTGATCTGCTTCGGATCGACTTCGCCGGCGATCTTGCCTTCATGAATTATCAACAGGCGATCTGACAGGGCCGTCACTTCCTCAAGTTCGGCTGAGACCAACAACACGGCACAGCCGGCGTCGCGCAGGCCCACCAGCTTGCTGTGAATAAACTCGATGGCGCCGATATCAACACCGCGCGTTGGTTGCGAGACCAGCAGCAGCTTTGGATGCAGATCGAATTCCCTGCCGATGATCAATTTTTGCTGGTTGCCGCCGGAGAGTGCGCGGGCCGGTAATGCCGGATTCGGTGGTCGCACATCAAAGTCGCGGATCACCTCAACTGCCCGCTCGTGAATCCCGTGTTCGTTGAGGAATACCAAGCCCGGCCCATGGACCGCCGGCTTGCGGTAATGCACTCCCAGAATCGAATTCTCTTCGAGCGTAAAGTCCAGCAGCAATCCGCGCCGGTGCCGGTCCTCGGGGATATGCGCGATGCCGAGTTCTTTTCGTTCGCGGGCGCCGACGCGCGTTATGTTCTTGCCCAGAAATTCGATAACACCGGAAATGTGCGAGCCGGGAATGAGGCCCGACAAAGCTTCAATCAATTCTGTTTGGCCGTTGCCTTCGATGCCGGCGATGCCGACGATCTCGCCGGCGCGAACGCTGAAGGAAACGCTATCAACGCGTTGCGCGCCATCGCGGCCTTTGATGGAGACGCCGCGAAGATCTAGTACCACCTCACCCGCCTTCGCATCGGGCTTATCAATTCGCAGCAGCACTTCCCTGCCCACCATCAAACGCGCGAGTTCGGCGGCATTCGTTTCGGCGGTTTTCACTTCGCCTACAACTTTGCCGTCGCGCATTACCGTCACGTCGTCGGAAATTGCCAATACCTCGGACAGCTTGTGGGTAATGATCACGATCGTCTTTCCCTGATCGCGCATGCGTCTGAGGATCGTGAAAAACTCTTCAACTTCCTGTGGCGAAAGGACCGCGGTTGGTTCATCCAGAATCAGCAGGCGTGCGTGCCGGTACAGCGCTTTCAGTAGCTCCACCCTCTGCTGCTGTCCGACTGATAAGCCCTCGATGGTCGCGTCGGGGTTAACGGCAAGTTTGAACTCTTCCGAAAGCGCGCGAATTTGCGTGCTGGCGGCATTCAAATCGAGCGAAGCAGCGCTGCCGGGTTCCGCTCCCAGCACGATGTTCTCAGCCACCGTCATGGTTTCCACCAGCATGAAGTGCTGATGGACCATCCCGACACCCAGCGCGATGGCGTCATGCGGCGTGCGAATCTGGCGCACCTGTCCGTCGATCACAATCTCGCCGCTGTCGGCGGTATAGAAGCCGTAGGCAATCCGCATCGCCGTGGATTTACCGGCGCCATTTTCGCCCACGATGGCATGGATGGTGCCCGGCCGCACGACAATATTGATACTGTCGTTGGCGAGGACATTTCCAAACCGCTTAGTGATGTTTCGGAGTTCTAACATTGGTACTTGGTACTTTGTACTTCGTGCTTTGTACTTTGGCCGCTTACTGTCTTGCTTTCATTCTCTGATCGACCGAGCGAAGGTAGGCGTTTAGTTTTGGCGCCAACTCGTCAATCACTGCGCGTAGCTTTTTAACTTCAGCTTGCGACAATAGTTTTCTTGTATAAGCCCGTCGCAGCCAATGAATCGTTTCATACAAAGATCCGCGGGCCATTCTAACGAAACGTCGGTTATCCTGAAGACTACCGCGACCGGACCCTTCGGCAATATTTGCTCCGACGCTATCGGCCGAACGAACAATTTGCTTGCCAACCGTATCCCTCGCCAGATTGTCCCAACCAAGAACTATTTTCCAAATTCCGTCAGCCAGCTTTTCAGCGAGCTGATAAACCTGGAGCTTCTCAAAGTTGGTTCTCTCCATGACAGCGCCGTTCAGTCCAACGACCGCCGTCGGCCAGAGATCAAAGTACGAAGTTCAAAGCACAAAGTACCAATTATTTGAACATTGCGTCGGTGACCTTAATCTCACCGCTAATGATCTTCTTTTTCGCCGCTTCTACTTCTTGAATTATTTCCGGCGAAATCAGCGTCTGGTTGTTCTCGTCCATCGCATATCCGACGCCATCGCTTTCCAGACCGAAAACATAAAAGCCGCCCTTGAATTTTCCTTCTTTGACGGTTTTGACTATGTCATATACGGCATTGTCCACGCGCTTCACCATGCTCGTCAGCACGAAACCTGGTTTCAGCATGTTTTGGTTGGAATCAACCCCGATGACAAAGTGCGTGGCGCGGCCGTCCTGCTTTCCGTATTGCTCCACGGCATCAAAAGTACCAAGGCCGGAATTGCCGGCCGCGGTGAAAATCACATCCGCACCTTTGCCAATTTGCGATAACGAAAGTTCCTTACCCTTACCGGGATTGTTCCAGGCGGCGTCGGTCACGCCCACATAGTTCTGCACAATGTTGATATTTGGATTAACTGCGCGCGCGCCTTCTTCGTATCCGGTTTCAAAACGGTGAATGAGGGGAATGTCCATCCCGCCAATGAACCCGATCGTCCCGGACTTCGAGGTGCGCCCGGCAATCATGCCAACCAGGTAAGACCCTTCGTGTTCCTTAAAAACAAGCGAGGCCACGTTGGTTTTCGGGGTTACGCCGTCGTCTTCAAAGATAACGCCGTCGACGATGGCGAAATGGAGGTTGGGATAATCGCGCGCCACCATCTGCATGATTGGCCCCTGCGCAAAGCCCACTCCGATTATTAAATCGTAGCCCCGCTCAGCAAAGGCGCGCATCGCCGGTTCGATTGAAGTCGGATTCCCGGGTTCAATATCGCGCAGGATGATTCCGACCGGTGGTTTGCCGCAATCCTTCCCGTCCGGAGACTTCCCGGTCTCAGCACATTTCACGCCCGCGAAAGCCGCGGCATTGAAAGACCGGTCGTCTTTGCCGCCAATATCGAAAACGATGCCGACGCGAATCTTTGACTTGTCGTCCGCGGCGTATTCCGCCCTGTGACAAGCGACTCCGCTAAGGGCCAGCGAGGCAAGCAACAGAACGGTGATTAGTAACTTCAACTTCATTCGGCGATCACTTCCTTCACCAACTCCAACGGCGCCGGTGGTTCTTCTGCGAACTCATGTGCGTCGCGAATGCGCGCGGCAGTTTGCCGTCCCAAAGTTTCATCCCGGCAATAGACCCGGCCGATCAGATCGCCGGCGCGGAGGTTGTCTCCGATTTTAACTTCCGAAACGAATCCGACGGTAGGATCGATCTGGTCGTCCATTTGCACACGCCCGCCGCCAGCCGCTGCCACCGCCTGACCAATCTCGGTAGAATCAGTCTTTGAAAGAAATCCGGAGCGCGGCGATTCTACCGCATAAGAGTTTTCTGTCAACGGCAAGATTTTGGCCGGATTGTCACACACGCGAGGGTCGCCTTCCTGCGCCGCAACGTTGGCACGAAACTTCTCCAGCGCGGCGCCGGAATCGAGCGTCTGGCGAACTAACTCGCGGGCGTCATCGAGCGAGGCTGACAAGCCGGAAAGCATAACCATGCGGGCCGCCAGCTCGATCGAGAGGTCCAGCACCGGCACGGCTCCTGGTTTCGCTTCCCCACGCAGAATCTCGATACACTCGAGCACTTCCAGCGAGTTTCCCACCGCGCGGCCGAGCGGTTGGTTCATGTCGGTGATTAACGCCTCGGTACGGACGCCCAATGAGTTTCCGGTGCGCACCAGGGCCTGGGCCAATTGACGCGCGCGCGCAGTTTCCCGCATGAATGCACCGCTCCCGGTTTTGACGTCAATCACCATAGCGCCCAATCCCGCGGCGCCCTTCTTTGAAATGATAGACGCTACGATCAAGGGAATGGTTTCCACCGTCGCCGTTGCATCTCGCAGTGCGTATAACTTCTTATCGGCCGGAGCGACTTGGGCCGTCTGTCCCGTCATGGCGAAACCGACGCGCTTCAGCACCGAGCGAAACTCCGGCAGGGACAGATCGACGCGGTACCCGGGAATCGATTCCAGTTTGTCGAGCGTGCCACCCGTATGGCCCAACCCTCGTCCCGAAATCATCGGCACACAGACGCCGGCCGCAGCTGCTAAGGGAGCGATGACCAAGGAAGTCTTGTCGCCGACGCCACCCGTGGAATGTTTATCGGCTTTCGGCGCGTCGATATCTGAGAAGTCGAGAATCTCTCCCGAGCGCAGCATGGCATTGGTCAACGCCGTCTGCTCCGCTTCAGTCATGCCGTTGAGAAAGATCGCCATCAGCAAAGCGGAAGCCTGATAGTCGGCCATCTCGCCGCGCGTTACCGCCGTGACAAAGAATTCGATCTCTTCGGTGGAAAGCTCGCCACCGTCGCGCTTCTTGCGAATTACGTCCTGAGGTCTCAAGTGTTTTTCCTGTCAGAACCGCCTGGGTAGCAGGCGGCCATGACGATTACGGATTGCAGCGTGCGGTTTGCGGAAATTTAAATCCTTTAAACCGCAGTCTGAAATCCTCATTCCGCAATCGGTACGTCCGCTACCGCAGGCGGTTCCGACACATTGGGCAACCAACTCAGCGGGGCCAACAAGACAATCGCCTGGGCCGTAACGGCTTCGCCGCGTCCCACAGCATCCAATCCTTCACCCGTCTTTGCCTTGATACTAACGCACGATGTTTCCACGGCCAGCGCCTTCGCTAACTGCTCGCGCATGGCATCCACATGATCGCGCAGGCGAGGCCGCTCCAGCAAAACGTTGCTGTCAATATTCACAATGCCAAAACCCCGCTCTACTGCGTGCTGATTCACGTGGGCCAGCAACTGCAGGCTGTCGGCATCTTTCCATTGCGGATTACTGTCGGGAAAATGCGTGCCCAAATCTCCTTCGCACAGCGCGCCGAGAATTGCGTCGGCGATCGCGTGCGACAGCGCGTCGCCATCAGAGTGGCCCTCGGCGCCGCGATCCGAAGGGATAGCGACTCCGCCAAGTATTAATGGCCGGGCCTCTACCAAACGATGTGTGTCGTGGCCGATACCAATGCGGAGCATAGAATTCCGGTTTCGAGTTTCGAGTTTCGAGTTTCGAGTTTCGAGTTCAGAACGTTAACCGTGAGCCGTATTTCCGAACCCGAAACTCGAAACTCGAAACCCGAAACTACTTTGCCCTATTGATTCTGAACTCGCGATCTCTTTTCAGGATGACTTCCGCCATGACAAGGTCTTCGGGGGTCGTAATTTTGATGTTGCGCGCATTGCCCTCGACAACTGCTACCTTCACGCTCTGCTCCACTAACATGGCCTCATCGGTAAAACGTTCTGAGTTTCTCCTCCAGGCCGGATCCTTAAAGGCCTCGCGAAGGGTTTGATAATGAAAACATTGCGGAGTAAGCGCTCGTCGCAGCTGCGCCCGCAGCGGTGTAAAGGAAACTGATCCTTTATCGAGAACTTTGATGGTGTCCGTAACTGCCGCCACCAGAATCGCCGCTCGGGCTCGCCGCGCTGTCTTGATTGTTTTCGATATCTCGGCCGGCGTAACAAAGGGCCGAACGCCATCATGCACGGCCACGATCGAGACATGCGGGGAAATCGAGTCGAAGCCAAGCTTAACTGACTGGCCCCGCGTTTTACCCCCGGCAATACAGCTCGCCACCTTGGTCAACCCGTGTTTGCGCGCCAGCGCTCGAAAACGCTTCACGTCTTTTTCAGGAAGCACCACCACCACTTCATGGATGTCGGCGCAATCCTGGAAACGCTGCAACGTATGAATGATGACGGGTATGCCGTCGAGTTCCAAAAACTGCTTGGCCCGCTTGCTGCCCATTCGGACACCCTGGCCGGCCGCGGCAATAATGGCAACATTCATCTGCTTACGGTTCAGTTTGATCGGTAATGCGAGTCAGAAGGGGGGCGGGACGAACTTCGCGCAACGGGCGGCGCGTGCCATTCGCGCGCTGTTCACCATTGCCGGCGGATTCAATCGTTTCTTCCCAAATGCGGCCGAAGATCATTTTGCCGGCAGTCGTCTGCAGGACGCTGGTAACTGAGATATCAGCGTTGCGTCCGATCAGGCGGCGCGCGTTGTCGACTACGACCATGGTGCCGTCATCCAGATAGGCGACGCCCTGGTTGTACTCTTTGCCTTCCTTCAAAATAAAAACGCGCATCGCTTCGCCGGGAAGCACGACCGGTTTGAGAGCGTTGGCCAGCTCGTTAATGTTCAGCACATTCACGCCGCGCAACTGCGACACTTTGTTCAGATTGAAGTCGTTGGTAACAATCACCGCATCCAGTTGCTTGCCCAGCTCGATCAGTTTCAGATCTACTTCGCGAACCGCCGGAAAGTCAGTTTCTACGATTTGAATGTCGAGGGAGTTGTTATTCTGCAACCGGTGCAACATATCCAACCCGCGCCGGCCGCGTTGTCGTTTCGACGAATCGGGAGAATCGGCAACCTGCTGCAGCTCACGCAGAATGAACTGCGGTATCACGAGCGTCCCCGTCAGGAAACCAGTCTCCGCGACATCGGCGATGCGGCCATCGATGATGACGGAAGTGTCGAGGATCTTCAGATCGCGACGCGCTGTCTTGTCACTAAAAATTCCGCCCAGAGCCGACAACTCCAGATAGTCGCCCTTTGCGGCGCCCACCATCAGCCCGACATACGCCATAAAGAACGTCAGCGTCAGCGTAAGGAAGGTTTTCGTTTCCGGCGCTACCGCGATCGATTCCTGGCTGCTGATCAAAGAGCCAATCAGGAACGCCCCGACGATGCCCATGATCGATCCGACGGCCGCTCCGATTAATGTTTTCAGAGAGGCGCGCCGAATGCGCAGCTCAAAAAGAATGATAGCGAGGGCAATCAAGGCGGCAGCGACAACGGAAATGTATCGGTGGCCCGGCACGGGATGAAGCACATAGCCCGCCCCAACTAAAATCGCCGTAAAAATAAGCCTGATAAGTACGATATCAAAGCGCATAATGCGGCGATATTAGCACCATCCGCTGCTGCCGTCACCAAAAGCTTTAGGTAAGCTTCTGGAAAGGATTGAAAACGAGATGCTTGCCATCTTAGCCTCTGTTTGAAGGGCGTCTTAAACCTGTTGTAAGCACATCCTGCGGCATCTAAAATAACGCCAAAACCTTAGGGAGGGTTGAGTCATGATTTGCAATTATCGGCAAGGACTTTCAATAGCCATCATTACACTCGCCGCCGCAGCTTGCGCCACTGTCATTGCGAGACAATCACCGCACACTGGCGCTTCCACGCAAGGCATCAACGGGACTTGGACCGGCCAGTCCGTCTGCGTCGGCAATCGTCCTGCCTGCAAGAACGAGGAGATCGTTTATCGCTTCGTTGCGGTCCCGGGCAAGGTCGACACCGTCACTCTGTACGGGGACAAGATCCTGAATGGAGAACGGGTGCCGATGGGCAAGTTCGATTGCAATTACGATGCGGCAAAGGGAACGCTGAGTTGCGAGTTCACAAGACGACAGACGCACGGAATCTGGCGGTATCAGATTTCCGGTGACGCTCTGGAGGGCGATCTGATGTTGCTACCGAACAAGGACATCGGCCGCACAGTTAAGGCCCATCGTGTTGATGAAAGCAAAGTTCCCAAAGCGCCGCCGCTTGTGGATTATGAGGGCTGAGTTCAACCGCGGATATGATTTCTTCATCGATAGCGGTCGCTACGAGGGTTGGCTAGACGAATTTCGGAGGTTGGGATGCGACGAGTGCGTTATCGGGTGGCAGTAAGTCTGGACGGGTACATCGCCGGACCCAAAGGCGAAGCGGATTGGATCATCATGGATCCGGAGATCGACTTTGCATCAATCTTCAACCAGTTCGATACGCTCCTGGTAGGTCGTGGCACCTTTGAAGTCATGTTGCGCGCAAGAAATGCTGCGATACCGGGGATGAAGATGTTCGTTTTCTCACGCACGCTGCAGCAGAGCGATTATCCTGACGTGACCATCCTGTCAGAGAACTCAGCTAAGACAGTAAGCTCGCTACGAAAGAAACCGGGCAAGGACCTCTGGTTGTTTGGAGGTAGTTCGCTTTTCAGTTCCCTGCTCAACGAAGGTTTGGTAGACACGATTGAAGTAGCGGTAATTCCCGTGCTGCTTGGAGGAGGGATTCCGCTGGTGCTGCCATCAGCGCCGCAAACAAAGTTAAAGCTGATCGGTCACAAATTGTACGAGACCACCGGCATCGTCTCGTTGGAGTACGCGATCCGTAAACCCCGCGGGAAGCGTCCGCCGGGAAAACGATAGCAGCCCGCGGGAGCGGGCGGCGATACTCGTAGCCCACAGCGCAAGCTGTGGGTACTAAGATGGATACATAGGAAAGCCCTAAAAGGGCGAATGAACCAACGGCGCCGATCGATTTCATTCTATGCAGCCCGCGTTCGCGGGCTACGTGATCTAAATTGAATCGGATCCCACAGCTCGCGCTGTGGGCTACTGATAGGCCGTCGGCTTTGCCGACTAGTTGAGTCGTTTACTTCAGACCCATGCTGCAGAGAATGGGGCGGCCCTTCTTCCGTCTCATTCACTACTGTCTTCCCGTTCCCAATGCCGGTGTTTCGCTATGGCCTTAATGAATGCCGATGCGACGCCGGCGCCTGCACGATCACGGCTCGTCACCACTCCTTCAACTTCAGCAACCTTTTCAAGTTCCGCGATTTCGGCGATTTCCGCAATCTGATCGACCAGCGAGCTGGCGATGAAATCCACTCCCTCTCCGTTGGCCGCGATCGCTTTACAGTGTTTGTAAGCTTCCCGCACAAACTCCCGGGCTTCGTCCTTCTGCACCAGCGCCGCGACGCTTGCTTCCCCTCCCGGGACGTAGACCGCGTCGAACAAGACCGACGATCCGGTAAGAAAACTACAATCAACTTTCAACTGTTCGCCGCCGGCGCCCGTCACAACTCCGAGCCGCGGTGCTACTGTCTTCGGCATCGCTCCGGCCGTCAACAATGCCTTGCTCATGGTGGTGACCGCTTCATCGTCGAATCCGTCCGCGAGCAGTACCGCTACCTTGCGTGTCTTGATCGAATCCTTCGGGAAATTTGGATTGTCGACCATGCTTAACGCCGGTGAGACCTCTATCCCCTGATCCACCCGCCGCGGTTGAAACCGCCGCGGATCGCCATCCGCTGGGATGCTCATGTTGAGAGGTTGTGGGAGTTTTTTGGGTACCTTCAGGCCAAGGCCCGCTGCCACGTCATTAGCCAGACCGCTGTCCACCTGGGCCAGCAGACCCAGCATGCGCTCGCGAATCGCCGGCGTCTCCAGCTTTCCCAGCTCGAAAGTTAGCGCCCTAACAATATGGCCTTGCTCGGGCGCTGATTGGCTTTTAAAGAACAATGTCGCCTGGGAAAAATGATCGAAGAAGCTAGCACTGCGAGCGCGAATTTTCTGTGCGTCAATTCGTTCGGCAAAACTGGTGAAGCCGCTCATGTCCGCTCCCGCCTGGAAGGGACAGCCACCGCGCAGCGTGTTCGGCTCATAACTCGTCTGCCCGCGGTTGACGGTTTGCCGCATGAAGCCATCGCGCTGGTTGTTGTGCACCGGCGCGATCGGACGGTTAATTGGTATCTCGTGAAAGTTTGGCCCGCCGAGCCGAATCAACTGTGTGTCGGTATACGAAAAGAGCCGGCCCTGCATCAACGGATCGTTGGTAAAGTCGATTCCGGGCACGATGTTGCCCACGTGAAAAGCGACCTGTTCGGTCTCCGCAAAGAAATTGTCGGGGTTGCGATTCAGCGTCAACTTGCCAATGCGCTGTACCGGCACAAGTTCTTCGGGAATGAGTTTCGTGGGATCGAGCAAATCGAAGCTAAATTTGTGCTCGTCTTTTTCTTCGACAATTTGCACGCCGAACTCCCACTCGGGAAAGTCGCCATTCTCAATTGCTTCCCAGAGATCGCGCCGGTGAAAGTCGGCATCCTTGCCCGAAATCTTTTGCGCCTCGTCCCAAACTACGCTGTGCAGGCCGAGCAACGGTTTCCAGTGGAACTTCACAAAGCGCGACTTTCCTCGTTCATTGATAAGACGGAAAGTGTGGACGCCAAACCCCTCCATCATCCGCAAGCTACGGGGAATAGCTCGATCCGACATGACCCACATGATCATGTGCATCGACTCCGGCATCAAGGAAATGAAATCCCAGAAAGTGTCGTGGGCCGAAGCCGCCTGCGGAATCTCGTTGTGCGGTTCCGGCTTCACGGCATGCACCAGATCGGGAAACTTCATCGCGTCCTGAATAAAGAACACCGGGATGTTATTGCCGACGATGTCGAAGTTCCCTTCCTGGGTGTAAAACTTCACGGCAAAGCCACGCACGTCTCGCGCGAGATCGGTCGAGCCCCGCGAACCCGCGACCGTCGAGAAACGCACAAAAACCGGAGTCTTAACCGATGGATCCTGAAGGAAGGCTGCTTTCGTGTACTGGGTCATCGGCTCATAAACCTGAAAATAGCCATGTGCCGCTGAACCGCGAGCATGGACCACCCGTTCCGGAATCCGTTCGTGATCAAAGTGAGTGATCTTCTCCCTCAGAATAAAGTCTTCCAGCAGGGATGGACCACGCTCGCCCGCTTTCAGGGAATTCTGATTATCATTTATGCGAACTCCCTGATTGGTCGTAAGAAATTCGCCGCCACTGTCTTCGGTGTTCTTTTGCAGGTCATCAATCTTGGCATCGTTGTTTCGCGCATCGAGCTTGGCGTCGCGACGACCCGCGTCTTGTTGGGCGCTAGCCTTGACGGAAGCTTTGTGCGCCGCTTTGCTCGCAGCCTGGCTCGCAACAGGTTTGCTTTTACCTTTGCTTGTTTTCCTCGTAGTCATCATTTCTCCTCGGTGCGTTGATGGTATTAAAGTCCAGCCAGGCTGCGAAAGAGTAGCCAGTGGTCGGAGCCATGTTTAGAACACTTGGGAACGGTTTATCGGTGAAACCGTTCAAATAATGAATAGAGTGATCGGAAATCGCAGCGCCATGAGCTGCGGTGCTATCAACCTGAGACTGAGAGAAACCGCTAGGCGTTCTTTGCCCGGGACTTCTTTGCTTGCGCCGCTTCGATCGCCGTCTCCACATCCTGCTCTTCCTCGGGCGGCGGCAGGACGGCCGGCATTCCCAGCGCTTCGATCCAAAGCTCACGAGTCCAACCAGCGGTGTGATACAGATGTTCATCCTCTTCGGGCTCAACTTGATCATGGGCTCGCTTCAAGGCAGTTGCAGCATCGCCAGTTGAGTTTTTCGCGACTTCGCCAATCAGGCCCCAGTTCAAATGGTCCTTGGTTTCAGCCAGCGTCACACACTCAGCGGCGACTATCTGCGCTGCGGCGAGGTCCGGGCCCCGCAGTGCCATTTCCATCGCCTGGACGAGGGAATCACCGAGGTGACGAACAATCTTCCGTCCCGGCGTTTCGGTTTCCGGATCCAGGTTCATGGCTTTGAGGATTTCAGAAACAACTTGAACGTGCTCTTTGGTCTGCGCAAGGTATTTGGTCCACTCCTCTTTCAAATCTTCGTTCAAGGCGCAGCGCAATGCGGTGGTGTAGATTTGTACGCCGCCCTTTTCTGTTTCGAGTGCCTGGTAGAGCAATTCCGTCACATGGCTGGTGTTCAAAGCAGTGGTCTTCATTATTCCCCCCTGTTAGATGATTGAGTAGTGATCGCGGAACTGGACACGCAGGCAATACCAGTGCCGCCAACTATCGCGAGAGATTTAGGAACTGTCGTTCGATAAGCGAACGAGAGACCGAGAAGGCCCAACCGAAAATGCTACAAGCCGGTGGGGAAGACGGCAGACAGCAGGGGCAGGCGGCAGAAAGTTTAAAAATGGTTTTACCGGCTCCCCAGCGAGCGGCGCATGCATCAAGCCGAAGTTGGTGCGCGAGAAGACCGCGAAGCGGGCGGCGATATCCGGAGGCCACAGCGCTAGGTATGGGTAAAGAGATAGAAATGCGTGTTAGCCCTGGAAGGCCGGATAGCCCGAAACAATTGCTAACGGAAATGCAGTTTATGCCGCCCGCTTTTGCGGGCTTTCCTATGGCCTTCCCGAAGACGCGTGCTGTTCGTAAAACGAATACACAAATCTCTTCTGTGCTGATGGTCCGCCGAAGAGGCCGCTGTTGAAATCATATTGCTTCATTTCTTCGTACGCCTGGGCGGCCGTCCATCCGTCATGAGTGATGCGATAGATGGCAGTCAGTGCTCCGGTGCGATGACGGCCGCCTTTGCAGTGCACGTACACGGGCCAGTTGGCAGGATCGTTCGCCAGTTTCAGAAAGTACGCGGTCTGTTCCTCATTCGCGGCCACGCTCGCCTTCAGAGGAATGTTGAAATACTGCATTCCCAGTTCGCGCACACGAGCCGGCTCTTCCGGTTCGCTGTCCTTTCGCAAGTCAATCACCGTTTTGATCCCGAGTGACTTCAACTGGGCATATTCTGAAATACGCGGCTGTGAACCGCGGTAATAGTTCTCATTCACCTTGCCGAAGTTCTTGATGCTTCCGGCCGACTCTTTGCTGTGCGTCAGCGAGAGGGCCATGCCGGTGAGGGCCAGCATCGCCGCTATGGCTACGAGGAGTTGGCGGAGACCGCGGAGTGGGTTGTTAGGTGTAGTCATTTTCTTTCTTGCCTCGGGAACCGGGAACAGTGGGCAGTGGGCAGTGGGCAGTGGGCAGAATAATCTTTGCCAGTCCACTTTTCACGGTTCACGGTTCACGGTTAACGGTTCACGGTTTACTGCCCACTGCCCACCGCCCACTGCCCACCGCCCACTGCCCACTGCCCACTGCCCACCGCTCACTGACTTACCGCCACCTGGCTCGCCGATGGCAGTTCCTTCAGCTCGTTAATCCGCGAGCGTAATACCGCAACGAAGCCTTCCATTGTTGCCTGGTCGTAGCTCGCGGCGCGAAACGCATCTCGTAGTTGTTCGTCGGTCAGACTCGAAAGCATCGAACCTATCCAACGCGCATCTTCCACGGGCACACTGCGCATGGCTTTCTCTTTGTTGGCCTGCCGCTTGCCGTATCCCGGACTGAAGAATGAAGCAAGTGCTCCGGCGCCCTTCGGCTTTGTGCTGTAGTCAAAGTTGACCATGCCCTTCTCAACTCCCAAGACGAACTTGCCCGCGCGAAAGTCTACCAGCGAGTTCTTTACCCGCTTGCCGCCCAAACCGCCGACCCGACCGAGCGTAGCACCGATGTCCGCCACCACGTAACGTGCTTCCCATTCACCGTTTTCCGGATTACGCACGGTGTAGACCTGATTGTTATCCAAACGGGTGTCATAGTTGGCCAGCAGCACCATCATCACCTTGAGACCATTGAATTCCCGCTGGCCCACAAATGGATTGTCGAGCCAGTCCCAGGTTGCGCCGCGCTGCACGTCTTTGCGCCGTGGTTCGAAACGTGCGCCGCGCACGATGTTTGAGCCTTCCACAAAATTTTGTCCGCGTGCCAGACGCGGCAGATTCGGAATCTCGACACGGTCAAAGTAATAAGCTTCATCCGCGAAGTAACCCATGGCCCAGATAAGCCGCGTAGCAACGGTTTCTGCCTGTGCCTCTTCGCCCATCTTCACGGACCAAACGATACCGCGCGCGTCTTTAACTTTGAACTTGGGAGAGGCGCCCGTCTTAACTTCTGCCACAAAAGTGAACGGGGCAAGTGGCGCCAATTCAGCGGCGCCGGGACCAAAGCGCAGGTCGCGCTTGGAAAGGTCGCCGGGATCGCGCCACGTCACCGGGGTGCCTTGCGGCAAAGACGGGCCGGCGGACTTCTGCCCGTAAGCAACTGATGAAAAGCCCGCTAGAACTATGATTGAGAGAACAAGCGCCCTGCGTAATCCGTTTGATCGAAACATGGTGAAGATCCTCCTCCTGAAATCCGTCAGTTAATGAGCCGGCAAAATGCTTTTGCATTGCCGGCTACACTAGCTAACGCGTGAGATAAGGAGAAAAAGGATCAACAAGAGCGAGAAATGTGGAGAGTCTTTTAGCGATTCCAGAGTTCATAGTGCGGTAGGAACAATTCAGGCTCTTCACTGGGACCGCGGGCGTCCCTCCCGCTCTGTGTAAGCGAACATCCATCATGGTAAGTAGAGAGCTTCGGTAAAGGAGCGGGCGGGACGCCCGCGGTCCCAATGAAGAGATTGAGTGTAGAGCTCAGTTTGAAGTTGCAGAATGGCAGAGCCTTCGCCAGGCTACGTCACTTTTAGGGGTTCGCCGGGTTCCGCTCACCGCTCCCTTCACGGCCGCGACGGCCACGCGAGCGGGCCTCGTCGCGTTCCTGCTGGAAACGTTTCCACTGTTCCGGCGAGAGCACTTGCTGCAATCGCGCATCTGTTTGCTGACGGATTTCGTTTACCTTCGGCTCGGATTCTTTACGCACCGCCTGCAAGCGAGAACGCGTGTCGGCAAGGATTTGATGGACCTGAGTTTTCTGATCGGCGTTCAACTGTAAACGATCCAGCATCTGCTCAAACCGATCCTGGCGGCTCACCTGACCGCGCGAACGAGCCCAGGATCGGTAAGCGTTGAGCCCCAGCGCGCCGGCCGCACAACCCAACATGAAGATCACCAGCGCCGCCACGCGTACTTGCCATTTGTTTTTACTGTTCGTATCCATGGTACTTCTCTTTCTAGAGGGTAGGCTGGAGGCTGGAGACTAGGGAGTTGAACTTAAAGGCAGAATAAAGATTTGACCTACTATCATGTCTCTAGCCTCTAGTCTCTAAACCTACCTCATACCTTCCTCATCCGGCGCATACAGAGTCTTCAAGATCTGGCCGTCCGAAACTTGATCATCAGCCAGTTCGCCCTGACTCAACATCATTTCCTCGGCATAATTATTCGCAGCGATGTCCGTTACCAGCAAAGGATCCGGCGAACCTGGAATCGCGAACGTCAAAACCGCGAGGGCCGCGACCGTCACCACCATCGACGAGGCGAGGGCGCCCGCTGCCTGCCAAATGCGGGTCCAAGCCCAGGGCTGATTTGCGTTATTGCGCTCTCGCAAAGTCGCCAGCACGCGGGTGTGAAAGAAGGCCGGGGCCGTGAATGTTTCCGCCGCTCGTTCCTGCAACAGCAAAGCTGAAAGCTGCGCGGCTTCGAATGCACGACGGCAAGGGTCGCAGGCGGAAGTGTGCGCGCGAACCGTACTCAATTCCGTTTCGCTTAGCTCGGTTATCCGCTTCTCGTCAATTAGATTAATGATGTGTTGGTTGCTCATTCAATTCCTCGAGCTTTCCTGGGTAACGCAAACTGTTAGTTTGCGGATTCTCATCTTGCCCATCTGGTTCTGTGCTTCATCGCAAACTAACAGTTTGCGTTACGCCCACTTTGCCTTACGCCAGAGACTTTCGCGCCAGTAATTTCTCAACGGCCGCGCGCATGCGGCGCCGGGCGCGAAATGCCGTGACCTTAACCTTCGATTCGGACCAACCCGTGGCTTCCGCTACTTCCTTAACGGGAGCGTCGTCGCCATCCATCATGGTCAAAACCAATTGATCGTCCGGCGACAGGGTTTCCAGGACGCGTCCTGCGAGATCGGCTGCGATCGCGCTTCGCTCGCTGGCCTGATAGATTTCGGTTGCCCCGTGCGCCATTTTGCTTTCCAACCAGTTGCTGTCGTCTTCGCTTAAATCGGCTGTCGTTAACTCCGGCCGGCGCTTCGAACTGCGCAACATGTTCAGACAGGTGTTGGTGGTAATCCGCGTTAACCAACCTTCCATTGAGCCACGCCCTTCAAACTTGCCCAGCTCGGTAAATGCTTTCAGGAAGACTTCCTGGGCGGCTTCTTCAACCAAACTTCGCTGCCGAAAAAACCGGCTGGCAAACCGAAACACGCGCGGACTATAGCGGCGCATGATCTCTTCGAAAGCAGACTCATCGCCTTCGCGCGCGCGGCGCGCCAACTCCAAATCCGAAGCCTCTGCGTGAATACTCGACAGGAAACGCTCTCCCGGGTCTTGGTTTCGTAACGCAAATTGTTAGTTTGCGATTTACCGAATGCTCGAGTTCCATGGCCCACTCAGGTTCGCGCATTCGAACTCCGCAAACTAACAGTTTGCGTTACGAAGACTCAACCTCAGAAGTGCGCGTCGCGGGCCGATGTAGGACAGGCAATCCTGCCTTTCCCGAGCCGCTTAAGCGGGACAGACAAGAATGTCTGTCCTACGCCGGGCCCGCGTGCTGTGCGCTTAGTTCATCTTGCGCTCGGCGTGCTGGGCCCGTTTGGCCTTGAATTCCGCCCGCTTCTGCTCAAGTTGAGTTTTCTGCTCCGGAGTCAGCACCGCAAGCATCTGCTGGCGCATGTTGAATTGCTCCGCCATGATTTTTGCCTGCAAACCGGCGTTTTCCTGCAGCTTCTGTGTGGCCAAAGCTTCATTAAACGTACCGCCCTCGCCGGCCTGACGCAACTCCTGGCGTTTCGCGCGGAGCTGCTGGTGCAGCGACTGTGTGCGCGCGCGGAAGCTTTCGCGGATAGACTTCATTTTGGCCTTTTGATCATCTGTCAGGTTAACGCCTGCCAGCATCATGCCGTGCTCGCGACCTCCGAAGTGTCCCCCGCGGCCCTTGCCCTCGCGACGGCCTTTACGCTGGCCTTCGCCCTTGGCCCAGCGGCCATTTTTTCCGGCGCGCTCGCCGCTTGTTACCTGCTTGTTATCCTGAGTCGTACTGGTCGTTTGGGCCAGTGCGATAGGCGTAGCGATAGCGATTGCTGACAGGGAGGCTATGGTCAGCGCCTTTATTCTTCCAAGTTTTTTCATTGTTTCTCCTACTCCTTGTTTGGTTCAATCCTCGAATTTGGACGGCCGATATTAGCCTCCGGTGGATAAGACACCTTGCCGGCACGAATGGTTACGAACCCGGCTTTGTAGGGGCCGCACTCCGTGGCCGCACCCATTCTGCAAAATCCAAGTTTCGCTTTGAATAACCCGTAAATAATGGGGCGGCCACGGAGTGCCGCCCCTACAAAAATCGCTCTGGCGGAGGCATCGATCGGGGCCCAGATCGCATCTTATTTGGCGTACGATGACCCCCGGTAATTTCAACACGCGGTAACCGGTTCTCGACCGCCGGTGTCTATTCTTCACGATGAATTTCAAAATGAAACAACTCTGGCTGATTAGTGTGCTGTCGTTGATTTTCGCTGGTTCAACTGCCTTTGCTCAAAGCAAAGCGACCAAGGCGCCGGCGTCTGCTGATGCCCCTGCAACTACGCCATTGATGGAGGCGACGCAGGAATTTATTGCGAAGACTGACGAACTCGCGCAAATGCAGGCGAATGAGATTCTGGGCGCCGAATTGAAGGTTGGTGAAGTTCGTCAGTTAGTAAACGAGGGTCTGCTCGCTCAAGTCAAACTGCAAGAAACGGAAGACGCACTGTCCGCTTTGCGCGTCCAGTTGACCGCCACGCGGCAGCGAGTTGCCGACGCCCGGCAGATGATTGTCGATACCAAGGCTGCCGACGAGCTGGCTAAGAAACAACTGGCTGCGGCGAAGACCAGCGCCCCACTTGCTGGAAAATCCCAGAGCTTTCTAAGGCCCACGATCATGCGTTACTCCGGCGCCTCGAGTTGGTCATTGACAGGTTTCGCCGGGATTCAAAATTTCTTCTCAAGCAAATTTGGTAGGAACCTTCCCACCAGCGCTTTTGGGCAAAGTGCAACGCACAATCAGCTCGGCTACGATCACCGCAACGCCGTCGATGTCGCACTGCACCCCGACAGCGCTGAAGGCCAGGCACTGATAGATTATCTGCGCAGCCAGGGGATTCCCTTCCTTGCTTTCCGCGGCGCCGTTCCCGGCGTGGCGACGGGCGCTCATATTCATATCGGAAGCCCTTCACATCGCCTCTCTTAAGTGTACTGCTCCGTGTACTGAAGTCAGGCGCTCCGGGCCTAAATCGTCCACCCAATCACCAAAATAAGCTTCCTGTAACCGATTCGGACCCATGTGTGTCTATCCACATGTGGGTACTAGAGTTGCAGGCTTATCTGTTTATAAAGAGAAAACAACTACTGGGAAAAAGAGATGTCGACACAAACCATAAGAGATCGCCCGCTGGTCACCGGACTGGGCACGGCAACGAACGCGAACTGGTTCAAGCTGCAATGGGCCAGGCTGCTGACGCGCAAGAAGCAACTAATCATTGGCGGCGGCGGGCTCGCGATTCTGGCGTTGGCCGGATTTTATTTTTTCGGTACCCGCACCAGTGCGCCCGAATACCTGACGGCAAAAGTTGAAAGAGGAAACCTGCGCAACACCGTAACCGCGACCGGCACGCTGCAGGCGGTAACTACCGTACAGGTCGGTAGCCAGGCATCCGGGACACTATCTGCACTCAACGCCGACTTCAATTCAATTGTGAGGAAGGGCCAGGTAATCGCTCAACTCGATCCCTCAGTTTCAAAGGCCCAGGTTGATCAGGCTCGGGCGAACCTGGAACAGGCACGCGCCGGTCTGCAACAAGCGCGCGCGGCCGTCAGCCAGTCGCGAGCCGGCGTTAGCGATGCCCAGGCAAAAGCTCTGGGGGCGAAATCTACAGTGCAAAACAACCAGGCGGGAGTTTCCGGAGCGCAAGCGAACCTGGCGGTCCTGAAAGCACAGCAGGATGACGCCATGAGTTTTCTGAAGCAGCAGGAGTCGCTGCTGCGAGCCGGCGTGGTTGCCCAGCGTGATTACGATATCGCGCAAACGGCCTATCGCACCGCCGAGGCTCGTTACAATCAGGCAGCTTCACAATTGAACCAGGCAGTTTTAAGCCAGCAATCTTCCGCCAGCTCAGGCATCGCTCAATCACAGGCACAGGTTCAACAAACGCAGGCGCAGGTGCAGCAATCTCAAGCGCAGGTACAAGCCGCGCAGGCCCAGGTACTCCAGGCTGAAGCAGCGTTGCGCTTGGCTGAGGTCAACCTGGCCCACACGACGATCACTTCGCCGATTGACGGCATCGTGGTTTCACGCGATGTGAATGTCGGGCAGACGGTGGCGGCCAGTTTATCAGCGCCCACAATTTTTACGATCGCAAAAGACCTGACACAGATGCAGGTGATCGCGAACATCGATCAAGCCGACATCGGCCTCGTGGAAAATGCGAAGTCAGTAAAGTTTTCTGTTGATGCATTCCCTGGTAAAGACTTCGACGGCCAGATCCAGCAGATGCGACTTAATCCACAAAACGTGCAGAACGTAGTCACTTACAACGTCGTGATCGACGTGGCCAATCCGGATCAGAAGTTGAAGCCCGGTATGACTGCGAACCTGACGATTACCATTGATGAGCGCAACAACGTGCTCAAGGTGCCGAACGCGGCCTTGCGGTTTACACCCCAGGATGTCGCGGGAGGCAGGAGCGCGGGCGCCGGCCAGGGCACTGGTGCTGGCAACGGTTCCGGTCAGGGTCGTCGCCAACAAACCGGTAGTGCTGATGGATCGCAGACACCTAACCCGAACGGTCAGGGGAACGGCGAACGGCAGTTTGCCCCAGCCAGCGCTCCCGTATTACCGGGGCAGATGCGCCGGATTTGGGTAATGGGCGCCGACGGCAAGCCACAGTCGAAGCGCGTCACTGTCGGCTTAACCGATGGCGCATTCACGGAAATTGCTGAAGGCAGCGTGCTGGAAGGTGAAGTAGTTATCACCGGTCAAACGATTACCAGCGCGAACAAAGCGCAGAGTAGTCAGACTCCCGCGCCCGGATTTGGCGGCGCCCAGCGGACCGGCGCACCGGGCGGCGGCAGGCGCTAACAATGATCGCTCGAATTATTCGTTTAGGGCGCGCTACCGCCAGCCGACCATAGAGCGAGGCGGTAGTCGCCCGCCCCTAAACGGTGAGAGTTTAGAATTTGCAGAAGAGAAAACGATGTCAGCCACAGTAGTTGAGCCACAAGAAGTAAGCGCACCACTTTTCGCGCCGTCCACTGAGGCTCGTCCCATCATCGAGTTGGATCACATTCACAAGACCTACACGATGGGCGATGTGGAGGTGCATGCACTGCGAGGGATTTCGCTCACGATTCGCGAAGGTGAATTCGTCGCCATCATGGGCGCTTCCGGATCAGGCAAGTCAACGACAATGAATATCATTGGCTGCCTCGATCGTCCCACGCGCGGGACATACATTCTCGATGGCAACGACGTTTCCCAAATGTCGAAAGATGAGCGCGCCGACATTCGTTGTCAAAAACTGGGGTTTGTTTTTCAGGGGTTCAATCTCCTGTCACGGACTTCCGCGCTGGAAAATGTCGAACTGCCAATGTTGTACCTGGGTGTAGAAGGCACCGAACGGCATCAACGCGCGATGGAGGCGCTGGCTGCGGTCGGTTTGTCCGGACGCGAACAGAACCATCCCAACCAGTTGTCAGGCGGACAGCAGCAACGTGTGGCGGTGGCGCGCGCACTTGTGAACGATCCCGCGTTGATTCTGGCCGATGAACCAACCGGTAATCTCGATTCGCGAACGTCCGTGGAAGTGATGGAAATCTTCCAGCGACTAAATCGCGAACGCGGCATCACCCTCGTGCTGGTGACGCACGAACCGGACATTGCGCAATACGCGACGCGAGTTGTTGTTTTTAAGGATGGCAAAATTAAGCAGGATTACCAGATCGAGGACCAGCGCGACGCGGCAGAGGAACTGAGAAATCTTCCAGCGATTCTTGAAGATGACGACGATGAAGAAGGCACGTAAGATCGCTAAGAGCTAAGGGCTAAGAGCAAAGTCCATTGGCTCTGGCCTTAGCTCTTAGCCTCCGGTACAACCATGAAGCTTGTAATGATTATTCGAGTGGCCTTTCGAGCGCTGGCGCGCAACAAGATGCGCGCGGCCTTGACCATGCTGGGCATCATCATCGGCGTCTCGGCCGTAATTGCGATGGTTAGCATTGGCCAGGGCGCGCAGGCCTCAGTGCAAGCGCAAATTCAAAGCATCGGCACGAACCTGCTCTTCGTTAGCGCCGGCGCACAGAATGCCGGCGGGGTGCGGACCGGCGCGGGCGACACCGGCACCAACACGCTTACGGCGGAAGACCTGGACGCGATCCGGCGGGAAGTGCCGAGCGTGGCGATGGTGACGCCTACGGTCAATTCCCGGTCGCAACTCGTCTTCGGAAACATGAACTGGAATACGTCGGTGCAGGGAGTCAACGAGCAGTATCCCGACGTTCGCAAGTGGTCGATACAAAGCGGTGAATTTTTTACCGATAGCGATGTGCGCACCGCTGCGCGCGTGATAGTTATTGGCCAGACGATCGCCGACAACCTTTTCGCCGGAATGGATCCGGTCGGGCAGACCGTGCGCGTAATGAATTTACCGTTTCGGGTGACTGGCGTAATGGTGCGTAAGGGTCAGGACCAGCAGGGCCGCGATCAGGACGACATAGCTTTTGCGCCATTTACGACAGTTCAGAAAAAACTCATCGGCAGCCCACGGCTCCAAATCGCATACGTGTCGGCCGTAACGCAGGACGCAACCTACACCGCGCAGCAGCAGATTTCGGATCTGCTGCGGCAGCGCCACAAACTGACGGCGAATGAGCCGAACGATTTCACCGTGCGCAACATGACGGATGTGGCCGAGGCGGCAAATGAAACCAACAACACCATGACTGTCCTGCTGGCCTGCATCGCCGGCGTTTCCCTCTTAGTCGGTGGCATCGGCATCATGAACATCATGCTGGTCTCAGTAACCGAGCGTACTCGCGAGATAGGAATTCGCATGGCGATCGGCGCGCGGTCTTCCGCCGTGCGCACGCAATTTCTGATCGAATCGATCGTGCTCAGCCTTACGGGTGGCTTCTTGGGGATAATGTTGGGAATTGTGGTATCGCTACTGATACCAGCGCTTTTGGGTTGGCCCACGCTGATTTCCACGATCGCGATTATCGGGTCGGTGATTTTCTCTGGGGCGGTAGGAATATTCTTTGGCTACTACCCGGCACGAAAGGCCGCGGCCCTCGATCCCATCGAAGCGCTAAGGTACGAGTAAGGCTAACAGCTGGCGCTTACGCCGAAGGCGTTGAACAACTCAGCCCAGGGTAACACCCTGGGGTCAATGGCTAACAAATAATCCCTACCCTGAAAGGGTTTAATACGATCGGCATCCCAGTTTGACCCTTTCAGAGTCATAAATCGATTCGAAGAAATTTGTCTACTGATTGTCGCCAACGCCGAAGGCGTTGAACAACTCCCAGGGTAACACCCTGGGGGCAAGAGCCCACAAATCGTCCCTACCCTGAAAGAGTTTAATAAGACCGGCATCCGTTATTTGACCTTTTCAACGGGTGAAATAATTGAAATCGACGAGCTTCGTGTTCAACCCTTTCAGGGTAGAAACATGCAGCTGCACTTTTACCCAGGGTGTACCCTGGGCTGGGCTGTCTAACGCCTTCGGCGTAAAACTGTAAGGGCCCGCTAATAAAAGCGTCCATTGGATCTGCTAAATCTCGCTCGCCGCCTAAAACAACTCCGCCAGCGCTTCTTCTACCGACCGCACGCCGACGGCGCGCACGCCTAACAAGCGCTCCAACCCGTTAGTATTAGACGCCGGCATTATTACTTTCTTGAAACCCAGCGCTTGCGCTTCGCGGGCGCGCACAGTTGCCTGCGTCGCTCCCCGAACTTCGCCTGTTAGGCCGACTTCCCCGAAGACGGCCGTGTGCGGATCGATGGCGGTGTTGCGAAAACTCGATGCAATAGCCGCAACCACTCCCAGATCGACTGCCGGCTCATCAACTTCCAAACCACCGGCGATGTTCACAAAGACATCGTCACCCAGAAGTTGAAATCCAGCGCGCTTTTCCAGCATGGCGATTAGCAGCGCCACGCGGCTTTGATCTACTCCCTGCGTCATCCGCCGGCCGGTGCCGTATTTGGTACTGGAAACGAGGGCTTGAATTTCAACCAGCAGCGGCCGCGTTCCTTCCATGCAGGCGGTGACGACTGAGCCGGCGACATCAACCGGCCGTTCCTGCAGAAACATCTGCGACGGATTGGAAACCGCGATTAGCCCGGTGCCTGTCATTTCAAAAACGCCGACTTCATTAGCGGCCCCAAAACGGTTCTTCGTGGCCCGCACGATGCGGTGGTTGTGATGGCGTTCGCCCTCGAAATACAACACCGTATCCACGATGTGTTCCAGCGCCCGCGGCCCGGCAATCGAACCATCTTTCGTGACATGGCCGATCAGGAACACCGGGATGCCGCGGTTCTTCGCCAAAGACAAAAACTGAGCCGCCACTTCCCTAATCTGCGAAATAGAACCCGCGGCCGATTCAATACTCGACGAAAAAGTTGTTTGAATGGAATCAACAATCACCGCGCCCGGCTCAATGCGATCGATTTCAGCGAAAATGCCTTCGAGATTTGTCTCCGGCAGCAGGTAAAGATTTGGTGCGGAAATATTCAGCCGTTCTCCCCGAAGTTTGATCTGCCGCTCAGATTCTTCGCCGGAAACGTACAAAACTTTTCGGGCGTCGGTGCTCAGCTTGTCGGCGACTTGCAGCAGCAGCGTGCTCTTTCCGATGCCGGGATCGCCGCCAATCAACACCAGAGTCCCGGGAACAATTCCACCCCCTAACACACGATCGAATTCCGCTACCCCGGAAGCGAGACGCACGTCGTCCTGAGACTCGATCGTCGTGAAGGAGACCGCCTCGACTTCACGGCGTCGCAGATTCTTGCTTGCACCTTTGCGCGGCCGCGCCGCGCGCTCTTCCACCAGGGAATTCCACTCGCCGCAGTCCGGACATTTGCCCAACCACTTGCGTGATTGATGGCCGCAGCTCTGGCAGATAAAAGTCGTTTCCGGATGTTTCACGATTGTAGGGGTGGCACTCCGTGGCCACCCCAGGTCCTTTTATAAGTGAAAGGGGGCGGCCACGGAGTGCCGCCCTACAATCACAGTAGCGGTTTTACGTTTTCAGTGGGGCGGCCGAGCACGGCGCGATCTCCGCGTTCGACGATTGGCCGCTGAATCAAATCAGGATGTTCAACCATCAATGCGATCAGCTCGGCATCGCTTAATTCCTTTTTGGCCAAACCCAGTTCGCGATAGATAGGTTCCCCTGTGCGCAGCAGTTCGCGCGGCGTCATCTTCATCTTCCGCAAAAGGCCGGTTAATTGTTGCTGGTTGAGCGGATCCAAATAATAATTTACCTTACTAAAATCAACCCCACTCTCGCGCAGGAAGCGATCCATCTCGCGACACTTGGTACACGTTGGCTTTTCGTAAACGGTGATCGAATCTTTCATGGTATGCCTGCTCTGTAATTAGAACTCAGCCTTGAGACTTGAGACTTGAGACTTGAGCCGTGGCCTCACGGGAAAATGCCGCGCACGCTGGTCGCTTCGGCAACGCGATCGACGGCCAGAATGTACGCCGCGATTCTCATGTCCGTCTGGTACTTCTCGCCCGTTTCATGCACCGACTTGAACGCCGTGCGCATCGTCGTTTCGAGAGTGTCATTGATCTGGTTCTCAGACCAGAAGAATGAATACTGGTCCTGTACCCACTCGTAATAACTGACGGTCACGCCGCCGGCGTTTGCCAGGATATCCGGAATGAGAAATACGCCCTGGTCAGCCAATACCTTATCCGCGCCCGGCGTGGTTGGTCCATTCGCGAGCTCGGCGATGATTTTTGCTTTTACCTGGCCCACGTTCGCCAGCGTGATCGCATTCTCCAGTGCGGAAGGCAGCAGGATGTCACAGTCGACGCCGATAATCTCTTCCGGCGCCATCTCCTTCGCGCCTGGCAGACCAGCGAGCGAAGATGTTTCCGCCTTATGTTTCAAAGCTGCCGGCACATCGATGCCATTCTCGGCGTAAACGCCGGCTTTCGAATCGCACGCGGCGACGACGCGCGCCCCATCGGCCGCGACTAGCCGCGCGATATTCGCGCCGGCGTTGCCGAATCCATGCACCGCCACGCGCGCGCCTTTGAGATCAAGGCCCGTAACAGCACAGGCTTCGCGTAACGCGTAGAGACAGCCGCGCGCCGTAGCTTCGCTGCGCCCCTGTGAACCGCCGAGGGAAATTGGTTTGCCGGTGACTACGCCCAACTCGGTGTGTCCCCGCACCATGGAGATGGTGTCCATGATCCAGGCCATCGTTTGTTCGTCGGTGTAAACATCGGGCGCCGGAATGTCGCGGTCAGGCCCGATGATCGGCGCGATCTCAAACGCATAGCGCCGCGTGAGCCTCTCCAGCTCGTTACGCGACATGCTCTTAGGATCGCAAATTACACCGCCCTTCCCTCCTCCATAAGGAATGCCGACGGTGGCGCACTTCCACGTCATCCAGGAGGCAAGGGCTTTCACTTCGTCAAGCGTGACCTTTGGGTGGTACCGGATGCCGCCTTTCGCCGGACCGCGCGCGATGTTGTGCTGCACGCGATAACCCTCAAACACCTTCACCTCGCCACCGTCCATCTTTACCGGAATCGAAACGATCAATTGTCGCTTGGGACTGCGCAACACGTTGCGCAGCGACTCATTCAGTTCCAAATAGTCGGCCGCGAGATTGAATTGTTGTTTGGCGATTTCGAAGGGATTCAGCTCTTCCTGAAGGGCGGGACTGGTGGACATTTGATTTTCTCCAGACCAGGGGGTTGTCAGAGCGGTGCAATCCTAACCTCTCAGGTCTCAGGGCTCAAGTCCCAAGTCTCGGGTCTCAGGTCTCAGGTCTCAGGTTTCAGGTTTCAGGTTTCAGGTTTCAGGCGTCAGCTTCCCCGTGCAGGTTTCCCGTTTCAAATAGTGTAGGTCCTGGAGACCTAAATGAGACACAGAGACCTGAGACCTGAGACCTGAGACCTGAGACTTGAGACCTGAGACCTGAGACCTGAGACCTGAGACCCGGCACCCGAAACCTGGAACCTGAAATCCATTCCGGTGTCTAACTACTCGAGAATGCTCTTGCGACCCGCATGGCACCGGCAAAGGGAGGCTCGAGATGTTTACAAATTTAATTGAATCGCAGTCACACAAGAAGGATCTCAAACGTCGTGGATCGTTTGTGATGTTCACCATGGCGGCCTACGCGTTGTTTTTCGTCTTTGCCGGCGTAGTTAGCATTTACGCTTACGACGCTCAACTGGAAACTCAGGATCAGGGCTTGGAGGTATTGAGTTTTGTCCCACCGGTCGTAAACCCGGAAGCAACTGTTCCCAAGAGTTCCGCGGCCCCTTCATCTTCGAGCGGCGACCCCGGAGTGCGCCCGGCACATCTTCCTCAGCTGTACGCCGAGCTGTCGGATACAAACAAGACCCTTGATGGAATAAATACGGAATCGCAGCCAATACCGCCAGCCCGCGGTCCTTATGTAAGCGATCCCAACGGTGCCTACACGCCGAGTTCGGGCGGTGACGGTCATGGCCCCATCGGCACGAATGGAACCGGCGGGAACGGCAATGTCGTAGGTGACGTTGGAGAACCACCACCGGCAAAGGCGATTGAAGCCCCGGCAAAGCCCAGCACCCTGCGACGGTCGGTAATCAACGGGTTGGCGCTGTCACTGCCAATCCCGCCCTACCCTCAGATTGCGAGGCAGATTCGTTTACAAGGAGTAGTGAACGTTCAGGTTTTGTTGGACGAAACCGGTAAGGTCGTTTCAGCGCGCGCCGTCTCCGGCAGTCCGATCCTGAGCCCGGCCGCGGTGAATGCGGCTTATCAGGCGCGTTTTTCTCCCACCTTAATTGGGAACCAGCCAGTAAAGGTATCGGGAGTGATTGTTTACAATTTCCGGTTGGAATAGTTGGACCAGAGAGTTGGAGTAGTCTCGCAGTAAGCCTTCCGAGCAAAAGAGGTACGCAACCATCATGGTCGCGTACCTCTCCCGCCGTTCTGAGACTGCGGATCGCGGATTTCAGAATGCGGCTTTAGGAAGAACGAGCGAGTCGATATTCAATCTGCATTCCGAAATCAGGATTCGCCCGTCCGGGAGTCCGATACCGCGGTCGATCGGGACAAGTTTCGAATCACGCCGCGAGCTTCGCCGCTCATTACTTCCTTGCCATGCTGGTTGCGGCAAACAGAGTGGGCGACGACGCGAAAAAACTTTTCTCCAGGTTCGAACTCTTTCAGCGTCACTTCACAATCGATCGTGTCACCGGCAAACACGGGCCGGCGAAATTGAAAAGTCATTTCCTGCGCGATGAAGTTCAGATCGCCGCCGATCTTCGTCGGCAAGGTGGCAGTGAGGAGGCCATGCGCCATCACACGTCCCTGTTCGTCAGGTTGCAAGTGATGCTCGCCAGCATCGCCCGAGAGCCGGGTGAATAAGCGTATGTCCTCTTCAGTGAAAGTGCGCTGCCAGGAAATGACGTCGCCTGCCTTCATAGGGAACTCTCCATTCACCGATGTGTAATCTCAAACATTTTCAATCGGTCAGAGCTTCAACCGGCAAAAATAGCCGACGCTGTCGCAATCACGACATGAGCGAACATATGCGCGATGATGGCCGCCTCGAGACCTTTCTTCCAGTAAAGATAGCCCGCGATCAAGCCAAACAACGAGTTGGCCATAATAATGTACGCGACGATCGGCGCCGGGAGTCCCACGCCCAGCGCTGACGCAATCGGCAAGTGTCCCATGCCAAAAACAATCGACGAGATAAATATCGCACTTACAACCCAGATAGCCCTCGGTCTTCCCTGCCCTTTCTGAAAAACCCTGAAGGGCAGCCACACCAGCAGCGTCATCACTCCCCAACGCAGCAATAGTTCTTCGGTGAATCCGCCATACAAAAGTCGCGTCGGGAGGGGCACGAGGGTGTTCAAATGCTCGGCCCGCGTCACAAACAAAGCCGGCAAGTGTGGCCGCGCAAGGTACCACATCAGAATGATCATTGCGCCGCCGACTAGACCCGCAATTATGCCCGGCGCAATTTGCGGCCGCAGAGCCGGTAGTACGTTTCCTCCACGAGCAAATGCTTCGGCCGCCGGCGACGCCAGACCAACTTTGTCTGCGAGCATAACTCCAATTAGGACAGTTACTGTAAGAATCACAGTTGGCTGGATCAGGCTAACAAGCTTTAGCACCTGCGGCGAAAACGGCATTTCCGTTCCGGCCGTAACTGGAAGCAACTCCAAGAGGGCCACCAGGTCGACAAGCATGAACGACGCGACGCCTGCTAAGCCTGCGAGCCATAAGATGAGGAATAGTCTTTTCTTCATTCAATAATGGTAGCCAAATCCGAATTCTTCAATAGGATTCCAGGTCACGTCCAACTTGAACTGCTCCCTTGAAACCAGCGGCCCGGATCGCGGCCAGCAATTCCTCGTCAGTAGCGCCCATGCGAATCGTGTGCGTGAGCACGAGCAATTTTGGTTTGCTGCGAGCAGCTAGCTTGCCGAGCTCGACGTCGGAGGTGTGAAACTCGCGCATGTACTGCGGCCAAAGATTACCGCCGGGCCTATTCTCTTCCCGCAGATGCGAGGCGGAGTAGACTTCATGCACTAGTACATCAACGCCGCGCGATGATTCCTCGAGGGCCGCGCTCGGGCGAGTGTCGCCGGAGATTACAATTGAACGATCCGGAGTGTCGATGCGGTAAGCAAAGGCGTTTTTCCAGTTTCCATGCGGTACCGCGATGGCCGTGACGCGCACTCCGTCTCGATCGTAAACGGGACCGGCGGAAATTTCGCGCACGTCAACGCGATAACCACCCTCAACTTCGCGTTCTAAACCCTTCGTGCGAATGTCGATGTCCTCAGCAAACGCCTCCAGTAAATGATCCGTCATGCGCCGCAGACCACTGGGGCCAAAAACCGTAAACGGCTTCATGCGTCTCATTATCCACGAGGTAAGGATGAGATCCGGATACCCCAGCGTGTGATCGCTGTGGAGATGCGTTATGAAAACCGCTTCCGGACCGCTGATGGGCAGGTGTGCGGCGTTCATACGGCGCATGACTCCGGCGCCGGCGTCGAACAGAAACACACGCTTGCCGACAACAACTGCAGTAGCTGGGCCGGAAGCGTTGGGATCCGGATAAGGAGTACCGGTACCGAGAAGGACAACCCGCGTCGCGGCAGCGTTTTTCTGATCGGGGAGTTGCGCGACGGCCGGCAATATCAGCGACAGAGTAACGACGAGAAAGGCCAGGGCGCGGAAGTGGGTCACGTTGAGCATCTCATTAGCTTTGCCAGTCGGTGTCGCGCGACGGCTGCACAAAGGGCTTCTTTCTGTCCGCAAACAGTGGATGGATGATAGTGGCCCCACAGTTCACTGGTGGGATGACAAGCCATCCATGTTTGTGCTGGGCCGCAGCCCGCTGAGCGGGCGCCGATATCAGTAGCCCACGGCGCTAGCCGTGGGTAAATGAGCTTTCCCGATCAAGCCCGCAAGGCGGGCGATATAATTCGTTTAGCGAGATAAATGTCGCCCCTTGCGGGGCTCGCTACTCTTGTTAAATGGTTTCCCACAGCTTGCGCTGTGGGCTACGGATATCCCCGCCCGCTTCGCGGACTTGATTGAGGGAACTTCCAGTCTTGAGGTCTTCGAGGTACGAAGTTATTTCCCACCTCCGGTCAGTACATACTCGACCATATAAAGCTGCAGCGTTTTGGCTCACGCGGTAATTTCATCCACCGGCTCGCGGGCCCAGAAAACAAAATCAGTCACCGCCGGTTCGGCGCCCATCATTCTCAGCAACTGCGCGATTTGGCCGCGATGGTACCAGGAGTGTCCGAAAAGTTGCGTGAAGATGTCTTCCACCGAATTCCGAAAGCGCGAACCATCGTAACTCTGATACACAAAGATTCGTTGCAGTTCGGCATCATCCAATCCGTTGAGGTACTTTGTCCACGCTCCCTCCATCAACGCGAGCTCGGTTTGCACGTCGGCCAGTCTGGCGCTTTGCGGAAAGAGATCGAGTTTCTCTCCACTCACGCCGAACCTGAACAGCCACATCCGCCGCGCCGCGACCACGTGGGCCATTAGATCAACGGCCTTTTGGAATGAAGGCGCGGCTCGTAGTTCAGGCGCAACGGCATCGAGTGAAGCCATCGTCTTCGCATGGCTATCGCGTTCATAGTCAAACCAGCGGCGGTAACGATCGGCGATGATCTGAGTCATGGCGGCAATGCTATCATGCCCGCCGTCAGCTAATGAAAATGAATCGACTTCGTTTATGACCGAGACAGCAGACGTTGTAATCATCGGCAGCGGCATCGTCGGCTCCAGCGTGGCTTATCACCTGGCCGAAGCCGGGTGCACCAACGTGCTCGTGATCGAGCGGGAAGCGCACCAGGGGAAAGGCTCAACCGGAAAAAGTATGGGCGGAGTGCGGGCGCAGTTTTCCACTGCCGTCAACATTCAGATGGCCCGCTATTCGATCGATTTCTTTGCACACTTCGACGAAGTGATGGGCCACCCCGCCGACTACCGGGCCCATGGTTACCTTTTCTGCGCGACCACCGAACGACATCTCGATTACCTGAAAGCGAATCGCGAACGCCAAATCGCATTGGGAGTAAGTGATGTGGAGCTGGTATCGCCCGAAGATATTGCTAAGTTCGTACCGCAACTGCGCCTTGACGATGTTCTCGGCGGCACGTTCCGTCCCACTGACGGATTTGTCGATCCGCACAGCGTGATGATGGGCTTTATGCTGAAGGCACGCGAACGCGGCGCGCGATTGTGGCTGGATACGGCCGTAACCGGAATCGAGGTAGAGCCCTCTCATGACATCAAGCCCGTCATTACTGGGACCGCGGGCGTCCCGCCCGCAACTTCCGAGCACACGCAAAAGGAGCGAAGGATCGCTGGCGTGATAACCACGCGGGGGCGCATCTCAACCCGCATCGTTGTGAACGCCGCCGGTCCATGGGCCGGGCAAGTCGCGGAGCTGGCCGGTGTGGCCTTGCCGGTCGAACCCTTGCGACGCCAGCTCGTGCCTACCGAACCTTTCGCCGGCTTGCCGCAGCGCTTTCCGATGATTATCGACATGTCGACTGGCTTCCATTTTCGGCGCGAAGGCAAAGGCATTCTGCTGGCTTGGAACGATCCACAGGAAACCCCCGGCTTCAAAACTGAATTCGATCCGGCCTTTGTCGAGAAGGTCCTGACGCGTGCCGTCGAGCGCGTGCCTTCTCTGATCGATGCTGAAGTGAACCCGCAACGCGCGTGGGCAGGACTCTATGAAATGACTCCCGACCACCACGCGATCATCGGTCCTGCTCCGACCGTCGCCGGCTTGTATTTCGTAAATGGATTTAGCGGCCATGGCGTGATGCACTCGCCCGCCTCCGGCCGCGTAGCCGCCGATCTAATCCTGCGCGGCCATTCAGATTTGATTGATGTTGCCCAACTTAGTATCGAGCGGTTCGCTCAGGGGAGAATGTTGAAAGAAACAGCCTTGCTATGATGGGCCTGTGATTTTGGGAATTCGACAGGGTACTACGGAGTCCCTCTGACAAAACAATCATCGCTCCGCTAATGCCCGCTCAGCGTCCTGTAGTTCCGTGACCCGCCGCCCATAACCACAGTCAGTGATGAGTTTTCTCGCCGCCCTGAGATCATCACCAGGCCCGCGGCGCCCTCCGTCGGGATTTGTGTTCCATGGATAAGGATCCGCACGAAGGAAAAGCCGGGCCCGATGGAGATGAACGTCGGCCAGTTGCAACCGCATGGGACCGCGTTCCGCAATCTGCCATGCGTCATCGAGTAATTGCCGCGCTTTTTGTGGTTCGTCTTGCAGCACGTGAAGCCATGCTCGAGTGAGAAGCCCCGGGGGGACATACGGCAGTCTAGCCGCTCTCTGGAGACCGTGAATAGCCTCGTCCAGATGCTCACCCGCTGACGGCAATCCGTTGCGAGCCGAATCATCAAGCAACGCAGCGTAAAGCATAGCGCGTCCCAGCGTAAGGTTATCAAGAGCGATGTGGAGCAGCCATCGGACTGAGATAACCCACGAAAGGGTTTGGGTCGCCCGAGTCACTACCGCGCGGCAGGACTCGGCCAAATCTAAATTTCCCATTTCAGATCCCGGCTTCAGGAACACTCGCCATGCGGCGGTTTCGGCGCCAGACAAAAGCAGGTCGCAATAAGAGAAGCCGCGCAACGAGTAGAGAATAGGTGTTTCCGGCTGGAGTTGCCGCTGCACGATCTCCGCTTCTACGAACAGTTTCGCTGATTCAGATGCTTGCCCTGCCAGATGCAACGCATTAGCCAGGTTGGCCTGTGCAAGCATCCGCTGCTGAACCTCCTTGCTTTCGTCGGCGAAGTCCATACTCTGTCTGGATTCGCGTACCGCGGATTCTACATCGCCAAGAATCAGGTCCAGATCGCTTAGATTCACAGCACTCGATGGCAGGTGCTGGAGCGCCCCTTCTCTTATTCGCATTTCGAGATTTCGAGCTTGCGCCTCGCGGGCCTCGATCAGGCGCCCCGCCGAACGTAGACTGTACGCCGCTTCATGAAGCAACCAGGCCTTAATAGTCTCTGAAAGTTCGGGCGCCAATTGCATCCACGGTGAGACAAAGAAACAACCAACCGCAGCAAGATCAGCGCCAATAGCGCCAAGGTTGAACTTGCTATAGTGCATGTAGTTGCCGTCAGTTCCCCGCAGGATGCGACCGATATATACCTCTTCGCAGGCCTCCTTATACCTTCCCGCCTGACAACCATGCGCAACTGCCTGATAGAGGGGCTGCAGTCCGTCAAGGCCTTCCGGCCAATAAGGCGCGCTATCTCGTAGCTCGTCAAATAGCCGGGAGTGGGCCGCCTTCGAGGCAACTGCGCGGGTCTCCCGCAATCGTTTGGCGAAGAACTCGCGAATCAGTGGATGAGCGTCAAGGGAGTTGAGATTCGCCATATGAGAGTGACGATTCTCCAGTGGTTTAGGCTCCGGCAGTTCGTACCACTCTTTGCGCCCGGTTGCTTCCCGCGCTGCCGACGCCTGTTCGAGGCTGTAACCCACGAGGGGGCGCGGCTCCCAAGGCTGTTCTTCAATCAGCCCCAGACCTCCAAGGCGCTTAATCGCCAAATTCCATTGAGCATCGCTCAGATTGATAAGCGAATCGGTGAGATTAGGAATTACGGGTGGCTGTCGCAGGGCGGCAATGCAATCGGGTGTCGCCGGACGATCGAAAAGTCCCAGCAAGCGTAGGATAGAAAGTTCTGCAATTCTATCGTTTTCTTGCAGCCACTCTTCATATGCTTCCATCACATGAAAGGCATGGCCGCTGGTTTCCTCGTAATCAGCCTCGCTCAGCGAAACCAAATCCCGCTTCCGAATATCACCGTCATGGGCCTCTGCCAGGTACCGGCCCAGCAGTGTGATCGTCAGCGCGTGTCCTTTCAAATCCTCAGCCAGTTTTTCTCGCTCGTCCAGTGTCCCGCCCACGCCGAGTTTCTGCAGGAGATCGCCACCGGCTTCTTTCGACAGCTTTGCCAGTCTCCATTCGGGTGCCGCGGTGTGATGCCACAACTCAAGTTCCGGAAGATGTTGTCGCGTCGTTACCAGACAAAGCCCCTTGTTGTTTGCGGCCAGCCCGCTCAACAAAACGCGCACCGGTTCGTCGCGCAACTGTCCCGTCTTAGCATCCTGTAAAGGCTCCAAACCGTCCAGGATGAGTAAGCTGCGGTGCTCGCCGACAAGCTGCGCCAGGCGCTCGCCCTTTTGCCACGCTCCCGCATTGCCGGCGGCGAGTTCCGGATCGCCGAAAAACTCCAGGGCGGCCTTGATAAAGAGATCCGCCGAGGCCACGTTACCCGCGCCCCTGGCGTCGCCCTCCTGCCGCGCGCCTTGGCTAAAGAAAGTCCAATCGAAGTAGCGGGAGATCCCACCATGATCCTGCTCGGCGAGTTTTCGCGCGGCCCAATGGGCCACCAGCGAAGACTTGCCGATGCCGCCCCAGGCGACAATCGTGACGACGTTAACCTTGCTGTTATCGTTCCAAACAGCATCCAGAGTGGCGAGCTCTTTATCGCGGCCAAAAAGCAAGGCCGGTCCCTTCTGTGAACCGTGGAAGAGGCGCGACGGCGCGATTTGCGGAGCAACTCGCCCGCTGGCGCCCAGGTTTTCCTGGCCCAGGGCTGCGATCTTCTCTTTAGCCTCAGCGATTTGCTGGGTCAGTTCGAACTTTTGGGCATGATCCGCTTCGCTCGCTTCAGCTAGTTGCAAGACTTCAAGCTTATCCCGCCACACGTCGATTAGCTTGCGCGTCGGCATAAAGTTGCTATCCCCCCAATTCCCTGATCTTCGCCCTGGCCTCTTCGATCTGATTCTTAATTTCAAATTTCTGGGCGGCACCGGTAACCACGACCAGCTCACTTTCCAGGAACTCCAGTTTCTCCTGCCATTTCTGCAACGCCTTCACCGGCGGTTGCTTCGAGCTGGCTTCCACGGGTTTCCTCTTTTGCGGGGCCTTGTCAGCCGCAACGACGGGACCGCTTTTCAGGAACGCCTCGGTATAGGCGCCCGCCACATCACAGGCGTACGCGCGCCAGGATTCAGTCTGCTTATGGTCCTTGCTCGGGTCTGCGAGGTCTGAGACCCCACGCACCATGAAGAAGCCAGGCGAAACTGCAGCTTGAAAAGACGCACTGGCAGCGCCTCCTGCTTCCATTTCGACTCCGATTAGCTTGGTCCAAATCTCCTGATAGTCTTGTATCAAACTGTTGGCAATCACCTTGTCGCCGGTGCAGACCACTCCGGAATGACGCTTGGGTTGGCCGGATCCAGGTCGCTGTTCGCGAATCAGCGGTTGCCAATCATTGTTCCGAAGTTGCTTTGACGCAGCCAGCAGCGCCGGCGAAGCCCGATGTACTGACCATCGGATTGCAGTCTCGTTCGCCTTCAGTTTTTGCAATTCATAATCCGCCACCTGATCCGCTATGAGGACGTCCCCGACATTCACGCCTGCCTTCGCGAGCCCACCTGCGATACCCACCAGGATTAGATAACGGGGACGCCAGCGCCGGATGGCATCACCCACTGCGTTTGCGGCCTCCAGGCGTCCCATTTGCAACAGGTCCGTCAACACAACCTTATATTCATCTTTCGATCCGTCGGTAAACGTTACCGGCACCATGGCGGGGTAATAAACCCGAATGTCGTCAGCGACTGGGGGGAGACGCTTGGGATTTTCGAGGTGCGCCAGCATTGCCTCGCGCTCTTCTTCCAAGGGAGTAATAATCAGGAAGTCAATGGGTGGCTCCATGGTCGCTTTCCTTTCAGATTTTCGATTTATTGAAACCGGGCGGCGCACTTTTACCTCTGAACGCTCGGGGGTCCTTCGCTTACTTCCAAATTTGGCTTTTGCTGCCAACTTCTTAAACGGGAGTCCCAGACATCGTCGCACCTCCTGATGTACCTTCAGCAGCTGCTTAGTTTGCTCAACGGGCGCCAGTTCAGTTAACGCGACAGCACCTGCTCCGGTTGCCGCCATAATGCGTCGCACTGGCGATTTGGAATAGTCAAAAGCACGGACGGGAAACCACAGGATCTCGATCTCACCGGAGGGATGCGCCTTGAGTGCGGGCCGGGCCTCGAATTTCAGGGCTTGTGATCCAGGTCCGAAATAATCATCACTGGCGATCATGATCATTATGCGCGCCCGGGCCACGTGAGCTTTAATTTCTTTGGTGAAGTCCAGGCCGCCGGAGATCTTTGTGTCATCCCAAACTCGACCCCGCAGATCAGGATCGGCGTCCAGGATCTGCCGCAGTCTCGTGTGCCACTCCCGATCTTTATGGCGGTAACTTATGTAGATGAGATCGCGCAATATAGTTATGTTGGACCCGCGGACGGAGGATAGGATCGCAGATGCTGGTTACAGACTTGAAAGGTATTTTAGCGCCTTCATTCCAGGCATGAAGAAGTAGGCGCCGCCTTTGACGGTTATGAAGCGTTTCAGATTGTGCACGCGGGTCCGCAGTGGATCGCCCGGTACGGTCATCACCTCGTCGCCTTTCGTCAGGTGGCCCACCAACGGATCAACTTCGCCGCAGAGCCCACCGAACACCGGGCTATTAATCCACGTTTGTTGCACGAACTCGAACTGCCGCTCGATGTCTGCGTTCAAACAAATGAAGTGCAGTCCGCGTTCTACCCCATCATGAACTCGCGGATCGGCCGCACGATGTCCGTAGGAACGGCCGCGACGCATCAGGCGATGCCGGTTCACAGAGGCCAATGACATCTTGGCATTCGGCGGCAGCGAGTCTCTGGGATTAGATCTGCGGATGTGAGATCCGATCGGGCACTTAAAACCGTGCGGATCCGCTTCCAGGTATTTGAAGTCGTCGTCATTGCTGAGCGCGGGATTGTCCCCATCGGGCGCCTTTACCAAGGGAGCGCCACTGGGCCAACGCCCCACGAACTTCGCACCCAAGCGGGTGCTGGCTTCGTGATCGGTATGGCCACTGATATCACGGCTGGCTTCATCGAGATAGTTCCAGAAGTCCGCCACGTGTTGGGCCATTTGCCGGAACACGACGTAGGTGCCGTTGCGTCCCAGGTCGCGCATGATCGGAGTATCAGGCGGCGCACCTTCAGCGAGGTGCGCATTGGGCAACATGTTTTTCGGATCGTGCTCGGGAGAAACAACCGGGCTATCGGTAGGCTGGCCATAGTCATTCACATAACTCAGCACCACCTCGCCCATCTCGATCACATTTTCCGGCAGCGCGCGCCGCACGGCTGACGTGCCTTCTAGCGCCGGTTGCGTGATGTTGTCGTTGAATCCGAAGTGTTCATGCGTGTCAGGTTGCCGCCCTGCCCCGAGCGCGCGCAACTCTACAACCCCACCGGCGCCGAAAGTGGATCGTTGTCGCGCCAGCAGCGAGTCGAGCGCATTCTCATCAGCTCCGAATAACAGCAGCAAAATGTCCGCGGTTTTCTGCTCATCAGTGCCGCCCCATTCCCAGTTCGCCGGATTGTTTTCACCATCGTCGCCCAGGATTTGAGTACGGTAAGG
This sequence comes from Blastocatellia bacterium, assembly GCA_034665305.1. GTDB lineage: Bacteria > Acidobacteriota > Blastocatellia > Pyrinomonadales > Pyrinomonadaceae > DASXRU01. Next base: position 93,440 of record JAXDFZ010000008.1, on the reverse strand, counting down.
AGATGCCATCCCTTCCACGAATGAAAGCGGAAACGTAGCCAAAGTTTCCGGGAAGGCGAGCCCCAAACGCTCCAAACCCGGCCGCGTAAACGCAATGTTGATCGACGAGCCTTCCTGCTTGCCGTTGGCCGTAGTGATCTCGGCCGACAGCCGGCCCAGCCAATTGCGTGCTTCTTTTGCATCAGCAACGCGCAGCAGGACATAGCTGGCGCACGGAAGATGGACGTAACCGCTAACGATGTACCCCTGCACGTCTTCGCATTCCAGTTCAGCCACTTGATTCTTCCTCGCTTAAAACCGCCACAGCCAGGTGCGGGATTGTTGCTCGTTCAGGTTCTTGAAAAACCCTTCGCGAATAGCGCTGTTGTTATCCACATTCTGCACGGTCAGATGTGGGTAGGCGCTGTACCAGATCGTCGTCGGCGTTTGCTTGTCGCGCGTTGTCGCCTTGAAGCGCGGTCCATTGCGGGTCCCTTCAAAAAAGAGAAACTTCGTTTTCGGAAACCCGGTGGTGTTGGACCACACGCCGGTCAGGCCCGCGCTGACTTTGTCTATGAAGTCGTCGAGATAGTTTTCCCAGCTGCCATCAAAGTTACTAAGAAAAACCAGACGCCGCCCCTGATCGATCAACGACCAGTGGGCAAAGTGAATAGTCGCGATGCCGAACAGGTTCCCTTTGACGGAAACTCGTGCGGCCAGCTCAATTAGAAAGAGCACTGTCCTCAACGTGCACCGGCGAAACGCTCCGGGCTTCACAATGGTAATGCTGGACATGTGGGTCTGCACGGAGTTCGGTCGCAGCTCAGTTTCCAGTAATGCCTTTTCGTGTTCCTTGTTCGCCGGAGTTGTTTGCGGAATGTCATGTGTCTCTTTCCAGCGCAGGATGATGAGATAAATTATGAATGGCCCAATCAGGATCGGCAGCAGCGCTATCGTAACCAGCGCGACGATGACGATGTGAACCCACGGAAGAATTTTTTGGCCGGCCGTCTGTCTCGCCGGTACGTTCGCGACCCAGGCAAGCGCTGGACTGTCACGCACGAACTTTTGCATTTTCTGTCGCAACGTCTGCGGCGGAACGTCCGACTGGCCCAGGTGGACCAGGTCATCAAGAAACTTTTCCGCGCTGTCCCGCAGGCCGTTTTCTTGCAGGGTTCGCGCAACCGAGCGGCCGACGTTCCCGATGTAGTAGGCGTTAGGTTCCACGATATGATCGCGCAGGTAGTTTCTCAGTGGTGCGGGATCGCCGCTGGTCTGTTCCACGTATCCCGCACAATGACCGTAAATCTGATTCAGCGCCGGACCCGCGATCTGGAGCAAATCATTTAGGAAAGGTTGAACCTCGCCGTCAAAGTTACTTTCGAAGATCAGAATCGCCGGATAGCCTTGATCTTCATGAACCAGGAGACTGGCAAAGTGGAGTTGCTTCAGCGAGGGAAAACCCAACGCCGGACTCGGATTGTGCAAAAGGTCTTCTTGCAAGTGCTTCAGCAGCGCGTCAAGTTCCGCGGCACGCCCCGGCGTCACTTCGGTAATAAACGAGAGGACGGTTTGCTTCATCCGGCCGCACCTCCGCCCGGCGAGCCGCCGTCAAACTCAAGAATGAAGCGTTCGGGGAATGGCCCATCGAAAACCACCGTTCCCGCTGACCCGGCGGCCCGGCGCAGATTCGGCAACCGCAGCAGTGCCGCCAGAATCTCCGGGATGACTACCCCGTTGATGGCGTAACCAAAGCAACGATGCAGACCAAATCCGAAGTGCAGGTATTCCACTTCGCGGTCGCCACGAAATTCGTCGGGCGCGGGAAACTTTTCCGGATCGAACATGGCAGAGAGCGTACCAACGATGACATTAGCGCCCGCGGGAATCCTTTTCTGACGTTTCGTTTCCGCAGCCACGACTGCGCCGTTCGGACAAAACCGCACCACGAAAGTATTGTGCGGGTTGAAACGGACAGCTTCGTATGCATGACGCCGGACTGCCTCCATATCGCCGGCAATCGCCGCGTCTCGCGCGCTCGCAAATGCCGCAGGGCGTCGGAACAATTCATCCAAAGCCAGGTTGACGAACTTCGAAGTAGTATCCACCGCACCGACAATCAGCCCGCCGACTTCGCGCCGCACTGAATCGTCATCGAGCCAGGGATTGGCTTCGCCCTGCATCGCCACGAGGCGCCCCAGCACATCGTCCGGTTGATTTGGTTCGCCGCGTTGCTCCCGGCGTTTCGCGATCAAACCCAGTACGTGTTGCCGCAGTTCACCAGCCGAGCGAACCCCATCGCGCTTCACGAGCGGATCGTTCGCCAGGTTTACAAACAAGACGTGAAACGTGTCCCGCATCCAACGCATCATCGTGGGGTCATCAGGCGAAGGGATGCCAAAATAGGATTCCAACAAACGCACCGGCACGACGCGCGCGATTCCGTTTACCGAGTCAATCTTTCCGTAAGGCCACGCCGCCTGAATCAGCTGTGCCGCGCTTTGCCTTACCGTATCGCGAATGCGGCCTATGTCTTCGCGATGGACAGCCTGTTGCAGGACGGCCAACTCTCGTGAATGCTGCGGCCCGCGATCCATTCCGAGAACGAAAGGGCTCTTGATCGCGTCAAACAGCGGCGCATTGATTTGCGAGATCGTAAATTCCGTGTCGCGCGTCAGTACGTCAATGACATCCACGTGCCGCGAAATGATGGCGGTTTTCCCCAAAGCCACGTTCGGGGAACACGAGCGGAGAAACTTAAAGAACGGGCGCATGGCGGCGGCGCCGGTCAGGAAAGCAATCACCTTCTCCTTAAAAGTTTGGCCGGACTTGTGCTCGCCGATGCTGGTCAGATCTACGGCAGGTTGCGGCCTTTCTTGCTCGTATAGACGCCGGATGAATTGTGCAGCAGGGCGCGCGCGCAGTTTTTCAACTTCTTCGCGTTGGGCTGCGGGCAACTGGCCCACTGAAAGTTGAAGCGCAGGACCGGCGAGCGCCGCCAGCGATAAATCAGCTGCCGTGAACTTATCGCCCACCAGAAATTGGCGCCCGTCAGCCAGCTTCATCTCAACCTGGTCGAAAACCGAATTAAGAATTGCCGGCGATCCTGCAGCTGAATTAGGTCCGGCCTTACCCAACTGCGCAAAAAAGAAACTTACTAGTTGCTGAGTCTCAGCGCGCGCGTTCGGATCAACTGGAAACAGTCGCCGGCTATCCGCGCAACGTCCTTCGTAATACCGGATCACTTGTTGACCGTCGGTCAGCAGCGCATCAGTTGTATCCAACATCAACGCGGCGCTGCTCTGCGAGCCTCCAGCACGCGTTTCTTCCTGATAGGGAATTCCCAGACGACACAAGACCCAGCGCGCAACTTCAGCCTGGGGGTTGCCCGAAACAGAGATCAGACGTGGATGATATGAGGTAACGACCGGCACCGGACACTCCGAATTCAATTGCTGACAGAGGAAAAGAATGTAAAGCACGAGACTGACCCGGTGAGGACGCTTATATTCGATGCCCCCGCAAAACGCAAGAAAAATAGTAAGGGCGCCGAGCGAATTGCGCGAAGCGGGCAGTAGCCCGACCGTGAGGGAGGGCTCCGGTTGAGTGAATTCTAGTGGGAGCCTCTCTCACAGTCGGGCTACGGCCCTGCTCTTCGGAAATGTCGCACGTGTCCCGCTTGAAACATGGAACTCGCTAGCGCCAAAAGCGTATCAAGGTTTGTTAACGTCCAGAATTTGCCGGGCATTCGCTGCGGCATTGCTTTCAACAACTGAAGTCGCGCGTCCCAATCTCTTACTCAGGAGAAACAAAAATGCTCAGATATTTTCTGGCTACGATGCTGCTGGCCTGTGCCGGTTCGGTTTGCCTGGCGCAGTCGACGGGCCCGGTGCTTTTCAGCCGGCTGACGGTAAATCAGACTCAGATCGCGTTTTCCTACGCGGGCGACATTTGGATGGTCGAGCGCACTGGCGGTGAAGCGCGACGTTTGACCACCAGCGCTGCGGAAGAAAATTTTCCGAGCTTCTCTCCCGATGGTTCGCAGCTCGCCTTCTCGCGGCAGACCGGTGGGAACTGGGACGTCTACGTTATGCCCGTCGCGGGTGGCGAAGCGCGACGAGTAACGTACGATCCACGCGGCGAGTTTGTCACCGGCTGGACACCCGACGGCAAGAGCGTTTTGTTTGGCTCAAACGTCAATGTGACGCCGCAGCTTTTCACGATTCAAACCGGCGCCATGCTGCCGGTTACTCTTCCCTTGCCGAAAGCGCTGCTGGGCTCGATCTCGCCGGACGGTGCGCGAATCGCCTATACGCCGATGGGTGGCGTCAGCGATTGGCGTTTCTATCGCGGCGGCTCCAAAGGACAAATCTGGCTGGCGAATCTGAAAGACGGCGCCGTCGATAAACTCCCGCCCGGCAACTACAACGACGATCAGCCTATTTGGATAGGCGACAAAATCTATTTCATTTCCGATCGTACGGGTGCTTACAACCTTTACGCTTACGATCTGCAAGCGAAACAAACAAAGCAGCTGAGTTCTTTTGAGCAACATGGAATTCGTTGGTTGGCCGCCGGCGGTGGAGCAATCGCGTTCGTACGCGCCGGTCGCATACATCTCTACGACATCGCGGGAAACCAGACAAAGATCCTGGATGTTCGCGTGAATCCTGACGGCGCCGAGTTGCAACCACGCACAGCTAACGTCACCCGCAATATTGAATCAGTGTCACCCTCATCAAACGGAGAGCGCGCTGTGTTTGGCGCGCGTGGCGAAGTCTTGCTGGTTAATCCAGACAACGGCGAGGCTAAGAATCTGACGAACAGCCCAGGCGTGGCGGAGCGCTATCCTGTAATTTCTCCGGACAATCGCTCAGTAGCGTACTTCTCCGACGAATCCGGCGAGTATCAGTTGCACATCAAACCGCTGAACGCCGAGGGTCCGGTCAAAAAGATTGCGATTGAACCGAAGCCATCTTTCTATCGCGAACTGACATGGTCGCCTGATTCCAAAAAGCTCGCCTTCACCGACAAGCGGCTCGCCATCTGGTACGCAGATGTTGAGCGAGGAACAACGCGGCGCGTGGACACTTCTGTCTATTCGTACCAGGAAGAATTCCTGCCTCGCTGGTCACCTGACAGCCGCTGGCTCACCTATTCAAAGCACCATCACAACCGCGTACGCACGGTTTACGTTTTTGATATTCGCGACAACGCGGCACATCAAATCACGGACGGCCGCACACACTCCGAGTCACCCGTTTTCGACAGCAACGGCAAATACCTCTATTTCATTTCCAGTCCCAACGCGGGCACCAGCGAATTTGGTTGGGGAGTACTCAACGGGGTTTTTGCCCAACCACTAGTGACGCGAAAACTTCACGTAGTCATCCTGCAGGAAGGCGCTCCCATGCCGCTCGGCCCAGGCGGGCCTAACCCGGACGCGCCCGTGGGTCCGGTCGCGACCACCGTGAACATCGACTTTGCCGGCATCGAACGCCGCGTAATCGATCTGAACGTGGCGCCGGCCGATTTTGCCTGGCTGGTAACAGGAAAGCCGGGCCTGCTTTATGTAATGGCGTATGAGTGGCCCAAGTCACCGGCGCTGGGAACAAACCCGTCGCAAACGCTTTATCTCTACGACATGTCCAAGCCGCCGAAGTTGGAAAAGTTGCTTGAAGAGGTTCGCGGTTTTGATTTATCGGCCGACGGTTCGCGTTTGCTCTATCTCAAAGGCCGCGGCGGCGACGTCTTTATTGTGCCGGCGGGAAATGCGCCCAAGCCGGACGAAGGCAAGCTGGATCTAAAGAAGTTGGAAGTGAAGATCGACCCGCGCGCTGAGTGGCAACAGATGTATCGCGAATCGTGGCGCATCATGCGGGATTGGTTTTACGATCCCAACCATCACGGCCAGAACCTGGCCGAACTGGAACGTCACTATCGTGAATACTTGCCATCGATCACGCGCCGCACGGACTTGAATGCGTTGTTCAATCGCATGCTGGGCCATGTTTCGGTGAGCCATTTAGGTGTCGGCGGCGGCGATGCCGCGCCACCTTTTGGACCACCGGATCGGACCGGCTCACTGGGCGCCGATTATGAGATCGACCAGGGCCGTTATCGTTTCAAACACATCTATCGCATGAGCTATTTCAACTCACCCAGCGGCTTCGTTCCGGCCCCGCTCGATCTGCCCGGCAACCGGGTGAACGACGGTGAATACCTGATCGCAATCGGCGATCAAAACGTGGATACTTCCAGGAGCATCTACAGTTACCTCGAAGGCAAAGCGGGCAATCAGCCTTTCAAACTCAAAGTCGGACCGAACCCAAATGGCGACGGCGCGCGCACGCTTTCCATCTTTGCGATGCCGCCGCAATCTGAAAATCAGCTCCGACGCGCGAATTGGAGCGAGAGCAACCGGCGTCTGGTCGAACGGCTGTCGGGCGGCAAGTTGGGTTACATCTATGTGGAGAACTACGGCGGCGCGATTCAGGATTTCATTCGCGGCTTAACCGGGTATGGCGATCGCCAGGGCATCATCATCGATCAGCGCAACAACGGCGGCGGCATCACGCCGGACTATCTGATTGAGTGGCTGCAACGAAAGCCGCTTTACGATTACACGTTCCGCAACGGAGATGACATTCCCGTTCCGGTGAATCCCGGCCCGCCGGTTAAAGTTCTGATCACCAACGAGAACAACTTCTCCGCGGCAGAAACTTTCGCCTTCATGTACAAGTTGGGAAAGGTTGGCCCAATCGTCGGCCTGCGGACCGGCGGCGGCGGGATTGGCCCATACGTTTTCACACCCCAGTTGATTGATGGCGGCAACGTGCAGTTACCAAACCGCGCCGCCTACAACCCCGACGGCACCGGCTGGGGCGTAGAAAACGTTGGGGTGATTCCCGATGTGGAAGTTGAGATTACGCCAAAAGATTGGATCGCCAATCGCGATCCGCAGTTAGAGAAGGCGGTTCAGGTTGCGATGGAGGCGTTGAAGAAAGTTCAGCCCTGGACACCGAAGAAGCCGAAGTATCCGATTCACAAATAGGGGAAGCGTTACTGGAGTGAATAAGAAGCACCCGGCGCGATCAAATGCCGCCGCCGGTGCCTTCCTCGGCAGCGTCGTCGTCGTCGCGTTCGGGCCTGACTAGTTGTCCCAGATAATCAGAGACAAAGGACAGCTTCTTCATCCAGATGTCCAGCAGGACCGTAGGATTCGCAGCCTGGCTGCCGAACGCGCCGGCGTCTTCGCCGCCATCGAACCGCAGAGTAACAACTTCCATACCGCCATCGCGGACTTTCAGGAAGCGTACCGCTTGCCCACCTTGACTCGCCCAGGGAGAACCCATCCTCGCGCCGTCCGTCGGTATTCCGCTTACGTACGTGAACCCCTGTTCACCGAAGTTCAAAAGGTGTACCCACCTCGTCGGCCCGCCTGGTGATGTTCCCACGATGACACTGTTGCCCCCGGAGCCAAAGATCATTCTGTTAGCGGGGGAGCCGAGCTCCAATTGATTTACCCGCGAGATAGTTTCACCGATGCGCCACAAAGTCAGTACTCCCTTATTGTCACCCGCAATGCTCCACTTTCCGTCCGGACTAAACATTACCGTTGCCAAGGGAGCGTCGAGAACTAGCTCACCTACTTTAGCCCCACCGGGCAGGCTCCATACCGTCGCTTTGGATTCGTTTTCCAGCGACGTGATCAATTGGCCCGTATCGCTGAAAGCCGCCACCAGCACTTCTTGATTTATTTTCTCTGAGAGGATGATCTCTTTGCCTTCGGGCAGGGCCCAGATCTCTATGGCCTTGGAAACGGGTTGAGGGCCCGTCGTGGGCCGTTCATCCGATTTCGCTACCGCCGCGGCCGCAGCGGATGTCGCCACGGTTTTACGAATATATTTTCCGTCTCGACTGAATTGCACGTTCCTGGTGGGTAAGGCTGAAGCCAGGGTAGTAACCAGTCCATAGTTTGCTGTTTCTAATACGTAGATTGAGTGTACGGTCGCCAGCGCCATGAACCTGCTATCAGGGCTGAAAGTGATGCTGCGAACACCCTCGTAAGGAAGTGAGACTTTCGACCATGAGTTTTTGGCATTCCAAACCCGTATCTCATGCTGATCAATCAGACCAACCTGGTTACCACCGGGGCTCAGGATGAAATTATTGTCTGCAGGATTCGAATCTTGAATCGCGACTACGGGTGTGTTTTTGCTACCTTCCGGTTTCCACAATTCGGCTTTTGAATTACCGTGCATGCCGAGCATCGTACTGCCATCCTCGCTAAGTCCGGCGAACCGTTCACCGGTTGGCAGAATCGCCGGATCGGACTGCACCGATGGAATGCTATATACCCGAATGCTTCCGCCCGCTGAGGTCACCATTGACTGGCCCTCAGGATTAAGCTGGCCTTGCCTAACTCCAAAGAGTTGCAATGTGCCGGTCTGTTTCCGCGGTTGCAAATCCCATTTCTTCACGAACTCTGAATCTGTCTCGACTTTAACCTCGATCGTAAGGGCACTCCGGCCGTCACGCGCGACCCGCAGGAAGTCATCCGTAAATTCGACAGTCGGCGCCCGCGGTTCTCCGTTTTCACTGTTCCACAGGCCGATGGCCTTATCATACGTAATTGCGAATGCGCTGCTGTCAGCCGTGAATTGTAATGACTGCGGGGTCATATCCGACGGGATGCTTTTTGTCAGTGTGTGCGTTCGCAGGTTCCAAAGGTCCACTGCGTTCGAGGAATTCGCAACCACAAAGAATTTACTGTCAGGACTGAAGTCATATTCGATTGCCTGACTAATATTCGAATCCGGTATAAGGGCACCATTCGCGAGTTGCCAGAGTCCGATGTTAGAAGTTATGGGTCCACCGGCGAGAAATTTTCCATCCGGGCTGAAGGAGAGTTTGACCAACTCGGTTGCAGAGCGAAGATTCACAGGGAATGACATTGACGACCCGTATTGCATTCCATCGGCCCGCCAGACCGCGAGCTTCCCACCCATTTTCCCGGCAAACAAAACCCCTGAATCCGAGTTACTCGCCGCCAGGATATTAAAGTCGTCTGGTGGTGGACTGGCTTGCCCCCGCGTCGCCGCGGTCGCAGGTGGAGAATCATTCAAGGTTCGCTTGTTAGAGTTAGCGCGAAAATCCGCGGAGTTCTCGAAGAACGTCGCCGATCCTGTTTCACGCCATGTTGCGCTGTCCCATACCAGCGCCTGCCAACCCATCGACGTCTGCTCCGGAGCAGGAGACCCGGTTGCAGATTGAGCCCCGTAATCCTGAGCCTTGCCGGCGGGACGATTTACCCTCGCGTTGCTGGCTTTCGGGCGGCCGGCGACTGCGTCGGTCTTCCGGGGATCGACTATGGCTGCCCAGGCAACTGTAACCACCAGTTTGCCGTCGCTACTGAAGAAGGCGTCGCTGCATTTCTTACACAAAATCAGCTCACGGCCTTCCGAGCTTAGCTCGCGGATCCGTACGGTTCCTCCGGGTGTCATGCTGAGCAATATTTTTCCGTCAGCACTTAACCGCAGCATCCTGCTGGCTTCTAAATACGTTGCCTGTAACGCACTGTATTCACTTCCGGCTAATAAACTGGCCTCCCGCAGATACTGCGAGGAGTTCTTGGGATTAATGGCGGCTGCTTGCAACAGCGTAATCAATGCTTCATCGCGGCGCTCCTCACGTTCGAACAGCTGCGCGCGACGCTGCAAAACCTCCGCCCACAGCCTGTCCGCCCGGCCACCATAGCCCCGGACTTCCCTTAAGTTGCGGTAGGCGTCCAGCGCGGAGCGATGGGCCACGGCTTCCGGACTGTTGTACTCCTGATCACGCCGAATTTCGGGCGTCTTCAGGGCGTTCTTATAGGCCACCAGTACTTCAGTGTTTTGATAAGGATGGATTCCCCAGTGATAGGCGGTGTAGAGAATTAATAGGAGGAGGATCGGCAAACCGAATGTACCGGCCAACGTCCAACGATTACGTATTACTCTCTCCCGGTCATACCGGCGCTTCCAACGATCCACGATCCCCGCGTACATGTCGTGATAAAGCTCAAACCATAACGACTTCTCAGGTCCAGGCGACTGTCTGAGTATGTGCGCATCGCTTAACTTTCCCAGCGTCGCGCTGAGCAGCCCCACTCGCACGCGCATGTGAGTGGCCAGGCTTCCCAACTCATAGGCCATTTTCGCGCCCTGTTTCGTCACCAGGAATCCAAACGCTCGAGCCGCGATGTCCTGTTGCCGTGGAGTGAGCCGATCGAGGCTTTCTTTACAAAACTCATTCAACACCCGCTGGGCGTCGCCTCCTGGTTCCTTACCCGGTACGTCGCTCGGCTCAGGACCTCCGGCCACATAGTTTGCTAGAAATGGCTGGCGCGAGATGTTCGGGTCAACTGGCGCGGCGCCGCGTTTTCGAATCGTTTCCTTCGCTTTGAGATATTGCTTGGCCCACAGTCGCTCGCAAGCAATTTGCAGATATGGAGGCGCCACGAAGGTTCGCCGTACGATCCGGGCGCGGGTCCCAGCTGTTCCGCCAGCGCCGCCACCCGCGTTGCTGCCCTTTTCAATCTTTGAAAGATCGTCAATAAGGAACTCCAGCTTTTCCTCGTCGGTGGCAACGCTGACTTCTTTATTGTCAATCGAAATCTTTCCCAGCGAAGCGGTTCGTCTGATGATGTCGGCTGCTTCGTCCTTATCGGGATACTTGAGGCGGTAATAGTTGCTGAAGAGGTCGGAAATCCGATTATCAAAAACACTCAGCTCACCAAGAAACTCTTCGCGCATCGAAAAAACTACCCGCACCTGATACTGCTGGTCGTTAATGATGTTGCAAAGGTCATTTACAAAGTCGCCGAAGTAGGGCTCGAAGGCATGGTATTGAAAGATTTCCTCAAATTGATCGAGGATCAGGATGCAACTGTCCTTTTCAGAATCCTCACCGGTCAGGGAGGCGCGATTCCCCGCGTCCTTCCTAAACACCGCAAGCACTTCTGACAATCGCTTCAGCGGCGGGGCTGGCCGCAAACTCTGAGCTATGGCGCGGTGAACTTCCAGCTCCAGCGCACTTGGCCCGGCGTTGGCTGCGGTGATTGCGTCCCCCGCGGTTGCACTTACCGGTCGCTCCCACAAACGCCGTATTCGGCGCCACCAGCCGCCAACCAGGAACTGCGGCGGCCAGAGCTTAAATGCTTCGTGGGCCCGCACGTCTCCGCGATCATGCTCCTCGACGCCGGTCCAGCGGTTCTGCAAAACAACGCTGTATTGTCGCCTCATTTCGGGGACAATTTTGGCTTTGAGGAACGACGTCTTTCCCACACCCGATCCCGCGAACAGCAGCGTTGTGCGGCCCGACGAGATGCGGTCACTCATCAGTATCAGATCACGGTCGCGGCCAAACAGTCTTTGCCGATCCGTCTCGTCGTAAGATTTAAGCCCCTTGAAAGGGTTAGGTGGGTTTGCTTCCGCAGTCATGCGAGACTGTCCTCAAGCTTTAGGGTATGCGCAGGCTCTTAAGTTCATGGGAAGGTTTGCGACGATCCCGCCCACAAAATCATTCAGCGATGCTTCGTAGATCTGAATATTATTCTTGTCGAAGAACAGTTTTTCAAAATCACCGACCGAGTACATCACCGAATAATCACGGATACGATCGCTATTGTTAGGATTGCTTTTTCGTTTAATCGTCTCGTAAATGCTGCGCACGTTCCAATCGCTGAGACTGTATCCCAGGAACCAAAGGGACTTCATGTTCATCAACGTGCTGACGTGAACCGGTATTACGCCCTCGGCTTTGGACATCTGCGTGACATAGTCCACATAGTCGTTATCAGAAATGACCAGACCTTCGTCGTCAATGGTTGAGCCGGCGCCAAGACTTCCGTGCATTTTGTAAATGATCACGACGCTCTGGGACTTCATCACGGTGAAGTCCTTCGAAAACGTCGTGTTGTTGTACTTCTTTTCCAGGCCCACCTTGCCCTTAACCGTTTCCGAGCAATGCATCAGGACCCGGCGGTCATTCCCTCTCTTGGTGGTCAGGACGATATATGGGACTTGCAAAGCGTCGAGCGCGGTTTCCATCAATGAATCGTAGTTCGTAGTAATTATTAGATAATCGATGGCCCCGTCCTGGCCGAGATGATAGGACGCAGCTTCCGCCAGCAGCTCATGGGTTGCGGTCGGGCGCTTCTTCTTCTCGAATACCCGGTAAAGAAGGTTCCAAAGATCTTCCCGGCTCATTGATTTCTCGAAATAGCTTGTAATGCTGGTGAGCGCTTCCGGCGGATACGCGATGCGGGTGACTCTTGCCAGTAGCTGCAGGGCTGCCACCTGGTCGTCCAGTGTAGACGTCAATAACTGATCCGGAAAAAGACCAGCCAGCGATTTAGCAATCCGGCTGAACGACGTGTAGCTGGAACGCAGGCTGAACAACTGGGCCAGTTCCCCTGCCGACGGTGGATACTCATCGTTTTCCAATTTGGTGGAGAAGGTCGGTTCGGTATCCAACGGACCATTCTGTTCCTCCAGTTGCACCAGGTACGCCAGCAGGATTGCCATCTCGATGAAGGTTTTCCCTTTGCCTTCAAGCCGCAGGCCCGCAATCGCCTGATCGATCTCAGCGCGATCCGGTGGCGGAGACTTCAAACTAGTCCGGGGTCCGAATTTGCGGCCGGAAATTGAAACGCCGGCTCCGAGAAACGGAATAAACTCCTGTCCGTTCGCAGCATCATCACGGAAGAGTTTCTCTGCCAGCGTGACGTACGGAATACTTTGTGCCGTAATACTGTCTGCCATCGATGTTCTACCGATTGAGTCCTAATGAAAGAGCTGATGGCTGCGTGGTCCACATGCCGCTAGCTCCAAGTCTGCTTGTATCCCACATACCCGTCCTGATCAATATATTGAATATCGATCTTGTCCTTGCCGACCTTGAGTAAAGCGAAGGTGTGGATGCCGGGGTATTCTTTGTCGCCTTGCTGGGCGCGCGTGTTGAACCAGGCTACGGGAACCTGCGGTTTCGTTTTGGGCATGCCGTAGGGGAAGCAGCCGTTTCCTAAACACACCCCTTCGATTCCCAACTGTTTCTTATAAACCACGCACAGATGCTCGTGGCCCCAGATCCAACCGTAGATTTGACCGGCGTCGAGTAATGGTTGCACGCGGCTCTTCAAATTGCTGGCGTCAGTTTTTTCATAAGCGGAAAACAGTTGGTGGTGGCTCAACAGAATGGTCCGCTGATTGTTCCCTTTGAACTGCGCCATTAGCCACGCCACTTGCTCTTTGTTCATGTCGTGCTCAACGTAGCCAGTGTCCAGTCCGATGAAGCGCCAGTTCTTGTTTGCGAGGCTGAAATAGCTGGCGGGCTGTTTGAAGTCTTTTAGGATCGTGTCGAAGTATCCATAGCCGCCGCTATACATTTCGTGATTGGAGTTTAATGCAAACGATTGTCCCGGCGCGGCTGGCCTGGGCCAGTACTGCAAAAACCGATCCTGCACTTCTTTAGGAGTGCCCGCATAGTAGACGTCGCCCAGATGGATCACGTAGTCGGGTTGGATCTTCTTGATCTGCTCCGCTACGGCTTGCGCGGCCGCATTGCCTCCACCCCAATCGCCGACGATTGCGATCGTGCACTCCTCTTTCAGATCGAAGCGGAAATCGGTGACGGACTTGTGCGTAATAAACTTCCGCTTACCTTTGAGAAACAACTTCGCTTTTTGCCAGGCCACTTCCACCCAGCGAGGATCCAGCTTGCTGTATTGCTCAGCGAGGGCTGTGGCGCGGGCAGTTCCCGACCCTGTTCTTTTGGGCGGGCCGGCATAAAAAGTATCAATAGTCGCCGTGCGCTTAGCGGCCGTCTGGCCGACTGATAAACTGCGCGTGATCTTCTTCCTGGTTGTCGTTTCCGGCTTACCGACACGCTCGGTGAGATACTCATCCATGGCGGCCTGAAAAACCGCGACGGCGCGATTACGAGGCGCGTACCAGGAATTGACGGCCCGCTCGTTGGGAACCCGAAGACCGGCCGACATCACAACGGTCTTCGGCTGCTCTGTGTCATAGCCGCGTTTCAGAACGTCGAGGAGTTCTTCATCCGGCTTTTCCGGGCCGACGGCTTTCAGACCAGCCGCTCTGACGCTGGCTTTCTTAACCTTCGGCGTTTTTTCGCCTAACTGATGGATCGTGTCCTTCATCAGTTTCAAAACCTGATCGCGGTCGCCGGTAATCTCGTGCATATCGTTCCCTTCTGTTTTTGTGTAACGCAAACTGTTAGTTTGCGCCTTCGATGTCCTGAAAACTCTAGTTGGCGCTCAGTCCGACAGCAAACTGCAAACTAACAGTTTGCGTTACCCAGGAATTAGACGGATTGGATCGCTCGCATCAAATCGACCAGGCCATAGCCTTGAAAATATCGCTCGCGTTTCAGATCCGTGGCCGTTGAAAGAAAAATCTCTTTGACCTTTTCCGGTTGGCCAATGAATTCTCGCCGCACCGAAAGAAAAGCCGCGATCACACCGGAGACGTGTGGCGCCGCCATGCTGGTACCACTGTCTTCGACGTAATCGCTATCTTTGCCGACGTCGTCCTTTACCCGCTCGCGTGCTCTCCCCGAAGAGCACGACACAATCTTTTCACCCGGGGCGACGATATCGGGTTTGAACCGCCCGTCTCCCGTAGGTCCTTTCGACGAAAAGTAAGAAACTCCGTAAACGTGAGGCATGTCGCGGTGTGTTGATCCCACCGTAATCGCATATTCGGCATTCCCGGGGTCGTTGATAGATACCGTCATCCCGGTGTTAATGCCGACAGTATCAACGTCCTTCAAATTTTGGTAACCGGAGTTGCCCGCTGCGACGACGACCACGACGCCCGACTTGACCAGGCGGTTTACCTCAACGCACAGAGGGCTCTGACCACACGCAAACCACTCGGGCTCAAAATCATTTCCCAGACTCATGTTCACACCATGGATGAGGAGCCGTCGTCCATAACCGTTTATTTCCTGAATCTCCGCAATGGCCTCTAACAAACTGCTGACATCCCCTTCGCCCTCCGAATTCAGTACCCGGTAGTTGAGGACCTTACACTTTGGGGCCATTCCGGAGATGTGAGTTATTGGCGAGGGGATATGTTTTATTTCACCGTGTTCGCCACGGATGCGTACGTACGCGCGGAGGACTCCTTTCTTCCCCGGTGCAATCTGCATTTCACCCGCGATGATGCCGGCGACATGTGTGCCGTGGCCCATCGGATCCTCCGTGGTGTTGTCCTCGCCGGTAAAGTCTATGGCCTTCAGTGGTGAGTCAGCCTTGAGGTTTTGATGCAGTTTGAAGTGCGGATGCGAATGATCGATTCCCGAATCCAGCACCGCCCAAACGATGCCGCTGCCCAAAGCAGAAAAGGAAGCGCGGGCAGCATCCGCCTTAACCGTGCTGACTGATTTGTTAGTGAGCGCGCGAATCGTAAAGTCCGGCCAGATATGATAAATCGCAAGCGGACTGAAGCCGCCGCCGCCCGTCTTCGGCGGCGGATGGTCTCGGGCATCGCGGCGCACCAGTTCGCGAATGACTCGGCCTTCCAATTTGCCGAACAAATACTGAGGATTCAATCTGCCTCGCTTGTCGTTGATGTCTTGTTGGCCCAGGTCCTTGACCACTCCTCTTTCGGCGATGATCTCCCGGGCAGCCCGCACCACCCACTCACGCGCTTCGTCCCGGCCACCGGGAAACTGCAGGTTCAGATCGATGATGACTTTATGCCGCTCCGGTCTCAGCTTCGAATTCTTTTCCATCTTCGCCTTTTCCTTTTGCATCAAGTCGAGCAAAGGAATCGCAATGACGGTGCGATCAAGTTGTTCCGGAACAAATGGCTTGCGCTTGGGATCGCTGGCCTCGAGTTCTGAGGCGGATCGTTTGGTGCGCTCGCTACTCTCTGTCTTTTTTGGCACGGTTCGGGTTCGCTTTATCATCGGGTCTCCTTCAATCCCTTATCCTCAGGACCAGCGCGTTAGACGGGTCTAAAATCGCCTAATCACCCGTTCACCTTCAAGAAGAACGGATCAATCGAAGCATGCACCGGAGTAGTGTTATCGATGTCCAGCAACGTATTACTGGTCCAGTTGACATTCCGCTGGTAGACGACGCCGTTGGGAAAATTCGTTTTCTTCGGTGTGTTGTTTGCGGAAAAAATACCGTAAAAAGTTTTACCCAACGACGTCAAGTGTGCGTAATCGCCCAGATAAGGATCGAAGGTCCGAGCGGGCCCGGCAGCCGACACTTTGGCGAGGGTCAGCGCGTTCCAGTTAGCGCCGTCCGTGGTGAACTCGATTTTTGTTTCCCAGCGCTCGGCGGCGCCGCTGCCGGTGAGTTGTTGATAGAGGAAGCCAACCTTGCCGGTCTCGTCGATTGCCAGGGCCGGATTCAGCGCATTACGGATGGTGCGTAAATCGCTGGACCATGTCTGCCCGCGATCCAGCGAGCGCAACACGTGCAGAACATAGAAGGGACCCTGATCGTCGTTGTATGCGACGTAAACAATGTCACTTTTGCCGGGATCAACTGCGAGGGCTACGTCGCCGCCGGTCCGTTGCATACCCAGGAAGCCATTGAAATTGAAGTTTGTATTGCGGGCTACTCGAACGCCGACCTTTCCATCACCAGCGTCGACGAGATCCCTGAACGGCCGTGTGCCGGTCCCGCCGCTGTCGTCGCGCACCACGACGACGTCGGCAGTTCCCTTGCCCGAGCTGTTAGTAAATGTTCGCCACGCGTGATAGATCGCGTACGCCGTACCGTCAGGATGTATCGAAGGCCGCACCGGTGGGCCATCCTGGCCGGAAGTGTCCCGGGACTCGATTCTGATTTTTCTGAAGGCAGGTCTGGCCGCAGCGCCGTCCAACGACTGTTCAATAGTTGCCGAGCCCCGCAGGCTAGTGTCGTTAGTGCCGACGTAAATGCGGTCCTTACCTTTGTCCGCGCCCTTCGCCACAGTGCTGACTTGCATGTACGGCTGATCCACGTTGAATCGATCCACCAGAACTTCCATCGGCGTCGCGCCCGCAAAATTTTTCGTTCGCAAAATGTTCAGGCGTGTCGTGCGCGAATCGCCGCGCAGAACTCCTGCATAGAGCGTGTTGCTGGTACGGCTGAACTTCAACGTAATGTCGCCCGTTCCGGTCGTCCGGTTGCCGCCCGGCACAATCGAATTCAGGGTCCATGTTTTCCCGCCATCGTTAGAAATGTAAATCGGCGCCAACGGCCCTTGAGCAGGATCTGGCGTGAAAGCCGACGCTGCTATCTGTAGTGGATTGGCAGGGTTCACGGCGATTGAGGGTTCGCTGTCCTGATGTTCCTCACCGCTAAGCGATTTTGGAATCATGTTAACTAAGAGTATTACCGGGCCGGGAGCCCTGGACGCAGTCTTCTTTACCAATTTCCGTGAACCCGCTGCTGCCTTGGATCCTTTCGCGGGCCGGGGACGGCCGCGAGTCGAAGTTGGCTTTTTCCTGCTCGCCTTTTTCGCTGGCATCGATCAATCTCCTCAGAGTTTGCAGGCACAGGATTCTGCCCGCAGTGAGTTTTTCTTCTGAGAACCCTACCGGCCCGGCTCATCTTCGGCAGCATCGATGATCGTCTTTACTCCACCAGGTTCATCGAATGGTTGGAAGTCGATGGGATCAAGCGCGACGTAAGCCTTTTCGCCGGGTTCAGAGCCGACTGCTGCAACCCGCGTGGCGCCTTGGCTCGTTTTCTTCTTGCCGCCGGCGGGTGCGGTTTCGGTGTCTGTTTTGTGAAGCATGAAATAGCCTTGCTGGCCGGGATGAAATTTCGGCGCGTGATACCACATCACATCCATGCTGGAAGGAAAGCGCACTACCACTTCCTTCTTTCGATGAGTTCCCTTGTGAACATCACCAACCTGGACCACTGCTTCACGCCACTTGGGATCGTGTTCGCTTATTGGTTTGATGGGCTGCTTGGTGAGACCGGCGGCCCTGACCCCGGTGTTGGATTTGGTTTCGGGTGGCAGTCTTACGGCCAGAACTTTTCCCGACACTACCAGATCGGCAGTGGCAAACCGTTCTCGCTTTTGCCGTGCCGCGCTGCGCTTAACCGGATCGACCGGCGCTCCTAGTGAAGCCATATGCACCGTGCCGACCGGCTCTTCACTTAAGGACTGCATGGCCATGCTGTCGCCGTAGATCCAACTCACAGTATTAAAGATAAGTTGTTGCCCGGTTCTGACTTTCGTGGAACCACTGAGCCGCACCGTTATCTGCCGTCCGGTGAGCTTCGCCAGATTTGCAGGCGCTTCCAGCACCTGATCAATCGTTACCACGATGGTGCGCTCATCCACCGGCACCTGCTTCATGGTAGCGTTCTTCAGTTTTTGCACCGTGCCCTTAAAGATAAAGGTCGGCTTGCCCGGCGGTTCCCGGCGGCGCGACTTCGCTGGCATATGCTCTCCTTTCACTCGCAACTACGACGTGGCTCATCAATGGAGCGCACCTTCCGCCGTATAAACGTAAAGACTGAGCCTCAAACCAAATCATCGGGCATTGGGAGCGAGATAGAGGACGTCGGCTTGAGGACCAGTTGACGACGGCGTTAGGCGGCAGATAAATATCCTAGTTTATCGTCCGCGTCAATACCTTCAGAACCATGGCAACCTGTAATGCTTTGCGATATCCCTTGCACAGTCTCAATTAGTTAACCTTCATTAGATTTGAGCCATGCGGCGATAGTGTCCATGACGTTTTCGAAAACCTGCGCCTGCGGTACACCTAAAGCCTTCGGGACCTTGAAAGAGTGATCGCCGCCTTCGATGACGTGAAGGGTTGCGGCTAACTGGTGCTGCTTGATGGTTGCGCGTAGTTCATCTGACGTGCCGAAAGTATCTCGTGAGCCCTGGATGAAAAGCATCGGCGCCTGAATGTCTTTTAGATGAGCGTCGCGAAGCTTGTCCGGGCGTCCGGGAGGATGCAGCGGATAACCGAGCAGAATCAGGGCTAAGGGACTGTTCGCTGCGGCATCGATCTTTGCGGCCACCTGCGACGCGATTCTCCCGCCCATCGATTTGCCGCCAATCGCGACTCGATTCCCTTTCAACTTCTTGTGCTTCGTTACGCTATCGATGACCCGGCGATAGCAGTCCTCGAGTTTGTCGTTCTTATCGGGCACGTGACGGCCTTGTTCCATGTAGACGAAGTTAAACGTGACGACATCGCAACCACGCGCCGCCAGCCCATCTGCGAACAAGCGCATGAAGCCGCTCAATTGATTCGCGCCGGCGCCGTGCCCCAGGATCAAAGTAGTCTTTAGACGCGGACGCTTAGCGGCCGGATAGATTAACGCCGTGACGCTATCGCGCTCATTAATTGAGACGTTGAGTTTTTCAGGTTCGGTGCTCATGGTTCACTCCCCGCGGCGCGGTTTCGACACGCTTAACACGATTCACAAGATTGGGAAACCAGTTAAGACCTACGACAGTCATCGCCCTTCTTTCTGCCATTTTGTAAATCCCGTTAATCCCGTCGCCACGCGCCGCGTTTTCTCCTACTTTGGCAGGTCTGACTGCGAATAGATCCGTGGGACGCGGTCGCTGACTCCGCAGGTGATTTCGTAGGAGATCGTTCCGGATTGACTGCCGAGGTCTTCAGCGGGGACAGACAATCCATTCTGCCGGCCGAGCAGGACAACCTCATCATCAACCGCTACTCCGGGTACATCGGTTACGTCGATCAGAGTTAGATCCATCGAGACGCGGCCAATCACTGGGGCGTAGTTTCCCTTTACAATTACCCGGCCGCGATTCGACAACGCGCGGTTAAAGCCATCTTCGTAGCCCACCGGAATCGTCGCCACCAACGTCCGGCGCGGCGCCTGAAAAGTGCAGCCGTAGCCGACGTGATCGCCTGCTTCAATCCATTTCACTAATGTCACGCGCGAGTGCAACGACATCGCCGGTTGCAGCGCAGAAGCGTCCACCTCTGCCGGTAGCGTGTCCCGCAATCCGTAGAGTGCGCCACCGGGCCGCACCATGTTCCCATGCGCTTCCGCGTGGGCAAATGTCGCGGCTGAGTTCGCTAAGTGATGATGAGTGGCGGCAATCCCCCGCGCGCGAAGCAAAGCGACCGCCGACTGAAAACTTTCTAACTGCGCACTCGTAAAGTTATCCAGGCAGCTATCGTCCGCAGCCGCGAAGTGCGTCATCAAGCCGTCAATGCGGACATTCTTGAAGCGAGCTACAGCGTCGCAAAACTCCGCGAGTGCCTCCGGCCTGACGCCGAGCCGGCCCATTCCGGTATCGATCTTTAAATGGACCTCAGCCATCACTCCGGCATCGCTTGCCGCGTGGTCCATCGCCTCGAGCATATCCGCACGATAAATAACGGTTGTTAGATCGTGGTGAACACATGCGGCCGCTTGACCGTTCCAGAAACCGGCCAGGCAAAGGATAGGTTTCGCAATTCCAGCTTTGCGTAACTCGATTCCCTCCTCCGGCAACGCCACCCCGAACCAATCTGCGCCGGCCGCTTCCAGCGTTTGCGCGCATTGCACCGCGCCATGACCATAAGCGTCAGCCTTGACCACCGCCATGACTTTCACGCCCGAGCTGATCCTGCTTTTGATGATTTGAAGATTCGACGCAACCGCGTCCAGATCGATCTGCGCCCAGGTAGGGCGTGAGCAAAGAGATTCATTTCTGGCAGTCACGAAAACAGTTTAGCGGATTACGTCTTAATCGCGGAGTGGCAAGACCAATCTGCGTCAACTCTTTGGAGTGCGGCGGCCTGACGCCGCTTTGGCCGATTTTTGCATTACGTCTCTTCGTGGAGGGCGGAGGACAAAAGCGACGCCGGGCCGCCGCACTCTAAGGAGTTGGATGCCACCCCAGCATCCTAATGATCGCGGACGAAGCTCCAGGCCGGAATCATCAGCGCTTTTTGGGGACGCCATAACGAAGGCGCACTTTTATCAAGACCGGTTCGGTAGGCTTTGCGTTTGGCTGGTAATAGAGGGCTTGAGGGGCCGGGGCGTTTGCATTCAGCGTTCTGGAGACATCAGCGCCCGCTTCTTTCTCTTCTTTACTCCACGCCTGGCCGGCGCCCTTTTCCAACTCCAGCAGACCGACCCGCGCGCCCCATAACTTTTCCCACCCGGTCACCTGGTCCTCGGCCAGCTTTTGCGCTTTGTCGGTGATTTGAAATCCCTCCAGCGGGGTTGGGCTGATCAGAACACTGAGCACTTCGGCGACGTGATCGGGTCGGCTGCGTTTGACTGTAAAAAAGGGTGGACTATCCTCCTGGCCCGGAAGCTCAATTATCTTGCCGATGGTTACTTGATTGTTTCCCGCGAGCGTCCGCGTGGTCGGAAAGATCAAGTAAGGTTCACCAAGACTTCCGTCGGCATACTGTTCCCGATCAACCACGTAAAGATAACCCGTGCGCGCCGCTTCGACCGAGATTCGCAAACGATCGCCCTGGTCCAACCTTGTGTTCGCAGAAATTCGTTCGGGCAACCACTCGGCCGCGTCGGCGCCTTCATGTACGATCAAACGCTCGCCGGAATCTCTCGCGGCGGCGCGACGCAAGCGCCAGAGGGTGACACCAACTACAGTTTCGCCATTAACTCCCGAGGTGGGCACTTTCGGAGTGGCAATGCGGTAACTACGCTTCGCCGTTTTCTTTGCGGGGGTTTTCGGATTCGCGGAGTTGATAAAGGCGGTGTCCCATAGTCGTCTGGTAGTTTCTTCATCCTGCGCCTTCAAGGTCATTGGAGCCGTCAACACTACAGCTAATAGCGGAATCAAACATACCAACCGTTTCACACCTGCCGCTCCGATGCCATTCTGCATAGTCATTTTCGCTATCTCCGTGCGTTTAAGTCAGAACCGCCTGCGGTAGCGGGCGGTTTATCTAGCCCCATCAGGTAAGTTACGCGGAAAGCTCAACCGCCCGCTACTGCAGGCGGTTCTGGCCTTCCACTTACTAACGCGGGAATCTGCGGCGGAAACCACCAGCGGCCGCGAGTTTCTTTCTCTATCTCCATTCCCCTTGCAGGGTAAAAGCCGCCCAGTAGTAAGGCGATTGCCACTGCTTCTGCTGCCACATCTCTACCTGAGCCGCCCGCAGCGCGGCGGCTGGACGCTCGCCCTGCTGCAACATTTTCTCGTAAAACTTTGTCATTAGATCGGCGGTAGCTTTGTCGTTCACGTTCCACAAACTCACCACGACGCGAGCGGCGCCCGCGTACATGAATCCGCGCGTCAGTCCGACCAGGCCTTCGCCTTTGATCTCTTGACCAAGACCTGTCTGGCAGGCGCTCAGCACGACTAGTTCAGCCGGCAGCTTTAGTTTGTAGATATCGTTGGTGCGCAGGAAACCATCCTGGGGTTTGCCCTGGGCGTCCACCATAGAGAGGACCAGCGCTGAGAGGCCCGGTCGCTCGCTATCGAGCAAGCCGTGAGTGGCAAAGTGCACGTAGCGATATTGGCTCAGGTCGCCACTCAGTACAGTCGCACGATTCGCTTGAAAATCAATTGCGCCAAAGCTTGAATTCTTAGGCGTGAGCGCGAGAAGTCGTATGGCCTCTTGTCTGGTGAACGGCAAACGAGGGATCACAAATTTGAGCGTTGTCACATCTGACTTGTCGCCGGAGTTCTCCGCGAGGTGCTCGAGGCTGCGGGCGTCGTCGCCGGTAATGGTTTGCATCTGCGTCTTATCGCCGGTATCGGCGGCCGGGGTCGTGAAGCGTGAATCGGAGCGATCAAACACCGGATCGGCGATCACTGCCAGCATCTTCGGCGCTAGCTGACGGCCTGCCAGTTCAGTGCGCTGAATTGCTAGTGCAGATGCTGAGGGAAGACTGATTACTTCATGGTTGACGATCAGAGGCTGGGTGTCGGGTATTGGGTGTCGGGTACCAGACTGTCCGCCACCGGCACCTGGCACCTGAGCCCTGACAGCCGGCTCAGGCAGCATCGCAAACGGAATGTATTGCAACGCGCCGTCGGCGACGATCACCAGTCGCTTGCTCCCAAGCTGAGTTGCGACAGGTGCGAGCAAAGTCTGACTCAGGGATTGTGCGGCTGCGGGCAGCCCGGCTTCGGCCTGGGCAATACGCTCCCGTCTCTGCGCGGCCGACTCGCGACGCTTATTGGTGCTGCGTGAGGTCAGCAGTTCGTAAACCTGCAAGGCACTCTGCTTGATCTGCTCGCCTTTTGGAAGTTCGTAGCTCGCCAGCGAATCCCGGGTGATAGCCCAGAGAAAACTGCGATCGTCGCCGAGCGAGTATTCGAGCAGCAGCGTGTCGGCATCGAGTTGCTGCTGGATCTCTTTGAGCTTGAGCGGCTGCGGTTGGACGAGCGCGGCGTAGTGCGGGCTGGCTTTGCGGATGTCGGCCTGCGCGCGTTCGTAGTCGTTTTCGAGCTGGCTGATTTCCTGCTTCAGGGCAGCGACCTCTTCGGGTTTGTTGGCCTGCGTCAGGCGCTGCGCCATGTCGTTAAGCTGTTTGCCCAGGCTGCGCTCGCGTTCAATCAGCGTCGGGTCCACGCCCTGCCGCACGTCAGCGCGGGCTTCGGTGAGCAGGTCGAGCAGGCTGCGGGCACGCTGGCGTTCGCTGGTCTCGACGGCGAGGGCATCGAAGCCTTTGGTCGGCTCCGCTTTGTGCTGGCGCATCAACACATCAATGTAAAGCTGGTAGGAACTCTGCGCGTTCGCCAGAAACGAGGAACGCGATTCCGAGCTGACAACTTGGCCGCGCAGAGACTCGGCCATCGTCAAGCTCTGCTCGACGTAGGAGCGTGCCGCTGGGAGATTGCCGCGGCCGCGTTCGACAAGGGCCAGGTTGTAAAGGACGTCGGCCTCGTTTTGTCGCTCGTTATACCGTCGCGCAATGGCGAGGGCCTGTTCATAAAGTGGTAAGGCCTTCTCATACTGAGTCTGGGCGCGGTAGAGGGAACCCAGTCCGTTGAGCGATCTGAATTCTTCCCAGCTATGCTTGATCTCACGAGCGAGGGCCAGCGCCTGCTCGTAAAAGATCATAGCTTTCGCGGGTTGTCGCAGACCGTTATAAACAAGGCCCAGATGGTTGAGCGTGGCTGCTTCCCAAAAGCGAGCCTTCACCTCACGAGTGATTGCCAGCGCCTGCTCGTCAAACTCAATCGCCTTCTCGTAACGGCCCAGGTCGTTATGGACATCGCCCAGATAACCGAGTATGACTCCTTCGCCCTCGCGATCCTTCACCTCACGACTGATTGCCAGCGCCTGCTCGTAAAACTCAATCGCTTTCTCATAACGGCTGAGACGGTGATAGGCATTGCCCAGATTGCCGAGTACGACTCCTTCCCCGGCGCGATCCTTCATCTCACGATGGATGGCCAGCGCCTGCTCGTAAAACTCAATCGCCTTCTCGTAACGGCCCAGATTGTTATAGGCATTGCCCAGATTGCCGAGTGCGCCTCCTTCCCGGTCGCGATCCTTCACCTCCCGATGGATTGCCAACGCCTGCTCGTCAAACTCAATCACCTTTTCGTAACGGCCCAGCCTGCTATAGGCACTACCGGTGGCCGCGAGCGTGACTCCCTGACCGGCTCGGTTTTTCACCTCACGATAGGTCGTCAGCGCCTGCTCGTAATATTCAATCGCTTTCTCGGAACGGCTCAGATAGGAATAGTTAAATCCGATGTTGTAAAGAGATCGGGCGGCCCAGTATTGATCGCCCAGTTCGCGCCACACCGAGAGCGCTTGTTCCAGCTTGTCAATCGCCTGCTCAGGCTGCTTTCGCAACTCCCTGGCTTCGAGCATCCAGCGCTCGGCCGCAATGCGCTGCCTCTCCTGCGCCGTGGCCGCCGCCTTAACATCCAGCCGCACCTGGTAGGACCCGGCGAGCGTGGCTGAGCTGTCGGCACGTACCGTTAGCCGATAATTCCCGCTCGCCGTTGCCTCTTCAGAGAGCGACTCCAGTCCGCCAACCGGAGCAAGGTTTGTTTCGACCTGCGTACCGTCAGGGGCCGCGAGCACCAGCGCCACGTCAATGGCTTTCTGCTCCAACACGACGCGCATGAACTGTCCCGCCTGAAGTGTGATCTGATAGGTGTGCGACTGGCCGCCGGAAATACGGCCCTCGACCAATTGGCCGGGGGCAAGCGTCAGCGGTTGCGGCGTGACCTGGGCGTGTGCGAAGACGCACGACAAACCGAGAGTCAGCAGCAGCAACGAGAATCGCCTACTCAGCATCCTATTCAGTCCGACCGACATTCCGGGTTCCCCATTCAATCGGGGGCGAGTTGTTAACGCTATCCGCTCAAGTGCCAACCGCGTCGAACAGTCCAAGCCTAGTGGTCAGCGCCACTCGCCCTGCAGGGTAAACGCGGCCCAGTAATAAGGCGACTGCCACTGCTTTTGCTGCGACATCTCCATCTGCGCGGCGCGCAGGGCCGCCGCCGGAGTCTTGTTTTCTCGGAGCATACCCCGGTAAAAGCGGGCCATCAGATCCGCTGTAGCCTTATCGTTGACATTCCAAAGACTGACGACGACGCGGCGCGCTCCCGCGTACATGAATCCCTGCGTTAGGCCGACCAGCCCTTCACCTTTGACCTCTTTCCCCAGTCCTGTTTCGCAGGCGCTGAGCACGACCAACTCCGCCGGCAGGTTAAGATTGTAGATATCCATTACCCGCAAGAAGCCATCCTGCGGTTGGCCCTGCGCATCGACTAAGGAAAGGACTATTGCCGACAAGTTGGAACGCTCGCTGTCGATATATCCATGCGTGGCGAAGTGAACATAGCGATACTTGCTCAATTCGCCACCAGTAGCCGTGCCACGGCTCGCCTTGAAATCAATGGACCGGAGATTTTTCGACCGCGGCGCTTCGGCAAGGATCCGGTCGGCTTCCTGACGAGTGAACTTCAAACGGCGAATCACCAGGCCTGAGTCGTTGGCGAGATGTTCGATGATTCGTGTGGTCGTTGAACCATCGCCCGGTGATGCACTTGCGCCAGTGACCCTTGCTCGTGCACCCACACGTTCATCGTCTGCGGAGAAGACAGGATCTGCGATAACCGCGACGTTATTCGGCGCCGGCTTGCGATTCAAGAGTCCCTGCCGTTGTATGGCTAATGCCGACGCCGAGGGTAAAGAGACTATCTCGTGTTCCTGGATCAGGGGTTGGTGGTCGCTTGCGCTTGCCGATGGTGAAACTGACCTCTGATCACTGACCACTGATAAAACGGAGAAGGGCACATATTGCAAAGCTCCGTCGGGGACTATTACCAGCCTTGCGGACCCAAGTTCAGAACCAATCGGCCCGAGCACTAGCTTGCTGAGCTCTTCAATGGCATTCGGCAACTGGGAATCTGTTTGCGCAATTCGCTGTTCCTTCACCTGGGGGCTCTCACCACCCTTGAATTGACTTCGGGCCGTCAGCAAACCGTAAACCTGGCGCGCGGCCTTCTCGATCTGTTCTCGCTTTGGCAACTCGAAAGTCTTCAGCGAAGTTTGAGTTATCGCCCAGACATAACTGCGGTCCTCGCCAAGCGAATACTCGAGCAGCAGTGTGCCCGGTTCCAACTGATTCTGAATTTCCTTCAGGTCCAGGGGTCGCGGCTGAGTCAGGGAAGCATACCCCGGACTCTTCTTCCTTAACTGCGCTTGCACCTGCTGGTATTCATCTTCGAGCGCGCCCAGATCCTTGTTCAATTGAACTAACTGGTCCTGGCTCGTTTTCTGGCCCAGTAGCCGGATCTGGCGCTGCGCCTGGGCACTGAGTTGCTGTTTAAGATTGCGTTCCCGTTCCAGCAACTCCGCATCGACACCCTGGCGAATGTCGACGTGGGCCTCGCCAAGCATGTCTAACAAACTGCGGGCGCGGGCGCGTTCGCTCGTCTGCAGCGCGATGGCATCGTGACCTTTGGTGGGATCGCGCCGATGTAACTCCATCAGCAGCCCGATATAGAACTGGTAGGCATCCTGTTTTGACGCGAGGTAAGAGGCACGCAACTGGCCGGCGCCGGCATTAACACGAACATCTTCAAATAGCGAAAGGGCCGCCTCGAGGTGCTCACGCGAGCCGGCGAGGTTGCCATTATTACGTTCCGTGCGGGCGAGGCCGTAAAGAGCGCTCGCCTCGCTTTGGCGGTCGCCAACGCGGCGAAAGCCTGCGAGTGCTTGATTGTAATACTCAGCACTCTTCTCCCACTGACCGGACGCCGCATAGAGGTAACCAAGGTTGCTGAGCGTGCGGGCTTCACCCCGCTGGTCGCCGACGGCGCGCCCGAGTTCGAGCGCCTGTTGATGATAATTCAGCGCCTTGTCCTGTTCACCCAGCGAAGAATAAGCCATGCCCATATAATCAAGCGTGGTAGCTTCTCCCAGACGATCTCCCGCCGCTTTGCGGAGCGGCAATGCCTGAGCATATGCCTCCAAAGCCTGTGGTACCTGTCCTAAACCTGCGT
Organism: Blastocatellia bacterium; assembly: GCA_034665305.1. GTDB lineage: Bacteria > Acidobacteriota > Blastocatellia > Pyrinomonadales > Pyrinomonadaceae > DASXRU01. The sequence continues at coordinate 65,997 of JAXDFZ010000008.1, read as the reverse complement.
ATGTGAAGCCCATATTGGTCAATGTTTCGGCCTCTTTGGCCTTGTCGCCAATACCATGCTGCAGTGACAGCGCCTCGCGGTAGTAATCCAAACTCTTTTCTCGCTCGCCCAGCGATGAATAGGCCACGCCGATATTGCTCAGAGTGATGGCCGCTCCGCGCTTTTCGCCGATGGCACGAAAACGTGAAAGAGCCTGGTGGTAATACTCCAGCGCCATCTGCCAATCCGAAAGGTCGTAATAAATTTTTCCAATGTTACTGAGTATGGCTCCTTCCAGCGCTGGCTCTTCTCCTTTCGGCGTTACCAGGAGTGCCTGACGATAGAATGCCAGCGCCTTTGGCGTGTTTCCGAGCACTTCATGGGCGCCGCCAATTCCAATCAGCGCACTGCTTTCCTGGTATTTATCGCCGGCGACTCTAAAGAGCGGCAACGCCTGCTGGTAATACTCCACAGCCTTTGGAAATTCGCCCAGCCGGCCATAAACAACAGCAACCATCCGCAGCGTGAGGGCCTGCCAGTATGGATCCCCCGCGGATTGAAAAAACGGTAAAGCTTGCTTGTATGCCTCGATCGCGCCCCAGCCGGATGCCGCCGTTCGCTGTACCCGTAACGAGCTTCCCTGCGCAAATGCTCGATCGGCGGCGATGTATTCCATATCTCTCTTTGTCGCCGCTCGTACGACTACGATCTTAATTCCATAGTTTCCGGGCCGGGCATTCTGGTTGGGCGCGCTCACGTCGATCCGAAAGTCGCCTGAAGTCTCGGCTATGACGACCAGCGGTTCCGGCCCATGATTTGAGTTCGGATTATCTACTTTAAGGAGTGGCTTACCGGCGGGCCCAACCAAAGTGACCACCACATCGATCCCTCGTTGATCTACTACTGCGTGCAAGAACTGTCCGGCAGCGAGTTGTATGTGAAAGGAATGACTCTCGCCACCTTTCAATTGTCTCTCCGTCACATAGCCCACTTCAACGACGCCGAGATCCTGCGACGAGCTGTCTTTAGGTGGCTCTTTTGTGGATTGTCCGACATAAGGACTCTTAGAGGCGGTCCCGGGGAATGGGGTAGTCGCTCGCGCGTAGGAAGAGTTGCTAATCGTGAGCAGGACAGATACCAACAACAGCGCAGCTCGCGCCGGGCGGATAGCGGACCTCCTACCGTCGTACCCTGTCGCGGAATAAGATTTCGCGACCGGCAGCCTCAAATCGAAACGATTGCGGATGGATAGTCTCGAAGACATGGGGTTCCAAAGACGCCGCCGTTAGATTTCGGCAACCGAAAAGTTAGTCTAAATACGGATGGCAAGTAGCCGCTGCTACGGCCGGCAGCGGCTACCAAGAACCTGGGCATAGTAGATCAGTCAGATAGCGACAGCTGACCGAACACATCGAGAAGTGACGTCGCGCGTCTTGCTAGTAACTTCCCTTGCCCTTCGCCTCGCCATTCGCTGTGGCCTTCGCTTTAGGCTCGCCTTGCGTCGCGCTTGATTGCCATACATCAAGTTCCTCGACACCATGGCTCTTACCTGGCCAGAGGACGGTTCCGTGCGGCATACCGTCGGGCGTCTGGACACCATTGAAGTGGTAGGAGCCCGCCGGAAACTCACCATTAGCTTTGTCGAGCCGGAAATGAAAATTCACAGTCTGGCCTGTCTGCTCATTCCAAACGGGGTTGACGAGAGGAATATCGTTTCCCAACGGCCCCATTGGGATAAAGACGCCTGTGTTTATGGAACCCGGAATAACGTCCACTATCAGTGTCCCGGTGGCCATTAAGACCTTGCCATTCTTCACAGCAACTGTCCTGGTGTGTTTTGCCATTTTTTCTCCTCTTTCTAAGATCGTTTCTAAAATCCTTCGGTCAAACTAAAGCTCGCGGCCGGGTCCGAAGCAATCGGCCCAGCGCCATCCTGGGGAATGCTGACTGTGCAATAAATTGCCGGAAAGTACTTGGTCCCCTCCTCTACCCGTTAACGCGAGAATTCCGGTGGAAAACCACCAGGGTAGCGAAAGGTCAGTAAAAGATACCGAGGCCGGGCTCGCGGGAAAGACAAGCAAAACGTCGCTTGAATGGGCGCCATAATATTCCTGAGTAAAGCCCAGGTCAAACACTTCAGAGTTACTCAGCGCTCATGGCCTGGAGTGCGGCGGCCGGCCGCGCCCGGGCCGTTGTTCCCTGAATGCTAGATTTCCAACCAAATCGTTGGCGAAAGCGGCGCGGCACCGCAGGGAGTTGACCTCAGTGATGCTCAAGTTTGATGGCGTGGACCAGAACGGCTCCAGGGATTTTAAGAGTCGTCTGCTTTAGCTCGTCGTCTTTTTCGAGCGTAGCCTTTGTTCCGGAGTTTGCTCTTAAGAACTCCAGGACTCGCGCGTTCAAAACAGCATCACTAATCAGCCCCTGGTCCTTCTTATTCACGAATTGTTTTACCGCTTCCAGCTCCGGTACGGCAGTCGCGCTAAACACCAGCCAGAGTTTTTCCGTTCCCTGTTCGGCGTCAAATTTAATCCAGCTTGTTTCCGGAATCTCGATGCGCTGGTTATCGGCCAGTTTAGATAAACCATCATTGGCCGTCGGCGACGGAAACAGTACTACCAAAGAGTTTGCCCCCTCAGTGTTGGCGGGTCCCTGGTTCAGAATGTAAAGGTAGCCGGATTGCGCGCTACCGACATTCAACCTAAGGCGATAGTCCTTCTCGAAGTTTATCTCGCCGGCAAGTCTGAACGGTTCGCCGAAGGAACGCTCGCTTTTATATTTCTGCACTGTCATCCAGTAACTCAGCTCGCGTTCAGGAACAACCACTGCATCCGACACCGGAGTCATGACGGCCGACCGCCGGCGTGACCACGCAGCGGCAACGATCAGACTTATGACTAGAACAAGTGCCAGGGCAATCGCGGCAACCACCTTTTGGCGAGGTGGACTATCCCGCTCGTGCGGCGCAACAGCTTCCGTTTGTGAAGCAATCGACCCGGTGCTTGCAATAACAGCTGCGCCCGTCGCGCCCGTAAGGTTTGGCTGATCAGGCGAGGCCGACCGTTGCATCTCCGCGTCTAGTTCCAAACGCCTCTTCAGATTTCGCAGATCGATCAGCATGTCCCTGGCTGTCTGATACCGTTCATCAGTCTTCTTCGCCAGCGCCTTACTCACGATTCTTTCCAACTCAGGTGGCACTTTGCCCGGGCCAAAGCTCTCGAGCAACGCAGGTTCTTTCTCGAGAATGTCCACGATCGTATGGCTCTTTGTCACGCCGGCGAAGGGGACATGCCCGGCCACCATCTCATAGATAACGACGCCGGTGCTCCACAGATCGGTCCGCTCATCCACGCGCAATCCCTGCGCCTGTTCGGGAGACATGTAGCTGATGGTGCCCAACACAGTCCCAGGCATGGTCTTTACCAATGTCTCCGTTTTCGCTTCGGTATCAGTTTGGCCGCCCGCCACCGAGAGAGGTTCTGACAGTTTCGCCAAGCCAAAGTCCAGCACCTTAACCACTCGGTCACGGCGGCGTACCATGATGTTTTCGGGCTTGATGTCCCGATGCACAATCTTCGCTTCGTGCGCGGCGTCGAGGGCTGCAATCACTTGAGCGGCGATGTCGATCATCTCCGTTAGCTTGAGTTGACCGCCGCTGAGATGTTCCCGCAGCGTCGCCCCATCGACATACTCGCTGGCAATAAAATGCAGCGAATCAGTATCGCCAAACTCAAAGATCGTCAGGATGTTCGGCTGGTTGAGCGAGGAAGCGAGTTTTGCTTCCTGCTTGAAGCGCTGCATTCTGCGTTTATCGGAAGCGACGTCCCCATGCAGTATCTTTAGCGCGACCGTGCGATCGAGCCGCGTGTCCTGCGCCAGATAGACCTCACCCATTCCGCCGGCCCCGAGCTTCTTGAGCATGCGGTAATGACTTAGCTGCTGGCCTGCTTCCAATCCGTCCCGGTTATCTTCCGCTTCGCTGTCTTCCGAAACCAGCAACGAAGCAATTGCCGCGACCGCCGGAGACTGTATGAAGTTTTTCTGATCGGCGTTGTGATGAGACTCAATCAGCAGCTCGACCTCGCGGCGCAAAGATTCGTCGGCACCACACTGGTCCGCGACAAAAGCTTCGCGCTGGTCTGGTTCCAATGCCAGGGCGGATTTGAAGATGCCGCTAATTTGCCGCCATCGTTCCGGTTGCATCAGGCTACCCTCCCGCTCAATTCCTGGTAGAGCCAGGCCCGGGCCATATTCCAGTCGCGTGTCACAGTGTTTTCGGAGATCTTCAAAACACCCGCGATTTCTTCATTGTTCAGTCCGCCGAAATATCGCAGCTCAACCACCTGGCCGCGGCGCGGATCAATTTCAGCCAGCCGGTTCAACGCCTCGTCAAGTACAAGCAAATCCGGCGCGCGCTCTTTCGCGACGATGGCGGTCTCATCCAGGGAAATCTTCTCTGCTCCGCCGCCGCGTTTTGCATAAGCATGGCGGCGCGCGTGATCGATCAGGATGCGGCGCATGATCTGCGCGGAGATGGCAAAGAAGTGCGCGCGATTGGCCCAATGAACATGCTTTTGATCTACCAGGCGCACATAGGCTTCGTTGATCAGGGCGGTGGTCTGCAGCGTGTGGCCCTTTTGTTCTCGCCGCATGTATCGCCGGGCCATCCGATGCAGTTCGTCATAAACCAGGGGATACAACTTGTCGAGCGCGGTTTGATTACCGTCGCTCCACTCAGCAAGCAACTGGGTGATTTCATGCAACGAAATAGAGGGATCAGTCATGCGCGATAGTCTTAAAATCGCGATTCCGGGCTAGCTACGGCGGGGCCAAGTGTAACACCATAAAAGCCAAGGTTCCCAAGGAATAGAAAAGTGGTATCACTCAAACTCGGCACTGGGACCACGGGCGTCCCGCCCTTTTTAAAAGAGCGGGGGCAAGCCGCCCTTCGTGACTGCAAGTAGTTGACGTTGAACCTGGGATTCAACATCGAATACCTGCAGTAAGGAAGGGCGGCTTGCCCCCGCTCTTTAGTCTGACTCAATCAGCCGTCGGAGGATCGTTGTCCACGCCCTGAGGATGACGAGCGGCTGAAACTGCTGAGGTAGGGACCGAGGTCGTCGCGATCCAGATCGGCGAATTTCGCAAACTGGCTTATGAACGCGAGATAGCTCGTACCGGTGGGACCGTTGCGTTGCTTTGCCAGAATTAGTTCGGCAATGTTCTTGTTTTCTTCCGTGCGGTTGTATTGCTCTTCGCGATAGATGAAGGCGACCAGGTCGGCGTCCTGCTCGATGGCTCCTGATTCGCGCAAGTCCGCGAGCTGCGGCCGGTGGTCAGTGCGATTCTCCGGTGCGCGCGACAACTGTGACAGCGCCACCAACGGAATGTTCAATTCCTTGGCCACTGATTTCAGCTCGCGGGAAATCTGCGAAACTTCCTGCTGGCGCGATTCAAAACGTCCACTCGAACCCGACATCAACTGCAGGTAGTCCACGATGATCAGATCGAGTTTCTTCTGTTCGACTAACAACCGCCGGGCTTTCGCTCTTAACTCCAGAACCGTAATCGCCGGAGTGTCGTCAATATAGATTCTCGCTTCGGCAAGTTTTCCCATACTGGCCGCCAGGCGCGTCCATTCCTCGCGCGAAAGAAAACCGCTGCGGAACTTTTGCGCGTCGACGTTCGCTTCGGAGCAAAGCATGCGCATTGCCAGTGATTCAGAAGACATTTCCAGCGAAAAAACGCCGACGACTGCCTGGGCCTGGATAGCGGCATGCTGCGCGAGGGTCAACGCGAGGCTGGTTTTTCCCATCGATGGACGAGCGGCGATAACAATCAGCTCCGCGGGCTGCAACCCGGAAGTCAAAGCGTCCAGATCGCGGAAGCCCGTCGTCAGACCCGTCAGCACGACGGCCCGGCCCTGCATGGCTTCGACCTTTTCCAGCACGCGATCGGCAACGGGCTTGATATGTTCAAAGCCCTGCCGGATGCGTTCGTCGGCGAGCGCGAAAATCGCGTGTTCAGAATGGTCCAGAATCACTTCCGGTTCATCCTGTTCTTCGAGCGCTTCGTTGGTGATCTTGTTCGCGGCTTTTACCAGTTGGCGTAGAAGGGATTTGCCCCGCACGACCTTGGCGTACTGCGCAATGCCGGTGACGTGCGGCAGGCCGTAAGTCAGGTTAGTGAGAAAACTCATGCCGCCGACGCCTTCGAGCGCGTCGTCACGCCGCAACTCTTCGGCGATCAGGATCGGATTGATGTCGGTGCCTCGTTCGAAGAGCGCCACCATTGCCAGAAACACGCGGCGATGCGAAGGGACGTAAAAGTCTTCCGGCTTGACCAACTCAATGGCCTGGCTGATTAGGGCGTTGTCGAGAATCACGGCGCCCAGAATCGCGCGCTCAGTTTCCGGGCTATTCGGCAGCGGCCGCTCGAAGAGTTTGTCGCGTACAGGATCCGGGGTGGCCATGGTTTAATTTGGAGTGCGGTGGCAAGCGCAGCGCGACACCGCTTTGGATTGATTTACCAGTGATATTAGTTGCTGGGCTACTCTGTAAACGCCGCTCCCCAAATGATGTCCATTCGATACAAAGTGGAAAGACCGCCGATTCAGCGCGCGTGAATATACAACGGAAACATCCATTAGCCGGGAAGGGCCGTGTTAAGGCAATGGTCACATAAAGTTATCGTTGGGATTTTTCACAAGGATCGCTACCAAATCTCAATACCGTTGCAGAGCGTCTCCAAAATTAAGCTCGCGACAACGCGGGCGAAGCCTTAGCCTGCGAAGCAGCCGACAGCATAGAGCCTCGGGTGAAGCGAAGCGGAACCCCAGGAAGAGACACCTCCCAAACACACCAAAGCCCGCGAAGCGGCCAACAGCGGTTACTAAAAACTCAAGTCTGGAATCCACTGTCGCCCGCTTCGCGGGCTTGGGTCACTACTTGTGACTTTTCCCTGGGGCTCACGCCGCAGGCTTTATGCTATCGCCTGTTTCGCAGGCTCAGGCGGCCTTTACGCCGCGTCATCTTGAGTCGCGGACTCTACCGTTTCGTTTGCCGGCGGCGCTGCGGGAGCAGCTTCTTCCCCGCCACCTTCGCCGGTGATCTTCACGGGCAGATCAATCACGACCTCGCGATGCAAGCGCACGGGGACGGTAAACTCGCCCGGCGTCTTGAGTGGCTCTTTCAGCGTGATGCGACGGCGATCGATTTCGTATCCCTGGTCCTTCAACGCCTGGACGACATCCATTGATGTCACTGAGCCATAGAGCATTCCCTGCTCGCCGATTTTCCGTTCAAAGGTCAAACTAAGCGAACGCATTTGCTGCGCTTGCGCCTCGGCGCCGGCGCGATCTTTTGCTTCACGCTTCAATAACGCAGCGCGCTCCGACTCAATCTGCTTGACGTTACTGGCGGTGGCTTCGACCGCCAGCTTGCGCGGCAAAAGGTAGTTGCGCGCGTATCCGGATTTAACGCGAACTACTTCACCGCGCGCTCCCAGGTCTTCAATATCTTCGCGCAACAGAATCTTTTTATGTGGCATCGTAATAATCCTCTGTTCTAGTCGGCGGCGTACGGCAGCAGCGCAATGTTGCGCGCGCGCTTGATTGCTTCAGCCAGCATGCGCTGGTGTGTCGCACACGAACCGGAAATCCGGCGCGGCACAATCTTGCCCCGCTCCGGAATGTAGTTTTGCAGCAGCTTCACATCCTTGAAGTCGATCAAATCCGTCTTCTCAATGCAGAAGCGGCAAATCTTACGCCGGTGCATGCGCCGGCCACCGCCACGCCCGCCGCGCCCACCGCGCGAATCTCCGTCGTAATCGCGTTCAAACCGGCTATCAAAGCGGCTTTCCCGATCGTCGTAATTACTTGACATACTTTCCTCTAACCTTCTCTCTCGTTAACGCAAACTGTTAGTTTGCGACTTCTATACTCCGCGCTATCGCATCGCAAACTGACAGTTTGCGTTACAGATCTTAAGCTTCGTCAAAAGCTGCTGCCGGCGCCGACGGGGCCGCGGCTGCGACCGGCGCTGGCTCGGACTTTTGATTGCCCGGACGCTTCGCGGCCTTGCGCGCGCGCTTCGCTGCAAACTTCTCGGCGCGGCGGCGATCCTCATCAACGCGCACCGTGATGTAGCGCATGATGCGATCGTTGACACGCATGCGGCGCTCCAGCTCGGCGATCTCGCTGCCGCTGCCTTCGATCTCCAGCAGGATGTAGGTGCCTTCGTTCTTGCGGCCGATGGGATAGGCCAAACGGCGCTTGCCCATCACTTCCGCTTTCGTGATCGTGCCACCCTGATCCGTGATGATGCGCTGAAAGCCTTCGCTCAGTTGCGCGACTTCATCATCCGGGGCGTCCGCATCGATGATGAACATTACTTCGTAAACTCTATTTGCTGCCAAAACAACTCCTCCGGTCTTAATCTATCGTTCAGTTATACAAAGACATCGCCTGGTCGACTCCGTCTCGCAAAACTACCTGCAGCGCCTCGGCGCTACGGGCCAGGACTTCTTCCACTTGCTGCCGCTGGCTGCGCGGAATCGCGTCCAGCACGAAGCTCTTCGTATCGCCAATTTCGTGATCCGGCTGGATGCCAATTCTTAGCCGCGTGAATTCATCCGAACCCAGGGCGGCGATTATCGACTTCAAACCGTTGTGCCCTCCGGCACTGCCGCGCGGCCGGATGCGAATGCTGCCCAGCGGCAGAGCTAAGTCATCGCTGATTACGATTACTTTTTCCGCGCCGGCGTCGGATCCGTATTTCGTTCGCAGGCATTTGAGCGTTTCACCGCTCAGATTCATGTAGGTCTGCGGCTTAACCAGCATGACCTTTTCACCCGCAACCACGGCGCCGGCGACCAACGCCTGACACTCCCGCCGTTTCAATTGCGCGCCCGCGTCCGCCGCAATCCTGTCAATGAGCATGAAACCCAGGTTGTGGCGCGACCATTCGTACTCCGCGCCGGGATTGCCCAAACCAACTACGAAACGCATGTGACGATTTCAGCCTGCGGATTGCTGAATGCAGATTTGTACGATGCGGAAATCCTCAATCTGAAATCCGCGTTCCGCAATCGGCTCATTCCTTCTTGCCCTTGTCGGGTTCGCCGCCACCCTCTTCGTCTTCCTTCTTGCCCTTGCCTATCAATTCGGGCTCAGCGGCGCCTTCAGCCTCAGCAGCCGGCGCTTCGACCACTTCTTCCTTGACGAAGCCAACTGTGGCCACCACCGTGTCGGGGGCCGCCAGGATTTCAATCTTTTCGTCGACCTTCAAATCAGAGATATGCAGTACGTCGTGGACCCCGAGATGGGCCACATCAGCGTCAATTGATTCGGGGATATCGCGTGGATCGCAACGAATTTCGATCTCGCGCAGAATTTGCTCCAGCACGCCCTGCTCCTCGCGGACGCCGATAGGTTCGCCGGTCAGATGCAGCGGTACGGTGACCTCGATCTTCTCGCCGACCACCAGCCGGCGGAAGTCCGCGTGAATCAGGCGACCGCGAATGGGATCGATCTGACGCTCATGGAACATCACTTCGCTGGGTCCCACGCCTTCAACATCGAGCGTGAAAATCGTATTGCGGCCGGAATCCGATCGCAAAATAGCGGCTAAATCCTTCAACGGAGCCGCCGCCGCAACCGTACCGCCGTCGCCACCATAAATCGTCACCGGCACCAGACCGTCCCGGCGCGCCCGGCGCGCATCGTTTTTGCCCCGACCATCGCGCACCGTGGCGCGTACCCTAATGTCTTTTTTGTCTGCCATATTCGCTTTCCTAAAACATTCAGCGACCGTTTCATAAGTTGAGAGTTCAAGCCTTAGCTTGTTTCCAACCTGAGGGTTGAACTCTTAACTTAGAACCGATCGCTGATGGACTTCCCGAGCCATCAGTGTTTGCCCTTCATGCCGTATTCCCCATCCCGGGTGACAGAATCGCTCTGTCCTACACGAAGAGCGAAGAGACGCTGGTCTCTTCATGGATCGACTTGATCGCTTTCGCCAAAAGTGGCGCTATACTTAGTACCTTAATTTTCTTCGATTCGCAAGCGGCGTCGTGCAGCGGGATCGTGTTGGTTATCACAATCTGCTCGATATCCGATGCTTCCAGGTGCTCAACCGCCCGTCCCGACAGCACGGCGTGCGTAAAGCATGCATGGATGCGTTCGGCGCCGTTTTCCTTCAATGCTTTCGCGACTTTGGTCAGCGAACCCCCGGTATCGCACATGTCGTCGACGATCAGGCAACTACGCCCATCCACGTCGCCGACCACGTTCATTACTTCGGCCACGTTTGCCTTCTCGCGCCGTTTGTCGCACAGAGCCAGGTCCGCATTGAGGCGTTTGGCGTAGGCGCGCGCGCGTTCGGCGCCTCCGGTATCCGGCGCGACGACCGTTAGCTTCGGCAACAGGTTCTGCTGGTAGTAACCAATCATCACCGGCGCCGAATAAAGGTGGTCCACCGGAATATCAAAGAACCCCTGAATCTGAGCCGCGTGCAGGTCGATCGCCAGTATCCGCTGCGCGCCGGCTATCGTCAGCAGATTCGCGACCAACTTGGCTGAGATCGGAACGCGCGGCCGGTCCTTTTTGTCGGAGCGGGCATATCCGTAATACGGAATCACTGCCGTAACCCGTTCGGCCGAAGAGCGTCGAAACGCATCCAGCATCACGAGCAACTCCATCAAATTCGAGTCGGTCGGCGGGCAAGTCGGCTGGATGATAAAGACATCGCCGCCGCGCACATTCTCGTCGATCTGAAAATTGAACTCGCCGTCGGAAAACCGCTCGGCCATCGCCCGACCCGGGTCGCAACTCAACTCATGACATATCTCTTGCGACAACGCCGGGTGCGCATTGCCTGAGAATATTTTGATGCCGCCCGTCGTGCTCATATGTCAGTAGTAGACGTCAGTCTGTGCAGCTCGCAATCAAAGCGCAATCACAGACTGAAGTCTGTGCTACTTCATTTGGCTGGGGCGGAAGGATTCGAACCTACGAATGCCGGATCCAAAGACCGGTGCCTTACCACTTGGCGACGCCCCAAAGTTCCGTCGTGGGACAGACATTCCTGTCTATCCTGATCTCGTCCCGTTGGACAGTTCGCGCTCACGGTACAGACAGGAATGTCTGTCCTACTTCCCTCGCATACTCTTCACGTCCAATTGTCTTACAAGGAAAAAGGCGCCAACCGGCTTCCAGCTTCACTGCCTGAAGGGCGCGCTTTTGCGCTTCACTATTTTCGAAAACTCCAAAGATGCTGCCGCCGCTGCCTGCCAGCATCACCGTGCGCGCACCGGCATTTAGCAAAGCTATGCGGGCCCGTTCGATTTCCTCGTGGGAGCGCATAACCACTGCTTGGAAATCGTTTTGCAACCGATCCGGGTTTGAAAGATCAAAATCACTGACTTCGCGAGAACTTGAAAGAATAGTGTCGCCATTAACTGTTGTCAAGGCAGGCGCGTTTAGCGAATCGTATGCCGCTTTAGTAGACACGGAAACGTTCGGCATCAACACCAGAAGTGATTGTTCAGGTGCGTCGGGCAGCATCTCGATCGTTGTTCCGGTACCTGTTCCCAGGGCCGTGCCGCCGTGCAGAAAAAAAGGTACATCAGCGCCAATCCCGGCAGCGAGTGCAATTATTTCGTCCCGTTTAGATTCCAGGTTCCAAAGGCGCATCAATCCCAGCAGCGTTATCGCTGCATCCGACGAACCGCCTCCCAACCCACTGCCGATGGGAATTCGTTTTTCCAGATTTATCCGCGCGCCTGCTGCCACAGCGAACTGCGTCTTCAACGCGTGCGCGGCCCGGCTGACCAGATTCGAACGATCCGAGGGTAACGACGGGTCGTCGCATCGGAAACTGATTTCGCCATCCGGTGAATGGGAGAAACTCAGACGGTCGTGCAGACTGATGGTTTGAAGCGCCGTGGCTATTTCATGATAGCCGTCGGGCCGGCGTCCCAGAACGCGGAGTGTCCAATTGAATTTGGCGAAGGCCGGAATGGTAATGAGGTCAGACACGCAGGGCGGGCTTTCGTACTCTGACGCCGCCGATAAGCGGGTCGCAACTGGTCATTTGGTTTGTGAGTTTAACCGGGCCTTGAGCCGCGCCGTTTGATCGGGCTCGATGGAAAGCGTGAGCGCCTTCTCCCACGCCGCTCGCGCTTTGGCGACTTCGTTGCGCGCGAAATAAATCTCGCCCAGATGTTCATGAATGGTAGGCGAAGTTGCGTTCACTCGTGCGGCTTCGCTCAAATTCGTTTCGGCTTCTTTTAATTGGCCCAGTTTGAAATAAACCCAACCGAGGCTGTCCAGAAACGAAGGGTTCGCCGGCTCAGCCTTCACTGCGCGTCGAATCATGTCCAACGCTTCCGGCAGGCGTTGATTGCGTTCAGTTAAAAAGTAGCCGAGGTTATTCAGCGCCGTCGGATTGTCTGGTTCCTTCGCCAGAATGCGACGCAGCGATTCTTCGGCGCCCGGCATATCGCCGCTCCGCTCCTGCGCCGAAGAAAGCACGAAGAGCGCCGAGTTCACCATCGCCTGTTCCTGCGGCGGCGCCAACTCCAGTGCTTTGCGGGCGGCGGTTACCGCGTCCTGGTTTTGTCCGCCCTGCGAATATGCCGCGGAGATCGCGAGATAAGATGCGAAATCAACCGGTGTGCCCTTGAGTTGCGAGCGGAGCAACTTTACGGCTTCCTGCCAACGGCCTCTGTGACTTTCGATCTGGGCCAGAACCTGTGTAGCAAGAACGTTGCCAGGATTAGCGGCAACGATGCGCTGCAAATCCGCAACCGTCTCAGCATCCCGGCTGCCGTCGGCTTCGAAAGCGCGATTGAGTAGTAACAGGTAGTTTCGATTCTCCGGTTCGGCCGCAACTGCCCGGCGAATAGCCTGAAGGGCCTCAGGCAAACGTTGGGCGGCGAGTAGGCCAAGCCCCAGCCGTGCATACGCCGCGTCGGTAGTCAGATCACTATTTGTAATGTACTGAAAAAATCGTACGTCGCTTGGTTGCGGCGCCGCGGCCCAGCGCGCCCACGCATCCAGCGCGTCCGCAGTCCGTTTAGTTGCGTCGTAAAGTTCGCCCAATAACGCCCAACTCTCCGCGTTGTTCTTGTCGAGTCTTCCGACTTCTTTCAACTCTTTTATCGCCAGCGCGGCGAACGCTTCATTCAAAGTGCCTTCGCGCAAACCGCTCTTGATTGTGTACAGGCGAGACAAAATTTGATGCGCGCCAAAGTTGTCGGAATCGATTTTAGTGGCGTTGACCGCTTCGATCGCCGCAGCATCCAAATCCTGCGGCGGATAATAAAAGGCGAGCTGGGCCAGCGCCGTGTGGGCTTCGGCAAGCGTGGGATCCAGTTTCACTGCTTCCTGAAAAGCCTGCCGGGCCATAACTGCAAGGTTGTTGTCTTCGCCACCCCGGAAGTGGACCAGGTGGCGTTGTCCCTCGAGGACTTTGGCGTAGGCTCGCGCCCGCGATTGCGTCGCGGTGGCGGGTGTCTGCTGAGCTTGCGGCGCGGGATTGTTCTGGTAATTCGTTGCCGCAAATGCCGTACAAAGCGACCCGCTGATGATGATCAGAATGGCGGCCAGGCGAGGTAAATAAGTCAAGCCGTTGGTCCTTTCTCAGGAGTATCGTTCGCATCTCCCGAAACTTGAATGCCGTGCAGCACGCGTTCCCACGAAGTCCGCGACGGAAAGCAGTAGATCAGCACAATTATTGCCACGCCACCCGCCCGCAACATGTCGTATTCGTTGCCCGTGCGAATCGTTACCACAAAACCCATCAGGGCGATCGCGCCCGCCACGCACGCGACCTGAATCGTTGTGCCCTGCAACGTCTGTAGCAGACCGGAAGCCCCGCGCACGCCGGCGATATCCTGCAACCGCATGGCGTTGAATCGCGTCCGGCGCAAAACGAAAGCGCCCAGTCCGAATATCAGAATCGCAATCCAGATCCCCGAAGCAACACGTGGATCACCGACACGAGCGATGCTATCAATTTTTGTGAAAGCGATAACGATCAGAATCGCGGTCAAAACAAAAAAAGCTGCGACGACCATCACCGTTGTGCGATGGCGTCGCCGCAGCTCAGTCTGCACGGGTTCGCTGTTGTTATTTTGCGTGGTCACCTCTACGGTTTGGGCGTGGCGGCCGGAGTCGCCGACGGCGTCGTCTTCGGAGCCTCAGCGGGAGACGTCGTGCGCGGCCGGACCGGACCAGGCTGCGTAATTACCGGCTGCGGAACAACATTGCGCGCGGGAGCCGTGCGCTGTACCGGGGCCATCGGCGTTTCGTTAGAGGGCAATTGGCCATTGTTGGCAATCGCCTTATCGATAAGATCAGTTCCCTTTTCGTCTTTGCTAATCAGGATTCCGTTCTTGTCGACCGTGACATTGGGGCTACCTGTCACTTGCTGCATCAGGTTCTGCGTAAAGCTAAGCGACGGACATTCGGGCAAGTTCTTCTTAATCGGATCCGGATCGGGAATCGGCGCGCCGATAATGTTGAGCTGGTCGCGTGCCTGTTCGGCATATTTGCTATTCGGATAGTCACGCAGGATCTGTTGGAAATATTTCGCCGCTTCGTCCGGCTCTTCCTCTTCCTGGTACGTGACGCCGTAACGAAAGATCACTTCATCCATCAAACAAAAGAACGGGTACTTTTCGATAATCTCACCCAGACGCGACTGGGCGCCTTTGAGCCCGGCTCTCCTCGGAACATAGCGCGCGTTCCAGTAGAAGCGCGCGACCTGCAGATTATGCAAGGCCAGGTTTTCCTGGTCCTGCCGCAGGCGATCTTCGACCTGAGCCCGCAAGGGCGTGTTGGGAAATTGCTGCAGCAGCGCCTTCAAACGTTGTTCCGCCTTGCGCGCGTGCGTGATGTCGCGATCCGAAAGGCCCATCTGCCGCATCTCCGCTTCCGCCACCTTCAGCATAGCGTCGTCGGCAAGTGGATCAGTCGGGAAGAACGTCAGCCAATCCTGATAGTGTTGCGCCGCCTGAATTAGCGAACTGGTAGTTCCTTCGAGGTAGAAAGAATCAGCAATTGCCAACTTGGCAAGCGGTAGATACTGCGAATCCGGATAGGTATTAATGATCGTGGTAAAGAGAAGGCGGCCGGTTTCATGATCGCCTTTTCGTACCAGCTGCGCCGCTTCTTCAAAGAGGACGCGATCACGGCCGGGCGCAACGGTTCCCGTAAGCTCGGCATATTTATCGTCGCCGCCGCCGCCGAGCAAACCAAAGAAGCGCCCTTTCTTTTTCTTTGAGTGCGCTGAAGAAGATTGAGAGGAGGTCGCGGTTCGCGCGCTTGCCGTGGACAGCAGCGCTGCCTCAACGCGCGAACTCAATTCCACCACTGAAGTTTCCAAGCCGCCCAAACGGCTTACATCGTATTTGTCCGAACGGTCCTGCTTGCCGCGCAGTTCAGCCACTTCAGATAGGACCGATCCGACCTCTTTATCCAACCCGCGTAGGCGCTCCCGGGGATCGTCCGCCGAAGCCTTGCTCTTTGAGTCGCCCTTATCTTGCGAATTCATTGCCGCGACAGCGCTGTCCAAAGACCGGCGCAGCCCCTCCAGCTTTGACCGCATAACGTCAAGCCGCTGCGACGGAGTCAGATCGCTCTGGCCCTGCCCACGGGTGCCACCCAGGGCTGCCGTAGCTAATAAAAGGACGGCTGCGAGGGAAATAAGAACGCGAAACTTCATCATGAATCCTCCAAAAAACATAAGGCACAGGCAATTTTAGCCTGTCTTTTCAATACTTAAACTTTGTTATACCCATCGAACGGTGGCTTCGCGAAGCTCGCGCACGGCCGTGGCCGCATCAGGTGCGCCGAAGACCCCTGTCCCGGACACGATAATCTCAGCCCCGGCGGCCGCCACTTCGCCAATATTCGCCAGATCGATGCCGCCATCGACTTCGATGCGCGTAACCAGCCTTCGGTCGCCAATCAATTTTCGCAAACGTCGCAGTTTTTCCAAACACGCCGGAATGAACTTTTGCCCGCCAAACCCCGGATTCACTGACATTACTAGAACGTAATCCGCAAAACCAATTGCGTCTGCGAGAGCTCCGAGCGGTGTGGCCGGGTTGATCGCTATTCCCGCCAGGGCGCCGGAGTCCCTTATCGACGTCAACGTCCGGTGCAAATGCGCATCGGCTTCGACGTGCACCGAAACCATTTGTGCCCCGGCTTTCACAAACTGTTCCGCGTAACGTCCGGGTTCAGAAATCATCAGGTGCGCATCGATCGTGAGTTTCGTAATCCGCGCCACTGCCTTGACCACCGGCAAACCCACTGTGATGTTTGGCACGAAGTGGCCGTCCATCACATCGACGTGAATGACGGTGGCACCGCCACTCTCTACGGCTTCGATCTCGCTGCCGAGGCGCGAAAAATCAGCAGAAAGTATTGAAGGGGCAATCTCGACCATGCGGATCTAATCTACGCAAATGAGGCTTCGAAAACGCGCAAGCGCCAGGACATTCCATTACGGCGAAGGTCTGTTAACCGGTGACGGACGCGGCTGCGGCGGCCGGCGGTTCGTATTTGTAGCCCGGTTCACCTTGGCGCCGGTGTTCGCGTTAGGCGCCGGCGGCCGGTTGTTGATGTTCAGAGTTGGCTTTGCATTCGTGTTCGCATTGGCATTGCTATTGCGATTTCCGTTTGCATTCGCGCGATTGCTGTTTGTGTTTCCGTTGGCGTTAGCGTTTGCATTCTTATTCGTGTTGGTATTCTTCGGACGTTTGGGCTTGTTCTCGTTCAGGTTGTCGTTCGCAGCCTGGTTGCTGTTCTGATTACTATTCGCTGTCTCGGGTTTGATTTCAGGTTGGACGGAAGTAGCGCTCTCGCCTTCCTTCGCGGCGCGACTGACGTCCACTGCAACCGTCTGCCCTGCTTTCACCATTTCGCCCGCGCCGGGGAGTTGCAGCACGACGGTGTCGGGTTTCGAGTTACCGATGGGGCGCGTCGCCCTGACGCGAAAGTTCAGCCCGGCGTCACTGATGGTTGTTTCGGCATCGGCGCGGTCCTTGCCGACAACATCCGGCACCTTCACTTCCGGACTGCGAAGTGAAAGGTAAACAGTGCCCAGCATTCCCAGGACGAAGAGGACAGCAATGCCGATTAGAATTGCCCCGTGGCCCAAGACTGATGCCGCGCGTTCCTTTAATGACAAACTGTTTCGCGCCTCTCTCCTGCCGTTGACGTCGCCACGCTGAACCAAGCTGCGAAGTCTAGCATCCGCGAATGACGGGCGGCAAGCAAGCGGTTGAAGCAACGAGTGCTGCTTAAGATTCTCATTAGCACCGCACTTCAGTGCGGTGGATAGATCGGCTGATCTCTGAGTAACCGTTTCAACGGTTTCCCATTACCATGCCTCGCTTGTAATCCCCTGGCTGAAGCCAGGTGCTAATGAGGTTTGGTCCGTGGTTCCCCCATTAGTTCGTTATTACCTTTTTGTGAGCACAGCGATGAAAAACCCGTCAACATCATCCCGGTGCGGCCAGGTGCGAACAGCTCCGGTATCTGTTACGAAATTTGACAATCCGGCTTCCGGCCGCGGCCACTCGGGCCCGGTCAGTTGAAACTCCGGGTTCGCATCCAGAAAGGCCCGAACCACGTCCTCATTCTCTTCAGGTTCAACTGAGCAAGTGGAATAAATCAGGCGCCCGCCGCGTCGCAACAAGCTTGCGACATTATTAAGGATCAGTTTCTGCTGACTGGCCAACTCCTGTATATCGTCCTCTGTGACGCGCCAGCGAATTTCGGGGTTGTGCCTGAGTGTGCCGGTGCCGCTGCACGGTGCGTCAACCAGAACCCGATCAAAGGATTCAGGCGCAAAAGGCAAACCCTCCACAGCGTTATGAGCGACACGTCGAATAGTATCGACCCCCTGCAAAGCCGCGAGCCGCGACAGTGTCTGCAGACGATGTTCGTAGAGGTCCCCCGCCACGATCCTCGCGTCCGGATGCAACGCCGCCAGATGCAGGGCCTTGCTCCCCGGAGCCGCGCATACATCCAGGATACGGTCCGCGGGTTGTGCGCCCAACACATGCGCCACCAGTTGTGACGCTTCGTCCTGTAAATAAATCAAGCCGCTGCGCACGAGGCTTTGCAGCACTTCATTTGGTCCTCTTACGCGCCACGCATCGTTGACTATCTTTGAAGGTTCGAGTTGAGTCGCCTCGCGGATCTGCGACAGAACCGATGTCGCTCCCTCGCGCCCCGTGAGGCGAAAGGCAACGGGGGCATGCTCGTTGTTTGCGCGGGCTAAGTCACCGGCCTCTGGCCCAAAGAACCGGAGCCAGCGTTCAAGCAACCAGGCAGGATGGGAAGTTTCGACCGCCAGCCGTTCGACTGCGTTACCAACCTCCGCTAACGGATCGTAAGCCGGTTCGCGCGTAGCGCGGCGCAATACTGCATTCACAAAACTCGCCGCAGACCGCAAGCGGGCGGCATGCACCAACTTTACTGATTCGTTTACGGCAGCTGAATCCGGCGTGCGTGAGAGAAAACGGATTTGATAGAGTCCCAGCTGCAGTGCGAGTTTTACCGCCAGGTCCAGATTCTCAACTGCGCGGCCTGCAAAATGTTCGATGACGCGATCGAGCCAAAGCTGCCGGCGCAGCACGCCCAGCACTAACTCATGCGCCAAAGCCCTGTCGTCCGCGCGCATCTCCTCAGCGAGGTTTGCCAGTAGCGTAGCAGCGAACGCTCCTTCACTTTCCACCCGGCGCAAAATTTCAAACGCAGCTTTTCGCGCAGGTGAAACTGGCTTGCCGCCGGCGCTCCCGGGCTTCTGTGGTCCACGCTGTGGCTGAACCTTCATTCCATTTGCCGGCCCGCTTCGAGCCGAGCACCGTTGATGAATTCGCGCGCGGTCATGCGACGGCCACCCTCGGGTTGAACTTCCAACAACTGCAGCGCCGTGTCGTTACCGCATTTGATCGCCAGCTCTTCGCCGTGTGCGACGAGGATGGTTCCCGCCGGCTGTTCATCCGGGCCAAGTTTTTTTGGCGCAGCGCTCCAGATAATCAAGCGATGCGACCGGTAGAACGCATAGACGTTGGGCCACGGCTGAAAACCACGCACGCGCCGCTCGATAGCGAAGGCATCCATGAACCAATCAACTTTGCCGTCTTCTTTTTTCAACAAGGGGGCGAAGCTCGCCTCGTCGTCGTTCTGGCGAGCGGCGGATATCGAGCGAAGGTTTGCGAGCGTTTCCGACAACAGCTCCGCTCCCGTGGCTGCCAGCCGCTCCATGAGTTGCGTGGCTGTTTCTTCATGATGAATCGCTGTCTCGCTCTGTAACAGTATGGGCCCGGAATCGAGTTCCTCTTCGATGAACATCGTTGTGACGCCCGTCGTCGCTTCTCCATTGACGATGGCCCAATTGACCGGAGCCGCGCCGCGATATTTTGGCAGCAAAGAGAAATGCACGTTGACGCAACCCGAAGCGGGGGTGTTTAGAAGTTCAACCGGCAGAATCCTTCCGTAAGCAACAACGACGGCGACCTCTGCGTTATGCGAAGCGAACAACGCCTTTGCCTCATCGGTCCTGATTTTTAATGGTTGATGGACAGGGAGTCCCTGTGAAAGGGCAAACTCTTTTACTGCAGAGAACGTGATCTTCTTACCCCGGCCTGACGATTTATCTGGTTGCGTCCAGACCGCGACAACTTCGTGGCCATCGGCGAGGCACTGTCGCAAGGAGGGTACAGCCGATTCGGGAGTGCCCATGAAGACTATGCGCATAAGTCAGCCTTGCTTCTAGAAATGAAAAGAGGCTGCGCCTCAGAGCCGAGGCGTAGCCTCTCTAATACAACACGCTTCGCGGAAGCGCAGCCCTGCCGCACTGTGCAGCGGCCGAGCCGCACGCTGCATTGGTTACTCTCCAATTGCGGCGCGCTTCTCCACGTTTGCACTAGCTCCGACCCTCGTCGACGACAGTTTCGCCTGCATAAACAGCAGAAGGTAGTCGCGGCCACCGGCCTTGGAATCCGTGCCCGACATGTTGAAGCCTCCAAAAGGATGCGCTCCCACCAGCGCGCCCGTGCACTTGCGATTCAGATAAAGGTTTCCTACATGAAACTCGTTCCGCGCACGTTCCAGCTTCTCAGGATCGTTCGAGTAAAGAGCGCCGGTCAATCCGTACTGCGTATCGTTGGCGATGTTCAATGCATCATCGAAATCCTGCGCCCGAATAACAGCCAGCACCGGACCGAAGATTTCTTCCTGCTCAATAGTGTCGCCCGGCTTGACGTCGGCGATGACTGTCGGCTCAACGAAAAATCCGCGTTCACCATCAGCGCCACCGCCGGCCACTACCCGGCCGCCTTCGGCTTTGCCCTTGTCGATATAGTCATTGATTGTCTTGAACGCTTTCTGATTTATCACAGCGCTCATGGTCGTTGCCGGATCAGTTGGTTCGCCGGTGGCAATCTTCTCCGTGCGAGCGACGATCTTGTCCAGCATTGAGTCGTAAACGTCGGTATGAATAATCGCGCGCGAACACGCGGAACATTTCTGGCCTTGAAATCCAAAAGCGGCCTGGACCACGCCCGTGGCGGCTTCATCCAAATCCGTATCGGCATCGACGATGATTGCGTCTTTGCCGCCCATTTCAGCGACGACGCGCTTGATCCACAGTTGGCCCGACGGCGTTTTTGCCGCGCGCTCATTAATGCGCAGGCCGATTTCTTTGGACCCGGTGAACGCGATGAAGCGAGTTAGCGGATGGTCCACAACCACGTCGCCCACTTCCGCGCCTGAACCAGTCAGGAAGTTAACCACACCGGCCGGCATGCCGGCTTCTTCCAGTAACTCAAAAAACTTGTACGCGATCGTGGGAGCGTCAGACGAAGGCTTCAGCACCACCGTGTTGCCGGTGACAATGGCAGCCGCCGTCATCCCGGCCATGATCGCGAGCGGAAAATTCCATGGTGGAATAACACAGCCTACCCCGATGGGTATGTATTCGAGCCGATTGTCTTCGCCTTCCAGTTTCGTCAAGGGCTGCTCGCCGGCATAACGCAACATCTCGCGCCCATAGAACTCGAGAAAGTCGATCGCCTCGGCAGTATCGCCATCGGCCTCCGGCCATGTTTTTGCCACTTCATGGATCATCCACGCGGACATTTCATGTTTCCGCTCTCGCAGCATCGCGGCAACGCGGAACAAAAGATCGGCTCGCTGTTCCGGGCGTGTGTAGCGCCACGTTTTGAAAGTCTCGTTAGCAACCTCGACTGCGCGCGCGGCGAGTTCCTTAGTTGCTTTATTGAAACTTCCGACAATCTGCGTCCGGTTGGCGGGATTAAAACTATCGAGCTTGCTGTTGGTGGTGATGCGCTCGCCGCCAATCACAAGGGGATATTCCTGGCCCAGCTGGCCCTTGACCTTCTCAATCGCCGCGCGCATCGCCTGCGCGTTTTCTTCCCTGCCGAAATCAGTAAACGGCTCGTTACGAAACTCAGTCTGCATGTCACTCTCCAATTAATGATTTTCTAAATACTATCACACCAATAACCTTTGTTCAGGCGATGCCCTTTCCCATTCTGCCCACCGCCCACTGTGCTTCACCCCCACTCTCCGGCCTTTTGCAGTTTCCTGATCTTCCGCTTTACGATCTCGCGCTTGAGTGTCGACATCTTGTCGATAAAAACGATGCCGTCGCAGTGATCGGTTTCATGCAGCATGCATCGCGCCGTCAACTCCGTGCCGTCGATCTCGAAAAGGTTGCCATCCACATCGTGGGCCCGGACGACTGCCCTGAGACTGCGCTCGACCGGAAAGAAGATCCCGGGAAAGGAAAGACAGCCTTCTTCCCCATCCTGATCACCTTCGACATGCAACACTTCAGGATTGATCAGAACGATCTGCTGGCTCGGATCCTTACCACCGGAACAATCCATGACGAACAACCGCTGCGGAATGCCGACTTGCACGGCAGCCAAACCCACACCCGGGGCGTCGTACATAGTTTCAAACATGTCATTGACGATCTTCTTCAGACCGTCGTCAAACTTCGTGACCGGATCCGCGGGTGTATCCAGAATCGGATTAGGCCAGGTCACGATCTTCATCAAAGCCATCGCTATTCAACACTCCTCGCTCT
The DNA here is from genome assembly GCA_034665305.1 of Blastocatellia bacterium. Lineage (GTDB taxonomy): Bacteria > Acidobacteriota > Blastocatellia > Pyrinomonadales > Pyrinomonadaceae > DASXRU01. The sequence goes on along the minus strand of JAXDFZ010000008.1, from coordinate 43,879 downwards.
TCCAAAGGCTCAATTGTAGACAACCAAACCCGGGCTTGTCAGTTCGAACCGAAATATCAATATCCGCGCAGTTGTTCGCGATAGCCTTCAAAGTTTCGCTTCATTTCGCCCAGGCTATCGCCGCCGAATTTCTCGCGCATCGCCGCAGCCAGAACGAGGGCCAACATCGATTCACCGATTACACCGGCGGCGGGAACGGCAGTAATATCCGAACGCTCGAAGGCGGCCAGTTCCTCCTGCTTCGTGTCGATGTCCACCGAACGCAAAGCGCGTCGCAGAGTTGACAACGGTTTCAAGTGACCGCGCACACGCAACTCTTCACCGTTTGTGATGCCGCCTTCCAGGCCCCCGGCGCGGTTCGTAGCTCGAATGAATTCTCTAGTCCCTTCGTTGTAACCAATTTCGTCATGCACTTCCGAACCCGGCAAGCTGCTGGCTTGGGCGCCTGCGCCAATGGCCACTGCCTTTACGGCCGGAATCGACATGATGGCCTGGGCCACGCGGCCGTCGAGTTTAAGGTCCCACGCAGTGTGCGAACCTAAGCCGGGGAGAACACCGCGCGCTACAACTTCGAAGATGCCACCGAGCGTGTCGCCTGCTGCTCGTTTCTTATCAATTAGTTTCACCATTCGCTGTTGCAATCTGGAGTCAGCGCACCGCAACGGCGCGTCTTCAGGAATTGCTGCGATCTTTTTCCATGGCAACTCCAAAGGATGATCGGGAATGCCGCCGAGCTGGATCACGTGGCTGCGAATTTCAACCGCAAAGTTCGTGAGCAGTTGCTTTGCCAACGCTCCGCAGGCGACCCGCGCCGCCGTCTCTCGTGCGGAAGCTCGCTCCAGCACATCGCGCAGATCGCGCGCGGCAAACTTTTGGCCGCCGGCGAGGTCTGCATGACCGGGCCGCGGGCGTTTCAAACGTCGCGATTTCTCGTTGCCGATGACTCGCGGCTCACTGGCCATCACGTCGGTCCAGTTCGCCCAATCTTTGTTCTGAATCATCAAGGCGACCGGCGATCCGAGGGTCAGACCGTGGCGCACGCCGCTAAGAATCTCGGCGCGGTCATCCTCAATCTTCATCCGCCCACCGCGGCCATAGCCCCACTGGCGGCGACGCAATTCGTGATTGATCAAATCAATATCAACCGGCAAGCCGGCAGGTAGACCTTCTACGATCGCCACAAGGGCGCGGCCGTGGGATTCTCCTGCAGTTGTGAAACGAAGCATGTTTGGTGAATGGTAAATGGTAAATCGTAAATGGGAAACGTAACTGAGCGTCAACTGCTGAAATTTGATGGCCCTTTTACGCCAGACTGCTCTCGAACATGTTGCCACGGCCCAAAATGCCGGCGGGATCGAAAGCATGCTTGAGCGCCGCCATCTCGCGCAGATGAGCTTCGCCGTAAAGTTCGCGCAAGTATTGGCTCTTTAACTTGCCAATGCCATGTTCAGCGGAGATCGTTCCGCCCAGGGCAACCGCTTTTCGAATAAACTTCAAATAGATCTCGCGAGCCTGAGCTGCCTCATTATCGTCACGCGGCAGAATGTTGACATGCACGTGATTGTCGCCGATGTGCCCGAATATTGTGTAACGCAGCTCACCGCCGCCCAGTGCGTCCTGATAAAACTTCAGCATCTCCGGAAACTGCTCATCAGGAACGGCCATGTCGGTGGAAACCTTCTGCTGCCCATAACGCGCAAACCATTCATTCATCAGCACCGGCAGTTGATGTCGAAATTCGCGTAGCTTCGTCTGATCCTGCTCGTTGACAGCGAACCATGACTTCTCGGCGAGCGCTTGATGACGTTCCATCAACTCCAGCCAGGACTCCATTAACGCATCTTCATTCTTCCCCGTCGTTTCCTGTTCGAAGAAGATCGCGCCCGCTGCCTCTTCCGGAATGGTTTCATATTTCTGACGGAGAAAACCCAGCGACTCGCGATCGAAGAATTCCAGTACGCGCGCATCGATGGCTTCACTCGCCGCGTTTGGATCTTCGCCGCGCTGCCGTGTCAGCAAGGAGGTAGCACGTGCCTCTCGCACGAACGCCAATAGTCTTTCTTCCGATTGAAAGAAGACAACGCCGCTCATGACTCCCTGAGGTTTGCGCAACAGTTTCAGTTCCGCCTCCACCACAACCCCCAGCGTGCCTTCGCTGCCGATGAAGAGATCGAGAACATCCATATCGCGATCGACATAATATGCGGCCGCGTGTTTTCTCGTCGCCGGCATACGGTAGGACGGCAACTGGGCCTTGATTGCGCTTCCCGTGGAAACTGGGATTGTAAGTTGCCCATTTGAGTTTGCCCGCAGTTCTCCGCGGCGCAGGTCGATCACATCGCCGGTCGCCAGGGCAATCTGCAGCCGCTCAACGTAGTTTCGCGTCGAACCATACTTGAAAGTGCGCGCACCGGAAGCGTTGGTGGCCACCGTGCCACCAATGAAGCAACTGCCTTCAGTGGGATCCGGCGGATAGAACAAATCCTTTGCATCCACAGCGCGTTGTAGTTCGGTTAACCTTACGCCCGCTTCCACAATGGCCCGGCCGGCATCATCATGCTCGCGGATGACGCGCTTAATATGATTCAGTCGATTAGTTGCGAGAACGATTCCACCGAAAGGAACGCGGCCGCCGACTGTGCCGGTGCCGGCTCCGGAAACTGTAACAGGCGTCCGCGTGGCGCTGGCCTCGGCAAGCAACGCGACGACATCATCGACACTTTCAGGCAAAGCCACCCGCTCCGCGTGACCTCCGCGCATATGCGATGCGTCGACCAGAAAATCCTGGATCTCGTCAGGTTGTGTTTTCGTCAGCATTTGCCAAAGCCAACCGCAGACTGCGGAACTAAGCCATCTGCAGCTCGCGTTCACGCAAATACTTGATGCGGTCGCGCAGCTCGGCGGCCCGTTCAAATTCAAACCGCTTGGCATGCGCCCGCATCTCTATCTCAAGCCGGGTAATCGTCGCATCGATGTTGTCGCGGGTGTATTCCTCAAACTCATCCAGGTTTAGCGGCACTTTGAAGTAGTCGGCTTCAGAGGCAGTAATAAGCGTGCTTTCGATCGGCTTGATAATCGTTTGCGGCGTGATGCCATGTTCCAGATTGTAAGCCTCCTGCAGCGCCCGCCGGCGGTTTGTTTCATCGATCGCGCGCTTCATCGAATCCGTGATGCGATCGGCGTAAAGAATGGCTTTGCCGCGGGCATTCCGCGCCGCGCGCCCGATGGTTTGAATTAACGACTGTTCCGAACGCAGAAAGCCTTCCTTGTCAGCGTCCAGGATCGCGACCAGCGAGACTTCTGGGAGATCGAGTCCTTCGCGCAACAAGTTGATGCCGACCAGAACATCGAATTCGCCGCGGCGGAGGTCCCGCAGGATCTTGATGCGCTCCAAAGTTTCGATGTCGGAATGCAGGTACCGCACTTTGACATCTACTTCGGTGAAGTACTCCGTCAAATCTTCCGACATACGTTTCGTAAGCGTAGTCACCAGGACGCGCTCATTGCGTTCTGCACGCAGGCGACATTCTTCCAGGAGATGGTCGATTTGCCCTTTTACCGGCCGCACTTCAATTTCAGGGTCAGTCAAGCCGGTGGGCCGAATAATTTGCTCGATAACTTCACCCCCGGATTTTGTTAACTCATAAGGGCCCGGCGTGGCTGAGACATAAATGATCTGGCCCATGCGCGATTCAAACTCGTGAAAGTTCAACGGGCGATTGTCCATCGCGGACGGCAGCCGGAACCCGTACTCAACCAACGTCCGCTTGCGCGCCTGATCGCCATTAAACATGCCGCGAATCTGCGGCATCGTCTGGTGCGATTCATCTACGATCACCATCGTGTCGCGCGGCAGGTAGTCCAACAAAGTCGGTGGCGGCTCGCCCGGTTTCTTTCCGGTCAAGTGTCGCGAATAGTTTTCGATGCCCCGGCAAAAACCCATTTCCTTCATCATCTCCAGATCGAACATTGTTCGTTGATGCAGGCGTTGGGCTTCGACAAGTTTTCCTTCCTGGATCAGTTTTGGTTCCCACCAATCCAGCTCGTCGCGGATGGATTTGATTGCTCCCTTGATGGTGCTCTTGGGCATCACATAGTGCGACTTGGGATAAATAGGAAGCCGCGACGTGTGCTTCTGGGTAACTTCCCCGAGCAACGGATCGATTGTAGAGATGGAATCGATTTCATCACCCCAGAGTTCAATGCGATAAGCCTCATCCTGGTAGCTGGGATAGACCTCGACGACGTCACCTCGCACGCGAAACGATCCCCGGCCGAACGTGATGTCGTTTCTTTCGTATTGCAATTCCACGAGACGCTGCAACAGAAAGTCGCGCGTAATGCGCAACCCCGGCTCAACGAACAGCAGCATTCCGTAGTAGGCATCCGGATCGCCGAGTCCGTAGATGCAGGAAACACTGGCGACCACGATCACATCGCGACGTTCAAATAGCGCGCGAGTCGCCGACATCCGCAGGCGATCGATTTCGTCGTTGATCGTCGCTTCCTTTTCGATGTAGGTGTCGGAGGAAGGAACGTAGGCTTCCGGCTGATAGTAATCGTAATAGGAAACGAAGTACTCGACCGAATTCTCCGGGAACAGCGATCTAAACTCCTGATGCAATTGGGCGGCAAGCGTCTTGTTATGCGCTATCACCAGCGTCGGTCGTTGCGTCTTTTGAATCACGCTGGCGACAGTGAAGGTTTTGCCGCTACCGGTAATTCCCAGCAGCACCTGGTCCTTTATCCCGTCTTCCAGTCCGCGAACCAGCGCCTCGATCGCCTGCGGCTGGTCACCTTCTGGTTTGTAGTCCGACTGAAGTTTGAAGGGCATCGCGTAAATATTAATCGTTATTCATGAATAAACAAAAAGGGGGACTTCTGACGCTGAAAAACGTGGGCACGATGCGCATTAACAAAAAAAGACCGTGAATGGACCAATCGGTTCCACTCACGGTCCGCTTCCCTTCCGGGATTTAGTTAGAAGCGCCTACGCCGCCGAATGGGCATCGGCGGTGGCCTGGCTGCTAATCTGGTAAATCGCTTCCATCACGGACGATCGCACTTCCGGTGGCAGGGATCCTCTTACGGCCAGCCTTCGAAACGCCGGCAGGATGTCATGCTGCCCGCTCAGAGCCAGAAGCTTGACCACTGCAAGCCGCACTTCAATGTTGGAATGCTCTTCAATCGCCCGGAGCAATGGCTGAACTTCGCCGGCCTTGGACATCAGGAAAAGCAGGGAGAAAGCGTCGTAGGTTTTTTCGCGACTTTCACCAGTCAAATTCCCGATCGCTTCAGTTGCTAATCCGGACGACGCCAGCGCGGCGCCAATTCTGCGCCGACGCTCCGGCGTGCCTTCGCGCAGGGCGCGTGTGAATGAAGCCGCCCGGTCCGATTGAAAACTAAACATGGCGCGGGCAGCGGCGTTTCGTACTTCTACCGCCGGATCGTCGAAAGCACCAGAGATATGCGTAAAAGCATCTTCGCCGCCAACCTGAGGTAGGGCGGTAACGGCCGCACAGCGCTCGTTGACGCTTTCACTTCCCAGCATGCTCAGGGTTGCGTTTGGTAAGGTTGCAGCCGCTCCTTCTCCCGAAGGTTCCGCAGGATCCGCTTCCAGTAACTGAAAGTCCCTCGAAGGATTCTTGCCCGAAGGGAAATTCGCGGTCGGATGCAATTGCACTCCGGCCTCAAATTCCTGATAGTCAATGAAGGTGCCCTCTGACTCCGCCTTGGCCTCAAGTGCCGGCAAGGTTAGCGGCGCACCGCTACCTGGGACCTCATCCTTGTCGTCATTTACGTTAACCTGAAACCATTCCGGTTCCGCGGGGCGAGCAGCGAGTTCTGCCTCGCGGGCTTGTTCAAGGTGCTGTCGCTCTTCTTCCAATGCGCGCAAGCGGGCTTCCTGCTCAGCAACGTGGGAGGCTTCCTGTTCTCGTCTCGCTTGCTCCTCGGCGACAACCCGAGCTTCTTCTTCAGCCTGCCGACGGGCTTGCTCGTCGGCCCGCGCCGCTGCTTCCGCAGCCGCGCGTGCATTCTCTTCGGCGTGCATGCGCGCTTCTTCGGCCGCTCTTTGGTTCGCCGCTTCTTCTGCCTTCCGGCGCGCTTCGGCGGCGCTGTAGTTTTCCTGCTCGGCACGCAAACCAGCGACTTGTTCCTTTATGCTCCGGGCGCGGGCCTCAGCAGCATTACGGGCTAACTCGTCGTCAGCAATCGATTTGGCCTCCCAATCCGATCGCTGCCGCTCGTTTTCTGCGAATTGACGCGCCGCCTGTTCGTCCGCTGCCTTGCGAGTTTCCAACTCGGCTCGCCAACGTTCATCTTCCGCCTGCCAACGCGCCGTTACTTCTGATCGGCGGTTCACTTCATCAGCTCGCAAGCTTGCAAGTTGTTCCTCGACCTTTCGGATCTCTTCCTCAGAACGACGACGGGCAATCTCTTCTTCAGCATGCCGGCGCGCCTCAAGTTGCGCGGCTCGCCGTTCTTCTTCAGCTTGTCGTAACTCGGCTTCCTCGGCCGCCTTTCGTTGCGCCGCCGCCTCTGCTTGCCAGCGCTCGGCCTGTGCGGCGCGTTCCGTTTCCAGCTGGGCACGCCGTGACTCTTCCGCCAGTGCGACCTTCTTCGCTTCGTCTTCTAGTCGCTTAATTTCTCCGTCCAAACGCTGGCGCGCTTCGATTTCGGCACGACGAGCTTCTTGTTGCGCACGTAGCTGGGCGGCCTCCTGCTCAAGACGCCGAATCTTGTCCTCAATACTGTCGGCTGGTTCCTGTGCCGCAGTCGACACATCGCGGCGCGCCGAAATTCCGTGCTCTGTGGACAATTTAGAATCCGGCTGATATTCCGCCGGCGCGGATCTAACCAATTCAGGTCGGCCAATCACCGGAGGAGGCGCTACGGGAGCGGCGAGTTCGCGTGCCTGGGAGAGCGTGGGCGCCGCCGCATCATGTTGTTCGCCGGTCACAGTAAGGATCGCCAGCAGCTCTTTCTTGTGCTCGGCCAATGCTGCGCGCATCTCTGCCGTCAACGCACCCTTTGGCGCATCTACTACCAGACGATCATTTCCAGAAGCTTTCACAACGACGCCGGCCTGGCGCAGGTCGGAAAGCAAGTTATAAGCACTCATATTTCGATCACCTCTCGGTCAGGTTCGATTGGGGCTGAAGGAATATTTGGCGGGGAAAACTCTTGCAAATTCAGGATGGGCGGTGTTGGGTGTTCTGCCGTCGCGCAGGATTCGATCGCGTGACGGATTACTGATTGTGGCAGCTTCCGGTCGCGTTCTGTCCGCAGCAGATCATTCAGCGGCGGAATTGCGACGGGATCTCGCAAATCCGCCAGCGCTTCAACTGCAGATCGCCGAACTTCTGCGGCTTCGTCGTCGAGGGCTGCGATCAAATGTGGCGTCGCTTCTAAGTCTCGCACCAGCGCAAGCTTACGAGCCGCGGAGGCTCGCTCCGCAGGCGCCTCTGCCACTCGAAGATCCCTCGTAGCATCGTCAAAGTAACCACTTTGGATAAAGGCCTCTCGAGCACGATCGCGGCGTTCCGGATTACGACCTGCGAGGGCCGAAAGGAGTTCCGTGGCGATCACCTCGCGCGCGCTCGTGTCTACCGTTGCAGGTGTTTGGTGTTTACTCCCAGTCAACATGCTGCTGGCCTCCGCTTGTGCTCCCGCGACATCGATTCTTTGGCGGTGCGCTACTTCAGCGGTCGGGATAACAGCAGGCACATCTGATTTCAGCGACGAAGCCTCAGGAGCGGCCGCCTTCACCGGTGTTATCTCCGACAGTTGTTCGGTTCTTGCCGCACTTGGGGCTCGGCTTGGGCTCGTCGCGGCGTCTTCCTTCTTCTTCAGTTTCCGCGGCAGACTGACAATGTCCTTGCGGTGTCGGGCTTTGGCTCGGCGAGAAAGGAGTACAGCGATTAACAAGAGCGCAACCAATACGCCGATTGCGATCGGAATCCAGTTTAACCTTGCCATTAGCGCGAGATGATTCGACCGGCTGCGCCAGTCTCCTGACCCTAGCCAGGAATCACCCGTGTCTTGGGACGCACTGGCTGGCGTTGCGAGCGGCCGCGCCGGAGATTGTGTGGATGCCGGCGAGTTTCCAGCGCTGTTAGGCAACTGGCCAGTGGTAGTGGATCCAGCCGCGGATTGTCCCTTCGTTGGAGAAGGCACAACGTTATTCGGAGTAGCTGCCGGAACGGAATTAGCCGAATTCGATCCTGAAGGACCACCCAGGGGGCTCTGGAATCCGCCCGGAGCCGTGAAGACTACATCGAGATGATTTCCTTTTTGATCAACCCGGGCTGTGGTTCCTGGCTGCAGATGAAATGAGAGCACCGTATTGGCGCCGTTCTTCTGAACCGTCACATCCTGGAAACCTCGCGCTTTGAGATTTGCTTGCGCTTGCGAGACGTCCGTTGAAGGTAACTTTACATAGAAGCGATCTCTCCGCCGGTATGCTTCATATTCGTCGAGTGAGGCTTCCGCGGAAATGCTGACTCGCGAACCTTCCGCGGAATCGCTGGCCCGCAATGTGGCAGCGCGTTTCTGAGCGCTCGCTGAAGGCAGGGGCTTGGAATTTCGATTTGCCTGTGCGTTGGCTGCCGGGAGCGCGCCATGCCAGGAAAGCGCCACAGCGGCGACAACGATCAAGCAGAATTTTTCAAGCAAGTGTGAGCGGTTCATGTTTTTCATCATCGGGGCAAATGAAGTGAAAAAGCTCTTTTGACTCTGGCATTATGCAACGCACTCGACTCGCTTGTCACTTGGCTGACTTCTGCGGCTGCGCCTGATCAATCTTGTAAATCACTTCCAAAATGCACGCCCGAACCGGCTCGGGAATATCATCGCGGCCCGCCAACTGCCTCAGTTCCTGAGCTGATTCCAATTGACCTGACAATCCCAACACACGCGCCGCACAGATCCTGACATCGTTGTCCTTGTGATGTTCAATAGCGTCTAAGATCGGTTTGGTTTCACCGGCCTTCGCCAGCAACGAAACCAGTGAGAATGCCTCGTATGCCTGACGCCGATCCTTACTGGCCAGTCGGTCAATCCCCTGCGCGACCATCCCAGCCTTCACCGATGCCTGCGCAACCTGTCGCAGTATCTCGGCGCTTGCGGTTTCAAGTACACGAACGTATGCGTCCGCTCGATCGAAACTTAAGCCGTTAAGCGAACGAGCGGCGGCGGCGCGTACTTCTCTGGATTCATCAGCGACGGCGATAAGGACCGGCGCAAATACCGATTCATGATCGATGGAGCCGAGACACGACACTGCTGCTGCTCGCACAGCTGCCTCCGGATCCTTAATAGCTACCGATGCCAGTGCTTCAACTGAACGTTGCACTGGGAACTGCGCCAACTGCCGTACCGCGGCTGTGCGCACATGGGGCTCTGGGCTTTCCAACTGGGCCAACGCCTCGACGAAGCCATTGTCGTCGATGAAATCAGGCAAGTCATTCACTACGCCGGTTGCCTCCAGCATCGTGATTTCCCCAGTGAATAAGGGGCTGTCGCCGGTAAGAAGCGCGGGTTGCCCGGGTTGCGCATCCAGAAAATCAAAGCTTTCAAGCGAGCAAGCACTAAGTGCGTTACTCAAGAGCGAATCTGGAATCGACGGGTGCCGTCGCGCCACGTCGAGCAGGGCCCCGATTGCGGATGGCAACTTCAAGGTACCGAGGCTGGTAATACACTGGTTACGAACGATGGGCTCGTTATCGTAGAGCGCTTCCAAAAGGAAAGGCAACGATGACGAGGCACCGATGTCGCCCAGACTACGCGCAGCAGAAGCTCTCTCACAGACATCATGGCCCAGAAGCAGCGTCGCACTTTGGCGCGCAACGAATCCGTATTCCTCAAGTGCCTGGCGCGCCCGTCGCTTACCATCCTCGTTTGTTTCTTCCGAGCTGAGGGACTTCATCAAAGCGACTTCCATCGCGCGCCGATCCTCGGAAGCGCGCGATGCTAGTACATCCATACGATGAGGTTGACCCAGTACTAACTTCCCGACTTCCTGATCGACGCGATAGCCGCCGAACAATGAACCCGCGTAGGCATGTGAGCCGGGGGTAACATCTCGAGTCAAATTGGGTTTGATCAGACTTTGCAACTGTTCACCCTGGACTGGCGGCATCGCTTTCTCGTCTTCCGTTGCTTGTCCCTGAGTCACGACGACCTCAGTCGCCGAACTAGCTTGCTGAACTACTACATCGTCGGCTGAAGAAGCGCTTCGGCGTCGAATGACGAAAAGACCAACGAGTCCCAAACCGACCATGCCGATCACTCCAGGGCCGGAGAATATCGTAGAACTCCAGCTACTCTCCGAAATCGCTGGTTCGGCTGCGGGCGCTTCAGGGTTGTTCGTTGAAACTGCCGCGTCCGAAGGTGCGGCGACAGTGGCGTCATCCTGCGCGGGGACAATCAAAGCCTGGCCCTCGCCGGCCGGAGCGGATTGGGGTGCTGCGCTATTAGTCGTCGAGCTCGAAGGGGGGCTTGACGCCTCCGTTTGATTGGGAGGGCCAGCTCCGCCTGCCGTACTCTCATTCGCGCTGGTAGGTGAACTGTTTGCACTCGCCGGGGTTGACGCCGTTCCATTTGCAGAGTTTCCTCTGTCACTGTTTGAGCTATTGGCAGCTTGCACACTGTCCGTTGATTCCCTGGTATCGAGGCCGCCGTCGACTTGTAGCGTTAAGCGGTTTGACTGGGGCTGGACTGTTACATTTGCGCCGGGTTTCACCTGAACCACGACTTCGAGAGAACGGCCCACCTGGCGAACTTTGACGCCCTTTGATCCCTTTACTTCGCCCTGGCCATTATACGGCAACGTGACATGGTAGCCTTCGGTATCCTGCCAGGTTTGAACCCGGTTCAGCGACGTATCGGCAGCGATCGTCACGACTGCGCCAGTCGTAGTCGTTCGTGAAGAAACCGACGCAACATTAGCGGGCCCCTCTTTGGGACGTTGCGCGCGAGACGCGATATCGGGCATGAGGCCGACGATCAGCGCCAAAGCACCCATAACAAGCGAAACCCTTAGCCACTTCACAAATCCCGATTGTGATCGTGGCGAGGGTTTACCCCCTGCGATTATGTTGTGTAGTAATGCTTTCATGTTGTAACCCGGAAGGCGTGCGTCGTTTCTTTGCGCTTAGGTTTAAGCGGAGCTGCCAAGCTGGAAGGTATTACTTAGGGAGTGAGAGCGGGGAGTTTGGCGACGAACTCAATGTTCGTCGCTGAATTTGTAGCCGATTCCCCAAACGGTGAGCACCATCTGAGGGTTGTCGGGATTGTCCTCGACTTTGGCTCGCAGGCGATTGATGTGTGAATCGATGGTCCGATCATACCCCTCGTAAGAGTAGTCCCAAATCTTCTGCAGTAGGTACTTTCTGGGAAAAACCCTGCCCGGGTTCGAAGCGAATAAGCGGAGCAGGTCGAATTCCTTCGGCGTTAAATCTACTTGACGCTCACCGATCGTGACCTCGCGCCTTGTAGGATCGATGCGAAGTTTTCCTCTTAGGATTGGAGCCTCTTCCTGACCCTCGGCAGTAACGACGGTTCGCGAGCGCCGTAAGACCGATTTAATTCTGGCCTCCAATTCCCGCAGACTGAATGGCTTGGTGATGTAATCATCGGCACCCATTTCGAGACCGAGAATCCGGTCTACTACGTCATCTTTGGCTGTTAGCATCAGAATCGGCATTTGCGGACTCTTCTGTCGCAGCTCTTTGCAGACGGCCAATCCATCCATTTTTGGTAACATCAAGTCCAAAACTACAACATCTGGGTGGTTGTTTAGTGCGGACTGTACCCCAGCGGCCCCGTCTTGAGCGGTACTTACCTTGTAGCCGCTCCGGGAGAAATACTCGCTGATTGCGGCACAGATATTGTCATCATCTTCAATGACCAGGATACTTGTTGCCGCTTCAGTTGAAACCGCCGCCGCTGCAGCAGTGGCGCCATCGTTTGACCCGGATTGATCGTGGTTCGCTTTATTTGTGATGGTCATCACAGCTTTTTCCACGAAGGGCGAGTAGGGGGCTTTGGGGTGCGCCCGTGGTTGAGGCGCGTTCGCGGGGTAGAATATATCAGGTTAAGACTTGTAAACTCAAGCATTAAGTTAATAAATCGCCACAAACAAACTGGCTTTGGGTCGTTTGCGTAACCAAACAGCGTCTATTTTTAGGGGGACACCGCCCATTGCTGTATATCTGAATTCTGACACCGTTTACTTCGAAAGGGCCGTCGGAGTCATTAACTCTTGGCCAAAAACACGGCTGACAAATCGAAAGGAGACAATTCGAATGGCACTCGTGGACAGAAGCCGGTTGATCTTGAAGTACAAAGACGGGTACGACGAGATTTTGAGGAGTTTGGAAGGATTCCCAGAACAGGAGCTGGCAACGCGACCTATCGCCAATAAATGGAGTGCACGGGAAATCATTCATCATCTAGCCGACAGTGAGACGGTAAGCGGCATCCGACTGAAGCGTTTACTGGTAGAGGATCATCCCTTGATTCAAGGGTACGATCAGGAAGCATTTGCTGAGCGCCTGAATTACAACAATCGCGACATCGGTCCGGCGCTTGACGCCTTTCGCAGCGCTCGCGCCAATACTGCCCAACTTCTCGATGCAATGACAGAAGAAGATTGGAAACGCGAGGGGACGCATTCCGAAAGCGGTTCGTATACAGCGGAAGACTGGCTGACTATATACGCGGAGCATGCTCATAATCACGCTGCTCAGATTTTGCGACTGCGGGAACGCCTGGTCTAGAAGCAAACTCAATTCGTCCCGGCGAAGCGTGTTTTATCTTGTTGTGAATCTTGACAGGCCGAGAAGTGACGAGCACAATCCGGCTCGCTTTCACACAATTCAAAATAAAGTTGGTCCCAATGACTTGTCCTGCACCAGTGATTTCTACCGATTTGAGTAATCTCAAGCTGCTACGGCGCGGCAAAGTTCGCGACGTCTACGAAGTAAGCGCAAATGAACTCCTCATCGTCGCCACTGACCGTATTTCAGCGTTTGATTGCGTCATACCAACCCCGATCGAGCGTAAGGGCGAAGTTTTGACAGCCTTGTCGAAATTCTGGTTCGGAAAGCTCTCGCACATCGTGCCAAACCATCTGCTCACCACAAACGTAGACCAAATGCCGGCGGTCGTGCGCGAGCAATCCGTCAACTTGGCTGGTCGCTCAATGTTGGTTCACCGGACAGAAGTATTTCCAGTCGAATGTGTGGTGCGCGGTTATCTAGTGGGTTCTGGTTGGAAAGACTACGTTCGCACCGGTGAAGTCTGTGGTCACAGGTTACCCGCAGGATTGAGAGAGTCTGATGAACTCGAGCAACCGATTTTCACCCCCTCCACCAAAGCCGAAACCGGCCACGATGAAAACATCAGTGAAGCCGAGGTAGCTAATCTCCTCGGAGAAGATGTCACGAACCGGCTGCGTGAGATATCGTTAGCTCTCTATAACGAAGCGCGAGATTATGCTCGCAGCAAGGGAATCATAATTGCCGACACAAAATTTGAATTCGGAAGACTCTCCGACGGCAACGTGATGTTAATTGACGAGGTATTAACACCGGACTCATCGCGTTTCTGGCCGGCCGATACGTATGAGGCGGGTAAATCCCAACCCTCATTTGACAAACAGTTTGTGCGCGATTACCTGGAAACTCTGACCTGGGATAAGAAGCCGCCGGCACCACCGCTGCCGCCCGAGGTCGCAAGGGCAACCACTCAGCGATATTTGGAAGCCTACAGGCTTCTGGTTGGGACAGATCTCTAAATGCAAAAAGAGCGCATCACCGAACGAACAATGCAACTTCGGAGTCGACTGGAAAACCTGGTTGACGAAATGTTGGACGGTCAGATTCTGTTGGAAGAAGCATTGTCCGAGTTCGAGCGGCTTTACATCCAAAAAGCCCTTTACCGCCAGCACAAACATCTTTCCCGGACTGCCGATATGCTCGGCATTCATCGAAATACTCTGGCAAAACGGGTAGCCTCTTATCATCAACCTATCCGCCTCCCTCTGAAACCCGCAAAACGCATTTCGCGCCAGTAAACATCGATGTCAGAGGCCCGTCCTCGGGTTGACAAGCCTCACTCTGAACGCTATATTTCTGGCACTCGCCTTTAGAGAGTGCTAGAACCTGAGAGATCATCTCTATTTCAATAAGGCTATTTTACGCAGCAAACCGAAAGGAGCAGGAAGTAAGTATGGCAACGAACATAACACCTCTGCATGACCGCGTCATCGTGCGCCGGATCGAAGAGGGAGAACAAGTGCGGGGTGGAATCATTATCCCCGATAGCGCAAAGGAAAAGCCGCAGGAGGGCGAAGTAGTCGCCGCCGGCGAAGGCAAATATAAAGAAGATGGAACGCGCCAGCCTTTGGACGTCAAAAAGGGTGATCGCGTTCTTTTTGGCAAATACAGCGGTTCCGAGATCAAGCTTGACGGTGAAGAGCTTCTGATAATGCGTGAAGACGAGATTCTGGGAATCATCGAGCGCGCGGGAGCAGCCACCAGCGGCAGCAAGAAAAGTGGCAAGTAGTTTGTAAGAGCGAACGTCACGGTCGAATTCAACAATCAAATTCTGAGTAGGAGAAGAAAGAGAAATGGCAAAGCAAGTAGTTCATGGCGAGGAGTCGCGCGCTGCTATTCTTCGCGGTATCAATCAGCTCGCTGACGCCGTCAAGATTACCCTGGGCCCTAAAGGCCGCAACGTCGTAATCGATAAAAAGTTTGGTTCCCCAACCATCACCAAAGACGGAGTCACAGTTGCAAAAGAGATCGAACTGAAGGACGCGCTCGAGAATATGGGTGCGCAGATGGTACGCGAAGTCGCCTCTAAGACTTCAGACGTTGCCGGGGACGGCACTACCACAGCAACAGTATTGGCCCAATCGATATTTCGCGAGGGCGTGAAAACAGTAGCCGCCGGCGCAAATCCGATGGCCCTGAAACGCGGTATCGACAAGGCAGTTGAACGCTGTGTCGAAGAAATCCAGCGCATGGCCAAGCCGGTTAAAGGCGACGCAATCGCTCAGGTCGGCACGGTTTCTGCGAATGGCGACGCCAACATCGGCAGCATCATCGCCGAGGCAATGAGCAAGGTCGGTAAGGATGGCGTAATCACGGTTGAAGAATCGAAGACCATGGAAACCGCCCTGGAAGTCGTCGAAGGTATGCAGTTCGACCGCGGCTACTTGAGCCCTTACTTCGTCACCGATCCCGAACGCATGGAAGCAAGCCTCGAAAACCCGCTGATCCTGATTCACGAAAAGAAGATCAGCTCGATGAAGGATTTGCTGCCGCTGTTGGAACAGGTTGCCAAAATGGGCAAGCCGATGCTGATCATCGCCGAAGATGTTGAAGGTGAAGCGCTCGCCACTTTGGTGGTGAACAAACTGCGCGGCACCCTGAACATCGCGGCCGTGAAGGCCCCGGGCTTCGGCGATCGCCGCAAAGCGATGCTCGAAGACATTGCCATCCTGACTGGCGGCAAGGTCATTAGCGAAGACCTCGGCATCAAGCTCGAGAACGTTAAGCTGGAAGACCTCGGTCGCGCCAAGAAGGTCACCATCGACAAAGACAACACGACCCTGGTCGAAGGTAACGGCAAACAGTCCGACATCGAAGGCCGGGTTAAGACCCTTCGCGCTCAGATCGACGAGACTTCTTCTGACTATGATCGCGAGAAACTTCAGGAGCGCCTGGCGAAGCTCGTAGGTGGAGTTGCCGTCATCAAGGTCGGCGCCGCCACTGAGACAGAGATGAAGGAAAAGAAAGCGCGCGTCGAAGACGCCATGCACGCAACCCGTGCGGCAGTTGAAGAAGGAATTGTTCCGGGCGGCGGTGTCGCACTCGTGCGCGCAGCCAAGGTGCTGGAGAAGTTCCTGACCAACAAAGAAGGCGAAGGCGATCCTGACGAGCAAATCGGCGTCACGATCGTGAGGCGCGCTCTGGAAGAGCCGTTGCGGCAAATCGTTCAGAACGCCGGCAAAGAAGGCGCTGTGATCGTAGAGAAGGTTCGCTCAAGCAAGGACCCGAACTATGGCTACAACGCCGCGACTGAAAACTTCGAAGACCTGGTGAAGGCCGGTGTCGTCGATCCCGCAAAGGTCACGCGTACGGCACTGCAGAACGCAGCGTCAATCGCCGGCCTGATGCTAACCACCGAAGCGATGGTGTCGGAGATTCCCGAAGATGATAAGGGAAGCCCCGCGATGCCGGGTGGCATGGGCGGAATGAGCGGCATGGGAATGTAAGGCTGCTCGCCATCCGTGAAATAGAAAAAGCGGCTTCGTTCGAAAGGACGAAGCCGCTTCCTTTTTGTGGGCTAACTACTTTCGTGCCGACTTTTTGCCAACGTCGAATCTCGCCTCGACGATACTTCCCTTTTGCTTTCCATGCTTCAGCGCCATTCGGGGATAGGTTTCGCCCTCGGCTTCAAGATCTTTTATCGCCAGAAGTTTTTCAACGTGAACAATCTCCTTTACGCCGGCCTCAATTTCCATGAACCATCCAAACGGGAGTTGGTCGATGACTACTTCGGCCTTACCAACCTGCCAGGTTGTGCGCCGCTTCTCATAAACCAGACGTGGTGAGTATCCCAATGCCTTGAGAATTGCGGCGAGGGCTTCCGGGTCAGCTACTTCCGTCTCCTCTTCGCGTTGATGTTTGATCAGCGACGTGGTGGGGAATCGTTCTTTGTAAGTCAGAGACGAGCGACCGGCGACTCGGCGCAAGCGCAGCACGCATGCTCGAACATCAAGAATCCCTCCCTGGTAGAGAGTGTTCTCTTCGAATTCTTCAGGTCGCGAGGCAACGCCGACTTCATTCAAACGTTTCCTCACGGCCGCTCGTTGCTTTGCCGTGAGGCGATACTTTTTCTCGATTTCGATCGGCATGGCGAACTGGTATTCAGAAGTGGCGGATTAGGATTGCCGGAGCCAGCGAATGACTTCCGGAATCGTAGCGCGCTTGCCGTACATCAACATGCCAACCCGATAGATTCGCGAAGCCAGCCAGATGAGCAGAGTCACGGTTGCGAAACCAATCCCCAGCGAAAGTATTATCTGCCAAACGGGCGGCGGCTCTGTAACGATGCGGACCAGCATTGTGATGGGCGAAAAAAACGGAACCATGGAAACCCAGAAGGCAAACGAGGAATTAGGACTGCGAATCACCGGGAAAGCCAGATAGAAACCAACAACCAGCAACAGCACAACGGGCATGGCCATCTGGCCGCCCTCCTGAGAGGTCGTCACCATCGAACCAACCAGAGCGTAGATGGTCGAATAGATGAAGTAACCAAGTAAGAAGAAGAGGGCGAAATAGAGCCCAAACACCGGAGGCATATCAGGCAGAGAAACTGCTTTGGCTGAAAGCACCTGTGGCCCGAACGATGCCAGGGCGATAAAACTCAGCCCCCAGATTGTAAGCTGTGTCAGTGCAACCATGGAGACGCCCAGGAGCTTTCCCATCATCAAAGGGAAGCTGCGAATCGAAGAGAAGAGTATTTCTGCAATTCGGGTTTCCTTCTCCTCGATCACTGCCCCAAGGATCACTTGTCCATAAAGCAATATTGTCAGATAGATGACGAAGCCCATCCCGAGGACGAAATAGAAGCCGGCACCTGAATCCTTTTCGTCGCCGCTGTCGCTGTTTCGGGCAGTTAAGGTAACGGGACGATTTATTTCGCGGACCAACTCCGGTGCGATATTCTTTTGCGCCAATCGTTGATCGCGTACCGCCGTTGTGAGCCTGTCGGTCAGCCGGCCTTTGGTGAAGACATCGCCAGTGTTACGTCCGTAAAACTCCGCCGTGCCTCGCTCCAAAATATCTCGCGGCAGGACTATGTAAATGTCCAATTGACCTTTGCGGATGCGATCACTCAATTCGCGTTTGGCATCATCGAGAGAGCGACCTTCCAGGGACGCGCGCTCCACCTTGAAATTCCCTTTGAGGATTTTGCCGGTAGATGTCACCCGGTCGCGTTGGTTTGCGTTCACGGTTTCAGCGGCAGAGTTTTTGGCAACTGATTCATCCGAAATCTCTTCCTTTTGATTCAGCGCTTGCTGAAACCTGTCAAACATTTGCCCACTCTCATCGATCACCGCAACTCGCGTCGGTCCGCCAGCTTCGATCCCCGCGATCAGCGCCGGCAGGACTGTGAACAAGGCCAGCATCAAGGGACCCAGCACCGTCACGACGATGAACATCCTTGAGCGCACTCGCTGCACATACTCGCGCTTAATGACCGCCAGGAACTTTTTCATGCTGCTCCCCTCACCTTTTCGATGAAGATGTCGTTCAGGCTGGGCTCAACCAATTCGAATCGGGTGATCTGCGCTCCTTCGGTGATTAGCCGCTCTAATAGTTGCTGGGCAGTCGCGCCCGGCGCCAGCAGCGCCTCCAACTCATCGCTATCGCGATCGACTTTCGCAATCAGGGTGCGGTCCCGAAGTACGTTATCGCCACCTTCCATTCGCAGCGCCACCGCGTTCCTGCCAAAGCTGCGTTTGACCTCGCGTAAACTTCCATCCAAAACCTTTTCCGATCTATTGATCATGCAGATGTCGTCGCACAGTTTTTCGGCCAGTTCCATCTGGTGCGTGGAAAAGATTATTGTTTTGCCTTGGCCCTTCAATTCCAGCACGACATCCCGCAGCAGTTCGACATTCACGGGGTCTAGTCCCGAAAAAGGTTCGTCCAGAATCAGGAGATCCGGATCATGCATAACTGCCGCGATGAATTGAATTTTTTGCTGCATCCCTTTCGACAGTTCCTTCGCTCGTTTGTTTTTCCAGGCACTCAGTTCTACCCGGGCGAGCCAGCGATCCACCAGTTTGTCGGCGTCGGCTGTCGAAACATTCTTGAGCGCAGCAAAGAACTTGAGCTGTTCTCCGATTTTCATCTTCTTATAAAGCCCGCGTTCTTCCGGGAGGTAACCGATGCGATCCTGAAGCGCCGGGTCGATCGTCTGGCCGAAAAGCTTGATCGTGCCAGTATCCGGCATGGTGATATTTACGATCATGCGAATCGTAGTCGTCTTACCAGCGCCGTTCGGCCCAATCAGCCCAAAAATCCGGCCCGCTCGCACCGTCAGGCTCAGATCCTTGACCGCGGTGAAATCGCCGAACCGCTTGCTGATATTCTGAATTTCGAGGGTCGGTGAGTTGTTTCCCATGGTAATTTCTGTCGTTGCCAGAATAGTCTGATACGAAAACGGTCTCTCCAGGGTTTTCGGTTGCGGCGCATGATATCATTCGCCCGTTACTCCCCCGGTCCTAACGTTCGCCCAGAGTTGCTGAACCTCTGCCGAAAACGTCGACATGCACCAGGATCTAATTCGCCTGCTGGCTCTCTTCGCGGCTGTGCTATGCGTTCTCGTGGCGCCTGCCGCGCGCGCCCAGCGGCCTACTCCGACACCACCTCCAGATGACCAGGACGATGTAATTCGAATTTCGTCTGAGATCATGCAAACCGATGTCACCGTGCTCGATAGGAACGGTGCCTTCGTCGAGGGTCTGAAGCGAGAACAATTCGAGCTCCGCGTTGACAAGAAGCCCCGTCAAATTCAGTTTTTCGAACGAGTGAAAGCGGGCAGCGCCAACGAAGAGGCCCAACTGGCAGCGGCCCGCGGCGGCGCCCCAACGACGACGGTAACTAAAGCAGGATCTGCGCCTCTCGATCGCGGGCGCAGCGTGTTTTTCTATGTCGATGATTTCCATCTGTCACCCGGCAGTATGTTCAACGTGCGGAAGATGCTGCTGAAGTTTGTTGACAATGAAATGGGACAAAACGACGAAGCTGCCGTTATGTCTCCCAGCGGTAAGATCGGGTTTCTTCAGCAACTGACGGATAACAAAGAAGTGCTGCGGCTCGCCGTCGAGCGCCTGCGGGGCCGCCCTTCTGCGACCCGGGACCTTGAACGGCCGCCGATGAGCGAGTATCAGGCGCTTCAGGTCGAAATTGATCGTGAGTTGCTCGCATACTTTGTAGAACAAGTAATGCGGCAAATACCCAACATAGCCCGCACCGCGGCCGAAGAGATGGTGTTGGGCCGAGCTCGTCAACTTAGAACGGAAGCCGGCCGCGTCACTGCCAACACTCTGCAATCGCTCGAAGGTTTGGTTGCTTCCTCGAAGGAACTTCCGGGACGCAAGCTCATCCTTTTTATTTCGGATGGTTTTTTTCTTGATTTCAACGCTGACTCGGCTGACCGGCTCAGACGCGTAACCGCGGCTGCAAATAAAGCGGGAGTAGTGATCTACACGATAGATGCCCGCGGATTAATTGCGAGCCTTAATGACGCCAGTTCTGACGCACCGCCGGATGAGAGCGGACGAGTGGACCGAGCGATGATGGGCGAGATGGGGGCTTCTCAGGATGCTCTTAACGCGCTCGCCAGAGATACCGGCGGCAGGCCTCTGTTTAATAGCAACGATCTTTCCTCCGGTTTTACCCGCGCGATAGAGGAGACCTCCGGCTACTACCTAATAGCCTGGCGTCCAGAAGCGGAGGATCATCGAGGTAAGTCCGCTCGCGTGGACGTCAGCATTGTTGGCCGACCCGAGCTGACGGTACTTCTCCGACAAGGATTTGCCTCGGATGACAAATCGCCGATCGCAAAAAACAAAGCGAAAAATACTCTGCCGCCGGCGAAGCAAGCCGATGAAGAATTGCGGACGGCCGTCACTTCCGTCTATACGGGGAACAGAATTCCGACTTCCCTGATCGTTGAGTTTTTGGATGACTTAACCACCGGCTCGAAGACGGTGGTCGCGATGCAATCAGCGTTGGATGCTTCGTCGTTTACGGTAAGCGAAGGCAAACCCACGGCTGAAGTAGGTTTGCTGGGCGTTGTTTATGACGTTGAGGGCAAGGTGGCCGGCAGTTTCCACACCCAGATGACCGTTAAGCCCAAGTCAACCGATCCGCAAGCCGCGCTCCCGGAGAGTGCCACTTATCTATACGAATTCAAACTGAAACCTGGAATCTATCAAGTGCGCGTTGCGGCGCGTGACAACGCCACCGGCCGCACGGGGAGCGCCCGTCAATGGATTGAAGTTCCGGACCTCGCTTCCCGCAAATTAGTGCTCGGCTCGCTAATGCTGGGAGAGCGAACCGCGGCCGCTTCGCGCGTGGTCAACCAGGCGAACCCCTTGGGCCAAGCGGAACTCAACGTCCAGCACCGGTTTTCCCGCAGCTCAAACCTAAGGTTCCTGACGTTCGTCTACAACGCGACCAGGCGCAATGGCGGCCCGACGCCTGCGCTACCGATCACCGACGTGAGTGCGAGTTCAGCGTCCACTAATGCGGCTGACCTCGCGGTCCAGGTGCATTTACTTCGCGACAACCAGCCGGTGGTGACAACCACGTCGCGCCGGATCGAAGTGTTTCCGGCAACCGATCTGGCACGAATTCCTTACGCGGCCGACATACCACTTTTCGGTTTGCCCCCGGGCCGCTATGTCTTGCAGGTTACCGTTGTAGATCGAATTGCCAAATCAAGCGCGACCCAGCGCACCAGCTTTGTTATTGATTGACGCAATAGCTAACGCCCCGGTCAGTAGTTTGAAAAATCAGGACAGCGTAAGACAAAACCGTCGCCAGCCAACGAAAGGGCTCCCCACAATGAAACGAAGAGACTTCATGATCGCCGGCGCCGCCGCCGGGCTTGCTCTGCCAGCGACCAAGGTCAGGCCAAACCATGGCCCGGCATTCCTAATCCCGGCCGGTGCGAAACCGGTGGTGATTTCTTCTGCAAACGGGAACATCTATAAAAACGGCGGCTCTGTTACTTGCGTGGAGAAAGCCTTCACAATGATGACGGGAGGTGCGGATGTCCTCGACGCCTTGATTGCGGGTGTGAATATCGTCGAACTCGATCCTCTCGACGACAGCGTTGGTTATGGCGGGCTGCCGAATGCCGACGGCGTGGTCCAGTTGGATTCGTCATGCATGCACGGACCAAAGAAACGAGCCGGCGCGGTCGGGGCGTTGGAAGGTGTTCGCACTCCCTCTCTCGTCGCGCAGTCGGTCATGGAGAATACCGATCATCACCTTCTCGTTGGTAAAGGAGCGCAAGAATTCGCCCGGAACATGGGCTTCAAAATCGAGGACGACCTGAACACGGATCACTCGCGCGCACTTTGGCTGGAGTGGAAGCGCCGCACCGATCCTTCGCACTACCTAAACCCCGGGAGTCGCGCGGAAGCCGGTCGCCGGGCGACGCTCGAAATGCTGGCCGAAGGTTTGCTCCGGCCCGAACATCTTTACGGCACGATCAACTGCGACGGCGTCAATAGCAAGGGAGAGATTTGCGGCGTCACCACCACCAGCGGCCTTTCATGGAAAATACCCGGACGGCTGGGAGACTCTCCGATCCTCGGTGCGGGACTCTATGTTGATGGCGCCGTCGGGGCCGCCGGCTCCACCGGTCGTGGTGAAGCGAACCTTTATAACCTTCGTTCCTTCTTGATTGTCGAAGAGATGCGTCGCGGCGCTCACCCCAAGGACGCCGGAATGGAAGCCCTGAAACGAATCAAAGCCAATACGGTCGAGAAGCGCCTGCTGAACGCTCGCGGCAATCCAAACTTTGGTATCAACTTTTACATCCTTAATGCCAAGGGCGAATACGCGGGGGTAACCATGTACGAGGGCTCAAGCGCGAAGTACGCAGTCTGCACCGACAAAGGGCCGCAAACATTGCCTTGCGATGCGCTGCTTCCCGGCAAGTCAACACCGTAGTGCGACCGAATTAGGGCAGCCCCGCACGGGTATTGGGTCAGCTCGCCTTCTCATCAGCACCTGACTTCAGTCGGGTGGGCACGGGCGATATATCCACTCTGAAACGTTTCAACGGTTTTCTCCGGAAAACCGTCAAATATCATTCCTCGATCAACGCACTGAAGTGCGGTGCTAATGAGATTTTCAAACTGACCCACTACCCTTTCACGGAATTTATTGATTATTTCTCCGATCCCTAGCTATATTATTCGTGGCCGATTTGTCCTGACTCAGCACCACGGGTTCCCACCGGGTTTTTCACCAATCCCAAATATCCAACCTGGCTTTTCTCGGAGGATTTCTGATGAATAGTATTAAGTGCCTTCAGTGTGGAATTGTTAACTGGTCTGCCGACGTGGAGTGTAAGAGATGTGGTTCGCTCCTCACCGTTCAGGCCAAGGCTGCACAGGTGTATGCGTCCGACCCGGTGGAAAGTAAGGGGTTCTTCTCTGGCGGCATCATGGTTCTAATTGGCGTTCTTGCCTTCGCGGCGCTGACCGTCGTTCTCTCCAGAGTTTTTCAATTAATCCAGGGTGAGACAGCCCAGATATTCGCCATCACCTTTATGTTCACCGGAATGGCGCTAACAGTGCTGGCCCATCTTTGGTTGCTGGTGCGGATTTTCGAGCAGAGCACCGGCTGGGGCTTAGCATCGCTCTTCATTCCGTGGGTCGGTCTATTCGCGATAGCTAAGTTCTGGGAGAAGACAAGACGCTCATTTGTTGCTCAGTTAGTTTGCATGGGAATCGCGTTTGTTGGATACCAGATCGTGCCCCCATCCTAGACTTTAGAGATACGAAAGCCACCAATCCTTACGCCGAGCTTTCACTCCCGCAAACCATTTGCAAAGCGGATAGAGCATCAGCACGCCGGCGATCCAGCACACATAGACGACTGCCAGATTGAAGCCCGTGCCGGGTGGCGGCGGGGGATCAATACCAAGCTGCTTGCCGAACATCCAACCGATCGGTTTGCCGGCGATAGCGTGGACGCCGACGGAGATGAAGTGGGCCGTGGGCCATTGCAGCAGGTAGAAGAAAAGCGGCACACGACCGAACGTAACGAAGAAGTTACGTATCTTTCCGGCAAATCCGATTGACTTCTCCTCCCCCTCGCTGTTCTCGGACGAACGAGAATCGCACGGCGCCTTCTCAAAGAAAGCCAGCGCTAATAAAGCCGGCCCCAACGTCATCAACAAAAACAGTAACGAAGGCGGATACTTCGTGACGTTAAGGAACGAAAGAACCGTAAACGCCGTCGAGCCCTGCACCGACCAAGGCGACGCATCGCCGTACCGATTTATCAGCCGCAGGATGATGAACAACGCAGTTGCCAATGCGCCTGTCACAAATAAAAACCGCCGCCGCCGCTCAACCTGCCATCCGTAAATCGCTCCAAACGAATAGCCCGCGGCCATCACGCCCACCCATGGAATCAGCGGATAGATCACGGCCACCACGGGACTGGGCCAACCAGCAATCGGGAAGGCCTCAAACGCCTGATGCAAAATCATCAAGAGCTTGGCCCCATAGCCAGGAACTGCACTTCCCCGCCCACGCCAGCTGCCCGGCACTCGAAACCGATCAAACCAGTTATGCGCGGCAATCATTACAACCCCGAAGCTGCCCACAACCCAGCGAGGCAAATGAATAAGCGCAGCCAAGACGATCATGGAAACGCCAATGACCCAGATCACCTGCATGATACCCAGGAAAGAATATTTGAAATTAAAGGTCACTGCGACGCGCACCGCTGTAAACTCAAGCACGATTAGCCACAGACCGCGCGTCAACAGAAATCGGCTGAGTTCGCCGCGCGACTTACCGCGGGCCGCTTGCAGATAAATACCGGTGCCGGCGAGGAACACGAAGATCGGCGCGCAGAAGTGCGTGATCCAGCGGGTGAAGAATAGCTTGACGCTGGTATGGGCAAGATCAGTAGGATCGAAACCCTGCATCACGTAGCGGTGCACAAAATCCCGCGTGTGATCGAGCATCATGATGACCATCACGATGCCGCGCAGGATATCTATTGAATCAATGCGGCGCCGAGGCGTGGCGCGCGTAATAGCAGACACCGGCCCCTCAGCCGCCACTTCATTATTTTGCGTTTGTTCGGAAGGCGAGACCATACCGTGGGGTTTAAGTATCCCGCTCCTAGAGTTAATGATGTGGAGAGCGGCTGCATAGTATATGAAGCCGACCGCGCAAAGCCATCTTTTCAGGAGACGAATAGATACCCTCGAGCTGTCAGGGGGCTGGTTAAAAGCGCGGCCGGTGCATGCTATACTCTCGCCGTCTCCCCGGCTACTACTTCTACGAGGTTTACAATCAATGCTACCGACAATGTCGCGCTCGCTGCGTATTGTTTACGCCGCCCTGACTTCGCTCACGCTAATCGTTTCAACTTTCGCGCAACAACCCACGAATGATCAGGATGAGGTCATCAGGATCAGCACCGAACTCGTGCAAACGGGTGTGATCGTGCTCGACAAGCAGGGTCGCTTCGTTGAAGGACTTAAGCCCGAACAATTTCAGGTTCGTATTGACGGGAAACCGGTTGAGCTTTCCTTCTTCGAGCGCGTTACGTCCGGAACATTGGGCGAGGAAAAATCGGAAGCCTTGGCCAATCGCGCTGGTTCGCAGGCAGCCACCGCCCCCATAACCGCGCCCTCGTATCGCGGCCGCGTGGTCATTTTTTTCGTCGACGACCTGCACCTTAGTGCCGCAAGTTTAGTCAACACACGCAAAGCAATCCTGGACTTTATCGAGCAGCAGATGGGGCCGGACGATCAGGTGGCAATTGCCTCACCCAGCGGCCAGATTGGTTTTCTGCAGCGGTTTGCAAATCTCAAGGCGGTTTCGCGCGCGGCTTTGGCCCGGCTGAATTACCGGCCGTATACCATTCGTGATAGTGAGATTGTCACCATGACGGAGTACTCCGCCCTCAGAGTTGATCAGGGCGACCGAGACGCACTCTCGTACTATGCCGAAGAGTTACTGAAGCAAACAAACTACCGCAACCCGGGCGGAAATCTCGGCCCCACGGCGTCTGGCCCCTTTGGCGCGAAATCAAGCCCCCAACCGGTTGCCGGGGGAATGTCGCGCGAGATGGCGGAACGCAATGTGAAGGAACGCGCCAATTCCATGCTTAAGCAGTCTGCTGCCGTGACAGTCAGCACTCTTTCAACGCTGGAGAGCCTGATGCGTTCGTCGAGCCAGATGAGCGGGCGCAAGCTCGTCTTCTTTATCTCGGACGGTTTTTTCCTGAACGACCGGAACACGGCCTTTGGGGACAAGTTGAAACAGATCACCGACGCAGCGGTCCGTTCCGGCGTGGTTATCTACGCCATGGATGCGCGCGGCATCGTAGGAATGACCGACGCGGCCAGCAATCGCAGCGATCCAAATGGGCGCCTCTCGCGCTCGAGTATCGGCGAACTGTCGTCCTCTCAGGATCCGTTGACTGCGTTGGCGGATGATACGGGAGGGCGGGCGCTGCTGAATTCCGGCGCCTTCAACACCGCAGTCACAAATGCCCTCAACGAAACTTCGAATTACTATTTGATGGCCTGGCGTCCGCCGATGGAGGAACAGAAGGGTGGAAACTTCAAGAAGATCGAAGTGACCATCGTGGGACGACCCGATCTGACGGTGCGTCTGCCGCGCGGCTTCATGACCGAAACAAAAAGCGCAGCAAAGGCCGTTAGCGTTAAGGCATCGCTATCTGACACCGCCGCGGCGCCGAAGAGTACGGACCAGATTCTGAACGCCGCTATGAGCGCTCCCTCAGCGAGAAAAGGTTTGCCTACAGAATTGTCGGTTAGCTTTTTGGATGTGCCGAACACAGGACCGGTCGTGACCGCGTCCACGCAGATGGCTACAGACGTCCTCGGCTACGGCGCCGACGGTAAACAGGCAGCGGCGATCGATCTGGCGGGAGTGGTGCTGAACGATCAGGGCAAGCAGGTCAGCGGCTTCAAAACCCGGGTGAACGTAAATCCTTCTTCAGCTACGGGAGTTCAGAACCCGGGCGTGATTTACAGTTACAAGATTCCGATCAAGCCGGGCATCTATCAGGTCAGAGTCGCCACGCGCGATGACAAGAGCGGCAAAGTCGGGAGCGCGGCCCAGTGGATCGAAATCCCGGATCTTTCAGGGAAGCGGCTGACGCTAAGTAGCCTCCTGGTAGGCGGACAGTTTCTTGGTTCAAATCAGAAGACGTCAGCCGGCGGCGCCGGCGAACCGGTGCAATTCAGCGTGGACCGCCGTTTTGGCCACGGCGCGCATCTTAATTTCTTGACTATTATTTACAATGCGGCGACCGGCAGCGGAGGGCCGAATCTGGAATCGCAAATACAGATTTCGCGCAACGGGCAGGCGGTTGTCACCAGCCCTACGCGCAAGGTTGGCATTGACGCCACCACCGATCTGGCCCGCATCGTTTATGGCGCCGACGTTGCGCTGCAGACACTGCCGCCCGGTCGCTATTTGCTCCAGGTAACCATTTTTGATCGCGTTGCCAACGCCAGGGCCGTCGAGCAGATTACTTTCCAGATTGAATAGAGTCAGAAGTACAACGGTCAGCGCTAATACCAGATCGGGTAACGATAGTCGGGTTACGATTCACTAGCTGCTCGCTGGCGCCACTCAAGAGGAATACGTGATGCAGTCGTTAGCTCTTTCGTTAGGACGTACCGGCGGCGCGTTGCTGTTTGCGCTAATCTGTTGTACGTCGCTGGTGTGCGCTCAGAACGAAGCTGATCAGACGGACGTCATTCGCGTAAATACGGAGCTGGTCCAAACCGGGGTGATGGTCTTCGACAAGCGCGGGAAATTTGTCGATGGCCTGAAGCCTGAGCAATTTGAATTGCGCGTCGATGGAAAGCCGGTGGCCTTTTCTTTCTTCGATCGCGTCACCGCCTGGACCGATCGTGAAGAGCGTCAACTAGCCGCAGCCAACACGCCCGGCCGGCCCGCGCCGGTCAATGAATCTGCAGAGCCGGTGACGCGGGGCCGGACCGTAATCTTTTTCATCGACGATCTGCATCTCTCACTTGAAAGCATTGGACGTACGCGCTCCGCCGTAAATCATTTTCTTGATCAAGAGATGTCGCCGCTGGACCAGGTGGCTATCGCGTCGGCGAGCGGCCAAATCGGATTTCTGCAGCAGCTCACGGACAACAAAGCCGTGCTGCGAGCGGCGCTGGCCCGTCTGAAGGTTTTCCCTTACGTGGTGCGCGACAATGACACGCCGCCGATGACTGAGTACATCGCGATCCGCATCCTGAATGGCGATCTGGATACGATGAACTACTATGCCGACGAATTGTTGCACCGCAGTTTTCGCCCAGCGAAGGGCATCAATCGTGACGCCATTTATCAGACGATCAAGAATCGCGCGAATCAAATTCTGATGGGCCTGGAGAATGTGACGACAACCTCGCTCGGCTCGCTGGAAAACCTGATGGATACGACCGGGCGCATCCCCGGCCGGAAGCTGATCTTCTACATCTCCGACGGTTTCTACCTGGACGGCAAAAATACTGTGGCCGCGGCGAATGATCGGCTGCGGCGCGTGATCAACGCGGCGACGCGTACGAATTCAGTTATTTACACCATCGATGCTCGCGGTCTGTTCGCGCCGATTGCCGACGCAACCGGCGATCGGCCTTTCGATCCGACAGGCCGCTTGGATCGCGCGAACATCGGCGAGGGCACGTTGTCGCAGGACGGCCTGAACGCGCTGGCCGGCGATACGGGCGGAAGATTTCTTAAGAACCAGAACTATTGGGAAACCTGGGTCGATCGGATGCTCGATGAAACGTCCAACTATTATTTGCTGGCCTGGCGCCCGGCCGCAGACGAGCAAAAGAAAACCGATTTCAGGCGCATAGAAGTCACTATCGCCGGACGTCCTGATTTGACGGTACGTCTGCCGCGCGGCTTTCTCAGCTCCGCGCCCAAGTCGAACCCCCGGGCAGTCGAAGTAAAGGCGACTATCCCTGACACCGCTATTCCGGCCGCGGCTGCGGCCAAAGGACCCGAGTCGGCGCTTAAGGCCGCATTGGGCGCGCCTTCTGCTCGCAAGGGCCTGCCCACGCAGATCTCAGTCACATTCCTCGACGTTCCGGGGAGTGGTCCAGTCCTGACCGTGGCCAGCCAAATGGATACTGCAGGTTTGGGCTACGGCACGGATGGGAAAACGGCCGCTGCTGTCGATCTCGCCGGAATCGTTCTAAACGATCAAGGCAAGCAAGCGGGCAGCTTCAAAACTCGTGTCACCGTGAGCCCGGTTTCCTCGGTTGCAGGCGGCGAAAGTTCCAGCGTGATCTACACGCATAAGCTGCCGCTGAAACCAGGCCTCTATCAGGTGCGCGTTGCCAGCCGCGACAGCGTGAATGGCAAGGTCGGCAGCGCGGCCCAATGGATTGAAGTTCCTGATCTGAGTGCGAGGCAGTTGACGCTGAGCACTCTTCTGTTAGGCGGCGAGGTCGTCGGATCAAATCAGAAGCAGGCGACCGAACAAATGCAATTCAGTGTCGACCATCGCTTCCGGCGCGCTTCGCATCTGAACTTTCTGACGATTATTTACAACGGCGCGCACGGAACCAACGGGGCGCCGGCGCTGGATGCGCGGGTTCAGATTTTCCGTAACGGCAAGGCAGTCATTACCGGTCCGACGCGCAAGGTCGTAACAGACGGAACTACGGACCTGGCCCGGATCGTTCATGGCGCTGATTTCACTCTTCAGAATCTACCGCCGGGTCGTTATCTTCTGCAGGTAACTGTCTCAGACCGGATCGCCAAAACCGTCGCAACGCAACAAGCCGCATTCTCCATCGAGTAGTATCCGAGCATTAATGTCCACGCAAAAAAGTTTACGTAGTCGTGTCTTCGCAATCGTGATGATCGGCCTCACCACGATCGGCACTTCCGCGTTGGGTCAACAAAAACCCCCTCCACCGGCGGATGAAGTTGTGCGCATCAACAGCGAACTGGTGCAAACGAGTGTCGCCGTGCTCGACAAGAGCGGACACTTCGTCGAAGGCCTCAAACCCGAACAGTTCGAGTTAAGAGTTGATGGCAAAAGCATCCCTGTTTCCTTTCTGGAAAGGGTGACGGCCGGCACCGTGCGTGAAGAGCAACTGACTACCAGGCAGTTCGCGAGCGTCACTCCTGTAACGACTACGGTGAACCCAAACCCGGCTAGTTATCGCGGGCGGACGATTGTTTTCTTCCTTGACGATCTTCATCTCAGTTCCGAGAGTGTCGAGCGGACGCGCAAGACAATCCTGGAGTTCGTCGACAAGCAGATGGGTTTCGACGATCAGGTGGCCATTGCCTCAGCCAGTGGGCAGATTGGATTTCTGCAACAGTTCACAGATGTCAGCGCCGTGTTGCGGGCTGCGATCGGACGGCTTAGTTATCGGCCTTACACAGTTCGGGATTCTGAGAACATCCCGATGACGGAGTACACCGCGCTGCAGATCGATCAAGGTGACAAATTTGCGCTCGAGTATTATTCCTCGGAATTGTTGAAGGCAACGAATTCAAATGCCGGCGGCGGTTTGGGTCCGCCGCGCTCAGGGCCATACGGCGGCAGGCCTGAAGCCGGTCAGACGCCGGGCCTCACACGTGACGTGGCAGACCGGTTCGTAAAAGAACGAGCGCAGCGGCTTTTGCGCCAGTCGGCCGCCGTTACGCGCGGCACTCTGAGTACTTTGGAAAGCTTGATGCGAACCTCAAGCCATATGCCGGGCCGGAAGATTGTGTTTTTCGTCTCCGACGGTTTCTACTTGAACGATCGAAACACCGGCTTTGGAGAAACACTTCGCCAGATTACGGATGCTGCCACGCGGGGCGGCACGGTCATTTATTCGATCGACGCGCGGGGCCTCATGAGCATGGTTGATGCTGCCA
The DNA here is from genome assembly GCA_034665305.1 of Blastocatellia bacterium. Taxonomy (GTDB): domain Bacteria; phylum Acidobacteriota; class Blastocatellia; order Pyrinomonadales; family Pyrinomonadaceae; genus DASXRU01. The sequence goes on along the minus strand of JAXDFZ010000008.1, from coordinate 13,140 downwards.
GTAATCGCGCCGATCCTGCGGGACTGGTCTCGCGTTCTAACACCGGAGAAATCACGGCTTCACAGGACGCACTGACGGCACTCGCGAGCGACACTGGCGGACGTTCTTCTCTGAACACTGGAGCGCTGGCGTCGCTCGTCGGCGATGCACTCCGCGAGACTTCCAACTATTACCTTATGGGATGGCGACCGGCGGTGGCTGAACTGAAGGGTGGAAGCTTTAAACGCATCGAAGTCAGCATCGTCGGCCGGCCCGATTTGAACGTTCGGCTGCCCCGCGGTTTTATCCTCGGTGGCAACGCCGCGACAGCAAAACCCGCCGGCGCGGTCATAGTCCGGGCGGTCGCAAAAGGTGCCGAGCCTGAACTGCGATCGGCGCTCAGCGCACCGTCAGCGCGCCGGGATTTACCGTTGAGTCTTGCAGTCAGTTTCCTCGACGTGCCTGCAACCGGCCCGGTGATCACTGTCTCCAGTCAGATGGCCACAGATGTTTTAGGATACGGCGCCGAAGGAAAACAAGCAGCAGCTATCGACCTGATGGGCGTGGTCCTGAATGATCAAGGCAAGCAGGCTGCCACATTCAAGACACGGGTGAACGTCAATCCTGCAATAGCGCCGGCGCCGGAAAACCCCGGCGTCATCTACAGTCATAAACTGCCGCTCGCTCCCGGTCTTTATCAGCTACGCGTTGCTGTGCGCGACGATCGCAGCGGAAAGACCGGCAGCGCCGCTAACTGGATCGAAGTTCCCGATCTCAAGGCGGGCCGTTTGACGCTCAGTACGCTGCTGCTGGGTGGACAGTTCATGGGCGCGAAGGAAACGCCCGGCGGTGAACAAATGCAGTTCAGCGTCGACCGGCGCTTTCGCCGTGACTCCCATTTGAACTTCTTAACGATTATTTACAATGCGGCAGGCAGTGGGCCAAAACTCGAAGCGCAAATACAGATTTCACGTAATGGCCAGGTCATACTCACAAGTCCGGTGAATAAAGTTGTGACGGATGCGAATACCGATCCCGCTCGCGTTTTTTATGGCGCCGACATCTCGCTAAAGACTTTCTCTCCCGGCCGCTATCGGCTGCGCGTAAACGTTTCTGATCGGATCGCAAATACCAGCGCCAGCCGGGAAATCTCATTCGAGGTTGAATGACTCCGAACGCTCTGGCATGAAAGAGCTACATCCCATCGCATTTGGTCGTCGGTTCGAGCGCTGACGGCGCGAAATATAATAGCCTGGGCCAGCGGCCCAGGGCCCGGTAGTGGGCGAACGGGCTAGCACTGAAAGTGCGAAATAGTCGAAGTTGCCGCGATTAATACGATTCGATTTCGCGCTTTCAGCACTTAGCGAAAATGCCGTATCCCCCCAAGCCGTTGGCCTGGGCTTTTATGTTACGCGCCCTCGGCGCTTAGAGGCGTTCAATTATTTCTTGTGTAACCCGATACGAACGGCGCTAGAGTTTTATCTGCCGGGCGTAGATCACTTCGGGAAACGCACGTAATTCTGCGAGGGTATCGTTCTGCAGCGGGGCATCGATTTCCACGACCGCCATCGCTTCCCCGCCCCGTTCGCGGCGCCCCAGATGAAACCGGCTGATGTTAACGCCGCGCTGGCCCAGGATCGTTCCCACCCGGCCGATCACACCGGGCACGTCCCGATTACGCATTACAATCATGTGGCCGTGCGGCAGGGCCTCTATATGAAAGCCATCGATTTCAGTGATGCGGCCTTCGCGCGTTTGCCCGCCATAACCAAAAATTGTCCCGGCGACGATCTGCTCGCCACTCTGCGTTACGACCCGCGTGGCAATCGCGGGCGCCGCATCGCCACCGGCGCGCACGTATGAGGTGGTCACTGTTATGCCTCGCTCTTCCGCGATCACAAACCCGTTGACGATATTCACGCGCGCGCTAACGTTACGCAGCAAGCCGGCCAGAAACGAGCGCGTTACCGGATTGGCGTCGAAGTCTACCAACTCGCCGGCATATGCCAGGCGCACCTCGCGCACGGGATCGTCAACCAGTTGCGCCTGAAATTTCCCCAAACTTTCAGCCAGTGAAATGTAAGGCTGCAGCGCCGCCAATTCTTTTGTGCCGATCGCCGGCACGTTCACTGCTCCGCGCAACCCGCCAGTCAGAAGATAGTCGCGCATTTGTTCGGCGACGGTGAACGCCACGCCCTCCTGGGCTTCAGTCGTCGAGGCCCCCAGGTGAGGGGTCACGATAACTTCATCGAGCGCCAGCAACGGACTGTCGGCGGCCGGTGGTTCAGTCGCAAACACGTCCAACGCAGCGCCCGCTACCACTCCTGATTTGATCGCATCGTAGAGTGCAGCTTCATCGACCAACTCCCCGCGCGCGCAGTTTATTACCCGAACGCCTTTTTTCATTTTGGCGAACGCCGTGCGATCAATGATGCCTCTGGTTTCTGCAGTCGCGGGCGTATGCACGGTTAGAAAATCGGCGCGGCCAAAAACATCATCAAGCGGCGCCAACTCAATTTCCAAATCGCGCGCCTGCTCCGAAGCAACAAAGGGATCGAAGGCTATGATGTTCATGCCGAAAGCGCGCGCCCGGCTGGCCACTACGCGGCCAATCCGGCCGAGGCCAACGATGCCCAGCGTTTTCCCCTGCAGCTCCACACCGATAAACCGCTTTCGCTCCCACTTTCCTGACTTCAGGCTGGCGTTTGCCTGAGGCACTCGACGCGCCAGGGAAATTAACAAAGCGAGCGTGTGTTCGGCGGTAGTGATCGTGTTGCCATCCGGAGCGTTCATTACCACGATGCCGCGGGCCGTCGCGCCCGGCACATCGATGTTGTCAACGCCGACGCCGGCGCGCCCCACCACGCGCAGGCTGGACGCCTGGTCCATCAATGACGCGGTGACCTTCGTTTCACTCCGAACGACCAAACCCGAATATCCGTTGAGCGCGGCCCCCAGTGTTTCGGCGTCCAGGCCAGTGCGTTTTTCCACGACAAAGCCGGCGTCGCGCAACGGCTGTAATCCGCTATCGCTCACTTCATCGGCAATGAATATCTTTATTTGCGTGTTGGACATGACGGTTCGTTATCGCTTTAGAATTCCCTCTCTGCAAAAAGGTGTAATGGTAACAGCCTGTTGAAGTCGCGTCGAGCAGGGCGCAACCGCGGTACTGGGTCAGTTTGAAGATCTCATTAGCACCGCACTTCAGTGCGGTGATCGAGGCAGCCCATATTTGACTAACGGTTTTAACCGTTTCTTCAGTAAACCGTTGAAACGGTTAGAAGAGAATGCTTCGCCGTTACCCACCTGACTGAAGTCAGGTGCTAATAAGATTTGAAACTGACCCACTACCGCAACCGCCTTTACCTTAAGACTCGGTTAGGAGTCCTCAGTGTGTACAGAACGAAACACTGACGGACCTCGCCGTCCTCTCCAGAACGCACTTCTAACCACCTGCACACTGTTCTTACGGGATTTCCGCGGCGAAAAAGAGTTGGAACGAAAAATGCTCTCCCAATATGCGTCACGGATTGTAATCCTCGCTTCTTCGTTATGAGGCCCTACACCCTCAAATTCGGCAGTAGACTCACCATCAACTGCCTAACTCACCTAAGCAAAGGAGACAGAAATGAGATTCCTCAAATACAGGTTCGCGATTACCATCTTTTCCCTGGTCGTGGCCGTCGCGACGTTGGCGGCCACAACCGCCACCGCCCAAGCACCAAAGCCTAACGTCTTCGACGATGGTAATCGATGGCTGATCACTTACTTCAACGACTGCGACACGGCGCATTCGCAATGGGCCACGCAAGGGATTTGCTTCCTGCCTTACAAACCTTGCGGGGCGTGCGGCATTCAGGGCGCATGGTACTCCGACACCTATCCCGGCTGGCGAGGGCGCTACATGCAGGAAGGCGATCACATCGCGATGCACGGCAATTGGGCCAACTTTGCCGGCAGCGACGGGATGATCATAGAACTCTTCGCGGGGAATTCGCCGCGGGACGAGGGCGCCGGCCATTGGACCGAATGGTTCAATAACGGTCCCTATGGCAACACGGTTGGATTTGGAAACACGCGCCTTCGTCGCGTTGGCAAGTGCCAGATTCCAAACAACGCCGACATCTCGCGAATGAGCCAGGTGGATATCGACAAACTATCCATAGAACTTTCTGACCGCGTGAAGCCGAGAATGCGAAAGGACGGAAAGGTTGCGATGTCTCCCAACGATCCGGAGCAGGTGCCGCTTCGTGAGGAGCGCGAATACAAGTAGCCGACGGAGCTGCTAACCTTCGAATGAGAGAAACGGGCATGGGAAACCATGCCCCTTTTTTTGCGTTGGCGTCGGCGATCATAATCAGAACCGTTGAGTTATTCCATGTGCCTGCTTCTCGGGGTAAGTGATAAACTCTGGCGCTGATTGGCAGGCCCGAACAAACTGCAACCACGTTCGCTGATGACTGACTAAATCCTGGAGGAGGCAATCCCACGTGATTACCACCGTCTGTCTAAATAGTAGCTCCAAAACGTTCAGTGAAAACTGCGTCACCGCCGATATTAGTGAACTGCGCGAAGAACCCGGAAACATCGTCTGGGCGGACGTCAGCGATCCGACCAGCAAGGATTTTGAGGAGCTGGCCGAGGAGTTTGGCTTTCATTACCTCTCGATCGAAGACTGCCGCAACATGCATCAACGGCCGAAGGTCGAAGAGTACACCGGCTACTACTTCATCGTTCTTTATGAGGCGGAACTGGTCGGACCAAACGATGCCCTCGAATTGCGCGAGCTGAACATCTTCCTCGGCAAGAATTATTTGGTCACTGTGCATAGCCGGCCCATTCGCGCCGTCGATACGGCCAGGCGTCTGTGGCACGAATGGACTGACCGCGCCGAACAAGGTTCCGGGTTGCTGGCTTACCTGTTGATTGATGCGATCGTCGACGATTACCTTCCCCTGCTCGATCTCATCAGTGAAAAGATGGACGAGCTGGAAGATTCAATCTTTGGCGAATGGCGCCCGGAAGCCATCCAGGACATTTTCACTATCAAGAAGAAACTCTTGTTCCTGCGTCGCTCCATTACGCCGCTGCGTGACGTTTTTAATACGATGCTCCGGCGCGAACAGCCGATTTTTCCGCGCGAAACGCATATCTATTTTCAGGACGTCTTCGATCACCTCATTCGCGTCGCCGACACTATCGACTCTTTGCGCGACATGCTGAGTTCGACCATGGACGCTTATCTCTCGGTGTCCGGCAATCGCATGAACAAGATCATGAAGCGGCTGACATCGATATCGACGATCCTGATGTCGGTAACACTCATCGCCGGCATTTATGGAATGAACTTCGCCTTAATGCCGGAGCTGCGCTGGCGCTATGGCTACGTGTATGCCTTGCTCTCGATGGTGGTGGTAGGGTTGGTGCTGTACGCCTATTTGAAGAAGATAGAGTGGATCTGAAGGGAGAGACGACGTGACTACCGACACTACTAAACTCGCCGCCGGTCTGGCTCCGGCTGAAGAGCAAGCTGGCGGGATCGCCGTCCAGTCAAAAGACAGTGATTCTTCCGCTGCCGATCAAGCCGAGGTTAAATTTGCGGCCATCGTGATCGACGACGACGATGTGAATCTTTCCGGCGACATAGTGGAGCGCCCACCTGAGAAAACGTTCCTCGGGATGGAGCCGGTGGTGCTCGTGATTCTCGGATTCATGCTCGCCTTCATTGGCTTCATCGCCTGGCAAATTTCAACCATGCCGGTGGAATGACTGTGGCGTGAACTTGCAGTTACATTGGTCCGCCAGTGTCGCTGCCGTCCGCCCGACCACCTTCTCCGTCCAGCACTTCACCGTCGGGATCCGGAACAGAGCGATCCTCGCCGGACGAACCGGGGACTTTTTCTTTATCATCCAGGTCGCTAACGGTCTCTTTGCTGGTTGCGTCAGATTCGCGATCCGTTACGCCACCGTTTTTCTTTTCGCTTTGCATCCTGCCTCCTAGATAAACCGTGGAATTAAAACTGCGCCGGTGACTAACAAAGCCGCATAAGCTCCGGCGACGAGATCGTCCGCCATGATTCCTAAACCGCCCTTCAGCGATTCCATTTTACGAGCAGGGTATGGCTTAACTATGTCGAAAAGGCGGAATAGTAAGAAAGCAATAATCACCAACAGCGGCCATCGGCCGATTCCCGCGAACGTCAAAGGCCAAAGCGCTATCCACTGGCCGGCAACCTCGTCGATCACGACCTTGCCGGGATCCTTGATTCTGAGGACGCGTTCTGTTCGCGAGGCGGCCCAGATTCCGATGAACGTAACTAAAAGAATGGCTAACAAACCAATGGCCGGAAACGCATAGGGGCCAAATGCAAGACCAACCGAACCTTCCTGCCCTGACACGCCTAGCCTCGCAATCAGGAATAGCGCTACAGCCAAAAGGGATCCCCACGTGCCAGGCGCGATCGGCAAATAGCCAACGCCGCACGTTGCAATGCCAAGAGCAAAAAAGTCCTTTGGCGTGCGCGCCCTTGGTCGCGGCAAGCGCGCGTCACCAATGGCCACTGACTCATTCAGTTCATCACTGGATTCTTTAATCGTCATCGTCTCGTAGTCAGGAAAGAATTAGTAGATTAACAGAAGTTACGACGAGTAAGCACCAGGCTCAACTACTCGGTGGTGTCCTAATTTGTGAGGGCGTCCCCTACGATTCCTCTGATTAGGCCACTCCCAACTACTCGGATACTTGCCTCGCTACCCGATCGCGCAGCAGTTGGACAAGGGACGGTTCAGCTGTACCGATCAGATTTCGCTGTTCATGCGGATCGCTTCCCAGTTCATACAGCTCTTCCGTATGGCCCAACGTGCAACGGATGTACTTATAGATGGTCGCATCGGTCCGGTAGAGCACTGCATAGCACGGATTGCGCAGCGACGTTTGATGAATAGTGAACGACTTGATAGTCGGTTTCAGCAGCGACGCGCCTTCCCAACTGGCAGGGATTATTAGGCCCAGCCGATCCAGGATCGTCGGCGCGACATCGATCTGAGTTGCAAACTTCAGATTCGCGTATTGGGCCGGTGAGTCGTCATAGATAAGCATCGGGATCCGAATAAATTCCTGATGCAGCGAATTGACGTGCCCGAACCCGTTGGCTCCGCGATCTCCCAGGCCTTCGCCATGATCGGCTAGAATGACAACTAAACTATTTTGCAAATAGCCTTTTTGCTGCAGCGCTGCAAAGACCTCTTTGATAGTCGCATCGGCCTGGGTCACGCCGTTGTCATAGTTATTCACGACGGTTTGCCGGTCGTATTCACCCTTGAAGAGCGCGGCCCAATCGTTCTTCACCACCGACGGCTGGTAGACGCGAAACTCGTCACGCTTCAGTCCGATGAGGTGCGCTGACATCAAATGAATATAGAAGAACGCCGGCGCCGTGTAGGCCGGGACGCGTTCGAGGCCTTCAAAGATCAGCCGATCATCGGCCTTGCTGAATCGCGTCGAATTAAGCCCATCAAAATAAAGATCCATTTCGTGGCCGTAAGCTTCACGTAAACCCTGCCAGTCGTGATTTCCTGACAAAACAAAATAAGTCTTGTAACCCTGGTCGTGAAGCAATTCGTAAAGCTTGAAGTCTTCCGAAACTTGATGCCTCAACGTACGAGAAAAGAGCGTACTCAGAATGCCGCAATTGGATTCCGCACAGGTTGAAGTTGCAAACTCAACTTTCCGCAATTTTCCTGTAGCGAGTAACGAAGCGAGAAACGGTGTGGTGGGCCGTTCATAACCATAAACTTGTGTGTGATCGGCGCGCAGCGAATCGACAATGATGATGATGACATTCTTCTTCTCGAAGCTTTGTCCGGAAGGATAACGGGCCCGGCTCTGCGGCTCTTCCATTGCTAAACGCCGGACAGATTCCAGGTAAGCGCTGTCAAAGACGTCGGTGGTACTTCTGACAGCGCTGAGGAATGGATCCATACTCAGGAGATCGCTGTACGCCGTGCGTCGCGCGAGCACACAAAGGTAGGCCGCATAACCCGCCAGCACGATCCCGATCACAACTAATGACTTGATTGCCCGTTTCCGATTTGCAAACAGACTGTGACGACATTTCGGCAGCAGCAGCTCTTCCAGACCGCCGACGATTGTTTTGGCTAAAGCGAGATAGCCCGCGACAATGATGACGGCAATTGCGGCCAATCCCACCCAAACCCATTTTGATAAGTACAGAATGTCGCCACCGGACCACCAATCGCTAAGGAAAAAAGCGAGGAGTTTGTAGTTAACGTTCAAACCCATCCAGACATTGCTGGCAAAGTCTGTCAGGTACAGCAACGCCACCGCCGTGGTTACGCATGCCGGCACCAGCACAAGCAAGTATTTGCTGAAGCGAAACTCCCGGATTCTGCGACTGAAGAGTAGAAGGCCGGGCGCGAGAGTGCTGACGGCGAATAAACCTGCGGCAAGGGGTAAGTGAATCCAGATTAGCGAGCGATCAATCTTGAAGGTGCGGCAGAAGTAGTTGATGTAAACCAGGCTGAAGAGAGTTTGGGCAGCAAGCAGGTATCCCAGGCCATGAAGTGGAGCAGTCTGTTTCCAAAACAATTTCCAGCGGGGGGTGGTCCCGCTAGGTTTAGGCGAAGCTGGTGTCGAGGTCATCCTGCATCATCTAAGGTTCGGCAAGACATGCTTGCGATATGTAAGTTAGCCTACGATTCTGCCTACAAGATCATATTCCTGCGCCGACGTAATTTCCACCGACACGATCTCGCCTTCAGCCGGCAGGAACCCTTCCGGCGCGTCGTTAATCAAAACACAGCCATCGATGTCCGGCGCTTGCGTTTCCATGCGCCCCTGCCACAGCAGTTCACTCTCAGTTGATTCGCCTTCGAACATGACCTGAACGCGCGTGCCGATCTTCGCTTTGTTCCGGCGCCGCGAGATGCGGCCCTGCTCCTTCATCAAGAGCGCGCGTCGGCGCTTGGCAATTTTGGGGTCGACCTTATTGGGAAGCTCGAACGCCGGCGTTCCTTCCTCATCGGAATAGGTGAAAACGCCGACTCGATCGAATTCCACGTTCTTTATGAATGCCAGCAGCTCTTCAAAGTCGGCGTCGGTCTCTCCGGGAAAGCCGGTAATGAAGGTGGTACGCACGGCGATTCCCGGAACGCGCGCGCGCACGCGTTGAATCAAGCGCTCCAGGCTGGCGCGATTACCGCCGCGCTTCATGAGTTTCAAAACGTTTTGGGAGGCGTGTTGCAGAGGCATGTCCAAATACTTGACGGCCTTCGGCTCTTCGGCAAGCACGTCGAGGAAGGCAGCGCTGATGTGCGTGGGATAGGTGTACATGACGCGGACCCACTCGATGCCTCCGGTGTGTGACAGCTCACGCAGCAGGTGGGCCAGCGCATCCTGCTTATCCAGGTCTTCACCGTAGCGCGACGAATCCTGCGCCACCAGAATTAGTTCTTTGACGCCCTCTTCGGCAAGTTGTTGCGCCTCAGCGACAATGGAGCCAAAGCGGCGGCTGCGGAAATGACCGCGCATCTGAGGGATGAAACAAAACGCGCAGGGTCGATCGCAGCCTTCGGCAATTTTTATGAAGGCATAGTGAGACGGAGTCGCCAGGACTCTGGGTGTCGATTCGTCGTAAAGATAAGTAGCGCTTTGGTTGCCCAGCGCAACCACCGGCAACGCGCGGGTGTTGACGTTGGGGTCGCACACCGCAAGGATGTCGTTGATCTGGCTGGTGCCAATGAAGGCATCAACTTCGGGCATCGAAGCTTTCAATTCATCACGATAGCGCTCTACCAGGCAACCGGCGACAATCAGGCGCTGGGCTTTGCCGTCGGCTTTCAAACGCCCGGCTTCCAGAATCGCCTCGATTGATTCCTTTTTCGCGGCATCGATAAAGCCGCAGGTGTTGACCACCAGCATGTCGGCGTCACCCGCTTCGCTGGTGATCTGATAGCCGTTCGCTTTGAGCTGACCCATCATCACTTCGCTATCGACGAGATTTTTGGGACAGCCCAGACTGATAAATCCAACCTTGGTCATAAACTAAAACCTTTAATCTTCCTGCTGACTTTTTTCCAGCACCGCCAACCACTGCTCGATGTGTTTTTGATCGCTGACGGATAACTTTGCTGCTCCGTAGCGGACGCGATTGTAAGCGCGGGTTATGGAGACGGCTTCGTTGAAACCGGCACTGGCGGCGAACTCGAGCGGCGTTTGATCGGGGGCGCGGGTAATGCCCTGCTGGGCCAACAACCGGGTTAAGCGCTCATAAAACTCGACCGCTGAGCGGCTGCTTAGATCCTGGCTGCGCGAAACGCCAAGCCCACGCCAGCCAAACCGTTTCAATCTGAATAACTGCCACAGGACGATGCCCAGCACCGCCAGGCCCGCAATAGCGAGCAGCGGCCGGCGCGAAATCAGGGCCGCAATTTGACTCAATTGCTGAGCAGTATTGGCCAGCAGGTGCTGATATCTAAAAGCGCGATCGTGCAGCGAACTTGCCAGCGAGCGTTGCTCCTGCTTGTCATATCCGACGACGTATTGATACCAGATCAGCTCGAACGCTTCCGCATATTTCCCTAACTGGGCAGCCAAACCGCTGCGGACCGGTTCGGTCCGGCCGGCCGCCGGCGTGGGATCGAACGTGATCCAGGACTTGGTTTCCGGAAAGTAGACTTCTACCCAGGAGTGCGCGTCGCTTTGTCTTACCGTGAAAGCGCCGGACGCCTCGTTGTATTCACCCGGCAAGAAACCATTAACCACCCGCGCGGCGACTCCATGGGTGCGCAACATCACAGCCATCGCGGTCGAGAAATATTCACAATGGCCGGCACGGATATTAAAAAGAAAGTCTGCTAAGGGATCCGGGCCGCTCGCTTTCATCGTCAAACTGTAGCCGTAGTCACTGCGCAGTTGCGTCTCGATGGCCTTCGCGGCGTCATAACGGTTACGTGCCCTGACGCGCGAAATCATCGCCTGGGCCAGGTCGGTGATGCGCGGATCAAACGATTGCGGCAGTTGCAGGTAACGATCAAATGCCGCCGGATAGGGCCGCAGGTCACGTCGCAGCACCGCCGGATCGGCTTGCATCAGATCGGAAAAGACTTTGTAGATTATCCGTTCAGAGTCGTGGCGGCGCGTTTGGATCGACCCTTCCGCGTCCATGCGCACAAAAGGGAAATCACCCTGTACGGCCACAGCGCGCGGAGCCGCAAAAAGAACTGCTGAATCAATTGGCTCCAGAAAGACAGTTTGCGTGGTCAGCCGGTGTAGATCCTCCGTGGTTCCCAGTTGGAAAAAACCGCGGTCGCTGGTTTCCTGTGTGATCCGGCGAGCGTCCGCAGATTTTCGCCAACTGCGTCCGCTAAATTCATCCAGCGCAACGCCGCGCCAGCGGAAATCCTCGCGCCGTGCTTCCGGGTCGTCTAGGCGCACCCGCATGACGACTTCATCGTTCTGCTTTAATTCGCCGATCGCGCCCAGGGAGACATTTTCAGAAAACCCGATGAAGTTGGAAAGTCCGAGACCGCTGCGAGTAATCATGGCCGAGCCGGCGCGTGGCGCTACGACGAACAACGGTAACGCGAGTATGAAAATAAGAAGCAGCAGACCAAATGAAATCAGCGGCAGCCTGGCCGACTCCGAATTCCTTCGCCGGCGATTGGGAACCAATCTGCTAAATGCCCTCGAGTCCGGCGGGACCAGGATGCGGGTCTCGGCAGCGCTGATGGCCCGGCCCGCCTTTCTGATTTCAAAGGCAATGATCGTGGAAAGGCTGCAAAGCAGATAGAGCGTCAGCGTCGCCAGGAATACCGGACTCAGGCTCAGGCCGGCGGCGAGCAGAACCTCGAAAAAAGAGATGAGATATAAGAAGACCCAATCGCGATCGGACTTCACCTGCAACAGTTTGATCGCAGAAAGAAAGATTATCAGATGGGCCAGCGCGTTCGCGCCGAGTCTTTCGCGCGCTTCGCCGAGCTCTTTCTGATACTGCCAATCCAGGAAGAACAGGGGAATCGAGAGTATGACGATGGCCAGACCGACGCGTTCAGACAACTGCCATTTGCTGCCTTCGATTTTCCACGCCACGATCAGGATCACTGCGAAGAGGGCCGCCAAAGCCACATGGACTCCTCCGGCCAGAAAGAGAGCCAGGGTCGCGACGGCCACCATCGCGTAGGAGGAACTGCGGAAATAGGTAGCAAAACTCATTGCCGAATGTGCGCCAGCGTCATAACGGAGTTGGATGCCAAATACAAGCAGACCGCTCAGCTTAACACCGAGCGGGCTGCTTTAAATAATCGCTGCGACTTCCTACGACCCACTATCCAAATTCACTTAAAAAAAGCGACCGCGATGATAGTGTTCGCGCGAGTCTTGCGCTTTAAGTTAGTGAACGGCAGGGGCGCCGGACATAACAACCCGGCAGGTCGGAGACTGAAAGCAAGCAGGCTCCAGCGCGATAAGCAGGCCCCTCTTCGTGCTGCGTCTATTGAACACCCTGCGTTCACTTGCACAGAGGGATTCTTCAATTGAACAGAAGGCAGGGAGGCAAATAGCAAAGCCCGCTCGAATTAACGAGCGGGCTTTGCTGAATAATCCCGGCGACTTCCTACTCTCCCACACAGTTACCCGTGCAGTACCATCGGCTCCAGCAGGCTTAACTTCCGTGTTCGGGATGGGAACGGGTGTGACCCTGCCGACAAAATCACCGGAAAACCGGTTTGAAATTTCAAATCTCAAGTTTGAGATCTGAGATTTCGGATTTCAAGAAAAGATCTTGGAGAATCGAATAGTGACCGACAAGGCAATTGAGATTCAAAGTTCAAATCTCTGATCTGAAATCTCAAATTGGGATTTCAGCACGCGCAAGCGCGAATTTGTTGCTTGAGTAAATTTTATGGTCAAGCCAAGGGACTGATTAGTACTGGTCAACTGAGCACATTACTGCACTTACATTTCCAGCCTATTAACGTGGTGGTCTACCACGAGTCTCACTGGCAGAATTAATCTCGGGTCTGGCTTCACGCTTAGATGCATTCAGCGTTTATCCATGCTCCACTTAGCTACCGAGCGCTACGGCTGGCGCCATAACTCGTACACTAGAGGTGGATCCATCCCGGTCCTCTCGTACTAAGGAC
>JAXDFZ010000007.1:0-127898 GCA_034665305.1 Blastocatellia bacterium | reverse complement strand
CCCTTCTCCATCGCGATCGGCGCAATCAGCTCGATCTCCATCTGCACATTGTCTCCCGGCATCACCATCTCCACTCCCGCCGGCAAGTGCGCCACCCCCGTCACGTCCGTGGTCCGGAAGTAGAACTGCGGCCGGTAGCCCGTAAAGAACGGCGTATGCCGCCCGCCTTCTTCCTTCGTCAGCACATACGCTTCCGCCTTGAACTTCGTGTGCGGCGTAATACTCCCCGGCTTCGAGATTACCTGTCCTCGCTCAATGTCCTTCCGCTCCACACCTCTCAACAACAACCCCACGTTGTCGCCCGCCGTGCCTTCGTCCAGCAGCTTCTTGAACATCTCCACGCCCGTCACCACCGTCTTGATGGTCGGTCGGATGCCCACAATCTCTACCGTCTCATTCACCTTCACCTTGCCGCGCTCCACCCGTCCCGTGGCCACCGTGCCCCGACCCTGAATCGTGAAGATGTCTTCCACCGGCATCAGGAACGGCTTCTCAACGTCGCGCGCCGGCGTGGGAATGTAGCTGTCCACCGCCGCCATCAGGTCCAGGATGTTCTTTTCCCAGGCTTCATCGCCTTCGAGCGCTTTCAAAGCTGAAAGCTTAACTACCGGGATATCGTCCCCGGGGAACTCATACGCACTCAACAGTTCGCGCACTTCCAGTTCCACCAGTTCCAGCAGCTCTTCGTCGTCCACCGCGTCAACCTTATTCAGCGCCACCACCATCGCCGGTACACCCACCTGGCGGGCCAGCAGAATATGCTCGCGCGTCTGCGGCATCGGACCGTCCGTAGCGGCCACTACCAGGATCGCTCCGTCCATCTGCGCCGCGCCCGTGATCATGTTCTTCACATAGTCAGCGTGGCCCGGACAGTCGACGTGCGCGTAGTGGCGATTGGCGGTCTCGTATTCCACGTGCGCGGTCGCAATCGTGATGCCGCGCGCTTTCTCTTCCGGCGCTTTGTCGATCTGGTCGAAGGCGATGAACTGCACCTTCGGGTTGTTCTTTCCCAGCACCTTCGTTATTGCCGCCGTCAACGTCGTCTTCCCGTGATCCACGTGCCCAATCGTCCCGATGTTCACGTGCGGTTTGCTGCGATCAAATTTTTCTTTTGACATGCCTCAGAGGTCCTCTTATTAAGTGTGAATCCAGATCCAAGTTTCACTCAAACGCTATTTACACGACGCTAATGGAGCCCGCGATGAGATTTGAACTCATGACCTCCTCCTTACCAAGGAGGCGCTCTACCCCTGAGCTACGCGGGCCTTTTGTAGCGCAAGCGGATAGCTTGCGGTCCAAATCTCAATCAGCCAAAAATCTCGAACGAACAAACCCCAGTCTGTCCGACTCTGAAAAACTGGAGCGGGCGACGAGACTCGAACTCGCGACCCTCAGCTTGGAAGGCTGATGCTCTACCAACTGAGCTACACCCGCCCATGCGATTTCGGATTGCAGATTTCGGATTGCGGATTCAGTTGGTTGAACCCGCAAGCTTTGAAGACCACCGCAATCTTGAACCCAACCCTTGATCCACAGTTGCCAGGCTTGAGCGTAATCTGCAAATCCGCATTCTGAAATCCGCAATCTCGTGGTGCAGGGGGCAGGATTCGAACCTGCGTAGGGCGTTAGCCCGCCGGGTTTACAGCCCGGTGCCATTAACCGCTCGACCACCCCTGCAAATTTCCGCTGTCAAACTTCGCAGACGAGCAGCGCAAAACCCGAACTTGTCGTACCCAGAATAAAAATCCGGCCCAGCCGCAAATTCGCAACTTTAGCCGACTTCGATCCAGTTTGCAAGTTGCGACCTCGCTTCTGTTTGCCGCTCGCCCTGCAGTTCTCAGTGCGCCCTAACCTCTTTGCCGCAAGACGCTATTTTCCAACCTGGATGCCAGGTACGGCGAACGGGATGCACACACTTCTAACGGGGATGAGGGATTGCGTGTGGAGCCGGCGAAGGGACTCGAACCCCCGACCCTCTGATTACAAATCAGATGCTCTACCAACTGAGCTACGCCGGCCCGTCAACTGCGGTCACAGACAATACACAAATGCACGATGAATACTCAAGCGGAGAACTTCATATGTTGAAGTTACGACCCTGAGACGCCGGATCTATCATCACAAGTCGCGCCAAAGTCTCAGCCGTGTAGCGTTTGGGGCTGTGCGGCTTGACAATTTTTAGGGGCCTTCTGTATTCTAGCCGTTCGCGTTTTAGAGGCTTAAAATAGAAAGACTTATCTATGTCAACGTACTTTCCCAGCGGCACAGGACTGGCTCAAAACCGAAAATGGCACGTCGTCGACGCAGCCGGTCGGACCGTGGGTCATTTAGCCACCGAAGTGGCGAGCATTCTTTCCGGTAAACGTAACCCGCAGTGGACACCGTTTATGGACATGGGTGATCACGTTGTGGTGATTAACGCCAGCCAGGCTGTGTTCACCGGCTCGAAACCGTCCCAGAAGGTTTACCGCCGGCACACGCTTTATCCCGGCGGCTTGCGAGAAGTTTCCGTCGCGGAGCAGTTTGAGAAACATCCCGAGCGCGTGATCGAGCTGGCCGTAAAAGGAATGCTGCCAAAGTCAAAGTTAGGCAAGGCAATGGCGAAGAAGTTAAAGGTATATGCGGGCGCCGCCCATCCCCATGCAGCGCAGCGACCGCAGCCCCTCGAACTTCCTTCCCGCAACAATCAAAAACAAAATTCGAATTGAGAAGTATAAAGGACACGAAACACTGTGGCTGAAATTCAATATTACGGAACCGGACGGCGCAAAACTTCAACAGCTCGCGTTTATTTGCGGCCGGGCGCCGGCGAAGTAAAAATCAATCGTCGCGCCTTCGAAGTTTATTTCCCCAATGAAACCTTGCGCATGATTATCCGCCAGCCATTGCAGTTGACGGAGACAACCGCCAAGTTCGACATCCTGGTCAATGTAAACGGCGGCGGTCCGGCCGGACAGGCGGGAGCAATTCGCCACGGTATCACCCGCGCTTTGATGGAGTACAACGCCGATTTGCGGCCCGCTCTGAAGCAGGCGGGTCTGGTCACGCGCGACCCCCGAATTAAGGAACGCAAGAAGTACGGGCAAAAGGGAGCGCGCAAGCGTTTCCAATTCTCGAAACGATAAGCTTGTTTGATAGCTTAAATCCATTGTCGCCGCTTTGGTTGGTTCCTCTTTGCTAGACATCGAGGCTCACAAGCGGCGACGAGCACATTAAACCAATTCACACAAAGGAGACTGCTTTTGGTTTCGGTTACGATGAAAGAGTTGTTGGAGGCCGGTGTTCACTTTGGCCACCAGGTACGGCGCTGGAATCCGAAAATGAAGGAATACATTTTCGGCGAGCGCAACGGCATATACATCATTGATCTGCAGAAGACCCAAAAGATGTTCCGTGACGCAATTGCATTTGTCACGAACATGGTGGCGGAAGATCGCGGCAAGTTCGTTTTGTTCGTCGGCACCAAACGCCAGGCGCAGGACGCTATTCGCGAAGAGGCGGAACGCGCTGGTCAATACTACGTAAACCAGCGCTGGTTGGGCGGATTGTTGACCAACTTTCAGACGGTGCAAAAGTCGATCAAACGCCTGAAAGACCTCGAGGCAATGCAGTCCGATGGTCGTTATGAAAAACTGACGAAGAAAGAACGCATCAAGCTAGACCGCGAGCGATTGGGACTGGAAAAGAACCTTTCCGGAATCAAGAGCATGACTCGCCTTCCGGATGTCCTGTTCGTTATCGACGTGCGTAAGGAAGAGATTGCCGTTGCCGAGGCTAACCGACTGGGAATTCCCGTCGTTGCAGTTGTCGACACGAATTGTTCTCCGGAACACATCGATTATGTAATTCCCGGGAACGATGATGCCTTGCGCGCTGTTCGTCTCTTCGCTTCGCGCATAGCCGATGCAGTCCTGGAAGGCCAGCAGATGCTGACTGAGGGCGCGGCGGAAGAAGGTGCGGTTTCGGAAAATGGAGAGAGCGATGCAACGGCAGCTGTGCCGGAAACCGCGGAAGCAGCAGCCCAGACTTCGGTGCCGGGAAACATTGGTTTCGGAACAACCGGACAACAGCCTGCCAGCATCGGTGATCACGCACAGGTCGGCACCGGCGCGCCGGTGAACGGCGCTACTGGAACGGCACCGGAAACGATTTCCACCGAAGCGGCCCAGGAAGAGGACAAAAGCGCAGAAACCGTCGTCGCGGCGAGTTAACCAACAAGACTAAGTTTTCGACGAGCGCAGCCTCTCCAGCGGAACCCATCCGCCAGGCTGCGTTTTTCTTATGAGGTGGTGACACAGGCTTCGGCTTGTGTCTTAACGATTGAGATTTCACAGACTGAAGTCTGTGTGACTAAATGCGGGAGAAATAGCACCATGGCAGACATTACGGCGAGCGGGATTAAGGCGCTCCGGGATAAAACAGGCGCCGGCATGATGGAGTGCAAGAACGCACTCACTGAAGCCGGAGGTAACGAAGAGCAAGCGATCGATATTTTGCGAAAGCGCGGCCTGGCTTCGGCCAAGAAGCGCGAAGGCAGAATCGCGGCTGAGGGCGCGGTGGGTTCATACATTCACATGGGCGGTAAAGTCGGCGTGCTGGTGGAGGTCAATTGCGAGACTGACTTTGTCGCGCGCAGCGACGAGTTCCAGCAACTAATCAAGGACATCGCGATGCACATCGCGGCGTCGGAGCCGCGCTTTGTGGGCCGCGATGAAGTCACTGGCGACGCCCTCGACAAAGAGCGCGAGATTGCACGCGCGCAAGCGAAAAACGATCCCAAGAACGCGAGCAAACCCGATCAGGTCATCGACAAGATTGTTGAGGGCCGCCTCAATAAATTCTATGAAGAGGCCGTGCTGCTCGATCAGCCTTTTGTGAAAGATCCGGCCAAAACCGTAGCGCAATTGGTTGAAGAGATGGTTAGCAAGACTGGTGAGAAGATAACGATCCGCCGCTTCTCTCGTTACAAGATGGGTGAAGGACTGGCAAAACGTAGTGATGACTTCGCAAATGAAGTCGCGTCGCTGATCGGCGGCTAAGAGCGTCTCAAGTCTCTAAATCTTAAGTCTCAGGTCTCAAGCCTCAAGCTTTTCCGCCAGGCTTTAAGCTGAGACATGAGACTTGAGACTTGAGACTTTAGAGACCTGAGACTTATTCAATGCCAGCCAATAATGCTCCGGAACGTCCGCCCGCCTATCGCCGAATTCTCTTAAAGATTTCCGGCGAAGCGTTGATGGGTGATCAGAACTACGGCATTGATGTGCAGGTGGCACGCAATGTGGCCGAAGAAATAAAAGCCGTCGCGGCGCTCGGTGTGCAGGTCGCTGTGGTTGTTGGCGGGGGAAATATTTTTCGCGGCGTTTCCAAGAGCGCCGGCGACATGGACCGCTCGTCTGCCGACTACATTGGCATGCTGGCAACGGTCATGAACGCCGTCGTGTTGCAAGACGCGCTCGAAAAAGTCGATGTCAAAACGCGCGTCCTTTCGGCCATCGACATTCCGCAACTCGCCGAGTCGTTCATCCGTCGCCGGGCTGTCCGGCATTTGGAAAAAGCGCGCGTGGTTATTTTCGCGGCGGGCACCGGGAATCCTTATCTGACCACGGACACGGCTGCCGCTTTGCGCGCGCTTGAGATAAAGGCCGACGTTATTCTCAAAGCCACTAAGGTCACCGGCGTCTTCTCTGCCGATCCTATGACCAACCCTGACGCGGTGCGATATGATTGCATCACGTATCAGGAAGTGCTGGAGCGCCAGTTGAAGGTCATGGACGCGTCAGCGATCTCGCTGTGCATGGATAACGACCTGCCGATCGTTGTTTTCAATATGCGCGAATCCGGAAATATCATGCGCGTGGTGGTTGGCGAACCCGGCGTGGGCACACTTGTTTGTTTACAGAAACCTTAACTGAGAAATAGTGGCAAAGCCTTGAGCCTGTGAATCAGATCCCCCAAACATAGACTGAAGTCTGGGCCACGAATCGATCGTTCGGAGAATGCTATGAGCGAGAAGGATGTAATCAAAGAAACCCGGCCGCGCATGGAAGCGGTAATTGACGATGTGCGTCGCAAGCTGACCACGGTGCGCACCGGACGGGCGGCCATAAGCCTGCTCGACAATGTCATGGTCGATTACTACGGCACGCCTACTCCGCTGACGCAAATGGCTTCGGTGCATGCACCCGAGCCGCAGATGCTGACGGTACAGCCCTGGGACCAGACCCAGGTTGTGCCCGTGGAAAAAGCCATCCGCACTGCGGATCTCGGTTTGAATCCTTCGAATGATGGCAAGCTCGTTCGCATTCCCATTCCGCCGTTGACCGAGGAGCGGCGCAAACAACTTGTCAAACAGGTCCATGAAATCGCTGAGGATCACCGAACTGCGGTGCGCAACATTCGCCGGGACGCAAATGAACGGTTGAAAAAAATGTTCAAGGATAAAACGATTTCCGAAGACAACGAGCGCGATGGCCTTGAGGAAGTGCAGAAAGTTACAAATACGTTTATTGGCAAGATTGACGATCTGGCAAAAACCAAAGAGCACGAGTTAATGAGCGTCTAGCAGTTCGCGCCATTCGTCTTTAATGCCCCGGCAGCAGTTTCGCTTTTCCCAGTTCACTCCGACACGGCAGGCCATCGAATGATCGCGCATCTTTCCGGCATCTTACTTTCCAAACAACCTAATTCCGTTATCGTTGACGTGGGTGGGGTCGGCTACGATCTAATCATTCCCGTATCCACGTTTTATGAACTCGAAGACGTAGGCGCTAAGACGCAGCTTCGCGTGTACACGCATGTGCGCGAAGAGGCCCTGCAGCTCTACGGTTTCAAAACTGCACGGGAGCGGGAACTATTTCTGCAGATTATTTCCGTCAGTGGTATCGGACCGAAAATAGCAATCACCCTGCTTTCCGGAATGAATGCGAACGAAATCATCGCTTCCATTCGCACTAATAATCTGGCGCGTCTTACTTCGATCCCGGGAGTGGGCCGGAAAACGGCGGAGCGACTGGTCGTTGAGCTGCGCGACAAGATTACGGCGTTGTCGTCGCCGGCGCTGGAAGAGGAGTTTGCCGGCGAAGATGCGCGCGCGCGGACTTCCCCGGATGCCATGCGCGATGATGCTTTGTCCGCGCTCTTAAATCTCGGTTATCAAAAAGCCTCGGCCGAAAAGGCCATCAAGGCTGCGTTGGATGAAGGCGGCGATCTTTCGCTTGATGTAATCCTGCGTCGCGGCCTGCGTTCCCTCTCGCGTTAGCGGTCCGGTAGTGCGCTAATTCAGTTTTTATGTAACGCAAACTGTTAGTTTGCGCGGCTGAATGCTAACTCGCGATCGCCAACTAACAGTTTGCGTTACAAATTGTGACCCAATCGTCGGTGGTTTGCTGTTGACGATTCAGCAATTCCAAGTCACGATCCGAATCGACCATGTCGAACAAAGTCCAGCCGGTAGAAGTTAAGAACGCGCCGCCCTCTGAGGAAGAGACGCAATATGAGCTTTCGTTGCGTCCTACTCGTCTGGCTGAATACATCGGCCAACGCCACGCCAAAGACAATCTTCGCATTTACATGAAGGCGGCGCTGCGTCGCAAAGAAGCGCTCGATCACGTGCTGCTGACGGGACCACCGGGCTTGGGGAAAACTACCCTCGCGCACATCATCGCCAACGAGATGGGCGCTGAATTGCGCGGCACTGCGGGGCCGGCCATTGAGAAAACCGGCGACATAGCTGCCCTGCTGACGAATCTGCAGGAAGGCGACGTGCTCTTCATCGACGAGATTCACCGCCTGATTCCGGCCCTCGAGGAAAAACTCTATCCGGCGATGGAGGACTATCACCTCGACTTATTAATCGGCCAGGGCACCGCCGCGCGTTCCATAAAACTGGAGCTGCCGAAGTTCACCTTGATCGGCGCCACCACGCGAGCGGGGTTGATTACTGCGCCGTTGCGCGGTCGATTCGGTATCCAGTTCCATTTGGATTTTTATCCGAACGATGATCTGGAAGTCATCTGCAAGCGCTCAGCGGAAATACTCGGCGTGGAGATGGACGACGGCGGTGGGCGAGAGATTGCGCGGCGCGCTCGCGGGACTCCGCGCATCGTGAATCGACTGCTGCGGCGCGTGCGTGACTATGCAGAGGTTGATTACGACGGCCGGATCACGGAAGACGTAGCGCGCGATGCCCTCAATCGCATGGAAGTCGATACCTACGGGTTAGATGAGATGGACCGCAAACTGCTGGTAACCATCATTGAAAAATTCGACGGTGGGCCGGTCGGCCTGGGCACAATTTCGGCATCAATTCATGAAGAGAAGGATGCGATCGAAGAAATTATCGAACCTTATCTGATCCAAATCGGGTTCCTGAACCGTACCCCCCGCGGTCGCATGGCGACGCCACTGGCTTATGAGCATTTCGGCCTCAGAACCAACCGGCCTGACAAACCCGGCCTTTTCGACTGAGCAAAGAACAAGACGGGATTATTCCAATGGGTTTCAGCAAATGGATCGCTTCTTTTACGCGCCACTCGTTCGGAGTTCGTAATCGCTCGCCCTGGCTGACGATGCTGGGGCACACCGTTTATGAGTTTGACGAAAACGACCTCTTTACGTCGGCCGCGGCAATGAGTTACTTCGGCATCCTTACCCTCTTTCCCGCACTTTTGTTACTGCTGGCGCTGAGCAATTGGATCGCCGCCGGAAGCCAGATGCTGACCCACGTCGTGCAGGTTTATCCGGGCTCAAGCAAATTCCTGAGTGATACCATCAGCACGCTTTCGCATCTCGGAACCGCGGTTATCATCACTTGCATAGTCGTGACATTTTGGGCGGGCTCATGGGTCTTTGCGGTGATCGAGCGGGCTATGAGTCGCATCTGGCGCACGACGCCACGAACTTTTCTCCATGGCCGCGCTTTGACGCTGGGCATGATCGGAATCGTCGGACTGCTGCTGTCTTCATCTGTCGTCGTGACCTCAATACTGGTAGCGCTGCAGGAGATCGCGTTGCGGCTTTCGCCGCGACAACTGGAGAACTACAAGTTTCTCGCTTCCGTCGGTAGTTTGTTCTGGCAACTCGTGTTCGCTCTCGTCAGCATATTGATCACGATTACTCTATTCGTGATTGTCTACCGTTTCATGCCCAACGCTTACGTGACGCTGCGCGACACCATTCCGGGCGCGGTCGTCGCCGGTCTTCTCTGGGAAGCCGCGAAATATATCTTTGCCTGGAGCTTGAACTACTTTCATTATGACGAGATTTACGGCTCGGTAGGGGCGGTCATTGCAGTGCTGACCTGGGGATACATCTCAAGTCTGGTCTTGTTGTTTGGCGCCCAACTCACCGCCGTTTTCCATTAC
Source organism: Blastocatellia bacterium (assembly GCA_034665305.1). GTDB lineage: Bacteria > Acidobacteriota > Blastocatellia > Pyrinomonadales > Pyrinomonadaceae > DASXRU01. Next base: position 118,536 of record JAXDFZ010000007.1, on the reverse strand, counting down.
GAGCACACCGATCAACTGGAGCACGTACCCGCTCCGGCCGAAGGCATCGCCTCAGTTTCCTGATATTCGCTTCCAATCCGCTTGCCGGACATGCGCCTCTCCGATTTCAACTATGATCTTCCCGAAGCATTGATTGCGCAGCAGCCACTTGCTCAACGCGATTCCGCCAGAATGCTCGTGGTAAATCGAGCGGAGGAACGCTGGGAAGATCTGCTGTTCCGTGACTTCCCATCTTTCGTTGATGCCGGCGACGCCGTAGTGCTCAATAACACTCGGGTTTTTCCGGCGCGCCTGGTTGGCGAAAAGCAATCGGGCGGCCGCGTGGAACTTTTCCTGATTCGCGAAACGGAACGCGACACATGGGAAGCTCTGGTAAAACCTGCGCGCAGAGTTGGCGTGGGCGTCGCCCTCAAGTTTGCAGGTTCATCACTCCGCGCCGAGGTTTTGGAAGTTCGCGAAGAAGGAAAGCGAATCGTAAGACTCACATCCGACGGTTCCGTTACCGGCTCATTGGACAAAGTTGGACGCGTCCCGTTGCCGCCATACATCAAGCGTCCCGCCGGGCCATCGGCGGAAGATCGGGACCGCTACCAAACAGTTTTCGCGCGCGCACGCGGCGCGGTGGCGGCGCCCACTGCCGGGTTGCACTTTACCGACGCCGTTTTGCAACAGGTAGCCGAGCGTCAGGCGCGCATCGTTGAGATAACTCTGCACGTCGGTTATGGCACCTTCGAGCCTGTGCGAGTTGCGGATTTAAGTAAACACTCCGTGGCCGAAGAGTGGTTCGAGATTAACGAAGATTCAGCCGCTATCATTAATGAAACGCGACGTTCGGGCGCGCGGACAATTGCGATAGGAACAACTACTACCCGAGCGCTGGAATCAGCGGTTGACGTTAACGGCAGCATCAGCCCGGGACGCGATCTCGCCCGTCTAACGATTATGACCGGGCACACGTTTCGTGCAGTCGATGCTCTATTAACCAATTTCCATCTGCCGCAGTCCTCGCTCCTCTTGTTGGTTGCCGCCTTTGCGGGGCGCGATCTGGTCCTCCGCGCTTACCGTCACGCGGTTGCTGCGAGGTATCGCTTCTACAGTTATGGCGATTGCATGTTAATTATTTAAGGCAACGTGACGCCCGCCAGCCATCAAGCTATAATGGCTCTGCGCATTACGCACTACTGAACAATGGCTGTACTCAAGAAATTTCGCTCTCGTTGGTGGTCACAAAACGAGACGTCGACACCATACGCTGTTACAGACGAACCGAGGCTCGTTCCCTCGCCCTCTGACTCCATTTACGACGTCCGTCCGTTGACCGTTTCTCAGCTCGATGAATGCTGGCGACTGGATCAGCGCTGCTTCGTTGACGGCGAGGCGTATAGCCGCGAGACCTTCGATTATTTGCTCACTGCCACGGAATCGGTTTCGTACCGCGCCGTCACGGCAGCGGGCGCTATGGCGGGTTTCGTCATTGGTCTGGTTGAACCGGACCACACGGGGCACATCACTACTATCGGGATCGCTCCCGAGCATCGCCGCCGGGGAATTGCCAGTCTCTTAATGCGAAAAGTCGAACATGGTTTTTGCCGCCGCAACGTCCGGCTCGTGCGGTTGGAAGTGCGTTCCGCAAATGTGCCGGCGCAAAAACTCTATCTGAACCTCGGCTACGCGGTAACGCAAAGTCTCCCGCGTTATTACTCAAACGGCGGCGACGGCCTCCTAATGATCAAATCAATAGAATAGGCCGGAGTATTGGTTTTTTGGGGATTCTAGCTCTTGCGGAGTTCGGTAAGGACTTGCTTGGCTACAGCCTTGAGTGTGTCGAACACGCCGACACCCGTGGAGGCGACAGCCTCTACGACGGGCTCTCCCTTTCGCTGCAGTTCCACAGCCATGTCAGCCGCTGAGACTATCTGAGGTAGGTCTCGCTTGTTTAGCTGCAGGGCGTAAGGCAGTTTCATTAAATCGTAACCCTGGGAACTCAAGTTCTCTTCGAGGTTGTATAAGGACTCGATATTCGCGTCCATGCGCTCTTCCTGTGAGTCAGCGACAAAAACAACTCCGTCAACGCCTTTCAGAATCAGTTTCCGCGAAGCGTCGTAAAAAACCTGGCCCGGCACCGTATAGAGATGAAACCTGGTTTTGAAGCCGCGTACGGTTCCCAACTCCAACGGCATGAAATCAAAGAATAAGGTGCGATCGGTTTCAGTTGCGAGGCTGATCATTTTGCCGCGTGACTGGGGCGCCGTGGTGTCGAATATGTATTGCAAATTCGTAGTCTTCCCGCACAGGCCGGGACCGTAATAAACTATCTTGCAATTGATCTCTCGCGATGCGTAATTGATGAAAGTCATAGCTTAGGTGTTCTTGCCGCTCGCCGTCAGGAGAAGAGACTCTCAATGTCTTCGTCAGTAATCTCACTAAACGGGGAACTCTCGTCCGGGTGGCGCTCCTCCGAAAGGCGCGCGACCTCTGCAAAGATGGACGCCAATTCCTGAGATACCTGCTTCGAGCGGAGTTTTACTAGTCCGAGACTTGAGTGTTCGTCGAAGACAACCACGAGCAGCAGCCTCCCGACGACGCTAATGTGAATACTCTCGTGTTCGCCTTCATGGGAAAGCGTGGGAAATTCTTTCTCGCCAATCAACTCAGCCATTCCGCCAGTTGCCGCAACATTTCCCGCGGCCAATGAGGCGAGGCTGGTAGTGTCCAAACCGGCGACATCGCCATGAGCGGCTATTTGCTGACCGTCCTTATCGACCAGGAAAACCACTCGGGCGGAAGCATCCAGACGCAGGCGGGCAAGGACCGCTTTGATCCTATGGTATTCCTGTTCCCGCATGACGATGGGACTGTCTGCCATTGATACAGCTTTCTTGAGAGTTTTCCGGCCCGTAGGGTCGCAGGTCGAACCGATTCAGATGGCGGGGATTGAGTTTGAGAGCTAAGTGGTTTGCTTTGAAGGCCTTTCGTAAACCCGCACCAGAACGAAAGACCTGTTTCGACTTCTCTAGCCCAGCCGAAACAACCGCAGCTGACAGTAACATAGCGCACTTAACAGCATCAAGTGTTTTCCGGTGTTGGCCATGGGTTGTGAGAGTTCAACTCACGTCGCAGGGCGAGGCTGCAAACCCTACTCTTTAGTTGATTTAGAAGGAAGCCTATGTTAGAGTGCCGCCAGTCTTTTCCAAGGGCAACTCGTTTTGGGTTAGCCATTCCTTCGAAATCGGAGGCTTTGCATGAGCAGTCCTATGGTTAAGGGCGTCAAAAGGTCTCCGTTGCGCTCAACCTCCCGACAATCTTCAACGTCCACAGGTAAAAGCCGTAGCCTGGCGAGTAAATCGGTGCGTCTGAAGCCGATCACCAAACGTTCGGCCAGTGGCAAAGCTCCGGCCAGGAAAGCTAAGAAAGCCAGTTCGGCCTCAGCCTCCAAGAACCGCGTAACAAAGAAGAAGGCAGCGCCGGTGAAAACCAAGGCGGCCGTTAAATCGCATCGCCCGGCAAGATCCGCGAAGGTTACCGCCAAAAAGGCTCCAACTTCATCACGTTCAACCAAGGCGAAGGCAGTTGTCGCCAAACCGGCAAAAGCTGTAGCCAAAGCCGTAGCCAAAAAACCGGCTCCGCCGCTGCCACCACCTAAGCCTAAGCCGACCCGCGACGAAGCTGCGGCTCTGAAGGATTTCCAGAAGGCCCACAAGGAATTTGTCCACGGCCGGTTTGCAGAAGCGAGAAATCAGTTCCGCACCCTGGTCGAAAAATACTCAGGTGTGTCGGAAGTGACAGCACGGGCCCGAACTTATCTGGCAGTAGCGGAGACCCGGTTACGAACAGAGACTATGTTGCCGCGCGATGCCGATTCACTTTACGACCGGGGTGTGATTGAGCTAAACCGCGGCGAGTATGTGGCAGCTCAGGAACTTTTCGAGCGGGCCCTTAAGCGGGAACCGACTGCCGGTCATGTTCATTACGGACTTGCGGCTACGCGCGCACGCCTGGGATCGATTGATCTCGCCCTCGAATCTCTCCGGAGCGCTCTGGGGGCCCAACCCAGCCTCCGCATTCGCGCCCAGCATGATCAGGATCTCAACGCCCTCCGCAATGATCCTGATTTCGATAAACTGGTTTTTGCCCCCAGGCCATAAGCATCCGCGCTTCGCTCCCACGTATCCCTTTGCTTCAATGTGCTGCGATCGGTTTTGAGCGGCTTCTCGTTTTGGTATCATTGCGTGAGGACGTAATTGTCACTTGCTGAGGAGGTCAGAGATTTGCGGTCTGGTGAAATGCAGCGTGGTCTGAAACTCGTTGCCATCGGTGGTGGCACCGGCCTGTCCACGCTCTTGGCCGGGCTCAAGAAATTAGTGGGATCCGATCACACCAGCGCTCCGCTGGAAACGCTGTCGGCGATCGTTACGGTGTCAGATGACGGCGGCAGTTCCGGGCGCCTGCGGGATGAGTTGCAGATGCTGCCCCCCGGAGATATTCGCAACTGTATGATCGCTCTTTCAGAAGACTCCACTTTGCTCTCGCGTTTGTTCCGTTATCGCTTTCGCGGATCGGGAGAGTTGGGCGGTCACAGTTTCGGAAACCTGTTTCTCGCGGCACTGACTGAAGTAACGGGTGATTTCGTGGAGGCCGTACGTTTGTCTTCGGAAGTCCTCGCGAGCAAGGGCCACATCTTCCCCGCTACGATAAACGATATTCGCCTGATAGCCGAACTGGAAGACGGAACGGAAGTGCACGGCGAAACGCAAATCACGGCATCGCGCGCTCCCATCAAACGCTTGCGGCTGGAACCCGAACAATGTCTTCCCTTGCCCGAAGCGCTCAGTGCGATTCGCGCCGCTGACGTAATCACCGTCGGGCCAGGATCGCTCTACACCAGCATTCTGCCGAACCTACTGGTTTCTCGCGTTGCAGATTCGATTGGAAATTCCGACGCGACCAAGATCTTCGTTTGCAATTTGATGACTCAACCCGGTGAGACCGACGGATACACGGCGGCACAGCATTTGGAGACGGTGCGCGAGTACGCGCCCCAGATGCATTTCGATTTCGTCGTGGTAAACGATCGCAAGATTACTGCCGAACAGGCAGCCCGTTACGCTGCCGATGGCGCGCAGCAAATTGGCGATGAAGATATTGTTCTGGACAGTGCTTGTGCCAATGTGACGGAACTCGTGCGGGCGGACCTGCTTGATGACGACGAAAAAGTTCGCCACAACTCCGAAAGACTGGCGCGCGTGGTGATGGCCTGCCATGACAAAGCGCCCACGCCCGCTGGTATTGCCCTTCGCTAAATCATAATGGCCACACTGACAACCCCAGACGCCAATAAGCCGCTCGACGTGTTAATCATGGCCGCGGGTCTGGGAACGCGCATGCGATCCGGTAAAGCCAAAGTTCTACATCAGCTCGATGGGCGTTCTTTAGTCGTGCATGTTTGTCGCGCTGCCGCTGCGTTGGAGCCGCGGCGAATTTACATCGTCGTAGGTCACCAATCAGAAGAAGTCGCCGCCGTCGTCGCGCGGGAATTTAAGAGCGAGAACGTCACGTTCGTCCAGCAAGCGGAGCAACGCGGAACTGGCGATGCCGTCATGGCCGCCCGCGAGGCGCTGGCCCACTCTGGCTCAACGGTCATGGTTCTCTCGGGCGATGTGCCACTCGTACGTTCAGAAACATTGGCTGCGTTGCTGGAACACCATAAGGCCGCAGGCGCAAGCTGCACGATTCTTTCTGTAAAACTCGACAACCCCACCGGTTATGGGCGGCTTGTGCGGGACTATTCCGGACGCTTCGAAAAAATCGTGGAACAGAAAGACGCAACGGATGAAGAACGGCAGATCCGCGAAATAAATGCTGGTCTATATTGCTTCGAAGCGACGGCCCTGTTTCAAGCGTTGGCCCAGGTCGAACCGAGCAATCAACAAGGCGAGTACTATCTGACAGACGTGCCCGCAATCCTGCGAGCGAGCGGTCAGGGAGTGAGCATTTATCTCCACGGGGAAGCCCGCGAAGTTTCCGGAATCAACACTCGGGCTGAACTCGCGGAGTTTGAAAATCTCCTGCGGCGCGGTGCCATTCGTCGTTTGATGATGGAAGGCGGCGTCACCTTCATCGATCCGTCCCACGCCTACATCAGTGGCGATGCCAAGATTGGCCGCGACACGGTGATCTATCCGGGCGTCAGCATCGAAGGCAACTCTGAGATCGGCGAGGGCTGTGAGATCCGCTCCGGCTCGCGGATTACAAACTCGCGAATCGGGAATGGGGTCGTGGTGAAGGACCATTGCGTCATTGTTGATTCCGAGGTAGCCGATGATTGCGCTGTTGGTCCATTCGCGCACCTGCGCATGCAAACGCGAATAGAACAGGGCGCAGTGGTAGGAAACTTTGTGGAAGTGAAGAAAAGCCGGATCGGACGGGGAACCAAATCTATGCACCTCACCTATCTCGGCGACGCCATCATCGGCGAAAAGACCAACATCGGCGCCGGCACAGTGACCTGTAACTACGACGGCAAAGACAAACATCAAACGGTAATTGAAGACAACGTGCGCATCGGTTCGGACACGATGTTGATTGCACCCGTGCGTGTAGGCAGCCGATCCGTCACCGCGGCCGGTTCAGTCGTTACCGAGGATGTTCCCCCTGACACTTTGGTAGCGGGAGTTCCCGCGGTTGTTAAGAAGCGCTTGCATCAAGACAAGAGCGAAAAAGCGAAGCAGTGACTTTTCTCCGTTACGCCACGCGGTAATCATTCTTTTCAAAATATTATGTGCGGAATAGTCGGTTACGTTGGAAACAAACAGGTCGTACCCTTGATCATCGAAGGGCTGCGCAAACTGGAATATCGCGGATATGACTCCGCCGGCATCGCCGTGGTAGACGCCAAACAGGTGCTCGAGGTGCGCCGCGCCGAAGGCAAACTGCGAAACCTCGAAGAAGTTCTGCGAGTTGAACCAATCGACGGCACCTACGGCATCGGCCACACGCGTTGGGCCACGCACGGCCGGCCGACGGAGGAAAACGCCCATCCGCACCGGGATTGCACGGGACGCATCGTCGTGGTCCACAACGGAATTATTGAAAACTACCTGCAGCTAAAAGAGCGGCTGCGGCAAAAAGATCACCAGTTCGTTACGGAAACTGATACCGAGATCATCGCCCACTTGATCGAGGAATATCTCAAAACCAGCGCCGGTTTTGAGGAAGCAGTGCGCCTGGCCGTTAAAGACTTGCACGGCATCTTCGCGCTTTCAATTATCGATGCCGATGAACCCAACACGATAATTTCGGCGCGTGAAGGTCCGCCCGTCGTCATCGGAGTGGGCGACGGCGAGTACTTTGTCGCTTCCGACATCCCTCCAATCCTGCAGCACACGCGTGATGTCTTTTTCCTGGGTGATGGCGAAATCGCTGTGCTTACGAAAGAGTCTGTGCGCGTGACGGACTTCGACGGCAAGCCGGTTGAGCCCGCCATCCAGCGGATAACCTGGGATCCGATTCTGGCGGAAAAAGGCGGCTACAAGCATTTCATGCTCAAGGAAATCTATGAGCAGCCGCGCGCCGTCCGCGATACCGTGCAGGGCCGCATATCCCTGGACACCGGGCGCGTTTTCCTCGATGAGATGAAAGGGATCACGGAAGAAGATTTCAAGCGTTTCACCTCCATCAAGATTGCTGCCTGCGGCACTTCGCTCCACGCCGGACTTGCCGGTAAGTACATGATTGAGCAACTGGCGCGCATAAACGTGGAAGTCGATTACGCGTCCGAGTTTCGCTATCGGGATCCGGTCCTCGATGAAAATACGCTGCTGCTGGTGATTTCACAGTCGGGCGAAACCGCCGACACGATTGCCGCCATGCGCGAAGCAAAACCGCGCGGCGTGAAGGCCCTGGCGATTTGTAACGTGCAGGGCGCGATGATCGTGCGCGAGGCTGACGGCACAATTCTGACGCACGCAGGTCCGGAAATTGGCGTCGCGTCTACCAAGGCTTTTACTTCGCAGATGATCGCGCTCTATTTGCTGGGACTGTATTTAGGTCACTTGCGCGGAGCGCTGAGCACCGAGGAAGCGAAATACCATGCGCAAGAGTTGGCGGAGCTGCCGGTCAAGATGGAGCACTTGCTGGCCGCGTCGGACAACATCGAAGAGTTGTCCCGTGAGTTTTTCCGTTCAACGGATTTTCTTTATCTCGGACGCGGAATCAATTTCCCTGTAGCGTTGGAAGGCGCGTTGAAACTCAAAGAAATCTCCTACATCCACGCCGAGGGTTATCCGGCCGGCGAAATGAAGCATGGGCCAAATGCATTAATCGATGAACGTTTGCCCGTCATGTTCATCAACACGCGCGAAGACGGCAACCGCTCGTCGGAACTGCGTTATGAAAAGACCCATTCGAACATTGTCGAGGTGAAAGCTCGCGAAGGGGTCGTTCTTTCTGTGCTGACCGAAGGCGATTCGATGTCCTCGATAGTTTCGGATCACGTGATCAGCATCCCTCCGTCCAGCGACCTGCTGTCCCCGATACTTTCAGTGATTCCCCTGCAGCTGTTGGCTTACCACATCGCGGTGCGGCGTGGCTGCGACGTGGACCAGCCGCGGAATCTGGCAAAGTCCGTCACCGTCGAGTAAGGCCCTCCACCAAGAATATGGCGACTGCATTGCTGAAGCCGGACACTCGCGTCAAACCGACCCGAGCAGAACTCGTTGCGTGTGCCGGAAAGAGCATTCGCGATGTGATCGCTGCGGATTTGCGGGTGTTGTTCTGCGGCATCAATCCCGGCCTTTATTCAGGCTGGACTGGTCATCACTTCGCCAAGCCCGGCAATCGCTTCTGGCCCGCACTCTACGCGAGCGGGTTCACCAATCGTCTGTTGTTGCCCTCGGAAAAACACGAATTGCTGAAGAGCGGCTATGGCATAACCAACGTGATTGCCAGGACCTCCGCATCGGAAACGGATCTGAAAAGAGACGAATACGCCATCGGCGCGCGACGTTTGCAGGCGAAGCTACACAAATATCGTCCGGCATTTCTCGCGGTGTTGGGGATTGGCGCGTATCGCCTGGCCTTTGAAAAGCCGAAAGCGATGCTCGGGCGGCAGGAGGAAAAATTTGGCGACACCGCCGTGTGGGTTTTGCCCAATCCGAGCGGCTTGAACGCGCACTACCAGGCCAAAGAATTGGCCCGCCTGTTTCGTGAATTGCGAGAAGCAGTCGAAAGCGAGTGCCGCACCTGAAAACTCAACAGCGAAATGATTCGAAAACTTAAATCCGGCAAGTACCGCTTGTACTCCCGCAAGAAAAATCCGAAAACCGGGAAACGCAGAAATCTGGGAACCTTCGAAACGCGCGCCGCCGCCGAAAAGCATGAACGTGCCGTCCAGTTTTTCAAGCGCGCAGGTTGAACGACTGATTTCGGAAAGGAAGAGAGCGGGGGCAAGCCGCCCTTCCTAACTGCAAGTCTTCGCGGTTGAGTATCAATCTCGCAGTTTCACTCAACATTACAAGCTTGCAGTCAGGAAGGGTGGCTTGCCCCCGCTCTTTCTTCTCCAAAATACAATCTCCGAAAAAATCATCCCTGTCTCCATTTCGCAATTCATCGCTGACCGACTAATATCATTATTCGCACAATTCATATGACTGACTTTCTTTCTTCTCTCAACGAAGAACAGCGCGAAGCTGTTCTCGCTACCGATGGACCGCTGTTGATTCTGGCCGGCGCCGGTTCAGGCAAAACGCGCGTCATTGCCCACCGCATCGCGGATCTAATCGCCGAGCGCGGGGTCGAGCCCTGGCACATCGTCGCTGTCACTTTCACCAACAAGGCCGCGCAGGAAATGCGCCACCGCGTCGATCAACTTTTGCAGGGCTTGGAACTGAGCAGCGCGCCGCTGATCTCAACCTTTCACAGCCTCTGCGTCCGTATTCTGCGCCGCGACATACCGGCGCTTGAGCAGGGCTACACGCGCTCATTTACGATTTACGATCAGGACGATTCGCTGCGCCTGGTGAAGAACTGCATTAAGGACCTCGGGTTTGACGACAAGCAGGTTGGACCACGCGCCGCGCAATCGGCGATCAGCGCGGCCAAAAATCGCGGGCAGGATCCGGACGCGTATGCCGTGCAGGCGGAACATATCAGCGAAAAGCACGTCGCGATTGCCCGTGTCTTCGGTCTCTATGAAGAACGCCTGCGGAACAACAACGCCCTGGACTTTGACGATCTGTTGATAAAAACCGTGCGGCTCCTGCGTGATGTGCAGGAGGTGCGTGACAAGTACAACCATCGTTTTCGCTACATCCTCGTTGACGAATATCAGGATACCAACTCGCTGCAGTTCGCCCTCGTCAGTTTCCTGACCCAGAAGCAACAGAACATCTGCGTGGTAGGTGACCCGGATCAAAGTATCTACAAATGGCGCGGAGCCGACATCTCGAATATTCTGAATTTCGAGAAGCACTATCCTGAGACCAGAGTGATTCGGCTGGAACAGAACTATCGCTCAACGCAAAACATCCTCGATGTGGCGAGCGCGGTCGTCCGCCATAACATCGAGCGCAAGGAGAAAAGTCTCTGGACCAAAAATCCACCGGGCGAACGTATCCGCTACTTTCAGGCGATGGACGCAGAATCGGAGGCGCGTTTCGTCGCCGCGAGGATTGCGGAGCATCGTGATGCCGATCCCGATCTGCGCGCCGCCGTGCTCTATCGCACGAACGCGCAATCGCGGGTGTTCGAAGAAGCCATGCGACGCACCTCCCTCACGTACAACATCGTGGGCGGCTTTTCTTTTTACGAGCGCATGGAAGTGCGCGACGTAATCGCTTACCTGAAGCTGGCGTTGAATCCCAACGACTCAATCGCGCTGCAGCGCGTCATCAACAGTCCGCCGCGCGGGATTGGCAAACAAACGCTTGACGAGATTGATCGACATGCAAAGGACTACGGCGTTTCGTACTGGGAAACGATCGGACTGCTGACGGCGCCGGGGCAGCAGCGGCTATCCCCACGCGCAACCGCGGCATTGAGAAACTTTCAAAAGATCATTCTGCATCTTTCGCAATTAGCGGGGACCACTTCGGCCGAACCAACTCCGCAGCCTGGTGATGTGGATATTGACGCAGCCGGCGCGTCAGGCAGTGACTGGACTTTAAGCGAGGGCTCACCTGCCGTATCTCTTCTCACAAACGAAGACAGCGACGCGCCAGAATCAGAACACGTGGTCGTCTCCGACTCGCTCGTGTCAGATCTCGTAAAGGCCGCCATCCTGGACACCGGTTATGAGAACGCGCTCAAAGGCGAGAACACGGACGAAGCAGAGGCGCGACTGGAGAACCTGCAGGAGTTGGTAAACGCGGCCGTCGATTATGACGAGATGGGCGAAGAGGGCTTGCGGGAATTCATCGATCACTCTGCCCTCGTCTCTGACGCGGACCAATACAAACGCGATGCGCCCGTAACGTTGATGACGGCCCATTCGGCAAAGGGACTTGAGTTTCCGCTGGTATTCATCGTGGGTCTGGAAGATGGCTTGTTTCCGCACTCGCGCTCGGCAACTGACGTCGCCGAACTCGAGGAGGAACGGCGGCTTTGTTACGTGGCGATGACGCGTGCGGAACGTTTCCTTTACGTAACGCATGCAGTGAAACGCCGCGTCTACGGTGAAGAGCTGGCGTCAGAGCCTTCGCAGTTTCTGAACGAGATGCCCTTGGAATTGATCGAAGACTTGTCGCGTGGAAAGTCCTGGCTTTCATTCGCCCGTGGTTCGACGGCGCTACCGGAAAACGATCCTGTTTTAACGACGCATCGTGATACGAAGGCGCGCGCACGTTTCAGCGGAAAAACTTATGACAGTGCCGAGTCGATTGCCGAGTTCTTTCGCAACCGCGCCGCACAAATGCCGGGCGCCGCGCGCGAACCGGCTGGACGGCCACAACCGGGCAGTAGCCCAACCGTAAGGGAGAATTCCTCGCGTTCGAAACTCGAAACTCGAAACTCGAAACTCGAAACTCCCTCGTCCGACTTCTCGCCCGGCTCATATGTCCGTCACGCAAAGTATGGACGCGGTCTCGTGCTACGCCGCGAGGGCGTCGGTGATTCAATAAAACTAACCGTGAGCTTTCCCGGCTACGGACCGAAGAAGTTGATTCAGAAATACGCGGGCCTGGAACTCGCGTAAGGTTGGAACGAGGCCGCGCAATGAGAATACGTCGCGGCGGTTACACAAACGTACGAGCATCTTAAACTCAAACGCTCACGCCGCCGGCGTAAAGAAACGAGCCTTCCCACACTTACTCTCCGGCGCCAGCCGCTCTCGCTCTTGAAGACCCAACCTGCAGTGTTTCTTTGATCCGGTCCATCAACAAAGCGATATCCACTGGCTTTTCAAACACTTCGTTGCAACCAGCAGCGATCGCATCGCGTTTCACTTCACTGATCGCGTAAGCGCTAATGGCGAAGATCGGTGTTTGCGAAAGGGCGTGCCGCTGGCGAATTTGGCGCGTGGCTTCAATGCCGTCGAGTTCCGGCATCGCCAGATCCATCAGGATCAGATCGGGACTCACGCGGTTCGCCTGCAGGAAACCCTCGCGTCCATCTTTTGCCTCGATCACTTTGTAACCGTGAGCGCGCAACAGTGACGACAAAAGTTGGCGAGTGTCGGAATAGTCTTCGATAACGAGGACTGTGGGATTGGTTTTGACAGCCATCTCATCTCCCCTTCTTAAGCAGGAAGCGGTTTCTTTCCGGGGGTCAATTGTGAGATGGGGCACTTCCAAGATAGCGCCTGGTACAGGCAAAAGCAACGTGAGAACCGCCTGCCGTAGCGGGCGGTTGCTCTATCAGAGTGACTTGCCGCTTACGAAAATCAAACCGCCGCTACCGCAACGATTCTGACTTAATCCTCCAGCAACTTCCCGCTCAACAGCGCCTGCCCGCCGAGGCTGGTATAGAACCCATAACCAGCGAGCAACACAGCAAAAACCAGGCCCGCAACGAAGTTGATCGCGTACCAGGACGTAAGCTCGGTTGTCATAGGGTAGAAGACCTGGAGATGGGCGAAGAATAACGCGCTGGCCAGCGCCAACAGCCCATATCGTTTTAAGGTGAACAGAGACAGGAAAGCCGCAAAGGCGGTAAACGGGATCATCATTAAGCTCGACTGGGATACCAGCGTAGCCAGCACGCTCGTTAGGAGCCAAAGGCCCACCAGGGCTAATCGTTCACTACGGACGACGAGGACTAACAACAGAACGAAAAAAACGGTGATGAAAGCCTGAAACAGGGCGGCGGAGAGTTGACCCGACAACGGAAGGAAAGGCACAAAGCGGCCGATCATTTCGCTGCCGGGGTTAGTCATCAACCAGGAGGGTTGTCCAATCCACGTCGGGGCCAATCTTGAAAGCGTGAGACTTAGAATCATCGCCATTCCTATGACGGCACCGAACAAAATGTCTCGTCCGACAAGGGGATCGCGAACGTCTCCTGCAAGGACGCGACTCCAGGAGATTATCCATTCCGGCCAACGCTTCCGTACAAACGGCTCCAGGGCGACATAAAGCAACCACAGCAGACCGGAGGTCAAGACGGCCATGGCAAGGTGCAGGAAGAAAGTCGGAAGTTCACGTCCCGCATATCCATTGTGGTGTTCCACGAACAGCCAGACAAGCATGCGCACCAGGAAATAGATGACCGCCACCCGCGTCGCTCCCCGCCGGTCACCGCGGCCCAATCTCAGATTCCGGCGCGCCAGCACCACGCTTGCCACCATTACAATGAGGATGATCGTGATGAGGATGAAAACCAGGGCTTGCGCGGCACCGCTTCGGGGAGGCTCTTCCTGGCGCAACGGCTGGTCCCAGGGGTAGATCGTTTCAAAGTAAACCAGTCTGCCGTGAAACGCCGCGGCCTCCACATGAATCTTGTGGTCAAGCTGCGCGGGATCCGCTCCGTCCCACGCGGCGCGAGCATCGTAAGCGTGCAACGGTACCCAGGTGGAAGGGGCCGGCTGAAAGGCTGCAATTTCCAATCCTGCTTCTCGAAAGGGAGTCGCCCAGTCTACCGCTACCGCTTCTGTCTTTTGGGCGTCCGCTGCCGGTTCGCGCTGCGGTGGAACGCCTATGAACCAATGCAGGCGGCCTTCCATGTCCAGGTAAATACTGGCCATTCCGGAGACATCGAGCGCCGGCTTGTCGACTTCGATGTCATCAACTCCTTCGAAGTAACGCGGGCTCTGGCGGTACCAAAAGCGATAAGGTCCGGGCGCGGCGTTGCGCATTTTTTGCCAACGTGCGGTCGATTGATCGTGAGCGGCAACGAAATTGAGGTAATCCTCTTTGAGTATCACACCGTCGGCGGTATCCCGAGGTGGTTCGGTGTAACCCAATTTCCGCACCATCTCCTGCGCGTGTGCACGCAAGACCTCGGGCGGCTGATCCAGGGGGGTCATGCGATAGACCGCTGTGTATCTCGTCAACCAGCACGAGACAGCCAGGATTCCGAGGAAAGATGCGAACAGCGCGCAGGCCACTGCGGGGCTGAGAATTCCCTGCTTAGGCGCGGCGGCAACCATTTCGGGCGAAGGGGTCTCACCAGCAGCCAGGGCCGCGGCGATTGGATCCCCGCCAGGTAGCGCGGCCGCCACTTCCAAGGCAGACGCCGGCCGGGAGGCGGGATCCTTTTGCATGCAGCGTTCAATTACTCTTTCGATTAGCGGATCAAGATCTTTGACGACTTCCGTCGGTGTGGTGGGCGTAGTATCGCTTCGCCTTAATCTAATCAGCTCGCCGAGTGTGGCCGCTTCGAAGGCTCTTTTGCCGGTGAAAAGTTCATACAGAATCAGGCCGAGCGAATAGATATCCGTTCGCGCTGTCTGCTCCTTCCCTTCCAGTTGCTCCGGCGCCATGTACGCCGGCGTTCCGGCCGAGAGCTCATCTTCATGAAACTCTTCTTCCAGCCCGGCGAGGCCAAAGTCCGTGATGCGCGCGTTGCCGTAGTCATCAATCATGACGTTGGAGGGTTTCAGATCGCGATGCAACACCCCCGCGTCATGCGCCGCGGCGAGCCCCGCACAAATCTGGCGCGCAATTTGAATGGCTTTGTCCTGCGGCAAACGCCCGATGCGCCGCATAAAGGAAGAAAGCTCTTCGCCCTTGATGTATTCCATCGACAGGAAGTGACGGCCGTCGATTTCTCCGATGTCATAGACGCGGCAAACGTTCTTGTGCGAGACCTGGCGCGCGACGCGCACTTCGCGATGAAAACGCGCCAGCGCCGCACCGTCTCTGAGAAAATCATCGGGAAGAAATTTGAGCGCGACCGGCTGGCCCAGTTTTAGATCATCAGCACGATAGACTTCACCCATCCCGCCTTTGCCCAGCAGCCCCACGATGCGATATCTCTCAGAGAGCATCGTTCCCGGCACAAACCGCGCGTTATCAATTGAGTCGAAGGACGGAGCAGACCGAACAGAGCGATCTGTTTTCCTGGCTCCTGGCTCGGGGGAATTATTCGGCGTGAGGGTGGGCGCCCGGTTCGCGGGAATTCGCCGCGTCGGGGCGAATGAATCGGTTAGCGAAGTGCCACACGAGGGGCACTCCGCTGACTCATCGAGAATCTCTTTAGTGCAATTCGGACAACGCATTATTGGCGGCGGATTGTACCATCCTGCTGGCAGAGATTTTAGGAAGCGCTTCCCAGTTCGCGTGGTTATGCGCTTACCTACTGCAAAGCGGCTACGTCCTCCAGCCCAGGGTTGGCGCGTTTCGCGGCTACCCTGGGTAGCGAGCATCGAATGACCGCAACCCCAACGGGGTTGCGTCTCTTTTCGTTAGGGGTAAGCGCTTGAGACGTGTGCCGGTCGTAATCGTAATCGAACCGTCGAGATCCGACACAACCCTGTTCGGGTTGGACTCGTAACCCTTCCCCTCCCAAGCTAGTCGCGAAGCGCGCCAACCCTGGGCTGGAGGGCGTAACCGCTTCGCGGTACCGGCACCTGGAACCTTGCTTCCTTCATTCCCTGATTCGCTCTTCCTCTCATTCCTGCAGCAGCTTCCCACCGAAAACTCTCTGGCCGGCGAGGCTTGCATGAAAAGCATAGAAGGCCAGCGCGATAAGCAGGATCAAGTTCAAAAGAAAGCCGGTCGCGTACCACGCTGTTATCTGTGTAGTCGCAGGAAACTCGAGATAGAGATGCAGATAAAGCAGGGCGCTCAACATCACCAGGATTCCATAACGGTAAAGCACAAACGTCGTGATGCCGGCGGCGACTGCAGCACCGATCCAACTGAAGGCGGTATTGCCGCCGAGGAAAGCGAGACCGGCAGTAAACATTACCCATCCCCCGATGAAGGCCAGCCAGTCACGCCGGAACAATAGCGCCAGCAAGAGTATGAAGAAGAGAAACTCAAACGAATTCAGCAGCGGCGTCGTAAGTTGTTCAGCCACGGCGCCCACAAACCTGCCCATGCCGAGATTCCAAATATTCGGTTCAGGCACCGGCGTAAGCGTTGCGTCGCCCATCCATCGACGCGCGGAGTGAAAGAACAATTGCCAGAGCGTGATGCCGATGCCGAAGACCGCGCCCATCAGAACGTCGCGGCCGACCATTGGGTCGCGAAAATCGCCGGCCAACAGGCGGGCCCACGAAACAATACGGTTGGGCCAACGCTTGCGCACAAACGGCTCGAGAGCTACATAAAGCACCCAAAAGAAGCCGCCCGCGAACACCGCGTCCTGTAACCCGTTCAAGAGAGTAAAAAACTCGTCAATTACAGGAGCGTGATGTGCCGTAAAGAGGCGCGAGATCATGGTCAGCGAAAAAATGAAGAACGCCAGCCGTAGCGCGCCTTTACGATCACCACGCCCCAGGCGAAAGTTTTTGATCGCCAGCAGCACGCTGCCGATTAAGACCAGAACGAAAACGCTCACCAGAAGAGTAATGAGCGCCTTGATTGCCGCTGGAAATTTTGCGGGATTCTGTCGCTCGGGTTTGTCCCAGGGGTTGACGATCTCGAACGAAACCGGGTGACCGCGATAACTTGCAGCCTCAACCCGAATCGGAATGTTTTGCTGATCGGGATACACCCCCTCCCACGCGAGGCGGGAATCATTCATGTAAAGCGGCGCCCACTGCGACGCGGCTGGTTTGAAGTCGGCAATGTTCATACCGGCTTCGTTGAATGCGATCGACCAGTCCGGAATGATTGCCGATGGCGGATTTGCCATTGCGGATTTCTTAAAATCATTATCCGGACTTTGGACATTGGACGCTGGACTTTGGCCCGCCGCCTGTCCTGGAACCTGAAACCCGGAACCCGAAACCTCTTTATCCCGACTAGTGACTAAATCGACCTGCGGCGGAACCGCATAGAAACTCAACAACCTGCCGCGCGGATCCAGTCTCACTCCCGCCATACCCGAAATGGTCGGCGGTGGGTTGGTCCAGGAATTTCGAAAATAATCAAAACCGGAAAAATAGTCCGGGGATCTCCGGTACCAAAACTCCAGCGGCGTCGGCTGACCGTCCCGCAAATCCTCCCAGCGGTTGGGCCGTTGATCGGTTCGCGCCATGTATTGGAGCGGAGCCGTATGATGTTCGAAGCTCTGCATTTCGTCGGTTGCCGGCCCATCGCTACCAAGTTTGTGAATGACCTCGCGCGCCCGCTCGCGTAGAACTTCCGGCGACTTTTCCAACGGCAAAAAGCCGTACAACTCCACCTGCGGCGCGAACCAGGCCACCAGAGCCAACCCGAACAACAGAGAAACAAACATCGCGAGCGCTATGACGGGACGAAGCGCTCCCTGCCGCGGAGTGGCCGCAACCATTTCCGGCGAAGGCGTTTCACCGGCAGCGAGTGCGGCAGCAATCGGATCGCCGCCAGGCAGCGCTGCTGCAACTTGCAATGCAGACGCGGGCCGCTGCGCCGGATTCTTTTGCAGGCAACGGTCGATCACTCTCTCGATAACCGGATCGATGTCCTTAACTATGTCTGACGGCGTGGTAGGAGTCGTATCGCTGCGACGTAAACGCAATAACTCGCCCAGCGTTGCAGCTTCGAAAGCTCGACTGCCGGTGAAGAGTTCATAGAGCACCAGGCCCAGCGAATAAATGTCACTGCGAACCGTGACGGCTTGCCGCTCCAGTTGCTCGGGCGACATGTAGGCGGGCGTGCCTGCGCCCATTTCTTCCTGGTTAAAATCCTCCGACAGTCCGGCCAAGCCAAAATCGGTGATGCGCGCGTTGCCGTCTTCATCAATCATGACGTTTGACGGTTTCAGATCGCGGTGCAGCACGCCGACGTCATGCGCCGCCGCCAGGCCGGCGCACATCTGCCGGGCAATCTGAATCGCTTTGTCATTCGGTAAACGCCCGATGCGCCGCATGAACGAAGACAGCTCCTCGCCCTTGATGTATTCCATCGAGAGGAAGTGATGCCCGTCAACTTCTCCAATGTCATAAACTCGACAAACGTTTTTATGAGAGACGCGGCGCGCGACGCGCACTTCGCGATGAAACCGGGCCACGGCAGCGGCGTCTTTCAATAAATGATCGGGAAGGAATTTGAGCGCGACCGGTTGGCCCAGTTTCAGATCGTCGGCGCGATAGACTTCACCCATCCCGCCTTTGCCAAGCAGGCCCACGATGCGGTACCGCTCGGAAAGCATCGTCCCCGGCACGAACCGCGCATCATCAATGGAATCGAATGAAGAAGTGGTGTTGCTGCGCGGAGCGTGAGGTGCCCCTGCTCCTGCCGACTCCCCCTGCTGTCTGCCTCCTGCTCCCAACCGCCGCGTGGCCGCATCGTCAATGGACGTCGCGCAGGCAGGACAAGACGTGGCGTCTTTGGGAACCTTATTTTGACAGTGGGGGCAACGCATCGTTGGCGGCGGATTGTACCACCTGTCAGAACCGCTGGCGGGCCTGACTTAATCTTCCAGCAACTTTCCGCTAAAACAACGGCCGACCTGCAAGTAAAACTTAAACTAGCCAGGCACGTTCAGCCTAAAAACAAACACCATAGCGTCAAATGTACCGCGGAGCGATCGGATGTAGTTGGGTAGTCTTGAAGAAAATCGGCCGCAAAAAAGGGCGCCCGCGAGTGGCGCCCTATTGAAATTCGGAAATCTGGTCCTTGAACTCTTGCGGTGATAAAGCTGGACTGCCTCACGTGATTCTGCGAACTGCCCACCGCCCACTGCCCACCAATTACGGCCCACACTCCGCATTCGAATGCGTCCGCACCGGGCTAAACCGATCCTGGTACTCCGCCGAAGTCAGGAACCCACAAACCATCGCCCGATAGCCGCTCATGTCGTTCGGCAACTTGTTGTTCAAGACATTCAGCCAGAACGCATAACCATCCGGCTCCGGGTCTCTGCGCAGGTAACCGTAGTATTGCATCAAGACAAACGCCGGATTGAAAGCGCGGGCTTTGAACTCCGGAATCTCAATCACATCCAGCAGCACCTGCGCGCGCGTCTTGCTGCCGTCGGTCAGCGACTGAATTTTTAAGTCACGCAGCGCAACGAAGCTCGCTCCCGTCAATCCCGAAGTATCAAAAAGTTTATTGACGAAGTCTGCCGGCGTCATCCCCACGGGATACAAATTCGCAAACGCACCGCCTTGAACAAATTCATTCGCATAGTTAATGGTGCTCTGTTCCAGCGCGTTACCGTAATCCTCGCACTCCCGTCGCCTTCTCCAATCGAATAACTGGACGCGCTGAACTGAATAAAACTCGGTGGCGTGGTCGAAACCACGGCACGGAAGGCAACTGACTGATTGCCATTGTCGCTGCTCAACGTCCTGGAAGACGGAACGAAAGTGTAGCCAGGTTTCTGCGGCGTGAGCGTGACCATCGTATTTCCCGTCGCCGCTACGGCGAGCGCCAGGCTCACGTTTCCCACCGAGTTGGTCTGCGGCAATCCAAACGTCGCGCTGTTGATTTGAACTCCTACTCCCGCAATTCCATTCCCGGAACCGTCCGCCACGCGCGCATCCGCTCGAATATAAGGATCAAGCCGCAAGTTCTTCGACACATCACGACTCAAATTACCGACCGACGCAGCAAACGCCGTATACTGCCCCGCCTTCGACGGCGACAAAATGTAATTCCCGCCCGCCGCCAAATTCGAGAAAGAATAATTCCCCGCGCTATCAGCAACCGTCACATCCGCCTGCGTCCCACTCAACGTCACCGTCGCCCCACTAATGCCGTTACCAAACCCATCAATCACGCGCCCCGATATTAGTTGCCCGCAATTATTGACGCTCGCGCCAAGGCGTGCCGACTGCATTAGCCCCTAGCGGTAGGCGTCAAGTCCAAGAGCGGCGTCAGTACCGCCTGCGATAGCGGGTGGGTTTGCCGTTGTTGCTCGCCGTAAGGATCTCTAGCGCTGTTACACAACTCAGATAACTTGCAGTCAGGAAGGTGGGCTTGCCCCCGCTTCCTTTATCTGAAGCAATCTACTCAAGAGCGCTGGCCAAGCAGCGGTTCCTGACTGCGTCTCCTCGACAAGCTTCCTTAGTTCGGACTCCATCCCACTTAACCGCTGCTAAAATCCCGCCATGCCCGGCAATGAAGAAATCAAAGTCTTCATCTCAACCCGCACCTCCACCTGCGACGAGTGCAAAGAAGAGTTAGGCCGCCAAGCCTGGATCACTATCAACCGAGAGAAAGGCGCGTTATGCCTTTCCTGCGGCGATATCGATCATCTCTATTTCCTCCCCAGCGGCGACGCCGCCCTAACCCGCCGCGCCCGCAAACATTCAACGCTCTCCGCTATAGTCTTGAAATGGAGCACAGCCCGAAAACATTACGAACGCCAGGGACTGTTGGTAGAAGAAAAAGCCCTTGAGCAAGCCGAATCAGAATGCCTCGCCGACAGCGAAGCCCGCGCGAGGCGTAAAGAGCGCGAACAAAAGCGCCGCGCCGAAGAGACGAGCAATACATCCAAACCTTCGCCCAACGCGTGCGCGAGCTATTCCCCAACTGCCCACCCAACCGCGAACAAGAAATCGTCGAACACGCCTGCCGCAAATACACCGGCCGCACCGGCCGCTCCGCCGCCGCCAAAAGTTTCGCCCCCGAAGCCATCCGCCTAGCCGTCCTAGCCCACATCCGCCACCGCGAAACGAATTACGACGAGCTCCTTAACAAAGGCATCTACCGTGCAGAAGCCCGAGCCCGAGCCCGAGTCAGAGATCAAGTAAACGCCATCAACGACCTCTGGGAATCTCGGTGATAAGATCTTCAGCCCACTGCTCATCGCCCACCGCCCACTGCTGACTGCCCACCGCGCACGGCTTACTGCTCACTGAGACACTTTTTTCTTGACTAACTCCGTGTATCTGGAATACAGTCCCGCCGCCTCGCAAGCATTTCTACCAGGCCGAGTTCTCTCATGACTTCGGAACTCGAAATCGAAGCCAAGTCTCACTATTCACTACAGCGATTGATCTCAATATGAAAAGATGATTTAAGAGCCTGAGCACCTTTCCCAGCGTCTTCACATGTTGACGGTAAGGAAAGAGGCGAAATAGCCAACTGCAAGCAATATGGTGAGCGGAAGAAGCTCATTACACTCAGTTCCCTTAGTTTAGTATCGCAGGCTGCTACGCCAGCGCAGCCAATTGCCTATATTGGGATGGTGAGGGAAGGAAGGCTGCCCGATCCATGGCAATAACGCAGAGGACTGGAGAGGAGATGGCCCTTCGAGTTACGATCATAGAAGATTCGAGAGAGAGCCAGATTGAGTTCCTGAGGTCGCTCTCGACTAAAGTCGAAGTCGAATTGCAATCGGTGACAGGCTCTCCATTCCTAGACGAGAGAATTAGAAGAGCTATCAAGCGATTCAAACCCGACCTCATCATTCTCGACCTACTCCTTGAAGAAGATATTGATTCGGGATTTCGTGTGCTAGGAGGGTTGAAAGAGACGGAGGACCTAAAAAATATTCCCGTCGTTGTCTGCTCTAAATTTATAGGGAGAGATCCAAAAGACGAGAATAAGAAGAGAGCCGAACGACTAGGTGCTGCTCTTGCCCTCCCCAAAATACCATTCCCTCGAGCTGAAAAGCTCCTAGAGCCTTTAAGACTTGACGAGATTAAGACTCGCGACGAGTAAGACATGTATAACAAACTGTTCGTGTGGCTAAAGAACCATCTCGGCTTTTATGGTAATCCGAAGATCAGACGTGTCATGGTCTTGGCATTACTCGCGATCAGCCTTCTCTCCAGTTTTCTAGCGTTCAATAGTCATCGACTTCCTGAGTCGGCCATTTCATCAATCGTGTTCTCGGGTTTGCTTATCACTTTCTTGTGTGTGGATAGCGTTTGTTATGTTGCTTCTGTGCTAGTGGCGGCTCTAGGAAAAAGACTCTCGCTTGTAAGAAAGATAGACTCTGAACTGGATGCCGCGATATGTCGCGCAGAAGACGAGAGTATCAATGTTGAGGGAAATGAAAGTGATGTGAAACGTCTGGCAGAAAAATTCTTTGACGATTTTGAGAATAAACGCCCTTTTCCGAGAATTGCGGCGATATTGCTGTGGCGAACCTTCTTGAATTTTCTGCTGACAGCTTTATGTTTCGGATTCGTGACAATGGGTCTAGTCCGAATACATATGTACTGCGGATCAGAACGGAGTCCATACCGGCACGCTTGTTTTGAGGAAAGAAGCTTTGCCGGTGTTAATCTGCATTTGCTGTACTACCATCTGGTCATTTTTCAAAGTCTTGGGGACGGAAACCATGCTCCTGAAACCCTTGACGCTCAAGCTGTAGCGATAGTAGAAACCTTCTTGGCCTTTCTTTACATGATTCTAATTCTCGGAGGTATCTTGAGTATCGCGATGTTCGTTCAAAGTGAACTAACTCCCGAAAAGCTTACCGCTGACCTGCTCCGCCGCCTTAGGGATGTGTCTTCTGGCGAAAGCCTAAGCGAAGGCTTGAAAATTGAATGAGCTTGTATAGTCAATGCGGAGGCTAGACTTGGACGAAAAAGTTGAACGGTCGAAGCAGGGTCGCCCGGAGTATTTGCGTTTTCCAGCAACGCTCCGGCTCAAATTTGAGCGCGAGCTGGAACGATTGTCGATGAAGCGAGGAAACACTAGTGGATTTGGCGGTGTTTTCGAAAAGGATCTAGAGACCTACGGCACTCACATAAAAAAAACTATCAAACGTGTTTTCGCTCTTCACGATGAAACAACATTATGGTTTCAACAATCTGGTGTTGACCTGGTTACCTGGCATTACAAAACGCGACATTTGACATACGGGGTAGCGGAAGACAACGAGTGGCTTGCAGATCAAATTGCGTTCAATACACACTTCACTTCCGCGGTCTTGAAACGCAAATTACTGCCCTACGAAACAGAATCTCCTTACATTGAGATATTTGCTAAAGAACAAGTAGAAGACGCCAAAAGCATGGGCAGTCCCATAACTATACTTCTTCCAAGAGATGGAGATGGTGTCCCTGAAGAATGGGGACGCGAAGCAATGGTTATACCGCCCAGGGTGACCGCGATCTTAATAGACTTCCCCGAACCTTCAAGCGATTCACTTCGTGAACTTGATATTGAGCGGGTCAACAGGGTGGATCCAAAGTTTCTCGGGAAACTAAAGTCGTGGATGGGTCGCGTAGGTGGAGGTCGGCTCGAAGGTGTAACCGCTCTCAATCATCTCTTAAGCAGCCTGAAAGTAACGTTGAAACTGCTCCGAGATAAGGAATATGAATGTACCTTACCTAGATCCTCCTTTTTGTGTCCTGCCTATGTTGGAGGTGAAAAAGTAGGAGGGATGGCATTTGCTTGCCGAGGTTTTGTTCCGTGGGAAACGGCACTAATAGGAGAGGAGGTCTCAACCACTCTGCTAACATATCTTCGCCTGCGAGAGGATGCCTTTTCTCATGGCCTAGTTGAAGAGATGGACGCGCTGGATGAAGCAAAGCGTTTTTTCATTCATCGGCTCGTCCATGACTTCCGTCATCCTGTCGATGCTCTTCAATCTACCGTTAGAGAACTAAAATCATCACTGACGAGCATTGAGAGACAGATCACGCACATCGATCGCGTGATGAATCAAACCCTTTTTGCGCTTGAGGGAAGAGATCCAAAAACGCTTCTAAAGGCAAAGAAGAGACCCGATAAAGTACATGAGTTCTTAGCTGATCTTAGGTACTACTTCAGGAGACAGTTTGAGGAACGAAGTAAGAAGCTTGAATTTGGCCAGATTGATCCGGCGTGGAGTTTTAATATCGATCGTGGAATGCTTCGAGAGGGCATGGAGAATCTAATTTCTAATGCGCTAGAACATGGGGGAGATTACGTGAGAGTCGACGTGGAGAAAGACGGGACAAATTACTTAATTCACGTAAGGGACAACGGGCTCGGCATTCCTACCAAGGAAAGAGAGAGAATATTCCGCCCCTATTTCAAGCGGCCCGTTTCCGTAAAAGAAGGCCGTCCTCGAGGCAGAGGTCTTGCTATCGCCAGGATGCTCATAGAACAAGGGCATCACGGCAACATATATGTCAAGACAAACGATGGTGAGTATTATAAATCCGACGGCACTAAGTGGAACTATAACTCTGATGACGAATGGAATGCTGACTTCGTGGTAGAAGTACCACAGAAATAGAGGGTGCTTTGATGAAACTTAGAATTGTATGCTTCGAAGACAATCCAAAGGATTGGAAAAGGCTGGAGCATATCTTCACGAAACACGAGGTAGAATTTCTTCCATTTGTCAATCCGAGCGATTGGGATGTTACACCAGGCCAAATTGAAGGAATCGCTCAATTCAAACCGGATTTTGCAATAGTTGATTTGAAGGACGACAAGCGCCGGGTTACCGATGCCGGAGAACGCCTAATTCGAAAGCTGAAGGAATCAAAGAAGACTCGTGCGATACCTATTGTCGTTTGGTCAGTCCTATTGAGGAATACTGGCTCAGGACTAGCCCTGAAGAAACGAATTGAAGAATTAGACGCTACGCCTTTGTTTAAAAACAGAAAGAACCTCCCGGGCGCGTATAAGTTTCTACGTGCTGCTGGCTTGAACGAGTGATCTTCACGATGCATGTTTTGTTGTCACAGACCAGTCTTTTTTCTGCCAGTAAGGAGAACGTATGGCCCACTTATCGAAACGCCTGGAAATGGCACTAGGCCCACAAAAGTTTTCTCTTTGGATTTGGAGTGTTCTTCTTTTGGCCCTCGTGGGTGGGGCCTGCTGCACAAAGTGGCGAGGTACAGATCCTCCTGGTGCGGTGAAAATAACTTACGCCATGCCTATCTCAGTAGCGGCAATTCCCGCTTATGTAGCTCTGGAGAAGGGATTCTGGAAAGAGGAAGGGCTTGATGTCCAAGCGCAGATGTTTCCATCAGGTCGGCAGGCACTGGATGCATTGTTGTCTAAGAGTGCCGAGGTTATGTCCGTTTCGGAAACTCCTCTTATGCACGCCATTCTTCAGGGCAACAAGATTTACATCGTGACTACAGTCACCCAACACCAAGAGGTGAAACTGATTGCACGACGTGATAAGGGAATTCAATCAGGGAAAGAACTAGTTGGTAAACGCGTCGCTACCCTCCCCGGCACCAATTCGGACTATTTCATGTATGAGTTTCTGAGAGCGAACGGCATTCCGATTGAGAATGTCAAAGTCGCCAATATGGATCCTCCCAACATGGTAACCGCTTTTGTCCAAGGGAACATTGACGCTTATTTCGCATGGGAGCCTCATATCTATTACGCTCAGAAACAACTGGCTCAACAATCGATAGTTTTCCCGCCGGGTGACCTTTATCATGGGCGTCACTGTGTAGCCATGAACCAAGAGTTCGCGAGCGCTCATCCCGACGTTGTGGAGAAATTAATCCGCGGATTTCAGCGAGCCGAGAAATTCGTCAATGAAAACCCTGCTGAGTCAATGGCAATAGTTTCTAAGGCTACGAGCATGGACATTGGAGCCTTGAAGTCGTTGTGGCCTGAATACAAAGTGATCGTCGGTATAGATCCCCAATTGATTCCCATATTGGATAAAGAAGCCCAATGGGCTCGAACAATCTCGAAATCAACTGGGCCGGTGCCGAATTTCAATGACTACATTTATCCTCAAAAAATGGCAGCCGCTAAATAGCGGGGCTCAGTCACAGATTCAATTGGAGAAGTTGTTGCGCTCATTCGAGGCTTCCCTTCTAAATAGGCATGGTGCTGAGCAATAAGTTCTCCACAGCCTTCATTAAGTTACTCAAGGAACGGGAACGCATTTGCAGACCGCATGCAGCCTGAACCTCTTGCGGGTATTCCTTCCGATTCGGCTTGACGAGGTGGAAGCCCTCCGATGCTTCCTTGATACTCAGTATGCTGACTGAAGGATGGTAAGAACCCACACAAAACTTGCCAGCCGATCTTGGATTACGTTCCTGATTGGGCTCTCTACTATTGTAGTGACGCTTGCCCTGTGGGAGTTGATTTCTCGTGTTGGTCTATACAATCCTGTCCTATTCCCTCCGCCCAGCCGTATAGCCTCCGCTTTTTCGGAGATGGTTACGTCGGGTGAATGGTTAAACGATCTTGGCGCGAGCCTGTCCCGTTACGCTACTGGGTTCGTCTTAGGATGTCTCTTGGGAATCCTATTAGGAATGTTGACGGGGCGCGTACAAATTCTACGCGATAGTTTTAGTCCATTACTAAACCTGTTAAGAAGCACGCCATCTGTCGCTCTCATTCCACTTGCGATCGTGTGGTTTGGAATTGGGGAGTCGCAAAAAATCTTTATTGTTACCTGGGGCGTCACATTTCCACTCTGGTTGAATACCCATGCTGGAGTCTCTGAAGTTGAACGAGAACACGTATGGGCGGCCCAAAGCCTTGGTGCAAAGGGTTGGCGGCTCTTTTCAGAAGTATATGCACCAAGCGCCCTACCATTTATTATCACTGGTGCCCGCATGGGAATCGCGACAGGCTTTTTTGGTCTAGCTGCTGCGGAAATGGCCGGAGCATTCAGCGGCGTTGCATTCCGCATTTTCTATTCACATCAGTTTTTTCGAACCGACAAAATGATGGTAGGTATTTTGACGATTGCTCTTTTGGGTATCCTTTGTGATCGACTATTCATTCATCTTATGCGATGGCTCCTGCCTTGGTGGAAAGGAGAAGAGCGTGTCGGAAACTAAAACCACAAAGATATCGGTTGATAGTGTCACGATGACCTATGTTCATCGGAAAGACCAAACTCTGGCACTTGAGAACCTTAGTTTTTCTGTTACAGAGAAAGAATTCTTATGCATCTTAGGTCCTTCCGGCTGTGGCAAATCTACCGCTCTTCGTCTCATAGCTGGGTTTGTTCGGCCTGATTCTGGTGAAGTTCGAGTAGATGGACAACTGGTTAGCCGGCCCGGCGCGGATCGCGGTGTGGTGTTTCAAAGATACAATCTCTTCCCATGGAAAAGAGTTCGGCAGAATATAGAGTTTGGTTTGCGAATGAGAGCTGTCTCTAAGACTCAACGAAATGAAGTGGTCTCTCAATACCTCGAAGAGATGAAACTAACAGAATTCGCTGATAGTTATCCGTTCATGTTGAGTGCCGGTATGCAACAGCGAGTTGGCCTTGCCCGTGCTTATGCCAATAATCCAGATATTCTACTTATGGACGAACCTTTCGCTTCATTGGATGCTCAAAGTGCTACGCGAATGCGCGAGTTATTACTTCGAGTCTGGAGCGGGAATCCGAGGACGATCGTTTTCGTAACTCATGACGTTGATGAGGCGATGGGATTAGGAGATCGCGTACTAGTGTTTTCCCATCGACCGGGGCGGGTGAGACAAATTTTCGAAATAGATTTACCTAGACCGAGACCACATGATGTTTTCGAGAACCATCGCTATATGGAATTACGGAAAGGAATAATGGAGTCCGTTCTTGACGCAGAGAAGGACGCTAATTCGAGAATTAGTGTTTTTGATTAGCAGAGGTGGTTGAAAAGGCGTTCAAGCCGCTTACAGCCTTCTCGTGAGTGCGCAGGCTGTCGATGCCAAATGAAAGAACTCCGGAGGGCCGTTTGCACGGCCCTTCGGAGTTTGTGATGTAGAAGCTCGGCCGGCGGTTTATGGCCGGGCGGAGTCTTTACACTCTTGGTGTTGGGGTTGGGCCACCGGTGCCGCCGGAGCCGGGGCCTTTGCGGGTGGGGGTTTTGTACTCGGATTTCTTTTTGAGTTTCATGGCTTGGACTTCGTTGGAGTCGGAGCCGAATTGGGCGGTGACTTGATCTTTGGCGGCGAGCAGGGCGTTGTGCAGTTCCCATTGCACGGCTACGTGATTGTCGCGTGCGGCTTCGGCGGCGGACGTGGTCTGTACTTCGGTGTTGTAGGCAGTGGCGCGGCGCGCGTCGATAGCTGTGATGGCAGCTACCGTATACGCCGGGTTGGCCGGTGCGTAGCCGGTGATGTCTTTTAGCGCGGCCAGGAGTTCCTGATCTTCCGCGATGGCTGTTGGGTTGAGGCGTCGAGTTTCATTTTTACCCATGGTGTTCTCCTAGAGGATGTAAGGATCGTAAAGCCGATATGAGAAGGCCGCAGTCTACGTTGGGTCAGATCCGGGCGCAATAAGGGTTTTCCTTAGAAAACCTTAAGGTATTGATGACTTCCAGGCTTGTTGTCAGGCTTGAATGCAAAGGAATCATGGTTGATTCCCTTCCATTGACGGCTGATTTCTTTGGCGTCACGCGTGATTCCATTGCATTCATGCGTGGGTCCATTGGAATCACGCGTGCTTCTCTTGCAGCCACGGGTGGCTCCGTTGCATTGACGCGTGAATGCGTTCTATGTGGGGTGTGGTTCCATTGTATTCAGGCGTGAATGGATTGGAGTTAGAACTGCCGGGTGGTTATGCCTGTGATTTAAGATTCATAGAGACGCTGGTTTGGAAGAGACGATGCGACCCACCCGCTATCGCAGGTGGTACTGACTTCACTCTGTCACTTGAGGGATGTCGTTGATGATCCGTATTGCGCTCGATGCGTGACAGAAGAGAGCGGGAGCGGCTATTTTGTTTTTCTGACGGGATAGAACTCAGTCGCGCGAACGCCTGATGATATGCGAATCGTTTGTAGGGGCAGCACTCCGTGCCGGTCCCTTTTTGTGCGCAGTTGAATGGGTGACGCGGAAAAAACAAGGGGGTGGCCACGGAGGGCCACCCCTACAAGTTTTGCGAACGGTGAGATGTTTCGGCAGAAAGGGGGACAGGCAGGAATGCCTGTCCTACTTTGCGGCTCATTGGTCGGGGCGGTCTTAGCCCTTCACTAGCTCATCCGCGATGGCGTTGGCGTTGAAGACTTTTCTCAAGACTTCCAGCATGCCTCTGGAGTCTACGCTGATGGCGCGGTTGACGGTTTCGTCGTAGTAGAAGTCTCCTACCAAACTCTGGATGTTGCCGTCGAAGATTAATCCGACCAGTTCGGCGTTTTTGTTTATTGTGGGGGAGCCGCTGTTGCCGCCGATGATGTCGTTGGTCGAGACAAAGTTGAAGGGGGTCTTCAGATTAATTGAAGACTTTTTCTCCAACCATCTCGGTGGCAGGTTGTACGGAAACTCCGCTTTGTATTGCGTGGAGCGATTGTAAAGACCACCCAACGTGGTGAAGGGCGCGATCTTGTTGCCATTTTCCATGTAGCCTTTGACGGCGCCATAGGAAAGACGCAGCGTGAAGGTCGCGTCGGGATAGAGTTTGGTGCCTTCGTCTTCGAAACGGGCGCGCGCGATCTTGGCGTAGTTGGCGCGCTCGACTCCGGTGACTTCGCTTTCGTAACGCTGGCGCAGTTCACGCGCTTTGGCATCGATTGTGCGAGCGAGAACTATCATCGGGTCGGTTGCAGCTGCAATGGCTTTGCTGCCGCCGGCGGCGAGTTCTTTGCGAAAGGCGACGTCGCCCAACTTCGTGCCTTCGATCAATTCGCTCGCACGTGCTTCCGGAGTCTTGCCGTTCAGGATTTGCTTGACCAGCTCGTGGTCGGCGCCGAGTAGTTCGACCATGAACGCCAGCGAGTCAGCGAGCTTCAGTTTTTCGAAGTCGTTGTGAATCGGCGCGGGTGAATAAAGTCCCAGTTCGAGCGAGGCACGACGCGCGTCGGTAAACTCCGGCAGACGCTGCGCATTCGGTTTCTCGCTTTCGGCGGCCATGCGCACGAGCGTGCGGGCATAGCCGAAATACGTCGTGTTGAAACCGCCGCCCTGATCGAAAATTCTGCGCTCCTTAATATATGAAGGGAGCGCCTGGTGGGCTTTGGCAATTGCGTCCCAGGCGTCGCCGTACATTTTCTGACGGTCGGGATTCGTACTGATGGCCTTGCGTAACACGAGCTCCTTTATCTCCTTGTTCATCAGTAGTTGCTTGTCCTTCAAACCGCCAAGCTGGCCGCGATAGACCTTCAGACTGTTCTGCACGCTGTTCAATTCGTTCTGCGCCTGGCGCGTTTGTTCCTCGCCCATGGCCATGTACTTTTTCAACATCGCTTCGCGCCGTTCCAACAAGCGAATGATGATCGGGATGCTGGTGTCGCGCAGCTCAGTCAAATGCGCGGCGGTGTTCAGGCGCGCAGTGGAACCGGGATGACCGGTAACGAAAACCAGTTCGTTTTCCTTCGCGCCGGCAGTGGACCATTTAAGATAGCTTGTCGGATGGACCGGCTGGTCGTTTTCGTAAACTCGAACCAGCGACATATCGATATTGAAGCGCGGGAAGTTGAAGTTGTCGGGATCGCCGCCAAAGAACGCGGCCTGGAACTCCGGCACAAACACCAAACGCACGTCGGTGTATTTTTTGTAACGATAGAGGTTGTACTGGCCGCCCTGATAGAGAGTGACTACGTCGGAGCGCAGCCCGGTGGTTTTGGTCGATTCACCTTCGACAGCCGAGATTTCAGCGCGCCGCGCGGCAAAAGCGTCGGCGTCTGAAGAGCCGGGCTTGACGGCGCCGTTGATCCGCGCGGTTACGTCGTCGATGCTTTCCAGGACGTTCAGCTCGAGACTAGGAGCTTTGATTTCTTCGGCGCGGTTGTGGGCCACGAAGCCGTCCTTGGCCAGATCCTTGGCGGCAGTACTCACTTCGTTCACGATGTCTTCGACGATGTGATAGTTGGTGAGCACCAGGCCGTCGCGCGAAACGAACGAGCCGGAGCCGCCGTTGTTGAAACGCACGGACGCGAGCTGGACCTTCTTCAGCCAGTCGTCGGTAATATCAAAACCGTATTTGCGTTTGATCTCGGCGCGCGGGACGTTATTGAAGGTCCACATGCCCTCGTCGGCGCGAGCGGCGAACTGCAAAGACTGGAGCGAAAAAAGCGCCACAATGACGGCGCACAGAAGTTTTCTTAATCTCATGGATTCCTCTCAGAAGCTGGATTGTTGGGAGGGGTTAATAGTAAATGGTAAATCGTAAATGGGGAAGCGGGCAGAGCCCGCGTAGCGGGACATGACGATCACTATTCGCCTGATGCCTCTATGCCGCCCCTCCGGGGCTCTTTCGTATCTTGAGAATTGCTTACCCACAGCTTGCGCTGTGGGCTACGGCTATCGCCGCCCGCTACGCGGGCTGAGGTACTAATCTCATTCCCAAGCCGAACATGTACCCCTGCGGTCCCCTATTTACCATTTACTATTTACGATTTACCATTTACCCACCAATGACCAACGAACAAATAGCCCAACGCTTTTACCGCATGGCGGCGCTGATGGAGGTGCGCGGCGACGACTCGTTCCGGCTGCGCTCTTATCGCAATGCGGCCGAGGCGTTGGAGACTTGGCCCAATTCGCTTGAACAGATTGCAAAAGCGGAAGGTGCGACGGGATTGCAAACAATTCCCGGCGTGGGAAAAGCGATTGCCGGAAAGATCGTGGACATGGTGGAACGCGGAACGTTCGACGCGTGGGAGCGAATGATTGCTGAGACGCCGGAATCGGTACTGGAACTGCTGACGATACCGGGCATTGGTCCAAAGACGGCGGCCCTGCTGCATCAGCGATTCAAAGTTTCTTCGATGGCGGAACTAAAGAACTTTGCGGCGGGTGGCGGATTGGAAATGGTTGATGGGATCGGCGGTAAGACGGCGGAGCGGATTAAGGAGAGGTTGCGGTAATTCAAGTGGGGGAACTTAGAAACCATTTTCCATTTCTCATTTGTCATTCGCAGATTCAACTTGGAAGTGCAACACCGGTAATTGTTTTCGCTCCAGAGGAGCGAGATGCTTATAGTCCCACGCTTTTTCCTATGTCAACGCGCTCCAGAGGAGCGCAATGTTTTGGTTGGTTCGCCAATGCACCCATAATGTTTCGCTCCTGACGGAGCGAGGATTAATAAGGACCTGCTGGTGCTATAAACATCTTGCTCCGCTGAAGCCAAGCCACTTTCTCCAGAAAGAAAGTTAGTTAGCCACAGAAAAACGCAGATAAACGAATCTGAGCAAGAGACGAACCTGCCTTTTGGTTCTGATCCGTCTTATCGCGAAGATCTGTGGCTATTTTCTTCGTGCCGCTAATCTAAAGCGGTCGCCGCTTCGCTTTGCCACCGCACTCCAAATTACTTGAACAGGTCGCCGAGTTGGCCGGCGATGTCATTCACGGTACCCGTGGCTCCATCAGCGGCGGCTCCTGCGGCGCCGGCGCTGCCGCCAATAAAATTATCGAGCTGACCGGCGATCGGCGCCGGAAGTTTGTCTTTGAGAAAATTGATTACCGTGCTGACTGCGGTCCTTGCCTGATCCTCAGAGATGCCGGTCTTCTGGGATACTTGTTTGATGAGTTCTTCCATGATTACTCCTTTTATCTGCTAACGAATTATGGGTGGAGCCTTTCCTTACGGTCGGGCTACTGCGGCTCGATTCCCCATCGAGGGACAGGCAAGAATGCCTGTCCTACTTATTCCCACGCGGGGCGATAACCAGATTCGAAATGTGTTCGTAAGTTGCTTCGGGAATAATTTTCCGGCGGATTAAATCCGTCTTCTCGCGATACGGCCGGCCGTCGATGATTTTCTGCGCGTAGGCTTCGCCGATGCCGGGCAGCGCGACCAGAGCAGCTTTGCTCGCCGAATTCAGATCAATTAACGCGTTGCTATCGCCCTCGACCACAACCGTCTTAACAAGGGTTTTGTTCGCAAACTCGCTACGGCTTCCGCAGGCAATGGCGCCGAGCACAAGCGCTGAGAGAACAAGCGCCAGAAACTTCTTCATGACTGCTCCTCCGATTGCGGATTGCGGACTAATTAGAAGACAACTGGCCTGTTTGTTGAATCCGAGATCCGCATTCCGCGTTCCGCAATCGCTTAGCTGCCGCTCGTCGCGATGGAGGCGCCTTCGGCCTGACGTTTGACGATCACGAGGGTGATGTCATCGGCGGCGGGCGTGCCCTGGGAAAACTTTGTCAGGGCTGACTCGATGCGGTCGCGGATGCCGGCGGCTGATGCTTCCATGTTCCGCGCTACCACGTCATACAAACGGGTCGGGCCAAACTCTTCGCCGCTGGGGCTCTGCGCTTCGGTGACGCCGTCCGAATAAATCACCAGCACGTCGCCGTACGACAGGTGCGTCAGGCCCTCGCGGTATTCCGCGTCCGGCATGATCCCCAATGGCAGGCCTCCCGCCGCCAGCTGTTCCATCGTTCCTGCCGCGTGCACGATTAGCGGAGGGTTGTGGCCCGCGTTCAGAAAAGATAAGGCGCCGGTCTTTGGCTGCAGCTCCGCATAAAACAACGTGATGAACCGGTTCGCGGGAATGTTTTCAGCCAGATAACGATTCACGCCCGAGATCGTTTTCAGGATTGAGTCATGCGAAGCCGCTTGCGCATGCACCGCCGCATGCAGCGAGGACATCAACAGCGCGGCCGCCGCGCCCTTCCCGGAAACATCGCCGAGGGCAACTATCAAGCGCCCGTCCTCGCGCTGAATGAAGTCGTAATAGTCGCCGCCAATTTCGTAACAGGGAAAACTGATTCCCTGCAACTCATAGCCAGGAACCTGCGGCGGCGCCGTCGGTTGAAAGCGCTGCTGAATCTCGCTGGCGACCTGAAGCTCATGCTCCATGCGTTCGCGTTTCAGTTGCTCATCAAGCAGCCGGGTATTTTCAACGCGGATCGCAGCCACCGAAGCGAGGGTCGTCAGCACCTTCAGATGATCTTCGGTGAACCTGCCTTCGGCCATGGGCGAGTCGGCATAGATAATGCCGAAAAGTTTTTCGCTGACGCCCAACGGCACGGCGAGCACGGAACGCACGCCTTGCAGCATCACCGTGCCGCTCATGAAACGCGGATCGGCTTGCGCGTCGGAAGTGAGGACTGATTTGCCGCGCACGACCACTTCTTCAATAACTGAACGGCTGACGCGAATCTCGCCGACCTCGCCGGCACGGTCACGCAGGCGGGCCACGGCGACTTGCAAGTCGGCGTCGTCTTTTTGCCGCATCATGATCATGCAGCGATCGGCAGGCACCGCTTCGAACACGAGCGCAACCACCTGCTCCAAAGTTTCATTTAGTGTCGCCGAGGCCAGCAAAGTGACGCCCACTTTGCTGATCAAAGCGAGCAGGTCGCTGTGCTTTGCGGCGCGTTGCGCAGCAATCTCTTCCGGCCGGGTGCGCGCGCCCTCGATGGCTTCCAACAATCCCGAAGTCGAGCGGTCGGACGAAGTGAGCGCGATAGTGGCTTCCGGCAGCGAGGTCGCGCTGTTGTCGGTAATCATCGTGGCGCCAGTACCGGAACGATAGGTGCCGTCGTCAAAGATGATTTCCGTTTCACCGATTTGAATCCGGCCGCCGACAGTCAGCGGCAACGCGCCATCGACGGCGGCGCCGTTATAGAGCGTGCCGTTCGCTGACCCCAAATCCTGCAACACGTAACCGTCGCCTTCGCGGCGGACTTCGGCATGGACGCGAGAGGCAAACGGATCGGGAATACACAAATCGTTGCGCGCCGAGCGCCCAATCGTTATGCGCAGCCGGCCCAGCGGAAAATTCTCTGCCGGGCGGTCGGGGTATTTGACTATTAACTCAGGCATCTTTTGGCTGCGTGAACCGGGAACTGTGAACAGTAAACCGTGAACCGTAAAACGACGACATTCGCTGGCCTATACCTTTCCGTTCACCGTTCACTGTTTACGGCTTCACTGTATCCCGCTGCTTTTGCGGCGGTCGAATTCCCGGCCCAATCTTTCGGCCAGCTTGCTCGCTTGATCGCGATGCTGACCGCCCTGCGCGGCTCTTTGCGCTGCACCGAGCGCACGGAGCAGTTCGGGCCGGGGCAGGTTCTTCGGGTCGCGGCCGGCAACGATTGAAACGCCCAACGCATAGTCCGCATCAGCATCGGTCCTGGCCACAGTCGGCGCCGGCTTCGGCATTGCGGGCGTCGCCGTAACTGTAGGCTGGGACGGCAACGTCGCGGTTGCGTTGTTGGTAGCTACGGCCGACGACGCGGGTACCGCGCGGGCACTCTGCGGTAACCCAGTCGCGCCTTGCGACGGCAACTGGGCCAGGCGTTGCTTCGCCACCGCGGCGATGGCGGCTGATTGGCCGGCGGCCAGTTTCTGATACTCAATGCGCGAGTCTTCCGTGTAACCTGCGAGCCGCAACGCATCGGCGTAGTTCAGTTCGTCTGCCGGCGGCAGGGTCCCTTCGCCCAAGGCAGTTGCCAGGCGACGATAGCTGTCGACGGCATCAGCATAGAGCTGTTCCTGAAATTGCAGCGTGGCCAACGTCTGCAGCGTGTCTACGTCCTGCGGACCTTTTTGCGCCGCGATAAAATATTCGTCAATGGCCTGACGACGCCGGCCGCTACGCACTAACGCAGCGCCCAACATTCGATGTGCTTCCAAATTCGACGGGTCGAGGTTGATAACTGAATGCAGGCGATCAATCGCTTCGGTTACACTCCCGTTGGAGAGTAAGGTGCGGGCTTCGTTCAGCTGCTGCGAAACAACTGCGCGCTGATCCGTATTCGTTACTGACACACCTGCCGGGTTCGTACCCCGATGTCCCAGGAAATAGATCAGAAGGCCGATCGCCGTTCCAACAAATAGCAGCGTCAACAAGATTGCCGGCCACCAGCGTGTCTTCTTAGTTCGCGCGGCCGCCACCGGGGGTTGCGCAGTTGCCGGCAACACCAGTGATGACGTTGTCGGTGCCGCGTAGTGTTCGCCCGAATAAATCGCCGAATGTCCGTCACCACCGTTCCCGCTCGCAGCCGTTTGCGCGACCTGTTGACGACGCAGGATGCTTTCCAGTTCCGCGCCGTCTACGCGAGCAGTGTTGGCGTTCCGCTCCTCAGCCCCCAACCCGTCGGTCGTTCTTCCGTCAATCGATAAAGGGACGGTTTGTGCGAGCGGTGAAATTGGACCACTGGATCCGCCCGCGCTTTTCAAAGGCGCGCCGCAAAGCCGGCAGAAGCGCGCTTCTGACGGACTGGGTGAATTACAGCTGGGACAAAGAAGACGCATTTTCCGGTTCAACGAGCAACGCGTCGCGACCTGACAGCCACGCGCCGGGCGCTTTCGCGAACGACGACGGTGCCGGCAATCAAGTCATGAAGCGCGCGTCCTTCAGGATTGAAGGCGGCGATCAGAAATCCAATTCCCAGGGTTAGCAACGAAAGCGGATAGCCCACAAAATGTCGCAGGAACGCCTGCACAAAGCTCAGTTCCCTGCCGTCGATTCGTTCGATACGAATGCCGGTGGCCCACTTTCCCAGTGTCTGCCCCCACACGGCTGCCAGAAACACAAAGTTCAAAGCCGCAAGCATCACCGCCGTGATGATACCCAGCGTTTCAGCGGTGCTACCGGACGAGCGCGCCCCACCGCCCAGCATGCGGGCGATCAGAACACTGATGCTGACGACGCAGATGACAAGGATGTAGTCGATCAGCAGCGCACCACAGCGAAGCAGGACCGGTGCGCGAAAACGTTCCAGATGGGCGAGCGCCTCGGCACGCGTTATGGTGCGGGCACGCGGGAGTGTTGTCGGGTTGGTCATTGGAAGTTTCGAGTTTCGAGTTTCGGGTTTCGAGTTCGGGGTTGCGTTTACGCTAGCTTCTGAGTGGTCCGACATACTTGAATCTCAAGCCTCAATATTTAGATTCAAGCTTCGCAAGCCGAACTCGAAACTCGAAACCCGAACCCGAAACTAAATTTTTCATCCCACCAAAAAATGAAGCGTCGTTTCACCCAGGCGAAGTTTGTCACCGCTATCTAGCACACGCGGTTGCCGCGGCGCCAGGCGGATCGCATCGTTTATGACTGTGCCGTTGATCGAACCCAGGTCCTCAACCAGAAAAGTTTCACCCTCACGCCAGATGCGTGCATGACGGCGCGAAACTTTCGTTTCCGGATCAAAGCGCGACAGGTCAACTTCCGGAAAGATATTTGACTGCGGATCCGTTCGCCCCAGCAAGTTGCTTTCCTTTTGCAGGTGAAACGATGCATCCAGTTCGGTGGTTCCGGCCACAACCAACTTCGCTGTGCCGCGCGCCGCGGTCACGGCGCCGGTTCCCACTCCAATAGGCTGGCGGGCGCCACAATGCGCACAGAAAATATCGTCCGCGGCGATGCGCCCGCCACAGAATCCGCAGTAGACAGTTTCCACCTGAACTGTCTCGCCGCCCAGATCGCCCGCGGGCATGCCGTAACTTACCTGGCCGGACTGCAATTTTTCCAGATGGATCGCGAGCGTGTCCCGCAACTCTGCCGCGGAACGAAAACGGTTCTCAGGTTTGTACTCGACGGCGCGCATCAGGATGCGCTCCATCTCCGTGGACATCGACGGGTTGATCTGGCGCGGTCGCGGGTTTTTCGTGAAGTCGAAGATCAGCAGCGGATTGTCCTGCGGATCAGAACCGGTCACCAGGTGAAACATGGTGGCGCCTAAACTGTAAACGTCAGAGCGCGGCTCGACTTGTCCGCTGAAGAGTTCAGGCGGCGCATATCCCATAGTGCCAACGGCCGTCACGCCCTTCTCCTGTTTGGTCACCCAACGCGCGATTCCGAAGTCAATCAGCATCACGCGACCGGTGTTGCCGTCGATCATCAGGTTCGCAGGTTTCAAGTCACGATAGATGATGGGCTTTGGCCGCGTGTGCAGGTAATGCAGCACGTCGGCGATCTGAATGCCCCAATCGGTGACATTCTTTTCGTCGACGCGGCCGCCCGGCGCATTTCGCAGCCGCGACGAAAAGTCGCCCCCGGAAATGTATTTCATAACCAGGTAAAACCGGCCGGCCGCGTCATCGTAAAAGTAATCGTAGATCGTCGGGATGGAAGCGTGCTCCAGAGAAGTTAACAACAACGACTCGCGTTTGAAATCGCTAATCGCTTTTTCGTGTTGCATGTCGTCAATGTGCGACTCGATCATTTCCTTGACCGCACGCGGAGCGTCGCCGAGATTCCGGTCGCGTGCCAGGTAGACGGCGCCCATGCCGCCGCCGCCGATGCGGCGAACGATCTCGTAGCGTCCGTTCAGACAGGTCCCGGCCTCGAGTTGTTTTGCTTTGGAATGTTTGCTCGGAGATTCATTGGCGCGCACTGTCGGCTGCGACGGGGGAACGGTATCGCCGTCACCCAATAGGTCGCCGGTCGTGACGCTACGCACTGAAGACGACACCCGTCGTTCATGAGCATCAGTATCGTCGTTGGCTTGGGTATCGGGTGGATTATCCGGAGTGTCTGAAACGGTTTCCGACTCAGGCGCGTCTGGCGGCGGAGCAGCGGCGGCAATAGCCTGCTCGGGCTGCGGCGTACCACAACTCCCACAGAATTTTTCGTCCGGCGCCAGCGTCGCGCCGCATTCGCCACAAATAGACATTACGCAGTTGTCAGTTTTCAGTTACCAGTTTTGGTTCCGCCCCGATGATCGACGTCTACTTCGCAAGCTGAAAACGCAAAAAGGTTTTGCCGACGATTATCTCGTCGCCGTCGCGCAGGGGATGACGATCGCCGGGCAACAGGCGGCGGCCACGATTGATGAAGGTGCCATTAGTCGAACCCAGATCCTCGACGAAGTAATCGCTACCGCGTCTCGAGATGCGCGCGTGGCGGCGGGAAACTTTGGCTTCCGGATCGTCTGCATCCAGATCGATCTCCGGAAAAATTCCGCCGTCCGCATCCCACCTTCCAATCTGCGATTCGTCTTCAGTTAAAGGAAACTTTTTCCCCGCCGACCGCCCGCGCTCAATCACCAGCGTCGCATGGGGAACTTCCGCCACTAAAACCTGTGGGGCAGCTGAGCCGCTAATTACCGCGGCCACTGCATGACTTTCCGCTGTTTTCGCGTGAGCCGGAGCGGCATCAGCGATTCTCCTGTTTCCCGTATTGCCTCCGGTTTCAGCGGTCCCGGCCGGTAGTGACACGTCAACACCTCCGTTCAAGGATGCTCCACAAGAGTCGCAATGCCGCGATCCGTCCAGGTTCTGGGTATTGCACCTTTCGCAAGTTGTCATAAGATTAACACCCCGTGTATGTGGGAGTGGCCGGCGGCGTCTGACTTGCCGGCGGGAGACGCCATCCACCTGCGCGAAGAAAACGCCACATTGTAGCGCGAAAAATTCAACCCGCCAAAGTCACTTAATCAAATAGCGATTGAAGTTATGGCCAATACCAACCAGCGCCGCTCGCCCCCCGAGAATTGGGCGCCCGGACACGCGGAAATTTGAAACCACAAGGGGGGTTTGCTCGTAAAAACATCTCTAGCGCGAGAATGCCCGAAAACTTGCCTGCAAAGTTAACTGCGCGCCGTAATCGGAAATCTACTTATCACGAAAAGGACTAAAAGCTAATCATGGCTTTAACGCGGAAGAAAAAGATCATTATCGCGGTCGCCGCCGTGGCCCTACTCGCAATCATCGCCCTCGTCAGCGTCTTTGCGGGCCGCAAAGAAGAAGCCGATGTCTCTACGGTAAAGATTGAGGTCCGGCCGGAGCTTCGTTCGACCGTCACGGCCTCCGGCGAGGTCCGGCCCGTTCGCTACATCAAGCTGACCAGCGAAGTGGCAGGCCGTATTGAAGAAATCTACGTCAATCCCGGCGATCAGGTCACCTTGGGCAAACCGGTTGTGCGGGTCGATCCGACGCAATTGCAATCGAGTCAGGAAGCGCAATTCGCTCTGACGCAGGCCGCGCTCAACGACATTCAAAGCTCGCGTAATGCTGTGGCCCAGGCGGAACAGGGGCTCGTAGTTTCGGAAAGCGCCGTAGCGCAGGCGCGGCAACAAACCGTCACCGCGCAGATCGAGGTCAAAACAGCCGAACGCGAACTGAAGCGGGCCACCGAACTGGTCGAGTCTAACGTCATTTCGCGCGCTGAATATGACAACGCACGCGATCGCTTCGATC
Source organism: Blastocatellia bacterium (assembly GCA_034665305.1). Taxonomy (GTDB): domain Bacteria; phylum Acidobacteriota; class Blastocatellia; order Pyrinomonadales; family Pyrinomonadaceae; genus DASXRU01. The sequence goes on along the minus strand of JAXDFZ010000007.1, from coordinate 78,168 downwards.
AGGCCAAGGCGAAGCTCGAAGCGACCCAGATTGCCGTGAAGGAAGCCCAGGAGCGAGCGAATTCACAACGTGTGGCCGTCAAGGAATCCAAGATCAGCGTTCGCACCAGCGAGATGCGCGCGAACCAACAACAGGCTTTGCTGCGCGGCAGCTCGAGTCAACGTTCGAAAGCGACTCAACTTGCGCCACTAAACGGAGTCGTCGCGGACATTCCGGTGCGTGTTGGTGAATACGCGGTTGCCAGTCTCTCCAGCACTCCGCTGATGACCATCGCCGACATGTCCGATATCAACGTTGAGGTCAACGTGGACGAGACTGAGATCTCCAACGTCGAAGTTGGCCAGGAAGTTAAGATCAAAGTTGATGCCCTCGGCGATAAAGAAATCAAAGGGATCGTCTTTCAAAAGAATCCGCTCGCGATTTCCAAATCAGATACCCAGGGCGGCCTGTCCAACCGCGTGAACGTGCAGGAAGCCAAGGAATTTAAGGTAACGATTCAGATCGACAAGGGCATGCCCGACGATATACGCAGTGCCCTGCGTCCTGGCATGAGCGCAACCGCTACGATCACCACCAAAACCAGGAACAACGTGATTGCAGTTCCGCTTCAGGCAATCGTAGAGAAAGCGCCGCCAACGCCGGGTCCGACAATCGCCGGCAGCGCGCCGACCCCCGTTCCAACTGAGAAGCACAAGGACATCAAAGGCCTGTATCTGTTGCAAGGCAATAAAGCGAAATTCGTGGAAGTCACTACCGGCATCACAGGTGAATCCGACATCGAAATCCTGAGCGGAGTGAAATCGGGCGACGAAGTAATCACCGGTCCCAGTCGGGTGCTCAAGACATTGAAGGACGGGTCAGTTGTGAAACGCCAGACGAAGAAGGCATCAGATAACGCCAACAGCGGCGGAGGAAGTTAATGAACGAAGCGACGTTAGCGCCGCCCGTTGCGCCGGAATTTGGGGTCCAAACGAAGATGTCTCCCCAGATCGGGTCGGACACGCTGATCCTGATGCGCGATCTCTGGAAGACCTATGAGATGGGCGCGGAAAAAGTTCACGCGCTGCATGGCGTCACGTTTGAAGTGAAGCGCGGCGAATATCTGGCCATCACCGGGCCATCGGGATCGGGCAAATCAACGCTGATGAACCTCATCGGCTGCCTCGATACGCCGACTAAGGGCGAGTACTGGCTCAACGGCAAAAACGTTTCGGAGATGGACGACGACGAGCTGGCGCGAATTCGGAATCAGGAAGTCGGTTTCGTCTTTCAAACCTTCAATCTTCTGGCGCGGGCCACAGCGCTGCACAACGTGGAACTGCCGCTGATCTATGGCGGCATCGGATCCGCGGCGCGACATGAGATGGCAAAGAAGGCGCTGGCATCGGTCGACCTCAGCGATCGCGTCATGCATAAGCCGAACGAGCTCTCCGGCGGTCAACGCCAGCGCGTAGCGATCGCCCGGGCGCTGGTAAACAATCCCTCGATTCTCCTGGCTGACGAACCGACCGGGGCCCTGGACACACATACCAGCTACGAGATCATGAGTCTCTTCGAAAGACTGCACAACGAAGGCAATACAATTATCGTTGTTACTCACGAACACGATATCGCTGCCCGCGCCCATCGAGTCATCGCCATCCGCGACGGACAGATCGAGAAAGACGAACGGATTAAGTGAAGGAGACGGGGTGAGGGAGCGACACGGAGACGGGGCGAACCTTGACCCTCCTCGTCACCCAGTCGCCGCGTCGCCCAGTCGCTTTCGCGGCCGCCGGTTTGCCGCCCTTTGGGAATCCTTCCGCGTCGCCGTCGCCAGCTTACGAGCCAATAAACTGCGCACTTCCCTGACGCTGATTGGAGTTGTCGTCGGCGTCACCGCCGTGATTGCTGTCGTAACGATTATCAAGGGTCTGGACCAAACGGTGGCCACGACGTTTTCTTCGCAAGGCTCGACCGTCTTCACTATCTCCAAGAGACCCCGCGTAATTACCTCGCGCGAAGACTTCATCAAATTCAATAAACGAAAAGACGTCACCATGGACGATGCTGAGGCGATATTTCGCCTTTGCACAGTTTGCTGGCGCACCGGCGTGGCCGCGAACTCGGTCGAAACGGTCAAACACGGTGACAAGAAGTCTGAAACTGTCGCGGTGCGCGGCGTCTCTCCGGTGGCGATGTTTGACATTGACGCCGTCGCCATCGACGTGGGCCGGGTATGGAGCGAGGGCGAAGGTGCAGCGGGACGAGAGTTGTGCGTCGTGGGAAAGGACATCGGAGAAAATCTCTTCGGCGGAGAAACGCCTGACCGACTGATCGGACAAAGCGTGAATGTCGGCGGCCGTCCTTATGAAATCATTGGGGTGCTGCAGGAACTCGGCAAGATTTTCGGCCAGTCTCGCGATAACATTGTTTACATTCCGTATGCGAACTATCAAAAGAACTTCGGCACGCGCGATTCCCTGGTTGTATTTGTGAAGACCGCTGCGGCTGCCGACCTCGAGGAAACCGAAGATCAGGTGCGCGCCATCATGCGTTCGCGACGCGGCAAGCTGTTTGACGCTGACGACGACGGCTTCACCCTCGAGACGCAGGATGTTTTTATCGACCTTTACAAGAAAGCGACTGAGAACATTTACTTCGTTACCTACGGCGTGGCGATCATCTCTTTGATCGTAGGCGGAATTGTCGTGATGAACATCATGCTGGTTTCGGTCACTGAACGCACCAAGGAAATCGGCATCCGCAAGGCCGTGGGCGCCCGTCAGAAGGACATCCGCGTGCAGTTTCTGATTGAGGCGGTAACTGTGACGGCTGTAGGCGGGACCATTGGCGTGCTGACTGGTTTTGGACTGGCTTATGTGCTGGCACTGGCGATGGGTTTTCCGCTTTTGATAAGTGCGTGGTCGGCAGTACTGGGCGTCGGCATGTCTTCGTTGGTCGGCATCGTGTTCGGACTGTGGCCGGCATGGCGCGCCGCGCGGCTTGATCCTATTGAAGCACTCCGGCGGGAGTAGAGACTAAAGACCAGGAGTCGGTTAAGAACCTTTTCCATATGTCATTTTCCATTTCTCATTTCTCATTGCGGCTCAGAGAACGACTTCACCACTCAGCAGGGCGCTCTCTGTGATCAAATCAAAGGAAAATGAAATATGACAGATGGAAAATTTCCCTTTTCTAGCCTCCAGCCTCCAGTCTCCGGCCTTTAGCTATTATGAAATTCGAGGACGTAAAAGAATCGGCCTGGATGGCAATCGACACTCTGCGCACTAACAAGGTGCGTTCGTCGCTGACTATCCTCGGCGTCAGCGTCGGAGTCATCACGGTCGTCCTGATGGTCGGCATTATCCAGGGCTTGAACAAAGCGTTCGCCGATCAGATCGAAGCCCTCGGCTCAAACGCCATCTGGGCGACAAAATTCGATCCCAGCTTTGGCAAACAACCTGGCTCGGAAGAGCTGCACCGTAAAGATCTGACCATCGACGATGCCGACGCGATTCGCGATGAGGCGCCCTCGGTGCTCAGCGTCTCGCCGATTTATCGCAAAATCGCGGAAACGGTCCGGGCTTCAGAGAAACAATCCGACACGCCAATCCTGATCGGGGCCACGCCGTATTACGAGTTCACGCAGTCCAGCTACGTCGCGCACGGCCGCTTTATCTCCGACCAGGACATCAGGGAACGCACCAACGTCTGCGTCTTGGGCCAGGACCTGGTGCGCGCGCTCTTTCCGTTCGAAGAACCGTTGGGTAAGGAAGTGAAAATTAAAGGGCGGCCATTTCGTGTGGTCGGCATCATGGAACACCTGGGAAACTTCCTGGGCCAATCACGCGACAACTCAGTTTTCATACCGATCACAACTTTCGAAAAGTATTATCCCGACAAACCGTTTCCGGAAGTTGTCTTTGTGATCATCGTGCGGCCCATAAACCGCGCCTATGTGAAGCCCGCCATCGACGAGATGACAGACATCCTGCGCCGCCGCCGGCGCGTGCCCCGGGGCGAACCCAGCAACTTTGGGATTTCGTCACAGGACGCACTAATGGTTATTTACAACCAACTGACCGGCGCCACTGCGCTCGTGCTGACCGCGATCTCTTTCGTCGCGCTCATGATTGGCGGCATCGGCGTGATGAACATCATGCTCGTCTCCGTCACGGAGCGGACGAAGGAAATCGGCTTGCGCAAGGCGGTGGGCGCCACGCGTTTCAACATTCTGTCGCAGTTTCTAATCGAAGCGGTTTGGCTGACTGCAATCGGCGGTCTGTTGGGATTGGTCATTGGCGAAGCAGGCAGCCTGTTGATAAATAAATATTCGCCCCTGCCGGCTTACGTCCCGCCTTGGGCGATTGGCATGGGTGTCGGCATCTCGGCGGCGGTCGGCATTGTCTTTGGGCTCTGGCCCGCGTGGAAGGCCGCGCGGCTGGATCCGATCGAGTCCCTGAGATACGAGTAGCCGGCTGAGGTAGCGTCAACTCCCTGGAGTGCGCCGACCTGTCGGCGCTTTGGCCGAACTCCCGCAGTATCACAAAAAGATTGGTCTCTAAAGATGAGTTTCTGAATACGCTGGCCAAAGCGGCGACCGGTCGCCGCACTCCAAAGAGTTGCCCGCGCGGTGCAACTCATTCGGCTCCGAACCCGTAATAGACGTCAATAATGAAGTTAATCGAGATTCTAAAAGTCGCTGTGGGTGCAATTTGGGCCCACAAATTGCGCTCGGCCTTAACGCTTTTGGGCATGATTGTAGGCGTCACCGCCTTCGTGGTGGTGGTATCGCTAATCAACGGCTTTAATAAATATATCGATGAAAAGATCGCCGGTATTGGTTCTAAATCCTTCACCATTCAGCGCTTCAATTTCGAAGACTTCAAGAACCTGGACACCATCGCTGCCGCTCAGCGGCGCAACAAAGAACTAACGCTCGACGATTTTGAATTCCTCAAAGAGCGGGCCACGTTAATCGACAAAATCGGAGCCAAGGCGCGCTCTTCGCGCTCTGAAATCAAAAGAGAAAACAAGATCGTGCAGGACGTGCCGGTCGACGGAGCTATGTCCGTCACTGGCGACATCGACAACGTTGACATCTCGGACGGGCGTTACCTTACCGACGCCGAAAATGACGCGGCGATGCGCGTCGCGTTCATTGGCATGGACGTGGCCAATGCCTTGTTCCCGGCCGGTTCAGTGACGGCAATTGGCCAGGAGATTTATGTGGCCGGCCTGCCCTATCGCGTCATTGGTGTGGCTGTCGCGAAAGGAACAGTCTTCGGGGTTCCGCAGGATAACTTCGTCACGCTCCCGTTAAAAACTTACGGAAATAACTTCGGCGGGTTTACGCGCAATCGTTTGCTTTACTTCGAGGCGACTTCAAAAACTGACGAAGGCTTCAACGATTCGGTTGAAGAGGCACGTTTTCTCTTACGCACTCGCCGGCACTTGAAGAAGGCTGAGAAGGACAACTTTGGCATTGTGACGCCCGATGCGATTACGGGATTCCGCGATCGCCTGTTGGGGCCGACATTTCTCGTGGCGATTGCGGTTCCGGGGATTGCACTCCTGGTCGGCGCTATTGTCATCATGAACATCATGCTCGTTTCGGTGACGGAGCGAACCAAGGAAATCGGGATCAGAAAATCGCTGGGCGCGCGCCAGATGGACATATTGAAACAGTTTCTCCTGGAAGCGATAACACTGGCCGCCATCGGCGGATCGATTGGCATCTTCATCGCCTGGATCATCGGAAAGATAATGACGGTGTTTTTTCTTCCGACCTATCTGTCAATCGGCGCCATAGCGTTTACGATCGTTGTTTCAGGTGGGGTGGGAATTCTCGCCGGCGTATTTCCCGCATGGAAAGCCGCCCGGCTCGATCCGATCGAGGCGCTGCGCGCAGACTGAGGCCGACCGTAAACCGTGAACCGTGAACCGAAGATGAACTAACAGCAGGAACTCCAGATTTAACATTCGGAGATTGCACAACCAAGGAACCCCGCCTCCTACTTATCAAAGGAGTCGACAATGCGACCACATGAAAACCTTGATGCACGGAAAAGGCAATTGATTTCGTCCTTGAAGTTTACAAAGGTCCTCGGAAAGTTTCCCGAAAGAGGAGAAGTTCGGTTTAACCTCACAGGTAAGACGAGCAGCAGTTTCTGTGCGGGCGAATTTGGCCGAGGGCGCCGCCAGAACATCACCGAGAGAGTTCGCGCATTTCATATCGAATGCGCAAGGCTCAGCTAGTGAAGTTGAGACAGAGCTATTAATCGCGCACGGCTTAGGCTATCTCTCGCAAGAAAAGTACCTTTCACTGAGGAGAGCCCATGACGATCTAGGCAAAATGCTAAACGGCCTGGCGCGCCACATAAGACAAAGATTTAGTTAACCCCACGGTTCACGGTTCACGAGGTGCTTCCCATGAGACTCATTCGCAGTGACATCTTCGAAAACCTGAAAATGGCGCTGGCCACTTTGGGGGCCAACAAGCTGCGCTCTTTCCTGACCGTCATCGGCGTGATGATTGGCGTCATTACCGTGATGCTGATCTCTTCGATCATCAGCGGCGTCGATACGGCCGTGAAGACTGAGCTGGAGTCGTACGGCACCAACACCATCTACATCATCAAGTTTAATTCCGGCATCCACATTGGCCGGCTCTCGCGCGAAGAGCGCATGCGCAAAGAGTTAACGTACGACGATGCGATTGCCCTGCAACCGCTGCCGGCGGTTGAGTTGGCAGTTCCCTTCCTCGACATCAGCAACAATTTTTTTGGGCAGAAGATTACCGTCACGGGCGTCGGTAAAACCTCCAATGCCGTTGCGTTGCAGGGCACCTTGCCGGACTTTGAACGGGCCGGGACGGAAATCGTCAAGGAAGGCCGCTTCTTTTCCCAATATGAAAACGACACGAACAGCCTGGTATGTGTCGTAGGTTCTTCGATAGCGGCTGATTTTTTCCCGTCCGGCGAAGCGGTGGGCCAGGAGTTGGGAATTGGCGGCTATCAATTTCGCGTGGTGGGCGTGCTCGAAAAACGCGAGCAGTTCCTGCTGGGCGGAGGGAGCGACAGTCAGAACAGCGTCATCTACATGCCATTCAACGTTGCGCGGAAACTGAAACCGAATTCCGACGACGTCATGATCCTGGCGGTGGCCCGCAAAGGAATGATGGACGAAGCTAAGGACGAGATTACAGACGTCTTACGCGTGCGGCGCCAGGTGCCATTCGGCCAGCCGGATAACTTCGGCATGCAAACGGCGGAACTGTTCCTGAGTAACTTCCGCTCGATCCTGAGTGGCGTGGCGATCGCCATGGTTGTTATTTCCTCGGTCGGCTTAATGGTTGGCGGCATCGGCGTGATGAACATCATGCTGGTGTCGGTTACTGAACGCACTCGCGAAATCGGAGTTCGCAAAGCCATCGGCGCGCGTCGCAGCGACATCATGTGGCAATTTCTGATCGAGGCGGCGACGCTGACCGGGTTCGGCGGTTTGGTCGGCCTCACCATTGGGTGGCTGATGACGTTTTTGTTGCGTTTGATATTGCCATCGTATGTGCCGCTGTGGGCGCCCATCGGAGGTTTCGTCGCCAGCGTGGCTATCGGAATGATCTTCGGCATTTGGCCGGCATGGAAAGCGGCGCGGCTGGATCCGATTGAATCGCTCAGGTACGAGTAGGGGCGAGCCGCAAAGGGCAAAGAGCGAAGGGCAAAGCGTTTAAGAGATTTGACTCTTACCACTTTGCCCTTCGCTCTTTGCCCTTTGCGGCGGCTTCGCCGCCTACGAGAGAAAACTGGAGAACAGCGTCGCCAGGATCATCCCCATGATCAGGAACAGTATCCAAAGCGTGATGGAAACGCCCCACGCGACACCTGAGCTGACCTTCGTGCCGGCATTCGCCAGGCCCTTCGCTTTCAACCACAGATGATAGAGCGAGACAAATCCAATCGCCGTCCCGAGCGCATATAGCGCGGGATGATCGACGGGTACAATGAAGTAACCCAGGTTGTCCTGTACCAAAGTCTCCTGGCCCATAAGCGGGTGAATATCGTCCGGGTTTTTCACGTAGAGAAGCACCAAACTCAGGAGTTTGGAGATCACAGTGTACGGAACCCACGAGTACAAAACCGCCGCGAACGCTTGCCAATAATTCATCCGTCCGCCGAATGCCAGCACTCCCAAGAAACAGAACGCAGCGGAGAGCGCAGCCAGCACAAACAAGCCCACGAAGCTCTTCGCTACTGTTTCTACTTTCTGGATGGGCTGCTTCGCTTGTTTTAACGCCTCGTCTTTGGCGGCTTCCATCGCTTCGGGCGGCGGCTTGAAGGGACTGTCCACAAGTTTATCAAACGTATAATCGACGATGCGCTCAGGAGTCAGCCGCTGCACAAATGCTGTCGCATAAGCGGCGTTGAGAACACCTACCACCAGAAACGCTGCGAGCCAGTAAGGATGCGCTCTTAGATTTCTAAAGACGCGCGTCGGTTCAAAGAATATCCCGATTAGCTTCTGCGCACCGGACATGGGCGCCTCGTCGCTGTTGACCTGCGGCAAGCGAATGAAGCTGAATGCGAAAAGGATTATTCCCCAACAGATGAACGCCAGGCCGGTTCCAATTCCGCCGGGCAGAACTTTGGCAATACCTAGGCCCAGGCAAAGGAGCCCAAAGATCGCTGCGGCGATTGCGAAGGGACGCAACTTGGTGGCTCGAGGCGCGGCTACCGGCGGGGGTATCGCACCCGGCGGTGGCGGTGGCTGAAACGCATCCCACTCGGCCGGCGCTTCCGGGGGGTTGCCGGTCTCAAACTGCTGATTCTGATCGTTCATTTAATCCTCCTGGGGGTTTGAAGGACGGGGAGACTACAAAGGTCCGTCCATGTTGCTGGTTACGCAGTGTGATACGGCGCGCGCGTTTCTCAAGTTTCAAAGGTCAGGGTTTCGGTCCGCAGATTACACCGATTACACAGAAAGACGGCAGGAGGCAGGAGCAGGAAGCAGGAATGGAAAGCCGAGGCATTGCAGGACCCTTACAAGGGGTTGGATATGTTGCCTCCTGCCGTCTGCTCCTGCCCCCTGCCCCTGCCGTCTGCCCCTGCCTTCTGCTCCTGCCGTCTGCTCCTGCCTCCTGCCCCTGCCCCCTGGTTTCCCTATCTGTGTAATCTGCGAAATCTGCGGATAGAGATTTACTCCTCCACGCCATGCGCCGCTTCCACCACGGGCGCGGTTTCCCAACCCGGAACGCGTATGCACGCCGCCGTGTGTCCCGGCGTCACTTCACGTAACTCCGGATCGATGCGCGCACATTCCGGAATGGCGATCGGGCACCGGGTACGAAAGCGGCAGCCCGACGGCGGATTGATCGGGGTCGGCACATCGCCCTGCAAAATTATCCGCGACCGTTTCTGCTTTGGATCGGGAATCGGAATCGCCGACAGCAGCGCCTGCGTGTAGGGATGCAGCGGATGTTCGTACAGCTCGGCCGCCGGCGCGACCTCGACAATTCGGCCCAGGTACATGACGGCCACGCGCGTCGAGATATGTTCGACCACCGCCAGGCCGTGCGAAATAAAAAGATAAGTAAGCCCAAACTCTTTCTGCAAATCCTGCAACAGGTTCACGACCTGCGCCTGCACCGAAACATCGAGAGCCGAAACCGGCTCATCGGCAACGATCAACTTCGGCTCCAGCGCCAGCGTCCGGGCGACGCCGATCCGTTGCCGCTGACCGCCGGAGAACTCATGCGGGTAACGATCCATGAAAGCAGGATCGAGACCAACGCGCCGCAACAACTCGCCAACCCGCTCGCGCCGTTCCGCTTTGTTTCCCTGATTGTGAATCACGAGGGGTTCGCCGACGATGTCGCGAACCTTCATACGCGGATTCAGCGAAGCGTATGGATCCTGAAAAACGATCTGCATGTCGCGGCGCAGTTCGCGCAACTCGCGCTTGCCCATCTGCAGTACGTCGCGGCCTTCGAAGTTGACTTCGCCTGCAGTCGGTTCCAGCAGGCGCAGCAGACAGCGGCCCACAGTGGACTTGCCGCAACCCGATTCGCCAACCAATCCGAGAGTTTCACCGCGCCGGATCTCGAACGAGACGCCATCGACAGCGCGCACGACGTCGTCGCTCGCTTCGACCGGGAAGTGTTTCACCAGGCCGCGAACATCGACGAGGTTGTGGTTAGTTTCTGGGGTCACTTAGTAATTTGGGTTCGCCTCTCGAAAACGCTGGGGTAAGCCGCCCTTCCCTACTGCGGTTATTCCTAATTGAGTGCGGAGTCTCGCGAAACAATCAACACCATCTACTTGCAGTAAGGAAGGGCGGCTTGCCCCCGCTCTTACTTCAAGCAACTAACTGTCACCAGTCCCGGCGGACTCCATCACCTGCCCGCCTTCACCCAACACTGCGGGGTCGTACAAAACACATCGCGCCGTCACTGCGTCACCAATCGGATAAAGCGGAATCTCACCTTCGACGCAGCGCTGCATGCGATATGGGCAGCGCGGCGCGAAGTGACAGCCCGGCGGCAAATTTGTCGGACTGGGAACTGTGCCTTCGATCGTTTCCAGCCGCTCTAATTTCAGAACATGCTCGGCGGTCAACTTCGGCACTGAGCGCAACAAGCCTTCAGTGTAGGGATGCTTCGGCCGCGCGAACAATTCTTCCACCCGCGACTCTTCAACAATCTTGCCCGTATACATCACGGCGACGCGATCGGCGACTTCGGCAACTACACCCAGATCGTGAGTGATCAAGAGAACCGCCAACTCGCGCGTCTTGCGCAACTCGTCCAACAACTCAAGAATCTGCGCTTGAATCGTCACATCCAACGCCGTCGTCGGTTCGTCGGCGATCAGTAGTTTGGGATCGCAAGCAAGCGCCATCGCAATCATCACCCGCTGGCGCATGCCGCCGGAAAGCTGGTGCGGATAATCATTTGCCCGGCGTGCCGGATCGGGAATCGACACTTCCAACATCGATTTGATAGCCCCCTCGCGCGCCGCTTTGCGCGAAAGTTTGCGATGCAGCCGCAATGCTTCCGCGATTTGCTCGCCCACCGTGTACACCGGATTCAAAGACGTCATCGGATCCTGGAAGATCATCGCGATGTCATCGCCCCGGATCGCGCGCATCTCTGCGTTTGAAAGCGCCAGGAGGTTTTTGTCTTCAAAAAGTATCTCGCCGCCGACAGTCTTTCCCGGCGGCGCAATCAAACGCATGATCGAGAGTGCCGTAATCGACTTGCCGCAACCCGACTCGCCCACCAGCCCCAGCAGTTCTCCGCGGTCAAGCGAGAAACTGACATCATTCACCGCCCGCACCAATCCGGCCCGCGTCGGGAAATGCGTTTTCAGGTTTTTGACTTCGAGTAGGTGGCTCATGACTATTAAAGTCCGTCAGTCTTGTGGGATGTGCCGTGGCCGGTCTTACGCCTTTCCTCAAACCGTCAGCGCTTCGCGATACTCGCCCCAAACGTTGCGTAGGCGATTACTGATTTCGCCCACGGTTGCATATGCCTCGACGGCGTCCAGAATTCGCGGCAAGAGATTTTCGGTTCCGCGAGCGGCCTCTTCAAGTTTCACCAGCGCGGCCTCTACTGCCCTTGCATCGCGGCGATCGCGCACGGCGTGCAGTCTTTCGACTTGCTCGCGTTCAATCTTCGGATCGACGCGCAGCACAGGCATTTCAGATTCCCCGGCAGTTTGAAAACTGTTCACGCCCACGACAATTGCGTCTTTGGTTTCCACCGCGCGCTGATAGCGGTAAGCGGCTTCCTGAATTTCGCGCTGCACATAACCGGTTTCAATTGCGCGCAGCATGCCGCCCATCGCGTCAATGCGTTCGAGATAATCGACGGCGCGGTGTTCAATCTCATCCGTCAAACTTTCAATTGCATACGAGCCGGCGAGCGGATCGACGGTGTCAGCCACGCCTGATTCATGAGCGATTACCTGTTGCGTACGCAGCGCCACGCGCGCGGCGGTTTCACCCGGCAGGCCCAGCGCTTCGTCCATCGCGTTCGTATGGAGCGATTGTGTGCCGCCCAGGACCGCGGCCAGCGCCTGAATCGTCGTGCGGACGACGTTCACTTCCGGCTGTTGCGCAGTCAAAGTCGAACCCGCAGTCTGCGTGTGAAAGCGCAGCATCAGCGAACGCGGATCGCGCGCCCCGAAACGATCGCGCATGATGCGCGCCCACAGGCGCCGTGCCGCGCGAAACTTGGCAATCTCTTCCAGCAGGTTGTTGTGCGAGTTGAAAAAGAAGGAAATGCGCGGCGCAAACTCGTCAACCTGCAAACCCGCCGCCAACGCTGCCTCAACGTAAGCAATCCCGTCTGCCAGCGTAAACGCAACCTCCTGCACCGCTGTCGACCCGGCTTCGCGAATGTGGTAGCCGCTGATTGAGATCGTGTTCCACTCCGGGACTTCGCGCGCGCAAAAAGCGAACGTGTCCGTCACCAGACGCAACGACGGGGCGGGCGGAAAAATGTAAGTGCCGCGCGCGATGTATTCCTTCAGGATGTCGTTCTGAATAGTGCCGCCGAGTTTTCCAAACGGTACGCCATTCTTCTTTGCCACTGCGAGATACAGGCACAGGAGCGTCGACGCAGTCGCGTTAATCGTCATCGACGTCGTCACGCTGTCGAGCGGAATGCCTTCGAACAACCGCAGCATGTCCTCGAGCGAATCGATGGCCACGCCGACTTTGCCGACTTCCCCGGCGGCCAGCGGGTCGTCGGAATCAAGTCCGATTTGTGTGGGAAGATCGAAAGCTACGGACAGACCGGTGGTGCCCTGGGCCAGCAAATACTTGTAGCGCGCGTTGGATTCTTCCGCCGTCGCGTACCCGGCGTACTGGCGCATCGTCCAGAAGCGCCCGCGGTACATGTTCGGACGAATGCCGCGGGTGTAGGGGGAGTTTCCCGGCGCGCCAAGATCACGGTCGTAGTCCGGATGCGCGCTGTTGCCGGGATTGAAATCGACGGGCAGCTCAATGCCGGATGAGGTCTCGAAACGCTCGCGACGCTCGGTGCTTGTCTTTACCGCCATGGTTTTAGTTGATTCAGTAGAAACGCTCGAATTGCCGATGAGTGTAGGACAGGCATTCCTGCCTGTCTACTCCGAAACCCGCTCGATTGCGGATTGCAGAATGCGGACTGCGGATTAAGGAAGAATGGCGGGTCGTCTTTAATCAGAAATCCGCATTCTGCAATCCGCAATCGCTGTGACGCCCGCGGTCCCAGTGAAGAGCTTGTGGGACAGTTTGGCGGTTGACCCGAAACCTTAACGTCGCATAGCATTGCCCATCAACAAAAACCAGCGCGACTTTTCAAACCCACAGGTGACTCTTGGAAATTGACGACGACACCAGGCAAATAGTTCACGACATCGGATCGGCAATCAACGATTCGATCGAAAACTCTTCGCAGGTCGCCCGGGCAATCGAGCGCTTACGTGAGGCAGGTTATGAAATGGAGCTGACCTTGCGTCTGGAACTTGGTTTGCGCCCGCACACGGAAAGCGAAGAACCTGATGCGGCCAGTCCGGCCCTGGAACTCACCGACGAGGATGTGCGGGTGCTGCAACGAATGAAGATTCGCTTTGATTCTGAGTGACCGCATGATCAAGGCTGAGTCTTGTCACTTCTTGAATAGTCGCCGGACTTACCGCCAGTTTTTAGCTCCAAACGCACTTCAGTGATGATCATTCCTTTATCAACTGCCTTGCACATGTCGTAGATCGTCAGGGCGGCGACGGTGACGGCCGTCAGGGCTTCCATTTCCACGCCGGTTTGCGCCTGAGTGCTCACTTCCGATTCCAGGTAAACGCCGTCGTCTGTGATTTCAGCGCGCACTTCGGCATAGGCTATCGGCAGGGTGTGGCAGAGCGGGATGAGCTCCGCGGTGCGCTTGCAGGCCATGATTCCCGCCATGCGCGCTGCTTCGAGTGGATCGCCTTTCGGCGTCCGGTGCTCGCGAATGGCGGCGATTGTTTCCGCGGACATTAGTACCCGCGCCGAGGCGATTGCCCGCCGCGCAGTGGACACCTTATCGCTCGTATCCACCATCTTCACCCGGCCTTCTTCGTCAATGTGGGAAAGCATAGTTTCGGGTTTCGAGTTTCGAGTTCGGATAGGTTTCAAGATTCAGGTTTTGCTCGATGTCTTAAACCTAAGCCCAAAGCCTGCGGTTTGAGCCTTGAGACACGAGACTCTTCTGAACTCGAAACTCGAAACCCGAAACTCGAAACTAATTCTTAACCGCATGCACGATCAACGTATTACCGCCCAGTAGAATCTCGTCGGAGATCAATTCTTTGGTCCAGCGATCGCGTCGTTGCCGGGCCGGCGTAAGCCTTCCAATCAAACGGATGATGGCGGTGATTGGCCAATAAAGCCAGAGCATCGATTTTGGCTTGTCGCGATGCAGCCTGACGATTTCAAATCCGTGCTTCTCTAAAACATATCGCAACTCTGGATAACCAATCGGGTTGACGTGCAGCGCCATCTCTTCCTTGTCGCCCATCTGCGACCGTATGTCGGCCACGTACTCGCGCGTCAACGGTTTGAAATGTGAAGTATGGCCGTGGATGAGCCACTTCATTCGCTCTTCGATGTTTAGTATGTTTGGAACACTGGTAACCAGATGCCCGCCCGGTCTCAGCACCCGGGCAAACTCGCGAATTGCCTGCTGCGGATTCTCAATGTGCTCCAGCCCTTCGATGCAGGTCACGTGATCGAACGAGTTGTCATCATAAGGCAGCTGTTGATTTAAGTCTCCCTGCTTGATCTCGACTTCCGGCAACCGGAAGATCTCCGGATAAAGATCGCAACAGCGGACCTCAAAACCCTCGTTGATCAAGCTCGCTGCCAATGCGCCCTCGCCCGCCGGCACATCCAGCAACTTGCCTCGCGGTAGCTCGCGCAGAATCTGGACCACTGTGTCGTGGACTGCCTGGTGGGCCATCGGCGCCGCGGCCCGATCCTGCGATTCTTCCGACGTGTGGCGTGCAGCGATGACTGAATTAGGCGACATAAGGGAAGTGGAGGGCAACCAAGCCTTGCTCGTTTAGTGTGGCAGCCCGGAGGGCTGCAAGACAGTAGCCGGTGGTCGCAGACCACCGGAACGCCATTCAATTGCTCATTAGCACCCTGAAGGGGGTGCCAGACACCCCGGTTCAGCTAGCGTGCCGCTGGCACCCTTTCAGGGTGCGAATCATTCGACCCGCTGCCGGAGGTCTTCGCTTCGCTTCAACCTCCGGCTACTCTCTGACAACTCTACGGGTTGCAATCCACCTGCTCCATCTGTTCTAAGTGGCAAGATCATGTAGCCTGGCTGAGCGATGTATATTCTAACGTCATTAGTTCTGGCCAGCCGGTGATAACTCGCGTTCAGTGCGGCAAGCGAATAATCTTAACGCAGCTTCCTTCGTCGACTGTTTTCACATCCGCCGGCACAATGATCAGCGCCGTCGCCCGCGCGAAAGCGACAAAATCAGAAGACCCACCCCATTTCAAAGGCTCTGCCATAATGCAGCCCTGCTCATTCGTGACCAGTGTAGCCGGCAGGTAGCTCTCTCGTTCCACAGTTCCCCTCACGTTGCTCAGAAGGATTGCCGACTCCGTGGTTGCGACGAAGTCTCTGGCGCCTTGCATTGCGCGCAATGCGCCTCGCACAAACAAATGAAATGTAACCGTGACCGACACGGGGTTTCCGGGTAAACCGAAAACCAAAGTGTCATTCAGCCGGCCAAATACTGTGGGTTTACCGGGTCGCAGAGCTACGCGTTCAAAGAAAACTTTCGTGCCCAGGTCGATCAGCGCTGCTTTGGTGAAATCATAAACGCCCATCGAGACGCCGCCCGAAGTAATCAACACGTCAGCGCGCGTTGCTGCCTGGCCCATCTGCTCCTGCAGCTTTTCCTTGTTGTCACCTGCGAGCGGCAATGTCTCGACTGAGGCGCCGGCCATCTTCGCATAGGCCGCGATCGTATAGTTATTCGAGTCTCGAATCTGATCGCGCCCCGGCTTTTCAGCGACACTAACCAGCTCGCTGCCGGTAGCGAGCACCGCAACCCGCGGACGGCGTCCCACTTTGACCGAAGCATAGCCAAAAGAAGCGAGCGTCGCGATCACCTCGGCGCTAATCTGTTCGCCTGCCGGCAGCACAACCGAACCGGATCTGATCTCCGCCGCCTTCCTGACAATGGATCTGCCTTCCGCCACAGACTCCAGGATTTCAACCACACTGCCGTCATTTAGTTCGCGTGTGACTTCCACCTTTTGCACGGCGTCCGCGCCCGCCGGCACCGGCGCGCCAGTCATGATGCGCACCGCCTCGCCGGCATGCATCTCCTGGTGCCAGCCGTTTCCCGCAGCTGATTCCCCAACGACGCGCAAACGCGCGGGCGCGGTTCGCGTGTCCTCAGCGCGCACTGCGTAACCGTCCATCTGCGCGCGATCAAAGGGCGGCAGATCGCAATCGGCAATAACGTCTTCGGCCAGAAATCGGCCCCACGCTTCGGAAAGTGGAACCGATTCAGTGCCGAGCCGGGAAGTATTCGCGTTAACTATCTGAATCGCGTCACAGACAGGGATCATGGGGTGAATGGTAAATGGTAAATGGTGAATGGTAAATGGTGAATGGTAAATGGTGAGGCACTGTCGCAGCCATCATCCGTCATCCGTCATCCCATTAACAGTGCGTGATTCACCATTTACCATTCATCGTTTACGAGAACACTTCTCGCAGCGACATCCTTTGGGTTTGATGTGCTCGTCGAAATATTCCTTGCCGTAGTTGTAGGTCAGCTCCTCGCCCGCTTTGATCGCGCGTTTGGACCAAACCCAAATTCGTCCACCGGTGATCAGCACTTCGGTATTCGGGCGGCAAGAGTGATTGATGTAGCGCGCGGTGTTCCAACGCGGGCTGCCATCGATTGAGGATTTGGAATTCAGTCCAAAGAAATACTTGCCACGGTTTCGCTTATCCACTTCTTCATTCGAAACGCGCTTCCCTGTGTACTCGATAATTCGCTTACCCCGCGGTATCGGTTCAAGGGTGAATAAGCCCAGGCCATTAGCTGAGCGCCTGATAGCGTAATTGTAGCGGCACTTGGTGCTGATCATTGTTGCTGCTTTGCGTAACGCGAACTGTTAGTTTGCGCTCAGATCCAGGAACGCAAACTAACAGTTTGCGTTACCCAGTGCGGACACAAAAATGGGTACAGAGTGATTTGCGTCACCCTGTACCCTTACTTCATCCGCCAAAAAAATGGCGGAGCCGACGGGACTCGAACCCGCGACCTCCGACGTGACAGGCCGGCGTTCTAACCAACTGAACTACGACTCCGCAAGGAAACTAAATTGTCAAAGTGGGACAGACATTGTTGTCGGTCCATCCACCCGCCGCGCGAGGGGACAGACAGGAATGTCTGTCCTACATCAATGGTAGGCACGGAGGGATTCGAACCCCCAACCTCTTCCTTGTAAGGGAAGCCGTCTACCATTGACATACGTGCCTGCGCGTTTGCAAACGTGCGTACAACTCTTTCAGCGCCTTTGGGGGGCGAGGGTCATCCTAAGAGAAGCACAGAGGAGTGTCAAGTTAGGCAACTAAGAGGTAATGGGTCAGTTTGGTAATCTCCTTAGCAGCTGACTTCAGTCAGGTGGAACCAGGCGATTCACGCACTCCCAACCGTTTTAACGGTTTGCTCGGGAAACCGTTACAACGGTTAATCATGTTTGCTGCTCTCGATCACCGCACTGAAGTGCGGTGCTAATGAGATTTTCAAATTGATCCACCGCCCATTAAGAGCATCCTTAGTCGGGCGCACGCCATTGGCCGGCCGGGCTTTTCCCCACTGAGATTTGAAGTTATATTTAGGCGTCTCCTCTTTCTGAATCAATTCTTTCATGAGTCAATCGATGGCGAAATCGCGTGTTCTCCTTTCGACCGGTCTGATTCTTTCTCTGCTGGCGCTTATCGCCTGGCGCACGTCATCCGCGCAGTCCCCCGCGCAAGGGTCACCGAGCGCCTCGCGACAAAGGCCGCGCCGCGTAAACGATCCGGCGAGCGCGGCGACGCCGGAAAACAAATTACCAACCGCGGCCGGAGAAGAAATCGATGACGGCGATGTTGTGCGGGTCGACACGCAACTCGTCTCAGTTCCGGCCGTCGTAACCACTAATGCGGGGCGACCGGTACCGGGCCTGCGAGTCGAGAATTTCCAATTATTTGAGAATGGACAACCGCAACGTCTCACCACATTTGCGACTACCGAAGCGCCGTTTGAAGTGGCGCTGCTGTTGGACACTTCCGGCTCGACGCGCGCCGATGTCGTCCTGATAAGGCGCGCGGCGAATTCGTTTATCGATGCGCTGCGTCCCGGCGACCGCATCTCGATCGCCGCCTTTAACACATCCGCCAAAGGTGGAACGGCGATGGCAACCGTCGATATCCTGGCCCCATTGACGTCCGATCGCAGAGTGTTGCGACAGGCCGTCGAGAATTTGGGCAGCAGCAGTGGCACGCCTTTCTACGACGCTTTGGAACGCGTCGCAGCGGAAGTCTTTGGCAAAGCGCCGGCGCCGGAGTTACGCGGCCGTCGCGCGGTGGTCGCTTTAACCGACGGAGTGGATTCGACCAGCAACACCACGTTCGCCAACGCGCGGGCGAAACTCTTGAGCACCGGTGTCGCCTGTTATTTCATTCAGGTAAACACGGAGGACTTCGTTGAAGATCGGTTGTTGAAGGACTGCGAGGAAAATGGCCGGCTGACGTTATCCAAAACCCAGCTCGAACGCTACCATCGCATCTTCGTGCCCGGCGCGCCGCGCGAAGACTACGAAAGTTTCTGTCGCCTGGGCCAATTTGAGCGCATGCAGATTAGCCGCGATCTCTACAACCTGGCGCGGCGCGAGATGAATGATCTTGCGAAGGCTTCCGGCGGCCGGAATTTTGTTGCCGCCGCACTTGACGACGCCCGCGCCGCCTTCGCCCAGGTCGCGAACGAGATTGGCACGCAGTACAGCCTGGGTTACTATCCCACGAATAAATCACGCGACGGGAAATACCGAGAGATCAAGGTGGAGGTGCGCGGAGTTGCGGGCAAACCGCAGGTGCGAGCGCGCGAAGGTTACTATGCGCCGAAGGGTTGACTAGGTGAATGCCATTTCATCGATGTGAAGGAAAACCATTTTCCATTTGTCATTTTCCATTTCTCATTTTTCATTCAGCTGGCAGCAGGCTAACAATCGGTTGCAGAGAATTAGGCAAGACGTGGAATAACAGCGCGGGCAAGGATTGTTTAAGCTGCCTCACAGGTTAGTTAGAATTAGCGGATTAACTAACTTGAGGTGAGCCGAATACCCGTGGAACTTCAGCCCGCAGCGGACGCGCTCCAATCCCGAGCCGACGACTTGGAGGAACGTCTGATAGATTTTTCTGTGCGGATCGTTAAACTGTCCGCCAGCTTGCCCAGAACCGCGGCCGGAAAGCATATCGCAGGACAGATCATGCGGTCAGGAACGTCGCCCGCGCCCAACTACGGAGAGGCGAGAGGTGCAGAGAGTCATGCGGATTTTGTTCACAAGCTCCGCATAGTTCTCAAGGAATTGAATGAGACTTCGATTTGGCTGCGAGTGATAGCACGGAGCTCGATGCTGAAAAAAGAATCACTGGCCGACATTACTGAGGAAAACGTAGCGCTCTGCAGAATCTTTACGGCATCACTTAAAACTGCCGGCCGCAGTTCAAAGTCGCAAACCAAATGACAAATGAAAAATGTGAAATGATATATGGAAAGTGCTTTTAATGATCTGCAAGGGTCGCGGGCTTTCAACCGCATAACCTTAATAGTGCTGGATGGCGCCGGCATCGGCGAGATGCCCGACGCAGCGGCCTGGGGCGACGCGGGATCGGATACGTTTGGGCACATCTGCGAATCACGCACAGTGCGCATGCCGAACCTTCAGGCTTGGGGCCTCGGCAACATCAGATCGTTGCGCGGCGTAGAACCGGTGGCGCAACCGCGTGCGGCCTACGGCAAGTGCGCCCTGCGATCGAACGGGAAAGACACCACCACGGGACACTGGGAGATGGCCGGCATCGTTTTGGAGCGCGCCTTTCCACTTTACCCGCACGGTTTTCCGGCGGCAGTCGTTGATAGTTTTATCGACGCCACCGGTGTCCCCGGAATCCTCGGGAACGTGCCGGCGTCCGGAACGGAAATCATAAAGGAACTCGGCGCCGCGCATGTTCAGACCGGCAAACCGATTGTTTACACTTCAGGTGATTCAGTCTTTCAGATCGCCGCCCATGAAGAAGTGATTCCGCTTGAGCGCCTCTACGAGATTTGCGAAACAGCCCGCAGCCTATTGCGTGGCGAGCATGAAGTTGGGCGCGTGATCGCGCGGCCGTTTCTGGGCGAGCCCGGCGCCTTCTATCGCACTGAGAATCGTCATGACTACGCGGTCGCACCGCCCAGGGAGAATCTTCTGCCGGCCTTGAAGGACGAAGGCCTGGACGTGGTTTGCATCGGCAAGATCGCATCGATTTACGATTCCATGGGTGTCACCGAGGATCTAACCGCGAAGAATAATCAGCAGTCGATCGACCAAACTATTCAAGCGTTAAAACAGAAATCCCGGGGATTAATCTTTTCTAACCTCGTGGACTTTGACATGCTTTACGGCCACCGCCGCGACACGGAAGGTTATGCAAAGGCGCTTGAGCACTTCGACTCGCATTTGCCGGATATCGAAGCGGCAATGACCGACGACGATCTTGTGATCATTAGCGCCGACCACGGCAACGACCCGACTTATCCGGGCACCGATCACACGCGCGAGTACGCGCCGTTGCTGGCTTTCGGTCGCAAGTCGCGGGCCGTTGATTTGGGCACTCGCGGCTCGCTTTCCGATATCGGCCAAACCATTGCTGACAACTTTGGCTTGAACTTAACGGCGGGCGAAAGTTTCCTCGCACAACTCAAGAACTAGCTATTCCTCTAGACGACTCGACATTACCAACTTGCAGTTGGGAAGGGCGGCTTGCCCCCGCCCGGAATCAATAGCATTCAACCAGCGGGGGTAAACCGCCCTTCCGACTGCGGGAATTTCAAGAGTCGCCCGCTGCAGGATTCAACCGACGCCGGCAATGAACTAAAGAGGACAGGTCCCAAAATGAGAACGAGAACACAACTGCTGCTCGCACTACTGTTCGTCCTTTGCCTTGCCGGTTCCATCCAGGCGCAATCGGCCCTTATGAATATTCCTTCAACGGATGTCGTGCCGGCGCGAAAACTCTATGTCGAGTTTGATTTCATTACGAACTACGCGTGGGAACGGGACGATCCGTATGAGAACTACCTGCCCCGCGCCGTCGTCGGACTGGGAAAGAATGTGGAGGTCGGCGTCAACGTCTCCTACACGCACGTGCGTGGCGGCGGCGAGCCGATTGAGGTGCAGCCGAATATCAAATGGCAATTTCACAACAACGAAACGCGCGGCACCGCGGGAGCGCTCGGCTGCATTCTCTATGCACCGATAACCCACCGCAGCGGCACTGACACGTTTGGCATGTGCTACACGGTTTTCAGCAAACAATTCAAGGGTAACTATGGACCACGCTTTACCGGCGGCAGCTACGCGTTGGTGGGCCGCGCTGACGGCGAGGGCGCGAAAATAGGAGCGATCGCTGCTTACGAACAACCGCTCGCGGAAAGACTCAGCTTCACTGTCGACTGGTTCAGCGGCCGCAATCGCTTTGGCTACATCAGCCCCGGTCTGACGTTCGACACCACGAAAGACAGCTTCGTGTCCGCCGGATACTCAATTGGAAATTCCGGTCGGGGAAACCACGCGCTGTTTATCTATGCTGGGAAGCAGTTTTAGAACTTAATGCTTCGCGGTGAGGCTGTTGTAGATGAGTTCCAGCCAGCGATCGGTCTTGATGAATCCCGTTCCCCACGACTTCCATTCCTCTGGCAGTCCCTCGGCCTTAATTTGATCGAGAGTCTTTCCGGCCGCAATTCGCTGGCGCACGATGTCGGTCGTCTGCACCAGCATTTGATGGTAGGCCTTTAGATCATCGATAGTTGAAAGCGGGCCGTGCCCGGGAATGAACTTCACACCCGGCACCTGGCCGAGCCGCGCAACAATGGCGCCGACGTTTGTGGTCAAGCCTTCCACATCCCCGCCCGCCTCCAGATCAACGACCGGGAATTTTCCAGCGAAGAAGTCATCACCCATGTGGACCACGTTCGATCCGGTGAAGAAGATCACGCTGTCACCATCCGTGTGACCGCGCGGAAAGTGTATGACCTTGATCTCTTCGCCGTTGAAGAATACGGAAACTGACTGCTCGAAAGTAATCACCGGCAACGCCTGTTTAGGGGCGGGCGGAGTCGTCCGGTTGAAGAACTTTGAAACCTGTTCAGTGGAAAGACGCTTCCGCACGTTTGCCTGGGCAATGATGGGCGCTTCCGGACCGAAAACTGCGTTGCCGTCGGTATGATCGGCGTGATAGTGCGTATTCAGAATAAACTTCAACTTGCCGTCGCCGAGAGTTTTCAGCGCCGCTCTTATCTTGTCTGCCAGCGGCGCGAATTGATCGTCGACAATGAGGATGCCGTCGGGGCCGACCGAGACGCCGATGTTTCCGCCCCCACCCTCCAGCATGTAAACCGCTCCGGCAACCTTTGTGGTTTTGATCTCGACCTTGGACCAGTCAGTTTGTGCCGCAACCGCTTCAAAGCAAGCGAGAATGAGAAGCACGACAAATCCCATGAGAGGTCGCGAACAAATCTTCATGATTTCAGACTCCAGTTACAACTCGCAGTCAGGAAGAGGGGTAACTTGCCCCGCTTTAGTAGCCGGCGAAGCCGGCGACAGCATA
Source organism: Blastocatellia bacterium (assembly GCA_034665305.1). GTDB lineage: Bacteria > Acidobacteriota > Blastocatellia > Pyrinomonadales > Pyrinomonadaceae > DASXRU01. The sequence goes on along the minus strand of JAXDFZ010000007.1, from coordinate 55,277 downwards.
AAGCCTGGGGTGAGCGCAGCGAACCCCAGGAATAGATCGTTAAAATTAATGCAAGAGCCCGCGAAGCGGACGATGGTTGTAACAGAAATCGGTCTGGATGGGGATCAGGCATTTGCTGTATGGGCTGCCGGCCGCTTCGCGGGTTCTCTTAATTGTTGGTTGGCGTAGCCCTGGGGTTCGCTGCGCTTCACCCCAGGCTTTATGCTACCGGCCGCTTCGCGGACTTTGCGGCTCTTCACGTCAGTTCGGGGTTCTTCAACACGGCGATGAACGGGAGGTTGCGATAGCGTTCCGCAAAGTCCAGGCCGTAACCAACTACGAAAGCATCGGGAATCTTAAAGCCCAGATAGTCGATCGGCACATCGCGCTCTCGCCGTTCAAACTTATCGAGCAGGGCCGCCAGTTTCACACTGGAAGCGCCGCGCGACAGCAGATTCGCAATCAGGTATGAAAGCGTCAGGCCCGTATCCACAATGTCCTCGACGATCAGGATGTCGCGACCTTCGATCGGCACGTCCAGATCTTTCATGATCCGCACTTCGCCGGACGTTCTCATCCCAGCGCCGTAGCTCGAAATTGCCATGAATTCAACTGCAATCGGCATGTCGATGGCGCGCATCAGGTCGCTCAAAAAAGTGCAGGCGCCTTTGAGAACCCCAATCAGCAATGGATTGCGTCCGGCGTAATCGCGGGCGATCTCTGCGCCCAAAACCCGGATGCGATCTTCAATCGCTTCCCGAGTGATTAGCGTCTCAAGGTTGGGGTTGCTGAACTCTGACATAGCGGGTGCGGTGGAAGTAGCCAACTCGTGCCTCCTGGAAACTGTAGTTGCATTTGCTTGCGCGCTTGTGGTGCGACATACTATTGAAGCTCTCCGCATAGGTCAATCGGGCTGAAGACTCAGCCTGTTATATTTCACTAATTTTGAGAAGGGACCACGCCAGTGTCCAGAGCTAAACTCGCGATCATTAACGCCCTCTTGTTGGTTTGTTTGCTGGCCCTCAGCGGCGGATCGGCCTGGGCGCAGACAGCGCCACAACCGGCCCCCAAGGCCGCGGCCACGCCTGTCGACATCAAGGCCCGGGTTACCGAACGGCCTGTCGATGCCACGACGCCTGATGATCCGGCGGTGGACAAGATGCTGGAAGCGTATGCGCCAAAGGTGCGCGAGCTTGATCTGGTGATTGGCAAACTTGTGGGCGATTTGAAGAAAGGCGGTGCCGGCGCCGGCTCGCTCGGGAACTTCGTTACTGACGGGATTCGCTCCCGCGCCAGTCTGAAACTCGGGAAACCCGTCGCCCTCGCTGTTACCAACAACGGCGGACTACGGAAGAGCGTTATTGCGGAAGGCGACCTCCGGACACGCGACATTTTTGAACTCCTGCCCTTTGAAAACGCCCTCGTGGAATTTGATTTGACCGGCGCGCAGGTGCTGGACCTGTTACGCGTCGTAATCCAAAAAGGTGACGCACAATCCGGGGCTCGCGTGGTTTATCACACGAACGCCGACAAAAAAATGGAGTTGGTCAGCGCACGCCTGCTGGTAAACGGCCAGGAAAAAGAAATCGATCCGGCTGCAACTTACAAAGTTATCTCGATTGATTATTTGCTGCGGGTCAAGGGCGATTACTCAATGTTGCAACAAGCGGCGGCCAGCAAGCCGCTGGGCCTGACGATTCGCGACGTGATGATTGATTATGTTAAGGCGGAAACTGCCGCCGGCCGGAACATAAAATCCACGCTCGATGGGCGATTTCATTTCGACAAACCCGCCGGAACCCAGGAGGTGAGCCCCAATGATTAACCGCCGCCGATTTCTGAACGCGTCGCTCGCCGGAGCTGCCGCCCTTTCGCTGCCGTCTTCTTTGACGCGCCTGGTTTCCGCCGCATCCTGGTCTGCTTTTGCGGCGCCCTTGTTGGAACCAAAAGCCGGCGAGATTCTAATCACGATCCTGCACACCAACGATACCCATTCACAAATCGATCCGATTGACGAAAAAGACAGACAGTACGCAGGCAAAGGCGGGGTGGCGCGGCGTGCAACCCTGGTCAAGCAGATTCGCAAGGAAAACCCCAACACCTTAATGGTCGACGCCGGCGACGTATTCCAGGGAACTCCGTACTTCAATTTCTTCAAAGGCGAAGTGGAATACAAGTCCATGTCAATGATCGGCTACGACGTGGTGACGCTGGGCAATCATGACTTTGATAACGGCGTCGACGCGCTAGTGGCGGCGATGAAGTTTGCTAACTTTGATTTCGTCTCGACGAACTACGATGTGCGCGGCACGCCGCTCGAGGCACGGGTCAAGCCTTACGTGGTGCGTGTGCTCGGCGGAGTACGGGTGGGACTCTTTGGCATGGGCATCAGCCCGACGAACTTGATCACCGCGGAAAACTTCAAGGGAGTGAAGTATATCGATCCGGTGCGGATGGCAAACGGCGTCGTAAAACTACTGCGCGGCCAGGAACGCTGCCAGCTCGTAGTGGGGATGTCACACCTCGGGCTGTATCCGCAGGCGCCGGAAGGCGTGGTCGGCGATTCGCAGGTAGCCGCACAGGTTGATGGCATCGATTTCATCGCCAGCGGACACACACACACTTTCATGCAGGCGCCGATGCTGGTGAAGCAGCCATCAGGAAACGACACCGTCATTTTCCAGGTGGGCCGCAGCGGCATTTTCGTCGGGCGCGTGGATTTCCGCATGCGCGACGGAAAGGTTACGGCGTCGGCCGGGCGGTTGCTGGATCTGCGCGATCAATCGCTGGCTTAATTTGGCGTGCGGCGACCTGTCGCCGCTTTTGCCTGCGGCAGCTTGCTGCGCATTCTTTTAAACGAAACGCAACTCAACCACAGTCGCGACAGGTCGTGACTGGTGAAAGCGGTGGTCACCGCACTCCAAAATGGCTGAAGATAACGCAACTCGAGATCGAATTCGCGCCCTGGTGCGAGACGTGCTGAATCAGGCGGCGCCGGCCGACGTAGATTCCGCGCCGGAACCGGCGGGTGATACTGCGCCCGCCTCGCGGTTTACGGATTACGCGCCAAAACATTTGCCGACCACCGAAGCCGCCATCACGCGGGATGAATCTTCGAAAGGCGTCATCACCGAAGACGATGTGCGCGGTCTGGAAAAAGGGGCGGTTTTGCGCATCGCCGAGGGAGCGAGGCTGACTCCCCTGGCCGCAGATATTGTCAGTGAACGTCAGATTGAAATAGTAAGGCGCGTCCCACGGCGCGGCTCTAAAACCTCAAAGTTAGTCGCAGTCGGTGCGGACCACGGTGGGTATCCGATGAAGGAAGAGCTGAAAGCGTTTCTGTCGGAACTGGGCCATCGCGTCCATGACTTCGGCACTAACTCTGATGCTGCCGTCGACTATCCCGATTTTGCCCATGCGGTCGCACGAGCAGTCGCGCAGGGTACGGCCGAAGTAGGAATCATAATCGACGGGGCCGGGGTCGGCAGTGCGATGACTGCAAACAAAGTTCCCGGCGTACGCGCCGCGGCCTGCTACTCCGTCGAAGTCGCGCGCAACTCGCGTGAGCATAACGATGCCAACGTGCTTACGCTGGGCAGCAAGACCGTTAATAGTGCGCAGATGCGAGAGATTGTTCGCGCCTGGTTGGCAACCGAAATAAGTGAGGATCGGCACCGCAAGCGAGTTTCCAAGATCGAAGCCATTGAACGGCAGTATCTGCGTTAGTTCCTCTTTTCAAATTAGTAAATACTGAATGGTAAATAGTAAATGGAACTACGAGCAGAAGAGCGGGGCAAGCCGCCCTTCCTGACTGCAAGTTTGGTCTGTTGAGCTTCTGCGCTTACTTGCCGTCAGGAAGGGCGGCTTGCCCCCGCTCTTTGTCTGATCTACCTGCAATGAATAGGCGCCCCTGAAAGACGCCTCGCGCCGGCCGTGTTAGAATATCTGCAACGATGCCCTACGGAAACAATGGCGATCTGGAACTGCTGGTCGAACAGATTACGGACGTAATCGTCTCGCGTCTGAACGGCGAAGGCCACGATCAGGCGGCCATGTGCGGCTGCACTTCGGAATGCTTCAATCGCTGTCCCGAGCGTTTGCACCGCGTCATCGACGCCGGCGCCGCGCGCATCGGGCTCGTTCTGGGCCAGGCCGCATCCGCTCGCGATTGGGCCAGCCTGATCGACCACACGCTCCTAAAACCCGAAGCCACCGACGAAGACATTAAGAAACTTTGCGAGGAAGCTGCGCGATTTCACTTCGCATCTGTGTGCGTGAACCCCACGTGGGTGCAGGCGGCTGCGTGCAACCTGCGTGGCAGCGGCGTTCCGGTTTGCACGGTGATCGGATTTCCGCTGGGAGCTACGCTGCCGGACGTTAAAGCCTATGAAGCACGCCGCGCGATTTTCGACGGCGCCCGCGAAGTGGACATGGTAATCAATGTCGGAGCTTTGAAGAGCGGCGATGACTGTCTGGTCGAGCATGACATTCATTCGGTGGTCCAGGTGGCCCACGAATCTAATGTCACGTGCAAAGTGATTATTGAAACCGCGCTGCTAACCGACGACGAAAAAGTCCGCGCCTGTCAGGCCGCGAAAAGGGCCGGCGCCGATTTCGTAAAAACCTCAACCGGCTTTTCCAAAGGCGGCGCGACCGTTGCCGACATCGCCCTGATGCGACGCACGGTTGGTGCCGAGTTGGGAGTAAAAGCGTCCGGCGGTGTGAAAGGTTTGGAGGACGCCCGCGCCCTGGTGGAAGCAGGAGCCACGCGCATCGGCGCCAGCGTCGGCGTCAAGATCGCCCAGGAAGCCGCTGGCGTCAAGAGCAACGGCGGCGGCGCGACGGCTTATTGATACGATGCATTGAAGCGGTTCCGGTTCCGTCCCTTCTCGTCCGTTTCTCGGCTCCGTCACCAGGAATTCCGGAGCGCAAAATCCTTCTCACGGCCCAATCATTAAAAATACATCCCAAGCCCAGCGTCCAACATCTCTTGGATTAGTGCTATAGACTTTTGCGCGATATTTGAAGACATTTCCGTATCGATCCCGGCGGCGAGTTTCCTTATAATCGAGGTTTATGGCTTTGAGATTCAGCGCTGCCAATGAATACAGCTCCGCTGATTCGGAGACGCCATTATGGTTGGTGTCACGCCAGAGACGTAGCGATGAGAAAACCGCATCGCTTTCATTTAGGAGATCATCTCGATTTCCACCACGCTCTGGTTTGTCGTACTGGGCCAGCGCCAGAAAACCGTTCCTTACTTCGCCGGATGGAGGTTCGGGTTGGGGCGTGAAGTTGCCAAATAATTCTCCGCCGTTATCGATGACGCCGTTATTGTTTCTGTCGAGTACCAACCACGCATCATCAGAATTTGCAGCCGTCCATGATAGCCCCTCTGCGAAGCCATCCTTGTTAAGATCAAATCTGACTCCGCCTACCCCGTTGGTCAAACTAAACCCATTGCCAGCGATGTCGATGATAATAGGAGAAAAAGGGCCAGCTTCATTATCGCCGTCCCATACACAGCGGCAATTTTCACTATCCCAGTAATAATTGCTAAGTTGATAAAGGCAGTTTTGTTCATCTTCGAGGTTACATCCGCCCGACAAAGCCGAACAGTCTACGGAGGGGTTCAGGGAACTCATACACTTGCACAAAATATTGTTCCAGAGACACCCCTCATTGCAGGTATGATCCTGCTGCGCACAAATACAGCAGTCTCCAACGCGGGAGGTATTGGGTGGACAACCATAGTTGGTGCTACCCGTGTTATCTGCGCCTTGGCTGCCACCGGGGCACCCAACGCCGCATTTCCAAATCCCGCCACCGCCCGCCACAGGTAGGCACACGCAGTTAGTGGGGTTCGGAGGAGTAGCTGGCTCGCAGTGATACGAGGGAGAAGGGCTGGGTGTTGGCGTCGGAGTGGGTGAAGGAGTAGGAGTAGGCGTCGCGTTTTCATCAGGGCAGAGAGCAAAGGTCGGAAACGTGCAACTGAGTTGAAAGGGTACACCAGGGTAGTTACACCATATGGTTTGCGTATCTACCAACTCACAGTCCCCCTCAATATCGTCGCAATTATTGAGCGAGATAAACGATGGAATGTCGTTTTCATTTGATTCGCGATTAGAACAGTAGCACCGAGTCAGGATCATGTCGTTGATGAATACGCAGGAGGTACCAGGACAACAGAGATCAGTGGGTTGCGAAGTAGGCTGTAGGGAAATTGGGCTCAACGACTCGGTAGAAAAAAAGCTTGCGGGCACATAACCTGCCGGCAAGCTTGTAAACGAATCACGCCCAGATAACTTGTTTAAGGCAATCAAGGGCCAGTTAGCTGAGTTTGTATCGCTGGGATCTTTATTCGATTCGGGAAGGCAACGGCTCAAGCGATTTTTTGCTTTCCGGGGATTGGGAAACGGGCTTCCTGAACTATTTTGATAGCCAGTCCCGTCCCCAAAATTAACCCTCTGGAATAATACCCGGACCTTGGTGGGTGTAGGTTTGTTAGCCTCCCGACTACCCCGCTCAAACCCACTCACATAGGATTCGGGAAGTTTGAAGATGAATGTCTCGCCCGGCCAAATTGGGACGTCCTCAGGTTTCGGCCGCTCTTTGAAACTTGTCAGCTGACCATAATGCAGCGGGTATCCCACTTGAGTTCCATCAGCAGCCTTGATGTCGCCCATTTCTAACACTATTAAGAGGAAGTAAATGGGCTTGTCTCCTATGTTCGTGACCTCAATCTCCAAGTCGCGCAGCCAGTGCACGTTTTGTAAATCCTTAAAGGCTCTCTCCTTTTCGGTCTTAACTTTGATTTTTATTGGAACATGTTTGGGAGTCGTATCTACGAGTTCTCTTTCCCCCACTTCCTGTGCCCGGCTTGCTCCCTTGATCAAGAATGTAACTGAGACACCGATCACAAGCAGAAGCGACAATAATTTGGCAGCTTTCACTGAACGAGTTTTCATCATTGAGTTCTCCGTGGGAGTGGAGCAGTTATTGGCGTGAGGCGGATTGCTTTTAGCATCGCTCGATGTCGGCAGAGGAGCCTTTCAAACAAGGGCCTTATATTCCTATGTTCTCAGCGCTGTCAATGTTTTTGTGTCAAGGTAAGGCCGGTTCCAAGGTCGTTTACTTGAAACCTCCCGCCCTTTCCGTCTATTCTCCACGCAGTCCCAATGGCCAAAAAAAATATACTAGCGGTGATCCTCGGTGGGGGCGCGGGCTCGCGTCTGTTTCCCCTTACGGCGCAGCGTTCGAAACCGGCGGTGCCCCTCGGCGGGAAATACCGGCTCGTCGACGTGCCTATCTCCAACTGCATCAACTCGGATGTGATACGCATCTTCGTGTTGACGCAGTACAACTCTGCTTCTTTGAACCGGCATATCGCGCAGACCTATCGCTTCTCGCCCTTTGCGGAAGCGTTCGTGGAAATCCTGGCCGCGGAGCAGACTCCGGAAAGTCCCCAGTGGTTCCAGGGAACCGCCGACGCCGTGCGCCAGGTCCTGCCGCACATCAGTGACTGGGGCATCGACACGCTTTTGATATTGTCCGGCGATCATCTGTATCGCATGGATTATCGCGAGTTCCTCAAGCGTCATTTCGAAAGCGGCGCGGATGTCACGGTGTCCGTGATTCCCTGCTCGCCCCAGGCAGCCTCAGAGTTCGGTTTACTGAAGACGGACAGCAGCGGTCGCATTATCGAGTTTAGTGAAAAGCCAAAAGGCGAAGCCCTCACCGCGATGCGAGTGGACACGAGCAGCCTGGGCCTGGATGCCGAGCAGGCAGCCGCGCGACCGTTTCTGGCATCGATGGGAATCTACGTTTTCAAGTACGAACGCCTGGCGCAATTGCTGACGGAAGATGGCTCGCGTCTCGACTTTGGTCGCGAAGTGATTCCCGCGGCAATCAAGTCAGGACCGGTCCACGCCTTCATGTTCGACGGCTATTGGGAAGACATCGGAACCATCGGGGCTTTCTACAAGGCAAACCTCGACATGACTTCCAAGATTCCGCCCTTCAACTTGTTCGATGCCGAAGCGCCGCTGTTTACGAGGGGCCGCTACTTGCCGCCGTCGAAAATGGACGACTGCGAAATCAACGATTCGATAGTCAGCGACGGTTGCATCATCAATGGCGCGAAAATCAATCAATGCGTAATCGGTTTGCGCAGCCGCATCGGCGCCGGCGCCTTGATTGAAGCTTCGTACATCATGGGCGCTGACTACTACCAATCCCTGGAAGAGTTGCGCGACGATCATGTGGGGGGGCGGCCGCGCGTAGGAATCGGCGAACGCTCGATCATCAGTCGCGCCATAGTCGATAAGAATGCTCGCATCGGGGCCGGTGTGCGGCTGGTGAACGAAGCCGGCATTGAGAACGCCGATGGTCCGGATGGCAGTTACTATATTCGCGATCGAATTATCATCGTTCCCAAAAACGCAGTCGTGAAAGACGGAACCGTCGCCTAGTGTCAGAACGCCTGCGGTAGCGGGCGGGCCAAATTCGAGCGGACTCAAAACAGAGAAGACTTAAACAAATGGCCAGAGGTTGGGAAAGCAAAAGCGTCGAAGCGCAACAGGAAGCGGCCGTCGACCGGCCTTCAGAGTCAGCCGCATCGCAAAAGGACAATTCGCCGGAAGCTCATGCCCGGCGCGAGCGCCTGCTGTCGCTCCGCATGTCCCGGACGCGCACCCTGCAACAACTGGAAACCGCCACCAACCCCAGACATCGCGAGGTGCTGCAAAAAGCCTTGCGAACCATTGAAGCGGATCTGGAACTCGCAGCTGACCAATAGCGTATAGAGTTCCAGAGCGCACCTTCCAGGTTCGTTGGAATGCAAACTTAGTTTTGCGGAGCGCTACGAATAGCACGCCGACTCACGCGGAGGTTTTTTATGAGGACCAGGATTTCTCCTGACGCGCGGCCACAGGCCTTAACGTTATTGATAGCGGCTGCCTTGTCGATCGCCCTCTGGTTCATTCCCTACGCCGAGATCCTGACGTATCCATTTCGCATCTTTGTCACGTTCATACATGAAGGTGGCCACGCGATTGCCGCCCTGCTTACCGGAAACTCCGTCGCCAGCCTGAGCGTGGCGATGAACGCCAGCGGCGAAACTTACACCACCCTTGGCAGCCGTTGGGCGCAGATGTTTGTAGCCAGTGCCGGCTATGTCGGCGCGATGGCGTACGGCGCTTTGTTGCTGGTCCTGATTCGGCGCGCGGTTGCGGCGCGCATAGTGCTGTTGGGATCCGCGGTGTTGATCCTGACGTTGACATTGATCTTTGGATTGATCAAGCCGTTGCTGGCGGGCGTTTCGGGTTCGCTTTCAGGCGTGCCGTTTACCTTACTTGCGGGCGTGCTCTTGTCGGTGGGCTTGTTCGCAATAGCCAGGTTTACACGCCCGCGAGTGGCGATGTTTTTTGTCAGCCTGCTGGCGGTGCAGTGCGTGCTGAATGCGTTGCTCGATTTGAAAACTGTGTTCTTCTTATCAGCGCCGTTTGCCCCCAGCGTTCCCACTGATGCAGTGAACATGGCCAACGCCACCGGTCTGCCGGCGTTGTTATGGGCCGTAGTTTGGATCGGCGCTGCGCTGGGTATGCTGGTGCTGGCGATGCGGTTCTACGTTGTCCGAGGCAACCGCTCATTCCAACCGGATTTATCCATTCCCGAGTTTCCCGTAATCGACATGCCGCTCGACTTACCCGCGGCGCCGCCGTCGATCCTGAGCCATTCAAGCAAAAGCCATAACGCCTAACGGATAATGGCCCGCAGATTACACAGATTCCGCAGATAACATGAATCCAATCTACAAATCTGCGTAATCTGCGGATAAATCCGGTTGCTTGCCACCATCTAATCTAAAAAATAAACCGCGCCTGCACCTGAAACATCCGGGGTGGGTCGATGTTCGCGAATGCCGGAATGGCGTTGGTGGCTGTGCCTAAGCCGCCCACGAACTGGCCGAACGTGTTCAACGGAACTGGACCATCGCCATAGACTGTGACGCCTCGGCCCAGGAAGTTTCCGTGATTCAGGAGATTGAATCCTTCCAACCGCAGCAGAATGGACGTGCCTTCCGAAGTCTTGATACGGCCCTCGATAAAGGCCGCCACATCGGACGTCGGGGTGCCGCGAAACGCTGACTTGCTAATGACCTGGCCGTTAACTACCGGCCGATCATTTAAGATTCCGTCACCGTTGTTGTCCACATTCGTCGTCGCATTGAACGGGCGCGCCGACGCGAGCTGCGTCAGAGTGCCCGCCGTAATATTGAACGGGAGGCGATAGCTAAATGTAATGACCGCGCGATGGCGCTGGTCGACTACGCTCGGTCCGCGTTCGACCTCGCCGAGCCGCGAAATGTTCGTCTCGTTCGGTCCAATCCCATTACCGTCCGGTTCGCTCGTGTTGGTCGCCTTGGACAACGTGTAGCTGACCGCCGCTTGCATACGACGGTTTCCGCGATAGCTAATCAGCGTCTGCAATCCATCGTAATCAGCTACGCCAAGGTTCATGATGACGTTCACCTGGCGCACCCCTCCATTAGCCGGCAGGATGGGACGCGTGAGATTCGCGGCGGCCACAGATCGAACAAAGCCCACGGTCGTGCGGTCGATGGCCGATGGGGCGTTCAAATCTACGGTCCGATCGAGATCGCTCAAATGCTGATGCACATAGTCACCACCCACAAACAAGCCTTTTACGACCTCTCGCTCTGCGCCGATGGACAGCACCTGGCTGCGCGGATTCACTAACTTGTCGGGATAGTTGGGAAGCAGGTCGAAGTTCAGCCCATACCGCGCGAACTGCGCTTGATAGAAAGACTTCAGCCCGGCCCTGATCGTAATGTCGCGTGCCGGAAGCTGGCTGGCCGGAATGGTCCTGGGATCGACGTTCACGGGCGCGCATGTCAGGCAAGTCGGAAAGCCGGTCGAGGTGGAACCGGTCGGCGTAGCGGTGTAAGTGGTCAGCCCGTCCAGCCCGTTGACCAAATAGCCGGCGACCGCATTGGATCGAATCTGTGTGTAATACATGCCGTAGCCGCCGCGAATCGAAGTTCGCGAATCGCCCCGCGGATGCCAGCCAAAACCAATCCGCGGCATGAAGTTCTTTTTGGCATCGGTCAGGGTTTGCCGGTCATAACGAAGACCCAGATCGACGGTAAGGTCGCGGCGCAAGTGGATGCTGTCCTGCACGAACCCGGTGAGGAGCCACTGCGGCAACTCGTAACTGCTGATCCCGAAGTTGATCGGCTGCGTATAGTTCAGCACGTTTGACAGTGTCAACTGATCGAAAGGCAATGTCGCCGACGGGCCCGTGGTCACAAACGTAAACGTACCGAGCACCGCGGTGCCGGGCTCGCTGCCAGTGCCGCCCGAGGTGTGATGAATAATACTTCCGCCAAAGCGCACGTCGTGCTTGCCATGTGACCAGGAAAGAGTGTCCGCGAACTGGAACTGTTTACTCCACAGATCAGAAGCGCGCGACTGTCCAATCGTAAATGGCACAGCGCCGTTACCACTACCGCGTGTGTAGGTTGTCGACAAGGTCTGCGCTTCCCAAAGTGTGACCGGGTCGCCATGCAAATAGGCAAAGCGCGCCTCGTTAAGAAGGCTGGGACTAAGTACTGCCGTGTGATTGACCTGCAGCGTCCACGACCGGCGCGTATAACGGCGCGCGACACTCGGGGCGTTGGTTCCACCCACCGCGTCCTGCGGATTGTCGTCGAAGAAGCGATCGACATTCATCCGAAACATCAAATTCTGGTGCGGCGTGAGTTTGTGGTCCAGCCTTCCGTCAAAGAGGAACTGGCGATAGTGCCCCGTATAGTCCAGATGGCCGTCCGCCGGCAACAGGAAGGCAGGCAGCGTGGTCGAAAGAAATGTCGTGCGATCCTGTCGCGTATAGTCAGCAGTGGCGTAAAAGAATGTCTTGTCGTGAATGACCGGTCCGCCGATGGAACCGGAAACCTGCGAGAGCGCATCCGGAATGTCCACCGGGTTGATCGCCTGAAGAGTGCTCGGCGTCACGCAAGTCGGCACCGATGGCGGACAGAACCCTTTGGTTGAAAACGTTTTCGCCTGCCAGTCACCGGGCCGGCTCAGGACCAGTGCCTCGCCATGAAAGTTGTTCGTTCCGGATTTGGTGACGATGTTCAACGCCGGACCTGAAGTCCAACCGTATTCGGAAGAAAACGCGTTCGTCAGCACGGTTATTTCCTGAATGGCGCCTATGGGGATCGTTGCAATCGCCGTCTGCCGTCCCCACCCTTCATCGTTGCTCGCGCCGTCAAGCAGAAAGGTGGTCGCCCGGCGTGAACCTACGCCAGTGATGAAATACGTGGTGTTGACGAAAAGATCTCCAGTGCCCTTTCCCTGGCGGAACGCAGAATTAAGGAGTGGCAGCGTGGTCGCCTTGCGGCCGAGGATGGGGGTCTCGTCGATGGTAGGACTGTCCAGGCGGCGGCCAATCTGCGCATCCGCGCGCACGCCTTCAGTCGTTCCATATACTGTGACCTCGGCTTTTTCGGAGCCTACCGACAGCGTCACATTCAGAGTTGCAGTCTCGCCTGAACGAAGCGCGATGTCTTTCCGCTCTTCGGTACCGAATCCTGCGCCGGTCACACTGACGGTGTAAGTTCCGGTTAAGGGCAGCGCTGAAATTGTGGCCCGGCCGTCACTTGCGGAAAGTACTTCGCGCACGGCGCCGGTGGCGGTGTTTACAACCGAAACCTTTGCATCCTTGACCACAGCTCCGGCTTGATCGACCACGATGACGATCATCGACGCGGTGTTCGGAGACTGGGCGGCGAGCGGCGCGGCCATGAAGATAAGAATTGCCACCAGCAGCAGCGGCAGGCGAAATCGAGTCCAAGTGATCATTTTGAATCTTCCTTATCCTTCCTGAAGTGGCGGGCGTTCCGAAACCAAGCACTGTACGAGCGAGCGCGAGTTACTACCAGCGCTCGTAATATGACCATTTTGGAGTGCGCCGGCAGAGCCAAACAGCGACGGCGCTTTGGATTTAGCGGGCGAAGCGGGCGGCATAATCAATAACGGTTTAGCCCAGACGATCGTGAAGGTTTTCTTCATTTTTATGTCGCCCCTCCGGGGCTCGCTCCGGTAATTGATTCTCTTCCCCACAGCTTGCGCTGTGGGCTACGGATCTCCCCGCCCGCTGCGCGGGCTCAACCAAAGCGCCGTCGCCGCTGCGCTCTGCCGGCGCACTCCACATTCCCGGCGCAACCATCGAACTACGGACTAACCGTGTAGTCGTCGAAATAACTTACGCTGTCGGTCTTCGACCAGAGGCCCACTCGTCCTGATACTGTTTCCGGGAGCGTGTAATCCAACAGATGCTTGCCGTCGAGCGACCCTTGCAAGTTCGTGCCGTGGATCGAGATCACCAACGTGTGCCACGTGTTCATCTGGAGCGGTACATTCTCTGAACCCTTTTTTACAAAGCTCCGCTTTCCTTGTTTGAAGGTCCAGAGCACGACATTGTCTTCCTTGCCATTGAAGCGCACCGCCAGATAATCACCATTCGGTTTCAGATTGAACAGGATGCCCGCGCATTGGTCCAACTGTCCGGCAACCAGTTTGAAACGGATGCTGATGTCGCCATCATGAAAATCACGGACATCTTTGGCGACCGCATAAGGGAAGTAAGCAAACGCCTTGACGTTATCGATGAACTCCTCGTGGCGTGAGCCATAGATGGTCCGGGCTTTTCGGGCCAAACCATCGGACGGTTGTCCGCGCAACCATTGTCGCCCATCGACGGCCAGCGCCTTTCGGCCACCGTCGTCGACAATGGACCAGTTGCCCACCACGCCAAGGAATTTCCCCGACTCTTTTCCTATTTTTTCATGCGACAGATCAATTCGCATCGTGCGGGCCCGGCTGACTCGCTGGGCCATGACGGATAGACCGCCCGCAAAGACTATCAATGCAAAGAATAGCGATAAACGAACTCTCATAACCTCTTCTCCTTTGTCCCTTCAGTCATCAAAACGGACGGACAGGAATGTCTGTCCTACTTCATCTCCGAACCAACCACCACATGAACGCAATCAGTAGCGGCCAACCTGCATAAAAAAATCCTGCCGCCCATCTCGGCCGGGCGGCTAAGGGATACCCGGAAAACGCTTCGGTCTCAAGCGGCGCCGGTGCGTTGATTCCCGCGAGCCGGTAGATTTGTTCCAGCACCACTTCGTCAATGGTCGAACGCTCCATCACGCGTTGGCCCTTGAGTTCATACCAGATTTCGCCGTAGCGCTCTTCCGCGCCTTCGAACAAACCGGTCTGGCTATTGGCCGCGTAATCAACCTGCAAGCGCGGCAGTATGCGCCTGAGTTTCTTCACAATGTTTTGCTCAAAGTCTGTCAGCCGCGGATCTTCCGGCGAAAGATAGACAGTGATTCGCAAGGGATCGTTAATTCCGCGCAACGCCGCTTCGTCAGCAACCGCAAACGAATTGCGCCGGTTTTCGCTCAAGTCCCAACTGGTGCGCATACTTCCGACCGCCAACATCAAGCCGGCAAGTATTACCACCACCGCGAGCGTCGCAAAGAGTCGCACGCGCAAACGCCGCCCTGTATCCAACCAAATTATCGCCACGGCGAAGCCGGCGATTACTATGACCACCATCACGATGACGGTATTCAGCCGCAACATTCCCTGTTCGAAAAACTGCAGCGCCGCAGTGGGAGTGTAATTTGCCAGCTGCTGCAACAAGCCGCCGCGTCCGGCCGCAATGAAATCGATGGCCCAGGTGCCGACGGTAAATCCGAGGGTTACGATTGCGGCGCTGGCCGCGCTCTCTGCAATTGCAGCGGCGGCCACAGCGATGGCCCCGCTCAACATTGCCCGTAGTAAATGTCCACCGATCAGGTTCGCCGTTTCCGGCCCATACAGATGACCGCCATAACTCTTCCATAAGATCATGGCCGCGAATCCCGGCAAAAGCGCGATGAACCATGCAAACAGGAGGACCAGTCCCTTGGCGCTGGTTTTCGCAGTCAGGCTACCGGGCAGCTGTAGCGCCAACTTGAGGGCGCCGCTCTGTTTTTCCGAAGATATTGCGCGAATGGCGACAAACGGAAACAGAAAGGCGGCCGCCAAATCGTAAGCGCCCAGCATCGGCACGAGGATGCCGTCCAGCGGTGTCAGCCCCTGAGCTAGTGCCGCGGAACCACCGCCGGCGCCGCTGGCTTCCGCGTACAAGTTCACCGCCGTGATGAAACCATGGCCCACCAATGGACCGATCATCAGCAACAAAAGCCAGAATGCGCGTGAGGCCATTAGCTCGCGCCATTCCTTGCCCAACGTTGTGAGGAAATTATGTAAGCGCAAGAAAAATCTCCTCGACATCGCCCGCGGTGAGGTTCGCTTGCGCGCGTAATTCCCCAATGCTGCCGGTGCCGGCAACTTTGCCGTCACTCAACAGGATCAGTCGATCGCAGACTCTGCCGGCATCTATTAGCTGGTGAATCGACAACAGTAGTGTCCGGCCTTCTGCCGCATGGCTTCTGAGCAGGGACATCACTTCCCGAGTCTGCCGCAAATCCAACCCATCGAATGGTTCGTCCAGCAGAAGTAATGGCTGCGAGGTCAGCAGCGCCAATGCCAGCAACACTCGTTTGCGTTCGCCCTTTGACAGCGAGGCGATCCGCGCCGGCATCAATTCCCCAAGGAGCAGTGATGCTGAAAGTCTTGCGATGTGCGTGTTGCTGCGCTGGTAAAGGTTGGCAAAAAACCGTAGCGCCCACTTCACCGATTGTTCGCCCCATGGAACTATTGCATCGGGGAGATAAAAGAGTTGCTCTTTACGCCGCGCACGCACCAGCGGGCGCTGTTGGAACTGAACTGTCCCTGCGTCTGCGGCCAGCAAGCCGGCCAGACATTCCAGCAGCGTCGTCTTCCCCGAACCATTGGGGCCAATCAGGCCCAACACTTCACCGCCGCGCACAGAGAAACTTACATTCTCCAAAACGCGGCGGCGGCGGAAACTCTTGGTGATGTCGTTGACGGTTAAGAGATCGTTCACAGGTCGTTGAGTCGTGGTCAGGGGCGCTTACTTCGCGATCAGAACTTGTATCGATAGCGCGTCCAGAATTTTCCGGGGTTATGTGAGCCTGAGATTAACTGCTGGATGAAACTACTACTAGCTCTCGTAGATGGCGGGGACTTTAGTCAAGCAGGTAGACGGCGTGTTCGATCAGCGAGTGGACGGTGGCCAGCAGAGGAGTGTGCGTGGCCGATACTACGAGCAGCAGACCGACGACGGCAAGCGAAAACCAGAGCATGGTCTTGCCGATCGAGAAGCGACGGCTACCGGATGGACCTTCAGAACCGGCAAGTTGGACCAGACGATTGACCCGCGCCCTAATCCCACTCGGCTCGTCGCCAACCAGAAAAACTCCGGCGGGCATTGCCGGACAGGCGCCGCTGGGAATCATGCGCGCGATCTTGACCAGGGCCGATGCCAGATCCAGGGCGACCCGGCCGCCACATCCGGCGGCATGTTCATCTGCTGCTGACTCTGAGACTTCAGCCCAGTCCTGGTCCAACCGCCGGCCGCAGGGAATGATCAGCAACACGTTGCGGCACACCCGCAGTAAGCCACGCTTCAAATTGTCCTGAGCTACCAGGTGGCCGACTTCATGATGAATCGCGCCGACCATTTCGCCCGGTTCCAACTTTTCAAATACATGACTCGCGATGAACAGCCGCGGACGCAGAGTTCCCACAATCGCGATCACCGGAAACGGATGTTTGATTTGATAGCACGGGATACCCACACCGGGGAGCGAAATCAATCGCGCTTGCGACAGCCAATCCGCCGTTAACCGCGACGTCGCTTTCCATGAAGCCAGGCCCCGAATCAATGCGAGACTTATTCCGCCGGCGGAGACGAGCGCGAGCAAGGCCAGTTTGTAGCCAATAATTTCATTGGTGGAGCGCGGTTCGTGCGCAACATATGCGGGAAGGACCAGCAGCAGCAGAGACGCCACGCCGGCCGCAACCGGAACCACTCGCAGCAGAAAGAGCGTCGTAGCCTGAGTCCGTGCCGGCCAATAGCGCGCCCAGCGCCCCAGCCCGCGCCAGACGAGCGAAGCCATCAAAGTCGCCAGGCTATTAAAGCTCAGCAACGCAGCCAGCAGGATCGACAATCCCAGCAACAGGTACATGCGGTTTAGTTTCCCTGATCGAGTTCGCGGCGCTTTTCCTTAATCAAGCGATCCAGGGCATCCAGGAGTTCGCGATCCCGCTCGCTCACCGCGTCGACGATGCAAGCCAGCACCGGCTCAACGCCTTCGGCGCCGCGGCCGAGCAGGCCATCGATGACATCTTCGCGGATTCCCTGTTCTAATTCGGCAGCCGAAACAAGCGGTGCATAGTAGAAAGCGCGGCCTGCCTTGCGCCGGCTGAGGATTTGTTTCTTATAAAGTCTATCGAGCGTCGTCATCAAGGTGGTGTAGGCCACGCGCTCTTCAAAGGCGACGAAGATATCCCGCACACAGACTTCTTCGCTGCGCCAAATCTGTTCCAGGACCTGACGCTCGAGTTTGCCCAACGCGATGGACGCGACCTCGCGAGGCCGACGAAACCCGCGCAAAAGGAATCGGGCTGTCTTCATAATGGGCGCATTGTTGAGCATGACCCGGTTGTGTGTCAACCGAAGATTCGCCGGAGAGATTCGCAGATTATGCTTTTGGCAGAAAGCTTCGAAACAATGCACGAGTAGATGAACAACTGAAACATCGCTCGAATGTGGCTGGGAGGAAGGCTTCTGATTCTTTTGTGAAGTCCCGCTCGCTGCAGAAAGTTACCAGCATTAGCGTTCTCCCTCTCCGCAAGCGGAGAGGGAGAGGGTAGAGGTTGGTCCGCGCGAAACCCCACCCCAACCCCTCCCCGTTTCGGGGAGGGGCAAAAAACAAACGACAGGGGGAAGGCGTTATGCAACGCGTGGTGCTTTTCCCTTCCATCTCTCCGCTCTTTCTTTTTGAAATCGGTGAAATCCGCGTAATCTGCGGACAAATCCCGCCCCTTCTCTCCGCGTTTCGCGTCTATCGAAAAGCAGGGTATTATTTGAGGTTTGCTGCCGGAAGAAATTTTCGCCTGAGAGTGTCTGAGCAGGGTATCTATGCCTGAAGAAGCGATCGAAGTAGTTGGGGCCCGCGTAAACAACCTCAAGAATATCTCGTTCTCTATTCCGATCAATCAGATGACGGTCGTTACCGGCGTCAGCGGTTCGGGGAAATCTTCGCTCGCTTTTGACACGATCTATGCAGAAGGCCAGCGCCGGTATGTGGAATCGCTGTCGGCGTACGCGCGCCAGTTTCTGGAGCGCATGGACAAGCCGGACGTCGATGAAGTGCGCGGCATCGCTCCGGCCATTGCGATTCGCCAGAAGAACTCAACGCGTAACCCGCGCTCAACCGTCGGGACTCAAACAGAGATTTACGACTATCTGCGTTTACTGTATGCGCGCGTCGGTACAACGATCTGTCGCGTCTGTGGCCGCGAGGTGTTGCGCGACTCGCCGGAATCTGCCGCCGCCGAAATCCTCTCCGAGTTACCGGAAGGCACGCGCTTTTATTTACTCTTTCCGGCCGGCGCCGGACTCTTTGTGACGCAAAACGGATCCGCCCCCGACGCCACGCCCCGGAAGCGCGGAAAGAAAACCAAGACCGAAACGCCGCCCACGAATCGTCAAACGATCGTGGCGCATGTGATGAGCCTGATGCAGCGCGGCTTCACACGGCTTTATCACCAGGGACAGCAAATCGATCTCAGCTCACCGGACGACTACACGCGTGATGATTTTGCCGACGTCTATGTGCTGATTGATCGACTCACGGCGCGCGCCGATATTCGCGAGCGCCTGGTCGACTCGCTCGAAACCTGTTTTCAGCAAGGCCACGGTCAGGCGATTGTAATCACGGCCGATGAAGCAGCGCGCCGGTTGCGCTTCTCAGAATCTTTTGAGTGCAAATACGACGGCACCGTTTACGCGCGGCCGGAGCCACGCCTCTTCAGCTTCAACAGTCCGTTTGGCGCTTGCCCCGTTTGCCAGGGATTTGGAAACACGATCGGGCTGGACCTTGATCTGGTCATTCCTAACCCGAGCCTGACCTTGAAAGAGGGAGCGGTTGAGCCGTGGACCAAACCTCAATTTGAGTGGGCGCGCGACGAGCTGAAGGACTTCTGTCGCGCGGAAAAAATTCCCATGGACGTTCCCTTCAATGAACTCCCGCGCGCACAGCAGCGGGCCATCATTGAAGGCAAAGGCAAGTGGAGCGGCGTGCACGGATTCTTTGAATGGCTGGAAACCAAGAAGTACAAATTGCACATCCGCGTGTTTCTCTCAAAGTATCGCGGTTACACGCTGTGCCCGGATTGCGCCGGCGGCCGCTTGCGACAGGAAGCGCGCGATGTTCAACTCGGCGGCCGCACGCTGCCACAGATTTGCTCGCTCGCAATTAAGGACGCGGCGGATTTCTTTGACGCCCTCCAGCTTTCACCCGAGCAGACAACGATCGCCGATCGCATTCTGCATGAAGTTCGGCGCCGCTTGCGCTTCATGCTCGATGTCGGCCTCGATTACCTGACGCTCGATCGTCTGGGCTCGACCTTATCGGGCGGAGAGGCCCAACGGATTCAACTGGCGACCAACCTGGGTTCTTCTTTGGTGGGAGCGTTGTACGTCCTCGATGAACCCTCGATTGGTCTGCATCCGCGCGACAGCGATCGCCTGATTCGCCTGCTGCATAATCTCCGCGACATCGGCAACACCGTCCTGGTCGTTGAACATGACGCCGACATGATGCGCGCAGCGGACCACATACTTGATATCGGTCCGGCTGCGGGTGAGTTGGGCGGCCGTTTAATTTACGAGGGAGACTTTGGCGGTCTACTCATCAGCGAACCATCTCTCACCGCCCGCTATTTGCGAGGTGAAGCCGAAATCAAGCAGCCCCGCCAGCGACGTGTTCCCTCTAAACAACGTCTGTCGCTGCGCGGCGCAAGTGAACACAACCTGAAATCCATCGATGTCGACATTCCGCTGGAGATGCTGGTGTGCGTCACCGGCGTCAGCGGTTCCGGCAAGTCAACCTTGATTCATGACTGCATCTACGCGGGATTGAAGAAGCAGCGCGGCGATTGGCAAGGACACGTTGGTGCTTTTCGCAAGCTTGAGGGCGGACAATTTCTGGACGACGTTATCCTCGTCGACCAGTCGCCGATTGGCCGCACGCCGCGCTCGAATCCGGTGACATACATCAAGGTGTATGACGCGATTCGGGAAGCGTTTTCCTCTACCCGTGAGGCCCAAACGCGCGGGTTCGACCCATCGCATTTTTCCTTCAACGTTCCGGGCGGACGTTGCGAGGTTTGTCAGGGCGACGGCACAGTAACGGTGGAAATGCAGTTCCTCGCGGATGTGGAGCTGGTGTGCGAAGAGTGCAAGGGCACGCGTTTCAAGCAACAAATTCTCGATGTGCGTTATCGCGGCAAGAGTATTAACGACGTGCTCAGCATGACTGTCCGTGAGGCGATCACTTTCTTTCGCGACGTAGCCCGCATCACCAACCGGTTGCGCTTATTGGACGAGGTCGGTCTCGGCTATTTGCGCCTGGGACAATCGGCCACCACCCTTTCCGGAGGCGAAGCCCAGCGCGTGAAGCTGGCGGCGCACTTATCGAAACGCACGGGAGCGCGCACGCTTTACATCTTTGACGAACCAACGACCGGCCTGCACTTTGACGACATCAACAAACTGCTGGCGGCATTTCGCGCCCTCGTAGAGGCGGGCGGCTCGCTGCTGGTCATCGAACACAATCTGGATGTGGTGAAAACCGCAGATCACGTAATCGATCTGGGGCCGGAAGGTGGCGACGGTGGCGGCTACTTAGTCGGGGTGGGAACACCTGAGAAGATTATGAAGATTTCAAACTCTCACACAGGCATTTATCTCAAGCGGCACCTGGCACATTCGAACGGAAAAAAGGCTTAAGACTCCGCGGGCGACCTTGGGACTCCGATTTAATACCTCAGGAGGATGGAATTCCCTTCCTGCCTCGATTCTTGGATGGACCGGTGTCAAGCAGGCCTCCCAACTTCTGAAACAATGCCGAACGATCGGAAGCCGGCATCTCTGCCGGGATAGCCTCCTCCAACGTTTGCATCACTCCTCTTCCGGCCGTCACATCTCGCAGAAAAATGAATGCCGCAAAAGTCATTTCCGGATCCTGGAACGTGAGATCTTTCTTGCTGGTCTTAATCCCTCGCTGCAACGTCTCATCACTCTGACCCAGCAGCCGCTCAGTCGCCGCGAAGCTGGCGATCAGGTTCATTGCTCCCTGCAAGTTCAGTGGCAAGGTGGCTAGCGACCAGGCCCGGCGCACCACCAGCTCGGCGATGGCCAATGCGCGCAGAATACCTTCGCTCGACATGATCAGTAACGCCAGGCGATGGACCGGAGCGATAGCAAGCAAAAGATCGTCCAGCTCATCATAAGGCTTCGAGCGCGGCGGCACGTCGATGCGCATCAGGCGAGCGGCGCGTGCAGCAAAAAGATCAAACGCGGCGATATCAGCAGAGGCTTCTCTTAGAGTATCGCGAAAGTTTTGGCGCCGCAGGGAACGAGAGCAAAGATCGCGAAAGTTTTTTTCGCGCTCGATCGTCGCTAACGCGCCCAGTTCGTCATTAAGAGCCAGCGGCCCCGCCTTGGTCTTGACGAATTCGGGCGTTAGGACGTCGCGCAGATCGGCTTCCAACTTTTCATGAGAACCTTCAACGTCGCCTGGTTGTGCCGGAACAACCAGACGAAGGGGACAAAGAAAGTGCGGACTGATCGTTACCGTCTTTCCGATGCGCCGAAAGACGTTGAACGGAAAAGTATTGCAGACCGTTGGTTTCATCGACTTGTGATGCTCTTTTTCAATGCGACAACGATTGTCGGCATCGAGCAGCACGCAGCCATCCGCGGTCGTGGCCAGCGTCACAAAATCTCCAGCACGCGAGACGACCAGGCTCTCGATTTGAGGATAGAGCACATACAACGGTCGCAACTGCTGCTCTAAACTCCCGCCAAACCCGTGGCCTTTGCAACACAGCGCCGTACATTCCGCGCAAACGTAGTTATAAACGCCGTCCGGAAACGCAAAGTAAAGGGGCACGTTGTCTGAATGTTCTTCTTTCAGAGGGACCTCCGCTGAACTGTAAATCGAGATTAATGAGAAATGTTGCTAACGGATAACAAGCGAGCGCAGCAGGTATCCAATGGCCGAGCAATCCGCAAGCAATAAGACCCGGTCATTCTAAGACGATAGATAATCACTGTCCAATCTGGTGTTGGGCGCAGAATAAGGGAAGTGCAGATCCTACGGTAATACGAAGAGCCAATGGGGAGGCGTCGACTCCTTAAAAAATCTCTGGCAAAAGGCTCACTGGTCTACTTTCGGCACAACCTTGCTATGATCCTAATCTGTCTAGGATTCTGATTCCTGGCAAGGGCGAGCAACAAGAGGGACAAGTGAAGGTGTTGCCAGAATTTTGTTAAGGCCTCGGCGCGATCTTAAAGAGGGTAGATTTTAGCGATGGATAGCTCCTGCATTAATGTCTCGCCGCTACTTGCTTTCATGCCGCCCGCTTCGACGGGCTTTCGTGGCAAAAGGGCTTTCAACCCACAGCTTGCGCTGTGGGCTACGGATATCCCCGCCCGCTACGCGAGCTTGATATGTCCGCCATTTAAGGTTGTGCGTCATTTGAGCCTGAGCGTCACTTGAGCTTGTGATTCATTTGGTCTTCGCTCGCGATTTCGCGGGCGCTGCAAACCACATCGTGGCTAATCGCGGCAACGTAATCCCGGCAGAAAAATTCTGACCGTGCGAAGGTATAGCCTCGGCAGTGATGCTCTTCGCCATGCCGTTGCCGCCGCCGCCGTAGAGTTCAGCATCAGTATTCAACAACTGCGTGTACTTTCCGGACCGCGGCAAACCGATGCGATACTTCTCCTGAACGACGGGGGAGAAGTTGCAGACGCAAACAATTTCCTTTCCGGTGGTGGGCGCAATGCGGCGAAACGCAATCACGTTCTGCGCCGCATTCCCGACTTCTATCCATTCAAAGCCGGCGCCCTCCCCGTCAGCTTCCCAGAGCGCCGCGTGTTTCCGGTAGAGTTGATTGATGTCGCGCAGGAGTTGTTGCACACCTTTATGATTCGTAGTTTCCAGCAGGTGCCAATCCAGACTCACCTTCTCGTCCCACTCGCGCCATTGCCCAAACTCACCGCCCATGAACAATAGTTTCTTTCCCGGATGCGCCCACATGTAACCGTATAGGGCGCGCAAATTTGCGAACTTCTGCTCCTCGCTGCCAGGCATTTTGTTCAGCAGGGCGCCTTTGCCGTGAACCACTTCGTCGTGTGAAAAGGGCAGGATGAAGTTTTCGCTCCAGGCATAGATCAAACCAAACGTGAGCGAGTTGTGGTTGCCGGCGCGAAAGAGAGTGTCAGTTTGAAAGTACTTCAGCGTGTCGTGCATCCAACCCATATTCCACTTGAAGTCAAAGCCCAGCCCGCCCGCGAAGGTCGGATGACTAACGCCGGGCCACGCGGTGGATTCCTCCGCGATCATCATCGCGCCGGGATGCACCCGATGAGAGACTTCGTTCAACTCTTTCAGAAAAGAAATGGCTTCGAGGTTTTCCCGGCCGCCAAATCGATTCGGCACCCACTCACCTTCTTTGCGGCTGTAGTCGAGGTAAAGCATCGACGCCACTGCATCCACGCGCAAACCATCCAGATGAAATTCATCAAGCCAGAAGAGCGCATTCCCGAGGAGAAAGTTGCGCACCTCGTTGCGGCCGTAGTTGAAAATATATGTGCCCCAATCAGGATGTTCGCCGAGACGCGGGTCGAGATGTTCGTATAAAGCCGAGCCGTCAAAGCGGCCCAATGCGAAAGCGTCTTTGGGGAAATGCGCCGGCACCCAATCCATGATCACGCCAACGCCGCGCTGGTGCAGATAATCAACCAGGTAACGAAAATCATCCGGTGTTCCATAGCGAGATGACGGGGCGTAGTAAGCGCTCACCTGGTAACCCCATGACGGCCCGTACGGATGTTCTTTCAGCGGCATGAACTCGACATGTGTGAACCCCATCTGCTTCACATAATTCGCCAGCGCCGGCGCCATTTCACGATAACTGAACGCACGATTCTCCTGCTCGATTAGCTGGCGCCAGGATCCAAAGTGGACTTCGTAGATCGAGAGCGGGCTGCGAAAGTGTTCCTGTTTGGCGCGCTTAGCCATCCACGCCTGATCGCGAAATTGATACTTCGATTCATAGACAATGGAAGAAGTAGCAGGCGGCTCTTCCGCGTAGAACGCGTAGGGGTCAGCCTTGTGAAAGGCCTGCAATCCTGGAGATTTGATTTCGTACTTGTAAAGTTCGCCGGCGGCCAGCCCCGGAATAAACAACTCCCAAACACCTGACGTGGCCAGCCGGCGCATGCGATGCGCAGCCCCGTTCCACGAATTGAAATTTCCGACGACGCCGACTCGCAAGGCGCTGGGCGCCCAAACGGCGAAGGCCACGCCCTTTACGCCTTCATGAATCATGGGGTGGGCGCCAAGTTTGTCGTAAATGCGTTCGTGCTTTCCGGCGCCGAAGAGATAAAGATCCAACTCGCCGAGGGTTGGCAAAAAGGATTCGGGTGTGGGCAGCTCTGTTTCGGCGCGCTTAGGACGCACGCCGGTGCGGGATGCTCGTGGTTTTCTGCGCGCCGTTTCAGCCTTGGCGGCTTTCGTTTTGCTTGTAGGTTTTTTCGTCATGCTAATGCGTCGGCTCCGGCACTAGCTAATCTCATTAGCACCGCACTTCAGTGCGGTGATCAGTCGACCCCATTTGCCGGCAACCGTTTCAACGGTTTCGTTCCTAAACCGTTGAAAACGGTTTTGGGCCCAATGGCTTCATGATCACCTGGCTAAGCCAGGTGCTAATAACATGCGATGCTCTCCCGCCCTGATTTAACTCGCCCGCAAACTCACATTTGCAACCTGCGATGACGGATTCGTCGTTTCCACGTACCGCTCATAAATATCAGCGCCGTTACCCATCTCGGGCAGGTTACTCTTTGCCTCCGACAGGATATTAAGAAACTGGCGGCGCGGTGACGGTAGGGCGAGCTGGTCCATAATGTCGATCGCGCGGCAGGCATACTTCAGAATCTGAATCGGCTCCAGTCCCGAGATGTCGTTAAAGAACCAGCCGCAACTTGTGTACATCAGCAGGAGCTGGCGTTGCATCTCAAGGTAAAGCAAGGCCCTCTGCTCATCTTCCGCGCGCAACGCTCGCGGAGCATGTTGCTGCAAGAATTGTTCGCGCGACTTCCTTGGATTCAAAACGAGAACGATCGCTTCATCCCTGGCCTGCCAAGGATCGACAAACAAGTCGCTGCGAGTTGCTTCGAACCAATTAGCTGCGGTATCACGCAGGTAATCAAGCGCTTCTCTCAGCGGTCGCCGCCAAGCCTGGTTCCAATCGGGTCCACCGCCAGTGTGACAGCCGCAGTCGCGAATCCAGCGGCTTACGCCATGAAAACAACTCCATGAACTTCCCTCGCCGGCGCTGCCATGGCTGATTTCAACTTCCATCGACGCGGGATGTTGGTCCAGATACGCGCCGTAGTTTGTCGCGGCAAGGCCCTGGGCCGGCGCTTCGATTTCCAAAGCATGGGCCAAACAAAGATCACCGAACTTGTGATGGTGCCCATAGCTCTCACCGTCGGTTGCCACATTCACGAGCGAGCCTGCACCGCCCGATCGCCGCACAAAAGTTTGCACGAGTGCCGCGCTGGAACTTAACGCCTTTTCAAAAGCAATCGCGCGCGCGAGTTCCTGATCATAGAAAAAGACGGCGAGCGATCGACCGGAACCGTCACGATGAAAATAGTTGTAAGCAATGTTGGTGTCGATCGTATCGCCGACGTTTTGCCATCGCTCTGGCGCTATTACGTCACCGGGACTTGGATAGGCAGGAATGCCTGTCCTACGGCGAACGCGTTGTGCCTGGTTTGGGGCGAGGATTACAAACCGCAGTCCCTCATCAATCAACACGCCGAGGACATCGTCGTTGCATGCGGTCTCCGGCAGCCACATCGATTCGGCTTCCCGACCGAAGCGATAACGAAAATCGGTCAACCCCCAACGCACTTGGGTGCGGCGGTCGCGCTCATTGCAGAGCGGCAGGATGGCATGGTTATAAGCCTGCGCAATTGCGTTGCCGTGGCCCGCATAATTCTGCGCACTCTGTTCATCCGCAATGAGGATCCGCGCATACGTCTCCGGATGTTCGCGCTCAAGCCACGAAAGCAAAGTAGGCCCAAAGTCGAAACTGATCTTTTCGTAATTGTTAACCACGCGATCCGCCCCACCTGTCGCATCGTCAATACGAACTGCACTGTTGGGCCCATAACATTCAGCGTGGATTCGTTCGTTCCAATCATGAAAAGGCGCGGCGCTTAGTTCTGCATCGATGCGGCCGGTCCACGGGTTCTCGCGCGGAGGCTGATAGAAATGGCCGTGGATAATTAGACTAGTCATCAGTCTTCTGGGTTTTCACGCACACAAACTAACCTTTAAAACCTCGCCCCGTTAATGGCAAAACCGGCGCGCACCGCAAACCCTTCGCGCCGACTCGTGAAAAACCCCAGCATTTCCGTCGCAAGCCATAATTTTCATGGAAGCGCAGCGATCTTATTGCGTCGTGCCTTCGTACCACGCCGCCTCGGCCCAGGCAAAGGCGCGAGAGTTCCGGAATGGATACAAAATGGGGCGCCCACGGAGGGACGCCCCTACAATCGATTCAACAGCGACTGCCTAACCCTTCCGCCGCCCGGCCATATCCAAACCCACCGCAGCGACCAGGATCGCTCCTTTGATTATGTTCTGCATGTATGGCTCGACATTCTTCAGCGACATGCCGTTATCCAGACTGGCCATGATTAGCGCTCCGAGGATCGCGCCGAAAACCGTGCCGCGCCCACCCATCAGACTGGTTCCACCGATCACACAAGCAGCAATCGCGTCGAGTTCCAGTAGTTGCCCGGCATCCGGTGATGCGCTGCCGACCCGAGCCGTGTAAATAATTGCAGCCACTCCCGACAACGCGCCCATGATGCAGAAAACGGCCAGCAGATGCCGGCGGATATTTATTCCCGAGAGACGAGCTGCATCGGGATTGCCGCCGATCGCATAAAGGTAGCGACCGAACGTTGTGTTCTGAGTTAGAAACGCGCCCGCGAGCGCAATTGCCAAAAAGATGATTACCGGAATAGGAATGCCGGCAAAACGTCCGGGCGCAATTTCGTAGGAGTTCATCATGTAAATGAAACCTACGACCACGAGTGCAGGCAACACTATTCGCAACAGCTTGAGGCCAATGCCCGGTTCGGCTAAACCGTGCCGGTGACGCGTGCGACTGCGAGCGAGCGCAAACCAAACGATCGCCGCCACCGCAATCGCGGCCACTATCCATCCCACCAACGGTCCGACGTAGTCTTGGCCGAGGGACTTAAACTGCTGCAACCTTATGGGAATCGTTTCGCCCCGGCTTAGACCAAGGATGACGCCGCGCCAGGCCAACAATCCTCCGAGGGTGACGATGAATGCAGGGATGTTGACGTATGCGGTGAGGGCGCCCTGAGTGGCGCCGATCGCGATGCCGACCGCAATGCCCGCTGCCAGCGATGGCACCAATCCCCACCCGAGCCATCCCTGTGCGATGGCGGCGATACCGCCCGCGAGACCGACGACAGAACCGACCGAGAGATCGATTTGTCCGGTAATGATGACCATCAACATTCCCACCGCGAGGACGCCGGTCACCGCCGTCTGGCGCATGAGATTGGAAAAGTTTCGCGGATCGAGAAAGATTTGGTTGGTGGAGTAGTGGAAGTAAATCCAGATCGCAATCAGAGCGAAGACCATCGTATAAGCCCGCAGCACGTCGGTCGAGATCTTGAACCTTCCGATGGTTGTCTGCGGAGTAAGCTCCACAGTTTCCGTAGGGGCGCCGAAATCTGACGTAGCCGGCGGCCGATCACTGGCGGGCTCATTTAGAGAGTTAGTCATGCGATCTCACTTTTCGAAGCGACGCAAAAAGTCTGAGGTTATAGTCCCCGTTTGCATGGACCCTTGAGCCCGCGCGGCGGGCGGAATATCCGTAGCCATTTTTCGCCGCTTAGCCCGCGCAGCGGGCGGCGATAACCATAGCCCACAGCGCAAGCTGTGGGTAAGCAATTCAACAACTGCAGTGAGCCCCGGAGGGGCGACATAAGTCGTGTCTCGCTGAAGCAAGAGTTCATTACTTTTCTTCGGACGAGCGCTCCCCTGAATTAATTATGCCCCCCGCTTCGCGGGCTCAGCGATGCGAATGCGCTCACAACCCACAGCTTGCGCTGTGGGCTACGGTTTTCTCCGCCCGCGGCGTGGGCTCACGCTTCGCGCCAACTATCTTCGCTTCTAAGCAGCACGTTTGGCCTGACCTGTCGCGCAGGCCATGACTGCTTCCGGGGTGGCCGTGGCCCGGGTAAACTCGCCGGTCAAACGTCCTTCATGCAGAACTACAATCCGATCGGAAAGACCCAGAACTTCAGGCAGTTCCGAAGAAACAAGCACAATCGCGAGTCCCGTTTTGGCGAGGGCGTTAATGTGAGCGTAAATCTCCTGCTTCGCTCCCACATCAATCCCCCGCGTTGGTTCATCCAGAAACAGAACGCGGGGATTGGTCAACAGCCATTTAGCCAGCACGACTTTCTGCTGGTTCCCTCCTGACAACGTCCCCGCAATCGTTAACACCGAACTGGCTTTGACACGAAGGTCCCGCATGGCCCGTTCGCCTGCCGCCGATTCAGCATCCACGCTGGTCACAAAGCGGCCCGAGATCTGTCGCAGGCCGGCCAGCGTCATGTTGTTCAGAATCGTTTGATCCAACACCAGTCCAAAGCGTTTGCGGTCTTCGGTCACGAAACCGATCCCATGTTTGATCGCTTCGCCGGGACTGTTGATCTGCACGGGCCGGCCTGCAAGTTTAATCACTCCGCGAAAGCGGCCGGGATGCGCTCCAAATATAGCCATCAGCAGATCGCTGCGCCCGGCGCCCATCAGCCCGGCAATCCCCAGCACCTCTCCCTTGCGGACGGAGAAACTGACGTTATCCACGAGCTTCTTGCCGGCAATCTGCGGATGATCCACCGAAACGTTTTGTACTTCAAATATGACATCCCCTTGCGCGTGATCGGCTGGGGGAAAAATGTCGCCCACCTCGCGCCCCACCATGCGCGCGATCACTTGCGATTCAGTCCACTCTCCCGTGGAATTTGTGCCAACTGTTTTTCCGTCACGCAAAACTGTGATCCGATCGCTGATGCGAAAGACTTCATTCAGTTTATGCGAGATGTAGATCATGCTGACGCCGCGCGCCCGCAGCTTGTTGAGAATGCCGAACAGGGTTTCCACTTCACTATCGGTAAGGGCTGCGGTTGGTTCATCAAGCACAAGAATTCGTGCGTCCTGCGAAAGCGCCTTAGCGATTTCCACTAACTGCTGTTGGCCGATGCCGAGACTGCGAACGGGAACTGCCGGATCGATGGATAGGTGCAGATCGTTTAGGAGTTCGCGCGCGCGGCCGTAAAGCTCTTCCCAGCGAATTACCCCGAGCCGGCGCGGTTCGCGCCCGAGGAAAATGTTTTCCCCGACGCTCATTTCCCTTACGAGGGAGAGCTCCTGATAGATTACTGCTATCCGGGCCCGGGCCGCGTCGCGCACGCCACCGAAACGCTGCACTTGATTCTCCAGTAGCACCTGGCCGCCATAATCCGGGTGCGGATAGACGCCGCCGAGGATCTTCATCAGCGTCGATTTGCCGGCGCCGTTCTCGCCCACCAGAGCGTGAATCTCGCCGGGTTTCAAATCGAAGGAAACCCCATCAAGCGCCCGAACACCCGGAAAGGTCTTCGTGATGTTTTTCATTTCCAGGAATGGGATGGTCTCGGGCATATGCTGTTGTTTCGATTACCGGCAATGGGGCAGTAGCCCGACCGTGAGGGAGGGCTCCCGCTCGCAGCCACTCAACCGGAGCCCTCCCTTACGGTCGGGCTACTGCCCCGCTCCGCGCGATAAAAGCACCGTCGCCGGCGGCGCTCGACCGGCGCACTCCGGAGATCACCAATGGCAAATGAAAAATGACCTATGGAAAATGTCCCCCAGCCGCCTGCCCACCGCGAACTGCCCTCTGCTCACTATTCCTTCGGGCATTTCTCCGGAGGCAAGCCGGCGCAAATCTCCGCAAGCGTGTGATAGCCGTCTTTCACTATCGTGCTCAGCAGATTGTTCCGATCGACGGCCACTGGCTCCAGCAGCATCGCCGGGACTTTTTTCCGGCCGTTGTCGATCGTCTCGGTAGTAGTTACTGCTTCGCCGCGGGCGAGCTTTACGGCCGCATCAACCGCACCATAAGCTAGTGGCTGAATCGATTTATAGATCGTCATCGTTTGCTTGCCCTCGACGATCAATTTGAGCGATGCGAGATCGGCGTCCTGTCCCGAAACCAGCACCTTGCCGGCAAGATTCTGGCCCTCCAGCGCCTGCACTGCGCCGCGCGCCGTGCCATCATTCGAACACACCACCGCATCCACCTGATTGTTCGCCTGCGTCAAAGCGTTTTCCACGATGTTCAGGGCCGCGCTGGCTTGCCACTCTTTCGCATACTGATCGGTGACAATTTTGACGTCGCCTCTGGCGACCGCCGGGTTCAGCACGTTCATCTGGCCTTCATGTAACAGGATCGCGTTGTTGTCGGTGGGCGAGCCGCCCACCACGACAAAGTTCGCCGGCTTTTTGTTTACATGATCGAGCAGATACTTCGCCTGCATCTCACCCATTTTTACCACCTGGTGTGAAATGTATAAATCGACGTCGGAGTTCTTGATTAAGCGATCGTAAGCGATCACCGGAACACCCTGCCGGTGCGCAGCCTCAACGATCGAGGCGGCAACTTCGCCGTTGTGCGGCGCGACGATCAAGACATCCACGCCCTGCGTCAGAAGGTTTTCGGCCTGCTTAATCTGCAGGTTGTCATCTCCGTTTGCGACCTGGACATTTACTTGAACTCCAAGCTCTTTGGCGTGCTTTTCAACCAGGTCCTTGTCGCGCTGCCAGCGTTCCTCCTTCAAAGTGTCCATCGAAAATCCAATACTGATGGGATCGTTCGGCCCCTTCTTTTTTCGCGTACCGTCCGTAGTTGTTGGTTGGTTGCCGGACACGCAACCGGCGATTATCAAAGCCAGCAGAACCGGAATCAGCGTTAGAATTTTCCTGTACATTGAGTGCCTTCCTTTTCCTGTTAACTAAATCATTACCAACAAAACCTGAGATACGCTCGCGTGGAAATGCATTGCGAGATTGCTTGCAGAGCTCCGTAAATTGTTACTTGTCCGTTAGAGGCGCCCAGCTTACCAGAGTCCTTCAGGGAAATACACACTGCAGTTAGAGGGATGTTTGGACTGTCAGTCGGCGCCGTGCTAGCGTCTGCCAGCACCTGAGAAAAATCATGAGAGGCTTTCAATTCGGCAGAGGCGTGTTGCTCGTTGTCACTTTGCTGGCCGGCGGCAAAGCGGTAGCCCAGTCTGAAATCCGCCTGGCGCCGGGCGCGCCGGGTGCGGATGCGCAGTGGGCCAGCGCGGGTAAGCAAGCCGTTGGTACCTCGAACACGTTGGAATCGAAAGTTTGGTTTACGCTGCAAGGCGGCGCGCTCACCGAAGTGTTTTTTCCCACCGCTGATATGGCGAATGTACATCTGCTGGAGTTTGTCGTAGTCAATCCGGCGACCCGAAAAGTCGAAACAGAGCGGGAAGACGCAACCCACTCAGTCCAAGTCCTAAACAATTACTCGCTGTCGTTCCGGCAAATTAACATGGCTACGAATGGCGCCTGGAAAATCGTAAAGACTTACACAACCGATCCCCAACGGAACACCGTTCTGATCGATGTGCGGTTTGAAACGAAAGACAAAGGTTTGGTGCTGTACGTCTATTTCGATTCGTCACTGAATAACAGCGGCATGCATGACACTGCGTGGACCGAGGATGGTTCCCTGTTGGCCAACGAAGCTGACAAGTACTCTGCAGTCCTCGTGTCAGGAGGGTTTAGTGAGATCAACAACGGCTTCCATCAAACCAGCGATGGGTTGGAGCAACTAAAACAAGCAGGTCGCCTCGTTGCGGCTTATCCACGGGCGAACGACGGCAATGTCGCGCAATTGGCGAAGATCAGACACGCGGAGCGATTCACGCTTGCCCTCGGTTTTGGCAAAAGCGCGCCAGACGCGGTGAGCGCCGCCCGTAATTCTTTGACGAAGGGTTTTCAAGTTTGTCTGAAGGAATACGAAGAGGGTTGGCGTCGTGTGGTTCGCAGGTTGCCGGGAGTCGGAGCGAAATACCAGCCGCAATTCAACATGGCTGCGTTGGTTTTGAAAGCTCACGAAGACAAAACTTTTCGGGGCGCAAACATCGCGTCGCTTTCTGCGCCCTGGATTACTGGAAGTGCGGCGAATGGACCTTACGTCGGCGGCTACCATCTGGTTTGGGCGCGGGACCTTTACCAGGTTGCCACCGCTTACATGGCGTTGGGTGACAGGGCTGCGGCCCGACGCGCTTTGAATTACATCTTCACTGTTCAGCAAAAAGCGGACGGCAGCTTTCCGCAAATCTCCTGGATAAACGGCAAGCCACTAGGCGATGCGATCCAAATGGATGAAGTCTCCTACCCCTTGATTCTTGCTTATCAACTTGGACAAACTGATCGCAAGACGTATTTCAAACACATCAAACCCACGGCGGACTACATTGTCAGGACTGGACCAACTACTCAACAGGAGCGTTGGGAAGAGAAAGGCGGGTATTCCCCCGCGACGATTGCCGCGGAAATCGCCGCGCTCGTTTGCGCCGCAGAGATCGCGCGGCGCAATGGCGAGGGAAGTTCGGCGCGAACGTACCTCGCTACCGCCGACAATTGGGAGCAGAAGATTGAAAGTTGGACCGCCACGACCACTGGCAAATACGGCGACGGAAATTACTATCTGCGTTTGACGCAGAGGGGGAACCCCAAGGCCGGGGCGCGTATCGAGTTAAATAACAATGCCGGGATCGCTGACGAACGAGACATAGTCGATCCCAGTTTTCTGGAACTGGTGCGATTGGGAATCAGATCGCCGCGCGATCCTCTCATTGAGAAGTCACTCAAAATTGTTGACCAACTGATTCGCGTCGAAACGCCGCACGGTGCAGGCTGGTATCGCTATGTGCGCGACGGCTACGGTGAAATGGCAGACGGGCGGCCATGGAACTGGGATGGAAAATATACCGGCAAAGGACACTTGTGGGTGTTGCTGACGGGAGAGCGCGGGCAGTACGAGCTGGCGCGCGGCGAGTTGGGGAAGGCGCGCGGCCGGCTCGACACGATGCTGGGTTTCGCGAATGAAGCGATGATGTTGCCGGAACAGGTTTGGGACCAGCCATTGAGTTCGAGTCGTGACTTGCGGTTTGGCGAAGGCGCCGGATCGGCGACGCCGCTTGCTTGGTCCATGGCCCAGTTCATACGTCTGGTAGTGAACCTGCGCGCGGGTAAGAACCTGGACACTCCCGACATCGTGGCAGCGCGTTACCAAGATGCCCGACAGACTCAAGCTCTTCGCTGGTAGCGCGGGCATCCCGCCCGCAGCTTGTCACACTCTGGGTCCGGCGATGTGGTGTTGGTGAGAGTCGGGCGGGCGGGACGCCCGCGGTCCCTGTGAAGAGCTTGAGTGAACGTCTGCTGCAAGGCTTGCCCCCCACGCGATACTGCTCCGTTAGTGTGTTGCTCTTGTCCGTGTCAACAAACTGCTTGCTGAAAGCGTTCTTAGTCCCGTAGGGACGAAATGTTTATAGACAAAGGGGCCAAAAATAAATCCCGCAAGCTCCGTAGGAGCGAAACATTATCGGCCGACTCACATTTCGCTCCACGGAGCTACAGTCGTTAGTACTCGGTCGTTGCTATAAACATCCGGCTCCTGCGGAGCTTAACGGTCGCGACATCTGCGACTTGGCGCCACTCCGATCTCAGCCACTCACTAACGGAGCACTACCCCCCACACGAATCTGTATTAACTTTTCTTAATCTGCTCTATAATGCGCGACAACGCACAGACACTTCCCCCGACTCAGTGTACCCACAGTCTGCTAATTCGCTTCCCCCGGAAGAATTGAGCCGGGGCTCGCTTGAAAAGTGACTCTTTCCGCGAAATTTCCCCCAAGTTTCGCTACAAGGCATCGGGTAAGAACTGTGATCCAGCCGGCCTGAGGAGGGCCTTCCACCAATGAATCGAACCATGTTGAGTTTTATCCGCGTCATGGTATGCGGGCTTTTTCTTTTACTCGCCACAGGAACCGCTCTCGCCCAATTCAAGGCGGGGGTTCAGGGAACAGTAAAGGACTCGTCCGGAGGGCTGGTACCCGAGGCCAAGGTGATCCTGACAAATACCGAAACAGGAAAAACGCAGGAGACCACCACCACCGACGAAGGCTTTTACCGAATTTCCGGCCTGCCTCCAGGCAAATACACGCTTACGACTGAGAAGCCGGGCTACAAGAAGTCCGTACTGGAAAGCGTTACGATTGGCGCTGAGAATGTTCAGGGCGTCGATATCCTTCTCGAAACCGGTGATGTAAGCGCGACCGTTACGGTCAGTGATGAATCGTCCTCGCAACTTGAAACTGAAAATGCGAATGTGCGCGGCGCCATCACCACGGAAGAGATTCAGCGTCTACCCCAGGTCGGTCGTGATCCCTATTCGCTTATCCGCATCGCGCCCGGCGTCTTTGGCGACACGGCGCGGGGCGGACCCGGAAACAAGGCAACGTTTATCCCGGGCACGGAGGAACTAGGCGGCGGCTCCAACACCGGCGTCTTTCAGACTGAAAACCAGGTACAGGTAAGCGCCAATGGCCAGCGCGTATCGAGCAACAACTATATGGTTGATGGCGTAAGCGTCAACAGTCTTGGCCTGGGCGGCGCAGCGGTGGTCACACCGAATCAGGAATCAGTGAAGGAAGTTTCAGTTGTGACGAGCAGCTACAGCGCCGAGGACGGACGAAATACCGGCGCCCAGGTAAAGGTGGTATCGCAAAACGGAGGGAACGATTTTCACGGCAGCGCAGTTTTCAATTACGGCTCGCCGAAACTAAATTCATTTAACAAATACCGTGGGCCCACCACGATTCCTTCAAGCAATTTAATCTGCCAGGGCCAGGCATTCACCGCCAGTCGTTGTCCAGAGAAGGTGGACATTTGGGAAAGGAAGTTTGCCGGGAGCCTCGGCGGTCCCATCGTAAAGAACAAGTTGTTTTTCTTCTTCTCCTATGAAGGTCTCCGCCGCAGCAGCACCACCTATCAGGATCTGTTCGTCGAAACGCCTGAGTTCCGCAATTACGTAAGACAGGTTCGTCCGAATGGTCTGGCGGCCGTCCTCTATAACACCCCCGGCATCGCGCCGCGAATAGTCACTCAGGGTTTGACCCCAGGTTCGCTTCCCAATGGCACGGCCATAAACGGGCAGGCAGGCTTGAGTTTCGATATTGGATCGATCAATCGCCCTCTGGGTCAGAAAATCGGTGCGACACAAACACTTGATGGAATACCCGACGTGACCTTCGCGCGCGTTGCGTTTCCGACGAGCACGAAA
Organism: Blastocatellia bacterium; assembly: GCA_034665305.1. Lineage (GTDB taxonomy): Bacteria > Acidobacteriota > Blastocatellia > Pyrinomonadales > Pyrinomonadaceae > DASXRU01. The sequence goes on along the minus strand of JAXDFZ010000007.1, from coordinate 19,503 downwards.
GGCAACCAGTACAACGCGCGCCTTGACTACAACCGGGGCGACGATCAGTTCGCAGTCAGCGGTTACCTCACGAGGCTCAGCGATTTTTCCGCCTCCAGGTCTGGCCGTCCGTTCCAGGACATATTGTTTGAGCCCATCAACACGGCGGCGACCGCGACATGGATACGCACGATCTCGCCGACGCTGGTTAACGAGGCCCGCTTAAACTTCACGCGCTTTTTTGATGACGAGGTAAAGAGCCTGGGGGAAGCAAATCTGGTTATCCCGGCTCTCAATACCAACGGCTTCAACTTCACTGGTGGGCCAGGCCTGGGAGTTCCCGGCGGTGGTGGGTTGAACTATGGTATTGATTCAGCACTCCCGAAAATCCTGACTCAGAATACGTTCGAAGGCCGCGATACAGCGACTTGGGTACGTGGCAATCAGGCATTCAAGTTCGGCGGCGAAGTCCGTTTCGAGCAGGACAACAGTAACCGGCGCATACGCTCTCGGCCGGAGTTCTCTTTCGACAACATCCTTTCGCTGGCGAACGATGCGCCCTTCTTTGAAAACACGCAGGACATTGATCCGTTAACCGGCGCACCTCCGGACACCCAGCGTTATTTTCGCACCAGTTCCTATGGTCTCTTTGTGCAGGATGACTGGAAGTTCAAACCGAACCTGACACTCAACCTGGGAATGCGTTGGGAGTATCAATCACCGCTCACGGAAACTAAGGGGCGTCTGACGAACTACGAACTTGGTCCGAACGGAGTGATTGATGGTCGAGTCGTGCCGGTCGACAAGCTTTACGATAGCGATTTGAATAACTTCGCACCGCGCCTTGGTTTTGCCTGGAGTCCCCGATTCGACGACGGGATGCTCAAGAATTTGTTGGGCGAGGATAAACTGGTTATTCGCGGTGGGTTTGGCATCTTCTATGATCGGCTGTTTACCAACCTATTCAACAATGCACGCTTCAATACGCCGTTCTCAGCCGCAGGCGTGGGCCTGTGTTGCGGTACTCCAACTGATCCGGACGGGACCGGCCAGATTCTTTACGCCTTCGGTGCGGCCGGCTCACCATTGTCGTATCCCGCCAATCCGGCGCTGAGAGGTGGTATTGATCCACTGACCGGCGGACTGCTCAATCCGGGTGGTCCGGTAACTTTGCCTGGCGGTTTTGTTCGGCGAGACATTCCGGTAGAGATTAATGGAGCGCCGCGGAACTTGCCCAACTCCTACATCTACAGCTACTCGCTGGATTTTCAATACCAGCTTCCGCATCAGATCATTGCGGCGCTGGGATATCAAGGGAGCATGGGCCGTAAGCTCATTCGGACGATCGACCTTAATCGTTACTATCCTGGTGATTCGTTCAACTGCGCCGGCTGTGTCAACCAAAAAGACGAAGTTCAGGAGGCACTCGCCAATGGCACGAAGATCACGCCGCGCCTGACTGGTAATCCGAACTTTGATCGCATCTTCTTTCCGCTGCCCGACGTGAATTCGAGTTACAACGCGATGATTTTGCGCGCCACGCGCCGGTATGCCAGGGGTTTCCAAATGGAGGGCGTTTACCGTTGGAGTAAGAGCATTGATACCAGTTCTTTCGGCCGCGGAGCACAGCAATCCGATCCCAGCGATCAGCGGCTTAGCCGCGGCCCGTCGGATTTCGATATTCGTCACAACTTCATTCTGTCGGGGTTGTGGGATATCCCGATCTTCCGTCATCGCAGAGACTTTATCGGCAAGGCGTTTGGCGGGTGGCAGGTCAATGGCATTCTGGATCTGCACTCCGGCTTTCCCTGGACACCGCAACAAGGCTGTTGCTTCTTTGATCGTGCTGCCGACGCGGCTAACGACGCTAACGGTGATGGCAAGGGCAACGACTTCCCGACCCAATACTTCGGCGGCGCGATTCTTAATCCGACGAACCAGGATTTCATTAACGGAATCTTCCCGAATGGCGGACGCGCGGCCTTTGGCGTCATCGAAGATTGCAGTGATTTCCCCACCCACTGTGTGACCACGAAGCTGCGTGGTCCTGCCGGCGTGGGGCGCAACTCTTTTCGCGGGCCGAACTACCGTTCCTTCGATCTCAGTATCGTCAAACAGACGGGGCTGCCGAGTTTTCTTCATCTCGGGGAAGCAGCGAACCTGGAAGTCCGAGCTAACTTCTTCAATGTCTTTAACCTTCTCAACCTCCCGCCATTCCAAACAGGCGGGCGGAGCAACACGGATTTCACTAACACAGGAGACTTCGGGCGCGCCCTCAGCGCCCTTGCCGGGAGGGTGACAGAGTTTCAATTTCGATTCAGCTTCTAGCCCCGTCCGGGTGAGTCGTGCAAATGGATGGGCAAACGGTGGCCCATCCATTTGCGTTTGTCTTGCAGGCCCTGCATTGAGATAGTCCCGCCCTCAGCCTGCCACTTTGTTTATCGCCGGAGGAAAGCACTACATGAAGTCTGCGAAGTTGAGCTGCCTCGTAGTCATCGTCCTGATCCTTGCGTCAATTGTATCGTCACCGGTAGCAAGTTCGTCGCCGGATCGGGTTGAGCAGAGGGTCAATGCCCTGATCGCCCGGATGACACTCGCAGAAAAACTGGGACAACTACAGCAGCTTGACGGCGAAAGCGACGGTAAGTTTCGCCCTGAACATTTGGACCTGATTCGGAAGGGACTGTTGGGATCCACGCTCAACGTGCGCGGCGCGCAGAGAACGAATCAGCTGCAGCATGTAGCGATGGATGAATCCCGCCTGAAGATTCCGGTTTTGTTGGGCTTCGATGTCATTCACGGTTACCGAACCATTTTTCCAATCCCCCTGGCTGAGGCCAGTAGTTGGGATCCAACTCTCGCGGAGCGTTCCGCCAGTATCGCGGCGCAGGAAGCGCGCGACGCGGGTTTAGGTTGGACGTTTGCGCCCATGCTCGACGTTGCGCGTGACCCTCGCTGGGGACGGATCACGGAGGGCGCCGGCGAAGATCCCTATTTGGGAGCTGCGTTCGCTCGCGCGCGCGTCATGGGATTTCAGGGAAGCGATTACAGCGCACCGAACAAGATTCTGGCCTGCGCCAAACATTGGGTAGCGTACGGCGCCGCTGAGGGCGGGCGCGATTACAACACTACTGACCTTTCGGAAAACACTTTGCGCGAAATCTATTTTCCTCCGTTTAAAGCGGCGGTTGATGCCGGCGTGGGCACGGTGATGAGCGCCTTCAACGAAATCAATGGTGTGCCCGCGTCGGCAAATCCGTTCACACTTACCAAAGTGCTGCGTAATGAATGGAAGTTCGATGGCTTCGTAGTTAGTGATTACACTTCGGTGAAGGAGTTAATCAATCATGGCGTGGCCGCCAACGACAAAGACGCTGCTCGCGCCGCCCTGAATGCCGGCGTCGACATGGAAATGGTCAGTCGCCTATATAATCAACACGGCCCGGCGCTGCTGAAAGAAAGAAAACTGTCCCCCGCCACTATCGACGAAGCCGTGCGGCGCGTTCTGCGCATCAAGTTTCGGCTGGGATTGTTTGATCGTCCGTACACTGACGAAGCGCGCGAGTCTTCCTCCCTACTTAAGCCCGAAAGCCTCAGCGCCGCTCGCGAGATCGCGGGCCGTTCGATGGTCCTTTTGAAAAACGAAGCGCAAACGCTGCCCCTCGATAAAAACACTCGCTCAATTGCGGTCATTGGGCCGCTGGCGGATGACCGCCGCGCGCCGCTCGGCTGGTGGGCCGGTGACGGCCGCGAAGAAAACACGGTAACAGCGCTGGCGGGTATTCGAGCAAAAGTTTCGCCGCAGACTAAGGTCGGCTACGCGAAAGGTTGCGACGTAAAGGACGAGTCGAACGCGGGTTTCGCTGAAGCCGTTGCCCTCGCCCGCAAGTCCGATGTAGCGATCGTATTTGTCGGAGAATCCGCCGATATGGTTGGTGAAGCGGCGTCGCGAAGTTCACTCGATTTGTCGGGACGTCAATTGGATTTGGTGAAGGCGATTCATGAGACCGGCAAGCCGACGATTGTCGTGCTGGTAAATGGCCGTCCCCCAACTATTGGATGGGTCGTTGAGAAGGCTTCGGCGATCCTGGAATCCTGGATGGGCGGCACGCAGGCCGGCAATGCCATCGCGGACATTCTGTTTGGCGACGTGAACCCGGGCGGCAAACTCCCCGTGACCTTTCCCCGCACCGTGGGCCAGGTGCCGATCTACTACAATCACAAAAACACCGGGCGGCCTCCCGAAGCCAATAACAGATACACCTCAAAATATCTTGATGTTCCGTGGACGCCACAGTTCCCCTTCGGTTATGGCCTAAGCTACACGCAGTTTAAAATCACGAACCTGCAGTTAGGCAGTCAAAGCATTCGAGCAAACGGCAAACTGACTGCTAGCGTCGAGGTGGCGAACGTCGGCAGACGCACGGGGGATGAAGTGGTCCAACTATACATTCGTGACGTCGCTGCCAGCATGACCCGGCCCGTAAAAGAACTAAAAGGGTTTCAACGTGTTACCCTCCAGCCCGGTGAGAAGCGCCGTATCGAGTTTGTGCTCACGCGTGAACAACTGGGATTCTGGAACCGTGAAATGCGCTTCGTGGTTGAGCCGGGCGAGTTCAAGGTGATGGTTGGACCAAACTCGGAAGATGTGATCGAAACAACCTTCCAGGTTGCCGGGCCATGAAATGAAGCGTCGTACAACCGAAAAGATAATTATGAAATACAACAGAATTGCGGTGTGGGGCTTCTTGTTCGCGGCAGTCCTTTCCGTTCTTGCAGGGCTCCGAGATTGGTTTGCACCTGGCTTTTTCAGCATCAGCCCACAGGTTCCCGGCCGAAGTCAGATCATCGGCAATTTTCTGATCGCGGTTATGTGTCTGGCGCTGGCCGCCACAATTAGAAACCGCGAGGCGCAAGAAGTCGCTAAGAAGTAGTGGTAGCAAAGCGTCAGGTCGCAGAGGGAGCGTGATGACGAGTAAGAAAATAATGATCTGGGCTTCTCGTTTGCTGGCGTCCTGAGTGTAATTACGCCCTCAGGGATATGTACGCGCCGGGCTTCTTCAGCATGAGCCCGCGTATGCCCGGGACCGGCGACATCATTGGCAACTTTGTGGCGGCTTTGGCATTTTTTGGTGTGGCCGTTTTGTCTGCGAACCTCGACTTGGACCGCGCCAAAACGAAGTAACCGTCGTGAATGCTGTACGTGCGACTTAGGGCCCGGCGAAAATGAACTCCGTCAAAGGCGATCCGTCATCTCGTTTTCGTTCGACCCTCGCAGTCCTCGTCCTGTTCCTCGCTTGCGGTTCAGTCCTGCCCCGTCCGCATGCTCCGGCGGCAGTCGACCATCTGGTCCAGCGCCCCGCGCCGGCGCGGCAAATCTCTCGTGCCGACGAAGTATTTCTCGACGATCTTCAGCACCGGTCGTTTCGTTATTTCTGGGATGAAGCCGATCCGCAAACGGGTCTGGTTCCTGACCGCGCGCGCATCGACGGCTCCCCGCTGGACGAAAACCATCGCAATGTTGCCAGTATCGCCGCCACGGGGTTTGGTCTAACTTCACTTTGCATTGCGGCAGAACGTGGCTGGGTCGATCGCGCTGAAGCCCGCGAGCGGGCCGGCAACACGCTGCGATACTTTGCGACCCGGGCCTTTCACGAACATGGCTGGTTCTATCACTGGGTCGACGCCAAGACAGGCGAGCGAAGATGGAAGAGCGAGGTCTCTTCAATCGATACCGCTTTGCTGTTGGGCGGAATTCTGACAGCGCGGCAGTATTTTCGAGCGGACCCGGAAATCGTTCGTCTGGCCACAACGATCTACGAGCGAGTGGATTTTCGCTGGATGCTGAATGGCAATCCCCTGCTGCTCGCGCATGGCTGGAAACCGGAAACCGGTTTTTTGAAACCGCGTTGGGACACCTACAGCGAAGATACGATTCTTTATCTGCTGGCCATTGGATCGCCTACTCATCCGATTGCGCCCGCCTCCTGGTATGCGTTGTGGCGCGATCGCTATCGCTACGAGGGTTTCAGTTACTTCACAACTATCGGCGTGCCTCTGTTCATGCATCAATATGCGCACGCGTGGGTCGATTATCGCAACCGGCGCGAGAGCAAAGGCGATCGCATCGACTATTTTCAAAATTCCATCGCCGCCACGCTGGCCCATCGCGCGTTTTGCATGAGGCTGGCCCATGACTTTCCCGGCTTCGGCCCGAACGTGTGGGGCATAACGGCGTCCGACAGCGCCAAAGGTTATCTGGCGTGGGGCGGACCGCCGCGTGATCCCGCGATCGACGGTACGGTGGTCCCTTCAGCGGCCGGTGGTTCATTGATGTTTACGTCCGAGGTTTCACTCGCGGCGCTGAGGGCAATGCTTGAGAAGTTCGGAGATCGAGTCTACGGAAAATATGGATTCGTGGATGCGTTCAATCCGAACACCGGTTGGGTGGACAGGGAGGTCATCGGCATCAACCAGGGGATCGTTTTATTGAGTGCCGAAAACCTGCGTTCGGGTAACGTCTGGCGTTGGTTCATGGCCAATCCCGAACCGGCTCGCGCGATGCAGAAGGTCGGCTTGGTTAGTTATGACGGGACTAAACGCAGGTTGCGGCTAAGAGAGAGTGCGAGTGCGATCAGGTGAAAAGACCGATCCATTTTCCATATATCATTTGTCATTTTCCAGTTTCCATTTCAGTACCTGGCCCATCGTTGATTGGCCGCTACAATGACAAACTGAAAAATGATATATGGAAAATGGTTCTGGTTCTGGTCTCTAACCCCCATGAAAAGCGCCCACCTCATCAAGCGCCAGCCATGCCGCGCCTAACAATCCGGCATCGTCGCCACACTCTGCCGGCACGATTTTCACGCGTTGGGCCGGCAGCGAAAACGCTCGCGCCAGGATCTCTTGGTGCATGTGGTTCGCAAATAAGGGCCAGGCGTTTGCCACTTTGCCCCCGATCACAATGATCTCCGGATTGAGTAGGTTGATAAGATTGGCGACGCCAATCCCGAGAAATGTTCCCATCGACGCCAGCACCTCAATCGCGAGAGCGTCGCCCCTCGTCCCCGCGTCATAAACTTTCCTGGCGCTCAGTTCTTCGCCGCTGAGAATCGAAGCTGGAAAGCGCGGCAACGCTTCTCTAGTTAGGCGGACAATCGCGGTTGCGGACGCATACACTTCCAAACAACCGGTGCTGCCGCATTTGCACTTTACTCCGCCCTGCGGATCGACTGGAGTGTGGCCCACCTCTCCCGCCGCTCCATCTGCGCCGCGCCACAATTTCCCTTGCAGAATAATCCCGCCGCCAACGCCCGTACCGAGAGTAAGACAAACGATCGTGGCATAGCCGCGCGCGGCGCCCTGCCACATTTCTCCCAACGCGGCGGCGTTAGCATCGTTCTCCAGAACTACGGGCCAAGCGAGTTCCTTCGCTAGCGCTTGCTTCAGTGGAAAATTATCCAGGCACGGGATGTTGGGAACCTGAACTACGATCTTATTTGCTGAATCGACCGTTCCGGGAACGACGACTGCCGCGGCTTTAATCACAGCGCGTTCACCTAGATCTCTTTGACACTCCCGCACAGCTGCAACCAACGCTTGCATCAGCTCCTCGGGACTCTTCGCGCTCTGCGGCGTTTCATGCTGAACTCGAGAAAGAATCTTGCCGCCTTCGTCAACAAACGCGGCGCGCAGATTTGTCCCACCCAAATCAATGGCGCAAATGACGTCGGTATTTACCAAAGCGGTTCTCTTAGTCATAGAAACTACTGGATTCCCTGCTACGGCTACTAAGCTCCGTTAACTCGCGCAGGCGCGCGGCCAATTCATTACGCAAATCAGCGCGTTGGAAACGCCACTCCCAGTTGCCCGCCACCGTGTTCGGCAGATTCATGCGCGCCGCGGTTCCCCGGCCGAGCACATCCTGCAAAGGAATGATTGCAGTGTTGGCTTTTGACCCCAGGACCGCACCGATAAAGTCCCAATTGATTTCAGTGCCGTCAGACTTCAGGTATTCCAAACAGAATTCCCTTTCCCGCTTTCGCTCGTCCGCGGTGCGCTGGTCATCCGGCGCGGGGCATTCTAAATCACGAAACCATCCGACGGTGGTGTTGTTATCGTGGGTGGCAGTATAGGCGACGACATTCGGCGGATAATTGCGCGGCAAATGAAGGTTCTCGCGGTCACCGCTGAAACCGAATTGCATAACCCGCATGCCGGGAAAGCCGAGGGCGTCTCGCAATTCATCCACCGCTGGAGTGATCACGCCGAGGTCCTCGGCAATAATCGGCAACGTTCCCAGGGTTTGTTCAACTGTGGCGAACAGTTCCCTGCCCGGCGCGTGAACCCAGGTACCTCGCTCGGCGGTTGTGTCAGATGCGGGAATCTCCCAACACGCTTCAAAACCGCGAAAGTGATCGATGCGCAAGAGGTCAAACGTTTCCAGCAATGCGCGCAACCGGGCAATCCACCAACGGAAACCGTCCCCGGCCATCGCGTCCCAGTCGTAAATTGGGTTCCCCCAAAACTGTCCGCTCGCACTGAAATAATCCGGCGGCACACCAGCCACAACTAAAGGCAACCCAGCTTCATCAAGCTTGAACCATTCCGGGTTGGCCCACACGTCAGCGGAATCATGAGCTACAAAGATCGGCATGTCCCCGATCAGCTTGATGTGAAGCTCCTGACAATATTGCTTGAGCTCACGCCACTGTTGGAAAAAGAGAAACTGGTAAAACTTCTGCGCCAGTACTTCGCGACGATAAAGATCCCCGGCGAGCGTCAGCGCGTTTGGCTCGCGCATTCGTAAAGGCGCCGGCCATTCTGTCCACGGCAAACCTCCGTTAGCATCCTGCAACGCCTGAAACAACGCATAGTTATCCAGCCACTCTTTCTCAGTCAGACAAAACCGCTGAAAAGAATCCCGCAGTGCATCATTCCGAGTTTGTTCGAACGCTGCGAAGGCAGTGCGCAGCGTTTCCCCTTTGGACCGCCGGACCGCGTCGAAATCTACTCGTTCCATAGCCAAAGGGGCCGTGTTCAAAGATCCAATTTCCGGCAACAACCCGGATGCGGCTAACTTCTGCGGGCTAATCAGCAACGGATTTCCCGCGAAGGCTGAAATACTCGAGTAGGGCGACGCACCACCGCCGGTGGGACCAAGCGGAAGCATTTGCCAAAGACTCTGACCCGCAGTCGACAGGAAATCGACGAATCGATACGCCTCATCACCGAGATCTCCAATGCCGAAAGGCCCGGGTAGGGATGTAGGATGCAGCAGGATGCCGCTGGCTCTGGACAGAATCATTTCATGCATCGGACGGCAACGACTGTTTGGGATCAGCCGTTTGCGGTGTGGTTTCTTCCATTTCCCCGGCGACGGCCAACCATTGTTCGCACGCTTGAAAAAGTTCGGCGTCCGGATTCAAACGATGGCTAAGTTTATTGCTCGACAAGGCGCGGGCGTTTTTTGCTAACCACCCGATGATGGTGGTGCCGGAAGCCGCCATCGTGCGATAACGAATACTATTGCGGGCGCCGCCGAGTTCGCCGGCGGCTACCTCATCAACAACCTCCCACATGTCGCGCGCGCCGAAGGCAGAGATGATCCCGGGTTCGGATAGCAGCTTGATAACGTCGTTCGTTTCGGTCTGGAGTTGCGTGGCCATGAAATAAGTCCAGCCGCTTCCCAGACGCGACAGGTTTACGGCCAGTTCCGATGCGGCGCGGCGGACCGCTTCCCAACTTGAACCCAGCAGGCTGGCACGGCTCGCCCGATCATTCGTAGTTGCTTGGCGCGCGAAAGAAACGACGGCGATCACAAACCGCAAAAACAGATCGGGGAACTCACGGTTCGATCCACTACCTGCAGCACCACCGGGAATGCCGAGAGCGTTCACATAAAACTCGCGGCGGGCCACCGCTGAAATGCGGCGCGCGCCATCCTGCCAATACTTAAAAAGCTTCTTGCCGGTCCGGCTATGGCCCAGTGGCAGGCGGCCGTTTTGAAATGCCTCGACGAGTTTGTCCGCAACTTGAAACAGCTTCAGCTCTTCCATCATGGCTGCGAAATAGGCGATCTGGGCCGCGCGGATATTGTCCGGACTGATGTCGAGTTCCATTGCCTGTCGCTGATCCATCGTTCTGCCAGCCGGCATCAAGGCATCATTGTCAGCGTGCATGCTTGATTAGCTCCTTCGCCTTCCTGTTTAGTCTGCAGGTAAGGCCAATCGTAAAACGCGTTCCTGCCGACTGCTCCTGCCGCCTGCTCTTCGTCTCTGTGCAAAATCGAAATTCAACGATACCATCGCGTCACGAAAAAACAGTAGGGGTGCATCGCCGGAAAACACAATCGCTATGAGAATACTTGCTGACCTGCTGGGTTTGTTCTTAATCCTGACCGTGCTGTGGGATGCGTTCGAAACGGTGATTCTGCCGCGGCGCGTCACGCGCCGTTTTCGCCTGACCGGCGTGTTTTATAGTTCGATCTGGGTGCCCTGGTCCTACCTGGTGCGACACCTCGCCCGTCTGCGGCGGCGCGACAAGTACCTTGGTCTGTTCGGCCCGCTCTCTCTTCTGTTGCTCCTGGGGATGTGGGCGATCGGATTGATTGTGGGTTACGCGTTGCTCTTCTGGTCGGAGGGCGCTCGCTTGAACGCCCCGGGCGAGAACGTCGGGTTTCTGACGTACTTGTACCTGAGCGGCACGACTTTTTTCACGCTCGGCTATGGCGACATCACGCCGGTCTTTCCGCTGGGCCGCACCCTCGCAATAATCGAAGCCGCCAATGGTTTCGGCCTGCTGGCGATCGTCATTAGTTATTTGCCGATTCTGTACCAGGCCTTTTCGCGCCGCGAAGCCAGCATCTCGCTGCTGGATGCCCGCGCGGGATCGCCTTCGAGCGCCGTGGAACTTCTGCGGCGGCATCGCGCGGAGGATTCATTCGACGATTTGAATCGCTTGCTGAGTGAGTGGGAACGTTGGTCCGCAGAATTGCTGGAATCGCATCTGTCCTATCCGGTCCTTTGCTACTTCCGTTCGCAACATGACAACCAGTCATGGCTGGGAGCATTGACCACCGTGCTCGATACCTGCGCCCTGGTGATGGTCGGCGTCGATCACGCACCGGTGTGGCAGGCGCGCATGACTTTCGCAATGGCCCGCCACGCGGTCGTCGACATTGCGCAGGTCTTCAAGACGAAGCCGAGTGACGTGCAATGCTGTGACACCCGCTTGTCTTCCGGTGACCTTTCGCGACTGCAGGCCATCCTTAAGGAGAACGGAATTCAATTGAGCGACGGACCGGAAACCGAACGGCGCTTGCTGGAGTTACGATTGATGTATGAGCCTTACGTTTCCGCACTTGCGGAGTGGTTGATGATGCCATTGCCGCCGTGGATTTTGCCCCCTGACGCAATCGATAACTGGAAGACCAGCGCGTGGGGCAGAATTCAGTGAAGACTGAACTTACTGTCTCAGGTTACTACCGAAAGTCGCGCATGAAGCTGCTCTTTATCCGGCATCGATCGCGGTTGACAGTGTATTCATCAGTCAATAGAATACGCGCCACTCAGGAGGAACCTAAAAGTGGAAATCAAGCTTCGCGTTAATCGCAAGAGTCCGCAATCGCTGACGAAACAAATCACCGATCAACTAACTGATCTGATCGATCGGGGCGTAATGACCGCCGGAAGTTTTGTCCCCAGCGAACGCGCCCTGGCGAATACTCTGGGAGTCGCGCGCAACGTGGTGCGTGGCAGCTACGAATATCTTTCCAAGGGCGGCAAACTGGAGGGTGCCGGTCGCGCCGGCCGCAAAGTACGCGCGAAAACCTCAAGAGGTAAGACGACCAGATCCGGAGCTGCGAAGGGAAGAGCAAAGACGGCGGCCGCGCGCAAGAAATCCGCCAGCAAGAAGCGCTAACGCCTGTTCGTTCAGGGTTGAGTTGCAAACGTTCGCACTGCCCGATATCGCCTCAACCCACCAAGGCACTCTCCTCGCCAAGTTCCAATATTTCTTTGCGGATAGCGTTGCGCTCAGCCAGCAGGCGCACAAAAAACCGGCGGCGCATGACAAACAGAGCGACCGCCGATATTCCTCCGGCAAATCGATCCAGCTCTTCAAAAAACCGGATCGCCACGTAACCACAAAGCGGCGCCAGCACGGTGACGGCGACCGCCACCTGCCAGTTAACAAATCTCCATAACACCAGCGCCAACACAATCCAGGTCGCGGGAAACAAGAGCATCGCGGAGATGATCTTGATGGTCGAGATCACGTCTTCGCCCTGTTGCGAGAACCGCCGCGCCAGGTAACCGCCAAGCGTGTAAGCCGGAAAGTGAACCACAATCCCGAACAACGCGAACGGCAGCAGCAGCAGGAAGCCGATCGTGCGCGTTACCACGTGGGCAAACACACCTAGCGCGGAATCGGGCGGAGAAAGTGAACGCGGATCCAAACCCGCCTGTTCCAGCTCTTGTTCGAAACGAGCCATGCGGGCCTCCAGCAACGCCAGGCGCTGCGGCGCCTTCGCTCGATGCAGGGCAAATCCCTCCAGAAACTGACGGCGCAGTTTCATCTCCCGTGCGAGACGTGGTTCGTCTTTGTTGTCGGGTTCTTCGGCAAAAAACATCTGCTCCGCTTTTTCGATTAGCGCCAGGGCTTCCTTGTGTTCGGCTTCCAAAATGACATTGCGGAGCGCGCCCTCGATCTGATCGGACAGGGCGCGGGTCGCCTGGCGCGACGGATTACCGTTGCCATCCAATGCGGCCGGGACTACGTCAATGGGCTCACCAAAATAGAGCAGGGCGGAACTACGGAACGTGCTCTTGGCAGTGTAATAAAGACCGGCCGGAACAATCTTCAGGTCCAGTGATTCGCCGCTGGACACAGTTCCCAGCGCGATGCGCGCGGCCCCGGTCTTCAACGGTTTCAGGCGGGGTTCGTCGTGCGAAACTCCTTCAGGACAAATTGCGAGCGTGCCGCCGCGCGCCAAAAGGTTGCGTGCCAGGGCGAAGGTTTCGATGTTGCGGGAAGTGGCTTCGCCTTCGTCCTGACTGCGGTATACCGGAAGCGAATCCAGGGCGCGCACCAGATAACCGAGTACCGGCATCCGAAATAACGGCGCCTTGGCCAGGAAAGAAACGCGGCGCGGAGTAAGGCAAAGTAGAAAGACGGGATCGACCAGGGCGTTGGGATGATTGAGAACAAAAATCAGCGGCGTATCGAGCGGGATGTGTTCCAGGCCGGCAACCTCTATGCGACGGAAGTAGACCCTCAGGGCAAAGCGGAGCAGCAAACAGATAGCGCGTCGAATCAAACTATCTCCTCCCCGGAAAACCTGTGAGATCGAACTTGCATGACCCGGATGCTTTTAGGAGTGCTGTCATTTGAAAACTACCAGGTCGACGGCAGATCATTGCCGGTCGCGCTGCCGGTCAATAAAAATCCGGCAGCAACATTGAAGTCGCTGCCGGAGTCTAACCTACTCTCAACCGAAACTGCCCAGGGAGATCGAGGCGGGGCTCAGTTACCCCCCACAATCAGGCGTCAAACTGTTAGTGATCGTCCAGGAAGCACTGTCGCCACAGCTGACGACGGCTGAGACGAAACAGCCATTTTGATCTTCGGCGATCACTTTGGTGCTGGACTGCTCGCATGAAATGCCGAGAGTCGACGATCCGCCGGGCGGTATCACGCTGTCGTTTAGCAGGTCCGGCCCCCAGTTATTGCTATTAGGCGCCGACAGATACAAATGCTTGATCTCACGATTGGTGCTGTTGGTTACCGTGAGACTGATAGTCTGCGTCCGGGCCCGGGAAATCACCGCGGCTGATCCGGCTAAGGCTACCGCCACAAAGACCAAGACCGTTCGATAAATACCTTTCCTGGTTAGTAATGAGTTCATCATAAGCCAATCCTCAGTGAGAGTTCGTTACCCGCAGCGTGATATTGAGTCAGTTAAGATCCCGGCCCGCACCGCGGCGCGATGCGAGCCGGAACCTAACAGTAATTAGGGACAGGTGCCATTGACGGTGTACTTCGGACCGTCATCTACTGCTCCGGCGCCATTTTGTGTTTTAGGCACCGTTACCTTAACCGTCGCAGTGCCAACATTGCCGGCAGTATCGACGACCGCAAAGGTGATCGTATAGACGCGACCGTTCAGATTGCCATCGCGTTCGGCCCGCAACTGCACCGACTTGCAGTTCGCGGCGATTACGATGTCGTTGAGCGTGTTGCCATCACCACCACTGGGGTTGTCCTCCAATTCGTCGCTGGTCACGCTGACGATCACGACGTCGCTGGCATCAACTCCGGAATCGCAGTTGTCGCTGGCTCCTGTAACGAACTGCGACAAGTTGAAATTCACGTACTGGTGATTCGGCGGCCACAGCGTAACCGCCGCATTATTGACGGTTATCACCGGCCCCTGGGTATCGGTAACGGTAACGGTCTGCATACAACTTGAAGAGTTGCCAGAGTCATCCGTTGCGGTCCAGGTGATAATCACGACGCCCGAATAGGGATCCGTCAGAGGTTTCCCGTCGCTGCGAGTTCCGGTAATTGTCGGAGTGGCATCGCAGTTGTCCGTAGCGGTAGCCGTGCCCGGATTCAGTGACGCTGAACACGAGCCGGACCCTGCCGGCGTAACGATATTAGCCGGACAAGCAATCACGGGCGCGGTCGTGTCGTTAACGGTGAAGGTAGTGGTGCAAGAGCTGCTGTTACCTGCTCCGTCAGTTGCCGTAACCGTCACGGTGTGCGGCCCGAGTCCAACCATTGTGCCCGCCGCCGGGCTTTGCGTCTTGGTCACTGGTCCGCAGTTGTCAGCTGCTGTCGCGCCCGCCGTGTAATCGGGAACTGCTGCCTGACAACTGGCATTCGCCGACGCACTGCTATTGGCCGGACAACTTACGGTCGGCGCGGTTGTGTCGTTGACGGTAAAGGTTGTCGTGCAGGTACTGCTGTTTCCTGCTCCGTCAGTTGCCGTTACTGTGACCGTGTGTGGTCCAAGCCCTACCAGCGTTCCCGCTGCCGGACTCTGCGTCTTCGTCACCGGTCCGCAGTTGTCAGACGCTGTTGCCGCCGCCGCGTAGTTCGGAACCGCTGCCTGGCAACTGGCGTCTGCGGAAGCACTGCTGTTCGCAGGGCAACTCACCGTCGGTGCCGTATTGTCGATGACCGTGAACGTCGTAGTGCAAGTGCTGCTGTTTCCCGCACCATCGGTCGCGGTAACAGTAACTGTGTGTGGTCCAACTCCCACCGGCGTTCCCGCTGCCGGGCTCTGTGAAACAGTCACCGGTCCGCAGTTATCCGAGGCTGTGGCCGCTGCCGCATAGTTCGGAACCGGAGCCTGACAACTGGCATCGGCTGATGCGCTGCTGTCCGCCGGACAACTCACGATCGGGGCCGTGGTGTCGTTGACGGTGAAGGTAGTGGTGCAACTGCTGCTGTTCCCCGCCCCGTCGGTCGCGGTAACAGTAACCGTATGTGGTCCAAGTCCCACGGGGGTTCCCGCTGCCGGGCTTTGGCTGGTCGTGACCGGACCGCAGTTGTCCGCGGTTGTCGCGGCACCGGCATAATTCGGAACTGGCGCCGTACAACTCGCACCTGCCGACGCACTGCTGTTCGCAGGGCAACTTACGGTCGGCGCCGTTGTGTCATTGACAGTGAATGTGGTCGTGCAAGTGCTGCTGTTTCCAGCCCCATCAGTTGCGGTCACCGTCACTGTATGTGGTCCAAGTCCCACCATCGTTCCCGCTGCGGGGCTTTGCGTCTTTGTGATCGGTCCGCAGTTATCCGACGCTGTCGCCGCCGCTGCATAGTTCGGAACCGCTGCCTGACAGCTCGCGTCGGCCGAAGCACTGCTGTTCGCGGGACACGTAACCGTCGGCGCTGTTGTGTCGTTGACGGTAAAGGTCGTCGTGCAGGTACTGCTGTTACCTGAACCGTCAGTTGCCGTGACCGTGACCGTGTGTGGTCCCAGTCCGACAAGCGTCCCCGCCGCCGGGCTTTGCGTGACTGTGACCGCGCCACCGCAGTTATCAGAAGTAGTGGCGGCCGCAGCATAGTTCGGAACCGCTGCCTGGCAACTGGCATCTGCCGAGGCGCTGCTATCCATCGGACAGGTAACCGTTGGCGGCGTGGTGTCCGAAACCGTAACCGTGGCAGTTCCGCTCATAGTGATGGGACAGCCGTTCGCATCGCTACCGGTCGCAGTGTAAGTTGTGGTGCTGGCCGGGCTGACCGTGAAAGTGAATGGACCAGGTCCGTTCATTGAGCCGCCGCCATTGTTCAGCGTTACCGTGTAAGGCGCTGTGCCGCCGCTGACGCTGACGTTAATGGTGCCGGAACTGCCCGGGCAAATCGTTTGATTGCTGGGAGTGACTGTCCCATTAACCGTCGCGCAAGCTGGAACCATTGTGACGGTGCAACCCGGCGCCGAAACGCTGAGATTGTAAGTGCCGAACTGGTCCGCCGCGTTCGAGGTGACGACAACTCCAAAACGCCCCGCGGGTAGCGTGCTGGTTATTGACGACAAGGTCGACCCGGCGCCGCAGAGGTTGGAGTTGTTGTTCCCGGAAACTGCGTTAGTGCAGGGACTCGCGGGATTGAATATCGGACTGCCGGGCGATGTGCCGGAGCCATCTGACTTGCGGTAGATAACTACCAGGGTATCCGCCAGGGTTCCCGGCGGTTTCGCGGCGCACGGCCCGGTACCACAGGTATTCACCGTGACTGCACTCGCGCAACTCAAATCGAATTCATAATACTTGTAGTGAGTGGTGGGATTACCTACCGCCGGACAACTAACTGCGCCGGCGCCTGAGACTGAGGGTCGCACGTACGTCGGGGTATCGTTTACGAGGGCATCGTGAATGCACGGCAAGGTCACCGCTCCGGCGTCCTGCGTAACTGTGAACGTTTGGCCCGCGATTGTCATGGTTCCTACGCGAGCTTCGCCAGGATTCGGGGCAACAGTGTATTGCACGGTGCCATTGCCAACGCCGGCGCTTCCGGAAGTAATGGTGATGAAAGCGTCGTTTGAGACGGCGGCCCAGGCGCACACGGGGCCGATAATTACGTTAGCAGTGCCGGTGCCGCCGGCGGCCGGGAAAGTGCTCTCGGTAGGGGTGACGACGGGATTGCAACTTGCAACCTGAGTCACCACACAGCCACCGGAAGTAACATTAAGAGTAAAGTTGCCGGCTTGATTAGGTCCATTCGTGGCCACCACGACCACAAAATTCCCGTTGCTCATGGGGGTCGTTACGGACGATAACAGTGTGCCCGCACCGCAAGCAACGGCATTATTATTGTTACTTACAACTACGTTGGTGCAGGGGCTGCCAGGACTGAAAGTCGGACTGCCGGCGGTGCTGGGTGCGCCACCCGGCTGCCGGTAAACGTAAATGCTGGTATCAAGACCCAGGCCCGAGGAACAGGTATCAATGGTCACTGGGCTGGCTACGGCGCAACCGGAAAGATTGAACTCATAGAGTTTGTAATGGACCGTGGGATTGCCGCTGGCCGGGCAAGTGGTGGGAGTACCGGCCACACCCGCGGCTGACGGTCGCACAAAAGTCGGATCCGTGAGCGTGATCGAATCAGATATGGTCGCCGGCATCGGAGCCGGCGCAGCAACAAACGAACCCACGGACGTTGCCATCAAATGATTGTCTGGCTCACTGGCGGCAGACACGTAGACGGTCGGCACGTTGTCCATGAGCCCGTTCAAGTTGCGCGCTGAGTCATCGCTGGCGCCTCTGGAGCTGCTTGATGCCACCGGCACTGAAATGCCCGAAAGGGCGATGGCCGCTAAGCCAATAACAGCGCAAAAGGCAAACAACAGGCGCAAGTTGGTCAGTCGTTTATTCTGGTTCGCTTTTCGTTGCTCGATGATTTGACGCATGAGTTCTCCGCAGGGGTTAGAGTTCCAAATTTTGTCGCGAGCTATCTAGAGGAAAGCCTTACCACTTACTAGGACAGGGGCTGAACCTGGTTCGACTACCAATTCAGCGATTTTTTGAGGCCGACGCCCTGAACCTCCCTTGAGGAACAGAGCGTTGAATCATGAACCGCAAATATTTGCCGGACTCGAGCACACGTTGCTACAACAGGTTGTAGGACCGCCCGGGCAGGGCTGGCCATTCGCTAAACAACTGACAGCGTGCGCCGTGGAGGGCGCCACAATTGAAGTGATCACGGGAACGGCGATCGCGGCGGCGAAGCCCATCGCCCGAACCATTTGCCGCCGGGTCATCCCGGCCATGAAAGCAGGCGCCACGACCGGCGCTTCTAACAGGTTGTCACGGCCCAACTGATCGAGGGCGAACCAAACCATGCGCTCGTCCACCGGCGCGTGAAGATCTTCAGCCATACGCGCCGCAATGGTAGCTACGTCTGTATGCCCATCACACTGTTTCCAAACCTGTGCGGCGGTCTGATTAAGACAATGCGCCTTGTCGCGCTCCTGATCGTAAACCAATACTTCGTCAGGTAGGTTCTGAATCACCAGCTTATTCCGTCGTGCTCTGGGCAGCGTATTCATCTATTTGCTCCTTGATTGGTTCTGTGCCGGGTTTCCCATTGCGGAATTCGGATTTCGGAATGCGGATTAAAAGCTCCGGGCTTCAATCCGCAATCCGCATTCTGCAATCCGCAATCGCTGGGGCCCGCCCGCTACCGCGGGCGGTTCTGACTATTGGCCGCATTCGGCGTTGCTGTGGCTGACCACGGTGCTGAACCGCTGCTGGTATTCCGTCGAAGTGATGAACGAACACACCATCCCGCGATAGTTCCCGACATCACCGTTCGTTACCACGTTCAGCCAGAAGTCATAGCCTTCCGGCTCCGGGTTCCGCCGCAGGTAACCGAAGTATTCCGTCAGCACAAACGCCGCGTTGTATTCCTTCTGTTTCAGTGCAGCGTTGTCCGCTAGACTCCGCAGCACCAGACTCCGACTCTGGGCCAACGTGCCGCCCGCGTTGTACTGGTTAATCAGACCTGCGCGTTGACCGCCCAGCTCCAACTGCGACGATTGCTGTACATTTTGCAGCAAGGCATCCACGAACGATTCGGCCGTCGTCTCGCCCTGATACTTCTGCACAAACTCCGGCCGGCCCACAAAACTGTCAGCAAACGCAGCCTTCTGCGCCGTGAGCGTAGAACCGCCTACTACCTGTTTACGGTCAGCCGAATATTCATTGAATACCGGCTTGCGGCCCAACGAGCCTTTGTACATGTCATAGATGAAGGAACCAGTGTCCTGGAACTCTTCAGCGATGAAGAACGACGCAGCTACTTCGCGGCGGCGCCGGTCAGTACAGGCCGAGTCTCCGCCGCAACTCAGGATCTCGTTGCTCCAGTAGTTGAAGCCGCCTTCATCCGGCTCACGGCCCAGGATGTCTACATACTGTTGCCGCACGAAGTATTCCGCAGTGTCCAGCGGATTCGCACTGTCTCCGGTGCTTGAACCGGTGAAGCCTGCATCCGTGTGACTGCCTAAAGCACTAAACG
>JAXDFZ010000006.1:0-92750 GCA_034665305.1 Blastocatellia bacterium | reverse complement strand
AACCCAGAGCTGCAACGGGTGGAAGACCTACTGAACAACCGCCCGCGCAAGACGCTCGGGTACCGGACCCCTAACGAAGTATTTTTCAAACAACGATCTGTTGCACTTCCAAGTTGAATCTGCGAATGAAAAATGATATATGGAAAATGGCTTTTCTTTTTAGAAGCCTTAAGCAAGAGTTAACTCATTTCAATGCCTCGCGCGCCTCGCGCAACTCCGCCAACCCTTCGTCAGCCTGCTTCCACTGATCCAACAGCCGCGCATAAAACGAACGAGCGCCTGGCAGGTTTCCGCTTTGCTTCGCGGCACGCGCTGCGCCCAACAGAGACCGCGCGCGGTTGGGCTGGCGCAGCAATGCCGTCTGAAACATTTCCGTAGCCTCTCCCGGCTTTCCCGCTCGCAACAGGATTTCGCCAAACAGTTCGTGCGAAGGCTTGATCATCCCCGGCGGTCCGGAGGGCGGCCCCATCGATTCTTCTAAAACCGTCGCCTGCTTCATCAACTCTATGGCCTTCGCATGATCGCCTTTCATCGAGGCGTTCAGGGCGGCGATTTCCAATTCTCTAACCCCCAGCATGGCCATCTGCAGGCTGCCGCCGTGCGGCATGGCTTTGAGCGCGGCAATACTTTCGTCAACTACCGCCGATGAATTAACCGCGCTGGAAAGTCCCCGGATGAAAAACGGCAACGTCTGATTTCGATTAGAAGCCCGCACCACAGCAGCGCCATTGCTCGATGCTGGTTGCATGGAGCCGTGTCCGCCATGCGAACCGTTGGCCGCCGCGCCCACATCAGTAGCAGGAGCCGCCGTCGCAACATCCGACGCCGGGAAAAGTTTCGGACCCAGATCCCAGCGTTCGGTTTCTACAACAAACGCCGAAGCCATGTTGGCGTAATTGTTCTCGTAATAGCCGGGACGCAACTTGTTTTCGTAAGCAGACTCCGACATCGTTTTTTTCATGAGCGTCAGCAGCTCTTCGGCTTTCGCGTAGCGCCCCTGCTGCAAGTAGACATACATCAGCCAGTGCAAACTGTGATAATCGCGCATGCCAATTGAAAGGTTCTTGCGTTTCACCCACGTGTCTGACGCTTCCCATGCCGACTCATTCGATGCCGCAGCCTCAGGCCACATACCCAGTTGCAGAAAAATATGCGAAGGCATGTGCCGCGCATGATGCGCCTCCGGCGCGATACTCGCGTAACGCCGCGCGGCCGGCAGCGCCAGAATGGCATGCTCGGGATCGTCAAACGCGTGAATGATGTAATGCGCCGCGCCCGGATGGTTCGGGTTCTGCTGGTACACCTCTAGGGCGATAGCCCCGGCCCGTGCCTGCAGACGATAACCCTTATCAGTCGGACTTACCTGGCCCAACAACGAAAGTGAATAAAAGGCCGCGGCTTCCAGATCATCGGGATAACTCCGGTAGAGATTTTCCATCGCCGCTGAGTAGGCAGCATCGCGAGCGCGCTTATCGCCTTCGCCATAAAGCAGTTTGACGGCGTTCAGATAAGCGCGTTCCCGCGCCGTCAATTTCGGCGTCTCCCTGATCTTTCCGATCACCTCACGCGCCGCCGCCGTGTCCTGCTCCGACCAGAGCGGATGGTTCTGGGCCATCGCTTCGCCCCAGTAACCCATCATGAAATCGGGATCGGCTTTGGTCGCTTCGCGAAAGGCATCCAGCGCTTCTTCGTACCAAAACGAATGCAACGCCGCGAGGCCGCGCAGAAAGGGGGCCTGCGCTTTTTCTGAGCCGGAGGTTTCGAACTTGACGTTACCGAGTTGCGACGTTTGCGCGCTCGTGCTCACAGCCAGGGCCATGATCAGGAGAATGAATAAGGTAAACTTTCTTAACTCCGTTATTAAGGATTTCATGATCGGTGTCTCCATCAGCCAATGTCGCTTGCCGCAAACCCGCGGGGTCAGCAAGCTCTTCACTTCATGTTCTGCACAATGGCGCCCGCCGTATCGCTCATTTTCTTCAAGAGATTTGATAAGGTCGACATCATCTTGCTCATGCGATCCATCGCCATCTGAAGTCGCAGGCTCTCCATCTCTCCCATCTCGCTCATTGAATCGATCGTGGACTTGATGTTTTCCACCTCCTGATCGAGTTCAGCTTTAACGCTGATCGACTCTTCTAAATCGTTCTTCAGAAGATTCGCGGCCAAGCTGACTTCTGAGCTGTGAAGATCATTTACAGACTTAATTAACTTCGGCACGTCGGCGCGAAGAAAACCTTCAGTGCCCTCGAAGTCTACTTCAAATGAGCCGGCTTTGATGCGCAGTTTGGTTGCCTTAGCTTCTGCCATTTTTTCTCCTACTCCGCTCGCAGCGCCGGCAGTAAGGGCGACTTAAGCACGGCACGCGTGGCCACAACCGATGCGGTCAGACCGGATACTACAACCGCCAGCAGCAACACGCCCAGCGAAATTCCCGGCAGGCGCGCGCCGCGCGAAAAGAAAACCGGAGCGATAGCCAACAGCGCGCATGCCATTCCCGTAAACAGCCCGCAACACAGCAGGAAAGCGTTCTCCGCAATGATCATCAGGGAAAAGTGTGAAGGGTTGTATCCGACTGCTCGCAACAGCGCCAGCTCGCGCCGCCGCTCCAGAACATTGCGCAGCAGCACTGCAGCCATCCCCAGTGTCCCCAGCACCAATCCCAGTCCACCCAGCATTTGGAATGTCGAAAGATAAGTATTTTCCACGCGATGAAAACTGGCCAGGCGCTCAGCGGTGGGCACCACGTCAAAACCGAAATCCGAAAGCCGATCCTCCAGCGCCGTCGCAATCGCGGCCGCTTGTTCAGGCGACGACTGTCCGGGAGTGTCGATCAGAAAAAAGCGATAGCCTTCCTGCTCGGGAAACACGCGCAGGAAATTCTTCTCGGCCATGATCAGTTCGCTTTGAAAGACGCTGTCGCTGAGCGCCGCCACCACGCGCAGTCGCACCGGGTGATCGCCTTGGGGCAAGACCAGGTCTTCGCCTAACTTCAAATGCAGCACATACGTCATGGAGTTCGCATCGGCTATGACGGGGATCGCGCCATCGGGAAACTCACGATTAAGTAACAACCACGGATTAGCCTTCTCTTCAGCACCGGTAGCAATCGAGTCCTGAAACTCGAAGCGATTGTCGCGAATGAAATCATCCGTCGGCGCGATGATCTTCGGATTGCGCGGCTGATAGAGATTAAGACAACTGGCGTCATCGCCGGGACGCACCCGGAAACGGGCCAGCGTCATTCTCGCCACCGGAGATGCAGAGTCTTCCGCTGTCAGGTTCAGCGCCTCGCGTCCCTCATCAGTGTTGGGATCGTGGACTATCGGCAGCAGCGATTCGGCCAACAATGGGTAACCGCCGCTGCCTGACTTTCTGTCGAGCGTGCTGCCAGTGTCTCGCCGGCGGAAAGCATCAACCGAAACAATTATGAAAGCAGCGGATGCGATCAACGCGATGCAGAGGACGCTGCGCCCCGGTCGATAGGTCGCATTACGAAAACCCAGACGCGATACGGGCCACCAGCCACTTCCGTGAATCGGCATCAACCTGCCGCGCCGCAGCCACGCCGATTGGTAACAGAGCAACGCCGCCAGCAACAGCAATCCCCCCGCGAAGAATCCCGTAACCTGGCCCACCAGATGGAAACCAGCCGCCAACAAAAGCACGCCGCCGATCACGCTAAGCACGATCGCCATTCGCAACGACGTAAACAAACGCCGGCGCTTCGTTGCGCCGCCGCTCCCTTGTCCCATCTCGCCTTCCCGCAATACTCCCGCCAGCAGGCTGCGCGTAGATTCCTTTCCCACGCGTCTGAGTGTCCAGGTCACGCACAGCACGGCTGCCAAAATTCCCCCGGCAGCGCCCAGCAACAGCGAGAGCGGCGCAACGTGCAGAGCAAGATTCGTGGTTCCGACTGCGTTCACCCACCAGGTGCGCAGGCCCCACATCATCAACGCCGCATAGCCCAGCGCCCCGGCTAAACCCAATACCGCTCCGATGACGGCGAGGGCGGTTCCTTCAAAAAGAAACAGCGCGCGGATTTTGCCGGCGGGGAAACCGACCGCCTGCAGCACACCAATTTCTCGCAAGCGCTGCTCGATGCCGAGTTTGAAAAAAAGTCCGGTAAGCATCAGCGCCGAAATCACCAGAAAGAAACTGAAATAAAGAAAGTACTCGCCAAAGTCGGTCGCGCCGCGCGAAGCTTCAAGGCCCTGCGCGCGCACCGCTTGAATCGAAAAATCGTCCTGTAGTGGATCAAGCGTCTCGCGCAAGCTACGCTCAAATGCGATCTGCACTTCGTCGAGAGTCTGACCCTTTGCGGGCGAGACGCGCAGCGAGGTTACCTTTCCGAAACGCGATTGCCAGAGCGACTGGGCCACGCCCAACTCAATGAAGCCCTTTGGCGTGGTGCGGTATTTTTTCCAGTAGTCCTCGTCCTGCGGGCGGACACGCTTCAGATCGATCGGGAAAGGAGGATCCCAATCTCCGAGTGTTTCCGACTCGGTGATACCCGGATAATCCGGGACCAGATCGCGATCGGCCGCATCGCCCTTCATCGGAATGATGCAGCCGACGCGAAACTCGGCTGAACGCGTCGCCAGTTTTCCCTCCGCCAGCCAGACGTAGTACTCGAGTGTAATGCGGTCGCCAATTTTGACTTGAAGATCAGACGCGGCCCAATCGTTCAGCAGGATGGGTGGCAGATTTGCCGTAGCCGGGAGGCTGCCCCTTGGCGCAGAAGCATCACACCCGGGCAAATGTCCGAGTTCATTGTGCTGCATCAGCTCTAAACGCTTGCTGTCGACGCTGGCCACAATTGAATAAGGAACTGCGCGACCGTCTTCTCTGCGGATACTGTTGATGAGATAGGACAAGTATGGCAGGGCGGACGAGTTCGCTGAACGCGACGCCTTATCCACCTTTTCGGCCAAAGGGTCCGACACCATTCCGGCCGTGCTCTCGACCGCCAGCACTTGCTGCTCATGCAAAACGCGGAGCTTAACGCCATAGTCGGAAAGAGTCGCCGTGTCTTTAACAATGCGATGCAACGCTTCTGTCCGGATGGCCGACGTAGTGGCGGGTGTCTGGTGCTGTCCACCTCCGGCCAAAAGCACGAGGTTCGCCTTGCCCTCCTGCTCCAACTCTCGCTGCAACAGTTTCAGCGGCACGAAAACGGCGCGAGTTTCGCTCTGCTGTGATTGCAAAGAAAATTCACCGAGCGCGTTTGCGGATAGCGCAGCGCGCATCGTCAACCGCAGCGTGCGGCCCAGGTCTTCCTTCTTGCTGTGCAGCGATTCGACCGGAATCTCGGAAGGCTTTTCCACGCGCAGCACGAGCGCATCACCTGTGTGGGCTCCAAGATCGCGCGCCAGGCTGTCGCTCACTAAGACTTCGCGATTGTGCGGCGCGGCGTCGGCGTGACCGTGAAAAGTCCAGAACCTCTCGTCGACTCCATACACGCGGATTCCCGTACCCACACGCTTGCTAGGTTCATGCGTGACGGTTCCCGCCACTGCAATCAGCGGGCAAACTTTGGCAAATCCAGCGGCGGCAAACTGTTGATGGTTCTGAATGTCGCTGGCCAGTTGCTCGCGAAAGAAGCCCGGCGCCGCGATCACGAAATCCGTATTGCCCAGGCGCTGTGCGACTAGATCACGCAGGCTGGCCCGCACTGAATCGCCCACCAGCAACGCGCCCGCGAGTACGGCGACCGCCGTGGCCACGCCCAACACCACCGCGAAGTTAGTTCGCCAGTAATGCGCGAGATTTCTCTTAATAAGTTGGGAAGTTTGCATTTACGAGTGGCAATTCTGACGCCGTGGCTGACACTCCTTTGAGTGCGGCGGCTTGACGCCGCTTTGGTCGTTTTCGTTTGTGTCTTTCAAAGAATGTAGCGTTCGGCTGGCCAAAGCGGCGTCAGGCCGCCGCACTCCAAGGAGTGAATGACGCCGCGACAGGCCACTCACCACTGCTGCAGTTGTTGGTCCAACAACTCATAACGCAGCGGAAAGCGCGCGGCCAGTTCCGCACTGTGAGTCACCACCACCAGAATCGTTTTCTGTTGCTGATGGAGTTCCAGCAGGAGCGAACCCACGACTTCCGCGGCCTTATGATCGAGATTTCCGGTCGGCTCGTCACACAGCAGAAGTTGCGGACTGGTAATCAAAGCGCGCGCCAGGGCTACTCTTTGCTTCTCGCCGCCGGACAATTGAGCGGGGCGATGATCCAGGCGATCGGCCAGGCCCACTTGCTGCAGCAACGACCGCGCCCGCTCCAGAATCCGCTCATCGTTTTCCTTCGTTTCGGAAACCAGCGTCGGCGTCAACACATTTTCCAGCACCGAACACTGGGGCAGCAGGCAGTGGTCCTGAAACACAAAACCAATCTCTTTATTGCGAAAGGCGGCCAGCTCCCTCTCTTTAAGTTGGAATGGATTTTTACCGTCGAGCGTCACGGTCCCGCTGCTGGGTGGCTCCAACGCGCCCATGATGTATAGCAGCGTGCTCTTGCCGCTTCCCGAAGGACCGACGATCGAGAGCGCATCGCCCCGCGAAAGCGAGAGCGAAACACCGGAGATGATTTTCAGGGTCTCTCGCGGCGCCGGGTATTCTTTGGAAACGTTCTCGATCTTAAGCAAGCAACCTCCAGAAGACTTTAGCCGCAGATGAATGCGGAGAAGACGGATCAGAAAAAGTCGACAACAACTTCTCTACCTGTCATATGTCTCTTCGTTTTGTCCGCGTTCATCCGCGTAAATCCGCGGCCAATATTCTAGGAGCACTCCCCAACACGCTTTCGTAAGCCGAGAGTGCGCTATCAGCCATGTGCGCTACGCTGAAATACTCGCGTACTTTCTGATAACCATTCTGTCCCAGTTGTCCCGCAAGGGCCGGATCCATATAGATGCGCAGGATCGCGGCCGCCAGACTCGCCGGATCATCCGGTTCAGTCAATAAACCGCCCGCCGTCTTTTCGATGACTTCTGTGAAGCCGCCGCGCCGTGGTTGGACGAGGGGCACGCCGCACGCCATGGCCTCCAGCAAAAACATTCCCTTCGGCTCATCGTAAGTGGCCGGCACCGAAAACACATCCAGCGTCCGCAGGAACTCTATCTTCTGTTCGCGATCCAGCGCGCCGCGGTAATGAAACTCTTCGGCGAGGCCGGCCTCTTTCATCGCTTGTTCGATGCCGCTCAAGTAGGTTCGATGCTCCGGCGCGAGGTAACCGCCGGCCTCCAATCGCGCGCCGGAAATTTCTCCGCTGTGACGCAAGCGGCGATATGCTTCAGCCAAAACGTGCAGCCCTTTTTCCGGCGCGATACGCGCAAAGAAGCCCACCGTAAAAGGTTCCGCGCGCTCGCGGGTACGCGATTCCACCCTGGGCTCGTAACCATCGAGATTAATTCCCAGCGGCACCGTGCGAATTTTCTCCTTGGGAATACCGAGATATTCGGGCATGAACTCTGCGTAATACTGGCTGACGGCAATGAACGCGTCCACGTGTTCGAGGTTGGCGCGAATGAGTTTTTTGGCCTCGCTTTGATATGGCTCGTGCAGGCCCTCAAGAAACAAATCCTCGCCCTGCAACGTGCAAACGATTGGACGGCCCAGGGCCTCCTTGATTGGTTTGGCCAGTCCCAGCAAAAGCGTGTAAGGAAGGCTGATGAGATCAGGGGCGCCTTCGTGTTTCAGCCACTCCAGCAGTTTGGCGATCTCTTTTTGTTGAAAGCCGGCTTCGCCCCGCAACATGGAAACCGTTAGTTCACCCAACATCTTAGGGCTCGTAGAGATGGAACGGCGCGAAGCCAGATTCAACACCGGGGTTGAATCCCAAAGGCGATCCAGCCAGCGCGGAGTCCTGCGGAAGAGCGGCACGTACTGTTCGAGGTAAACGCTGATGCCGCCAAAGAAAACTTTGTCGCCGCTTACATTCGTTTCATCGGTGAGCGTCGGAGTGTAGACCGGCAGGAGCGTGACATCATGACCGCGCGCAATCAATTCCGTGGCCAGGGCATTGTCTCGCAGGCAACTGCCGCAGTACATCTGGCCCGCGCCCCCGGTGAGATACAGAATTTTCATTATGGGAGTTAGTCAAGCAGTTGGCGAAGCCAACGGCATCTTCGTAGCCCACAGCGCGAGCTGTGGGTGGCGTTCCGTAATACCGCATCCAAGCTCGCAAAGCGAGCGACATAATTTAGCTCGCGACCGGATTCATGCCGCCCTGATGGGGCTCAGATTGCGATCGTCGCCTTTACCCACAGCTCGCGCTGTGGGCTACGAATATGCCGTTGGCTTTGCCAACCAGGAAACGGCTCAACCGGCCGCGGCCAGTTGAAACGCACGTCGCGCGTACAAGTGCTCGAACAAATTGCCTTCGTGCGGTTGGTCCCAACTGATCTGGCTGGTGGGCACCGGTCCGATGTTCAAGCGATCGACATTGGGCGACGACACCAAACGGCGAATCAATTCCGGATCTTCAGTGATGGCGGTCACTACCAGACTCGGCCCCAATGTTTCGGGAATGTCTTCCTGATTGACCTTTACCACGCTGGCGAATGGGAACATGAATTCTTTGTTAGCCATCGCGTGCTCAGGTCCTTCGCACAGAACGATCGTGGGTAGCAGATACGAACATGAGTCTCGTTGCACCAGTCGCTCGCTTCGATGCGCTGCTGAAACCTCGCGAGCTCCGGGTTCACTCAATCCCCGATCGATCAACTGCGAAATCCGCGTCGCCACGTTCGCGTCCGCAAACGGGGCCAGTTGCGCTTCCTCATCATCAGCATCGCGCGGGACGATTTGCGCCAACCGCTGAGCCAATGCTTTGCCGATTTCTTCGGCATGCGAAGGCACCCAGATTCCTGAGGCGTTAATGCAGGAGCGTCCGCCGTTGTCAGCGATTGACCGCACCATTACGTCCAGATACTTTTCCCAGTCAGCGATACAATCCTCACCAATCAAGATTTTGCTGAAGCCGGGACCGTGAACTTCAATGCGCTGATCGTCGCCCCACTGTCCGGTCGAACCAGCATCGCCGAAGATCATCCCGCGGCCGCAATGTCGCAGAATTTCGCCGGCGCCGGCGTGATCGGCGGGATAAAAGCTAAATGCCTCGCGCGGCGCGCCAGCCTGTATGAATGCCTGAATAATGCGGTAGGGACTCCAGGGTTCGGCGCTTCCGGGTTTGAGTACGAGCGGAATCTTCAGCGGCACTGCCGGAATCCAAAGCGAGTGCACGCCGGGTGAATTGCTGGGCGACACCACGCCCAGCGAATCCGTCCGCGGATAGAAACTGAGCGCCTGGCCATTTATTTCGCCGAAGCCGCGGTCCAACACTTCCCAATCGATGTTCCGCGTGAGCCCGTTCAGCACACTGCCCGCTTCGGCCATCACGCCGTGGATCTTGACCATGTTCCTCCGGGCCAGAGCGTGGGGCATGCCGGTGGTCGCTGAGACTTGTTGGACATAGTCCTCAGGCGACTGCATTTGCTCGCCGAGCGGCAACTCATCTCGCAGGAAGTGTTCGGCCGCCCGGGCGCAAATCGCGATCAGTTCCGCAGTCGAGAAGGCCGCGAGTTTTTCGCGCGCGGTTTTTTGATCGCGCAAGTCACGCCGGATCAACCCGCTGTTGGCCTGGCTGATCTCAACGAACGGCTCGCGCGTTCGGTGATGCGGCAAGCGCGCAACCTCGAGGCTGGCGTAGGGCTCACCCCTCCGCAATATGGGTATGTGAATCATGGTTTAAGCAAAACTTTACTAGCCGCAGATGAACGCGGATAAGCGCGGATCTGAACAAGACTGGATAATAGACGACGAACCAACGAAACCCTGCAAACCCGCTGCCAAATCCGGTATGTGTTTTTCTTTGGCCTGCTCCGCGTTTATCGGCGTTCATCTGCGGCTGAAATCCTGGTTCAGTAAACTCCTTCGACAACGTTCGCCTGCAGTCTCGAGAAGGGCCGCACGTTGCGCACGCCATCCCACGGGTAGAGCTCGCATGGCGGTTCGCGTTCAGCCTCGTCACGTTCCAAAAACCGGGGCATGAAGAATTCTTTCGTCAGTGTGGTCAAACGCACCCGACCCGTTTCGCCATAACCCACGACGCGCTCGGGATTATCCGGATCCACGATCTCGATCATTGCGCGTGGCAGCGGCGGATAATAGATGACTGCGAAATTGTCCTCCGCGATTCGCGGCTTGTGCACCGCCAGACCCATCAGCGTGTTGCCGTACGTGGGTGCAAAGTACGCGCCTTCGAGCAACTCCTCCACCGCGAACCGGTGGAACTGTGGCGTCATTTCCGTACCGCCGCAGAACACGCCCGTGATGCCAAGCTTCTTTAGCGAAACTCGTTCGCAGAGCGCTTCCAGAAGTTTCGGCGTCGTGAACAGGCAGCGAATGTTGTCGTGCGTCTTTAATAAAGTAAGGGCCTGCTCGACGACGTGTTGTTTGTATTGCTCGGCCATCTTTGCCTGGCCCATCTTCAAAAGCTTAATCACCCAACGCGGATCGAGATCGATCATGAAGCAAATGCCTGCCCGATACTGGGCCAGATGTTCGACCGCCAAACGCAAACGCCGCGGTCCGGTTGGTCCGAGACTCAACCAGTCTGCGCCCGGCGGGAAAAACTCGTCCGGCAGCGTGGCACTGAACGCTTCATAGTCGAGACGGAAATCTTCAATGTTGATCCGCGACTTTGGCACGCCGGTACTGCCGCCCGTTTCGAATGTGTAAACGGGACGGTCCGCGAAACCCTTGGGCACCCAGCGGCGCACTGGACCACCGCGCAACCATTCATCCTGAAACGGACCGAGTAACGAAAGGTCATCGTAGCCCTTAATTCTTTGCCGCGGATCCCAGCCCAGGTCGCTCGCGTAGTTCAGCCAGAAAGGGCAGCCCGTGGCCGGATCGAAATGCCATTGCACGACTTCACGGACCCAGGCATCCAGCGTGTCGCGCGATTCTTTGATTCTGGTTTGTGACGTTGGTTCTGCAATGGACATATCTAATTCTTTAAACGCGTATCTATTCAGGGCCAGGAAAAACCCACTAGAGCGAGTTTCGAATCATAAACTAAGCATCCCTTTTCCAAAAGAGAACCAGAGCAAAGGGGGTTGTCCACATTCAGTCGATCCATGATTTTTTGGGAGACGACGCGATTTGCGTTTCTGATCTCCGCCGGGCCAAGGCTCTTGACTGGATCTTGATTTGTATCTTATCGTCCCACAGCTCACAAGTCCTCGAAAACTGTGCCGGAGGCAAAAATCTCATGTCCTCTTCACTCCTCACTTCTGAAAGTGTAGGTACAAGCTCCCGATCGGATTACTTTCTTACGCTCAGCGCGGTGTGTGAAGCGGCCGTCAAACTGATGGGCGTGGATCACAGTGGCTTGGTTCTCTTCGAGGCAAACCGACAAAGGGGAAAAGTTGTCGCTGAGTATCCGGCGGGTTCGCAGTCAGCAGTGGGAAGTTGGGTACCAATTTCGGGAGTGGCCCCGGCAGAACTGTTGGTTCAGCAAGGCAAGCCAATTGTCAGCAATGATGTTCAGAGCGACACGTCGCTAGGCGACACGCGAAGAATTCTCCGGGGATTCGGCATCGTGTCCATTGTCATAGTTCCCATAACCGTCGATGACCAAGTCATAGGTTCGTTTAGTTTTGATGCGATTAAGCAACGGAGAGAATTTGAAGAATCTGACATTAAGAAGTGTAGCAGCTTAGCGGTATTTGCATCGCTAGTTGTTAAGCATGCCGACAAGGTGAATACGCTCGAACCTTTGCGCGACGCCATGCTAGCGATCGCCTCGGCCCAGGAACGCGAGCCGCTCCTGAACGCAATAACAGTTCAAGCAGTGAACCTGTTAAGGGCTGATAGTGGAGGAATCGACGAGCTGGATCCGATTCGGCAGGAACTAAGCGTAGTAGCCGCGCACAATCTGCCCCCGGAAATTATCGGGCAGAAACTCAGGGTTGGGTGGGGAATAGCGGGTCAGCTAATCAACAGCTCGCTCGACCACATGGTTGAGTCAAACTATCCAGAGTGGGACTTCAGGGCAAATTATGAGAACGTCAACTCGCTGGAGTCTGTAATTGGGGTTCCGCTTATCTCGGACACACAACGCACCGGCGTTTTATGGGTGAACGCATCGAGGCCTAGAGAATATGACCAAAATGATATCGAGACACTCAAGAGCTTGGCGGCACCTGCAAGCATTGCACTGGAGCAGAGCAGGTCGAGAGAAAAAGAGAGAAATCGGGCTAAGAGTCTCGAAAAGCTAGCGAGCGCTACCTTCGATATTTTGAGTCATCTCACCACGAGTGATCAAAAACAAAGGTTGACCCTGATCGCCAAGCACGCTCACCGGATAATGGACGCCGAGGCTTGTGGCATCCTCCTAGTCGAAGAACCTGACTGGTTAAGTCTGGTAGCCAGTCACGGTCACCGGGAAGGAGGCTTTGAAGAAGGTAGGCGATTCGAAATTGTCACCGGAAAGGGTACCGGTTTGACTGGGCACATTGCTTCGCAAGGCGCTGTTTTCAGGGAATGCGGTACTGCACTCACAGACCATCATGCAGTGAAAGACAGGAAATCGGATCATTCACCTTCCGGCGAGTGCTTTTCCCTGTTAGCCATTCCCCTTGCCCGAGAAGATGGCGAACTCATCGGACTTCTCAGAATTAGCAATAAGAGAGACAAAGACGGCGCGCCGAACGAGTGGACTTGTTTTAGCGAAGACGACCAGTGGGTCGGTGAGATTTTTGCGCAGGCTGCGATGATTGCGATTGAGACTGCCGATTTATTTGACAAGGTTAAGCAGGGCGAAAACAGGTACAAGACAGTGGTTGACGCGTGTAAGGTCCTGGCTCAGGCCAGAATGCCTGAAAACGGCCTTCGCGCACTGGCCGAATTGGTGGTTGAGCTTTCGAGAAAATGCTTTTGTGGAATTGCTCTCTTTCGCGAAGCCGACAATACCCTGGAGGTGATCGCCGCTGCAAAGCGTAAGGGTAGAGAGGCATTCAACTGGAATCCCCGGCTAGGCGAGAGCATCAAGATTGGAGAGTGGCCTAATCTTGATGATGCCCTCAAGTCTGGCGAGCCTATTGTTCTGACTGGTGAAAATGATTTGGCCAATAACCTACACCGGCTGGGAGATTGGCTCAACCTGAGAGACGGAAAAGACAACGAACGTTTAGACATCAAATCAATGTTGGCCATACCACTAAAGGTCGAGTCCCGAACGATAGGGTTGTTAAATGTCTCTTCCGTCAGCACGCCGCCACATTTCGACGACACCGAAATCAGCCGCGCCGTCGCAGTTTCGGAGCAAGTATCCTTGCTAATCGAAAGAATGGATCGCGAAAAGAAACTTCTGCGTAACTTCTTTGAGACAGAGCGTCAGATAATTGCTTTAAACGATCTAAAAAGAGTCCTCAGATTGATAGCAAATCGCGTTTATGACGTTGCCCACGAGTGGGGGAGACAAGTAACCGTTGTCGATATCAACCTTCAAAGCGGCAATGGGGTGCAAGTAGTAGCTGCCTTCCCTGCAGACAAGCTTGCTTCAATCCGGACCATTGTGAATAAGGACTACGATCTCAATGTTGGCATTGGCGGGCGGATCGGTATCGTCGGAAAAGTAATAAAAAGTGGGAACTCGATCATTGCACCGGATGTCAAGCTCGATCAAAATTATTTTGAAATCCATCCGAATACGCGCTCTCAGCTGGTTGCTCCCATAAAGGATGGCAGCGGAAAAACAATCGGAGCTATCAGTGCCGAGAGCTCTGAACTCGATGCCTTTGACAAACAGGATCTCATGCTGGTTGAGGGATTCGCTAACCAGGCAAGCCTGGCCATCGCCCAGGATCAACAATCCAGAGAAAACAAGAAGGCTCGAATAATTGCCCTGCTTGGAGCGGCGGGAAGCGGATGGGACCACGCCATAAAACCAAGGGCCAAGTACATAACGGATACGGTAGATGAAGCTCTTCGACAATCTAATCTTAGAACTATTAGGAAGCGCCTTGCCAATTACATAATGGATACGGTAGGTAAGGCTCTTGGACAATCTAATCTTAGAACTATTAGGAAGAGCCTTGAATCAATTCGAGACGACGCGAAAGAAATATACGACTTCACTTTTGCCCCCGCCGACCAGGATATTTCCGAGGAACTAATTAATAACATCATTCGGGAGCGCGTCGATTGGGTCCGCGAGATTGTGCAAAGGCAAAAATTGGACGCGGATATCAGCACCACCTTAAGTGGGACCAATGGTCGCAAGGTACTCATTAATAAGGTTTGGTTTCAAAACCATATATTGGGAACCTGTCTCAGGAACGCCCGGGAGGCCCTGGTAGATGCCGACGAGAAAAGGCTTGAAGTTCGAACCGAAATGGTGGGTCCGTCGAATTGCCGTATATTGATAATTAACAGCGGGCCAAAGATTAAGGATGAAATTTGGGACAAACTGGGTAATGATCTAATAGTGCGAGAAGGTGGGGACCGAAATAGAGGTCGCGGTTTATTGCTGGCCAATTTCCTCCTGCCGGTCTATGGGGGCAAGCTCGAGCTGATAGCCAATGAGGAAAACAACATCGTGATCGGAATTAACCTTCCAATTAGCATGCCAAAAATCGCGTCGCAAAACAATAGTTAACGATAAATCGCCAAACTAGGGCGGTGCGATTTTTGCGACATCTCGGTAGGAGGATGGAAATGACAGCTATTCTGGTGGCAGACAATAGGCCCAAAGAGTTGGAAGCCATGACGAAGATTATTACTGCCGCTGGCTTCAACGTAATCACGGCAACAAACCGTAAAGACGCGATGGGAGTCATTGGCAGGCACGAAGTCGAAGTCGCCGTGCTTGATCTTAGGCTGCAAGATGAGTCAGACGATGATGATCTTAGCGGCCTAAGTGTGGCAGAGGATACAGACCGGCTGGTGCCAAAAATCATCGTGAGTAAATGGGTCAGTTTGGAAGAAGCCGTCAAGCACCTCAAGATTGATACCGAGGGTCTCCCGGGTATCATTGATTTTGTATCTAAATCCGAGATTAAGACAAAACTTATCCCTTTGATCGAGAAAGCGTTAAAAATCCGGAAGACTTTTGTCTCGATGGCTCAAACGACCGTGTCCGCTCAGCTTGACAAAGATTATGAAGACGCCAGATGGGATGCCCGAATGCACTATCGAGTATCTTTGTTGTTATCTATTCTCTTCGCACTGCCTATCCTTGGGGGGGCTGTCCTTCTACATATCAGTAGCGGACATGATGCCGTTGCCGTGCTTCTCGCTATTGGTGGCATCCTCGTGGCGGAGATTACACACTATTTGTTTAATAAGAACCTGGAGTTTCTGTATCAACGAGTTGAGAGGTTTCATAACGAACTGAGCCAAACAAACCGATTTGAACGACTCTTAGAGGTCTCCTATGAGATTAGAGATGAGCAGGCCAGAGAACAGTTCAAATTGGCGCTATTCAATGAGGCGACAAAATTATGGCTTAGCAGAAGCAAACCAGCCGGTACCCTGCCTCTCAGCCCAGATATCGAAGTAGAACCTTGACGGTTTCTACAACAAGTATGATTGGTCTCGGGAAAGGCTTATCAAGAATCCTTTGTATCGATGAGTTGGGCCTGGACGTCGACATGCGAGTGACATGTAAAGGCATTGCGGCGCACTAGCCAGAAAGAACCTTCACTGTGACCTTGGTGGTTAGGTGAACCCTCAAACAATCTCTCTCCCTCTCATTCATTCGAGGCAGCTTCTTGACAGCCCTGGCAACCAGCGGTTCAAATCGCTGCATGGAGTACCGGTTTCAGGTCAACCTCGGGGGGATTATTGATCTGCTGTCGAACCACACGTACAGCAGTCCGCAGGTCTTTGTCCGCGAACTGCTGCAAAACGGCGTGGACGCTATCACGGCCCGAAGCTATCTCGATCCGGATCACCGCGGACGGATGGAAATTGAACTGCTGCAGACGGGTGAAGAGACAGTTGGACCACAGACCGGGCCACCACTTTTAGTGTTTCGCGATAACGGCATCGGGCTGAGCGAAGAAGAAGTACATTTGTTCCTGGCCACGATTGGACAGACTTCGAAGCGCGGTGACGGCCTGGGTGAGCGAGCGGATTTTATCGGACAGTTCGGTATCGGCCTGCTCTCCTGCTTCGTCGTCAGCGATGAAGTGATCGTGGTTACGCGTTCTGCTAAAGATGACTCCCGCACCTTCGAATGGCGTGGCCGCGCCGACGGAACTTATTCGTTGAGCGTCTTAACCGAAGCGATCGAGCCGGGGACGGAAGTGCGTTTGCATTGCAAACACGGCAGCGAGGAATACTTTTCGCCGGAAACTCTGAAGAATCTGGCGGTCCACTACGGCAGCCTCCTGCCCTTTCCCATCAGTTTCATTGCTGACGGCCACGCTGAGGTCATCAACGAAGAACGTCCACCTTGGCGCGAAGAGTTTCTTGATGAACAGTTGACGCGCGAAGCTTACATGGCTTACGGGAGGTCGATCTTCGGTGCTGACTTTTTTGACTATATCCCGCTGCGCTCGAGCGTCGGCGACGTCGAGGGTGTCGCGTTCGTGCTTCCCTATTCCCCCAGCCTCTCTTCCCGAAAAACGCATCGCGTTTACCTGAAACACATGTTGCTTTCAGAGAAGACGGAAGGCTTGCTACCGGAGTGGGCTTTCTTCGTGAAGTGTGTGGTGAACGCCGGCGACCTGCGGCCCACCGCCTCGCGCGAATCTTTTTATGAAGATGAGAAACTCGCCGCCACGCGCGAACGGTTGGGCCGGCAACTGCGAAACTATCTGATCGATCTGGCGCGTGAGAATCCGGAACGGCTCAAGAAACTAATTAATCTGCATTTCCTCTCAATCAAAGCCCTGGCGGTTGAAGATGACGATTTCTTTCGTATCTTTATTAACTGGCTGCCATTCGAAACCAACACGGGCATGATGACGCTGACCGAGTACATTACGGACACTGAAGTCGTGCGGTATGTCGCCGACCTCGATCAATTTCGCCAGACCGCGCGCATCGCGTCGGCCCAATCCCTGTGCATTATCAATGCTGCTTACACCTACGACGCGCAGTTGCTGCAGAAACTCGTGGAGCTGTATCCGCGCCTGACCCTCTCGCTGGTTGACAGCAACCGGCTGACTCACAGTTTTGAATATCTCACTCTCGACGAACAGGACGCAGTTGCGGATTTTCTCAGCCTTGCCAATGACGTCCTGCAGCCTTTCCGCTGCGAGGCGGATATCAGAAAATTTTCGCCGGTGGAATTGCCGGCCCTGCACAACCTGACGAGCGAAGCACAATTCCAACGCACGATTGAGACGACCAAAGAGGTGACTGACTCTTTCTGGTCCTCCGTGCTGGATGATGTGCAAGCAGGAATGGAGAATGAATCGTTGGCCCAGCTTTGCTTCAACTATCGCAACCCTGTGGTTCATAAAACGACTCGCGTGCGCGACGAGACTTTACTGCGCCGTTCGATTCAGATGCTTTACGTGCAGGCGGTTCTGCTCAGCCATCGCCCGCTGAACTCGAAAGAGATGGTGCTGCTGAACGACGGATTGTTGGGTTTCATCGAATGGGGCGCCGACGCCGTAGAGGGATGGGTCCAGTGAGCAATGCGGCAGAGCAAGTCTTGGAGCTCGTCAATAAGTCGGCCGATGTTGGCGAAGGCGAAGAGCAAATCTCTCTGCTCGAAGAAGCGGTGCGGATCGCGGATCTTTCAGGCGATATGAAACTGCGATACCTGGCCCGCGATCAACTGGTGAGCGCCTGCGTCTTCGGCGGCGAAACGGACAAAGCCCTGGTGGCTTACTCCTGGTGCCTGGCGCAGTTTGATCAGAACCCCGCAGGATTTTCGCAATGGTCCATCCTCTGGAAGTACAAATGGATGATGGGCCTGATCGCGGATTTCCCCCATGTCTCCAAAGAAAAGCTTTACGTGATGATGGACGATTTGGAGCTGCGGATTAGAAAAGCGGGCTATGGACTGCGCGCCATTTATAACCAGCGCTATCGCCTGGAAAAATTCCGGGACAATAAAGAGCAGGCCATCGAGTACTTTCGCAAAATGCAGGCACAACCGGGCGACGAAGTCAGCAATTGCACTGCCTGCGAGATTGACGATCTGGTCAGTTTTCACCTCTATTGTGGCGATGATGCGCTTGGTGTCGAACTGGCAACCCCACTTATCCGGGGCGTGGAAAAATGCGGCTCAGTCCCTCATCGTACTTATGCCAATCTGCTGCTACCGCTGGTCCGTCTGGGACGCCACGCGGAAGCTCTGACATTCCATCAACGAGGTTACCCGCTGATTGAACACAACAAGCGCTATCTGGATCGGATCGGGGATCACATTATCCTGTTGGCGCTGACAGAGAATTTCGCAAGGGCAACCGAGATCTTTGAGAAACATTATCCCTGGACGGAAAAAAGTCGGGACCCTTTCTGCCGTTTTCGCTTCTTTCGCGCCGCCGCCTTTCTGCTTGGGTCGCTGGCAGCGCGGGGAGAGCAGCCGTTGAGGCTGAACCTGCCCAAATCTTTTCCGCACCACTCGCTGACGGGCCAATACCATCCGACGCAACTCGCTGGCTGGTTCGAGGACGCGGCCCGTGAAATCGGCCAGCGCTTCGATGAGCGTAACGAGACCGATTTCTTTTGTCGCACGCTCGCGGATACAGATTCGCTCAACGCGCTGCGGAAACCTTACCCGCTCGTCTAAATCCGTTAGCGCCGCACCGGACAGAATTTACAGGATTCACAGGACTAAACTGGAAAAGGAAGGACGAACCCCGCTTCCAAGGGAAGGACGAAATCTTTCTAATGTTGCTGGGTCGTTATTAACGGGGCACTAGCCCGACCGCGAGGGAGGGCTCCGGTTGAGTGCATGCGAGGGAGCCCTCCCTTACGGTCGGGCTACTGCCCCGCTCCGCGTAACAGCCGAAACCCAGTGCTTGTCGATTTCACCTGCGACCGCACTCCAAATCGTTTCTTTCGCGGCCGTGGGCGACGCTGTTATATTGCGCAGCTTCGACATTTGAGCGGCAGAACGCATTAGGCGAGCGCAGGGACTTTCTCATAATGGACATCGACATAAACTCCGGCGAAATAATTTCTGACTGCCTCAAGCAATACGGCCGGGGCAAGTTGTTTGCGCGCACGGATGGTTTGCAGTTTGAAGCTCAACGCGCCGCACTCCGGCACGCGTATCTTGAAGCTCATCCGGAAACCGATGCGCAACGCCGCGAGGCGATCCTGAACGCTGCCATCACCCCGGGCATGACCCGCGACCAAGTGATCGCAGCCTGGGGTTTACTGGAAGAAGACACGCGGACGTCATTTGGCCACGTCACCGAAGACCGTCGGGTAGCCTTTGCATACTTCACCGGAATCGAAGTAGGAACCAACTACGCGCTCTATTTCCGCGACGAAACCCTAATGGGCGTCCGCGAGACCGACGAGCTAGTGCCGCCGCATGAACGGGAAATTGACATGCGCATCGCCGAAGAGAGCGGTACGTTTTATTTCTACGACGGCAATGACGGAGAGTTGCGCGGCAGTAACGTGGATCAATTTCACATGGATTGGGACACGGCGCACCTTCATCTTTACACCGTTGAGTTAATCACTCGCTCCTCCCGCTATCGCATTGAGACGCACCTGGAGGCGAATGGTGCCCTGGGAAAATACGAGGCCGAACTCAACCGCCTCGGTTACACGGTGGAAAAGGCCCCCGACGA
Source organism: Blastocatellia bacterium (assembly GCA_034665305.1). Taxonomy (GTDB): domain Bacteria; phylum Acidobacteriota; class Blastocatellia; order Pyrinomonadales; family Pyrinomonadaceae; genus DASXRU01. Next base: position 72,976 of record JAXDFZ010000006.1, on the reverse strand, counting down.
GGTACGCTTTCCGTTGGCACTTCGACTCTTGCCGTATCCTCAACCAGAGCGTGGTGCCCAATCCGAAGGTCCCACTGTGCCCCCGGACTCTGATAATTGGCGCGTGCTGCCCAGCAGCGATTAACTCATCTGATATGACTAAGGTTGAATTTCATCAACTGGAAGAGGACATTCTCCGCCGCTTAAAGGCCATCGATCCATCTTCGGTTGCAATCAATCAGCCTGCTATTTCAGTCACTCTGGATAACTACCTGGGTTCGTTTGGCTTGGATCCCCGCCCAATCACCTGGGCCAAAGATGGACTGGATGCCGTGCGCCGGGCCGCACGATCGAATCTGGTCGCAATCAAAGATCAACTTGATCGCTTCGACTATGCGGGCCGCGTCCCGGTTGAACGGGAAGCGGCTTCCTGGGTAGCTTCGCGCGAGACGGCCAAGGCCGCCGGCCAGGGCGAGCAGTTGGATCTCCTAAAAGGTTTGATGCAAGGTCACTCCGTGCTGCTATCGATTCCATGGCGCAGGTACCAGGGTAACTTAACCGGCGATCGTGGCGCGCGAACGAGTCCGGCGTACACTCCGACGTGGCAGAATGTGCATGACGCTTCTGAATATGCTGCGCGCGCCGCCGCCGAATGTGCGTGGATGCGCGCGGGATCTGAACGCCAGTTACATGAGGGTTTCGAGACCGGCTTGCTGCCGTTTGTTGCCGCGTACGTAGCCGGTCTTTGGTTGTTCTGGATCACCGATTGCGAAATAATCGCGTTGTCACGGCCCAGCGTGCAGCTGCAAGCAAAACAGTTGCATTGCGAGGACGGACCGGCCGTTCGTTGGCCCGAAGGCGAAGACAACTACTTTTACCTTAACGGCGTGCATGTGCCTCGGGAGCTGGTGGAAACGCCCGCGCGCGAACTGGATCCTCGCACACTCTTGCGCGAGCGCAATGCCCAGGTACGACGTGAAATCGTGCGCAAGGTCGGCATTGAACGTGTGTGCGAAGCCTTGGAGGCGCGCTGCCTGGATCGGGCGGGAGACTACGAGTTGCTGCTGTTGGATTTGCAGGACGGACGGACGCGTCCTTTCTTAAAGATGAAAAATCCGAGCGTGGGCGTATATCATATCGAAGGCGTGCCGTCCGAATGTCAGACCGTGGCCGAAGCATTGGCCTGGCGGAACCAATCAGATCTGCCGCCGTCGGTCCTGACGTGATTACGAATGTGAAGGAGGGTTTGGTAAATGGATGAGCAGAACGAAAGCGCGAGCAAGTGGTACCAACAAGGTGATGTGACCATCAAACCGATCGCGAATATTCCGGCCCATGCCATGGTCACCGGCACTCGCGTGCTGGCTGAGGGCGAGGCGACCGGTCACAAACATCTGGCAGAGGCGCCGGACGTGAAACTATTCCTGCATCAGGGAACGCTCTATATGAGCGCGCCACAGGGAACCACCGTGGTGCATGAAGAACACGGCCCTCTCATCATTCCACCAGGCGAATACCAGATCGGGATCGTGCGTGAGTACGATCACTTCGCCGAAGAAGCGCGGTATGTGATTGACTAGCGGACCTGCCGCTTGCGGATTGCAGATCCCGGAATGCGGATTGAAAAGCAATTCGCCTCTTTTTTCAATCAGCAATCTGCACTCCGAAATCGCAAGCGGCAGGCCCGCTACCGTAGGCGGTTCTGACAGACTCAAGCAAACCTGGCGCGTTCATTTCGCCAGCCGTGCACCAAACTCCCGTTCGCCAGATACTCAAAACTGACGCTGGAGCGCCCTATCGGCCACCCCAGGACGCTTAACAGCATCCGTTCCACCACCCACCGCAAGTGTTTTTCCGCACACTCCATTGCTTCAGCCGGACGACTCGGAAACGGATCGCCATGCACTAGTCGATGGCGGATTTCAGTTAAAGGCCACTCCGCGTGCTTGCCGATTACCGGCCAAAGATCAGTTAAGTCCAAAGAGTAATATTCACAAAAGATCTTGAAGATGTGGGACATGGGGAAACGATTTAGTTCGCGAAACTTCTCGTAGACCAGCGCCCGCTTTCCCGGCTCATGCGCCAGCACGCGGTGCTGCTTTAGCCATTTCTTCAGGTCTCTTTCCAGCTCAGTGAAATCTTCCGGAGGGAGAATCTTGTATTCGTCCTGACGACGGTGAAATGTGAGGATTGACTCCAGCGACGCGGACAAGCTCAGGAACGAAACCTCCGGGGTGCTGTTGGCATTGGGCAACGCAAAATTTATGGCGCGTTCGAGGATATCGTTTAGCTCAGCGGAGTCTGACAGGACGGCGGCGGAAACGAACTCGTCCTCATTAGCGAACGCGATCAAGGGCGTTGCGCCCGGCTCGTTGCTGCCGATACTCTGACGCCGTGCGAACTGCTTGAGTAGGTCAGAACTTAACGTCATCGCCGCTTGAGCTACTCCTCGCACCGGCGCGTCATCTGTTGGATGCGAATGATTACGAATTCTGCCGGCTTGAGCGGCGCGAGGCCGATGATCACGTTAACTACGCCCTGATCAAGATCGTCTTGCGTGATGGTCGTGCGGTCACACTGGATGAAGTAAGCGTCTTTCGGTGTCGCTCCCTGAAGCGCTCCCTGCCGGAAGAGTGACAGCATAAAGGCTCCGACCTGCAACCGAATCATGGCCCAGAGCGGTTCATCGTTGGGCTCAAAAACGACCCACTGCGTACCGCGATAAATACTATCTTCTATAAACAGCCCCAGCCGACGAACCGGAATGTACTTCCACTCGCTGCCTTCCGTATCTGAGCCGACCAGGGTACGAGCACCCCAACAAATATTTCCGTAGACCGGGAAATTTCTCAGGGCGTTGATGGCGATGGGATTGATCTTGCCGTTGTCGTTATCGCTAATCTTTGCGACCAACGTGACGCCGTTCAGAGTAGCATCGACACCCGCGGGGGCTTTCCAGACTCCCCGCTCAGTATCGGTACGTGCATAAAGTCCCGCCATCGTGCCGCTGGCCCCGACGTTGCGCTGAAGGTCTTTGTTCAACGGATCTGCAACCAGCAAACGGGGAAAATAGACGGCGGCATTCTTATCACGGGTGATCGCATCAGGATTGGCGGCATCGAGCCAGTGGACCGCTTTTGTTATCGTGTCGACCTCGGGTGGAACATCGACGATCAGGAACGCGCGTTCTTCATTGCAGAACCGCGCCGCTGCGTCATAAACCATCTTGAGACCAGGGGCGGAAAGGTTCGCGGCCGCGGGCAGGCACAGAACGTTAAAGCCCGTTCCGCGCAGTGCATAAATTCCGCCGGATCCGTCGCCGCCGCCAAGGATCGCTTCGGCACCCTCGGAATTGTTCCACTCGGCACTGGCTGGGTCATGCGCGGCAGCGACGCGCACCACGCTCGCCTGACTCCCGCCGTTTAGGAAAAATTGGTGCACCGCATAACTCGCTTCGCTGCGCGTATCGAGTCCACCGAAAATCTGCGTAAATCCCGCAAAGCTTGCGACCGGGGTGGCTTTGTGCAGTGGCCCACTCGCAAAGAAATCGACGAACGCAGTCTGCGAAGTGCTTACTCCCGGGATGGGTGGGATGCTGGCGGGCAACTCCTCAACGTAGACACCCGGGTAGGTGATCTTAATTGTCATCGCTTCCCTTCGTCATTTCGGCACGTAGCCAGTGGCCGTAGCCCGCGTTCTAATAGTCGAACTTTGGCTGGCGATTATTCATTTTGCGATAAGAGCCGGTGGCGGAAACATTCGCTCCGAAATAGCAGTCGCCGACACCCTCATCCTGCGTCACGATTGCTTTGCCGGGAACAAACTTGATGGTCACCTTGCAGCTCTCGCCCTGGTAAACAGCGGTGTCACCCTTGAGCGCAATCACTCCCTGCAGTTCGCCGTTGTGAACGTTGTCGCGGTTATGAACACTGACCCAGAGGGCGACGATGTGAAACTTGATTTTGCCCCCGGGGAGTTGCAGCACCTCGAGACTGCTCGGAGTTTCCGCACTACGCAAACGGTAAGAGCCGGTGACTTTGGCTGGTTGAGACATGCGAGCCGGCGTCTGTGCCGAAACGCTTCCAAACATTAGCGCGATAAACAGGAGGGTCCGCATCTGCATTCCTCAATTGACCAACAGATTCGCCAGCAACTCGAGTGCGTGGCCGTCCGGGTCATTAAAATAGAGTGAGGCGCCGTTCATCCATTCATGAATCACAGGCCCTTCGACGGCAATTCCCTTCTCCCGCAACATCGCCGCTGCCTTTTCAATGTCAGCTTCGTGAATAGTGAAAGCGAAGTGCTGCGGCGGCCAGTCGCCCTTGTCCTCTTGAAGTACGACCATGCCGGCGTCACCGCCAGCACGCAGGAATAGCCAGTTTCGAGTTTCGTCTCTGATCCCCACCTCCAACTCTAAAACTTCGCGATAAAACTTTTCCGCGCGCGGGAGGTCCTTTACGCGAATCGCTACTTCATAAAGGCCGCGAATGGGGAACATCGCACCGTCTTCCTTTCATCAAAGCTTTCCGAATATGGAGTGTACTTCCCCCAAGATTCTACGAGCAAGACATTACCCGTTCTCGCGGGCCGCAACCTTTGCGGGATCCGGCGCATCAATCAACGCAACCATACGCCCTCTCCTGCTTGCAAAGCGTGCTACTGTTTGTTAAACCTCGTCGTTGAAATTGGGTCGCTCCGGAGGAAAACTATGAAAAAGACTTTGGCGTACCGAGTGGCGGTTTTGCCTTTGATTATCGTGCTGGCCATCGTGCCGGTTTTTGCCGATACGATTCGCTTGAAGGACGGCAGTGTCCTTCGCGGTCAGGTGGTGGGATTCAAAGATCAGCAGTTTACGATTCTCATCGGCAGTTCCGCGCGCGGCCGGCGCAGCCGGGTGATGGTTTATATGGAAGACGTCGAGTCCATCGAATTTGACGCGGCAGGCGGTGTGGCCTCTGGCGGACAGGCAAACGACGATGTGATCAGCAACTCCAACTCCTCGGAGCCAGTCACCCAGCCGTCGCGGCCGATTTCGCAACCGCCGGTGAACTCTCAAATTCCGGCGAACACTTCAAGGACTAATAACCCGCAGCAATTCTTCCAGGTGAATGTGCGTGTGCGTGGCGACAACGCCGGCAACGGATGGACCCACAGTGGACTGGTTGTGCGCCGCGGCCAGCGGTTGCGCATTAGTGCGACCGGCAGAATAACGCTCGGCGGCGGACGGTTTGCTACACCCGAAGGCGTACCCGGACTTCCCGATCGCGACAAATTGATGCGTAATCAGCCGACCGGCGGACTGATCGCGGTAATCGGGGACGACAACGACGATTTCATCTTCATCGGGGCGAACCGGGATTTCGTAGCCCAACGCGACGGCGCGCTGTTTTTGGGAGTAAACGAAGGGAATTTAGGGGATAACACCGGTGTTTACGACGCCATCATCGAGGCCGAGGCCCTTAATGCACCGCAACTCTGACGCAGGCGAACGTGAGATATCGGAGTCGCATCTAACCCCCGAATAGCAAAAATAAGCGAAGAGGCTTGGATGGACCTCGTTCCCGGATAGCTCAACACCATCCTCCAGTTTTTCAAAGGATCCTGCGATATGAATTGCTTTACTTACTCTCGGCGTCTGCTGGCCCTGACTGCGTTACTGTCGCTGTCACTCGGAGGCAGCACCAACGTTCCGGTCTTTGGTCAGGCCCGGCGCCAACCGCCGACCTCTAATCAAAAGAAAAACAAACGGCCACCTGAAGGCGGGCAACAACCGTCAGAGCCGCAGGATCCCATACCGACTGATGTCATGGGCAAACCTGGTGACGCGGAAAAGATTGAGATCAAAACTACGCTCGTCAATGTCGATGCCGTCGTTTACCAGAAGAAGACCAGGGGGATCGTCACCGGTCTGAAACGAGAAAACTTTGCCATCTTTGAAGACGGCGTCAGGAAAGACATCACGAATTTTTCTACCCCCGAAGCACCGATTACGGTGGCCCTGGTCCTTGAGTTCAGCAAGTTGGGTGAACAGTTCGGCTACTACGGCAGTAGCGGACAAGAGCCGGGCCAGGCGGAGGTAATTCGGCCGATGGCAATTTTTCTTTCCGAGTTCATAAAGCCACCGCAGGATTACGTCACGGTAATCGCATACGACATGCGGCCCACGCCCATTACCGACTTCACTAATGACCCCCATCGCATTCAGGAAACTATCAACTTCATGCTGCGGCAGACTCCTGCATTCCGGGAAACGAACCTCTACGATGCTTTGAAGTTCACGCTGATTGGAGGCCGCGGCGATGCCGTGGCAATGGAAGAATCCAAATCCGCCAAGGCCGACTACAGCGGCATCACCGCGATACAGGGACGGCGGACGGCGGTGATTCTGGTGGCCTCCGGCATCGACACGTTCAGCAAGATCAACTACGGACAGGCGCGAAAGATTCTGCAGAACGCCGGCATCCCTGTTTACATAATTGGCACGGCCAATCTTTACTTCAAAAAGTATGGTGATCAAATGGGAGCGCTGGATGGCGCGTTCAATGACCCGGGTCGCCTGAGTTTCCTGCAAGCCCAGAACGCGCTCGGGGTCTTTGCAAAGGAAACGGGCGGCGCTTACTACCCCGTCACTTTTCCGGGCGAGATTCCCAGCACGCTGCGATCGATTGATGCGATGCTGCGCAGCCAGTACAGCCTCGGCTACCGGCCTGGGGAAGTTCGCGATGGCAAGCAACACAAGATCGTGGTAAGGGTTGACGTGGACGGAGACGGCCAGTATGACGACAAGGAATACATTGTCAACGCACGGCAGTTTTACAACGCACCGAAAGACGAACCGGCAAAGTAGATTTTGTAGGGGTGCCCCTCCGTGGCCACCCCCTAACTTTGTTAGCGATTGCTTTCCTAAGAGAAAAGGGGGCGGCCACAGAGTGCCGCCCCTACTTTTTAGACTCCATGAATGCGCAGGCGAAACTCGTCATTGAACGCGACGATCTCAGATCGCCGGCGTGAGAAGGCCAGCGAGCGCCGCTGCAACATAGGCAGACCGCCGGGCGCCAGTTTCATGCCATAGCCCGGCCCGGAAAATATCGCCGCCAACTGCGGATTCAATGTTTGCGGGACGCCGTAACGAATCAACTTCAAAGCCAGGGGAGCAAATCCCTGCGTGCGACGCGGATTAATGATTTCGATTGAGTTGTCGAAGACATGCACACGCGTCGTTTGTTCGCGCAGCACGAGATCGCGGTGGACCAGCGCGTTCGCCAGCGCCTGTGAAACTACCACTCGATCGTAGTTGGCGCGTGGGACCACCGGCCCGTCAGCGTCTTCACCACTTGAGTTTGCCGGTTGCGGACGGCTGTCCCACAGATCAGCATAGCGCGTGATGAAACGCTGCGTTGTTTCAAATAGCGTCGCCAGGCTTCCTTCCAGTTTCACCCGCTCAACCACGGGCGCCTGAGTCGTGTTCCCGCTGAATCGAGTGGCCACTACGGCCGCGCGCGGCAGTAATCTGGCCACGCTTTCATCGCGCCCAAATAACAGCAGCCCGGCAACTGTGGGCACAATCTCGCCGCCATGATTGGCCGCCAGCAACAAATGGTGTTCGAGCACTTCCGCTGTCGGATAGCCCGCGAAATTCGTTTCATCAAAAATACCTTCGAAGTCCCGCACGAAACTCCATAGGTGCGCCTCGTCAATGTCCGCCATCGTAGCGCCAAGCACCGGAATGTTTTCGTAACGCAGCGGCCGCACTTCATCCAGCAGCGCCGAAAGTTCTTCGCGTGAGGCCTCGCGCTTTTCCGATCCGAAGCGCACATAGAAGCGGCCATCGGCGGTGCGATACGGGCGGCGCTTGCCTTCGACTTCGAGCGCCACAATGCGACGGCCATTATCAAACGCCAGGCGGTCGATGAAAGGAACCAGCGGCGGATCGATTTCTTCGCGACAAATACGCATCAGTTCCTGTTGCACTTCCTCAGAGTCAGTGACGCCTTCGACGCGCATTTGATCGTTCACGCCAAACACGATGACGCCGCCGCCGGTGTTTGCGAGAGCGACTATCTCCTGCGCAATTTTTTCTGAATTGGAAAGCTTGACCTTGAGTTCGAGGAAGGTATCTTCGCCACCCCGTACCAGCCGCATCAGTTCAGTGCGGGAAGTCTGCGGCGCGGCAGTAGAGTAGATGTACTCCTGGAAAGAGCGTTCGGTGGTTGGTTCGTGCCGCTGGTTGCTGCGGAATTTTCGGCGAGCCATTTCTGTATTGGCGGAGCTGGCAATCCGCCCGGATGCTTAAGCCCGTTGGTGCGAGCACGCATCGCTGGTCTTTCAAAATCGTCTCCAGAGCAGCCTTATCCTATCAGGCAATCCCGGTGTAGCATAATAGCGATGATAGTAGGCATGGCCTTCTCTTTTAGTAGCAGAGCCCCAAAGAATACCCGCAGTCGGGATGGGCGGCTTGCCCCCGCCGATCGAGTGGCATTCACCAAGCGGGGGCAAGCCACCCTTCCTGACTGCAAGGAGGTAACCTTGAATCAAAAAGTATTTCGCGAGCAGGCGACTGAATGACATCATTAACAAACGCCTACGTCAGCATGGGCTCGAATCTTGGCGATCGCGCGGGCAATCTCCTGCTAGCGGTGCGCGGCATGTTGGAAGCCGGCCTGGCGGTTAACCGTTTATCATCAGTTTACGAAACTGTCGCCGTTGATAAATTTTCCCACGCAGTGTCTTTGGACACTCCGTCGTTTCTGAACATGGTCGCAGAGCTGCGCAGTCCTTTGCCGCCGCCGGAACAATTGCTGGCCCGTTTGCTGCGAATCGAATTCGCCCTCGGCCGCACCCGCGAAGTGCCAGGTGGACCGCGCACCATCGACCTTGACCTGTTGCTTTGTGCTGATCAAAGGCGCGAAAGCGAGTATCTGACTTTGCCCCATCCCCGGCTTCATTTGCGGCGCTTCGTGCTTGAGCCGCTCGCCGAACTGGAGCCGCAACTGATGCATCCGACTTTACACCGCTCCGTTAGTGAGTTATTAACTGCGGTCAATGACGAAGCAACTGTGAAGCGTTGGCTTCCAGATGCTCTATCAAACGAACTTTGATGCAACTGCCGCCCGCGAACAATCGTATAGAATCGCGGATTAGAAACACTCTTGTTATTTGTTGAGGCCCAGTTCCGTTATGTCATCTGACGAACTAAATCCATCCCAGAACTCGGGTAATCCCGCCGGAAACCATTGCGCAAGCTGCGGCGCCTTCATGCCGCCTGACCTGCGTTTTTGCCGGGCCTGTGGCTCGCGTCTGGGGGAAGACATCGCCGAGTACACCGAGACAGTCCGTTTACAGAATCCCCCTCCAACGGCGCCGGCCCAGCAAGGGTCTCCGAATCCGCCGGGCTTTGGCGCCCCCGGACCACAGGCTTTTGGCGCGCCAGCCGCAACCCAGATGCAGTGGGCTCATAAAAAGAAAAAGAAATTCAGCGGGATGACCTGGTTATTCATCGGGTTGCTGATGTTTTTCGTGGCCGCCGGAGTATTCACCGCGTTCGTCAGACCAAGTGGCCCGCGCGGAGGCGTAGCCGTGGCGCGTGCACCGCGAGCGTACGTCGGCGTCGACGAGTTCACTGACGCTGAAGGCGGCGGCGCAACCTTCGACAATGTCGAGCCCCCGGATTCCCCTGCAGACAAAGCCGGACTGCTCGGTGGTGATGTCATCACCAGCTTTGATGGTCATGCGATCAAAGACGAAGATGAAATAACTGACCTGTTAGGCGCAACCACCATCGGCAAGGCGGTGGAAGTTATTTATGTACGCGACGGTCAAACTCTGAAGACGGCGCTGACGCCGATCTCCCGAGACGAACTCAACGGTTTGGAGCGCGCATTTCGCGCGCGCACGATTGGCCGCGGCCGTTTTGGTTATGACGCCGACCGTACTGAGCGTGTGCCGGTGCCAGGCACCAACATATATGGCGTGAAGTTAAATGAGGTCGAAGCCAGCCTGCCAGCCGACATGGCCGGCATCAAGGAAGGCGACATCGTCATCGAGTTCGGCGGAGTTCCGATTCGCACGCCTGGCGAATTAAGATCGCGAGTTCTGCGCGCCATACCTTATGAACTTGTAGATGTGGTCCTGATGCGCGGCGACCAGAAACTGAAGATTCCCGTCAAGATGGGAAGACAAAACTAAGCGGCCACATTCCCACTGATTTGCACAAATCAGAAAAAGAGCTGTCAACCCTTCCTCTCGGTAGTGCCCCAATTTGGAGTACGGTGGCCAGCGAAGCGCGACACCGCTTTGGATGGCCGTCATGTCTGCTCGAGATCAATCCAACGCGCCGTCGCCGCTTCGCTCTGCCGGCGCAATCCAAATTAGGGTACTACCTACCTCCTATCTGCGTTCATCTGTGTGAATCCTTGGCTAAAGTCCTAAACTGATTCTCCCAGAACGTGGGCGCGCAAACGCGCCTCCATTTCGCGCCGCAACTCTTCGCGATCCTCTTCCGCCTCATCCGGCTCAAAAGTTTCAAACAACGCATAGGAAGTTTCCGCCACCAGCCGCAATTCCCAGGCTTCCCGTCCCTCATGCGACGGGCGCGAGAACCACAACGCGCTGACCGGGGCTTCTTCCAACGTCACGGTTTCTCCGCCGGTGCTCAGCAGGTCACTAATCTCAGTCAAGTTTTCGGCCGGAGCCAGCACGCGCCGCAACCGCCAACCATGCTTGCGATAAGTTGTGATGATTTCGTTTAGAAGTTTCAACGGATACTTCCGATTCCAGGTTGCGGAATGCGGATTGCGGATTCGAAATGCGGCGCGCGTCTCTCAATCCGCATTCCGAAATCCGAATTCCGCAATGGTCTTGCGGATGGCATCCCTTACCAAAGCGATTTCGTCGTCCCCCTGGTAAGGTTTCCGCGGCCAGAAGAAGCCCTTCAAGCCATCCTTGCGCCGGCGCGGAACAATATGGATATGAAGGTGCGGCACGCTTTGGCTGACGCGATTGTTCATCGCCACAAACGTTCCGTGCGCCTCCAGCGCCGTCTCGACCGCGCGCGCCAGGAGCTGCGCATTTTGAAAGAGCGGTCCCACCAACTCGCCGGGTAAATCGCCCAGGGTTTCGTAATGCGCGCGCGGAATCAACAGGCAGTGCCCCGGAAAGACGGGTCGGTGATCCAGGAACGCCAGCGATACCTCGTCTTCGAAGACCACGCTGCCCGGGACTTCATTGTGGGCGATCTGGCAAAAGGCGCAGGGCATAGGATTTCGATCTTGTCAGAACCGCCTGCGGTAGCGGGCGGGCCAGCCGATTTCGGAATGCGGATTTCGGAGTTCGGATTGATTGGTTAATAGGCTACTTCTTCCCAACTCCAATCTGCAATCCGACATCCGCACTCCGCAATCGACCGACTCGATTAGCCGCGCTGGCCGTGATAATCGCCAGGCCGTGCAAACCTTCTGCAACCAATTGCTGCACCAGCTCGCGGGCTTCCGCATAGGCCAGGCCCGATGCTTCCGCGCCGCGCTCACTGATCACGGCCCAGTGCTTTTCCCTAAGCTCGCTCATACTTGTCTTGTCCCAAATCAGTTTTTAGGCTACAAGAATGAGCTTACCGGATGCGCCCCCGCAAAGCCAAACGGCAAACCGATCGCTTTTCGTCAGAAAGGACCACCCTCGTGTCACCACCAGACCTCGCCGCAGCGCCCGACGACCGGCTGGTCCTGTATCGCCTGGCGGGCGAAGACGCGCACGCCGGCTTTGCCCGCGATGTGGCCCGCGGCCTCTCGTCGGAACCAAAGCAGCTCTTTCCCAAATATCTTTATGATGAGTTGGGTTCCCACCTCTTCGAGGCAATTTGCCAGCTACCGGAATACTACTGCACGCGGGCTGAGGCCGAGATATTAACCAAGTATGCCGACGAGATCGCGGGATCGGTCGCGGGAAACAAAACTCTGATCGAAATGGGCAGCGGCAGTGCGTCCAAGTCGCGCCTGATTATCGAAGCACTTCTCCGGCGCCAGCACCAGCTCGTCTTCATCCCGGTCGACATTTCTGCCTCGGCGCTGGAAACCAGTGCGCGCTCGCTCCTGCAAACCTATCCCGCATTGCGAGTGATTGCCTATGCCGGCGATTATTATGACGGCATTGCCGCGCTCAGCGCTTTGCGCACGGAAAGAGCGCTCGCGCTTTTCCTGGGTTCGAACATCGGAAACTTTGACGCGGAAGAGGCCGACAAATTTCTGCGGGCAATGCGCAACGTGTTGCGCACCGGCGACGCTCTGTTGCTCGGGGCTGACCTGAAAAAGGATCCGCAGATTTTGGAAGCCGCCTACAACGACGCGTTGGGCGTGACCAGCGCGTTCGTGCACAATCAACTGGTGCGCATCAACCGCGAACTGGATGCCGACTTTGACGTGCGCAACTTCAAACTCGTGTCACTCTATAATCGTGACGAAGGCCGCATCGAAGTTTACCTCGAAAGTTCAAGCGCGCAGACGGTAGCGATTCGCAAGTTGGAGATGGTCGTGGACCTGCAGCGCGGTGAACGCATTCACATGGAGCATTCATACAAATACGACCTGGAGCAGCTTTCACGGATGGCGAGCGAAACCGGCTTTGAACGCACCCGCACCTGGACTGATGCGCGCGAGTTTTTTAGCAGTAATCTGTTTCTGGCGGTTTAGCGCTCGCCCCTTGCCACAAGTTTAACCTTCCATGACCGACGCCGCTGCCGATAACAATCCGCTCGTCGAGTTCCGCGATGTCAGTTACCGAGTTCCCGGGCTGAGTGCGCCGATCATCGATCACTTGTCTGCCAACGTCATGCGCGGAGAGACGCTGGTGCTGCTGGGCGAATCCGGTTGCGGAAAGACTACGACCCTCAGGTTGGTTAATCGCTTGCTGACGCCGACCAGCGGAGAAGTGCTGATCGAAGGAAAGAATACCAGCCATTGGGATCCGATCCGTTTGCGGCGCCGCGCCGGATACGTGATTCAGGACGCCGGGCTATTTCCTCATTTCACCGTCGCCCGCAATGTTGCACTCGTACCCAGCCTCGAAGGTTGGGAAGAAGATCGTGTCCGCGACCGCGTCCGGGAATTGCTTTCCCTGGTCGGCCTGGACCCCGAAAAATTCGCCGAGCGTTACCCGGGCGAGCTGTCAGGGGGACAACGCCAACGCGTCGGCGTGGCCCGCGCGCTGGCTGCCGATCCGCCGCTGCTCTTGATGGATGAACCCTTCGGGGCCCTCGATCCGCTGACGCGCGCGACGCTGCAAAAAGAATTTGGCGAACTAAAACAGGAACTTGGAAAAACCGTTATCTTCGTCACGCATGACGTGCGCGAAGCTTTGCTCCTCGGCTCGCGGATAGGCCTGATGCAGGCCGGACGAATCGTCTTATTGGAAACGCCGTCCGGATTTGTGAAGTCCGAAAACGAGTATGCGCAAGCGTACCTCGCCACCCTCGGCGATGTCGGTACATTGGTTTAGAAAGACGAAAAGAAGATTTTCCATTTGTCCTTTTCCATTTTTCATCTGTCATCAAGAACTATGGAGTGCGCCGGCAGAGCGAAGCGGCGACGACGCTTTGGATTTTCGTCGTCATATGTTTCAAGCCAGGCCAAAGCGGTGTCGCGCTTCGCTTGCCACCGCACTCCAAATAGAGCTTGTCCCGGCAATGAAAAAATGAGAAATGGAAAATGGTTTTCGCTAGCGGCGGTTCGAATGATTCAGCATGAACTTTCTTAGGACCAACTGGCCGGATCTCCTGGGGCACGTCGGACAGCATCTCTGGCTTGTTTTCATCGCCACGGGCATCGCGACGGTGATTGGCGTGCCGCTGGGAATCTTCATCACGCGCCACAAAAGTTTGCGCGGGCCCGTCCTCGGGCTCGCAAATGTGATGCAGACGATTCCCAGTCTGGCGCTTTTTGGTTTCCTGATCCCGCTTAAATTCATCGGTGGCATTGGTCCGCGCACCGCCATCATCGCCCTCGTCTTTTACGCGTTGCTGCCGATCATTCGCAACACAGTGACCGGCATTGTAGGTGTCGATCGAAATGTTCGCGAAGCCGCCGTCGCCATGGGGATGACGGATCGTCAAGTCCTGTTCCAGGTTGAACTGCCGCTCGCGATGAACGTGTTGCTGACGGGGGTTCGCGTCGCCGTAGTGATCACCGTGGGCGTCGCTGTCATTGCGGCCAGCGTGGGCGCCGGTGGACTGGGCGAATACATTTTTCGCGGTCTGCGGACTAACGACACAAATCTGCTGTTGGCCGGAGCCGTGCCGTCCGCGTTGATGGCGCTCGCTGCTGATTTTGGATTTGGACTGATTGAAAAACGTTTTGACACCAGCCGGCGCAAACGCACCCACGCCGGCAAAGCGACGGGCGTCTTAGTGGTCCTGGGATTCGCCGTTGCGATCGCGGCGGGCGTGGTCGGCGGTTCTCTGATCTGGCAGTCTGGTGGGCCCCGGCAAACATCCCAACCCAGCCAGGGTCATATCACCGTCGGCTCAAAAGACTTTACTGAATCAGTGCTGCTGGCAGAGATCGTCGCGCAGATGCTGGAGGCAAAGCACGTTGAAGTTGACCGGCGCTTCGATTTGGGCGGCAATCTGGCCCACGACGCCCTGGTTGCCGGCCAGATCGATCTCTATCCTGAATATACCGGCACCTCGTATACGGCGATTTTGAAGCACCCACCAGTTTCCGATACTCGCGCGGTTTACGATCAGGTGAAGCGAGAATATGCGGAAAAGTTCGGTGTCGAAGTGGGCCCGCCGCTCGGCTTCGATAACACGTTCGCCATCCTCGTTCGGGGCGAGGTAGCGCGAAGTTTGAACTTGAAAACGGTTTCCGAAGCGGCTAAGTATACTCCGCAGTGGCGCGCCGGTTTTGGTCAGGACTTCATGTCGCGGGCCGACGGCTATCCAGGTTTCTCCAAAACCTACGGCTTGAGATTCGCGGGACCGCCACGTGAAATGGATCTCTCGCTAACCTATATCGCACTTTCGTCCCGGCAGGTTGATATGATCGCGGGAAATTCCACGGAGGGACGAATCGCGGCCCTGGATTTGGTGCAACTGGCAGACGACCGGCATTACTTTCCTCCTTATGAAGGTGTGCTGCTGGCGCGCCAGGACGCACTGGCCCGCGTTTCCGCCCTCAGCGAAACTCTGGCCAGGCTTGCCGGCACGATTACGGCGGAAGAAATGCGCCGCCTGAACTACGAAGTTGACGGAAACAAGCGGGACAAGAAAGATGTTGTGAGAGAATGGCTGAAAGCGAAAGGATTCTGATCACAGATGCCCGTCCTGGTTACTGGTGGAGCAGGTTATATCGGTAGCGTGGTTACCGAAGAACTGATTAATAACGGCCACGAGGTCGTTGTCTACGACAACCTGGAGAAGGGTCATCGCGCGGCGGTCCACCCCGGGGCCCGCCTCGTCGAAGGCGACTTGCTCGATGGTGAAACTCTGGGCCGTACCATTCGCGGCAACGCGATCGAGGCCGTGGTCCACATGGCTGCGTACTCGCTGGTGGGCGAATCGGTGGCCCAGCCGGAAAAATATTACCGCAACAACGTGCTTGGCGGTGTGACGTTGCTGAGCGTGATGCGCGACAACGGCATCAAGCGCATCGTCTTCTCTTCATCGGCGGCTGTTTACGGCGAGCCCGAGAAACAGCCGATCGAAGAAAGCGATCCGACAAACCCCACCAATCCGTACGGCGAAAACAAACTGGCTTTTGAACGAGCCCTCGCGTGGGACGATGAGGTTTACGATCTGCGCTATGCGAGCCTGCGCTACTTCAACGCTGCTGGCGCGACCGCTCGGTGCGGCGAATCGCACAATCCGGAAACGCACTTAATTCCCCTCGTGCTGCAGGCAGCCGCCGGCAAGCAGGCTGATATTGAAATTCACGGCGACGATTACCCAACCAGGGATGGAACGTGCGTACGCGACTACATCCACGTGGTCGATCTGGCGCGCGCCCATGTGATGGCCCTCGAAGGAATCGAGCAAAAGAGTCGCACGTACAACCTCGGATGTGGCGGCGACGGCTACACCGTCAAGGAAGTGATCGAGATGGCCCGCGAAGTTACCAGCCGGGAGATCCAGGTGCGCGTCGGAGCGCGGCGTCCCGGTGATCCCGCAGTGTTGGTTGCGAGTTCGGAAAAGATCAAACGCGAACTAGGTTGGAAGCCTTCGCAACAGGACCTGCGGTTGATCATCAAATCCGCGTGGGATTGGATGAACGCGCACCCTGACGGATATTAAGAACTCATTACCTCAGGCTCAACCAAGATCCAGATCGATTAGGGGAATTCCCGTCTCCTCATCCACTTTTCTCACGAAGCGTTCCGGCATCACAGTCAAAACCATCTCCATGGTGGGCCACACGTGGCCCTGAAAAAAATGTCCGCCGTGCACCGTGCCGTCGCGTTTGCCAATCACCACGTGCGCATGGAGCTTCGACTCGCCAGCTTCGCCCAGACCCAGGTTGCCGACGAATGACATCACTTCCATTCCCTCAGTGAGTTCGATTCGTTTGTAGTCGCCGAGTTCGCGGTCATACCAACCGAACGTCACATCCTCAAAAGCTCCGAGGGCGTTGAAGAAGGCGGCGGTAATCCCCTGGTCTTTGGCAAACTGCAACAGGTGTGAAGCTACCTCGTCGCCCTTGTCAAAAACCAACACGTACGTCTGGGTTCCTTCACTATCGATCTGTTTTATTTTCATGTGTCCTGGTAGGACAGACATTCTTGTCTGTCCCTTACTTTCCTTCCTCGCTATTTTGAATCTTGCTTCTGCGGAATCTTGTCGGGACAGGCACGAATGCCTGTCCTACTACTGCTGTAGGGCAGACATTCTTGTCTGTCCATTTCTTTCCCGATAACACTCAACTTGATTGAGGCCGCACCTGGCGGGACAGGCAGGAATGCCTGTCCTACTGCTGCTGATTGGCGACAATATCGAACATGAATTTTAACTTATCGCGCACGCGGATTGTACCGTGCAGAGCTGAAGTGGCCTTCACATCATAATCGCCGCGATCGATTGTGAACTCTCCGCGAGCGCGAAGATTCCTTCCTTCCAATGAAATCTGAGCGGGAATAACGATTCGGTGCGTGACTCCGTGCAACGTTAGATCGCCGCCAATTTTGGCTTCGTAGTGACTGGCTGAAACCAACCTGCCTGTTACGTCCGTGCTCTTAAAAGTAATCTCCGGATATTTTGCGGTCTCCAAAACCAGCTCCCGGATTTCTTTATTGATGATTTGTTTTTGCTCTGGCGTAAATACGTCGCGCGTCTCTTCCAGCGAGTCGGCGCGCACCGTCATCTGCAGCGACGCAGGATTTAGAGCGGTCGGAGTCAACTCCGCCTCGCCTGAGAAGTCTCCGACTTTAATAAAGTGATCGTGTCCTTTAAAGAACAGCACACCGCCGGCAAAGGCGCGCACCATAAATGAACTCTGTGCGGGGTTCAGCCGGTAGCGCAACCCCGGCGCCAACGTTCCTGCGCCTGACGAGCCCGCTGCCGAGCCTCGATCGATCTGATAACCGATGGCTCCCGCGACTAATCCCATCGCCAGGGCCGCCACATAAATCTTTAGCACTCGCATGATTAATCCTTTTCGAAATGCGGTCCAGCTGTACAGCTCACGTTGCGCCCATCCCGAGGTTTCGATTCAAGAGGCATGCCAGTAACGAGCGGGGTAGGACAGGCATTCATGTCTGTCCCCGCTTGGGCTAACTAAAGGGACAGGCAGGAATGCCTGTCCTACGTTTTTCACTGTACGAATCCGACAGAATCAACTGCCGTCCCGTTGCGAATCGAGACAGTCCGCGCGCGTTTCGCGGGCCGGCCCAGCCGCGCGAATTAGGCCAGAGTTAGATGTCGGGGATAAGGCGGCTGGCATGCCAGTCGCTTTCGATAATCAGTTCCTGAACCCAAGCACTCGAAGGAAAACCTATGAAACCGACCTCTGGTACGACTCTTTCCAGCTGGATGGCTACGTCCGAAATCGCGGAGCGTTCCGCTTTGGCGGAAGACGCCAGCGCGAATGTCTGCGTCGTCGGCGCGGGAATCGCCGGCATGACTACCGCCTATCTCCTTGCCCGCGAAGGAAAGTCAGTGATTGTTTTGGACGACGGACCGATCGGTGGCGGCATGACGGCGAGAACTACAGCCCACCTCGTAACCGCACTTGATGATCGCTACTACGAACTCGAGCGATTGCATGGTGAAGACGGCTCGCGACTCGCCGCAGAGAGCCATGCCGCAGCGATCGATCAGGTGGAGGAAATCGTCACCCGGGAAAAGATCGATTGTGACTTCGAGCGCGTGGATGGTTATCTGTTTGTGCCGCCCGGCGAATCAAAAAAAGTCCTCGACGAGGAGTTGCTGGCCGTGCACAAGGCCGGCCTCAAGGATATCGAGTTTGTCGATCGCGCGCCCATTGATTCGTACGACACCGGTCGCGCGCTCCGTTTCCCGCGACAGGCACAGTTTCATCCGCTGAAATACCTGGCCGGTTTGACCGAAGCAATCGAGCAAGCCGGCGGAAAAATCTTCTGCAACACACACGCGAGCAAAATCGAAGGCGGCAAGCAGGCCAGGATTGAAACTGCGTCGGGAGCCGTAATCACCGCTGATGCCGTGGTAGTCGCGACCAACACTCCGGTAAATGATCTGGTCGCCATTCACACGAAGCAGGCCGGCTATATGACTTATGTACTGGGAGCGCGCGTGCCACGGGGCTCGGTCGCGCGGGCGTTGTTCTGGGACACGCCGGATCCTTACCACTACATTCGTTTGCAAACCGTGCCGGAAGGTTCACGCAACAATGACCTGTTGATTTGCGGCGGCGAAGATCACAAGGTGGGACAAAAGAACGAGGCCAATCGCCGATTTGCCGTGCTGGAACGTTGGACGCGTGAACGTTTTCCCATGATGAAAGAGATTGAGTTTCGCTGGTCGGGTGAAGTCATGGAACCGGTTGACGGTTTGGCCTTCATCGGAAAAAACCCGATGGACCACGACAACGTTTTTATCGCTACCGGTGATTCGGGAAACGGCATGACGCACGGGACGATTGCGGGAATACTGATTACCGATTTAATCATGGAGCGGGAAAATCCCTGGGCCAAGCTTTACGATCCTTCGCGGGTAACACTCGGCGCCCTCAAGGAATTCGCGAAAGAGAATATTAACGTCGCCGGTCAGTACGCAGATCTTGTGACGCCCGGCGAGATCGATTCCGTCAAAGAGATCGAAAAAGGTTCCGGCGCAATCATCCGCCGCGGTCTTTCAAAGATTGCAGCTTACCGGGATGACGCCGGCGAGTTGCACGAAGTCTCCGCCGTTTGCCGCCACCTGGGTTGTATTGTGGACTGGAATTCGTTTGAGAAAACCTGGGACTGTCCTTGCCATGGCTCGCGCTACGATGCGATGGGCCAGGTAATAATGGGACCGGCAAACAGCGATCTGCCGCCGGTGGAAGACGAAACTCAAGCGGAATCGTAGTATCCTTTGGCAATTATGGCCAAGAGCGAAACCGTTAAGAAAACGCCGGTAAAGCGCACCGCCCAGCGCACCGGGCCATCAATTTCGGCCGACGAGTTCCTCGCGCTCAAAAAACCGAAAGGCGATGTGCTGCTCGAGTTGGGCCGCGAACGCGTTTCGTTGACCAGCCTCGATCGCGTCTACTGGCAGGATGAGAAACTAACCAAGTTCGATCTGCTTAGTTATTACCTCCACGTCAGTCCCTTGATCATGCCTTACCTGAAAGACCGGCCCGCGATCCTGCAACGCTACCCCCGCGGCGTCGGCGCACCGATGTTTTTTCAGCAGGATCTCGAAAGCGCGCCGGAGTTTATTAAGACTGAACGCCTGACGAACCAGGAAGGGCGCGAACTGGATTACGCGGTTTATACGACGACGGCTTCCCTGCTGCACTTCGTCAACCTGGGCACCATCGAACAGCATCCGTGGCATTCCACCATCAAGCACTTGATGACGCCGGATTACCTGATGCTGGATCTCGATCCGAAAGAGGCGCCTTGGAAAAATGTTTTGCAGGTGGCCCTGGTGGCGAAGGGAGTGTTCGACGACCTGAATTGGATTTCGTATCCCAAGACATCGGGATCTTCCGGAATTCATATTTACGTGCCGCTGAAACCGAAACATGACTACAACCGGATCGCCAGTTTGGCGGCCGCGCTCGCGGACGAGATTGCCGAACGCGCGCCGAAGATAGCGACTACGCAGCGTTCTTTGGCGAAGCGGGGAAAGCAACAGGTCTACGTTGATTGGATGCAAAATGCGAAGGGGAAAAGTATCGCTGCGCCTTTTTCAGCGCGAGCCAAACGTGGGGCGTCAGTTTCCATGCCGCTGCATTGGGAGCAGGTGCAACGCGGCGTAAAGATTTCCGACTTTACGATTAAGAACGCACCGCGCCTGATTGCCGAGAAGGGCGACCCCTGGAAAGACTTTTTCAAGGACCGCCAGTTATTGAAACTGAGGGCTGAATAATTTGTTCGACGGCATGAACGAGGAAATAGTTTTTGACGATGACGGCGACTCCGGCGCCAGGCTGGCCGCCAAAGATCTTTTCCACCGCGCCTACCAGGCTCAACTCGAAAACAACTACGAGGAAGCTATCGAGCTTTACCGCCGTTCCATTGAAACTTATCCGACGGCCGAAGCGCATACCTTCCTGGGCTGGGTTTACAGTTTTCAGGACCGGCACGACGAAGCGATTGCGGAATGCCTGGAAGCGATTCGCGTCGATGAAACTTTTGGCAATCCTTACAACGACATTGGTAGCTACCTGTTGGCCCAGGGCGATTCCTACGGCTGCGTGCGCTGGTTCAAACGCGCGCTGCTCGCGCCGCGTTATGAGTCATACGCGTTTCCGCACTTCAATCTGGCAAGGGTTTTTGAAATGCGTCACCGCTATCTGGAAGCGGCGAAACATTATGGACTGGCGCTGGAAGAGAATCCCGACATGGCCCAGGCCGCCCTTGGTTTGCACCGGATGCAGGCACGGCTGAATTAGCTCAGGGTTCTCGTGGTGCGGGAAGGACCACGATTTTCCCTTTCTCATTTTCCATATGTCATTTCTCATTGAAGTTGGGAGTTGAGGCCCTTCTTCGGCCGGTACGGCTACGACGCCTACTCCAATGGCAAATGAGAAATGAAAAATGAAATATGGAAAATCCGTCCGTCGTTGAATCCTCCTCTATTGCCCGTCGCGTCTAATAGTAACCTTGTGATGATCCTTGTCGACCGCGACGTAAACCACTTCGGCCTCCGTTACCCGCACACGATCGGCTGAACTCGAAGGACGTTCGGCTTCTACTACCACTCGCACCGTTATTGACGTCGTGCCGATCCGCACGGTTTCCGCGTAGAAACTCACGAGATCGCCGACGAACACCGGTTGATGGAACTTCACTTCGCGCATGGCAATGGTGACAAAGCGATCCATCTTCGTGTGGCGGTGCGCCTGGATGGCGCCTGCCATGTCGATGTAGCTGAGAATGACGCCGCCGAAAATAGTGCCCTGTGAATTAGTGTCGCGCGGCAACAGCGTGATGCGAATCGCCGGATCGGTGTAAGAGTTCATTCACTTATCGTAAACCGGGAACCGGGAACCGTAAACCGTGGCGGTGGGTAGTGGGTAGTGGGCAGTGGGCAGTGGGCAGGGGGCAGGGGGCAGGGGGCAGGGACTTGTAAGTGGTAAGGCTTGAACAGTCAACGGGTAAACCGTTGGGTACCGTGTATGCAAGAGGCCGAGCACGCTGATTACGGCGCTTTACTCCATGGGCATAGAGGAAGGGGAGAATTGCATTACTCCTGTTCCCCTCTCCGCTTCGCCGAGAGGGGTTAGGGGAGAGGAAGCAAGGACGGCCTCACCCCACCCTTAATCCCTCCCGACGTGTGGGAGGGAGAAAGATCCAAACGCGTAGAATTAAGCATTCCCAGATCGAGATGTGTTTCCACCGTCAGACCGCGAAGGCTGACTCGTGGCACTTCCTAGCAGGAACAAAAGCGCCGGAACTGTGTCTAATTCAATTGCAGACTCTTGGCTGATTCAAAATTGAAAGGGCACGACCATGCTTTTGTTAACTCCGATGGCGGCCGCCGCATTCAATGCGCTGGCAGACCTGTTTGTGTTCGTAGTGTTTTCAACGGATTGCGAAGACTGTGGTTTCGAAAACCTGGGGCTGGTCCTCTTTGGCGGAGTGTTCGCAGCAATCGCGGTGGGCGTACTGCTAACGGTGATCCGGCTACGTTTGCGAGAAGGAAAGACCGAAGCGCCGGCCTTCATCTCAATCAAAGAACCGTGAACCGTCGGGCTGTGTGCAGTTCGCAGTTCGCAGTAAGAAGATCGGGAAGCGCTTTGTTTTTCTGCCCACTGCCCACTGCGAACAGACCACCGTTTACCCTTCTCCCCCACTAACCGAAGGCATAATCGTTAGTTCAGCGCCATCATTCACCGCCGTATCGAGCACTTGTTGCCGGCGGATCGTTTGGTTGTTAACGAAGATGTTGACGTGTTGTCGGACCTCGCCTTTTTCATTGACCACCCGATCGCGCAAGCCAACATGCCTCCGCCATAATTCGTCCAGCGCCTCGCGAACGTTGGCGGCAGTTGCTTCAAGTTCGATCCGGTTACGACCGCCCGTGAAGTCGGTCAGGAAACCGGCAATGTTGACGACGATCATCGGATATCAGTTTCGAGTTTCGAGTTCGCTCGATGTTGGTTGTGCCTGAGCCTGAGACGTCAAAGGTGAATTCCGAACTCGAAACTCGAAACCCGAAACTTCTTTAAGGCAGCACCCCTTCCGGCACCAGCCAGGGATGAATCTCCAGGGCCAGGCGCCCGGCTTGCACCGCGGGATCAGTCTCTGTCAGAACCTTTGCTTCTTCGAGCGACGCAACGCGGAAAACGAAGATGCCGCGCAAACGGCCATCGTCGCCGAATGGCCCGGCGGCGATTAGTTTTTTCATCTCAGCCAGGCGTCCAATATTAGCCATGTGGCCGTCTTGTATCGCCTGAGTAGCCGGAGTTTTTTCCGGAGTCCACTTGGCACCGCGCGCTAGGAAACAAAGATACATCGGCGTCAACTTCATTGGCGCGGCGGGCTTTTTGAAGATGTCTTCCGACCACCAGGGATGCATCTCGGCGATGCGGAATCCTGCCGCGACCGATGGGTCCGCTTCCGCCCAAGCCTTCGCCTCCGCCGCGTTATTCGCGCGAAAGACAAACACGCCATCGATTTCCCCACCGTCGGTGAACGGCCCGGCGAGGATCGCTTTGCCGGAGTTCAAAAGCGCCATCACATACTCGACATGCTGCTGGTGCAGGCGCGTTGTTTCGGGACTTTCCGCGGCTGTCCACTTGGGCCCGTGTTTCAGCAGTGCCATGTGAAACTCGAACATTTTGTGCTGAGGTTCGGCCTTGGTTACTGCCTGCGGTTCGAGTTTTGTTTGCGGCTTTGCCTGAGCGCGAGCGGATGCCATCCCGCACAGGCAAACCACTACCAGCAAAATCAGCATTGAACGATTACGCATGTTCGATCCTTTGTTAAGACTGATAAAGACGAGTCAGATCGGGGAAACTCAACTCCTTGGAGTGCGGCGGCTTGACGCCGCTTTGGCCGATCGCTCGAATACTGAAACGTACAAAAACACGCGGGCAGACCAAAGCGGCGCCGGGCCGCCGCCCTCCAAAGAGTAAGCTAAGCGACCGCGGTCTTCACGCAAACAACGGGCGGCAAACCTTCCTCAATTACTTTCCAGGAGTCGCCGGCATCGTGCGAGCCAAACAACTTGCCGTTGCGGGTCCCGAAGTAGATTCCGGTAGGTTGCAACTGATCCGCGGCCATGCCGTCACGCAGCACGGTCTCAAACGCATTCTCCTGCGGCAATCCGTTGGTCAGCCCTTCCCAGGAAGCGCCCGCGTCGCGGGTGCGAAATACTCGCAACTTCGCTTCCGGCGTGCAACGAAATTCGTCGGATTCGAGCGGCACGATAAACGCCGAGTTCGCCTCATTAGGATCGACTACCATTGCGAAGCCAAAATCTGAAGGGACGCCGTTGGCGATGTCGGTCCACGAGTCGGCGCCATCATCGCTACGATAAAGTCCCCAATGGTTCTGCAGGAACAAACGGTTTGGATTTGCAGGATGCGAGGCGATTTTGTGAACGCACTGGCCAAACTCTATATACCAGTCTTTCGGATCCGGCCCCATAAACTGCGCGCGCACACCGTTGTTGCAGGCTTGCCAATTCTTTCCCCCATCGACTGTGCGATAGACGCCGCCCGTTGAGATGGCAATGTGCATGCGTTGAGCATCGGCCGGATCGGGAAGGATGGTGTGCAAACACAGGCCCCCGCCCCCCGGTTGCCATTGCGGTCGATGCGGATGATCGTGCAGCCCTTGGACCAATGACCACTTATCGCCCGCGTCGTCAGACCTGAATAACGCAGCGGGTTCGACCCCGCAGTAGAGCGTGTCCGGTTCCGACTGATTGCCTAACTCGATCTGCCAAACTTGTTTCAGCGCGCTGTCCGTTCCTTCGGGAAACTTGATGTTGTAGCTTTCCGGCTCAGTCCACGTTTCGCCCATATCATTCGACGAACTGAGGTACGAGCCAAAGTGCGAGTGATTGACAGCGGCCCACAACCGTTTGCGCCCGTTGCGGCCGTCGTAGGCGAGGGCATAAATTGCGCGCCCGGGGAAATACGGACCGCCAACTTCCCATTCGTCACGCGCAACGTTGCTGCGCATTACAAAAGCGCCCTTCATGGTGCCGACCAGCAATAAAGCATCGCCGGCCTGTGCGTTGACGTGGTGTATCTCAGGCATTTTCGGAGAACTCCAGCAGCAGTTTTGTTTGGAACGCGCAGATTATAAAGAGCAAAGGGCCAAGCGCAAAGGGCCAATGACCGTGAACCGTAAACAGTGAACGGTGAACAGCGAATGTCCGGTTTACGGTTCACGGTTCACTGCTTGCGGCTTCTACCCTTTGCTCTTAGCCCTTTCCCCTTTGCGGGGCTTCGCCCCTTACTCAAACTGTTTCTTGAATTCGTCAAACTGGGCTTGCAGCGTTGCGATTTCAAGTTTCAGGCTTTCGACTTCCTGCTCAAGTTTCGCAACTCGGTCAGGATCGCGCACGGCCCTGGTCGACCGCGGCGTTTCTCCTTCAGACTCTGCTTCGATTGCGACCTCGCCAGACAACAGATGCGCGAAGCGCGCTTCTTTCTGACCCGCCTGGCGCGGCAAACGCGTCACGAGTGGGTCGCCTTCACGCGCCATCAGCGCGTTGAGCGTGGTCTCGGCTTCTTCCAATCCGCTGAATTCGTAGAGCCGCATGCCGCTACCACGCATTTCGCCAAGCGTTTGCGGCCCCCGCAACATCAGGACGCACATCAAAGCCATTTCCGCTGGCGACAAGTGCAGCACTTCCGGCATCACGTGCTTGTACTTCGGCACGCGGCTGGTGCTGCCGTAAAAAACATAAACCAGGTTTTTTTCCCGCAGACTTTCAACTGCGGCGCCGACGGCCGACTCTGCTAATGACGTTACCGGATGCCGGTTGTTTTTTTGATTACAAGCCAGCGTCAGGGAATTTAGTGTCAACGGATAGTACTCCGGCGTGGTCACTTGTTTTTCCACCAGCGACCCCAGCACTCGGACCTCTACATCGTTCAGAATTGTTGGCATGAATTTACTTGATCGTCTGCCATCGTAACGCAAACTGTTAGTTTGCGGAAAGCCTGAGAATTTGCATGCAGCAAGAAAGGCCACTGACAGGGTCAGCTTGTGTGCCCAGTCCCGTGGGTCGAAACTTCCAGCATGGGTCACTTCGAATATCGGTCCTCTTATCGCCGCAATCTCCCTCACGTGCAGCCACTTGGAGCAGTATTCTTCGTAACTTTTCGGCTGACCGGTTCCCTCCCCCAAGGTGCCGTTGCGGAATGGAAAAGACAGCGTCAATGGCTCCAGCAATTGGCGCAAACCAATCCCGCGCATTATGAGCGACGTAAGCCGGATTTTGAGCGGTATTGGTTTAAAAAATTTGAATTAATTTTGGATGGTGGGAAGTGTGGACCATTATGGCTGAGCGACGAAACAGTCGCCAAAACAGTAGCGGAGAGCCTGCATTATCGGGATGGGAATGTTTACCGGCTGGACGCTTTTTCGATTATGCCAAATCATGTTCACATTGTTTTCAAACCTCATCCTTTAAAGCAATCCAGAACTCTTCGTCCAGATCGAACTACCCAAGCGCTGGATGTGCCTTATCAGTCATTGGCTTCAATCATGCAATCATTGAAAGGCTTTACCGCCTTCGAGGCTAATCGACTACTTGCCCGTGACGGTGAATTCTGGGCGCATGAAAGCTACGACCACTACGTTCGCAATGCCGACGAATGGCGCCGCATTCTGAACTACGTGGTTAACAATCCCGTGAAAGCAAGGTATGTAAAGAACTGGCAGGAATGGAAGTGGAATTATCGCCGGGTGTAACGCAAACTGTCAGTGTGGGTTGGGTTAAATTTCAACCTTGAGTGCCGGCGAGCCATCGCAAACTAACAGTTTGCGTTACAAATCTTTCGCGCAGCGGAATCCGGAAGTCATCCAGCGTTCGTGAGCGTGGAAAAAGTTTCGGTAAGTCGAACGGATATGCAGTTGCGGCGTTGCATACGAGCCGCCGCGCAGAACTTTCTGGTTCACGAACCATTTGTCGTTGTATTCGTCGAATTCCGACTTGAACCCCGGATAGGGCACGTAATCAGAAGTCGTCCACTCCCAAACATCGCCAATCATCTGTTGGCAGCCAAACGCATTTTGGCCTGCCGGAAAGGCGCCAATCGGCGCCGGCCCCCACAAACCATTTTCAAACAAGTTTGCTTTAGAAACATCGACCATCTCATCGCCCCAGGGAAAGTCCCGCAACGATTTGTCAGAACCGCCTGCGGTAGCGGGCGGTTGAACTACAGCGCTTTTACCGCCTGAGAACCGCGCAGCCTTTTCCCATTCGACTTCTGTTGGCAAGCGTTTACCGGCCCACTTGGCGAAGGCAGAGGCTTCGTAAAAACTGACATGCGAAACCGGCTCATTAGCTTTACTCGTCACCTCGTGCAGCCCAGCGAAATCTCGAATCATCCACCCGCCGTCCTGCCATTCCCAGTACATCGGCGCGCGCCATCGTTCACGATTAACTGTTTCCCAACCTTCAGAAAACCACCAGCGAAAGTCCTGATAACCTTTTTGTTGTATGAACTCCAGAAACTCTCCGTTACTGACGAGCGCGCGGTCGATAGCAAAGTCCTGCAAAAAGATCTGATGCGCCGGCTTCTCATTATCGAAAGCAAACTCGTAATTTTTAGAGTGGGGCGACCTGTCGCCGCTTTGGTTATCGAGTGAAATCGACTCGGAGCCCTCCCTAACGGTCGGGCTACTGCCCCGATTCGTCGAACTTGGAACTTGAAACCTAAGACCTGAAACCCGATCGCCGTAACCAAGCCAGAACAACCCACCCTCAATCTCAGCCATCCCCTCAACCTTTACGGTCGCGGTCGACGCCGTTTGGATCGGCGCGTCGAACTGATCGCACAGCAAATGCTTGATGTCGTACACCAGCAACTCCTGATGCTGCATCTCGTGTTCGAGCCCCAGACGAACCAGCGACAGCACTGCCGGATCTTCCGTTCGCTCCAGAAACCGCAGCATCTGTTCATCGACGTGATGGCGATAGGCGACGGTCTCGCGCACAGTGGGCCGCGACTTCGTGCCGCGCTTCGGCCGTTCAATACGCGCGCCGAAGCCTTCGTAGTAGGAATTGAAGTAGAAGAGATAGTCTTCCGAATAAACTTTGTAACCTGGCTGGTGCGCCCGCAGCACGGTTTCAAAAAACCAGGACGTATGACCGATGTGCCAGCGCGGCGGACTCATGAATTCCGCCGTTTGAATCACGTAGTCTTCGATCTCGAGGGGCGCGACGATCTGCATCGTGCGGCCGCGGACGTATTGATAGAGCTGAATCAATTCCCGCTTCTCGGGCATTTCGAGTTGTGAAACGGTGGAAACCATGGCTTTCAATTACGATTATTCAAACTGCGATGTCAATTCAACCTGAGGCTATGCGCGCCTGCCGATGTCACGCGGGCAATGACACTCGCCCCGGAATAGTTTTTCCGCAATTCATCGAGTAACGCTGCGCTTTTAGCTTCAGAAATTGAGATTAGCATGCCTCCAGCGGTCTGTGGATCGAATAACAACTTCAACAGGTTTCCGTCCACCGCGGCTCCGATTTCGATATCGGCGCCGACATATGCGCGATTTGTCTTGTCGCCGCTGGTCAGCATTCCTGCCTTGGCCAGTTCCAGAGCGCCGTCGAGCAACGGGACAGCGGCGGCATCAATTTCGATCGTAACTTTGCTGGCCTTCGCCATCTCCCAGGCATGACCTAACAGCGAAAAACCCGTCACATCGGTTGCGCCTTTGACGCCGAATTCGCGCATGGCTTCGGCCGCGTACTTTCCGGGCGTCAGCATCGTGGCAACTGAGTTGGCGGCTACGGCTTCGCTGGCTTTACCAAGTTTGATGCCGGTGGAAATCACGCCGGTGCCAATTGGCTTCGTCAGAATGATTACATCGCCCACCTGCGCTCCCGCGTTCGTGGCAATCTTTGTCGGATCGATGACGCCGGTCACTGAATAGCCAAACATGATCTGTTGATTGTCGACACTGTGACCGCCAATCAGCGTCACGCCATACCGGTTCAGCGTTTCCTGGCCGCCGCGCATGATTTCGCCGAGAATCGCCGGGTCGACTCCTTTCTTGGGAAAACACGTAATCGCGAGGGCAGTCAGCGGTGTTCCCGCCATCGCCCAAACGTCGTTGATCGAATTCAGGGCCGCGATGCGTCCAAAGTCGTAGGGATCGTCAACGATTGGCGTGAAAAAATCGACTGTCTGCACAATCGCGAGATCGTCGCGCAGTCGGTACACTCCGGCGTCGTCGGCGGTGTCAAAGCCAACCAGAACATTTGGGTCATTCGGTTGTTTTGGTAGCCCGCTCAAAACTTGAGCGAGGATGCTGGGATCGAGCTTAGCCGCTCAACCAGAGCACGCGACCATTTCGGTCAAACGCATTTCGATTCGCTCCTTTCATGTGACAACCGGCCACGCAGTAGTGACTTCTTTATAGCAAATAGAGCGATAATTATCCCGTTGCGGCACTCCGCAACAAAGGATTTTCTGTAACGCAAACTGTTAGTTTGCGCGCCCGTTAGAATGCCACTCGACATCGCAAACTAACAGTTTGCGTTACAAATTAGGGCACTGCCGCAACAGAATATGGCTTGACAGGATTTACAGGATACAAAGACGCTGGAGGGCCAGGAAGCTAAGTGGTTTTATTCTGCTGAATGATGTGAACTAGGACGCCGCTCGTGTGAACGAGCACCGCAGTCGTGTGTTTTAGCACCCCAGTCGCGTGAACCAGCACCGTAATTCTGCGAAGCGGCGTGCTGATCTGGCGAACTAGCTCCTGCCTTCCGCTAATTCGCACCCCGGTCGCATTTGCGCCGTCTCACTTTTTCAGAAATTGTGCGAACGAGATGCCCGCACCGTCCGGATCAAGCGCGACAGCCAGTTTGATCCCATTTTCCGGCTGATCAGTCGGTGGCATTACGAACCTCACGCCTTTTCCACTTAACTCTTCGAAAGTCTTATCCAGATCCTCAACATTGAACCCGATTGAGGCCGATCCCGCGGCTTTGCCACCACTGGGCGCACCGGAGTGTTCCTGCGGCACGCCGCCACCGTGCAGCGCCAGCGTGGTCGTTCCCGTGACGAACTCCGTCCATTCCGGAGATTCGAATTTCAGTGGAATTCCCAGCGTGTCGCGATAAAACTCAACTGACCGCTTCATGTCCGACACCACGACCATCACATAACCCATTTGCATCGACATCTATTTTTTCCTCGACTTCTTTTTGGTTTTTTCATCGCCGATCGCGACGATAACTTCAAACTCTTCCTTTGTCAGCGGCATTACCGACAGTTGTGACTGCCTGATCAGCGGCAGGTTGGCGAGCTTATCGTGATAGCGAATCGCGGCCAGCGGCACCGGCTCACCGAGCGGCTTTACGGGCTTAATATCAACTGCCACCCACTGTGGGTCGTCCGCCGTCGGGTCGGGATAGGCTGCTTTCGCAACTTCCGCAATGCCGACGACCGCCTTGCCCGTCCCGGAATGGTAAAAGAGCACGCGGTCACCCTCCTTCATTTGGCGCAGGTTGTTTCGGGCCTGAAAATTCCGTACGCCGGTCCAATCCGTTTTGCCATCGCGCACCAGATCATCCCATGAATACGCTTCGGGTTCCTGTTTCACCATCCAATAATTTGATTTCTTTGGCATGAAAGCTCAATCGGTTCAGTTGACGGTCAATTAGTTGGCGCAGCCAACGAAATATTCGTAGCCCACAGCGCAAGCTGTGGGTAAGATGCCACCATCAGAAGCCAAGCCCCGAGAGGGGCGACATAAATTTGACCGCTATGATGGATTCGCTCGAATTCCGAAAGGTAAACCCTGCGATGCTTAAAGAAGGTGACAAAGCTCCGGACTTCAAGGTGCCCGATGCCGAGGGCAACACCGTCAAGCTTTCCGATTTCCGCGGCCAGAAGGTTGTACTCTATTTCTACCCTAAAGACGACACGCCCGGCTGCACTAAGGAAGCGTGCTCATTTCGCGATTCGCACTCCAAACTCACGCGAAAAGGCATCCAGGTTTTAGGAGTTTCCCTGGATACCGCGGCGAAACATAAGAAGTTTGCCGCTAAGTATGACCTGCCGTTTACGTTGTTGAGTGACACAGACCGCGCCGTTTCTGAAGCTTATGGCACTTATGGTGAGAAAAAGTTCATGGGCCGCACTTACATGGGATTGCACCGCATGACTTTTCTGATCGATGAGAAGGGCCGTATCAAGAAAATCTTCAACAAGGTGAAGCCCGAAGGCCATGCCGAAGAAGTCCTGAACGCCTTTGCCGCCTGACATTCAGGCCGCGTTAGCGGGGCAGTAGCCCGACCGTAAGGGAGGGCTCCGATCAAGTGCAAGCGAGCGGGAGCCCTGCCTAGCGGTCGGGCTACTGCCCCCGCCTTGGTTCTCAATCACGCTCGTCGTTATTGCTTTAGGCAGCAACCCAGACGCCGGGCCTCGCGTCCGGCTTGGTCGCATGATTTCCGGGCATCAGAACGCGAAGTGAACTAAACGACGGCTCAGCTTCGGGTCGCACCGGGAAAATCGAACGCCGGTTGCGTTCGGCCGCCAGCAGGGCGCGCTCTTCCTCGGTTTCATTCAGGAAATACATCCGGGTGTTATCCACCATTTTGGTCCGAATCTCGTGCGTCCACAAAAGCAGGTTCGCGAGGGCATCGCCTATCTCGTCTTTTGCCAGTTTCGTTTCATGCGCAATCTGCTTCTGCGTACGGGCGCCGCCTCTGATGGCTTCGCGCACACGTTCGGCGGGCGTCATCTTCTTCAGCATCCGCGCGACATACAACGCCGAATACTCCACCGGTGCTTCAATTTCGCCGGTAGAATGCGTGCCCAGCAGATTTACGCCGTTGCGATTGCGGGCGTTCTTGTATTCCCGCATGGCCTGGCGGCTCTGGGCAATGCGCTTGCGAATGCATTGTTTACAGTAAAGATTCAGACCGTCCTTGCGGGCGCGGCAGACGCCGAATTCGGCCAACGGTAAGGATTCAGCACATCGAGGACACTTCTTCAGATCTACTTCCACTGCAGGCGATTCCATCATCAACGCTCCATTTCACAAAGCAAACCAATTGGGGGCGGTTGCTTTGAGCAAAGACACTTCGACCCTGGGGCGCAACACTTGCGCTCCTTCCAAGCAAACAATTTCATTTGTTGAGTTTGGCTATCTGCCCCGGATGATCGGGGCGATCGCCTTAGATAACCGTGCGTCACCCCGCAGGGATGTGGGCCGGCCGTCTATTCCTTGCTGGTGGCACCGCTGACCAACATATGCGGGTGCGCTTGCGGATAAAACTCAATTCCGTCTCAGGCAGGTTTCGAAGCGAGATTTTTATGATAGCGCCTCTACGAGGGTAACAATCTTCGCGTTTTCGATCCGCTGCAATTCCGACCTGTGACAGCAAGGGATCGGGATTATAGTTACGCGAGACTTTTTTGCAACTGCTTTCTCGCCCGTCGATGGTCCAACTCTTTTTTGCGATCAAAACTTCATCGCAACGACGCGAGAGTTGTTTTTTATTTTGCGCAACCGCTTGTTTGCAGAGAGGATATTTGATCAGAAAATATTTCGCACTTTGTGTAAGAGAATGCATTCACCGGAAAACTTTTGTGCAGTGGCGATCAAAATGATCTAGCAAACAAGCACGTTTCCCAAAATGCCAGAAACCGTTCGCCATCTGTCGCGCTCAATAGGTGCGACAGTCTCCGCGTTGGGCCAACTATTAGTTGTTCCGGATGGACCATCAAGTCACAAAACAATTTTCCGGCTACGCGCGGTGGCGAACATAGCGTCCGATTGCGGAGTGCAGATTTCGGATTTCGGATTGAGAAAACGAAATCAGGTCCGCAGATTACACAGATAGTTAGATCTCGACGCAACTGTTCTGTGTAAACCGTTCTGTGTAATCTGCGAAATCTGCGGATGACTTCCGTGCTATCACTTCGCCCGATCTTTCAAACGAAAAACAAATTTCAGGCCCGACCAGACTTCATCAATCGCACAAATCTTCACATCCACCAGGCCCGCAGCTAAACCAATTGCCTGCACATTTGTGAATGTAAGATCAGTTGCCACGCCGGAACTCTTCTTAGGCCAAGCCACCCAAATCATTCCATTCGATTGCAGTTTTGCCGCTAATAGGGAAAACTTTTGCCGTAGCTGCGATTCTTTTTTGACAAAGAGCAGCGCGCAATCAAGCGCGCCGCGCCCGCGACTATTGATTGATACGTTTTCCGGCAGCGGAACCAGCGTGCTCTCAAAATCGTTCGGCGCACCAATAATCGCTAGTTTGAATCCTTCTTTGATTCCGAGCTTTCTTACGAGCGGGGTTTGTGAATAGCCTGCCATACAATCCCTTAACGTTTCCACAACTGACTTAGCGTTCTTTTTCTTCAATGGTTTAGTTGGAAGTACGGCGATCACGAAGCAATCCAAAGCGCCGTCGCCGCTTCGCTCTGCCGGCGCACTCCATATCCGCTACCACCAACGCAGCAACTTCCACCAGCCAAAACCGAATATTGTCCAGATCAGGATGTTCGGAATCGACACCATTAAGCCCAACAACCACCATTGCCGCTGCGAAACGTAACCAGCGCCAAAATAAATTGGGGCGGGCGTCGTTCCATAATGCGTCAACGCCGCATCCAGGTTTGAAAAGTAAGCGAGCGAAAGCACCGCTAAGTATGGCGGCGCCCCCGCGGCAATGATGACCACCAGAAACGGAACGTACATCGCGGTGGCATGCGCAGTAATGCTTGCAAAACCGTAATGGGCGTAAAAATAAAGCAGCAGCAGCGCGCCCAGGGCCAACCACCACTTCCATCCACTGGTAAATCCTGCCGCAGTCTCGGCAAATCGTTTTGTGATGCCGGTTTCGCCGAGGGCTTCGGCCATACGCACCAAACCGCCGTACCAGATGAAAACATCCCACGCCGGTTTTTCGCTGAGCGCGTCGTTCCAGGTCAGCACTCCCGTCAACAGTAAGGCGCAAACTCCCAGCAAAGGCGGAATTGCGTAATCAAGATTCGCTACATAAGTGAGAAACGCGATGAACCGTCCGGAAGGAACCACCGCGCCGACACTCGGGATTAGCCCGGCCAGCCCGCGAATCATCCACATAACAGCGACTACGACAAAGACTGCCAACAGAATCTTTTCTGCACGGCTCATCTTGCCCATGCGCCGCAGTTCGTTCCGGGCAAACTCTGCCGCGGCCGGAGTTTTCTTAATCTCCGGCGGAAAAACGCGGTAAAGCAATTGCGGTACAACGGCCAACGAAATCAACGCCGGTACGATCGCGCCCAACAACCAACTCAGATAGGTCAACTCGATGCCGGTGGTTTGCTGGGCAAACTTTGCGATCAAAATATTCGAAGCCTGACCGGTGATGAAGGTGGCGCAGATGATTACGTCGCACTGGTAGCACAGCACCATCAGGAACGCGCCCAGACGTCCCGCTGTCGGCCCCGGCTTTGACTCGTAAGCCTCCGAAAGGCTCTTGGCAATAGGGAACACTACCCCGCCCGAGCGCGCGCCCGTGGAAGGGATAATACTGGCGAGTACAAAGTCGGTTGAGATGAGCGCGTAACCCAAACCCAGCGTGTGATGACCGATGGTGCGTATGAAAAGGAAGGCAATACGCCGTCCCAGCCCGGTCTTGATCATGGCGCGGGAAATAAAGAACGCCGCCAACACCAGCCAAACGATTGGATCGGAGTAGCCGCCGAGCGCCGCCCTGATTGGCAGAGCGCCGGTGATCCCGAGCGCAGATACGCCCAGCAAGACCATCGCACCGCCGGGTATCGGCCGCAGAATCGAGCCGACGATAGTGGCGGCAAAGATCGCCAACAAGCGCCACGACTGCGGCGTGATTCCCTCGGGGACCGGAAGTAACGCGATGCCAAAGCCTACGCCGAGGATGATCGCCCAGCGAATCAATTTTCCCCGAACGTCCGCATGATCCCGGATCTCTGGCTGGGGAATTCCATCGGGATCCGGCGATTGGCCGTTATCATCAATCACTAGCAAGCCTCCAGGCGCTTCATTAAGCAAAAAGACCGTGGGATACTAATCTTTCAAAGCGCGAGCACTCAAGCCGATTGCTGACTGCAGAATGCGGACTGCGGATTGAGAAAGAAAGGCGGGGTCCTGTATTAATCCGAAATCCGCAT
Organism: Blastocatellia bacterium; assembly: GCA_034665305.1. GTDB lineage: Bacteria > Acidobacteriota > Blastocatellia > Pyrinomonadales > Pyrinomonadaceae > DASXRU01. Next base: position 38,024 of record JAXDFZ010000006.1, on the reverse strand, counting down.
TCTGCAATCTGCAATCGGCTGGCATCCGTAATTCCTTCGCAGATCATCGAAGTTGAGTCACCATGCTGATTAAGAAACCTGACGATATCAAGTCGAGTGAAATTACCGACCAGAAAACCTATTTGGGCCGGCGGACGTTTATGCGCGTTGCCGCGCTGGCCGGAACCACAGCCGCCACCGGTTTGCTGTATCGCCAGCTGAATCCTCCTCCCGCAGTTGTCGCACCCCGCGCCCAAATTGCCGACGTAGTCACCGCCCCGTCCGGCGATGCAGCCGCCAGCGGATTCACGGTAAACGAAAAGCTAACATCGCTCGAAGACATCACCAATTACAACAATTTTTACGAGTTTGACTCCGACAAGCGTGCGGTCGCCGCCGCTGCCCGCGGGTTTGTCTCACGGCCATGGACAGTTTCAATCACCGGTCTGGTAAACAAACCCAGGACCTACGATATCGACGATTTATTGAAAATCGCTCCGCCGGAAGAACGTATCTACCGCCATCGCTGTGTGGAAGGTTGGTCGATGGTGATTCCCTGGGTTGGATTTCCGCTGGCTGCGCTCCTCAAACAAGTGGAACCACTATCAACCGCACGCTATGTAGCCTTCGAAACTCTTTACGATCCGAAACGCATGCCGTATCCCGTCAGCAGCGGATTGGACTGGCCGTACGTAGAGGGTTTGCGGCTGGACGAAGCCATGCATCCACTGACAATTCTGGCCAGCGGACTTTACGGCGCGTCGATGCCGCCGCAGGACGGCGCGCCGTTGCGCCTGGTCGTGCCCTGGAAGTACGGGTTCAAGGGAATTAAGTCGATTGTGAAGATCAGTCTGGTGGATTCTGAGCCGCCGACAACGTGGAACCTGGCTGGCCCCGACGAGTACGGATTCTATTCGAACGTAAATCCACAGGTGAATCACCCGCGCTGGAGCCAGGCGCGAGAGCGGCGCATCGGTGAATTCGGAATGCGAGAAACACTAATGTTCAATGGCTATGCGGATCAGGTCGCGAGCTTTTACACCGGAATGGATCTGCGCCGGAACTTCTAGATTCGTCAGTTGTTAGTTGTCAGCGGTCAGTTGTGGTGAATTGTCATGGGACGAAACTGCTGCAACTGCACCAAGCGCCCCAACTAACCACTGACAACTAACAACTAACCAACAACATGAAAGACACGCGCTTCGCCAAACAGGTCCTGTTCGTCAACGGCCTCGTGCCGTTGACTCTTTTGCTATGGGACGTTTACCGGCATCGCGTGGGCGCCAACCCGCTCGAAGTTGTCACGCGTACGACGGGAATGTTAACCCTTGTCTTTCTTTCGCTCACGCTCGCGGTGTCGCCGTTGCGTAAACTCTTCGGGGCCAACTGGCTAATCAAGTTTCGCCGGATGCTCGGCCTCTTCGCGTTTTTCTACGGATTCCTCCATCTCACCACCTACGTCTGGTTTGATCGCTTCTTCAACTTCAGGAGCGCGGTGCAGGACGTGGCCGCGCGTCCGTTCCTCGCCGTGGGGATGGCGGCGTTTTTCCTGATGATCCCGTTGGCGTTCACTTCAACGAATAAAATGGTCAAGCGCCTGGGCGGAAAACGCTGGAACTTGCTGCACAAGTTGGTTTACTTGTCTGGCGGGCTGGGCGCCCTGCATTACTGGATGCTGGTGAAATCCGACACGCGTTTGCCGCTGACATTCGCTTTTGTAATTGCGTTGCTACTCGGGTTCAGACTGTTTGTTAAGTACTACGGGCAACCGGGTGCGCCGGCGGGATCAATAATCCCGCCCCGCTAGGCCAAGCGTCTCCTGACCGCGAATTCAACTGGCAGTAGCCCGACTGTGAAGGAGGGCTTCGCTACACTCAATCGGGCTAGGAGTCGGCGGGAGCCCTCCTTAACAGTCGGGCTACTGCCCTGCTCCTTCCTCCATCGCGTTGACTGCAAAACGAATTTGCAGTAGAACCCTGCCACACACGCACACCACAGAATGGAGACCCCCGCAGCATGTTTCTGAAACTTGCGACCATCATCGCCATAGCCGGCACTGCGTTACATTTAGTTCTGAATCTTTTCCAGCAAATGTTGTTTCGCTATCGCCCGTTTGGCTCGGCCACGTTCGACATCAGCCGGGCAATAAGCCTGCTGGACCTGATAATTTTCTCGGTAGCGTTGCTCATCTTCTTTGTCGCGGTTTTTATCCGGCTGCAAAAGGGACCGGATTCTGGTGCCAAGCCGCTCGAGTAGTTTCGCTATGGATCCGCAGGCCCGCTTTTCCAATCGCGTAGCGACTTACGTTAAATACCGGCCCGGTTATCCGCCGGCAGTTATCGATTTTTTGCGCGCGACTTGCGGGTTGAAAGCGACGCACGCGGTTGCGGACATTGGCTCGGGCACTGGAATCCTGACCGAGTTATTTCTTAGGAATGGTAATCGGGTGTTTGGCGTTGAGCCGAACGCTGCGATGCGGGCTGCGGGCGAACAGATTCTTCAGGATTATCCAAACTTCAACAGCATTGCCGGCTCGGCAGAAGCGACCACGCTCCCCGAGGACAGTGTTGATTTCGTCACGGCCGCGCAAGCGTTTCACTGGTTTGATAAGGATCGTACCAAGGCAGAGTTTGCGCGCATCCTGAAGCCAAACGGCTGGGCGATCCTGCTCTGGAATGAACGGCGGACTGATTCGACGCCGTTTCTGCGTGACTACGAAACGCTCTTGCTGAAGTACGGCACGGATTATCAGGAAGTGCGTCACGAAAACGTCTACGAAGACATCGCGGCCTTCTTTGCGCCGAACGATTTCGAACTGCAATCGATCGAGAACCAACAGGTTTTTGATTATGAAGGACTGCAGGGACGTTTGCTGTCCTCGTCATACGTTCCCGCTGAAGGCCAGCCGGGCTTCACCGATATGCTCCAGGCGTTGCGCCAGTTATTTGAAACTCACCAACAAAACGGCCGCGTCGTAGTTGAGTATGACACTCGCATCTATGCCGGGCGGATGGATAACGCTGCTGGCTAAGCACATCTCTTGGAGTCCGCCGGCAGAGCGCAGCGGCGACGGCGCTTTGGATCTAACCTCGCGGCGGTTTTCATATCTTTTTTGTTACCCTCCGCCTCGTCCCTGCTTGAGTCTCTCACACGGAAGCAAACTAAAGTTTGTACTCTATACACCTGTAGGATTTGAGGCCCCGACGCGCGTGACAGGTGCAAAGAGTTGAAGCTTTAGCTTGCCCGCTTCGCTTTTCTCAGGTTGGCGACCCGATCCAAAGCGGCGTCGCCGCTTCGCTCTGCCGCCGCACTCCAAAGGAACGCAAATTAAGAAGGCGCTACCGGTCCCGGCCGGCAGCGCCTTTATTACAAACCGTCAACGTGTCCCGACCCTAGTTAGGCAGCAGGACGGTATCAATCACGTGAATCACACCGTTGGATTGATAAACGTTCGCGATGGTAACGCGGGAGGTGCCGCCCTTCTCGTCACGCAGGATCAAATCGTTTCCCTGCATGTACGCGACGAGCTTGCCCCCGCTGACAGTTTTCAGTTGGGCCTGACCGCCACCTGATTTGATCAGCTTCGCGATGGCCTTGGAATCAAACCGGCCCGCCAGTACGTGATACGTCAGCACTTTTGTAAGTGCCGCTTTGTTTTCCGGCATGACCAGCATTCCCACGGTTCCGTCCGGCAGTTTGTCAAAAGCCGAATTGGTCGGAGCGAAAACCGTAAAAGGCCCGGCGCTTTTGAGTGTGTCCACTAATCCCGCGGCCTTGACCGCCGCAACCAGGGTCGTGTGATCTGCGGAATTTACGGCGTTGTCCACAATGTCTTTGGTGCGATACATGGCCGCGCCGCCGACCATCGGGTTGTTAACGGCCATCGCGTTGCCCGACATCGAGTTCTGGCCGAATGCTGCTGAAGCCGTAATTGCTAATGACGCTACCGCCAGCAGCAGCATGGCGAATATCTTCTTCATTTTGTATTCCATTCCTTTTCGAGTTGGTGTTAGCTAAATCTAACCAATATACGAAGGGGCGCCGCCGTGCGGATTGCGGGTTTCAGTTTGCGAATTGAAGAAGAAGCGGCCCGTCTGGTAATTTGCAATCCACAATCTGCAATCCGCAACCTGCAATCGAAAGGCTCCGCACATGTATCCAGCCGGCAATCTATTCATCCGCAGCCCGCATGGCCGTTTGGAAGCGATTCTGAAAGAGCCGAAGGGCGACGTGCGCGGCGTTGCCCTTGTCCTGCATCCACATCCGCTGGGCGGTGGCACGATGCATAACAAAGTGGTCTTTCGCGCCGCCGCCGCTTTGAACGAAGCCGGACTGGTTACTTTGCGAATCAATTTCCGTGGCGTGGGGCAAAGCACAGGGAACCATGACGAGGGGCGCGGCGAACGCGACGATGCGCGTCGCGGGCTCGATTACCTGGCCGAACACTATCCCAACGAACGAATCACGCTCGCGGGTTTCTCATTCGGCACATGGGTAGGATTGCAGATAGGGATTCCCGATCCGCGCGTAGTGAATCTGATCAGCATCGGCACCCCCGTCGATAAATACGACTTTGATTTCGTTAAGGACTGCCGCAAGCCGCTCCTGTTCATTCAGGGTGAACGGGACGAATTCGGCGATCCAGGCCGCCTGCGTACGCTGGTGAGTGAAATGACAAAAGGGCCGGAGGCGGCGCCGGTGACGTTGTCAATCATCCCCGGCGCGGGCCATTTCTTTGACGATAGCCTGGATGAACTGAAGCGGACGATCAAGGAGTGGATGGAGCTGCAGTTGAAGTCGTCTTCCGCAAAGCAGTAGGGTTGGCTCTCCGTGGCCCGGTTAACTCTGAACCCTCTTATCCGCAGACTACACAGATCACGCAGATTTAGAACAACAACTGAACTGGGAAAGAACTAGCGGGCTTTCTCGAAACCGTTTGTGTCTGCGTAATCGGCGTAATCTGCGGATTCTTCCAAGCACGCCGCTACGGATTGTTGCTCGTGGCTCGGACAAACGTCCGCCCGGCTTCGCAAATATCCAGGAAGTTGCACATGCGGCAGTGACCTGCCGGTCGCACGGGAAAATGCTCGGGCTCGAGCGCCGAACTGAGATCGCGCATAGCGGCGTCTATCGCTTCAGCGCAAACTTCCGCGCGCACCAGGTCATCTGGTAAATGCGCTTCAATATTTGGATCAAGGAAATGCAGCGTCACCTTCATCCGATGATTCTCCGCGGATAGAAACGGCAACAGCGCCCGTACCGCCAGCGCATAAGCCTGCATCTGGAGTTGATAGTCCGTCGCCGCAATCTGCACTTCGTCCTGAACCGTCACGGGCGCGTCATTTTCTTTCGCCAAACTAGTCGCGGCCGCCGGGGCGTTGAAACTAAACGATGCCTGCCCCGCTTCGGCTTTTACGTCGGCCAAGGGAGCAGTCAAGGTTTCCGATGCGGCGTCCTCAGCCACCTGGTTCCGAACGCGAAACCGGTTGGTCTTGAAGTCAATAATTTCAATCTCAAACCGGTCTTGCCCGTCGTCACTTTGCGTCTTTGAAATTAGTAATTTGTCGATCGTGCCGGTGAGGATGCCCGTCGGCCGCCGCAGGCGGAAACTCAATTCGCTCCAGAGTCCGCCATCGTGATGGGGAAAACGCGAGGCTGCTGCCGCTAATGCTTCATCAGTGCGACCGGCGCGCACCGCTTCGACGCGCTGAAAGACGGCGCTCGCCAGATAATTCTTCGCCAACGGCAAAAGATTCTCGAGCGCCGTTGCCCGGTTGATGCCGAGCATGCGATCGGCCAACTCGGCGTGCCGCTTAAGCATTACCTCATCGAAGCTTTGCTCCAGCCGCGCCGGCAGATCGTCACCGGCTGAATACGTCTCGCAGAAACGGTGAATCACGGCGCCCTTCAATGTCGCCGTCAGGTTGGCGGGCGGCTCTGGCGCTTCCGCATCGTTCCAAACCTCCAGCCGGTCCGGCGCCGGACTGTGCAACACACGATCGAAGTAGTACTGCCGCGGGCAGCGCTGATAGTTAATCAATTGCGTGACGCTGCAGCGATGGACGCCGCTCGTGCCGGGTTCAATCGGTCGCAGGAGCGGAAACAGTTCGTCCATCGAAGCGTGACCGCCGATAAGGGCGGCGGTTTCCGATGACAATGTTGCTGTCTCGGTCGGACTGCTCCCGCCGACTGCCCCTGCCGACTGCCCCGGCCTCGCGCCCTCGTTTACCCGCAACTCAATCTGCGCTTCGTTCTCCAGATACAACACGCCGCCGCGAGCATGGTCATCCAGTTCCAGCGCCTGCCAAATCCACGCCAGCCAATTGTCCCGCTTGCGCGCAAGGCTCGCCTGGTCCTTCGCCGCGCCCGACAGCAACAGACGATCTTCGGCCCGCGTCGCTGCCACATACAACAGCCGCATGCTTTCAAACTCTTCACGCAAACGCGCGCGATTACAAAACTCCTGGAACGTGATCCCCGCCACGCGGAAACCGCGGCCATCAGGTATTTGCAAAGACAAACCGCGGTGCGGATCCAGTGCGTACCAGGCGTCCCGCACCCGCAGCTCCCGATGTAAATCCGGCAGAATGACAACCGGAAACTCCAGTCCCTTCGCCTGATGGATCGTCATCAGCCGCACCGCGTTGGCTGCCTCATCGATTTGACCTTCACCCTCGCGTCCGCCAACCTTTTCAAAGTCTTCGACAAAGCGAACAAAATCACGGATCAGGTGCGTTCCGGCCTTTTCAAAACTTTCGGCCAGGCGGAAAAGCTTTTCCACGTTTGCCAGCCGCTGCCCGCCATCAAAGTTCGCGGCGATGATGGGCTGGAATTCCGACTCGGCGACGGCAAAACGCAGCAGATCAGCGACCGCGTAGCGATTGCGTCGCGCCAGCAGTTTTGTCAATAAAGCATGCGCGCGCGCCAGCAAAACTCGCTCGCCCTCATCGATGAACGCGATCTGCTCCTGATTACTCAGCGCGTGAAAAAGTTTTCGCACGCCGCGCCGGCGCTGCAACCGCCCGCGTTCCGGCGCATCGCCAAGCAGCGGCGCGCAACGCAACGCCAGCAGCGCGTTATCGGAAGCGCCGCATAACGGTGAACGAAGCACCGCCGCCAACGCTAACTCGTCCGTGCTGTTGTCCAGAAATCGCAAGAGTTGAATCAGATCGCTGATTTCGTCGCGATCGTAAAAACCCTTGCCCTGAACTGTCAGCGAGGGAATTCCGGCACGGCGAAACGCGGCTTCGTAAGCCGGCACATCGGTCATCGCCCGAAACAACAGCGCGATATCGCGAAACTCAAACCGGCGCGCGCCGGGATCGTCGCCGGATTCTGCGCCATGAATGAGAGTTGTGATTCGCGTCGCCAACTGCTCTGCATCGCGCTCTCGCGGCGATTTGTGTGCCCTGGGGTCACTCCTATCCGCGGGAGCAATATCCACCAGCAGCTCAACCAGCGGCGGCTTGTCCGCACCAGTTCGCTCCGCCGTGCTCGCTTCATGGGCAACGTACCCCAGTTGCGGCAAATCTTCCGGCGCACATTGATCGGCCGCACGAAAGATTCTTTCAAACAGAAAATTAAAAAAGTTAATGACCGGCGGCTGACTGCGAAAATTAAGGTGCAGCGGTTTGGCCGCGCCACCCGCCGCCTCCAGTTCCGCCGTCATCTCCCCGAAGACACTGACGTCCGCTCCGCGAAAACCATAAATCGACTGTTTGCGATCGCCGACGATGAAAAGGTTCGCCCGCTGCCCCGGCGTAAGCGCCAGCCGGGTCATCAGATCGCGTTGCAAGCGATTGGTGTCCTGAAACTCATCCACCAGAAAAAACTTGAAGCGCTCTGAAATGCGCGCCAGAGCTTCAGGACGTTTCTCAAGCAATTGCAAAACCCGAGTCTGCAGGTCGTCAAAATCCAATGCAGCGAGGCGCGCCTTTTCTGACTCCAAGCGCTTCGAGATTCCGCTCAATACTTTGATAAAGGCGCCGGCATACTGCTTTGCAAACAGATCGAAACAGATCTGCGGCACGCGGCCCTTCAGACCTTTTTCCCAAATCCATTCGTCGAGTAGTTTTATCTGGCCGCCGATCGCGCCACTGGCGGTGGGGCGGTACTGGCGAAAGTCATCGATTGCCTGGCAATACTCTGCAAGGGTTTCGGGCTCCGGCAGGTTCTGCAAACGCGCGCGCAGTTCGGGCCACTTGATGGCCAGCTGCGCCCGTTTCGCTGCAGCCGACGGCGTCAAGCGCGGCGTGTTGAGCAGCACCGACATTTCTCGGTCCAGTTCCACGAGGGCTGCGTTGTAATCGTCAATCGTGGAGTGACTCAGTTTCGTTTGCCGGTCCACGTCGGCGAGCGAAAGCCCCAAATCCCGACAGCCGCGATGCACGTCGGCGAGCGACTGCGCCAGGAGGCCGCGTCCCATGCCGACCGTCAAACGCGTGATCCACACTTCGTCCGCGTTGATCGCTTCGGTTAATGCGGATTCGACCGACGCCTCCAGGAGCATCGCCGATTGGTGCTGATCCAGGAGGACGAACTGCGGATCGACATTGGCTTCGACAGGAAATTCGTGGAGCAACTGCGAGCAGAAACCATGAATAGTTGTAATCACCGCACCATCAAGCGTTCGTTTGTGTCGCAGCCAACGGCGGCGCTCTTCACCCACGGTTGAGCGGAGCAACTCGTCCAGTTTCTTACGCAGGCGGCTGCGCATTTCGTTGGCGGCGCGATTGGTGAAAGTAATGGCGACGATCTGATCGATGGCGATATCGTGCGTCCGCAGGATGTGCAGATAGCGCTCAACCAGCACGGCGGTTTTGCCTGCGCCCGGCCCCGCCGTCACTGAGACGTGGCGGTCAATCACCTGGGCAGCGTCACGCTGCTCCGGCCGTAACTGAAAGGGTTTTGCTTCCACGGATGAGTGAAGTCTAGCATAGGCTCTTTAGCGATTGAGGGCGATGAGCTCTATGGAGTGTGCGCCCGCAGAGCGAAGCGGGAACCGCCTTTGGATGGCTACGCGCAAAAGCGAGGTTAAGAGTTAGAACAAAGTAGGAGTGGGCGGAGCGGGGCAGTAGCCCGACCGTCAGGGAGGGCTCCGGTTGAGTGCATGCGAGCGGGAGCCCTCCCTTACGGTCGGGCTACTAACCCAGGCCGCCTACGAATTTGGAGTGCGCCGGCAGAGCGAAGCGGCGACGGCGCTTTGGATCGCCGCCGTTACTATCTAATTATGTCCCCTCCCAGTGGGAGGGGAAATTAAACCAAAGCGGTGTCGCGCTTCGCTTGCCACCGCACTCCAAAGAATTGTCAACATCACGGCCGGGCGATGTTGACTAACCGAAGCTTTCGAGGTAAAACGCTGCGCAGTTAGAATCTTTCCTATAAAAACTGCTCCGCCTCGCTTCGAGAGGTACTCTAACTAATTTCACAACTCGAAAGGATTAACATCATGGCTCTACGTTTAGGAGACACTGCTCCCGACTTTACGGCTGAAACTACCGAAGGCCCGATTAACTTTCATGAATGGATTGGCGATAGCTGGGCCGTTCTCTTTTCACATCCGAAGGATTTCACGCCTGTATGCACAACCGAGCTCGGTGAATGCGCGCGCCTGAAGCCCGAGTTCGAAAAGCGCAACGTCAAGGTTATCGGCCTCAGTGTCGACCCGACCGAGTCGCACCAGCGCTGGGCGGAAGACATCCGGGAAACGCAGGGCACGGCCTTGAATTTCCCGGTGATTGCCGACCCCGACAAGAAAGTTGCCGGACTGTACGACATGATTCACCCGGAAATCAGCGACATCTTCACCGTGCGTTCCGTCTACATCATCGGCCCGGACAAAAAGATCAAACTGATGATTACCTATCCAGCCAGCACGGGCCGCAACTTCGCAGAAATTATGCGCGTCATCGATTCATTGCAGTTGACCGCGAAGTACAGCGTGGCCACGCCGGTGAACTGGAAAGACGGCGACGATGTAATCATCGTGCCGTCGGTTTCGGACGAAGCGGCAAAGGAGAAGTTTCCCGGCGGTTGGAAGACTGTGAAGCCCTATCTCCGGATCGTGCCGCAACCGGGCAAGACAACTGACGAAGCGGCATCTGCTACGACGACTACGTAGAAGTAATATTTGGAGCGCGCCGGCAAAGCGAAGCGGCGACGGCGCTTTGGATATTGTTTGAGGTGACCGCCACCTAAAGGTTAATTTCAGACAATCCAAAGCGCTTCTAGTTTTGTTCGCGGAGCGGGGCAGTAGCCCGACCGTCAGGGAGGGCTCCGGTTGAGTGCATGCGAGCGGGAGCCCTCCCTCACGGTCGGGCTACTGCCCGTTGACAGAGAATCCAAAGCGGTGTCGCGCTTCGCTTGCCACCGCACTTTAAGAGTTCCCTAAAACCGCACCGGCTCGCCGCTACTCACCGATCGATAACAGGCATCCACCAACTCAACTGATTTGAAACCATCGAGCGCGGTCACGGCCGGAGGCGTTCCGTTTGCGATCGAAGCGATGAAACTACGATCTTCCTGTTGGTAACCCCACTTCTCCTCTTTCGCCAACGCGTGCATGGAATGTTCCGTGTTCCGCCCATCCAATCCGTCTGTTTGAATCAATGTTTCCATTTCCCGCGTGGCGATGGTGGCGTGATGACAAAACACTTCCACGCGTTCAAAGGGAAACAGCCAGGTCGCATCGGCCGAAGAAGCAAACGTCGCATGCATGCCGCCGGCGAATTTCAGGAGCACGGAGAAATCATCGACCTCCGGGTATTCATGCGACGAACCAATGGCCTGCAGGAAAGTCACTTCGCCAAAGAGGAACCGCATCATGTCGAACATGTGGATGGTCGTCTCGTAAAGGAACCCACCCGTGAGTTTGGGGTCGCCGACCCATTCGGGATTCAGCAATTCGCCGCGATTCATTTTCACATGGGCCGAATGCGGCGTGTTGTCTGCCAGGATGTTCTTCAGCGCAGAATAAACGGGAGCGAAGCGCCGGTTGTGGCCTACCTGAAAGACGCCGGAACTATGCTCAGCCGCCGCCAGTACCGATTGCGCGTCGACCAAAGTCGTCGCCATCGGCTTTTCGCAGAAGACATGCCTGCCGGCAGTTGCGGCTGCAATTGCGAGTTCCGTGTGCTTGGTATTGGGCGTCGTGATGTAGATCGCTTCGCAGCTTGCAATAACATCATCAGCGCTTTCGGAGACCCGTGCGCCGCAGGTTTGCGCGAGCGCCTGCGCCCGCCCTGCAGCCGTGTCATGCACCGCAGTTAATTGAACGCGCTCATCGCGCGCCAATATTCCGGCGTGCAAGCCGCCGATGTATCCGGCGCCAATAATTCCGATCGTGATTTTCTTCATGGGATAATGAGCGATTTGTCCACAGATTACGCAGATTCCACAGATTTTAACGAACGAGAACTAAGGACAGCCTGAGTTTTCCCCTCTCTGCGAAATCTGTGTAATCTGCGGACCCCGCTCTTAGGTTTCTCCTAAAACAGTTTTCAGTGCGCTCTTCGCGTCCCGTGCTAACTCGAACGGATCGCGCTCCCAGTATTCGGGCCGAAAGATTTCCACGCTGGCTACTCGATCATAGCCGATGCGCTTGAACGCATTTAGTATCTCCGATAAAGGCAGAATCCCAACTCCCGGCAGCAAGCGATGACTGTCCTGCAATTGCTCGCGCGGCAAATCCTCTGCGTCGTTGATGTGAAAGATGAACAGGCGCTCCGGATCGAGCGCTTCAATCATTTCGATGGTCGAGCCGCCGGCGTAGAAGTGAAAACTGTCGATCACCAGACCGACGTTCGCCCGCGCCACCCGGGAGACGATCTCGTTGGCGAGTTCCAATGTCTGCACGCTGCAATCGGTTTGGCCCAGGAATTCGAATGCCAGCGAGACGCCATGGCTTCCCGCGATCTCGCCCAATTCGGATAACACTCGCACTGACTCCGCGATGACTTCTTCTCTGGTTGGCGGGTTCGCCGGAAGCTTCCCGGGTACCACCACAACGTACGGACATTCAAGGGCGGCGGCTATTGAGCTGAGCTCCTCGCATTCGCTCTTAATCTTCGCGTAATCCGCATCGCTGCGAAACGTGATGTGCTCGATCGAGTTTATGCTTAGAGGTTCAACCGCAGACGCCTCAAAAAGTCTCCGCAGATCAGCTACGGAACCGGATTCGTGTATCAGGTAATTGCGAAGCTTTGCTGCCCAGATCTCAACGTAATCAAAACTGGCCGCCTGGGCCGCGAGGATGTCAGTGCGCAAATCCGCCTTCATTGTGGTGGCGCCGTTAAGTGCAAGTTTCATTCAGTCCCTCGTGGTGGATATGTAGGGGCGGCACTCCGTGGCCGCCCCCTTCGTCGCGTTTCAATCAACGTCCCCGCAGGGCGGCCACGGAAAGCCAGACAAGTCAAAGTCGCTTGCCATCGCTACCAAAGAAATGGGCCCGACTCATGTCGAGTTTAATCCAAACCGTGGTTTCGACATCGGCCCGGAACTCACTAGCCGCCCGCGCGATTATTCTATTGTCGCCCAGGTTCAGAAAAACAAATGTCTCACTGCCCATTAATTCGGTGACGTACACGCTCGCCGGCAGCCAGTCCGAACTTTCATTGGTGGTCACGTGAACGTGCTCCGGACGAATTCCTAAAGTCACGCGCTGATCCGGCGCAACTCCCTTCAGCTTTTCGAGCTGCGTCGTGTCCAACGCCAGCGAAAGCTTATCGCCTATGAAAGCTCGCGTCGCAGTATCGATCCGGCCGGCGATAAAATTCATGCCCGGGTTCCCGACAAACTCCGCTACAAACCGATTCGCCGGAGCATCGTAAATAGTCAGCGGCGTATCAAATTGCTGAAGCCTGCCCTTATGCATTACGGCCACGCGATGGGCCAGGGTCATCGCTTCCGCTTGATCGTGCGTGACGTAGATCGTCGTAGTTCCGAGTTCATGCTGCAGCCGCTTCAGCTCGCCGCGCATCTGCACCCGCAACCGCGCATCGAGATTTGAGAGCGGCTCGTCCATCAAATAAGCCCGCGGCTCGCGAACGATTGCGCGGGCCAGGGCCACGCGCTGCCGTTCGCCCCCGGAAAGATCACGCGGCTTGCGTTCCAGCAAACCGCCGATTTCCAGCAACGCGCCAACCCGGGCAACCCGATCGCTGATTTCTGCGAGGGGCAGTTTCCGTATTCGCAGCGGATACGCAATGTTCCCGGCCACGGTCATGTGCGGATAAAGCGCATAATTTTGAAAGACCATCGCCAGGTCACGGCGTTGCGTGGCGACTTCATTTACTCGTTCGTCACCAATAAAGATTTCCCCCGAAGTAATTTCTTCAAGGCCGGCCAGCATGCGCAACGTAGTTGATTTGCCGCAGCCTGAGGGCCCGAGCAGGACCACAAACTCGCCGTCATCGACGACGAGCGATAAGTCGTCAACTACGACCGCGGAACCGAAGGCCTTCGTAACTTTCTCGAAACGTATATCCATAGCTTGAGCAGAGCGTCAGCTCTTGGAGTGCGCCGGCAGAGCGCAGCGCGACGGCGCTTTGGTCCGTCGTTGACAAACAAACCAGAAAATCCAAAGCGGTGTCGCGCTTCGCTTGCCACCGCCCTCCAAGGAGTTGATCATTTAATCAGAAATCTTGCAGCCGCAAGGCCTTACCCTTTGACTGCACCCAACGACAAACCACGCACCAGATACTTCTGCACCGCCATTGCGAAAACTAATATTGGCAGCATGGCCACGACGCCGGCGGCGCTCATCACTCCCCACTTAATCTCGTATTGCGTTACCCGTCCGGCGATGCCGACGGGCAGTGTCATCGCCGCATCTGTCTGCGCCAGCACGAGGGCAAAGAGAAATTCGTTCCACGAGATAATCAGACAGAAAACTGCGGTCGCCGCCAACCCCGGCGCCACGAGGGGCAAAAGCACCCGGCGCAAAGCTCCGAGGCGTGAATCGCCATCAACCATTGCCGCTTCCTCCAACTCGCGCGGTACTTCCAAAAAGAACCCGCGCATCATCCAGACAACAAAAGGAAGATTGAAACCCGTGTAAAGAATGATCAGCGATGCTCTCGTATTCAATAAGCCGACATCGCGCATCATCAGGAAAAGTGGGATCGCGGTAACGATCGGCGGAAACATGCGAGTGGATAGTATCCAGAGGGACAATTTGCGGTCGAGCCGCCGCGGAAAACTAAATCTGGCGAGTGCATAGGCTGCGAGTGTGCCAATCAACAACGCGCAACCGGTCGAGCAGACGGCGACGATCGCACTGGTCACAAGATACTGTCCAAACGATCGGCGCACGAAGGCATCGACGTAATGCTCCAGCGTTGGCGCAAAGGAAAACCAATGCGGCGGCACGGCGAACTGATCGACTTCGCGCTTCAATGAAATCGTCAGCATCCAGTAAACCGGGGTGAGCGCCGCCAGCAGCGCCAATAAGACCAGCGCATACCGGAGGACGCTTTTAGAAGTGTGGTTCAGCATGCCAACCGCCCAGTCAGAACCGCCTGCGGTAGCGGACGGTTGATCTCCATGGGAACAATTTCCTGGGTTCTCAAACCGCCCGCTACCGCAGGCGGTTCTGACCTAAAGCTCGCGCGCCTGCAGAACTCGAATGTAAAAAGCGCTGATAATGTTGGTAATCAGCAACAGCACAAACGACATCGCGGCCGCGTAACCAAAGGCGGAAAAACGAAAAGCGGTGCGATAGATGTACAGACTGATCGTCTCGGTCGCAAAACCCGGCCCGCCTTCCGTAAGAATGAAAACCTGATCGAACACGCGCAGCAAATCCATGGTCCGCAACAGCAGCGCGACCAGGATCGCGGGTTTCACCAAAGGCAAAGTCACATGGCGGAACGTCTGCCAGGCGCTCGACCCATCGATCAAGGCCGCTTCGTAGGGTTCCTGCGGAATCGCTTGCAATCCCGCGAGCAGGATCAAAAACATGAAAGGCGTCCACTGCCAGACATCAACCGCGATAATTGAAATCATCGCCAGCCCCGGCGAAGAGGTCCACGTTAGTCCCGTTGTGTTAAAGCCCGCGCCCTGCAACGTTCCATTGATGGCGCCGAAATTCGTATTCAGCATCAGCCGCCAAACGACGCCAACCACGACAGTCGGCAGCATCATGGGCACCAGCAATCCGGCACGAAACAAACCGCGCCCGCGCATCTTCTGGTTCAAGAGCACTGCGAGACCGAGTCCCAGCAAGAACTCGATCGTCAAGGCACTGGCCGCGAAAATCATCGTATGGGCCAGCGCCGACAAGAAAAATCGATCGGACACCAGGCGAACGAAGTTTCCGAAGCTCCAACGCGACAGTCCGCCGGCGCTTACGTGCAAACTGATTGTGACTGCATGAATAAGAGGATAGATCGACAGCGCCAACAGCACCGCAACGCTCGGCGCCACCAACGCGTAGGCAAGGTTGCGGTCCGAACCAATTCCGCGGGCACGCGCCGTTACGGCCAATTTATTTTCCGCGCTCAAGAATCTTTGCAATCTCAGTGTTCGCCTGGTTGAGGGCATCGACCGCGGACAACTCACCGCTGTTGGCTTTGGAAAGATAAATCCCGAACGCGTTTTCAATCTCGTTCCAGAATGGCGTACGCGGTCGTGGCCGTGAACTCTCGAGGGAACGCAATTGCGCCGGATAGGCGGGAAACTTTTTGACCAGTTCCGGATCGTTAAAGAGTGACTTGCGCGTCGGCGGGTTGCCGCGCTCAGCCGAGCGCTTCATTTGTTCGGCGCTGGTGGCCCACACCAGGAAGTCGCAGGCAGCCTCTTTGTTTTTGGAGTCGCGAGGAATGGCAATTAGCCAGTTGCCGATCTCGGCGCGCCCCGGATTTTTAGCGCCCGGCATCGCAGTAAACTCCATCTTGCCGATTACTTTTGATTTAGCGGGATCGCTAAACGAACTGATCCACGCCGGCCAGTTGATGGAAATCGCGGCAGTGCCCTGCAACAGGTGCGCGCCCACGTCGTCGGCGTTAAAACTGGCGTAGCCGGGCGGTGAATATTTCCCCAGCTCCAACATGAAGTTCAGCGCGGCAATCCCTTCGGCGCTGTTAACCGCAGGCTGGCCGCCGGCGTCAAACATTTCACCGCCAAAAGCCCAGAAGATCGGCATGAAATCCGCGACCGCTGCGTTGCCCTGCGCCGCGCGCATGACATAGCCATAAACTTTGCCACCACCCGGCGCCCCGGCTGTTTCCTGTTCGCTGATTATCTTCGCGGCGGACAGCACTTCGTCCCAGGTAACCGGTTCCATTAAGGTGTGCATTGCGAAAAGGTCTTTGCGGTAGAAAAGCAATTGCGAGTTGCCCACGTATGGCAACGCATACAACGCGCCCGTCTGGTACGGTTCGCGCCCTAACGCGAGCGAAGCCGGTACAAAGTCAGCGTCCGGACCTTTTTGCCCGCGACTCTCGAGCAATGGGGTCAGCTCAGTCAGCAACTGCTGCTTTCCAAACTTAGGAAACCAGGGATCGTCGAGCATGATTAGGTCGTAAGCGCCGGTATGCGCATTCAGATCGAGCAATTCCTTCTCGAACAAGTTGGCATAGGGAAACTCGGCAATGTTGATGTGCACCCCGGTCTGCTTTTCATAATCCAGCGCTGCCTGTTTTAGGGCGTCGCCTTCGACGCCGGAGTTCACCGCCAGAGTCAGGGTCTTGCCGCTCTGGGGTTCATTTCGCCGACAAGCGGTCAGGCCAATGGTCCATAAAAAAAGAATTGCACCGCAGAGAATAGCCAATGTTATCCCTGGCGACCTGTGATCAAGGCGGCGCGCGCCGTTTGAGCGCTGATTCGTTTTCATTTGCGGCGTACCTTAGCCGGAAAGGCAATCCGGTTCAAGACAAATGCGTTGGGTGCCGCAACGCTCAGGGAGTTAATGATTCGTTGCCTGCACTGCCGTCGGAAAATATTAAGCCGGAACTTGCCGTTGAGCCGTCACGATCACGCTCAGCTTTGCGTTGTCGGTTGCACGTATAGGGCAACTTCCCTATACTGCGCCAACCCCGGTCAAGCGTAGCGGCGAGATGAACACGTATTGCCTCGCCCATCTGAATTACAAATGTTCAAAAGAGTTATGCGCAAGGTTTTGCCTGCCAGTGTCAAGCGAACCATAAGGCGAGCTATCCCCGCAGGCGGGCCCCGGTTTTTTGTCACTTATGAATTAGTGAACGAATGGCCGGAAGGCAATGGCTCATCATGGACGACCGCTGCCGTCGCTGAGCGATTTAAGCATGGCATCGAAACGTTCGACCTCGATCTTGCAGGGCAGTCGCCGTCCGCGGCGTTCGCGTCACCAATTGTGCGCGACAACCTAGCGCTGATCGATCGCATTAATCTGCCAGCCGCGTCACTGCTGGATTTCGGCTGCGGCAATGGGTTGTACCGGGTTGTGCTGCAGCACTACCCGGCCACGAAGAATTGGAAGTACGTTGGCATTGACGTTAATGAGGAGGTTCTCGCCTGGTGCAGGATGCGCCACCCTGGCATTCGCTTTGAAGTGATCAGGGAAAACGGGTGCCTCCCTTTTGACGACGACGCTTTCCAGGTCGTCATGGCCAGCGGCGTAATTCAATGCCTCAATGACTATCGCCAGACCTTGGCGGAACTGCATCGGGTCTCCAGCGGCTATACTCTGCTTAGCCGATTGCCGATCTGGAGTGAGCGCCCGACCCAGCTCGTGCTGCAACATGTTCGATCCGATTGGGGAGTTGAGGATCACGCCGTCCGAGTTTTTAATAGAGCGGAGTTTGACGCGCTGATTGAGAAGTTGGGTTTTACTATCGTGGCCCGGGAAGCAGGCAGCGAGGTTTTCCAAATTGAAGGTGTGCCGGAGCCTGCCATCCATGGCTCGTATCTGCTTCAGAAGGTTGTTCGTAACAAATAAAACATGCGCCTTGGTATCGTACCCAACTTGAATACGCTCGACGGCGGTATTTATCAGTACAGCGTCACCATGCTGCGCGCTCTGCGCGACTGGGGCTCGCCCGGCGGCGACGAGTGGACCGTTTTTACGGAGCACGGCTCAAAGCATCCCGCGGTTACCGCTACCGGGAACCAGCGCTGGAGTGTCAGGCCTTTGTTACCGCAAACTCTGCGCCGTCAAGCTTCCACGGCGGTCAGGCGCGCAGTCGGTGATACTGCCCACGGCAGCGCCACGCGCTGGCTGGCATCGCGGGGCCGAGGACCTGCTTCGTCAAGGGCGACGATAGCCTCCTCAGTGGATGTGGTGCGTCCTCGTCCTGAACTTCAGCGCTGGTTCTCTCGTTGCGGAATGCAACTGATGGTCTATCCCACCACTAATTCATTATCTTTCGAGTCACGAATTCCATACGTCATGGCGATTCATGACGTCCAGCACCGACTGCAGCCTGAGTTTCCCGAAGTTTCGGCAAACGGCGAATGGGAGTGGCGGGAATATCTTTTCCGCAACGGCACCCGGCACGCGACCTTAATCATCGCTGACTCGGAAGTTAGCCGGGAAGATATACTCAATCTTTATGGCCAATTCGGTTTGAAAGAAGATCGGGTCAAGACGCTACCCTTCCTTCCCTCTTGCTTTCCGCCAGCGACCGGCATGGAAAGCGAGCGTCAGCGCGTGTCCGATATTTATGAACTCCCGCAGCGTTACCTGTTTTACCCAGCCCAGTTTTGGCCCCACAAGAACCATGTTCGCCTGGTCCAGGCTTTGGCATTACTGCGACAAGAGTGTGGTCTCGAAATCCCCATCCTGTTCTGCGGTTTTTACGCCGGAGAGATTCGCGAGGCGACTTACAATTATGCGATGAGGCTCGCGCATCAACTCGGAATTCAGGATCAGATTCATTATCTCGGTTACGTGCCTGACGAAGACATGCCGGGGCTTTACGCCGGCGCCCAGGCACTCGTGATGCCCACTTTCTTTGGGCCGACGAACATTCCCACCCTGGAAGCCTGGGCTTTCGATTGTCCGGTGCTCACTTCCGACGTGCGAGGTATTCGGGAGCAATGCGGAGACGCAGCCATCCTCGTTGACCCGCTATCGGTGGAAGCGATAGCTGACGGAATTCGCAGGTTGTGGCTGGAAGACGATTTGCGCCGCACTCTTATTGAGCGCGGCCGCAAGCGTCTCGGCAACTACGGGGCTGATGATTATTACTCGCGACTGACCAACATTCTTGAAGAGGCAAAGGAACTGGTGCGTTCAGCTACGCATTAATTGAACGCAAGTGCAGCCGGGGCCTCCACCGGGTTTCATTTATGAAGAACACCGAGAGCATCGTCGCTAACGGTAAGCTGTTGGCCTATGTCGTGAAAGCGGCCGCCGGCGACCCGGAGGAAACGACTTTCGTAACGCCTCCCGAGCGGAACCTACAAGTGGGATTCATCGCCCATCTGGCTGGCGAAGAAATATCCCGTCATTCTCACGGCGCCGTCGAGCGCACGATTTCAGGGACCTCTGAAGTGCTGGTAGTTCGCCAGGGCCGCTGCGAAGTTGATATTTACGATAGCGATCACACGCTGGTAGCGACCCGCGAGCTTTGCATCGGAGATGTCCTGATTCTTTTTGAAGCCGGTCACGGATTTCGCATGCTGGCAGACACCGTCTTCCTCGAGATTAAGCAGGGGCCCTACCGGGGATTTCTTGAGAAAGAACAATTCTGAAAAATGATTCCGGTTAACGAACCAGTGGTCTCCGCCGGACGTGAATTGGAATATGTGTCGGAGTGCGTCCGGACAGGATGGGTTTCGTCGGAGGGTCGCTTCGTTCGGGAGTTTGAAGAGGGCTGGGCCGCTTATTGCGGGCGACGCCACGGAATATCGGTCAGCAGCGGCACTGCGGCCCTGACAGTGGCGGTGGCCTGTCTCAACCTGGAGCCGGGCGACGAAGTGATCATGCCCAGCTTTACGATTATTTCCTGTGCCCTTGCCATCATCGCTAACGGTTGCGTTCCGGTGTTGGTTGATTCGGATCCGCAAACCTGGTGCATGGATCCAACCCGCGTCGAGGAGAAAATTACCTCCCGCACCCGGGCTTTGCTCCTGGTCCATACTTATGGCCATCCGGTGGACGTTGACCCTCTGGTGCAGTTAGCTGACAAGTATGGTCTCAAGATTATTGAAGACGCCGCCGAAGCGCATGGCGCGGAATACCTGTGCGGTCGGAACACTGAAAATCCGACTTGGCATCGCTGCGGCAGCTTTGGAGCGCTAACCACCTTCAGCTTCTATGCTAACAAGCCAATTACAACTGGCGAGGGCGGAATGGTGCTGACTGACGACCCGGAACTGGATCGCAAAGCACGTTCGCTGCGAAATCTTTGTTTTCAAACAGATAGGCGCTTCCACCACGAAGACCTGGGGTGGAACTTTCGCTTGACGAATTTGCAGGCTGCGCTGGGCTTGGCGCAACTCGAACGAATCAATGAGATCGTCGCGCGCAAACGCCGCATCGGGCGTGACTACTCCGACCGGCTTAGCAACGTCGCAAAACTGTCCCTGGCTGCGAAAGCGCCCTGGGCGCGCAACGTCTATTGGATGTACGGCGTCGTGCTTGCCGATGACAGCGGCATGAACAACAGTGAACTGGCATGCAAACTGCGGGAACGTGGCGTGGATACGCGACCTTTCTTCCTGGGAATGCACGAGCAACCTGTTTTTCAGAAGCGCGGGCTGTTCCTGGGCGAGCGCTATCCGGTCACCGAAAAACTGGCGCGCCAGGGACTCTATCTTCCATCGGGTCTCGCGCTTACTGACGATCAGTTGGATGAGGTGTGCGCGGCCGTGCGCGAGGTACTTGAATGAGCGAAGTTTTCGGACAGGACTACGCTGAAAGTTACGACGCGCTTTACGCGGACAAAGATTATGAAGGCGAATGCGATCTGATCGAACGCCTCTTCAAAACGTACGGAGCCGCTAATGGCGGCCGGCCCATTCACACGATCCTCGACCTCGGGTGCGGTACCGGGGGGCACGCCATCCGTCTGGCCGAGCGTGGGTATCATGTGGTCGGCGCAGATCGTTCGCCGTCCATGTTGGACCAGGCGCGCCACAAAGCGAGCACGCGCTTACTTACAGTAGATTTTCGTTCCGGCGACATCAGCGACCTGGATCTTCACTGCACTTTTGACGCGGCCCTGATGATGTTTGCCGTGCTTGGTTATCAACTGACTGAATACCATGCCCTCGACGCGCTCCGGACTGCGCGACGCCACCTGCGCACCGGCGGCATCCTCCTCTTTGACTTTTGGTACGGTCCCGCCGTGGTCCACGAACGACCGGCACCGCGGACTAAAGAAATGCCGACGGCCTCGGGAAAGATCGTGAGATCAGCCGAAGCGGAGTTAGACGAATCACGCCAGCTATGCACAGTGCGCTATCAGGTTCAGCGTCAAGAAGACGAAAGCCCCTCGTCGCTCATCAAGGAAACGCATACGATGCGCTACTTTTTTCCAGGCGATCTGCGAGTGAACCTGCATTTCGCTGATTTTGCACTCGTACGAATGAGAAGCTTTCCGGATTTTGATCGGGAACCTGACGTTAACAGTTGGAACGTGCTCTGCGTGGCGCAGGCGATTTGATGCACGATCACTTTGGGGCATGGAACAAGCGGGACAGTCGCCGACGCAGGCGGCGTGAGAGCTTCGCGACCTCTGGCAAATAAATGTTCTCAAAAATCAACTGATCCGCCTCAGGATCGACGATTACGTCCGGCGGATGTCTCAACGGAAACGACATCTCGCCCAGGGGAATGTTGGCCAGCACGCTGTCGTGATCAAAAGTGTGCGTCGCGCCAACTCCCCAACCAATATTAGTCACGAGGTTGACACCGGCGGTGGCCGCTATTCCCTGTCGCATCCAAAGCGCAAAGAGCCACTGGTAATCCCAGGTATCAATCTCGTCGCCGGCATAGACCAGATCGAAAATCTTACGCCAGTACTTGATCGCCCGAGCGTCGCCCAAAATTTCTCTTAGCCACGAAGTTTCCCGCACAGCCGGCCACAGTTTCATCTCCGGATCATAATGCCTCCATGCTCGCCGCCAGGTGGCCCATCCCCAACCTCCGGCCAGACGATGAAAGAAATAACTGTGAGTCACGGGCTTGCGGCCAAACAGATAGTTGTCGCCGCAAACTGCCATCACCGATTCGTGAGAACGATATCTCTCCAACAACTCATCGCAAAAACGGAAAAAACTTTGATGTGGCAGGCAATCGTCCTCGAGGATGATCGCTTCTTCCTCCCGCTCGAACACCCAGTCAATCCCTGACGTAACGCGGACCTTACATCCCAGATTAGTAGCCGCGTAATTTTTCTGCACGCGACAGTCCCAATCCACCTTTTCGATGATGGCTCTGGCGGCCGCGCACCTTTCGATTTCGTCGGGACGATCCGCGCGCGGTCCATCGGCAACAACCAACAGTACCTTCGGCCGGGCGCGCGCGATTTCGGCGAACACCTGCGCGGTTATGTCCGGTCGATTAAAAATGAAGAGTGCGACAGGAGTACGCATGCGTTCCCATTGAAAGCTCGTTGGCCGGAATTGTTAAGGGTTCGTCGCGCCGTACCTTAGCCGGAAACCGTAGCCTTGTTCAAGGATTAATCTCGTACAACTCCCGAAGGTATATGCGATAATCCCGCCTCGCAGAAATGAGGACAAACCAGGAAGTTGCGTCGCCGGCGAACACTGAGCGCTTACGCAGAGGGCTAATTTCATGAAAACCAACAAACGAATCTTCGTCCTGGCAATCCTGGGGCTATTCGCTGGTTCTTATTCGGCTGCGCACGCGGCTGCTCCGAAACCACGGATGTCTGCCGCCATCCTGGTTTCGAATCTTTACAAGCAGCATAAACGCCGCAGCCCGTTTTTTCAGGCCAAAAGCCGCGCGCTGCTCGACAGGTATTTTGATAGGACGTTGGTCAACCTGATTCTGCAGGACGCGATCCGTTCAAAGGGCGAAGTTGGCGCCATCGACGGCGATCCTTTGTTCAATGCTCAGGACATGGAGATTAAGAAGTTTGCTATTCATGATCCCGTCTATAGCGCAGGTACCGCCGGCGTGCGAGTTTCGTTTGAGAATTTTGGTCAACCCAAAGAGATAACTTTCCTGCTGATCCAGCGCGGGAGCGACTGGCGAATCACCAACATCAAGTATGACGATGGCGCCGACCTCCGGGGAATTCTAGAAAACGCAGCGACCGGGGCGGCGTCGAAGCGTGACGTCAAGGTTTACCTGATCGCCCTCGACGACAAAGGTAAACGAGGCCGGAAGGTCGGCTGCGATGACAGTTTGGTTCCGGTGACGCGAAGCATCCCGGCCACCAAAGCGTTATTGAAGGCCGCGCTCCAGGAATTGTTGTCGCTGCCGCCGGAATCGGCTGATTACCCGGGACTGCAAAACTTTTGGAAAGGCGACCACCTCGCTTTGAAAAGCGTGGCGATCGCAGGGGGTACGGCGACGATTCGAATTTCGGGCACGGTGTCGGTCGCCGGCGTCTGCGATGAGCCACGCATCGTCGGGCAATTGGAGGCAACCGCTCGTCAGTTTTCCAGCGTGAAAAAGGTTCGGGTATTCATCGGCAAGCAAACCCTGGCCGCCGCCATTCGCTGAACGAACAGGATCCGTTCGAAGATAAATGCGCCAAATCGTTACCACTGCCAGTGGCGGAGTTGAAATGCTCCGCGTCGAAGAGAAGCCCGATCCTCATCCACAGGCGGACGAGCTGCGCATCGCTGTTCACGCGGCGGGCCTTAATTTTGCCGACATCCTCGCGCGCCAGGGTCTTTATCCGGACTGCCCGCCAAAGCCATGCGTGATGGGCTATGAAGTCTGCGGCCTGATTGATGAAGTTGGCCCTGATGTCGATCAAACCTTACTCGGTAAGGCGGTAATCGCGATGACAAAGTTTGGCGGCCAGTCAGAATTTGTCGTGGTGAAGCCGATGCAGATCTTTCCGAAACCGGAATCGTTGACGTTTGAAGAAGGCGCGGCCATCCCGGTCAACTACCTCACTGCGTACGCGCTGCTGGTTGTCATGGGTGGCTTGCGCAAGGGCGAGTCAGTGCTAATTCACAACGCCGGTGGGGGTGTTGGCCTCGCTGCACTCGACATCGCGAAACACATCGGCGCCGAAACGTTCGGCACGGCCTCGCCCGCGAAGCATGATTTCCTGCGGGCACGCGGACTGGATCATCCAATCGATTATCGCAATCAGGATTGGTTGCCGGTGCTGATGAAATTGACTGAAGACCGCGGCGTGCAACTGGTGATTGATCCGATTGGCGGGGGGCACTGGAAGAAAAGCTACCGCGCGTTGCGGCACACGGGCCGGTTGGGAATGTTCGGCGTCTCCGCCGCTTCCGCAACCGGCATCGCCGGCAAACTCAAGATGCTAAAAGCTGTGGCCCAGACGCCACGTTTTCATCCCTTTGGCTTAATCAACAAAAATCGTGGCGTGTTCGGCCTGAACCTCGGTCACATCTTCCACGAACCGGAAATGGTTGGAGAATGGACGAGAGAAATCCTGCGCGGCGCCGAAGCCGGATGGATCCGGCCACATGTCGATCGCGCCTTCCCGTTCGCGGAAGCCGGCGCTGCGCATACCCATATCGAGTCTCGCAAGAACACGGGCAAGGTTGTACTAGTGCCTTAAGAATTAGGTCCTTGAGAGACCGCCACTTCTTCAGGTTCGCGCGTCCGCCACACCGCGAGGATCACTCCCGCAATGATGCAGGCTACGAATTGATATGAAATGTTGATTAGGAAGAGCCCGCGTGGCCTGGCTTCAAATAAAACGGTGGCGATGTTCGTAGTGACGATGAATCCCAGCCACAGCCAGAACGCCGTTTGTGCACCGGCCATCGCCGACGTCGCTTTGGTGTATTGCACAAAGTGGGCCAGGATGTAGCAGAGTACCAGGGACATGATGAACGCAATTCCCAGCGCCATTCCCTCTTTCTGACTTTCCATCTTCTGAAGCTGTTGCGGGGTTATCCGGGACATAAAGGCGTTGGTGAAGAACACTCCGTACCAAAGTCCACCCAGTATCCAGTGAATGATCGCCGCGACCAGCACTGCGAGATACTTGATTTTCATATCGAACTCTCCTTCAGTTGGGGGTTAATGAAACGAACTGCGACACGCGATTTCTTCTAACGCCCTTATCGCCTCAGGCGGGCGGATTCTATATTTTTGCAGTTGGCTGTCAAGGGTTTTGCCTTATACACTGTCTAGGTTTTCCTAGCCAACGCTTATGGACAGTTTGAATAACTCCCCATTTTACTGTGCCCTGCGCGAAGCTTTGCGCGAGCGAAATATGACTCTCGCAGAGATCTGTCCGCCGCTGGACGGCGTCGCGCGGCGCATGCTCGAAGATTATGGCGCTATGTTTGTGGCTACGCCTGAAGTGGTTCCGCCACCGGTTTGTGTCTTCAATAGTGAAGCCGAGGTACGCCAATTCCAGTTAGCCGCGGGCTTTAATGCTGCAACCATTGATGGCGCCCAAATTGAATTACAACCTGCTGCCATGAGGGCCCTGCTGCGCGCGCGGCAGCAAGCGCACGATGAAGGATTGGAGATTACTCCGCGAGATGGCGCGGAAGCCGCACGCCGTAGCTACGATGATAGTTTGCGACTATGGAACACGCGTTTCCTGCCGGCCCTGGACCACTGGCACAAGCAAGACCGGCTTTCCGCCGAACAGGTTGAGTGGCTGAAAAACCTGCCGATGGACCAGCAGGTGCGCGCCGTTCTGGACCTGGAGCAGGACGGTATATATTTCAGCAAAGACCTCTCAAAGTCGGTGCTTTATTCCATTGCTGCGCCCGGTACTTCACAGCACGTGGCCATGCTGGCGTTCGATGTCATAGAGTTTCACAATCCGCGCGTTCGTGAGATTCTCGCGGAGCACGGCTGGTTTCAAACTGTGTTGAGTGATCTACCGCACTTCACGTTTCTGGGTTTTCGCGAAGCGGAACTGCCGCAACGCGGTTTGAAGCGAGTGGTGGTCCAGGGTCAGGCGTTCTGGATTCCGAACGTTGAACCCGGCGACGAAAAACTATTGGCCGGCACGCAGGCTTAAGCTATGGCATTTTGTACGTCATGTGGCGCAGAAAACGGCAGCGGTCGTTTCTGCGTGAAATGCGGCACGCCGCTTCCGCTGGCGGCGGAATCGTGGCGCGCCAGCAGTGAACTGCATGAGCGTCCCACTAAAACGGAAACCAAAACCGAAGTCCGCCCACCAGCGTATGTGCCGCCGCAGTTTGCCGCTTACCAACCACCGGCTCCCCTGACTGCGCCGGCGCCGGGCCAGTACGTTGCTTTCAAATGTCCTTACTGCCAGTCTCCGACGCCGCCAGTTCAAAAACAGAGAATCTCAACCGCCGGCTGGATCCTCTTTGTCGTCCTTCTGCTGCTCTGTTTTCCTTTGTGCTGGATTGGATTGTTTATCAAGGAAGATTTCCGCTCATGCAGTTTCTGCGGTCTCGGTCTGGGATAACTGTGGGGGCGTCCCTCCGTGGGCGCCACATTTGAGTCGAAGAAGGGGGGCGCCACGGAGGGACGCCCCTACGAACACCATCTAACCAAACAGTTTTTTGTAAGCCTGCTGCTGTCTTTCGCGTGCATGCCGATACTTTTCATGTCGCGACCGGTCCGGTGCAAAAATTCGATCGCTCGCGGTCGGAATGCCAGCCAGCTCAATTCCGTCCGCACCTGACAACGCCAAAAGTACTGCCCCTCGCAGAGAGGCTTCACCCGCCGTTGAAAGCCTTAGGGGTTGACCCAGAACATCTGACACGATCTGAGTCCAGCAAGGGGATGCCAGGAGCGCATTGCCGGCAGCGAAGATCGCAACCTGCGGCGCCAGGGATTTCAGGGCTTCCGCGATAAGCGCAAACCGGTAAGCGATGCCCTCCATCGATGCGCGCACGACGTCGATTGGTTCTGTATTTGAACTCAATCCTAAAATCGCGCCGCGTGCAGCAGCGTTCCATCCGGTGCTTCGTTCTCCCGACCAGAAAGGCAACACCGTGAGCCCATGTGAATCAGCGTCCATCGCAGCGAGAGCGCGTTCTGTGCCCTCGTCATCGGAAAGCACCGCCAGCCTTTCGCGCATCCAACGATAAAGCCCGCCACCATCGGAAAGCGCGCCGCCTACAACTACGCGTTGATGGTCTACGCGGTAAGACCACAACTCCGGCGGAATTTTGGCGGGAGGCTCGCCCTCATAAACTATGCGCATCGCCCCGGAAGTTCCGATCATCAGCAACGCAGATTCCGCGGTCACGCATCCCGCGCCGATATTACTTGCCGCGCCATCTCCAATCGCCGGAAACCACCGGGCGTTGTTCAGCCTTTTCCAACTTAATTCCCGGTTTTCATCTTTGAGTTTCGTTAAAGTTTGCCGGGGGCCGGCAATAACTGGAAGTTGGC
Organism: Blastocatellia bacterium; assembly: GCA_034665305.1. Taxonomy (GTDB): domain Bacteria; phylum Acidobacteriota; class Blastocatellia; order Pyrinomonadales; family Pyrinomonadaceae; genus DASXRU01. Next base: position 10,606 of record JAXDFZ010000006.1, on the reverse strand, counting down.
CGGCGCTTAGGTCGAGTATCCGCAGCAACTCAGAATCCCATTCGCAGTCACGCTGGTTTAAGAGACCGGACCCTGAAGCCATCGATACAGAGCAGGTTGTCTCGCCAATCAAACGCTGCTGAAAGTATTCAGCGAACGACATCCAGGTGCGAACGTTCTCAAAGAGATCCTGCTGCTCTGACCGTAGCCATAATAATTTGGCCGGCCAGTAACTCGGATGAAAGCGGCAGCCCGTTCGCTGATGGACTTCGTTTTCATCGCATTTACTTTTAAGCCGTTCAGCCGCGGCAGCACTACGCAGATCCGCCCACCCATAAAGCGGCGTCAACGCTGTGCCATCGCGCCCCACGCCTAACAGGCTGTGCCAAAAGCAGGAGATAGCTACGATATCGATCCGCGCTGACTCGGTATCGTCGCGTTGCAGCAGACGGTCGATTACCTGCACGGTCTCAGAAAATAGCTGGTTAGCGTCGACGTCCACGCCGGATCGCAATGGTTGGTAAATACTATCCGAGAAGCGAATCGTTGACCCGGCGATTTCATTTCCGCGTCCATCAAAAAGTCCGGCCCGCGCGCCGGACGTACCAATGTCCAGGCCGAGCACGATGGGTGGCACGGCTTCAGGCTTCGGGCCGGATGGAATCATCAACGAACCGACCTCCAATGCGTCTTCGAAAACCATTTGGTCGACGCTCATACGTTCTCTTTCATTGTGCGAAATTTGTGGCGCAAACTGTTAGTTTGCGATGCTGAAAGCATTAAACGGGGCGCAAACTAACAGTTTGCGTTACAGATTCGATACGTGTGCGCCTATTCTGATTTGTTAGTATAACGCAGGATAAGCGGCGTACATCGACAATCCACTTGTGAGGTCCGCAACGTCGACCCGGGTTCAAAATCATGGAAGCCAAAACGCTTAATTGCCCAAACTGTGGCGCCGCTAGTTCTTCAGAAGCTTCGATCTGCGTTTTTTGCGAATCGCGGCTGGCAACCGTCGCCTGCCCCTCGTGTTTCGGCATGATGTTCAGCGGCAGCAAACACTGTCCGCACTGTGGCACGGCGGCCGCGCGGGCGGAAGCTGCCGACGCAACCCCATTGAAATGCCCCCGGTGCCGCACGGACATGGGTGCGGTTACCATTGGAACCACCATGTTGCGGGAGTGTCATGAATGCAATGGCCTCTGGGTGGAAACGTCCGCGTTGGAAAGAATCTGCGCCGATCGCGAACAACAAGCTGCGGTGTTGGGAACAGCGTCGCCGGTACCGAATCATGAGGTCCATCCCGATCCTCGTAACAAGATTCGTTACGTGCCCTGCCCCACTTGTTCACAACTGATGAACCGGATAAATTTTGCGCGCTGCTCGGGCGTCGTAATCGATGTTTGCAAAGGACATGGTACCTGGTTTGATGCCGAAGAGTTGCGGCAGATAGTTGAATTCATTCGGGCAGGCGGTTTGGAATCAGCTCGCCAGCGCGACCGGCAGGAAATAGAAGCAGAGCGCCGTCGACTGCGCGCTGAACAATTGGCTGCGGCTGGCAGCAGTGGGCCGTTAGCCCGGATGCGCGTTTTGGATGAGGAACGAGCTTCCGGCATTTCGTCCGTCGGAGGCCTCTTAAAGTTTCTGTTGGATTGAACTTTCGTTGTCGCTCAATGCGATTATGAAGTCAGTACCCCCATGCGGTTAACCTACAAGCGGGTGGGTCGCTATCAAAATAAAGGGCCGGCGAACTGAAATTCGCCGGCCCTCTTAGTGATGAAAAAACAACGCAAAAGTCTAAGCGTCGTTTTCGCCGCGGAGCCTCCTGCGTTTCCGCATCTTGGCCGCGATCCCCGTCAAGCCCGTACCCAGCAGTAGCAGCGTGGCTGGTTCCGGAACCGCAGACGCCTGGTCTCCGTTTATGCCGGCTGTCAGGTTCGCTGATTGCCCGGATTGCACAAACAAATCAGCCACCGTCAACGAGAAGGAACCGGCGTTCGTCCCATCGTTAAACGTAAACAACTGAGTAGGGTTCGCGAAATGAATATTTACGCCACCCTGGTCAACGTTGGGGGAAACTGTTCCCAGGATCGTTGCCGTGTAGACGGCGCCTTGCCCACCATTAATTCCCGCGGGCCCGACGAAGGTTACGTTCAAAGTGAATTGGCCGGCCACTGCCTGTATCGAATCGGTCGACAGTAAAAACAAACCCAGGCTGTTGGCAGCACTTAGCGATCCTGTACCGAGGGCGGTAGTGCCGGTAAAGCCAGGATTGCCGATAAATGTTAATTGGGGTACGCCGGTAATGCTTCCCGTAGTTGAGCCGCTGACAGTTACTTCGTCGGCGCGCGCTACGGTTTGGCCCAGCGTCAAGACTGCGATGGTGGCAACTGCAAGGGCAAGAGATTTTGCCAGCATCGTCAAATTAGTTTTCATGTTGTCCCTCCGGTCTTCTATCCTTGATTAAGACTGACTCGTACAAAGTGCGCAGCGCACCCTTGTCTGAAGGTTGAATCAGGAAAGAGAGCTGCGGGGACAATCGCCTCTCTCTCAACCTGCAACCTTCCAATTGATTTCCAACTTCTCCCTCGTACGGGAAAGTTTGGACACCGAACACTCGACACGTATGCACCAAGAAGAGACTGAATTTGTATCAGTTTCCAGAAAATCACGAACGCGGCTGAACGGGTTGATACCTGAGATTTTGCCAGGAAAATTGTCAGAGCGACAAGCCCTTACACCTCTGCAATTGAAACTTGTTTATCGCTCAAGTGTGACCGGGGCGAGTCACTCGCGGATCGACTGGGGCCGCTTGTTAACAATTCAGGCTGCGACACGTCTTCTAGACAGGCCCTTCAGGGATACTTGCGTCTAACAGGGCAAACTTTTCCCTGCTAGGCTTCGTACTGAGTTCTGACCGTCGCCGAATCATGCGCCAGCTATACACATTCTATTCGGACTCTGCGAGGATCGCGCTCCAGTCAATCCTGGCGCACAAATTGCGCGCCTTCCTAACCCTGATCGGCATCATTATCGGCGTCGCCTCAGTAGTGGTCGTCGGCGCCACCATCTCCGGACTCAATACTTACGTGGTCGACAAGATGTCGAAGATGCTGGGTACGAATCACTTTATGATCGCCCGCATGGCGAGCCAGGGTGAATTGTCGGAAGAAGATCTGGAGAAGATGAACCGGCGGAACAAGCAGCTGAAGTGGGCCGACATGGAGTGGCTGCAGCAATACTGCGAGAGCTGTGTGGCAGTCGGGGCCGAGGCGGCGCGCGGAACGAAATTCGAGCAGGACAACATCACCTTCTTCGGCGGCATCATCTTCGGAGTAACGGCGAACATGGCCGAGATCGAGGACAAGACCATATCGGACGGCCGCTTCATTCAAGCCGAAGAGGTGTCACACGGTAAGCTGGTCGTGGTCCTCGGTGCGGACATCAAGGACAAGTTCTACCCCGACGTCGATCCGATCGGCAAAGAGTTCAAGGTAGCTGGTCTCCCAATGCGCGTCGTCGGGGTTGAAGAACGGCGTGGTCCGATATTCGGCGAGATGATCGACAAGCATGTCTACATTCCGCTGACGACCTTTCAACGCATTTATGGCCGCAATCTCGATTTGCAAATTCACGGCAAGGGCCGGCAACGCGAAACCTTCAAGATGACGCTGGAGGATGCCCGCGTAGCCTTGCGCAATTATCACGAGCTGACCGGAAACGAAGAAGACGATTTCGGGCTGGTAAACACCGAAACGCTGGGGAGTCAGATCGATCAGTTCACGGGGGCAATCGCGCTCGTAGTGACGCCCATAACTCTGATCGCCTTAGTCGTCGGCGGGATCGTGGTGATGAACATCATGCTGGTCTCCGTTACTGAACGTACTTTCGAAATTGGGCTGCGCAAAGCTCTGGGCGCGCGACGCAAACAGGTGCTGGTGCAGTTTCTTATTGAATCATCGATGCTGTGCGTGCTGGGTGGCGCCCTGGGGTTGCTTGCCGCCGCCGCGATCTCCTGGGCCGTGACAGTTTTTACGCCGATTACGATGACGATCACCATCGGCTACATTTTGCTCGCTTTGGGCGTTTCAACCGCCGTCGGAATGATCGCCGGCATCTATCCGGCATTTAAGGCTTCGCGTCTCGACCCGATCATTGCGCTCACTCGTACCTGATCCTATGAAGTTCAAGCTTCCCAATTTCATCCCGCGCGAAACGCTACTGATGGCGCTCGACAGTGTGCGGGCCCACAAGTTCCGCAGCGCGCTCACTGTGCTGGGAATTGTGATTGGCGTGCTGGTGGCTATCCTCGTCGCGTCGATACTCACGGGACTCCGCAACAACATCGTGAAAATGGTCGAGGAGTACGGCACTAACAACATTTATGCCTTTCACTTGACGACGGGTCCGCAGGTTGGTGAGCGTGATCAGTCGGAACGCGCGCGCAAACCGCTGACTCCTGAAGATGGTGAAGCAATCGCGCAACAGGCGACCGCCGTCGACGCGATGGCGCTGGAGTCAATAAACATTGGTTGTAACGGTTGCGGCTTTGACGACACCATCAAGATCAACGAGCGGACGTACCGGCGCGGTAATACTCAGGGCGTCACCGCCAATCACGCCGACATACACAACGCGTCCTTGAAGGAAGGGCGGTTCATCTCCGAACAGGACGATCTAAACCGGCGCAATGTTATGGTAATCGGCGTCAATGCTGCGCTGGCTCTTTTCCCCGACAAGGAAAGCGGCATCGTGGGAACACGCGTCAAAATGGGCGGCTCTGCGTGGGAAATCATCGGCGTGCTGGCGAAACGCCAGGCAACGGTCTTTGGTGAAAATGAGGAGGACAATGCCGTTTTCGTGCCATTTCGCACCGGCCTTCAAGTGGCTCCCGGCCGAAGATTTCTCACAATTGTTTTGCGCGCGAAGTCAGGTCAGCTACCTGAGGCCGTCAATCAGGTTGAGGAAATTCTGCGGGCGCGGCGGAATGTGAAGTTTTCCGAGCCGAATAACTTCGATGTAAAAACTGCGGACGCGTTCATCACTCAGTTCGACAGTATCTTCGGAATGGTTGGAATTATTGCTATTGCGATCTCCTCAGTTGGATTGATGGTCGGCGGCATCGGCGTTATGAACATCATGCTGGTAAGCGTCACCGAACGAACGCAGGAGATAGGAATTCGTAAGGCGCTGGGCGCCCGCCGCCGGGATATCACCAATCAGTTTTTGTTTGAAGCGATGACGCTAACTTTTCTGGGCGGCGTAATCGGCGTGCTCTTGTCGATTGGCCTCGCCAAACTGGTCGGACTGCTGATTCCCGCCCTGCCCACCTCAATACCCATGTGGGCCGTCGTGTCAGGGTTGACGGTCAGCGTCGCAATCGGCCTGGTGTTCGGTGTCTGGCCGGCGCGCAAGGCCTCACGCCTGGATCCTATTGAGTGCCTGCGCTATGAGTGAAGGGTGAACCATCCGTGGCGCGTTCGGCTGCAGAGTTTTCCACATCCGCTTCCTCAGTTACTTCCTGAAAAACCTTGCGCAGACTCGCCGAGTAGTTTTCGGCGGAGAAGGTTGCTGTGGCTCAGGCGTGGGCGCTTCGTCCCATTTCCTGCAGCAGAGGGCGGTCCTGCTAAAGGATTTCAATCTACCCGTTCGGTGAAGTCAGTTAGACGCGAAGCGTCGGGCCCTCTTTACCTGCCCGCCAACGTTTCTCACGTCCTTAAACGCACCGACACCTCGCCCCACCTGAGTGGTGTTTGTCATCACAATTCAATCCCACCCTGCTAAAAACCCCTGCAAGGAGCTGGCACGGCATTCCCTATGGGATGCGGTGACGGAATCCACTTTTCATAGGCAGCCTGCGCCGAACGATCAAGACCAGTAGCCTATTCGCACCTGCGGCCCGTCCTTAGATACTCACCGCGACTAACTTGATCTCTAATTCGGAGAATACCTATGCGGGTCCGCAACTCTTCCTCTGCTTCCTCATCTCCTTCATCTATTCTGAGGAATCGCCGCTCGCGTCGTTTCATCGCCTGCCTGATGCTGTTGTCAGGCTTGCTGGTGGTATGTGCCGGGTTGTTGCCAATCAGTGTGAGCACTAGTGCCAACCGGAAGGATTCGGTTCAATCACGCAAAAGCTCGGGGATTCAGTCAACGCTCGCTGGTGTAATGCACGAAGACAGTTTCCCGCTGAATGAACAGAAGACGTCAGCTCCCAACCCGGAGAATAACGCGCCCGAGACGCAAGGGAATGCCCTGGATCAAGCGATCCTTCCCCGGGCACAATCCGTGCCGACTCTGACACGGGAGAACGCGCCGGACATTCCTCAGTGTCGTGAGATTCTGAAGCAGGAAATCCTCGACATCGTCAATGCCGCCACCGAAGATCCGGCTGAGATCTTCGAGAAAAACCGGTACGCTCATCCGCATATGATCATGATGCCGCCGCCGCTGGACTGCGCCAGCAAATTATGGAAGGCGGCCCGGCGCGGCATCCGCGCGGCATACCCTGAAATTAGCCCTGAGCTACTCTCTTTGCGGCAGAACCCCGCTGATGCGTTCTTTAATCTGGGCGCGCTCAATGCCTCGATAGGCTCGAACGTCGATCCGGGGGAAGGCATCGAGGGTTACCAGGGCGAGAACAGCATCTCCATCGACCCCAACAATCCGCTGCACCTCATCGCCTTCTCCAATACTTTCTATAAAGACTCCACGGCAGCATGTCAGTCGCCGACGGGCGGCACCGCGAACACCTACGGCACCATGGCGCTCTTCGGCTCGACCGACGGGGGCGCCACCTGGAAGTACAACTGCGCGCCATGGCCCGCGACCATCACCGGAGGAGTGACCGGCGCCACCTTCTGGTTCGGCAGCGACCCGGCGCTGGCTTGGGACAGTCAGGGACGCGCTTACGCCACTTACATGCTCATCTCGCAAAGTGCTTCAGCGAGCGGCGCCGCCATCGTCGTAGCTCGCTCCGCCGACAACGGCGTGAGCTGGCAAAGCCTGGGCACCGTCGTCAACGGCATCGCCTCCACGACGCAGGGCAACGACAAAGAGATGATGGCTATCGACAACACATCGGGCCAGGCCTTTTCAAATCCGGGTCGTATCTACGTGATCTGGGACGCGGCGAACGCCGAGAAGATAGCGTATTCCGATAACGGCAGTGCCTGGACCACTGTCAACTTCCCTTCTAATACCGGCGCTATCGGCGGCAACGTCGTCGTCGGAGCGGACGGCACCGTCTACGCGATCTGGAGCCGCTACAATGTCGAAACGATCGTCTTCTCAAAGTCGACGAACGGCGGCGCCACCTGGACCGCTCCGCAGGTCATCGCGACGCTCGCGCTGCAATCCTTTGGCACCAACAACAAGCCTCCCGCACAGGACAAGCGAGGCATCAACGGGTTCGGAGCGATCGACATCGACCGGAACCCCAATTCCCTTTCCTTCGGCTACCTTTACGTCTCCTTCCCTGACTTTCCCTCAGGAACAACAAACGGAGCGGACATCAATACCTACGTCGTTAGATCCACAAACGGCGGTACCTCCTGGTCCTCAAGGGTCAAGGTGAACGACGACAATTTCGGCGCGACGCAAATATTCCCCTGGCTGGCAGTCGATCAGTCCGATGGGACAGTGAACGTTTCGTGGTATGACTCGCGCCTCGATCCCCTCAACCGCCAGACGCAGATGGTCAGCTCGCGCTCAGTTGACGGCGGCCTATCGTTCGAGCCGAACGTCCTCGTCACTGACGGCGGTTCGGCGTGGAGGAACAACGTCAACTACACCGATGAAAACAGCACCGACAATTCTACCTATAATGGCAATCAGTACGGTGACTATTCCGGCATAGCCGCGTTCAACCGCCAGGTCCATCCCTTGTGGACCGACTCGCGAATGTTTTTCCCGGTCGCCGATACCCAGTCGCCAACGCGGAGAGAAGACAATGCGACTTCGCTGCTCACCTACTGTTCGGCCCCGTCGGCCATCGCCGCTCCGGCCGTGAATTCGACAGCGCCTGGCGTCGCCCTTTCCTGGAGCGCGCCCGCCGGGTGGGGGACCAACTCTACCAATGGCACCTACTCCGTTTTCCGCGATCCCAGCTCCGTTTTTCCTTCCAGTTCGCCGCTGGCCTCGGACCTGACTTCGACCGGCTACGTTGATACCTCGGGTGTCAGCGGCACCACTTATTACTATTTCATTCGCGCGAAGAATAACTGCCCCGGCACGACGCTGACGCCGATGATTGCAGATTCTCCTTCCTCCGCCGCGGTGGCCTACGGCTCTAACGGGACGCCGACAGGTACCCTGCGGGGAACCGTGACGGCGGGCAGCAGTCCCTTGAGCGGTGTGGTCGTGATTGCCGGAACAAGCTCGGCTACGACGAACGCCAGCGGCTTCTATTCGTTCGTGTCTATTAACGCCTCCACCTACAGCGTGTCGGCCAGCCCCGCCGGCTACAGTCCTGCGTCGGTTAACGGAGTTGTCGTCTCCGAGGGTGGCACGACCATTCAGAATCTTGCCCTCCTGCCCGTTACCTCCGCCTCCTGCTTCACCGATGCGACGTACAGCGACTTTGGCTCGGGCTCAGGTTCAAATGTGGATATTGTCAGCAATCCCGGCGACGTGAAACTTCGGAACCTGGGCGTTGAAGGAACCGATCAGATCAGTTCGCCCGCCGCGCTGTCGACCACGAACAACCTGAGCGCAACCACCTGGACCGGTCAGACGTTCCGCGCCGGTGTTACTGGTAGTCTGAAGAAAATCAGTGTGGGTCTCGGCCTCGCCTCCGGTACTTCGGGCACGATCACGGTGGAGATTCGCAACCTCAACGGCATCAATCCCGGCCCGACCGTGCTCGCGACTACCACCATCGGTCCAGTTACTAACGTCGGCACTGCGACGTTGTACACCACGACCTTCGCCACTCCCGCGGCCGTGGTCAGCGGGACCAGCTACTCGGTGGTCCTGAGGACCAGCGTCGGCAGTACCGTGTTCGGCGTTCGCGGCAGTACGGCAGGCGGCAGCTCGATGGCCAATGGCCAGGTCTTCACCACCACTAACAGCGGCACCCTTTGGACGGCGGTCGCAGCTGATCTCTATTTCACAACTTATGTGACGCCACCGACCACCTACCTCGCGTCTGGGACTTTATTCTCGGCCGTGAAGGATGCCAATCCGGTTGTTGGCTTAGTCCCTCGTTGGTTGACCCTATCGTGGAATGCGACTACTCCGGCGAACACCACCGTTCAATTACAGGCGGCAGCCAGCAACAACGTCAACGGGCCATTTAACTTCGTCGGGCCGGACGGAACCGCCGCTTCTTTCTTCACAGTTACCGGTGCGTCGCTGGCACGCTTCAACGGCTTCCGCTATCTGAAGTACCAAGCTCTGCTGAGCACCGCGGACAATATCGTCACGCCGTCCTTGAACGACGTCACCGTCTGCTTTGACAACGATACCCCAATGATCGCGGCAGCTGCTTCCCTCTCCAGACAACCAGCCGCGGGCGCTTTGAATTCACAAATAGCCACCGTCAGCGATCCCGGCCAGGCAGCGAATACGCTGACAGTGACCGCGACACCGTTGACCGGTACCGGCGTCACCATTAACAACATCGGCGTTGACGTCGCGGGTAAAGTCACGGCTGATATCGCCGCGGTTTGTGCCGCTACGAACTCGACCTTTACGCTCACAGTAACAAACAGCCCCGGCGCGGCAGCGACAGCTACGTTGGCAGTCAACGTCTCGGCGATTGATACGCCGGCCATCACGCCTGACGGTCCGACGACGTTCTGCGAGGGCGGCAGCGTTACGTTGACGTCGAGCAGCGCCAGCGGCAATCAGTGGTACTTGAACGGCAATCCCATCGGCGGGGCAACGAACCAAGCATACGCCGCCACTGCCGCTGGCGATTACACCGACACCGTAACGAACAGCGGCTGTGCCAGTCCCCCTTCAACGGCCACGACGGTGACGGTGAATTCGGTTCCGGCAACACCGACAATCACCCCTGACGGAGCGACAACTTTCTGCGGTGCCGGCAGCGTTACGTTGACCTCGAGCAGCATCAGCGGCAATCAGTGGTCTCTGAACGGAAGCCCGATCAGCGGCGCGACGGATCAGAGCTACTTAGTCAACGCTTCCGGCAACTACACCAATACAGTCACGGAAACCGGTTGTGCCAGCGATCCATCAACCGCCATGACGGTGACGGTCAACCCAATCCCGGCCACGCCGACAATTACGCCTGATGGTCCAACAACTTTCTGCAGTGGCGGCAGCATCACGCTGGCTTCGAGCAGCGCGAGCGGCAATCAGTGGTACCTGAACGGTAATCCGATCGGCGGGGCGACGAACCAAGCACACATCGCTACGGACGCGGGCGACTACACCGTCATCGATACGGCCAGCGGTTGCGCCAGCGAACCTTCAACCGCGACGACGGTGACGGTGAATTCCATTCCGGCAACGCCGACAATTACTCCCGATGGCCCGACCACGTTCTGCGAGGGTGGGAACGTGACATTGACTTCGAGCAGCGCGACTGGCAATCAGTGGCGACTGAACGGGAGTCCCATCAGCGGCGCGACGAGCCAGGGCTACAGCGCCAGTTCCACGG
>JAXDFZ010000005.1:0-75263 GCA_034665305.1 Blastocatellia bacterium | reverse complement strand
CGGCACTCCGTGGCCGCCCCCTTTTTGCATTGCTTCGCACTTCATTCGTGGATTTATTGCGACCAATGGGGCGGCCACGGAGTGCCGCCCCTACAAAAGGCGCGCGGAGAATCTGTTGCTGCGCTATACGGAAGCAGATGGCGTGCTTAGTTTTCAGGTGCACGTGGTGCCGCGCGCTTCTCGCAGCGAGATTGCCGGTGAGCATGATGGCAGTTTGCGAGTGCGCGTGACCGCGCCGCCGGTTGACGGCGCCGCCAACGAAGAGGTCATTCGTGTGTTGGCGCGCGCGCTGGGCGTCGCACGAAACGCTGTCGAGATAGCCTCAGGTCAAACGTCCAGGCTCAAACGTGTGAAGGTTTCCGGCGTCACCGCTGCAACCCTGCAGTCGCTTATTCGCTAGCGCTGCGACCATCATGGGCCGCGCTCCGTGACTGCCCTAATCAATTTGGAAAGCTTTCGTAAGCGATGAAATGGGGTGGCCACGGAGTGCCACCCCTACAAACCAACCTCATCGGCCGCACTCGGCGTTCGTTCTCGTAACCACGGAACTGAATCGTTCCTGATACTCCTGAGAAGTCAGGAAGGAGCAGACGATGGCCTGTTGCCCCGACGGGCTGCGCAACGGGAACTTGTTGATTTCACCGAGCCAGAAAGTGAACCCACCGGATTCCGGGTCGCGCCGCAGATAGCTGAAATACAAATTGACGACAAAGGCGTTGTTGTACTCCTTGTCAATAAAGACAGAGTTCTCCGCCACCTTCCGCAGCACCGTGCCGCGCGTTTCAGTGGTCGCAAGCAGTCCGTTCACCAGCGCATCGCGCTGCGGTGTAGTTAGCGAGTTTCCGGTGTTGGTGTTGAGCGCGTCGACATACTGCCCCGCCGTGAGGCTGAGCGGAAACGCCGTGATAAATGCCGGCCGCAACACGAAAGCCTCATTGAATGCGTTCTTGTTCGCGTTCAGCATGGGACTGCCCACCAGACGGCTGCGGTCACGCATGAACGGCGTGTATGAAGGGAACGCATTGAAGGAGACTTTGTAAACACGATAGAGGTAAGCGGCCGTGTCCTGGTATTCCGGTTCAAAGAAGAATGCGTCGGAAACTCCCAGACGCCGCAGGCGAATGCAGGTAGCATTGCCGCCGCACATCGATATCTCATTGGTCCAGTAGGCAATGCCACCAGTGTCACCCTCGCGGGCCAGCATGTCGTGATAGTGCTGGCGCACGAAGATGTTCGAGTCGTCGATGGGATTGCTGGTCGGCGGATTTATCGAGTCATCGTCCAGAATTGTAAGGGTCGCGGTGTTCTGCGCGCCCACCCCGCTTCCGGTAGGATTGCTGAGCGTCAGCGAGAGACTTTCCGAACCTTCAACATAGGCGTCCTCAGTTATTAAGACTCCGAAACTTTTGCTGCTGCCATCGCCTGCGGCCCAACGCACCGTGCCGGCGCCAATTGTGTAATCCGTTCGTTGCAATGCGGTACCGTCGCTGGTGACGTAATCCACCGTTGCGGCACTACTGACATCGCCTGTGCGCGTGAGCGTGATCCGAACTTCAGTGACGTCTTCCGTCACCGAAAAGATCGCCTGGCTGAATTGCACTGAACCGGGGGGCGGGTCGCTGATCTTCGTGACGAAAGCATCCTGGCCGCCGCCGTTTGTGCCCTGAATCGGGTTGAGCGTTGGGTAGTTGGTAGAGGTGGTTCGCCCCGCCAGATACATGCTGTTTGCGCTATCAACAGCAATGGCTAAGGCGGTATCGTTGCCGCCGCCACCGAAGTACGTTGAATAGGTAAGCGCGCTGCCATTCGCGTTGAGCTTTGTCAGGAAGATATCAACGAGGCCGGCGAACGTGCCCTGGGTCGAATTCACCAGGGGGAAATCCGAGGAGTTGGTGCCTCCCGCGACGTAAATGTTGCCAGCGGAATCCAGCGCGATGCCATTGCCGGAGTCGTCCGTCGTACCGCCGAGGTAGGTTGAGTAGCTGAACGCCGAGCCCGCCGCATTAAGCTTGGTGACAAACGCATCCGAGGTTCCCTTGAGGGTACTCTGAAAAGCATTAGCCGTAGGGAAATTGGACGAGCGGGCGACGCCGGTGACGTGCGCGCTGCCGCTTGAATCCACCGCTATCTCGTTTCCTATGTCGTTATCGCTGCCGCCCAGGTAGGTCGAGTAGACGAGTGCCGTGCCCGCTGCGTTTAGCTTGGTCACGAAGGCGTCGCCATCGGGGCTGCCGCCGCCGAAGGTGGCCTGAATGGCATTGGCGGTCGGGAAGTTAGTCGCTCTGGTCTGTCCGGTGATGTAGGCGGCGCCGGTTGAGTCTGTCTTAATACTGAAGCCCGCGGTAAACCCACCACCGGTGCCGGCGTTACCTCCTAAGTATGTAGAGTAAACCAAAGCCGAACCCGCCGCGTTGATCTTGGTGATAAAAGCGTCGGCGCCGGGGCCGCCGCTGTATGTGCCCTGAATGGGATTAACCACGGGGAAGGTTGAGGAAGTGGTGCGCCCCGTAACGTAGACGCTGCCTGTGGAATCAATCGTGAGCCCATGGACTGCATCGAAAACGTCGCCGCCGAGGTAGGTCGAATAGACGAGCGCGGAGCCAGCCGCGTTAAGTTTGGCAATGTAGCCGTCGGACAAGCCGCCGCCGTGTGTGGACTGCAAGGCGTTGGCTGTGGGGAAGTTGAGCGAGCCGGTTTCCCCCGCGACGTAGGCGTTGCCGGAAGCATCAACGGCGATTTTGTGACACCGGTCGTCTTTGTTGCCGCCGAAGTAAGTCGAGTAAACGAGTGCTGTGCCCGCCGCATTGATTTTCGTGACGAAGCCGTCGCGCGCGACTAAGTTGTCGATGGGGGCATTGAACGTGCCTTGGAATGCATTGGCGGTGGGGAAGTTGGTCGAATTCGTGACGCCGCAGATGTAAGCGTTGCCGGCAGAGTCCAAAGCGATGTCGTCGCCTTCGTCGGTATCGCTGCCACCGAGATAAGTTGAATAAGACAACACCGGATCAATTACGAGCGGAAGCGCAGAGTCGTACTCGCCCACGGCGAAGCCGACGCGGCCATCGCTTTCAACCGCGTAGCCGCCAGTCACCGTACGACGCTCACCTGCGATTTCCTGATAGATGAGTGGCCTAGGCTGCCGCATTGTGCTTTGCCCCAGCGTCAGAATCAGGTCACCGTTATTGTCAACCGCCACTTTGTCCAGACCGTCAAACTGAAGCTTGACGGCGCGCGGTTCGCGGCCTGGCGCAACGATAAAGTCGTATTCCAGCTGTCGCTGGTTGCCGTAATAAACCAAATCAATGCCCGGGTAGACGTTGCGGTAACGCACGCGTCCGAAAGTTGGTATGTTTGTCCGCCACTTCTCCGTATCCGGGCCGATGAAATAATTTATTTTTCCGGCGAGCTCGTCCGCGCTTTCGACCGGCGCAGCCTCGTTAGCGCCCACGAGTGACATGCGCAAGACCCTGGTCGGACCATCAGTGGCAGTGTCGTTTGCCTGATTCGCGGAAATGTCGGGAAGGTTCCGCGGGCTCTGCTTGTCGCTATTCTGTTTCAGAACGAAAACCGCTGCAGTCGGCTTAAGGAACAGGGCATAGCCTCCGCCGCGGGCAAGATAGTCAACTGAACTCTCTGTCTGGCCGTGGTTGGCCTCGAAACTCAGCGGAATCCGTCCGAATGTTTCAGCATCCGGTCGCGCCGCGATTGGCGTAGTCTTAATCGGGCCCTTAGCTTGTTGTCGCATGATGGCCAATCCAGCTACACCTGACAGAACCAGGAGTGTGAGAAGCGAGCGGTTGACCTTGGCAGAGAAATTCATACTCATCTCCTTGAAAACGGGGCGCCGGTCTCTCCGTAAAAAAAGTATTTGCGTATTGTTAACCCGAAGAGTTGCACACTGAGGCTGGCTCGTTCCTTCATGAACTCTGGAATTCGTAGCCTTCCGTGGGGCTCGCAGTCGACTTGAAAAATGAAAAGCGCGATAAACCATTTTCGGACTAACCGCGCTCTTTCTGTAAAGGCAGACCGCGATGGGCTGTCTGCAACTCTGAGCGCTGCTGATTCTTACTTTCGCAAACATACGCGGGAACGGGCGACGGAAACTGACACAACGTCCCAAAATATTTTCTTGAGAGAAGCGATTTCGCGTAATATCCCGCCGAACGAGCGGAGGGCTGGAAAAGATGGATGGCGAGGCGCAACATGACGTTACGCTAATTCTGAAAGAGTGGAGCAACGGCGACCCCAACGCCGCCGAGCGCCTGATGCCCTTTGTCTATAACGAGCTGCGACGGCTGGCGCGCAGCTTCCTCGCCGGGGAACGCCATGAGCACACCTTGCAGCCCACCGCCCTGGTCAACGAGGCCTACCTTCGTTTAGTCGATCAGACGAGAGTCAACTGGCAAAACCGCGCGCACTTCTACGGCATCGCGGCCAGCATGATGCGTCGGGTGCTGATCGATCACGCGCGCGGTCACGCCACGGAGAAACGCGGGGGCGGCGCCATCCATCTTTCCATCGACGACTTGCAACTCCCCATCGAACAACGCGCCGCAAGTCTCCTGGCCCTGGACGAAGCGTTGGACAAGCTGGGCCAGTTCGATGAACGCAAGTGCAAGGTGGTCGAGATGCGCTTCTTCGGTGGCCTGGCGGATGAGGAGATCGCTCGAATACTGGACGTGACTACGCGCACGGTGCTGCGCGACTGGAAGACTGCGCGCCTCTGGCTCTATCGCGAGTTAACTGACAACCAACCCCCGCGAGGCGTTTCAGATCCACTCAGCGTTTCAGAAAAAGTCACTTCATCAGTCCGCGCAGCGGACGAATGATAGTAGCCCAGCAGTTTACTGCTGGGATAAATGGTAGATGACTTGCAGTCCGTGAAGCGGACGGCTGAACGAAAACGGCCAGAGCTACTTTTTTCAGCCGTCCGCTTCCGGGACTGTGCCTTTGACTCAATGATAATCCCAGCGATGAATCGCTGTTTTATTTTCAGGTGTCCGCTAAACGCGGACTAAGAGAATCCTCCTTTATGCAGAGCCGATCAATTCTGAAGCATCAGGCGAATGTGTTGCCTTCCACAACAGGCGCGCTGAATACATGTCAGTTAGAGATCGAAAACCCCGCGTTCTAAGCAGCAATGCAAATAAGTGATTGGCCAAAGATCGAAGCCGTTTTGATCGCTGCGTTGGAGCTGGCGCCCCAAGAGCGATCGGCGTTCATCGATGCCCAATGCCAGGATCGGCCCGAGCTGAAGCGCGAAATAGAAGCCCTGCTCGCCAATGAGGCAGAAAGCGAGAGCTTTCTCAATGCTCCAGCGTTCGCTTTCTCGGCGGATTTTTTTGAGGACGGAAACAGCTCGGAGGATCGCGCGGGCCAGACCATCGGTCGCTACCGGATTATTCGAGAGATCGGGCGCGGTGGGATGGGCACAGTCTTCCTCGCGGAGCGATCGGACGGGGAATTCAGCCAACAGCTTGCGCTGAAGGTTGTGCGCCGCAGTTTTGCTGATTCCGATCTAGCGCGTCGTTTTCGCCAGGAACGCCAGATCCTGGCTTCGCTTAACCATGCAAACATCGCGCGGCTTCTCGACGGGGGCGTCAGCGATGACGGCGAACCGTTCCTGGCAATGGAGTATGTCGATGGTGTGCGGATTGACGAGTATTGCGACCGCCAGAGTCTTTCGACTGACGAACGGCTGAAGTTATTTCTCGCCGTCTGCCAGGGCGTCTCCTATGCCCACCAGAATCTGATCATCCACCGTGACATCAAACCGTCGAACATTCTTGTAACTAACGATGGTGTACCGAAGCTTTTGGATTTCGGCATCGCCAAGCTGATCAATGCGGAAACGGAAACCGGAGCGGCGGAGACGGTTACCGACTTGCGCGCGCTGACGCCTGATTACGCCAGTCCCGAACAAATTCGCGGGTTGAGCGTGACGACGGCTACTGACGTTTATTCCCTGGGGGTCCTGCTCTACGAAGTTCTGGCGGGACAGCGGCCGCATCGTTTGAAGAATCGCCGTCCGGATGAGATTGCGCGCGTCATCTGCGAGGAGGAGCCGGAAAAGCCGAGTACTGCCGTAAGTCGCGCGCCCGGCGACACCAGCGCTGAAGGTTCCGCCCGGCCGGTGCCATCCCCGGTAACCATCGGCGAACGCCAGGGGCGCACAAAAGAACAGTTGCGCCGTACGTTGCGCGGCGATCTGGATAACATCGTCCTGATGGCGATGCGCAAGGACCCGCAACGGCGCTACGCCTCTGCTGCGCAATTCGCCGAAGACCTTCGTCGCTATCTGGGCGGGCGGCCGGTCCTGGCCCACAAAGATACTTTCCGGTATCGCACGGCGAAATTCGTCCGCCGGCATAAGGCCAGCGCCGTAGCGGCCGCGCTCATTGTGTTAGCGCTGGTCGGAGGCATCGTTGCTACCGTATGGCAGGCGAGGCGGGCCACCGCGCAGGCCAGAATTGCCGCTGAGCAACGCGACCGCGCGCGCGTCGAAGCGGCCAAAGCCGAGCGCATCAATGCTTTTCTACAATCCATCTTCGCTTCGGCCGATACCAGTTGGTATTCAACGGGCTTCGGTCAACGCGGCGAGGTCAGAGTCGTTGATGTGCTTGAGCAGGCGGGACGACGCATTGACGCGGATTTTAAAGACCAGGCGGAGATTCGCGCCGAACTGCATCACACTATCGGTACAACTTTCCAGTCCCTGGGTCAGTTTGAACATTCCCAGACGCACTTTCGTGCGGCCTTGGATGCCTATCGCGGACTCTACGGTGAGCGACATCCAAAAGTCGCGGAAGCTCTATATTATCTGGCCGCGTCACTCTATGGCGGCGGCGACCTCCTTGCCGCCGCCGCGCATTTTCGCCAATCGCTCGAAATGTTCCGCGCGGTTGATCCGAACAACGCCAACGTTCCTTATCTTCTGGCTGACTTTGCTTCGCTTTTAAATGGTCTGGGCGAAACGGTGGCCGCCGAGCAAGCGGC
Source organism: Blastocatellia bacterium (assembly GCA_034665305.1). Lineage (GTDB taxonomy): Bacteria > Acidobacteriota > Blastocatellia > Pyrinomonadales > Pyrinomonadaceae > DASXRU01. Next base: position 68,267 of record JAXDFZ010000005.1, on the reverse strand, counting down.
GCGCGAAGGATTGGAGCTGGCACGGCAAAAATACGGTGACGAGCACATGGCGACTGTCTCGCTGATCAGCGGTCTGGGCGTAATTTACGAGTCGCGAGGCGATCTCGGTCAAGCCGAAACTTTCTATCAGACGGCGTTCGCCACCTTCAATCGAATGCCGAACGGCAAGATACTGGCATCCGGGATGCTCGAACATCTGGGACGCCTTTCCCTGTTGAAAGGCGAGTTCAAGCAAGCCGAGGCGCAGTTGCACGAAGCGTTCGAGAGCTCGCGCCAGACCCGGAATGAAACTAACCCAAACCACATCTATCTTCTGCTCATGCTCGCGGAGGCCCATTACCGCGAAGGCGCTTATGCGGACACCGAGAAAGAGGCCACCTCCGCGCTCGATTTGCTGCGCCGGGGCGGAGAGCGCGCCCTGTATCAATTAAAAGGATTGAGCCTGTTGAGCTTGATTCACGCCAAAACCAATCGTCCCGCCAGCGCCGCCGCCTTACTGCGAGAAGCGCTAAGTCTGTTCGATAAAATCCCCGACCAGGACAGATACCAGGACGACGGGCTATTGGGCGAAGCTCTGGTCGCGATGAAGCGTGAGGCTGAAGCCAAAACTCTGCTGCTGAAGAGATATGAGTTCTTCGCGAGCACGTACGGCGAACAGAATCCGTGCGCCGTCAACACTCGCCGACAGCTTGAGAGACTTGATAGAGAGATGCACGGTCGGTGAGGCCGGAGAAGCGTAAGCAGCTAACAGGTCTCAGTCAGTCGTTCCACAAGATTTGTCTGCAATCCCACCCAGCGGATCGGGTGTTCGGCGCCGGAACTCCTGGGATCTTCGCGCGCTAAACTAACTACTCCAGCCTATCAAGGACCACACTCGGGATTGGTCCTGTTCTCAACTTCAATCATATGTCTACCGTTAATATGGGCGCAGTACGGCCGCGAGCTGAAGAGGTATGCATTGGATTCCAATGGTTAAGCGGCTTGGGGCGCACGTGTTTTGCGCGCAAGTCCTGTGATATATTTCGCAGCCGAACAAAAACCACAGCCGCATAAGGATTCATACTGATGTCAGGACACTCTAAGTGGCATTCGATTAAGCATAAAAAAGGCGCGCTGGACGCGAAGCGCGGCAAGCTCTTTACCAAATTTATCAAGGAGATCACGGTCGCAGCCCGCTCCGGCGGCGGCGATGTCGAAGGCAACGCCCGTTTACGCAAAGCGATTTCTGATGCCAAGGCCGGCAACATGCCGAATGACACAATCGATCGTGCAGTGCGCCGCGGCACCGGGGAAGAGGAGGGCGTCAATTACACAGAAATTACCTACGAAGGATACGGGCCGGGTGGAGTCGCGCTGCTGATTGAATCGGTAACCGACAATAAAAACCGCACCGTCGCGGAAATCCGGCATGCGTTTTCGAAGAATGGCGGCAACCTGGCCGCTGCCGGCGCCGTCGCCTGGATGTTCGAGAAGAAGGGTTACATCGTGGTCGAGAAGGCTGCGAAATCAGAGGACGAGTTGTTTGAAATCGTCACCGACGCCGGGGCTGAAGACCTGCGCGATGACGACGAGAATTTTGAGATCATCACCACGCCGGACGATTTCGAGCGCGTTCTGGAGGCGGTAAAGAAAGCCGGCATCGAACCGCAATTGGCCGAAGTCGAAATGGTCCCGAAAGAATACAAGAAGCTGGAGGGAACTGAAGCCAAACAAATGCTGAAGCTGATGGAAACTCTGGAGGATCACGACGACGTGCAAAAAGTATCCGCTAACTTCGACATCAGCGACGCCGACATGGCCGCGGCTTAGTCATCCTGCTGAACGTTCCAGATCCTCTTTGATCAGAGACTTATTAATCGCGAACGCTGCTTCGGCGCCTTCCGCCGCTGCAATAATGGCGAGTTGCACGGCTCTCGACGCGTCGCCGGCTACGTAGAGACCGGGAACGTTTGTCTTCTCGAATTCCCCGGTCCAGACAGCGCCTCGTTCAGTAATTTCACAGCCCAGCTCTTCCGCCAAATTGCAGTGCTGATCCTGTCCGGTGTTGAAGAACATCGCCTTTCGCTCAAGAGTCTCTCCCGACTCAAAAATGATTCGTTCGAGCTGGCCGTCTGTTCCTTCCAGCCGGCTAATGCGTTCCTCGCGAATCGGTATGTTTAGTTGTGCCAGCTTCCGACGCTCATCGGCGGAAAGCTCCGCCGGACCGTCGCTGCAAAGGACCAGGTCTTTACTCCACCCGGTTAATTCCATTGCCAGACCGGAGCCGTGGTTTGTGCGGCCATAAACGGCTATGGGCTGATCGCGCTGTTCCCATCCGTCGCAGTAAGGACAATGAAAAACACTCTTGCCATAGAGCGGCAACAATCCGTCGATCTCAGGCAAGTGATCGACGACTCCGGTGGTCAATAAAAGTTTGCGCGAAAAAACCTGGCGCGTGTTATCAACGGTGACTTCAAATCCGTCCGCGACACGTTTTGCTGCGGTCACTTCAGCGGAAATTAGTTCAATCGTTTCATATTGGCGTAACTGTTCGCGCCCGATGCGCAGCAGTTCGGCGGGCTTGATGCCATCGCGCGTAAGGTAGCCGTGCAGCGCGTGCGAGGCGGCGTTGCGCGGATGCCCGGCGTCGAAAACTGCCACCCGGCGACGACAGCGACCCAGGATCAGGGCCGCACTAAGCCCGGCCGGCCCGGCACCCACGATCACGACATCAAGAATTGGATCCATAAAGAGCCACTATATCCGCAGATTGCGCAGCCTACGCAGATGAGAGTTCAGAAACTCGAATCTTAGTAAATCTCAGATTTCAAGTTTACGGTTTGTTGTCCTAAGTGGCTTTTTCCATCTGTGTAATCTGCGTAATCTGCGGACGACCTTTCGATGCAAGAAATTCAGCAATCAGATTATTTCCGCTAACTAGCAAAGTCCAATTGACGAAACTGGCGATGTAGTATACTGCGCTCGTTTTGAACCTCAGTATAGGGTAGCGCGCAAACTGATAATTTGCGCTACGAAAAAAATGCGCGTACTAGGAATCGATCCCGGCAGCGAGACAACCGGTTGGGGCTTGCTGGAGGGCGAAGGGCATCGCTACCGGCTGGTCGAGTTCGGTACCGTGAAAGCGCCGCCGCGCGAAACATTTTCTGCGCGACTGCTGAAAATCAGCGACGGCATCACGGGTCTGATCGAGCGACTCAAGCCTGACGCGTGTGCGATGGAGGACGGTTTCTATGCGACGAACGTCAAAGTCGCATTGAAACTGGGGCAGGTGCGCGGCGTCGCGCTGTTGGCGGCCGAGCGCGCGGCGCTTGAGATTTGCGAGTACTCACCTCGCACCGTGAAGCAGACCGTCGTCGGCTACGGCAATGCTGAAAAACATCAGGTACAGGAAATGGTGCGCGTCCTGCTTTCTTTGACTGCCGTGCCCGAACCGCATGACGCTGCCGATGCTCTGGCCGTAGCGATTTGTCATTTCCATCATGCGGGATTGACGCAAAAGATACTCTTGGCAGATGCGCGAGCCAACGTAAGACCGACAGTCGTACCTGCAACCCGGCGCCGCGCGATTCGGTGACAGCGCGGGTTGGGCCAAACGAACTCTGAGGTTGCCAGGGGTTGGACGGATTGGTATCTGACACTTGCGGCTTGGCCGCCGCACAGTGCGGAAAGCCTCGGGCTTTCCGTAAATCGCCGTCCCTCAGGGAGGCTTCGCCTCCAGTCCGAGGCTGCGCCTCGAAGGATTAAAAAGGCCCAACCGGAAAGGCGAACCTTTCCGCACCGTGCAGCGGCCAAGCCGCAAAAGAAATACCTCGTTTCGGAGAACAGGGCTTCCCACCAATTGAAGGGTGCGCGATCGTTGCGAAGTTTTTCGATCGGCTCACTTTGCAAGGAGACCAGGCCGATGTCCTCCATTCTCAATATCCTTACCTTCAAAATTTCTTTTCTGCTGCTGCTTGCGTTGCAGCCTTCGCAGGGGCTGGCTCAAAAGCGTCGCGTGCCTCCGGGAGGACGACTCGCTGTAGTAATCGACGAACGCTTGGCGGCGCTTAGAATCGCGCCTGATCCTTCCGCCAAACTTTTGCATCGTCTAAGCCGCGGCCGGCTGGTTGCCGTTCTGGGTGGGTTGCGCAATCGCGACGGTCTGATCTTTCTGCAAGTAGCGGTTACGCGCCGGACGAGGGGCTGGCTGCAAACGGAATCCGTGATCGCACCCTGGCGGGCTGAGGATGACGACCGTTCGTTGCGTCTGATACGGAGTTCCGAAGACTTTGATCGCATTGCCCGGGCCCGGCTGTTTCTGGATGCTTTTCCGCGTTCACCACTTCGGCCTCAGGCATTGTTGATTTTTGGCGACGCGGCGGAACAAGCCGCCGAAAAACTTTCGCGCGAAGCCGGCCGGCGTTTAGATCGCAACGAAATGACGGCGGGCGGCGCTCCCGACTTCAGTTACTTTCTTAATTACAATGGGCTGGATCGCTACAATCGCCAGGACATAAACTTCACTTTCGATCGCGCCACCAACACCTTCCATTACGATGGCGCCGCCTGGCGTGAGATCCTGCGGCGCCATCCTCAGAGTCCGGAAGCGGCGGAAGCGCGCCAGCGTCTTGCAGCCTTGCCAACCCGTTAGCACTCTCCAGCAAGCTTCACTTCACCCGGCACAACAGATATAGCCGTCACAGATCATGTCGCCACGGCAAAGTCCCGCCAGGTTATCGCAGTCTGGACCACCGCTGCAGATACAGAATCCATCTCCGTTACACCTCGCCTTGTCGGGGCGCGGGGCGCTGGGAATTGTTCCGGGCTTCCAGCCCTTAACCTGCGCGATTGCCTTAGCCGGTCCGATCGGGACGTTTTGAAAAGGCCAACCTTTCATCGCTTGAGGCGGACGATGCTATCTCAGATAGGTCTTGATGTCGGTAGAACGATTTTCGCCGGCCGGAAAAAATATTCGGGTAAACTCTTTGGTGGACTTTGCCCGTCAGCGGCCGCGCGTCGACAAGGATCAGGAAGCCCGTCATAACTCACTCGTTAGGGGATTGCGGATTGCAGAATGCGGACTGCGGATTTGAAGCAGGGGCGTGTCTCTTAATCCGCGATCCGCAAATCCGCAGTGGGCTGAGTCCTTCCCCACCCCGTAAGCGGGGAGGGCACAAAGTCCGCGGCTCTAGTGAAGCGATGGGGTTACGCTGCCGTCCCTTGATGGGCCGGGAGGTTTTCAGAAGGTTATTACGGAACTGTTAATAGATTCTCCTGACCAGCGTTTACAAGCTGGAAACGACTTTTCAGGAGAAAAATCTTGCAGGCTGCCGCCCTTAAACCATTGCGACTTGTAACCGAACCCCCGGGAGAACTCGAAACTCTCTTCCAAACGCACCACGGACGAGTCTTTCGCACTGCCCATCGAATTACCGGCAGCGCGGCCGACGCCGAAGACGTGCTGCAGACAGTTTTCCTGCGCCTGATCAAGGGGCAGGAAACCTATGACCTCTCCCAAAACCCCGAAGCCTATCTTTCGCGCGCCGCGATCAATGCGTCGCTCGATCTACTGCGAAGCCGGACGCGCTCCAAATCAGTCGGCCTCGAGGACGTGGCGTCGGAATCATTAGCAACGAACGAACGCAGCCCGGAAGTCGAGCACGCCGATCGCGAATTGCAGACATTGATTCGCCACGCGGTTTCTCGTTTGGGAACCACCGCCGGCGAGATGTTTGTGCTGCGCTACTACGAAGGTTACGACAATCAGGAAATTGCGGAGTTAACGAAAACCTCGGCCCTCGTGGTCGGGGTGACGTTGCACCGCGCGCGCACAAAACTGCGTAAAGAAATTGGACGGTATTTGCAGGCAGGGCAGATTCACACAGACTGAAGTCTGTGCCAGGTAGGACAGACATTCTTGTCTGTCCCTTGAAAGGAAAGCAGACAGACAAGAATGTCTGTCCTACGTTCTGGAGAACATCATGAAAAGCAATAATGACTTTGACGCAATCCTTGATAAGACAACGGCGGAAATCCGGCACGAACAGATCGATCCGGTAGTAGTAAGCGCTGCGGCGGAGCGAGTGTGGTCGCGCATGTCAGCGGCAGGCGTGGAAGAGTCCACGACCCGTGCCGTTGCTGCCGATCGGATTGAGAATTGTGCGGACTTCCAGTCGCTGATTCCGGCGCACTTGAGTGGCAGCCTGTCGCAGGCGCGTTCACTGCTGCTGGTGGATCACACGCACGAATGCATTCCCTGCCGCCGGGCGATGAACGATGCCCGCACCCGCAAGCTGGCGCCGGCAAAGAAGGCTGTCGCCACGCGACGCTACCGCATTCAGCCGGTAGTCATGCGATGGGGAATTGCGGCGGCGCTCGTGATTGGATTTGGATTGCTGGCGCTGCCCTTCATCCAGCGGTATGCGCCGTTTGGCGGCGAGTTCGAAGCGACCGTCCAGGCGGCCGAAGGCCAGGTCTATCAAGTGGACGACCTGCACACTACGTTGGTGAATTCCGGAGAGAAGCTGCAGCGTGGCGAGCACCTGCGTACGGCGAAGGATTCTCGCGCCATGGTTCGCCTGGGCGATGGTTCGATGATCGAAATGAAGGACCGGTCCGAGTTTTCCATCACTAAGAATGCGCAAGGCACAACCATTCATTTGAATCGCGGCGCCATCGTGGTGGAAGCAGCCAAGCAGGACAAGGGCCATTTGTTTGTCGATACCGGCGATTCGCTGGTTTCAGTTACCGGCACGATTTTTTCAGTCAATAGCGGCACCAAAGGCTCGCGGGTTTCGGTGATCGAAGGCGAAGTCCACATGGACCACGCCAACAGTGAGCGAGTGCTGCGCGCCGGCGAGCAAGCGGCTACCAGCCGCTCCATCGAAATGGTGCCGGTCAAAGACGAAGTCGCGTGGAGCCGCAAGGCCGCGCAATATGCGCAAACGTTAGCGAGCGTTGCCGCCCTCAGCGGTGATCTGAGCAAGGTGCAGCAACCAGGTTTGCGCAATTCAACTCATCTGCTGGATCTGATGCCGGAGAACACAATCGTTTATGCCGCATTGCCGAACCTGACCGCAACTCTGGTGGAGTCGCACCGGATAATGCAGGAGCGGATCGGACAGAACCCCGCCCTGCGAGAGTGGTGGTCGCGTGAGCGTTCCGGAAACCATGGTCCAAATATGGAGCAGGTGATTGGGACGATTCGAGAATTTGGCGAGTATCTGGGCGACGAAGTTGCCGTCTCAGTGTCCATGGATGAGAAGGGCGAGCCGGCGGCCCCGCTGGTTCTGGCGGAGTTGAAGAATTCCGCGGGCTTCCGTCCGTTCCTCGAACAGCAGATTGCGAAGTATGCCGGTAACACCCAGGGGCGTCCTGCAATTCGCTTCGTAGAGAATCCGCTGACCGCAGTGGCAACGCCCGTTGCGCCGGGCAAGAAGAATGACGAACTGCACGTTTGGATCTCAAACGGTCTGTTCGCCGCCAGTCCTAAACTGCAACAGCTTCAGGATCTGGCGCGCTTGACGCAGAGTGGCGGCGCCAGCAGTTTCACCGCCTCGCCTTTCCGCGAGCGCATTGCCCAGGTCTATCAACAAGGCGCCGGCCTGGTCGTTGCCGCTAACCTGGAAAAGATCGTCGCCCGGGCGCAGGCAGAGAGACCCAAAACCTCAAATGCTGAAAAGCAGGAGGGCGCGTTAAAGCAATTGGGAATCCTGAGCGTCAAGTACTTCGTGTTGGATCAAAACGACGTGGCCGGCAAGACGCACACGCATGCCACGCTTTCTTTCAACGACCCGCAGCGCGGCATTCCGTCATGGTTGGCAGCGCCCGCTCCGATTGGCGCGCTGGATTACATTTCGCCGGACGCGAACCTGGCTGCCGGCTTTGTGGTTAAGAACCCGGTTACCCTGGTAGACGATCTACTTGGCGTAATTGAAACCGTGTCGCCCGACTTGCGCAAGACTCTGGACAAACAGCAAGCGGAGCGCGGACTCGATATTCGCGAGGACATCGCCAGGCCCTTTGGTGGTGAGTTTGCTTTTGCCATCGATGGACCAATCCTGCCGACGCCTTCGTGGAAGATGGTGTTTCAGGTCAACGACCAGAACCACTTGCAACAGTCGCTGGAGCAGATTGTGGCCGAGATCAATAAAGAAGCCGCCAAAATCGGCAAGGCCGGACTGGTGTGGGATCGTGGTGAAGTTTCTGGCCGCACGTTCTACACGTTGAAGTCGGCTGACTTCGGAGTGGAAGTGAACTACGCGTTCGCCAACGGTTACATGATTGTGGGACCAAGCCGTGCGCTCGTGGCCCGTTCCATCAGCGCGAAGGATCAGGGTTACACCCTCGTCCATTCGGCAAAGTTCATGGCAGGTTTGCCGGCCGACGGGAACACGAACTTTTCCGCAGTTTTCTATCACAACCTGGCTCCGCTCGTGCAGCCGTTTGCCGATCGCCTCGCGGGCACGGCCAGCAGTCTGCCGCAGGAACAGCAACAGGCGTTGAAATCAATGGCGGCGAACATGCCGCCGACGCTGGCTTATGCTTATGCCCAGGGCGACAGCATTACGTTCAACGCCAACACGGAAGGCGGGCCCTTTGGATTAAGCCCGGCGACCATCCTCGGCATGCCCAACGCGCTGGAAATGCAAAGCATCGTTCAGCACGGTTTGCACGAGAATAAGTAACTGACGGAAAGTTTCGGGTTTCGAGTTTCGGGTTTCGAGTTAGGAAGCCTGGGACTCGGAACCCATTCAGATCGGGGACTCAGGACTGAGCTCAAGGACGAGTTGACCCGTCAACCAGTTGGCGAAGCCAACGCCATATCAGTAGCCCACAGCGCAAGCTGTGGGTGAATGTATGGTTAGCGATCTTGAGCCCCAGCGGCGCGACAAAAATTGCGACGAGCGGCTTTTAGATTATGCCGCTCGCTTCGCGAGCTTAGACTCAATCGACGTCGCTTACCCACAGCTTGCGCTGTGGGCTACCGAATATGGCCGCCCGCTCCGCGGGCTTCTTCGCTAAACTCGAAACGCGAAACTCGAAATCCGAAATTTCTTCCCATGCGACTAATCGCTATTTCCATCGGTTCGTGGCTGTTGGGCCTGGCGGTGATCCTGCTTACCTTCAGAGCTATCGAAGGCGAACATCTCAGTGCTGCGGACATCAAAGGCGCCACGTTTACTTCCCTCGTCGTCGCCGCACTTCTTTTCTCACTCGCTTACGCTCCCTTCCTGTTCTGGTTGCGTAAACGCATGGGCGGTTGCAGGCCGGCAGCGATATTTCCTTTCGCCACCGCCGTTCTCCTTAATCTTCCGGTTTTTCTGATCGCGTTCCTGGCGATTGGCAGAACTTTGGCTCCCTCAGAAGCGTTAGCCTTCATTGGCGCTTTCATTTTGATGGGAACTGCGTTCGGCCTTGGTTTCGTTTGGAATTATCAGAACCGGACGATATAAGTAGAAGCATGGCAGCATCGGCGGAATTCCTAAAACAATCTATGACGAATAACCCGGGCGATCCGGCGCCGGTCATCGATCTTGACGGCCTGAGTGTCGCGTTTGGCCGTCGCGCGATCCTTCAGGACTTGCGCGCCGACATGCGCGGGCGGGCCATCGGATTGTTGGGGCCCAACGGCGCAGGCAAGACAACCCTGATCCATACGCTGCTCGGTTTCCATCCTCCTTCATCCGGCACGGCGCGGATTTTCGGCAAAGACATTTCTGCCGAGGCCAAGGGAATCAAAGCCCTGGTCGGCTATATGCCGGAGCGCGACTCTTTCATCGCGCAGATGAGTGCCGTGCATCTGGTCCGCCTGATGGCTGAGCTTTCCGGTTTGCCGCCCGAGGCCGCTTTGGAACGAGCGCACGAAGCGCTGTTCTACGTCGGTTTAGGAGAAGCGCGTTATCGCCGCCTCGATACCTACTCGCTGGGCATGAAGCAACTGGCAAAACTTGCCCAGGCGATCGTTCATGGTCCAAAACTGATTTTTCTGGATGAGCCAACCAACGGTCTGGACCCGCCGGCGCGCGCGCGCATGATCAAACTGATTCGCGAGATTCGTGACAGCGGGCAGGCCAACATCGTCCTCTCTTCCCATTTGTTGCACGACGTCGAAGAGTGCTGCGAAGAAATCTTGATTTTGAAGGACGGGCGCATCGCCGTCTATTGCAACCTGGAGGAAGAGCGCAAGTCGAATCGCAAGTTCCTGATGCTGGAAACGCGCGGGGACCAAAACAAGTTTGCCGAGGCATTAAAGGCGCTGGGTTGCGAGTATGCCATCACCGGCGATCACCGTGTGAAGGTAGTCTTGGATGAGAAGAGCGAAGTGCGCGACCTGTATCGCGTAGCCGCGGAACAGCAAATCCAGATCCGGCGGCTGAGTTATAAACGTGATTCCCTGGAAGACATTTTCCTGAAAGCGATGGAGAACGGTCATGGCGGTCTATGAACACACCTACAGGCGTTACGTCGGCAACCTGACGCCGGAGTGGAGCCGTTTCCTGATCATTCCGCGCCATGCTTTCCGGGATGTCTTCAAGTCGAAACTGTTTACCGCGTTCTTTGTAGTTTGCTTCCTGCCGTTGCTGGCGGAGGCGATTCTGATTTACCTGCATCACAACGTAAACGCTCTGGGAATCTTCAAGGCGAGCGTGAAGGATCTAATTCCCATCGACGCTACCTTCTTTCAATTTTTTGTGAACCTGCAGGGTGGGTTTGCCTTTTTTGTAGCGCTGCTGCTGGGTCCGCCTTTAGTTTCGCGCGATCTGCGAAACAACGCCCTACCGCTGTATCTCTGCCGGCCGTTTTCGCGCACCGAATATGTCATGGGCAAAATGTCGGTGTTGTTGATCCTCTTGTCGGCGATGACCTGGATCCCGCAGTTGCTGCTTTTTTTCTTCGAAGCATCGCTCGAAGGCGGCCATTGGTTTCTGGACAACATGTGGATGGCCAGCGCGATTTTCATCAGCAGCTTCTTCTGGATCCTTCTGCTGGCCCTGCTTTCCCAGGCCATCTCCGCGCTCGTGAAATGGCGCGTGATTGCCAGCGCCGCTTTGCTGGGACTGTTCTTTATTCCTTCGATTTTCGGCGAGTTCATCAATCAGATCTTCATGACGCGCTGGGGAAACCTGATTAGCCTGGGCGCGCTGACCAGGAATGTAACGGCCGGTTTGTTTGGGACTTTTGTGCGCACGACAGGCCATATCGAAATGATTGGCGGAACTGAAGTGATGATGAACGAGCCGCCGTTGTGGTCCTCATGGGCGGTACTGTTTTTCATCTGCGCCATTTGTTTGGCGCTGCTCTCCAACAGAGTCAAGGCTTACGAAGTAGTCCGATAGACGATTGCGGATTGCGGATTTCAGATTGCGGATTTAGAAGAGATGAACGCTGAGCAACCACAGGTAGAGACTAGCGCCGTGACCGGCCGATCCGCGATTCGCGATCCGCCATCCACGAGCGATAAGATCATCTTCGACGATGTCTCGAAATTCTACGGAGAGATACTCGGAGTGAATCGCGTCGATTTGACCATTGCGCCGGGGATCACCAGTCTGGTCGGTCCCAACGGGGCCGGCAAGTCGACGTTGATGAACCTGATGACGGGCCTGTTGCGGCCCACGCGCGGCTCAATCAAGGTCCTGGGAATTCCTACCGATCAGCCGGAAGAACTCTTTCGCAAAGTCGGTTACTGCACGCAATTTGATTCGTTCCCGCGCGGCATGACCGGTCGAGAGTTCATCAGATCGTTGCTGCTGGTCCACGGTTACGACCGCGTCAAGGCGGAATCGTTTACCGCCGTCGCTTTAGACCGGGTTGGTTTGCTTGACGCTGCTGATCGCAAAGTGGCCGCTTACAGCAAAGGCATGCGGCAGCGCATCCGTCTGGCCCAGTCGATTGCGCATCAACCGGCGGTGATGATTTTGGATGAACCGCTGAACGGATTGGATCCGATGGTGCGAGCTGAAACTATTTCGCTCTTCCGGAAATTGGCCGCCGAGGGCTTGCACTTAATTATCTCCAGCCACATTCTGCACGAAGTCGACATGATGTCGGATTCCGTGGTGCTGCTGAATAATGGTTACGTCGTTGCCGAGGGAAACATCCATGGCGTGCGCGACGAAATGGAAGAGCATCCGATGCAGATTCTGATTCGCTGCGATCATCCCGCGAAACTGGCCGCCCGCGTGTTCCATCACGATCACGTAGTCGAAGCACGTTTGCATGACGATCGCCGCGGCCTGTTTGTGAAAACGCGCAACGCCGACAAATTCTATTTGCTGGTGAATGAAGTGGTGGCCGAGGGCGACATCAACATCGAATCGATTGCGCCGGTGGATGATGACCTGAGCGCGGTGTACCAGTATCTGATTGGGTCGGAGAACTAGGCGATTGCGGAATTCGGATTGCGGATTGCAGATTGCGGATTGGGGAAGAATGGTCGAGGCGTCTTTAATCTGAAATCCGCAATCCGAAATCCGAAATCGGCAGGCCCGCCCACAACCGCAGGCGGTTCTGACAGGAGTCTCTATGAGTAGTGCGACAGTAAAACTTCCCGCAACGGGCCAGGTCGCAAAGCCGCCGGCGGAGTGGGGCCTTTGGCTCCGGCAGATTCGCGCGATTCTACGGCTGGAGATCGAAAAGAACTTCTTTGGCCGGCGTGCGATCCTGCTTTATTTGCTGGCGTTTTTGCCCATCTTTCCACTGCTGATTCTGGCCGTCGTGCAACCGCCCAGCCGCGATTGGGACTTCTCGCGTTACCACATGTTTTACGCGATCTTTTATGGCGGGTTGATCCTGCGCACCGTAATCTTTTTCGGTTGCGCCTGGATTTTCATGAACCTGTTTCGCGGCGAAATAGTAGACCGAAGTTTGCATTTCTATTTTCTGAGCGCAGTGCGGCGGGAAGTGCTGGTAGCCGGAAAATATCTGTCAGGCCTGGTAACTGCGATCATCCTTTTCACGGGCATGACGATCGTAACGATGCTGTTGCTTTACTTTCCGCATTACTCTTCAGAGAGCATGCGCTACTTCGCCGAAGGCGCAGGGTTGGGCCAACTGCTTTCATATGCGGGAATAACGATCCTGGCATGCATCGGTTACGGAGCATTCTTCACCGTCGTGGGTCTCTTCTTTCGCAATCCGATCATTCCCGCGTTGGTGTTGTACGGCTGGGAATGGCTGAACTTCTTGTTGCCGCCGTTGTTGAAGAAGATCAGCGTGATTCACTATCTAAATTCGCTCTCGCCCATTTCGGTCTCGGAAGGACCGTTCGCGGTCGAAGTGCTGCCCACGCCGGCATGGATAGCAATTCCCAGTTTGCTGATTGTGACTTTACTGGTGCTGGCCGTTGCGAGTTATCGTATCCGGCACATGGAAATTCGCTACGGAAGTGATTGAGAAGTGTTTCTGAAATTCCTGACGCCTGGCTTGATGACGTTGTTGTTGGCGGCGAACGCCGCGGCGCAGGATCCGCACGTTGTTTCCGACCACAAGAAACAGCTGAAGGCGACGTTGGTCTATACCGACAAGATGTTTTTGCTCAGGTCGGATGCGCAAACTATCGACGCCGAGTTTAATTTTCGGTTAAAGGACAAGGCCACACGTCCGCAGCCGGAGCGGGTCGATCTGCAGATGACAGTCACCTCTCTCAAACCGAGATACGAGAAGAGCCGGGCGGCGGATTTGCTAATAGTGGTTGATGGCGTGACGCTACGAACTGAAAAGATTCTTTATCTGCTGCTGCACTCGGATAACTCGATACCGTTTGAACGGGTCAAACCTTTTGTGGCGCGAACGAGGCCAGAGCCCACCCGCTATTTGGAGATGATAACTGTCTATCTGGATCCCCAGGAAGCAAAGAAGCTGGCCGGCGCCAAAAGCGTGAAGCTGCGTGTAGGCAAGGACGAGCTGGCGTTCTCGGACGTGCAGATGAACACCGTTAGGGATTTCGCGGCGCGCATTCCCTAAGTTACCGGCTGACAAATGGATTGCCCCTGATCCAAAAGCGCCACGGCTTATCAACCCACTCCTCCGCATAATCAATTCCAATTCTAGGCCCCGAAGCGACTCGCCGTGACGGCAGTTTCGCCGCAGCTTCGATCCAGACTCGTTCCCCGGTTAAGTCTGCGTTATCAAGGGTGCGATCGATTCCCAGCGCGAGGCACAGTTTCCCCGGACCGTTAGTTAGATTGTGATCGGGTTGTCCCGGGCGGCGTTTGCGCATTTGCTCGATGCCTTCAACCGGTTCCAAAGCTCGGATCAAAATTGCGTGTGGCGTTTCAGCTGGACCGCTGACAACGTTGAACTGGTGGTACATTCCGTAAACGAAAAATACGTAGGCCGTTCCTCCAACGCCGTACATCGTTTCCGTGCGCCGCGTGCGGCGGCCGCCGTATGAATGCGCGGCGCGATCTTCCGGGCCACGATAGGCTTCCAACTCGACAATAATTCCCGAGACACGTTTACCGTTTCGCGCCGGGACCACCAGAAGCTTCCCGAGCAATTCGCGCGCGACCGTGAGGACATTGGATCGCGTGTAAAACTCCCTTGGGAGCTTAGGATTACCGTCTATGACCACGCTCATAAGGAGTCGCATCTGTCAGAACCGCCTGCGGTAGTGCCGATTTCGGATTGTAGATTGTGGATTGCGGATTTCAAATTAAAAGACGACTGACTCTTCTTCCCCAATCCGCATTCCGCACTCTGCATTCCGCAATCGGCAGGCCCGCCCGCTACCGCAGGCGGTTCTGACTTAACGCCACCACAATCGCCAGAGCATCACAAACGTGATCACAAATCCGATCGCCACAATCGCCCGTCGCACCACGCCCTGCGGAATACGCACCGCCATGCTGGCGCCAAAATAACCGCCCAGCAGCGCACCAACCGCCATCAACAACGCGTCGGACCAGACGACTAAATGCGAAAGCGAGAAACTCAGGACGGCGATACTGTTGATGCAAATTCCAAGGAAATTCTTGATGCCATTGGCGCGGTTGATATCCAGCAGACCCAGAATTCCCATCGCCGCCAGCATCAGGATGCCATTGCCGGCGCCAAAATATCCGCCGTAGATCGCCGAAAAGAATTGAAAGACGATCGCACCGAACCACCACCACGCCCGCGGCTCCGCGACGATTGGCTGCAAACGCAAGCGGCGATTAATTTGCCCCTGCGACATGAACAGAACGGTTGCAAACAGAATCAGAAAGGGAACTTGTTGGGCGAAAACTGGCGCCGGTGTCCAGATCAGCAGCCACGCGCCGATCGCACCGCCGATGACACTGGTCAAACCAAGCCGGAAGAGGATCGTTGAACTATTCTCGAGGACCCGGCGATAGCCAAACAATCCGCCAAAGAGTCCCGGCCACAGGGCCACCGTGCTGGTGGCATTGGCTATTTTCGGATCGAGGCCGAGCCAAATCAGCACCGGAAACGTGATCAGCGTGCCGCCGCCCGCAATAGAATTGATCGCGCCGGCAGCGAACGCGGAGGCGAATAGGATGATGGCGTGGAGGGGAGACACTTAGGTTCGAGTACTTAGTTTCGAGTACTTAGTTTCGAGTTTCGGGTTTCGAGTTTCGAGTTCGGATTTTGCAGGATCGGATGACACTCATTGAGGAAGCTCATTAAGAGTGACCTTCGCGAACTCGAAATTCGCAACCCAAAACTCGAAACTCGAAACTTCGCCCCGCATGTTAGAATGCATTTCAAACTTAAACCAGCAGAATCTCAGGGAGGCAATCATGGCAACCAGCAGCATTCGTTCTTTGCCTAATGGACCGTACATCGTTGAAGGCGACGTGGATCTCTACGACACCGCCGGTAATAAAGTGACCAGTGACAAACCGCGCATTGCTCTTTGCCGCTGCGGCGCCTCTTCGAACAAGCCTTTTTGCGATGGCACGCACAGCAAGATCGGTTTTCAGGCAGCCGAGGCTATTAATCCGGCCAGCGCGGAAGAATAAGAAAAAGGCTGCACATCCCACAAAGCGTCAGTTGTGGGGCGCGGTAGCCGAGCAAAGCGGCGACACCGCTTTGGATTGTTTTAGCGCGAGTACCTCAACATCAATGTGATCCAAAGCGCCGTCGCCGCTTCGCTCTGCGGGCGCACTCCAAGGTCGATCCATGTTTCGACTCAGAATCTTAATCTCCGCGGTTCTGATTAGCTTACTCACCATTGCAGGCTCAGGCAGACCCAGCTCTCCGCCGGCTTTCAAAAAAACACTTCGGGTGATGACTTACAACATCCATGTGGGTGTGGGCATGGACAAAAAACTGGATCTGAAGCGAATTGCCGAAGTCATCAACCACGAGCGTCCGGACCTGGTTGGCTTGCAGGAAGTCGATCGTGGCGTCGAACGCACGCAGCGCATCGACGAGATCGCCGAAATAGCGAAACTCACGCGCATGGAATACGCGTTCGCTTACAACCTCAACTATCAGGGCGGGCAGTATGGCGTGGCAGTGCTTTCCCGCTTTCCCATCATGGCCATCGATCATCGCCGCTACGGGAACACGCGCGAGAAGGAACGACGCGGAATGATTCGGGTTGAACTTGATGTCCAGGGCCGCGGGGTAAATTTCGTCACCACGCATCTCGACTACCAGTATGAAGACGGGCGCGTCTATGAAGCCAAACAGTTGTTGCAGGCTTTGGACGGCATCAAAGGAGCCTTGATTGTGGTCGGCGATTTTAATGATTTGCCCGGCGCCGAAGCGCATAAAATTATGACTTCGCAATTTCAGGATGCGTGGGTGGAAACGGCCGCTGGCGGTGAAGGTCTGAGTTATCCTGCCGATAAACCGGCAAAACGGATCGATTACATTTTTTATCGGACAGGCAGTCCCATCCGCGCAACGCGGGCGTGGACCATAAACACATTAGCGTCAGATCATCTGCCGGTAGTTGCCGAGGTGGAAATTCGATAAAGCAGCGAATGTAAGTAACTGAAAGGAGAACCAGGACAATGAAATATAGAAGGTCGTCGTTGTTAATCGGCACACTGTTCCTAGTTCCCCAGATTTCTGTCCTGGGCCAAAACAGTTCCTGGGGTTCCTACACCAAGACCGGTGACGATGCCATCGCTCAGAAACGAAATAGCCTTGAAAGTATTGGTCACAGTATGGGCCAACTCAAACACCTACAGCCATGGCTCTGAGCAGGCTGGCTACGTCATATGCAATGGAGGGAAAGCCTGATCGAGCTGAGCCACTTTATTCCCGGGCGATACGCATTCTTGAGAGCGCCTATATTATGGATCTGGCCGAAGGCGCCCTCGTCTATGAAAACTACTCGGTATTTTTGAGAAAGACAGGACATGAAGCGGAAGCAGCGGCCATGCTCTCCAGGGCCAGGGCTCTCAGGAATAAGATTCCAGACACCGCGAAATAACTTCTACCAAACTCGCGCATAAATCACCACCGCGAACTATGTCGACTCCAACTCCTAAAGACCCGCATGAAATGACTGAGAACGAGGTGCGGACTCGTATCATTACGTTGGCTTTCGAGGGCAGCGAGAGATCGTTCATCGCTTTTTATCGAAAACTGCAGCAGGGACTTCCCGAAGATACCGGCATCGTCCTCAGAGGTAGTGTAGTGACGAATAAGCGCTACGAAAACGAAGCGCCGTTTGATTCGAAGGGTAAGGGCACCAGCGATCTGGATGTAACCCTTGTCGGTAAGAAAGTGATGGAAGCATGGAACGCCGGCGATTTTTATATCCCTCTGCTGCACACGAAACCGCTTTGCGATCAGGATCCGGGCGTGGCTCCCTCCCTTAATCCGCTCCGTGAATCTTTGCAGAAGCTGGTAGGCCGCCCAGTGAACTTTCAAGCGACTTCCAGTCTGGTGCTGTATGCGCGCGACGTGCTTTTCGGCGAAGCTTATTACGTGGTGGTCCCTGCCGGTGAAAACGCGTGAGTCTGAAGTTACTCAGTTACAACATATGGTTCGGCGGAAAGGGCAGGGAACTTGCCTTAGCCAATGCCATCAAGGCGGTTGATGCCGATCTGATCGTTTTCCAGGAAGCAACAAAGCCGGCAGTCATTGAACAGTTGGCCCAGGCCACCGGAATGCCTTTTTGGGCGGCGCGAAAAGATCACTCCATCGGTTACATCAGCCGCAAAGAAATTGAATATCACGAGTGGCATTACCCGGCGGGAGCTAAGCATTCCTTTTTGGAGATTGTCCCGACTGGCATCGAAGCCCGCATTTTTGGATTGCACCTGAGCGCCAGGTTTTCGAAGTGGGACGAACAGCGCCGGACCCGCGAGATACGTTCGCTCTTGCAAGGTATCCAGCGGCACCAGCATGGATTTCATGTGCTGGTGGGAGATTTCAATACGCTTGCGCCGGGAGAACTTCTGGATGTGCGGCGCATGCCGGCATGGATTCGCGCGTTGATTTGGATCAGCGGCCGGAAGTTGCAGCGGGACACTATTCAGATCATGCTCGACGCCGGATATGCCGACGGTTTTCGCACGCTACATCCGGAGGAGAAGGGATACACGTTTCCCACGTGGGACCCGCACTTGCGGCTTGATTACGCTTTTGTGCCGGCGGCTTTTGCGCCCCGACTGACTGGTTGTGAGGTTGTGATTGAGCCGGCGGCTATTGTCAGATCAGCGTCGGATCATCTGCCATTGCTGGTCCAAATTGATTGAGACGTTTCGCGCTTGGGCAAGCCTGACGTCGCATTCAAGCTTTTTACTGGGACCGCGGGCGTCCCGCCCGCCGATCCTGTAATTCCCAGACTGTATCCTTAAAAAATATTTGACTGAGATTGCGGGCGGGACGCCCGCGGTCCCAGTGAAGAGCTTGAGGGATTCGAACGATCAGTTTGTTTTGCGCTTCGCCTGCTTCTTTGCTTCATCGTCGTCGAGATGAAACCGGTGCAGCATCCGGTGGGCCAGGGGCGCCAGCACAATTCCCATCAACGCAATGAAGATCACCCCGCTAAAAAGTGCATAGACCGAGGCGAATAACTTTGACCCGGTCGTAGCGAGAGGGTTGATCGGCCCCATGCCCCCCAGAATCATTGAGGCTTCCAACAGGGAATCGATCCAATCAAGGCCGGCGATCCAGTGATAACCGCCGATCCCCACCATCAATGCAATTCCCAGCAAGGCGAGGCCAATCGCCAGCGACCGCATTACCCGCTTCACAAAGACGGCTCGTGGCGCGAGCGTTTGATGATGGCGTTCGAAGTTCGTGAGATCCACGCGAATGTAATCTCCGATTAGCTTTCAACTCCTTTGGAGTGCGGCGGCCTGGCGACGGCTCGCTAATTGACGCTGCCGCGCAAGAGAACTGAGACCAAAGCGGCGTCAGGCCGCCGCACTCCAAGGTTTTGACTTTTGCGAATCAGGCCTCGGTCTGCATCGCTTTGATATCGTTCAGCAATACTTGTTCATGTCCGTCGGGTTGCACCTTGAGATAGACCTTGCGCAGGATTCCCTGCGGGTCAATCACGAAACTGGTGCGGTCCCAGTACATGGTCCCCTTATACTCGCTTTGGCCCACACCCGCCGCGTCCAGCAATTCGTGATTGGGATCGGCCAGCAGATCAATGGTGAAGGAGAACTTGTTGCAGAAGTTCTTATGCGACTCGACGTCGTCGGCGCTAACGCCGACCACGGCAATTCCCGCGTCGTCGAAGTCCTGCTTGCTGGCGGTGAATGACTTTCCCTGAATCGTACAACCGGGCGTGTCGTCCTTCGGATACACGTAAAGCACCAGCCATTTGCCGGCGAAGTCATCCAGGGTTACTGCTTGCCCGTCCTGGTTTTTCAGATTGAAATCTACAAATCGCTTTCCCACTTCTGCTGCCATGTTTCGCTTCCTCTTTTCGACTGAATTTGTGACAGGCATTCTTGCCTGTCCCTGCACTAAGGTAATGTCACCTCATTTTGAAAAAGGACAGGCAGGAATGCCTGTCCTACGTGAGCTAATCTTCGATTGGTCCCACCACGGCATCGATCTCGTCACCCACGGTGATGCCGGTCGCCTGCTGCACCTGCGGCTCAATCAACAGAAAGAACTTTCCGGAGCGCGATACGATAACACTTTCGAAGTGAGTGCCATTGAGGCTGCCTTGCACGCGATGGCCGCGGCGACCCTGCAACAACGGCCGCTGGGGAATGTCCCAACTCTTGACCGGATCAAAAGGCACTTCGATGGCGTTTTCCTTGTGGCCGCTTTGCAGCGGGGCCTTGAATTTTTTTCTTTTCATTTCGTAGCGTTGGTTTAAGGGAAGTTAATAATGAAGCGGATCCGGCGAGCAAAAGCTTCATCAAGGTTCTTGGTATCGTTGAGCGCGAGGATGGCCAGGCCGCGATGGTCCTCTAGTCGTTGGAGTAAATAGCTTATTTCGATGTTCGCATAACGGTCGTGAGAGTCTTTCACCTCGCTGCGCTTTCCAAACAGGGAATCCGCTTCGTCAAAAAACATTGTGGCGCCGCTGTCCGCGGCATTAGCAAAGAATTGGGCGAGATTCTTTTCCGTCTCACCGATATACTTGTTGATCAGACCGTTCAACTCAACTAGCAGAACCTTGCTGTCGGTCGCTTTCGCCAAGAGATTTGCGGCGGCGATCTTTTCCGGACCGTACGCGCCCGCAAAGACGATCACAGTGCTTGACGGCCCTGCTGGCCGCGAACTCCTGTCCTTTGACGATGCCTCATCATAGCGCATCGCGGAGATAATCTCTTGTAGCGAGGCTGAAAGTTTTCCCTGCCGATCGGAATCGGATTCGATGTCGGGCATGGAAGGCATGCGGGGTATAATACGCGTCTCTGGTGTTTTGGTCACGGCGTGGCGACCGAATCCTCTGTTACGGAGCACCGCGGTTCATAGCGATTCTGGGCATTACATGTTCAAGCTAGCGATTCCTGTGCTCCATGTCGGCGACTCTGTCGCGGCAACCGAGTTTTATTGCGAGCGCCTTGGTTTTAAAGTCAGGTCTTTGCATACCGGCCTTTTGGCGGCTCTGATCCTTGCTCCACGGGACTTACGCGCGATGAAGCTCGCCTTCATCTGTCTTCACTTTTGGAGGATGGAGTCGCTGGCGGCGTAGTCTTTCTGGCTGTCGACGATGTTGATG
Source organism: Blastocatellia bacterium (assembly GCA_034665305.1). Classification (GTDB taxonomy): domain Bacteria; phylum Acidobacteriota; class Blastocatellia; order Pyrinomonadales; family Pyrinomonadaceae; genus DASXRU01. The sequence goes on along the minus strand of JAXDFZ010000005.1, from coordinate 47,182 downwards.
AGCTGCATCGGGAGCTTGTGGCCAGGGGCGTTAGCATTGACCTCCCGCCGACGGACCAGTCATGGGGAAATCGAGAGATGTACGTCAGCGACGCTGACGGTAACAGCATCCGGTTCGTCCGACCCGGGGGTGATTGATAACGTTCCTGAGTTTGGCCAAAAAGCAAAACGTGCCGGTTGACAGTGAAGATCGATGAAGAGAATTGAGAAGCCCGAAGCAGGCGAGTTTGCGCCGTACACAATAACTTACATCGGTCTATTGCCTGATGATGGCCTGGTTCTGAAGCATCTGCAGGACAATTTTGAAACGACGCGGAGGCTAATCCTCTCGCTACCGCCGGAGAAACTTCTGTTTCGGTATGCTGAAGGGAAGTGGACCATCAAAGAGATCCTGATGCACGTCGTTGATGACGAGCGAATTTACGCATACCGCGCGCTGCGATTTGCGCGCAATGACAAAACGGAACTCCACGGGTTTGAGCAGGATGACTACGCGCGTTATTCAGGAGCAAACGCGCGGAGTGTCGACGACATCCTTGAGGAATTTGCCACAGTGCGACGCGCCACGCTTTCGCTGTTTCAGGGATTTGATTCTGCAGCACTGGTGCGAAGTGGCCTTGCCAATGGCCAGATCATGAGCGTCCGCGCGGCCGCGTATCACATCGCCGGCCACGAACTGCGGCATATCAATATAGTAAAAGAGCGTTATCTTTGAGGTGAGCTTTTGACTGCGATGAAGACGCTGATGTGGTCTATCTTCGTGCCCGGTACCGTCACACTGGTGGTTCCGTATCTCCTGCTCTCGTCCCGGGCGAACTCTTTTGATTTCGAGTTTTCATACCTGCGCCTGCTGGGGCTTTTGCCGATCGTTGCCGGCGTTCTGCTTTACATCTGGTGTGCCTGGGATTTCACTTTCACCGGGAAGGGAACGCCGGCGCCTTTTGATCCGCCAAAAGAACTGGTCGTGAAAGGTTCCTTACCGTTACGTACGAAACCCGATGTATATCTTCGTGGGTCTGGCGCTGGCGGGCGAGGGGATCATTTTTAGGTCGCTGAGAATTGTACTCTTTGCCGTTGCCGCTTTAGCGTTTTTACACGGGTGGGTTTTGGCTTATGAAGAGCCCACGTTGCGACGCACGTTTGGCGAGGCGTACCAAAAATATTGCCGGCGAGTATCACGCTGGTTGCCAAGGCTCACAACCTGAGTGAAGCGGTGAACTGAAGATTCTATCCACAGCTTGCCACCTATTTAATAAGCCCATCTTGCTTATTGTTCATAGTAAGGTGGATTCAAGTTTGGGGTGCCACTTTGAGAACGTGCCCTTCGCTCCAGCGGAGCGAAATGTTTATAGCACCAAGCAGGTTTCATTAATCCTCGCTCCATTAGGAGCGAAAACATTATTGGGTTGGGGAACCAACCAAAATATTCCGCTCCTCTGGAGCGCGGAACAATAAGAAAAGCATACGACTATGAACCTCTCGCTGCCTCTGGAGCGAAAACCGTGTTGCACTTCCAAGTTGAATCCGCGCGTCGAAGAAGTGCGGTGCAAATGAAAAAGTCAGACCGTGTGCGGTACTGGAAGGGCTCAAGCGACCTTTACGTTGACGTTCTACGTCAGAGGTCGGCGTGAGGACAACTCAAGTTACGTCTAAGGTAAAGTAAAAGTATGACGTCACCCCTGAAGCGACCTTATCTCCCGATGGAGGCACAGTCGGTCACCGAAGTGCCCGAAGGTGAGCAGTGGCAATACGAGCCCAAGTGGGACGGGTTTCGATGTCTGGTGTTTCGCGACGGCGATGAGATCGATTTGCAGTCGAAGTCAGGACAGCCGCTGGCTCGATATTTTCCTGAAGTCGTAGCGGCGGTAGCCGCGATGAAGCCGGGCCTCTTTGTCATCGACGGCGAGATTGTAGTTCCCGACAAAGACGGTTTTTCATTTGACGAGTTGCTGCAGCGAATTCATCCGGCCGCGAGCCGCATCAAGAAGCTGGCCCAGGAGCACCCGGCAAAACTCATTGTTTTTGATTTGCTGGTCGATGAGCGCGGGCAGTCGCTGGCTGAGATGGATCTGACGAAGCGTCGCCCGAAGCTCGACGCGTTTGCGAAAAAGTATTTCCCAAAGAAAGAGCAGATCATGCTGTCGCCGCAGACGCGTGACGTAGAGCTCGCTAAAGAGTGGCTGCGGAGCAGTGGCATAAAATTGGACGGCATAATTGCGAAGCGGCTTGATTTACCTTACCAGTCAGGCGAGCGCACCGGCATGCGCAAGATTAAGCGGCTGCGCACCGTGGACTGCGTCATTGGCGGTTTTCGTTATGCGTCGGCGGGGAAAGTAGTTGGCTCGCTGCTGCTGGGCCTTTACGACAAAGACGGTTTGCTGCATCACGTCGGGTTCAGTTCCGGGATCAAGGAAGCGGATAAGGCGGCGCTGACAAAGAAACTCGAAGCGCTGATTAAACCGCCCGGCTTTACCGGCAAAGCCCCGGGAGGTCCGAGCCGCTGGAGCACTGAGCGTTCAGCTGAATGGCAGCCGCTGGCGCCAAAGTTAGTGATTGAGGTTCAATACGATCACTTTACGGGAGGGCGATTTCGTCACGGTACGCGGTTCCTGCGCTGGCGGCCGGACAAGAAGCCGCAGCAATGCACGCTGGACCAGGTCCATTGATTGCGGAATGCGGATTTCGGAGTGCGGATTGGACGAAGGGTTGCGTTGTTAGTTGAATCCGAAATCCGCAATCCTTCGGCTAACCGGTGTTTAGAGTTCGACCTTTAGATTTCTCTTGCGCGTAGCAAGCTAAACCTTGAACTCTGAACGCCTGTTGGCAGTACGGACATCGCGAGACGAAGTGAAGGTGCTGCTGGTGGAACATCACGCACAGCTTGAGGTTTGGACAGTGGGGCACTCGACGCGGTCGAGCGCTGAGTTCATCCAAATTCTGAAGTCATTTGAGATCGCGACCCTCGTTGATATCAGAACCTATCCCGGCTCGCGTCGTTATCCGCAATTCAACCAGGCCGAATTGTCAGCGTCACTTGAGGGTGCTGGAATCCAATACGTCCATGCCCCTGACCTGGGGGGACGACGGCGCGCGCGCAAGGATTCCACGAACATTGCCTGGCGCAATCAGCAGTTTCGCGGCTATGCCGATTACATGGAAACGCAGGAGTTTCGCGAAGCAATAGCGGAACTGTTAAAGCTGGCTCAGAAGAAACGCACCGCCATCATGTGCGCGGAGGCGGTGTGGTGGCGCTGTCACCGTTCCTTGGTTTCGGATTACTTGAAGGCGGCCGGCATTGTGGTCAATCACATTTTGACGGAGAAAAAGTCGGAGTTGCATCCCTACACTTCCGCCGCAGCGCTCATTAACGGGGAACTCTCGTACAAAGGCTTGCTGTCAGAACCGCCTGCGGTAGCGAGCGGACTGTTCGATTGAGTACTGCGGATTGCGGGAAAGCGCCTTCTCTGCAATCCGCAATCCGCAATCCGAAATCATCAGCGGTTGCTGTTCCAGACGCTCTTCTTCGCTTTCTTCTTCCGGCGCTGAGCTCGTGCGCGGCGGGGCAGCTTCTTGGGATCGCCGGTCGCGGCCTTCTTCACATCACCGCCTTCGTCCTCTGCGATTTCGGCCAGGGTTCGTTTCGTGAAGACGGAGTAAGGCGCAGTTTCCGTAATATCGCCCTCTTTGACGTACTCATCCCGGTGTTTGATCAATAGCCACTGACGATCTCTCGTCCGCACGAGGGCGAACGAGCCTTTCAACTTCTTTCCCAACATCACAAATTTCAGTTCACCTTTGGCGATCGCGGCTGAGACGCTTTTGGTGTTCTCGGGAGCGTAGACGCCGGTGTCCCACACCATCACGGTGCCGCCACCATATTCGCCCTCGGGAATGACGCCTTCGAAATCGGCATAGTCTACGGGGTGATCTTCGACCGCCATCGCCAGCCGCTTCACGGAGGGATCGAGCGATGGCCCCTTGGGAACGGCCCAGGATTTCAAGACGCCATCTGTCTCGAGACGGAAATCGTAATGCAGGTGACTGGCGCGATGTTTTTGAATCACAAACAGACGTCCGGTTTCGGAAGTCTTCTTTTCCGGCCCCGGCTCAGGTGTTTTGTTGAACTTACGTTTCTTCTTGTAGTCGCTTAACGAAGCCATGCGATTCCCCCTTGCTTGTTATTGCAGAAAAAGTGGTTGATGGGTTGCTGTAAGCGCCAACGGCGCGAAATGTAAAAGCCCAGGCCAACGGTCTGGGTAAGTAGTACAGGCACGTTTTCTGAAGCGCTAAAGCGCGCAATCGGATTCGTGTGCCTAGCAGCGCTTGTCTCCCGGGCCCGCCATTTCGCGCTTTCAGCGCTTGGACGTTGCTCGCGACCGAACCTGGGCCGCTGGCCCAGGCTTTTACATTTCGCGCCCTTGGCGCTTGAAGACCAGACCGTATGCACTAAGAATCTAACTTTCTTGCAAACCTCGAATTTTGCAGATTCAACTTGGAAGTGCAACACCGACAACTGTCTTCGCTCCAGAGGAGCGAGATGTTTCTAGGCCCACGCGTTCCCTATGTTCCGCGCTCCGGAGGAGCGCAATGTCTTGATTAGTCGCCAGCGCCATTAATGTTTCGCTTCTAATGGAGCGAGGATTAATAAGGCCTGCTGGTGCTATAAACATCTCACTCCGCTGGAGCGAAGGCAGTTTCTCAAAAGTTGCACTTGAAACTTGAATCCACCTTGAATCAATTAACGGCTGCTTCCGCGCATTCCTCAAACAGACCCGCCTGCACCGGGTCAAGCCCCAGGACTTCGCGAACGCGCGCGAAGCTGCGCCGGTGAATCGGCACCGCGCCCAGTTCTTTTAGCAAACGACAATGTTCGGGGGTCGGATAGCCTTTGTGCGATGCGAAGTTGTAGCCGGAGTACAGAACATCCATCTCCAGCATGTGCGCGTCGCGCGTGGTCTTGGCAATAATTGAAGCGGCAGCAATACTCGCCGAAAGCATGTCGCCCCGGATGATGCCGCGTTGGGGGGCAGGGCAGTGGGGAATCTTGCGGGCGTCTACCAGTACGTAATCGGGCAGCAGTCCCAGGCTGGTAACCGCGCGGCTCATGGCCAGCAAACCGGCATGGTAAATATTTAACTTATCGATCTCTTCTACTTCCGCGATGCCGACGCCCCAGGCGACTGCATCCTGTTTGATCTGGCAGGCCAACTCGCTGCGCATCGATTCATCCAGTATCTTCTTGGAATCATTCAAGTGACGCAGTTTGTAGTTCCGCGGCAGGATGACCGCGCCCGCCACGACCGGACCGGCAAGGGGCGCCATACCGGCCTCGTCCACGCCCGCAATCAAATTCATGCCCTCGTTCCAGAGCTCGATTTCGAAACGCAGAAGATTATGCAGCCGCTGGCCTTCGGCGCGGTTCTTATGCCAGCGCTCGCGAATTTGCTTCGCCAGCTTTTGGGCGCCACCGCGCGAATCTGACTCGAGGGCTTCGATCAGGCCGCGCGGCACGGGGCGGCTGCGATCGATAAACCGTTCCTTCAGTTCGGGGATAGATTTCTCGAGTAGTTGAGCGAGCGACGGCATAGCTGGTCTTAAGTTTTCGGGAACGATGTGGACGGTTTGTTTTTATGAAAAAACACGCGGCAAGTCAAATCGAAGTTTGTGTAGAGGTGATTTACTAAAGCAGGTAACGGCGGCGAGCGGGCTGAGGCGCTCGCCGCCGTTCATACTTTAGGGAACCAGCGGAATGTCCGTTTCGATGACGGCCTTGGTAGTAAATTCCTTGCCGCCGACGGAAAGCTTCAAGAGGTAGGTCCCGGCCTCGAGGGGCGGACCAACGTTGAAGAGTCCGCCGAAGCCGCCACCGCCGCCGCCCCCACCACCGCCACCGCCAAATCCAGGTGGCAGGTTTGCCGGTCGCGGCGGGGGATCGCCGCGCAGGTTCCATTGCACTCGATTGATACCAACCTCTTTCGTGCCGACAATGTTGCGCACAACCTTGCCGGTATAGTCCGCTATGGTGATTTTCACGTCACCCGCCGGTGCGGATTTCAAGTAATAGCTGATAGCGGTTCCGCCAACCGGATTTGCACCCCGAAATACCTTTGCGCCGGTGGCGGCGCGACCCAGGCGCGCATCACCAAACCAAAGAGTTGCGGGACGAACGTCAAAAAGGTGGGCGTCCTTATCCAGCACCTTGCTTGCCGAAAGCTGCTGCAAAGGTGTGATGTCGTCGAGTATGAACATGCCTCGCCCATGCGTGCCTACGACGATGTCGTTATCGCGCGGATGGATCAGAATGTCGTCCACGCGGACGGCCGGCATTCCGGACATCATCGGTTTCCATTCGCCGCCGCCGTTTAGGGAAACGTAGAAGCCCAATTCTGTGCCGACATAGAGGAGATCTTTATTCTTAGGATCTTCACGAATGACATTCACATTGCCGAAGCCGGGAAGGTTGCTCGCGATCGGCGCCCAGGTCGCACCATAGTCGCGCGTTACAAACACGTAAGGTTTCCAGTCGTCGGCGCGATGGCCGTCGACGGACAGGTAACACGTGGCCGCATCGAAGTGTGACGGCTCAACGCGCGAGATATGGTACATCTCGCCGATGCCGGGCACGTTCTTCGCAACGTTGGTCCAGGTGGCGCCGCCATCGCGACTGACCTGTACGTTGCCATCGTCGGTGCCCACCCAAAGTATGCCCGGCACTTTTGGCGACTCTGCGACAGTAACGATGTAACCGAAGCTCGTATAGCCGTCATTCTTTGAAGCCATCGGATCCTTGCCCGACACGCCCATGATCGAAAGCGTGTTACGGTCGACATGCTTCGTCAGATCCGAAGTTGCCGTCCAGGTATCGCCGCGATCGCGCGAAGTGAACAGGCGTTCGGCGCCGGCGTAAATGATCCGCGGATTGTGCGGCGACATGATGAGCGGCGTGTTCCAGTAGAAGCGATACGTCTCTCCCGCCGGTGGCGCGGGCACTACGTTCGACGCCCCGCCGCCGCCGAAACCGCCAAAGCCCTGTGCGGCTGCAAACGCGGCGAGGGCCGCTGCGGGATCGACCGGCGTCGGGGTTGGCGATGCGCCCGGCGAAGGTGTGGGAGTCGCGCCGGCTGCCCCGCCGCCCGGTCGGTTGCCGCCCCGGCCTCTCGGCGTACCGCGCGGTCTGATGCTGACACTGCGACCGGTGCGCAGATCCAATCTACTCATTGCGCCATTCTGCGATTCGGAATAGACAGTGGTGTAGTCAGTAGGATCGGCCAGGGCATAAAAGCCGTCGCCGCCCCCGGTGCGGAACCAGTCGGCATTAGTAATGCCGGCGTTGCTGCGAGTCTGGCTGGGGGCGCCCCACGATCCGTTGTCCTGCAGGCCGCCGTAAACGTAATACGGTTTGCGCATGTCGGCGGCGATGGCATAGAACTGGGCCGCCGGAATCGTGTTCACGTATTCCCACGTCGCGCCCTGGTCGTAGCTGACATCCAAGCCACCATCGTTACCGATGATTAAGTGGTTGCCGTTGTTCGGATCGACCCAAATTGCGTGATGGTCGCTGTGCGGTATGGCCTGCTGCAGCGACTTGAAGGTCTTACCTCCGTTGGTTGAAATACTGAAATTCAAGCCACCCACATAAACCGTCTCAGGGTTTTTGGGATCGACGCGAATCTGGCTGTAGTACATCGGGCGATTGTTTTCATTACTGACGACGCGCCACGTCTTGCCTTTGTCATCGGAGCGCCAGACGCCCGGCTTCTTCGGATCGGGTGGCGCCGGCGTAGGCGAGGCGGACGGGGTAGCGCCCGGGGTTGGTGTCGGCGTCGGAGTTGGCGTAGGGGTTGCCTGGCCTGCGACTACCGGTTCTTCGCCGCCGGTACCCTGGCTGGCGCCGACTTCTATCTGCGCGTAAAGGATGTTCGGATTAGAACGCGAAACATCTAAACCGATGCGGCCTAACAAACCCGTGGGCAGTCCGTTGCCCTCCATTTTTTTCCACGTTTTGCCGGAGTCGACAGTTTTCCAAATGGCGCAGCCGGGGCCGCCACCATTGAAGCCCCACGATGTCCGCCGCCGTTGATAGGAAGCGGCATAAAGAGTTTTGGAATCAGAGGCGTCCATCGCCAGATCGGTAAAGCCTGTGTCTTCATCAATAAAGTGAACGTTGTTCCAGGTCTTGCCACCGTCAGTGGTCTTGTAGATGCCGCGCTCTTTGTTCCCGCCGAACAGATGGCCCAGTACTGCGACGTAAACTACGTTCGCGTCCTTCGGGTCGATAACAACGCGAGCGATGGCTTGTGAGTCTGCCAGCCCCATCTTCGTAAAAGTTTTTCCCGCGTCGCTCGACTTGTAGATGCCATCACCGAAGCTGGAGCTCTGGCGATTGTTCGGTTCCCCTGTGCCGACCCAAACAATATTTGGATCGGAAGGCGCCACCGCGATGTCGCCAATCGACGCGCTGGAATACGTGTCGAAGATCGGTTGAAAGGTCGTGCCGTTATTTGTTGATTTCCAAACGCCGCCGGTCGCGAAGCCGACGTAGATGATGTAGGGATTACTTTCGACGACGGCGATGTCGTCAATGCGGCCGCCCATGCTGGCTGGTCCAATTCCGCGCCACACAAAACGACGGAGCATCGGATCTGTCGACCAGTTAACCGGCGTCGGCGTCGGACTCGGTGTGGGAGTCGGACTCGGGCTGGGACTGGCGTTGGCACCTGAGGCCGGAGTCTGCGTGGCGGCGGCGGCCGGGCTGGGCGTTGGGTCCTGCGCATTAACGGCAACGCCGATAAAAGCCAGCACCACGAAAATAATTCCGAGCAAGGTGAACTCATTTAGGGCGTTAGACCTTAGTTTCACGGGGAGTCCTTTCCTGTTTAGTTCGCTTTAATTGAATGACGGTTGGAATGCAGTGAATGTAGTGTTACGCGCAAACGATGATTTAGTTTCGGCATGGCGTCGTACCCGGGGCGACACGAGATCGTTGGATATCAACGGAAGAAGCGCGCCAAGCGGGCGGCCATATCGGTAGCCCACAGCGCCAGCTGTGGGTAAGGCAGGCCCAAGCGACCTGAGCCCGAGCGGGGCGACATATGATTGCGGAAGCGCTACGGCTAAATTATGCCGCTCGCTTTCGCGAGCTTGGTTCTATTAACCCGCGTGAACCCGCAGCTTGCGGTGTGGGCTACGGATATGCCGCTCGCTACTCGAGCTTCATACGTGCCGACTGTCCTCTCAATGCACCGATGACAGAAACTGCGGTGGCCGCCGCACCTTGGTTGCTTGTTCAAAAGCGTAGGCAAACTTGATCAGTTGCGAGTCGCTGTGGGCCCGGCCGAAAAATGAAATGCCTACTGGCAGCGAAAGCGCGAACCCCGCAGGAACGGTGACGTGCGGATAACCCGCAACCGCCGATGCACTGGAATAACCGCCCGTAAAATGATCGCCGTTGGCCCAGTCAGTGGTCCACGACGGACCACCCGTCGGGGCAATTAGCGCGTCCAGGCGGTGCTGCTTCATGACGAAGTCGATGCCCTCGCCGCGCGATAGCCGATGGTTCTTGGCCAGTGCTGCCAGGTACGCTTTATCGGTTAACGGACCTTTCGACTGGGCTTTGATGAACAGATCCTGACCGAAGTAAGGCATCTCCCGATCGCGATTGCGTTCGTTGAACTCAATAATCTCTTTCAAAGAGTGGACCGGCGCACCGGGGCCCAACGCTGCGAGATACTTGTTCAAATCTGCTTTGAACTCGTAAAGCAAGACTTCGAGTTCGGAGTCGTCGAATTTTCCGGCCGTCGGAATGTTTGCCGGATCGACGACGGTGGCGCCCAGCCGTTTTATCACATCGATCGAGTCTTCCATGATCTTGTCGACTGCGTCGTTGAAGCCGAAGGATTTGCGCACGACGCCGATGCGCGCGCCGCGCAGCCAGTCAACCGATGGAACACCTGGGGTGTGATGGCGAAGACTCGGGTCAGTGATCGGATCACGCGGATCATGATGGCCGAGGGCGGCCAATAAAAGAGCTGCGTCGGTCACTGTTCGGGCCATCGGCCCGGCCGTGTCCTGGCTGTGGGCTATGGGAATAATCCCGGAGCGGCTAACGTGTCCCAGCGTCGGCTTAATTCCCACCAGGCCATTGGCGGATGAAGGGCACACTATTGAGCCATCAGTTTCGGTTCCCACCGCGGCGACGCAAAGGTTCGCGGCTGTCGCGGCTCCCGAACCAGAACTGGATCCACACGGATTGCGATCGAGTGCATAGGGGTTGTGTGTTTGTCCGCCGCGTCCGCTCCAGCCACTACTGGAATGGCTTGAGCGAAAGTTGGCCCACTCGCTGAGATTCGTTTTGCCGATGATCACAGCGCCCGCCTCACGCAGGCGGCGGACAATGAACGCATCCTGCGCCGGCCGCGCGCCGACCATCGCGAGCGAACCGGCGGTCGTCATCATCCGGTCAGCAGTATCGATATTGTCTTTGATTAAGATCGGGATACCGTGCAGCACCCCACGCGAGCGCCCGGCTTTTCGCTCCTTATCTAAGGTGGCTGCGATAGCGAGCGCGTCTGGATTGACTTCAATAACGGAATTGATGGCCGGCCCACGCTTATCGATTTCGTCGACGCGCTGCAGGTATTTTTCTGCCAAAGAATGCGCAGTGAATTGGCCGGACTGCATAGCGGCCTGTAATTGCTCGATCGTCGCTTCTTCTAATTCGAACTTGCCGGCTGGGGAGGACGCGATCGGCGCGGGGGGTTGTGCGCCAGCCCCTGCCGAGGCGCGGTCCTGCCGGTCCACGACAAAAATCGCCGCTGCTCCGGCGATACTGTCTCGCAAGAAACTCCTGCGCTTCATGGGAGTGGGCTCCGGGTTGGATTGATCGATGAATGCAGTCCGGCCGTGACTAACTAACTGCGCGACTCGCCATTGCGAACACTTTCGGCCAGGCGCTTGGCATCAGGCAGTGCTTCCAGCGCCCGCAATGTCTGCGGATCGCTCTCCAGCAAAACTCGCGAACCGGCGTCCGCGGAAAAAGCAGCGCTCAGAATTTCTTCGCGCAAACGCAACTTCACAAAGTCGAGCTCGGCATCAAGTTCGCTGGCCGGCAGACCGTTTGCCGGATCCTTCTTCAGGAAATTGCGAAAAGCATCCAGCACGCGTTCGTTAATTGGATAGTCGGTGGCGCGCGGAATTCGCAGGAAATCATTTTTCTCAACGCGATATGCTTCCAGACCGGGAACAACGCCAGCGGTCAGTTCGCGCGTGAAATAAAACGCGGCCTCAATGATTTTGGATCGCGCGGGCGTGACCGGCACAGGTTTGATGTCGATGTCCGGCGTGATGCCGCCGCCGCCATAGAAAATGCGACCCGCCGCAGTCTTCACAGCCGGACCGGTCGGTGTGTGTGACACAGGCGGCGTGGGCGAGCTCGCGGGCTGCGATGGTCGCGAAGTGCTATGTTGCTGCACGTCTTCTTCCGGATCGTGCCGCACGTAGTAATCGTAAAGCGAACCATTCGAATAATCGCGCTGCAGCGAGCGGCCATACGGCGTGTAGTAGCGGGCCGTGGTCAGCGTCAATCCGGTATTGTAGGGCAGCTGGTAAACTTTTTGCACTAACCCTTTGCCGAAACTGGTTTCACCCACAATCAAGCCGCGGCCGTGATCCTGTATGGCGCCGGCGACAATTTCAGAGGCCGACGCTGTATTTCGATTTATCAGAACTACGAGCGGCAACTCTTCCGGATCGCTACCTTTCGATTTGTAGACGATCGGCTGGCTGTACTCGCTACGGCCTTTAACTGAAACTACTACTTTGTCGCGCGGCAGAAATTCGCTGCTGACGTCGATTGCCTGATCCAACAGGCCTCCGGGGTTGTTGCGCAGATCCAGGATTAGCTGCTGCATTCCCTGGGCCTTCAAATGGGCGACCGCTTCGCGCAGTTCGTCGTCGGTCGTGTGATTGAAACCGCCGGTGAGCCCAATGTATCCGGTACCCGGGCGAATCATGAACTCATTACGAATCGAGGGCAGCGGAACAGCATCGCGCACGATAGTGAAGTTCAGCGCCGCTTCCGAACCGACTCTTTCGACTTTAATGTTGACGGGTTCGCCGCGTCCGCCGCGTACGTTTTTGGAAACCTGTTCGCTGGTCCATTCGCGCGCGTCCTTACCTTCGACTTCCACAATGCGGTCGCCATAACGCAGCCCGGCGCGCGCGGCGGGTGTGTTCTCGACAGTCGATTGCACATACACGCCGTCACGATGCTGCAGGATGGTTACGCCGATGCCGTAGAAGCGCGAGTCCTGGTCTTCCTTGAGTTTCTTAAATTCGGAGTAGGGGAAATAGGACGAGTGTGGATCGAGCGTGTACAGCATTCCCTGAATTGCTGCTTGCGTCGCTTTCTCGTAATCGATTTCGCCGGCGTAGTTTTGCGAAACCGTATTCACGGCTTCGCTGTAATCGTTTTCGATATTCTCGGCCGTCGCACTGGCGGCATTAAGGCTCTGATCGGTGGGAGGCCGTCGCGACCTGCGGGCAGAACTCTGCCAGCCGCCCATGACGGCGCAAGCCAAAATTACCAGCGAGGCAATCGCAATAAAACGTTTATTCATTTCACCCGCCCATCCCGGGCATTTGATGCCGAAACGAAGGTTAAATATACCATACCACTGTAGGGGCGGCACTCCGTGGCCGCCCCTTCCTGGAATCACGAGCATGTCACAGAAAGGGGGCGGCCACGGAGTGCCGCCCCTACAATCCACGCGCGATCACGCGAAGGCCCTATGTTATAGTCCGTGCCCGCTATGTCACCCAGAGTTTCAATTGTCATTCCCGCTTACAACGAAGCCACGCGGTTGGTTCACTCCCTCCCGAAGATCATTGAATACCTGAATGACGAATGGCCCGGCGCCGAGATTATCGTAGTCGATGACGGCTCTGCCGACGATACAGCAGCGGTCGCCGAACGGCATCTTGCGAGTACCGGCAATGTGACCGCGCGAGTAATCAGGAACGATCCCAACCGCGGCAAAGGTCACGCCGTGCGAACGGGATTGCTGGCCGCTCACGCTCCGATTGCATTGTTTTCGGATGCGGATCTTTCGACGCCGATTTCAGAGACTCCCAAACTCGTTACTCCTATCGAGGCCGGCGAGTGCGATGTAGCTTTCGGCTCACGCGCGCTCGATCGCAGTCTGATTGGCGTGCATCAGCCATGGCAGCGCGAACAGGGCGGGCGTGTCTTCAATCTGATAGTGCGCGCCGCCACCGGTTTGGCGTTTTGGGACACGCAATGCGGCTTCAAGGCTTTTCGGATGAGTGTCTGCCGCCCGCTAATCGAGGCGGCGGCGATCGATCGTTTCGCTTTTGATGTGGAGTTGCTTTACCTTGCGCAACGCGCGGGTTTGCGACTGAGTGAGATTCCCGTTCGTTGGGACAACGATGCGGAAAGCAAGATAAGTTTGGTGAGCGACAGTTTTAAGATGGTCAGTCAGGTGCTGAGCATTCGCGAGCGGGCCCGGCGTGGGGATTATGATAAGGCAATCAAGACCACCCGTCTGAACACCGAAGATGAAGAGCTGCTGGAGCGTCAGGTTTAGCGAGGAGAATTGAAGATGACTGCCCGATTGAACGTCAACATCGATCATGTCGCAACCGTCAGGCAGGCCCGGCGCGCGCCGGAGCCCAGCGTGATTGCGGCGGCAATGCTTTGCGAACAGGCAGGCGCCGACGGGATCACTGTCCATTTGCGAGGCGACCGGCGGCACATTCAGGACGCGGACTTGATCGCGCTGCGCCAAACGGTCACGACCTATTTGAATCTGGAGATGGCGGCCACGGAAGAGATGCTGAAGATTGCTCTGGACGTGAAGCCCGACGCCGTCTCCCTGGTTCCGGAAGGGCCAAAGGAAATAACCACGGAAGGTGGATTGAACGTGCGCGGCAACCTGGCGATAGTGCGCGCCGCCGTCAGTCGTTTGCGCGAAGCAGGAATCATCGCCAGCCTCTTCATAGATCCGGATCCGGTCCAGATCGAAACGGCGCGCGAGGTCAACGCGCAGCAAATTGAACTGTGCACTGCGGCCTATGCCGATGCGACGCTGGGCGCGAAGGGCATTCACGGCGAAAGTGCTTTGAATGCAAATCAGGAACTGCGGCGGTTGCACGAAGCGGCCGCGCTGGGGGCACAGTACGGACTACACATCGCAGCTGGTCACGGTTTGACGTACCGGAACGTCGTAGCCGTTGCGGGCATCAACGAAATTAGCGAGTTCAACATCGGCCACAACATTATCGCGCATTCCATCTTCGTGGGACTGGAGAACGCCGTGCGTGAGATGCTGGCAGTGATCCGCAACGGGGGACGATAGGAATTGGGGTCCGCAGATTACACAGATTTCGCAGAATAAAACAACGGCCCACAAGAGCCATTTCGCTCTTCTGGCCGTTCTTATCTTTTCTTCAGAATCTGTGAAATCTGCGCAATCTGCGGAGAAAGGTTCTTATCGATTAGCGGCGAGCTGCAGGCGGACCATTGAGCGTTCGAGTTTCGCTCTGGCTTTTTCAAAGTCTTCTTCAGTGCCGGTCCATGCATGAAGTTGTTTCTCAACTCGCTCGCGCTGCAGGCGCGCGCGGGCGGCGTCGATTTCTTCGGGGCGCTCCGCCACCTCGGCGAGGACCGACACGGTATCGTCTTTCACTTCCACGAAACCGCCGGAAACATGCAGTTGTTGCGTCGCCGATCCTTGCGTAAACGAGAGCACGCCGGTTTGCAGTTGCGAAATCAACGGCGTGTGGCCGGGAAGGATTCCCAACTCGCCGCCGAGTCCGGGAACATTAACCGCATCGACGCTCTCGGCGACCACGCGCCGCTCGGGAGTGACTACTTCCAGTTGAAGTTTTTCTGCCATAACTTTTTTGTCTTAACCCGCGAAGCGGGTGTCAGCGTAAGCCTGGGGCGTGAGCCCCAGGGGAATAGCAAATCAACATTCTCGAGTCCGCGAAGCGGCCGGTAGCTTTCAGTTTACGATCCTGTCGAAAGATCTAATGGGGCCGTCGCGCTGTCGGCCGCTTTGCGGGCTATCGAATTACTCGTTGTGTTGTCCTGGGGTTCGCTTCGCGTCACCCCAGGCTTTACGCTTTCGGCTGCTTCGCAGGCTAAAAGGCAAAGCGGAAGATACGTCTTCTACTGCTCAGCGATCGTTACGCCCTGCGCCACCGCTTCTTCGATCGTGCCCACCATATAGAACGCTTGCTCCGGCAGATCGTCGTGCTTGCCGTCGATGATTTCGCGGAAGCCTTTGATCGTGTCTTCGAGTTTAACGTACTTGCCTTCGCGGCCAGTGAACTGCGAAGCCACGTGGAAAGGCTGCGAGAAGAAACGTTGAATCTTACGCGCGCGGGCTACGACGAGCTTGTCTTCGTCGGAGAGTTCGTCGAGACCGAGAATCGCGATGATGTCCTGCAGATCCTTGTAACGCTGCAGGATCAGTTTTACATCCTGCGCGGTGCGGTAATGCTCTTCGCCGATGTAACGCGGATCGAGAATGCGCGAAGACGAAGCGAGGGGATCGACCGCCGGGTAGATTCCCAGTTCCACAATCTGTCGCGACAACGCCGTGACGGCGTCGAGGTGCGCGAAGGTCGTGGCCGGCGCCGGATCGGTGTAGTCATCCGCCGGTACGTACACGGCCTGGATGGAAGTGATCGAGCCAGTCTTTGTGGAGGTGATGCGTTCCTGCATTTCGCCCATTTCGCTGGCCAGGTTCGGTTGGTAACCCACGGCTGAAGGCATGCGGCCCAACAGCGCGGAAACCTCGGAACCGGCTTGGGTGAAACGGAAAATGTTATCGATGAAGAGCAGCACGTCCAATCCCTGATCGCGGAAATATTCGGCGACCGTGAGACCGGAAAGGGCCACGCGCAAACGCGCTCCTGGCGGTTCAGTCATCTGTCCGTAAATCAGTGCCACCTTCGACTGCCCGATCGTTTTCATATCGACCTTGGCCATGTCGAACTCGCCCGTGTCGTGCAAGTGCTTGTTGAAAGTCTCGCCAAACTGAATAACTTCTGACTCCACCATCTCGCGCAACAGATCGTTTCCTTCACGAGTACGCTCGCCGACGCCGGCGAAAACTGAGAAGCCGGAACGCGCTTTCGCGATGTTGTTAATCAACTCCATCACGATGACGGTTTTGCCTACGCCCGCGCCGCCGAACAGACCAATCTTGCCGCCGCGGACAAAGGGCTGAATCAAGTCGATGACCTTGATGCCGGTTTCGAACATTTCGAGTTCGGTCGACTGTTCGTCAAACGTCGGCGCGTGACGATGGATCGGATAACGCTGTTCGTAAGTTACGGGACCGAGGTTGTCGACCGGCTCGCCGATTACGTTCATCACGCGGCCGAGGGTACCTTCGCCGACAGGAACCGTGATTGGCCCACCAGTGTCGATGGCCTTCATGCCGCGGACCATGCCGTCAGTCGGCAACATCGAAACGGCGCGCACGCGATTCTCGCCCAGGTGCTGCTGCACTTCCGCGATCACGTTGATGGGAGTGGGAACGTCAAAACCTTCGGAAACGATATTGAGCGCCTGGTAAATCGGCGGCAGTCGACTTTCTTCGAATTCCACGTCAACTACCGGGCCAATGATTTGGACTACCCGGCCGAAATTGTGACCATTGGTGCTCTGTGTATCAGACGTAGCCATACTGTTTATTCAACTCCTCAAAGGGCGTAATTACGACACAAGAAAACTGGCTGGATAAAAGCCAGACAACATAACATAAAGGTTTCGTGAAGGGCAAAGCGCTACCGCAAACTGTGGGTTTGCGTGCGACGAAGGCCTTAGCCGTCGCCAATCAACAGTTGGGTCGTGGGCAATTTAATGGCTTGAACAACACACCGTAAACTAACCTGAGGTCTCAGTGGGATTGAAAGTAGCAGGAGTTGATTTGGCGCGTTGGTGCCATTTCCAGAGTCCGAAACAGATCCACATCCCGACCGTCGATAACCCAAGCGCGTTGCGGCCGAGATTGTCGCTCAGGATCAAAACCATGACAACTGCCACCACTGAGCAGACAGAGAGTAAGGCGATAATGCGACACATCGCACCGTTCGGGGGCAGATTTGACAACATCACCTATAAAAGAATCGTGCCGCTGACGATAAGGAAGTCGGCCGACGTGATGTGTGAAGCTCCTATCTGATTCATGTCCGGCTTATATCACCAATCCCGAAGAGCAACAATGTCCTAGTGTCTGGACAGGCAACGTGCTGCTGGCAAATTTATCAATTTCGGATAAGAACGCTACCAAGAATAAGACGTCGCCGCGTTTAGGTCGCGACGACGTCTAAGCAGAAAGGATTGCATCAGCGTTTACGGACGCGCGCTGAAGTTCGGATAGTCCTTCTTCAGCACGGGTGGATTCTGCCGCGCGGGGTTGCCTTGCGCGGTGACGTTGCCGGTGCGATCAAAAATGTAACTGTCGCGCGCTTTCACCACGACGTTTGGTTGGTTCACCTTGATCTGAATGTGACGGCGGTCTCCTGCCTGCGCCGGCGACTTGGGATAGTAACCAAGGCTGTACTGGCGGCGCAGCTCTTCGGCGACCATGCTAAAGGCGCTCGACAGATTCTGGTTGTCGGCATTGTAAAGACGCGCTCCGGTCACGCGCGCCAAATCGTTAAGGTACGCATCGGCCCGCTCATACTCGGCACGGCTGGAGCCCGCGCCACCACCACCGCCGCCACCACTGCCGGGCCATCCGCCACCGCCGCCACCGCCGCCACCGCCGCCACCGCCGCGACGATTATTACCACCGCCGCCGTTCCTGCCGTTCATAATGTTGCCGAGGATATCAACTACATCGCCGAGCACGTCATCCGCGTCCGGGTCAGTGCGGCCATTTGGATGGCGGCGATTTTGCCGCGGCCACGAACGCCCGCCGTTCATTTCGGCGAAAGTGTCGAACTGAACCGGGTAGATCAAAGCGTCCAACTCTTCCGCGTCTCTCACGTTGCTTTGATAAGTCGCGCGCTTGCTGCTCGTGTCAACGCCGTCGGTAAAGAGCACTACCGCCTTCCGGCCTTCAATGCGATTTAGGTATTGATTGATAACCAGATCCACGGCGTCGTACAGACGTGTGCCGTCACCGTGAGCAGTCCTGCGAACTGCGTTGCGCAGTAGGTTGCGATCGTTCGTTGGTTGGGCCAGCACATCTATGT
Organism: Blastocatellia bacterium; assembly: GCA_034665305.1. Lineage (GTDB taxonomy): Bacteria > Acidobacteriota > Blastocatellia > Pyrinomonadales > Pyrinomonadaceae > DASXRU01. The sequence goes on along the minus strand of JAXDFZ010000005.1, from coordinate 28,949 downwards.
CTTCGTCGAAAGAAACTACCATCACGCGATCGTCGGGCCGCAACTGATCAATGAAGGCGATGGCCGCTTCCTGTATTTCATAAAGCCTTTCCTTCGTTGAACCGCTGGTATCCAACACCAGCGCCACCGTGAAAGGCTTTTCGACGGAAGCGAAATACGCGACTTGTTGTTCAACGCCTTCTTCCCACAGGCGAAAATCTTCCTTTCGCAGATTGGGAATGTATTTGCCGTCGCGATCCATGACGCTGACCGGAATGCTGATCAAGGTCGTATTTACGCGAATGACGTCGCCCGGGCCAACGTCTTCAGGTTCATTCGTTTGCGGAACCGGCGCAGTCGATCTGCCGGTACCGTTGTTGCCGCTCAGGACCGGCGCACGGCGCGCCGGATCCGGCGTAGTCACTTGGGGCGACGTTGTCGCTGGAGCGCTGTTGCCCACTCGCCGCGGCCGCGTTTGGCCTTGTAATGTCTGAACGAAAACGACCGAGACGGCAAAAAGTAATAGCAAGACGGCGGTTTTTCTCATGGTGATGGCAAACTCCGGTTGAGTCTTCAAACCAGGGAGAGGTTTGTTAAGGCGTGCCCGATTGCCGCGAATTGAACGCGTACAGGGACTTTGATGCGCCGGACTAGAAAGAGATGCTTGGCCCGTCGTGGCCAGGCTAAATACGGGAGAGAAGAACGTTGGCAGACTACAGCAACACCCGAGCCGACGCAATGGTTGGCTGGTTCGGGGTTTTGACTCAAGCTCTTCACTGGGACCGCGGGCGTCCCGCCCGCCACCGTCAGCACTAGCGCAAGTCGGAATGAAGAGCTTGAGTGGTTGATCGCGGCTATCTTGAACTGATCGCGTTCCAGATAAAGGGAAAGGTGCCCCACGTTTGCCCGCGGTGTTGGGGCCGGAAGCCGAAGAGAATGACGCGGCCTTTGCCCAGGCTGACCTCGGCGAGGGCAATTTTGTCTTTCAGGTGCGCTTCTCCCAGCAACCAGCCGGAGCGCAACAGGTCTTCACCTGCATAACGCGCGATGACGCGCACCTGATCGCGGTCGGTTGCTTCAAAGGCGGAACTGTTTATGAAGTAAGCATCGACATTCTTTGCCATTCCGTGAGCGATGGGATCGGACGTGTCCACCTGCAATCGCAAGATGGATCCGGGACAATAAAACTCGGACGAGCGCCGGCCGGCGAGAACATTTTTCAGAGGCAGTTTGAAATGGTTAATGACGAGGTCGCACGAACCGTCAAAACAAATTAACGTGCCTCCCTTTTCCACGAAACTGCGGAGGCCGTCCAATCCATTCGCACTCAAGCCTCCCGCCGCTGCTTCCACGTCATCCGCGTCCGCCCGTCGTCTGTCGGAGGGCAGAATGATGGCATCAAAGCGACTAGTCAAATTGCGATCGCGCAACGCGGCTTCGCCTACCGAGGTGTAGGGCACGTTGAAGGTATCGAAGACGTAGCGCGTCCAACCTTCATCCATGTTGCCGCGAGCTGCCTTGTAAATCCCGGTGCGCACGTTTGCTTTGACCGGGCTTGCGATCGGAGATTGAGTGCCGGTAGCAAGTGGTAGTCCGAAATCGCGGCGTACATCCTCTTCGGACCGAATCAGCGTAAGTCGTCGATCAGCAGAGCTTTCACGAATAGACAGCACGGCGAGACTTTCAACGCCCATCTGCATTGGCAGCGTCCAACCGGCGACATCGTAAGGCCGCTCGGCTTCTCCGGTGGCCGTTAGACGGTTCGGATAGAGCTGCGGTTCAAACAGTGCGAGCACATTCCGACGGTACGGTTGATTCAGAAAAACGATGTAGCTACCCAGGGGAACTTCCGGCGGATTTGCCGCAGGGGCAATCATGATTTCGAGTGGAACACTACTGGCGGTTTTGGCTGAACTCGCTTCCTTGACGGGATGGATAACTTGCTCGCCCAGCATTGCGTGTAGTTCGCGCTCGAGACGAAATACTTCGACGCCTTGCTGGACGAGGGCGCCGATCATTTTTGCAACGTTCTCGTCGTGACCTTGTCCGGCAGGAATCAGGTAGGCGAGCGGCTGGCCTGCCAAAGTTCTCTCGGACGCGTTCATCTCGCCTAGTTCGTAAAAATTTCGCAGGTAGCGTTCTCGATACTTTGCCACCAACGAAAGCACGGAGCGGGAGGCCGTCAACTCCATTCCCATGATGTCACGGGGACGCCAGACGCCACCGGGCCAGGGATCGGGAAAGTTTGTTAACGGCGCCGCCGGCAACGCGGTAGGCATGCCGCGCGAGGACGATCTGGCGAGCTGATCGGTTGTGACAGTGACCGGCGACATTAACCTCGCGCTGGCCGCCTCAGTTAAAATCCCGATCGAATTGTGAAAGTAGGGCGCAGTGCGAAAACCGCCATGCCACCAGGTGTCATAAAGCGCATTAGTGATCACACCTTGGAAACCTGCGGCCTGCAGGTTGGCTGCTATCTGATGGCCCATCAGGCCAACTTCGCGCAGCAGTAACGGCGCGACCTGTGGGTTCGGCGGATCAAAAAACGGCGGCACGAAAAAACGCGAGCCGTTTGAGCCCTGCTGGTGGATGTCGTAAACGACTTGCGGAAACCATTCTTTCCAAAACAGACGCGTCAGGTGTTGCGTCTCTTTCAGGTTCAGCATGAACCAGTCGCGGTTGTCGTCATGGCCGGCATAGTGGTGATAAAGCTCTGGCGGTTCGCTGCCTTCTTTCGGCGTGCCCAGAGTTTTGCGGTACCAGTCGGCGACGACGTCCACGCCGTCAGGATTTGCGGATGGAACGAGGATCAGAATCGTGTTTCGCAGTATCTCAATCGTTTCCGGATCGTTCCCGTGGGCCAGTTCATACGCGAGCTGCATCGACATCTGCGACGCCACAATCTCGGTGGAATGAATTGAACACGAAATAACGACTACCGCTTTACCCTGGGAAATCAGCAAATCGCGCTCGTTCGAGTTGCTTATACGCCGCGGGTCCGCCAGACGGGCCTGAATGTCTTTGTACTTTGCCAGATCGCGTATATTCTCTGGCGCGCTAATGAACGCGACAATCATGGGACGCTGCAAAGTTGTTTTGCCAATCGTCTGAACCACAACGCGATCGCTCGAGCGATCGAGTCGCGCGAAGTAATCGCTAATCTGGCGCCAGTCAGCAATGGTCCGATCGTCACCGGGAAAAAAGCCCAGTACGGAACGCGGTGAGGGAGCTGCGGCGGAGCGCGACTGCTGGGCTCCCGCAGATGAGGCCAGTAGCAGCACCACGATGATGATCGCAAACCGCTGCGCGATGTTGACGATGCGCGCCTGAATCCTTCTTATTCGGCCTGGGTTAATACTGCGGAGCGGCGAATGGTCCATGCGAAAGAAAGTCCTGCGACGAATATGATCGAGCAAACTGCGACCGAAACATTATGCGAGCCGGAGTCTAGCACAGGCCGCCGTTCTCATTTCCTGGGGCGTTTGTTTTTCTGGTGGTCGATGGTTGTGGCCGCGGTACTGCTGCTGATCTTTGCGCCGCCCGTACTGCTGGTGGCAGGACTGGCCAACCGCCGCGAGTGGGTTTATCCCTGGGCCTTATTTGGCGCGCGAAACTGGTTGCGCCTGAGCGGCATGAGAATCAAGGTGCGGGGTCTGGAGCTGCTCGATTCCCGCCAGACCTACGTGTTCATATCCAACCATCGTTCATATCTCGACACCGCAACGCTCTTCCAATACGTGGGCCGGCGCATCGGTCTAATCGCGAAAAAGGAACTACTCAAAGTCCCGCTGCTTGGTTATGGAATGGGCTATGTGAATGTGATGGCGATTGATCGCACCAACCGCGAGCGGGCCGTGCAAACCATGCAGGCGGCTACGAAACGAATTCAGTCGGGAGTTTCTTTCGGCGTGTTTGCAGAAGGCACGCGGGCTTTCCCCGGACAGATGCTGCCGTTCAAAAAGGGCGCGTTTTACATGGCGCGAGACGCCGGCGTCCCAATTGTGCCGGTGGCAATCAAAAACACAGACGTCTTAATGGGCAAGGGAACCGGCGAGGCGTGGCCGGGAACTATCGAAGTCGTAATGATGCCGCCAGTTCGCACCAATGGAATCACGACCGATAAGGAAGTCAATGAGTTGATCGCGACCGTTCAGAGCACGATCGCCGATGAATTGGGAGTGAAAGAGCTGACTCCGCGAAAGCCCAGCAGTGCGCCGGCAAAGTGAATTCGCCAGGCGCGCTGCATTGACGGCTTATGGTTTTGGCTTTTGCGGCGTCGGTGCCGGTTTAGGTTTAGTCTCCGGAGCTTCGCCCTCAACATCAACCACCCGCAATTTTCCGCTGGCGCGCTGGTAATCCGTATACTTGATGCGTACTCGCAGGCGCAAAATATCTCCATTGTCGAAAACCAGTTCTTCATCCGCGTAGGAATAGGTGGGGAACCAAAACTTGCCGTCGATTTGTTCGCGGTAGGTTTCGACGACGGGGAACTTGTTCTTCTTGGTCTCCGGAACGCCTTTGCCCTTTGACTTCACAATCTGCAAATCCTGATCGTCGATCCAGACCCGGCCCAGAAAATAGCGCTCTTTTGTTTTCTTGGGATCGGGAATCACCTTCGGCGAGACATCAAAAACATAGAGGTCGAGTTCGTCGATGCGCTCTTTGCCGACGTACTTGAAATTATAGAGTGGCGCCTGGGCCGCGCTCACGGCAAACGGATTCACGCCGCCGAGATCTTCGATGTCCTCCTGAGTTACGCCTTCAAAAGAAGCGATGGGCATGTAGTCAATTTTTTCGAAGCGGTTGCCCGAATCGTCAAAGGTGAAATGCGAGACGCGGTGGTATTCGCCGATTACCTGTCCGCCCATACCTAACTCCTGAATTAGGGCATCGCGCTTGAATGCGTATTCAAGCAGTGCTTTGCGGAAGTGGGTTTCTTTGTTCGTGAAGGCTTGCACGATCCGATCGACTTCAGCCTGGCTCATTGCGCCGCTCGGCCCGGCAGCATTCTGGGCCGCCGCCGGCCGCGAATAGCCAACGACTAATGTAAACAACAAAGAGAGCAAGGTCGCTCTGACGATGGGTCTCATATTCACCTCTCGCTGAATTGTGCAATCAATATCCGGCAGCAGCGTGTCAGATGCAACACGCCGGAGCTTTGTTGCCAAATCTGTCGCCTCGGGCTCGGGCCCACCACAGGATCAACTCGGTGCGGTTGCATCTCTCCGCTCAGTTTGGCCCGCAAATCCTTGTAATAACGCCACTTTCTCAGTCTTCTAGATTTTCCTTGCAAGAATCCTGTTAAGTAATGTAAGATACGCCACGTTAGCAGTTATGGATCTTCGGTGCCCCCGCTAAGGGGCTTTCACGCCGGTTTAGAGTTTGAGCGCGCCGCTCAGAACCAGAAGCGCTAATTGAAAACTTAATGGGATTGGATGCAATCCTCACGTCGGCTATTCGGAGTCGACCTACCCGGTGCATTACTACAGTAAGTCAGCACGGTTGGAAACAACCGCCCTGCTCACTGCTGCATGGGAGCTACTCTGTACCAGGCTTGGTGGGAAGCTTGTGTGGACGCAATTCTAGCCGATATGGAGCGCAGCGGTTGAAGGCTCTTTCTGGGCTGAGCTTTCAGCCGTTGCGCGTTTTCTTAGATCACTGTGAGTGGAAGTTTGATATCTCGCCCTGGCACCATCGGCAACTCGCGATGTAGCTGAATGGTAAATTGCAAGTCGCCGGCTTCTCATCGGCCGGCGCCCGCAAAAAATTCTTTCCAGCACTAATCCACAAATTCAACGTCGACGCGATGGGGAATTATTCCGCGCTCGAAGCCCTCCTGCAATAGCCGTTGCACTGCTTGGCGACCTCGATCCGTGTAATCCAGAGTAAGTTCGTTGACCCACATCGAAACAAAACGGTCGGCGAGGGCGGGATCCATGTCGCGCGCGAACTGCATTGCGTATTGCAACGCGTCTTCGCGATTGTCCAACGAGTAGCGGATGCTTTCGCGTAGCAGTTTCGAAACCTCGCGCATCGTGTCCGGGCCCAGTTCGCGGCGGATGGCGTTGCCACCCATCGGGAGTGGCAAGCCAGTCCTCTCGAACCACCACTCTCCCAAATCGAGGACCTTCTGCAGACCCTTATCCTGGTAGAAGAGTTGGCCCTCATGAATCAGCAGGCCGGCGTCACATTGGCCCTCAGTCACTGCTTCAATAATCTGATCGAAGGGTACGACTTCATATTGAAAGTCAGGATTGAAGATGCGCAACGCGAGAAACGCGCTGGTCAGAGTGCCGGGAACGGCAACCGTCGCTCGGGACAAGTCCGCCGCGTTGAGCGGCTCGCGGGAAACTACGATTGGTCCATAGTTGTCGCCGATCGAAGCACCATGCGGCAGCAGGGCGTAAGTGTCGGCGATGTAGGCATAAGCATGAAAGCTGATCGCGGTTACGTCGTAGGTGCCCTTTTTCGCTTCCTCATTCAACGTCTGAATGTCTTTCAGGACATGCGTGAATTCAAAATCGCCGGTCTCAAGCTTGTTAGTTGCCAGAGCGTAGAACATGAAGGCGTCGTCCGAATCTGGTGAATGCGCGACGCTGATAGTTGTTGGTGTAGTTGTTTCAAGCATATTAGTTAGTAAAGAAAGGCAGTGGTTCGATGCGTCACGATTTCCTGCCTCGTCGCCGCTGCTGTCCCGCTGGATTGTCAGCCGATAGTAGCTGCGCGTTCGACCCGGTTGTATACGGTGTCGCGTTCCACAGCTTCAAACCCGGCCTCTTCGATTAGTCCGATCAGTTCCGCGTGAGTCATGCGGACCTCATTATTAGTTTCCACGGAGTAACTCTCCGTCAATTCGCCACCCTGCGTAATGGTTCCGTCAATGTCGTTAGCGCCGTAGTGTAGCGCCACTTGGGCCAGATGTTTGCCGAGCATCACCCAGTACGCTTTGATGTGTGCAAAGTTGTCCAGCATCAGGCGCGAGACGGCGATTGTCTTTAATGAATCAATGCCGGAGGGGCCGGGCAGGTGCGCCAATTGAGTCTTCTCCGGATAAAACGCGAGGGGAATAAAACATTGGAAACCGCCTGATTTGTCCTGCTGTTCCCGCAGTCGCACCATGTGGTCCACCCGGTCCTCGACCGATTCAATATGGCCGTACAGCATGGTGGCGTTGGTCTTCAGGCCGGCTGCGTGCACTTTCCCCGCCAATGACAACCAGCGCTCGGCTTCGCACTTGTGAGCGCAAATCATGGACCGGGTTGGCTCGCGAAAGATTTCTGCCCCGCCGCCCGGGCACGAACCCAGACCTGCTTCGATGAGCTGTGTCAGGACGTCTTCATCCGTCATTTTGTAGAAGCGCGCAAAGTGATCCAGTTCCACCATCGTAAACGCTTTCAGGTGCAATTGTGGATATTGATTGCGCAGCGCCGACAGCAGATCGGTGAAGTAACTAAACGGCAATTTCGTGTTCAAGCCGCCGGTGATATGGAGTTCGGTCGCTCCTTCGGCGACTGCCTCGCCGGCCAGCTTTAGCGAATCCTGGATGTTGTGCGTGTACGCGTCGGGTTGCCGCGGTGTGCGATAGAAGCCGCAGAACTTACAGTCAACGTAGCAGACGTTAGTCGGATTCAGGTGCCGGTTGACGTTGAAGTAAGTGGCACGCCCGTGCCGGCGGCGGCGCACCGAATCAGCTAGTTTGCCCAGCGCGTTCAGATCGTCGGTCGCGAAAAGGGCGACCCCTTCTTCAAACGATAATCGCTCGCCGGCGGCGACTTTCACGGCGATATGGTTCAGTTGTTCGTCATGCGATAGGAACATAAAAATCGTATTGCCTCAGCGACTCAATAAAGTGGCGGCCCCGAAACTGGCGAACAGGATCACGCTGACGAAAGCGTTGGTCGTAAAGAATGCCGCGTTCAAACGACTCAAATCATCGGCCCGCACGAGGGTGTGCTGGTAAATCAGGAGCGCGCCGGTGGCGGCTACTCCGGCGACAGCAATGAACCCGAGGTGCGTGACAAAGTATAACGCAATCAATGCCGCAAAGGCTCCCGCGTGCAACAACCGCGCGATCCAGAGCGAACGCGCCACACCCAGGCGAGCGGGCACGGAATGCAAACCCTCGCGCCGATCGAATTCGCAGTCCTGACAGGCATAGAGCACGTCAAAACCCGCGGTCCATAAAAGAACCACGAGCGAAATCAGCAAAGGTTCGACACTGTCCAGCGAGCCGCGGACTGCGATCCATGCGCCCGTCGGCGCAATCGACAGGCACCATCCCAGCACAATGTGCGACAGCGTGGTCCAACGTTTGGTGTAGGAGTAGAGCAGCACGCTGGCCAGGGCGACGGGGGAAAGTATCAACGTCAGTTTATTCAGCATCGCTGCGGCAAAAATGAAAATCGCCGCGGACACGACGATAAAGATCCACACGAAACCGGTAGACAGCGTTCCGCTGGGGATAGCTCGCATTTTTGTGCGCGGGTTGCGCGCATCGTAGTCCTTGTCGGCGATGCGATTGAAAGCCATGGCGGCTGAGCGGGCTCCGACCATTGCGACCGCGATCCATAAAAGCTGGCGTAACGTCGGGACGCCGCGCGCCGCCAGCACCGCACCCAGAAAAGCAAACGGCAGCGCAAAGAGCGTGTGCTCGATTTTGATCATTTCGAGCGTCGTGCGAATGTTGCGAACAATCGGCCGATTGGGGATTGCAGATTGCGGATTGCGGATTCGAACCTTACTCACCTGTACTCCTCAGTCCTCGCTCAGTGTTCCGTCAGCGCCGCCCGTTACCGCAGGCGGTGCTGCTCCAGTCCAGCGCGACGCATTGGAATGCGGAATGCCAAACTGATCCAGGATACGAAAGCACAAATGGTCAACAAGTGCCGTAATCGTCTGCGGCCGGTGATAAAAACCCGGACTCGCCGGCAGGATGTTCGCGCCGGCACGTGAGAGCCGCAGCATGTTTTCCAAATGAATTGCGTTGTACGGCGTTTCGCGCGGTACGACCACGAGCTTGCGGCCCTCCTTCAAAGTCACATCGGCCGCGCGATGTATCAGATTTGTTCCCGCTCCCGACGCAATCGCCCCAAGAGTTCCCATTGAACAGGGAACAATGATCATTCCGTCCTGTGGATGTGAACCCGACGAAGGCGTTGCTGCCAGATTGTCCAGACGGTGCCGTCGCACGATTTTTGATTCTGCCGGCAGTCCCAGCCACTCATTCAACGAGCCGTCGCTTGCTTCGCCCAGGGCAAAGCCGAGTTCGACTCGCGCCACTGTGTCCGCGGACGTGGACGCGATCAAGTTGATCCGCTCAACCACTCCGCTGGCGGCGAGGTGTATCAGCGTGCGTTGCGCATAGATCGTTCCGGAAGCCCCGGTTATGGCTAGGGTAAGTTCCATCAACGTTCTGAATCTAGAGTTTTTAAGTAAGCCACGAGACTTGCTTTCGCGTCGTCGCTGATGTCGACAATCTTCGCGCCAATGAAATACGCGTTGGCGGATTTACCCACCGTGAATCGCTCATGTCGCGTCGGACTGACCGTAAAGGTTATGGGACCGTCCGGCAGCATTAGTTCGAGGAGCACGATAAATTCCGGGCTGGTCACGTAGCGATTGATGTTGCGGGCCGACACCACCAGGCCCACTCCGGTTTCACTAAGATTATGAGTGGAACCGATCATACGCAGACCGTCGCCGATCGTCCGGAGCGTGATCGGCGTGGCCTTGGGAGAAGCTTTGAAGAGCAGTTTTGCATCCAGCTTCGCCTGATAACGCGGCGCAATGCGTCGTTCGCTTATTAATTGAGGCATCGCAGCTACGATACCTTATCGGGCGCGCTATCTTCAAAAGGCGGTGGCTGAATTCGTGACCAAATCCAATAGAAAGGGAAGCCGAGGAGGATCAGTCCTAACCCGGCAAGTGGCGGATTGCGGGCAATGGTTTTGAAACCGGTAATCAAGTGGCCGTGCAGCAGCAAGCCGGCACCGGTAACTGCGTCATCGCGTACAGCCCACAAAGTTGATCCCAGGAGGAGCGCCGTAACCAGCAGAAAGAGGACCGGCACGACAGGATAACCCCACGCGCGATAAGGCCGTTCGGCGTCCGGCATTTTTCGTCGCAGAATAAAGACCGACGCAGTCACCAGCCCGTAGAAAATCCACAGGCCGAAGATCGCATAGTCAGTCAACGTGTCAAACGACGACGAGAATGCAATGACCAGAATACAGGCCCATACTGCCTGAATAACCAGCGCGCCGGTGGGAACATGGCTGCGCGATGAAACGCGGGACAGGCTCTTAAGGAACAAACGATCCCGCGCCATGGCGTAGGGAACTCGCGCGCCGGTCAGAATCGAAGTATGCAGCGTGCCGAAGGTGGATGATAAAAGCGCGGCGGCGATCAGACTGATCGCGAGCGGGCCCAGGAAAGTGCGCGCGACTTCGGTTGCAACTGACGAAGCTTTCGAAACGTTTGCGATTTCTGTCGGCGAGAGAGCGTAGAAATAGGCGAGGTTCACAAAAAGGTAAAGTCCCATGATCAGCAACGTGCCGCCAATCAAAGCCCGGGGCAGGTTGCGTTTGGGATTCTGCACTTCGCCGGCGACGAGAGTGACATTGTTCCACCCGTCGTAAGCCCACAGGGCACCCAGCATCGCAGCCATCAACCCACCGAAGCCATAACGCGCGGCGTCCGCAACGCCTTCGCAGGCGCCGCCGGAGTTCTGCGCCACCAGGTGGGCCCAGTCCGCGTTGCGCGCGAGCAGGAACGCGCCGATGCCTACCAGCAACACCAGTCCGACCTTAATGCCTGAAAGGATCGCAGCTACCAGTCCACTGAACTTTACGGCGGCGCAATTGATCGCGGTGACAATTATGATTGAGAAGAGGGCAATCAATTGCAGATTGCCAAACGGAATCGGGTGCCCCCAGACGGTGGTGGAGAAATAGTCACCGCCCAGTTTGCCGCCAATCATGATGTTCAGGAACAGCGCAAACTGCACGCCGAGCGCCGCTTGTGATCCGGCCTTCCCGATAAAGAAAGACATCCAGCCATACAGAAAAGCCCAGGGCCGGCCATAGGCTTCGCGCATGAACACATATTCGCCGCCCGCTTTTGGCATCATCGCCGCGAGCTCCGCATAAGTCAGCGCGCCGGCCAATGAGAGCAATCCCGCAACCAGGTAAACACCCAGAACGCGACCCGGCGTCCCAACGTTGCAAGTCATGACGCGGGCTTTTAAAAACACGCCCGTGCCGATCACATTGCCCACCACGACGGAAACCGCGGCGACGAGACTTAAGCCGCGAACGAGTTCGGTATTGCCAAGTTTCGAGTTTCGAGTTTCGAGTTTCGAGTTCATAAGACAGCGAAGACTATTTTGAGCTGAAGAGAGCGGGTTTCAACCTTTGAGGTATTCAAGGCCCGGTTTCGGTTCGCAGAACTCGAAACCCGAAACTCGAAACTCGCAACTCCGTCCCAGGTTTACCAAACATCATTGGTCAACAAATCTTCATACGTATCCCTTCGCCTTATCAAATCCGCCTGGCCGTTCCCGCGCACTATTACCGCTGCCGGGAGCGGCCGCCCGTTATAGGGAAACATTTGCGCGAGCGAATACGCGCCGGCATTCAGCAATGCCAGCACGTCACCGGGTTTCACGTCCTGCGGCAAACGGCGGTAATCCGGCAAGCGGCCTTCGCGCTCAATATCAAAATACACATCGCCGGAATCACAGAGCGGGCCCGCCACTTTGTATTCAGCATCGTGCGGGACGCTCGGGCAACTGGCCGAGATCAAATGGTAGTACCACTTGTAATTGTTCATCGACAGCAGCAGGTTGTATCCGGCGTCCGTCAAAAGCCACACGTCGCCGGTTTCCGGCCGGCGCTTGATGTTTCGCACCGTCGTCAGCACAGTGCCGGCATCAGAGATGACGCTGCGGCCTGGTTCGAGCAAGATGGTTATCTGGTCCAGCAGATGTTCCGCGTCGGCTTCGCGCGCGGATTCGCGCGCAATGCGCAGCGCCTCTTTCAGCACCGCAGACGGTTCCAAATCGGCGCCGAGCATTTCACGTTCGTGCTCCGGCAGTTGGTCGGCCTGCGAACGATCGCGCAGGTAGTTCACCGGAATGCCGCCGCCCAGGTTGATGTGTTCCAGAGTGTGGCCCGTTTCGCGTTGAATCGCCACCAGATGTTCCCACATGCTTTTGAAGGCCGCGGCGAACGGCTCGACGTCGGGCGTTTGCGAGCCGACGTGTATGTGTATCCCGCACACGTGCAGCAGATCCGGATGCTGCAAGCCGCGCCGAAACGCCGGCAGAACATCCGAAGACGAAATTCCGAACTTGGAAGTCAGTAACGCCGTTTGCAAGCCGAGGTGCGAGCGAGTGCCAATTTCCGGAACCAGTCGCAAAGCCACACGCGCCGGCGGAATGTTTGCGTCCTCGCGCCGCAGGCGCCGCACGGATTCTTCGACCAGCTCGATCTCGTAAATTGAATCGACGTTGATGGAATAAATACCGGCGCGCACCGCGTCGTCGATCTCGCCGTCCGACTTGCTGGTGCCGTTAAAGATAATCTGATCGGGACGAAAACCAATTCGCAGCGCCTTGAACAGTTCGCCGCCACTGTTCACCTCAAGATCGATGCCGGCATCGAGCACCGCTTTCAGAATCGACATATTGGAGTTGGCTTTGGAGGCGTAGCAGAACTTGATCGGGCGTTCCACCGCGGCAGCCGCGCGCTGCAGGCGATCGATGTTCGCGCGAATGCGCGGTTCGGAAAAAACAAACAGCGGCGAATCGTATTGTTCAATTAAGGAGACAGCATCGGCACCGTTGATAGCCAGCCGGTCGTTCTCTATCTCGAGGTAGTCAGGGATGGCCCACGCGGGCGCAGTAGTAGCAACAGACTGGGCAGGCATTAAGTGATGCTCCAACGAACGAATTGTTAATCGCGAGCGAAGATAGTCTGAGGGCGAAGCAGCGTCAAGTGAGACCGAAGCGAATCTGTCGCAGTGTGCGATTTTTGTCCCGGCGTGAGATCGCGCCTTGACTGACGTATGGATGCGAGTTGCCGCGGCCAGCCAAGACTATTGGCGCGTCCGCAACGATGTGGCCGACAAAGTGGAGCAAGCCGGGATTTGAGCCCACGTGGCTGCGTTACGGATCGCGGAAGGGAGATCGAGCAAGCCGGATCAGGTGCTCAACCTTGACCGGTTCAGCCGTTTGCGGAGAGAAGAGCCCACCGCGATTAGCCCGCTGCCTAACAACAATATGGTTGCAGGCTCAGGAACAGGAACGTTCACACTGAATCGAACTGGCGCAGTAGTGATAGCAACGCCATTTGAATCAAATCCTGAGAAGGTGAGAGTGCCGAAATACGTGCCCGCGCCGGAGGCGGGTGGGCCCAACAGCGAAACGTTCAACAGCGGCAGGACTGCGGAATCGGACATCCCTGGAACCGGCAGGGTATAGGGACAGCAATTTGGCGCCGCCGTATTTGCACTAATGGATAGCGGTCCGATGTCCGGCGTGAATGACATATCCCATCGGTTGGCCGTGAATGTGGCGCTTCCCGAATTTGTAAAAAATCCAATCAGCGTGAATGAGCCGGTGCTCATATCATAGCTGCTATTGGTGAGGGTAAGCTGAACGACATCCGCCTTTGCCTCGGTGGGAAAGATCAGGAATGCGACTAGCGAAGCAAGGATTAGCAGATGAGTTTTGTAGGTTTTTGGCACACCAACTCCTTTCACAGCGAAACGGATTTTTTTGACCGGGCGATGTAATAGACAAACCTCTAATTAAGAGGCTTTTCCGCAGTTGTGAGGTTGGCGTGGTCTGGCAGGGTTTGAAGAGGGCGCAATCCTCAGATTCACTTTGTATCCCGGGAGAACTTGTCCGCGGCTTGCATAGTCTTTATCTTTCTTAAGACCTCGCAAATCTGTTTGTAATGGCGCTGCTCGTGATAACCGACGAAAGAAATGGTGGCCACCCCGTCGATGTTTCCCAGAAAAGGATGTTTGAAAACAAGGTTTCGCAGACGATGCTTGTCGTGCGCGGCACAGAACGTTTTTAGAGAGTTTCGCGCCTTTTGGAAACTCTCGAGAGTGTTCTCTTTATCTAAAACTGCCACGGGTCTGACGGCCTTGGGAGATTTAACGCGAACCAGGCGTGAAGCCACGATCGAAGTCGGGATCAGCCGCTTGAAGAAACCGGCGCGTTGCGGATCTTTAGCGATTGCCTTTTCCAGATCCTGAATGACACGCTCTTCAACGAGGGCCAGGTGCTGGACGATTTCCGCAACGCTCCATTCATCCTTGGCGGGACGTTGCGAGAATGATTCCGGATTGATCGGCGTGATGGTGTCGAGTAGTTTCTGATGAACGGCATCGATGCGGGCCAGCGTTCGTTTCATGCTTTGCACCCTCTCCCCCCGGCCCCTCTCCCAAGGGAGAGGGGAGACGATCATTCCCGACATAGAGTTCGAGCTCAGACCCTCTTCCCCGACCCTTCTCCCAAGGGAGAAGGGAGGACTAGTAAAGAACATAGCTGTGGGTGAACTTCGGATTTCTCATATCAATGAAGATAGTTGGCGATTCATCCAGCACGGCAGCGGTTTCATTCAAAATCCGATAATTAGTGAATCGCATTACGCGCAACCCTTGAGCAATTAGGTAAGCATCACGGTTTTGATCATGATGCCAGGCTTCATTGGAATCATGCGCCGAACCGTCACACTCAACCACCAGCTTGGCCTCGTGACAGTAAAAATCAGCAATGTAGTCACCGAATTGATGCTGCCGTCTGAATTTGAATCCCAGCAGTTGACGATTTCGCAGCAGTTCCCAAAGCAGAGCCTCGGCAGGGGTCTGCTTCTGCCGCAGTTCACGCGCTCGCTCCACCAAGCCTGCAAACTGATAGCCGCCGCGATACGTTCTAAAGATTCTCCCTCTCCCCCTGGGAGAGGGCTGGGGAGAGGGCGTAGTACGCACATGATCTGACACTGTCCTATCTCCCTCTCCCTTTGGGAGAGGGTCGGGGAGAGGGCTGAGACTGCGGCGAGGCTTCATAATCACCTCAGGTGCGTCGCTCTTTCAAAACCCGCCGCAGAATTTTCCCAGAAAGCGATTTGGGAATCTTATCGATAAACTCCACTTCGCGAATTTTCTTATGCGGGGCGACGTGTTCTTCGACGAAGTCCATGATTTCTTCGGCGGTGGCTTCTCCCTTGAGCACGATGAAGGCTTTCGGCAGTTCGCCCGCTTCGTCATCCGGAATGGGGATGACGGCGGCATCGGCAATCGCCGGATGAGAGAGCAGCAGGCCTTCGAGTTCAGCAGGCGCAACTTGGAACCCTTTGTATTTGATCAGCTCTTTAACGCGGTCGACGATGAAGAAGTGGCCGTCTTGGTCGGCGTAACCGATGTCGCCGGTATGCAACCAAAGGTCGGCATCGATCGTGTGTACCGTCGCTTCAGGCTTATTCAAATAGCCCTTCATAATCTGTGGCCCGCGGACGCAAATCTCGCCCTCTTCGTTAATTCCCAACTCCACTCCGGTTTCCGGATGCACGACTTTGCATTCCGTGTTTGGCGCGGGCGGTCCCACCGATCCGAGTTTTACATTATCGTCACCGGCGGGCGTGCTGTGCGTTACGGGACTGGTTTCAGTCATGCCATAGCCCTGGCGAATGCTGCACTGCAAACGGTCGCGGCACGCACTTGAGATTTTGTCGCCGAGAGGCGCGGCGCCCGAAAAAATTGTCTTCAGCTTCGACAGATCGTAGTCATCGACCCCCGGACATTTTGTTAACGCCAGCACGATTGGCGGCACGAGATGGGCCAACGTCACGTTGTACTTCTGCATGATTTCCAGGAACTGCTCGAGATCGAAACGCGGCATAGTGACCACCGTCGCTCCCATCCGCAATCCCATGTTAAGAATCACCACCAGGCCATAGATGTGAAAAAGGGGCAGCACCGCGATCAACGTATCGTTACGTGCAAAGTAATCGAGCCCGTCCATCTGGCAGAGGTTCGAGACCAGATTGTGGTGGGTGAGCATCACGCCTTTTGCCAGGCCGGTCGTGCCGCTGGAGTAAGGCAAAGCTACCAGGTCCTCACGCGGATTGATTTCGACGTGCGGCGGTTCGCCTTCGCTGTTCAGGAGCGACGCAAAGGGAGTGACGCCTTCGGCTTCGCCAAACACGAATAGCTCTTCGATGTTTGCGTGTTGGGCCGCCTCGCGCGCTTTCTCAACGAACTGTGGAATTGTGACCAGCAGTTTCGCGCCCGCGTCTTTTAACTGATGCCCGACTTCTTCCGCCGTGTAGAGCGGATTGATGGTCGTGTTAATTCCACCGAGGATCGCTACGGCGTGAAAGGCGATCGCATATTCAGGCAGGTTCGGACTGAGAATGCCGAACACGTCACCCTTTTTGAAACCGCGTTGCGCGAGCCCCGCAGCCACGCGCCGCACTGATTCGGCAAACTGCGCGAAGGTAATCACGCGGCCAGTTGGGCCTTCAATTAGCGCCGGCTTGTCGCGAACCTCGGCGGCATTCGCAAGTACAAATTCGGTTAGCGACACCTCGGGAATGGTTACTTCGGGATAGGGGCCACGAAAAATCATAGGTTTTAGTAGCAGGCTCAAGCCTGTGCTGTATTGGGAAATTCACAGACAGAAATCGGTGTCATGTTTTGGAGCGCCTACCTTATCAGGTGACCGGCCATCAGGAAAAGGTTTATAGTCGCTGACGTTTTTATGGTTTAGGAGTAACGCAAACTGTTAGTTTGCGATTTCGTTTCCGGCCCGGACCGCAAACTAACAGTTTGCGTTACAGCAGCCGGCGCCTTCGACCCGTTGCCATGACTGCATCTCAGCCCACACCCCTGAATATTCTTTGCCTCGCCACCTACTTCAAAGGCGGCGACTTTCTGCGCGAGTGCCAGGCGCACGGCAGTCGCGTTTTTCTGGTCACCAAAGAAAAGATGTTGGGCGAGGACTGGCCGCGCGAAAGTCTTGAAGACCTGGTGGCCCTGCCAAACGACGCGGGTACCGAAATCTTCATCGATTACGCGGCCCATCTTTCGCGGCAGACTAAGATCGATCGCGTCGTAGCGCTCGAAGAGTTTGACGTGATCACTGCGGCGCTGTTGCGCGAGCACTTTCGCTTGCCGGGAATGACCAGCGCTACGGCTAAGACTTTTCGTGACAAGCTGGCAATGGCGCTTGGGGCGCGGGCCGCACGCATCAACGTGCCGGACTTTGTGCCGCTCATCAACCCGGAGGAGATATCGGAATTCATGAATTGGGTGCCGCCGCCCTGGATCATCAAACCCCGTTCCGACGTTTCGGCAATCGGTATTCGGAAAGTCGCAACCCCGGAGGAAGTCTGGAGCAGCGTTGACGAAATGAACGAGCGCCCGATTCTGCGGGAGCGGGCCTCTTATCATTTGCTGGCGCAGTTTATTCCCGGCGAAGTTTTTCATGTGGATTCGATCGTTGATGAAGGCAAAGTGCGTTTCGCGGGAGTCAATCGTTATGGCCGGCCGCCGATGGAGGTGGCGCACCTGGGCGGCGCTTATGTCTCGCACACGATTGAGTACGGTTCAGACGACCAAAAGAAATTGTTGGAAGCGAACCGCAAACTGATCAAGGTGCTCGGCTTGCAAACGGGCGCGACGCACGCGGAATTCATCAAGAGCAATGCGAATGGCCGTTTCTATTTCCTCGAAATCGCTGCGCGCGTCGGCGGCGCCTATATTGCCGATGTACTGGAGGCCGCTTCCGGACTGAACCTCTGGCGCGAGTGGGCCCGGATGGAAGTTGGCGCCCCGCGCGCAGAGAATTCGGATAAGAGTCCGCGCCAGCCGCGCCGTCACTATGCCGGCATTGTTCTTTCGCTCGCGCGCCAGGAAGCGCCGGACACTTCCGCCTACGACGACAAGGAAATCGTTTATCGCGTGAAGAAAAAACATCATGCCGGACTGATCGTACAGGCGAAAAAGCTTGAGCGAGTAACGGAACTGCTCGACGGTTACGCGCATCGTTTTGCGGAAGACTTTAGCGCCGTGATGCCGCCGCTCGAGCGCGCGGAGTGAATTGTAGGGGCGGCACTCCGTCGCCCCCTTCTTTTGTCGATCGATGCATCCGAGGTTCGAGTAGGAAAAAAGGGGGCGGCCACGGAGTGCCGCCCTACAGTGTTTCCAGGGGCCAGATGTCAATGGCGATCTCTTCGGCGTAGTGCAGCAACGGATCGCCTTTTGGCGTAGGCAGGCCGGCGGTCTCGATCATGGTTGATTCAAGTGATACGAGGGTCGCGGTTTGTAGCGGCCAGGGATCGTGAAAAATGCGCGCCCGGTAGAGTTTCGCTTCATGCGCGGAGTAGAGGCAGTAACGCTCCGTCAAAAAGAACTCCAGGCTTTCCGGCTGTGATTCCGGCATCGCCTCGCCGATGATCCATCTCGCTTGCAGCCCGGCGGGGGAATCGATTCGCTGCGAGGAATACTCGATCGCATTTCCCGTCTGCTGCAAATCCATTTCGGCGCTGAAGTACGGCAGATGATAAGCCATCCGCGCCGCCCACACCGCCAAAGTATTCGTCGCATCAAGCGAAAAGAACCAGACTCCGGGCACGCCGTCATAGTGGACGTAAGTGCGGACATTCATTTCGTGAAAGGCGCTGGTCCCTGGAATCGGCGGCAGGAACGAAGCGCGAATGCCCCACATTGTGAACGGCGTGACGGCAATCCACGCTGAGCCGTCGTACGTATCAATTTGCAGTGTGTCAGGAATTAGTGGGCGAAGTAATTGTTCATCGATGCGCCAGTGCATGAAGAGGAGCTTGCCCCAGTTCTGATGCATCAGCGGCAAGCCGCCGGGGTGGTTGCGAATTGCCAGGCGATCGATCGTCATGAAGTGTATGCGTGGTCGGTTGGTTTGGGTCCGAAGCCCGCGCAGCGGGCGGCGATAACCGTAGCCCACGGCGCCAGCCGTGGGTTCACGATGGTTAATCGTGAGTAAGCCCGCAACGCGGGCGAAATAAATGATTGGGGAAATTTATGACGCCCCTTGCGGGGCTCGCCACGTTGATTAAGTTTTTACCCACAGCTTGCACTGTGGGCTACGGGTATGTCCGCCCGCTGCGCGGGCTTCGTAGGCGGCTTGGAATCGTGAAATCTAATCTGCAGATCGTCTTCGCTGCCCAAACTTAATTCTTACCGCCCGGTTCGTCACTTTCTGATCTTCCGCCCCGCTCCTCACAAAACTTCTGCACCGGCTGGAAAAGTTGCTGGCAAAACTTATCTCCGGAAAGATCCACGCGCGCGCATTGTTCGATGGTCCATTTGGCAGATTCCCGGAAGGAGGTCGCGCTGGGCACGTCGTCGCAGAAACCAGGAGTGGGCCGGCTGCCCTGCAAACAGGTCTGCATGAAGATGCTGTTTCCAATGGCGCTCATCAAGCCACGCTCCGGCTTATAACGTGCGATCGCTTTGTCCACGCAGCCTTGGTTGTCAGAAGTACGACCGGCTTCTTTGCCTTCTTCGATCGTGGCCTTGCCTTTGGCGATCAACGTGTCCTTATTCTTCGACCACCAAATAGCGCCGGCGCCGACGATTCCAATGACCAGCAGCACCAACGAGATCGCGACGATGATTAAAGCTTTGGCCCAACCCGGCATTGCCATTTGCCAGCCTCCATTCTTCTCTCTGATTCAAAGGAACACACAGGAATGTCTGTGCTACTTCAAATACTTGTCGAGCCAATCCAGGACAGTGTGATACCAGAGCTGCGAATTCTGCGGCTTAAGCACCCAATGGCCTTCGTCGGGAAACACCAGGAGTTTTGAATCGACGCCCATGCGTTGCGCCGCGGTGAACAGTTGCAGTCCTTCGCCAAACGGCACGCGATAATCCAACTCGCTGTGAATTACGAGAATTGGCGTCTTGAAGTTCTTTACGAAGTTACTTGGCGACCAGCGTTGGTACATCGCCGGATTGCTCCAGGGAGTTCCTTTGAACTCCCAGTCGGTGAACCAAAGTTCTTCGGTCGCGCCGTACATGCTTTCAAGGTTATAGACGCCGTCGTGCGAGACCAGCACCTTGAAGCGGAACCGTGGATCGTTGTTGTGGCCCTCGATCCAATTGATCATGTAGCCGCCGTAGCTGGCGCCGGCGGCGCCGATGCGATTCCGATCAATGAACGAATTGCGGCGAATGACGTCCGCCACGCCATTCATGATGTCGGTGTAAGCTTTGCCGCCCCAATCGCCGCTGATCTCATTTACAAACTGCTGGCCATAGCCAACCGATCCCCGCGGGTTAGGGAGAAAAGCGACGTACCCGTTATTCGCGAACACCTGCGGGTTCCAGCGATAGCCCCAACTATCATTGAACGCGCTCTGCGGCCCACCGTGAATGATGACTGCCAGGGGATACTTCTTGTTGGGATCGAAGTCCGTGGGCTTGACGACAAAACCATGAATCTTCTTTCCCAGCGCGCCGGTCCATTCCACTTCTTCGGCATTGCGCAGTCCGAAGCGCGCCATCATGTCGCGGTTTGCATTCGTCAAATTGGTCAGGCCGCTACCATCTGCGTTTACTCGAAATATTTCCGCGGGCATGGCCATCGAGCTGCTCACGAAAACCAGGGATCGTCCATCCGGCGTTACCTGCAGATTGCTGGCGAAGACGCCGGAAACTATTTTCTGCGGCGTGCCTCCTGCAAGTGCCACACGGAAAATCGGCGAGTGTCCGCGATCCAGCGCAGTGAAATAGATTGACGTTTCATCCGGCGACAGCAGCACGTCCTCGACCTGTAGATCGAACCCTCGGTTAATCTCCACCGACCTTCCGTTCGCGCGGTCGTAACGCATCAAGCGCCAACGGTCGGCTTCAAACCCGGCGGTCGCTTGCGAACGATAAATGATGAATTTGCCATCCTTCGTGTAGATGGGGCTGTCTTCGTAACCTCGATTGTTGCGCGTGATATTTTTAGCTGGCCCGCCGGAAGTTGAAACCACATAAACATCGCTGTTCGTGGAAATCGCTTCGACTTTGTCCGGGTTCAGCAGATACGCGAGCTCTTGTGAGTCAGGCGAAAACGCGTAGTCAGTATCGCCGGCAACTGCATAAGGCGGCGCGTCTGAATCTCCGGGAGTCAGATCTTTTGCCACACCACCTTTGCTGGAAACCACGAAGACGTGGCTGCGTTTGACGTCGCGCCATTCGTCCCAGTGACGGAACAGCAGACGTGTAGTGATATGGGCTTTGACCTTACTCTTGTCCGCAGCTTCGTCTTTACGGCGATTGCAATCG
The DNA here is from genome assembly GCA_034665305.1 of Blastocatellia bacterium. Classification (GTDB taxonomy): domain Bacteria; phylum Acidobacteriota; class Blastocatellia; order Pyrinomonadales; family Pyrinomonadaceae; genus DASXRU01. The sequence continues at coordinate 7,643 of JAXDFZ010000005.1, read as the reverse complement.
TCGTCGGCGCAATCAGGATGGACTCCGGAAGTAAACGCGATCCATTTGCCATCGGGCGACCACACCGGGCCCGCAGCATCGGTCGAGATTTTGGTGACCTGATCTTTATTATCGCCATCGTCTTCCATCACCCAGACCTGACCGCCGGTGGTGTATGCGATTCTCTTGCCCTCGGGTGACCAACGCGGCGAACTCGCGGAGGTTGGGCCACTGGTCAATTGCTTCAGGCCGCTGCCGTCGATCTGCATCACGTAGATGTGAGTGACGGTTTTGTTGTTCTCAAAGTTAACCTCGCCCATCGTGAAGGCTATCCGCCGGCCGTTCGGCGAGACCTGTGGATCGCCGACGCGCCGAACTTTGATCAGCTCTTCGATGGTAAAGCGGCGATTGTCCTGGGCGACTGCGACGGACGCGAGCGCGAGCATAAAAATAACCGTGGAGATAGCGAAGCGTTTCATAACTACAACCCTCTCGAAGTTGATGGCGAAATGTATTGGGAAAGCGGCGGTATTATTGCACCAAACGATAATCCGCGCATCTCTTCGGGTTGGCTGGAAGTGTGTTGCGCGACCGCGGCAGTAGCGCGACCGTAAGGGAGGGCTCCCTCTCGCATGAACTCAACCGGAGCCCTCCCTTACGGTCGGGCTACTGCCCCGCTCAAGCAGCGCCTGTTGAGTGGCAATCATAGCTATAGTAGTCTGCGTGACCGCGCCAAGGGTTGGGCAAAGAGTTTCTCAATCCGTGCGGTAAGAGTTTTCCATCGCCCGAGTTGAAAAAAATGCCACTGAATCTCGATCCGATTAAGCTCCGACCGGCAACGCCGGACGATAGCGCGTTTCTGTTTTCGGTTTATTGCAGCAGCCGGCTGGACGATCTGACGAAGCTGAATTGGACCGGGGAACAGATAGAGGATTTTCTGACAAAGCAATATGAGGCGCAGGAGCGCTTCTTCAAAACCGATTATCCGCACGCGGAACAGCTAGTCGTCCTGCGCGCCGGTAATCCCGTCGGCCAACTGATGATCGAACGCGGCGAGCGCGAGATTCGAATGGTGGACCTGGCTCTGTTGCCTGAGCATCGCAACGCGGGCATCGGCACGTATCTGATCGGCAGGCTGCTGGCAGAAGCGGAAAAGTCGGGCAGAGCGTTTCGCGTTCAGGTGATGCGTTCGAACGCGGCAGTGGGCCTTTTTGAGCGCCTGGGATTGGTGCGAACCGGCGAGACCGGATCGCATTACCAACTGGAGTGGCGACGCGCGACCTAATTCAATATCCGGCGGGAACAGTTGTCCGGCTAAGCAAGCGAGGCTGCCATTCGCGCCGACTCAAGTTCCTCATAAACCGGATAGAGCCAGCGCTCCGCCGCCGCCCTCACAGATTCGGTTGCCAGCTCCTTCTTCCTGGTTCGGTCATCACTGAAAACCCACTTCGGATTCTTGGCGTCGAACTGCGCGGCCGCCTGCATGGATCGCAATTCGGATTCGCTCACTGAGGCACCAAAGAAATCCAGTATAGAAGTCCACCCGACTTCCGGCAGTTGCGTGTAATTAATCAACCGCCCGCCGTCCTGGTTGTGTTGCAGTCCTGCCTGGCAAATGGCCGCCAAAACTTTGGCGCAGTAATCATCAGGCGATAACGAGGTCGCGGTTTCGATATCCATACCAAAGAGTTCGGGGTTGATGGCGTGCGGAATCGCGTGGGCCCCACGATGGGCCAGCTGCGAAACCAGGACTTCAACCGGATCTCGATAAAGGAAGACCCAGGGCACGTCAGGAAACGCCCGTCGAATCAAGGAAAAATACAGAACATTCCAGCAATCGAACTTGATAAAGAACTGGCGCTCATTCGCCAGTCGCGGCTGCGCGAGAGCACTGATAAGCCAACGCAGCCAGTCAACCCGGCGGTCATTTGCCGCGCCGTTTACGGGCAAGCCAGTTCGCAGAATCGAATCAATCGGTCCCGCCTCCGAAATCACAATGGTAGAACTGAGCGTCGCCAGCAGTTGGGAAAGCAGAGTCGACCCGCAGCGGGACATGTGAAAAACAAATCCGGTGGGTTGCAACCCCGGCTTGGTTTCATATCGCCGTCGCAACGTGTCCATTGAGGTCTGGTGACGAAAGATCAAATTGAACGGGAGGCGCAAACACTCATCCACCGTTTCACTGAAAAACGGTTCCGTAAACGATCGTTCGCCAAAGTAGCACCAGTCGACCATAGGATGTTCGTCCCGCTGGTAAAAGCGGATTGGAACCCAATCGTCGAGAAGGGAGAGCTCGCTTATTCGATCCATCGTCCTATCCATTCCGATCTTGCCGCTTGAAGAATCTCCCACACGTCATCCGGAGAAAGGTGGTAGCCCCGACCACTTGCTGCTTCGCAAACCAGCGCGATGAAGCTCTCGCGATCGAAAGTCTCGCGTAGCTGGCTTTGCAGTTCTAAATCTCCGAGGACGACCTGGCGAAATCTTTCAAACTCCAGCGGGGTGGATGACTGCACGGTCTCCGGGGCGCGGCCGGACTTGGTAGCGATGTCGTTGGGAAAAAATCTCAGCAGCCAATCGTTAATGACACAGTCGAGGACCAGATGAATTCGATCGGCGGCGCCGCGATGATCAATCCGATGTGGGAGGCTGAAGTCCAGATACCAGCACTCGCCTTCGCGCATTTGGACCCGCTTGCCCGCAAGAAAAAAGCTTACCCTCGCTTCGGTGGCAATAGGGATGTGCAGCCGTATCTCTCCGTCGGCGAATCCCAAATCGTAATCGCGGTGTTCCTTGATACTTGAGCCAGGGCTGAGTTTTAGTAACCTCGCGGAACGGATCGGGCAATCAAAACTCTCGAGGACCTGACGAAAATTCGGGCACTGTTTGAGTATGGGTGTATCGACGACGCCGCCTTTCGCGTGGGGGTCGGGATAGATTTGTTTGGCATCGCCCCCGGTGGAGCGGAGCGCAACACCACTCCATTCGCCTTCGAAGTAGTTAGTATTAAAATGCGGGACCCAATCCTCGCCCTTGACCAACTGCAGATCAGATTGCAAGCGGAGGGGATCGAAATCCAGGGAAAGTCTGTGGCTGTTGGTCATCAATTCTGGTTAACACCAATCGGTGAAAATGCGCCGGCGAAAAATTCTAACTGCTTCACAATCGATTGGCGAGTAAAGCCGCAAGGTTGAATAGCAATCGCTGCTGATGATACCGTGACGCGTTTCCAAAGCGATCATAAACTTCCGAAAACTTGCTCATGACTAAAGAACCAACTTCTCCGGAGGCCGTGCCTGAGGTCACACTTCGTCCGGCTACCGCGAAGGACGATGCCTTTCTCTTCAAGGTGTATCGCAGCACTCGCGCCGAAGAAATGGCGTTGAGCGGATGGCTGGACGTTGAGCAGCGGTCGTTTCTCAAGATGCAATTCCAGTTACAGCGGGATTTTTATAAGCAGCAGTTTCCGGAAGCCGAGCATGTAATTATCCTATCCGGCGGTGAGCCGGCGGGCCGGATGATGGTCGACCGAACTCGAGCGGACGAGCTGCGCGGCGTCGATATCGCCGTCCTGCCTGAATTTCGAAATGCCGGTGTAGGAAGTCTCTTAATCAAAGGTTTGTTAGCCGAAGCTACCGCAGCGGGAATACCATTTCGGATTCAAGTTGAGCGATCTAACCATAAGGCGATCCGGCTCTATGAGCGGCTGGGTTTTTCAAATGAGGGTGAGACCGAGACTCATATCGCCATGGAGTGGTGGATGAAACGGCCACCATCAAAGGCCCGGAGTACTTCTCGAAAAAAACATGTCAAAGCAAAATAAGTCAGACGGCGTACCCGAAGTCGTGAAGCGCGATGTTGCCACGCTTGATCGACCCTTCTTCGCAGCCCATATCGGCTCGACTCTTAAAGTTCCTTTTGAAAACATCGCAGACGTCGAACTGAGGTTGACAGAAGTCTCGGAGTTAAAAGAGTCCAAGCGGCAGGAAAGATTTGCAGTGTTGTTCCGAGGGCCTTTGGAGGTTCCTCTGGCACAGGGAAACTATGTCGTTGAGCTCGAGGGAACCGGTGTTTTCGATCTATTCCTCGTCCCGGTCGCGATGGACGAGCAAGGATATTCCTACGAAGCAGTCTTTAATAGATTGCTGAGTGAGACTAACTGAGTGAGGTCATAACCCGGGAGATATGTTCTCGGTACGCCGCGAATCAATGCAGTTTATTAATGATTACTTCGTAGTGTGGTTGATTTCGGCGTCGCGTCACCACCGGCACCAGCAGCAGCGAGAACTTTCCCATCTCGTCATGTTGGAACGAGTAGATGTCCTGCGAGAGGACCTTGTCGCGTGCGCCGTCGAATAGCAGTGAGAATCCAGCCTTCTTATTTCCGGCTATTTCAGAAATCTTAATAAGCTTCAGATCGACTGGCCTGGATCCGGAAGCCTGGGCGCGGAACTTCGTGTTCAAGTAACGAGCGAAGGTTGTCTTCGCCAATTGATCTGTTTGGCCCAGGAGGACGCCGATGGAGTTGGCGGAAACTGACTTGACTAGCGTCGCCGGAAGGCCCACTGCTAAGGCTGTCACGGCCCCGCGTTTGATAAATTCACGTCGCGATTTACCCATCGTTCCGAATCCTCCGAGATTTAAGTTTTGTTGCTTGCGTACAGTTGAGCTTTGGGAAATCAGTTTCCGAAAGCTGCGGCTGGATGTCTGAAATGTCGGCTATAGGTCACGAGCGCGGGACAGTCTATGCCTTCCTTTTGAAACTTGCAATAGTAATTTTTGGATTAATGGCGGTTAAGATCGGCCAGCTTGGCAGGCGGTCTTGGAAACATAAAAAACTCTTGTGTTAGTTTTGACTTCGGACTAGAATGCCGCCTCCTTGCGGTTTCGTCCGAATAAAAAAGTGCCGTTTGCGATACTCAGGTGAGTGGTTTTGAAGGTTTCGAAAAGTTCGCCTGAGCAAAAGAAGTATTCGACGGACGCTTCATAACACCCGGCATCGCATCAGACCGCACTCGATCGACTTTGAATTCAATGTTTTCAACCTCAGAGAGGAGATTCCCCCATGTCCGAACCTTTCATAGGTCAGATGTGTGCCTTCGGTTTTAACTTCGCGCCACGAAACTGGGCGATGTGCAACGGGCAGATACTTTCGATAGCGCAGAACACAGCTTTGTTCTCATTGCTGGGTACAACCTACGGTGGTAATGGCCAAACGACTTTCGCCCTTCCCGACCTCCGCGGCCGTGTGAACATTCACTTCGGTCAGGGTCCAGGTTTATCGCCTTATGCCCTGGGACAGGTTTCCGGTTCGGAGACTGAGACCCTGACAATCAATAACTTGCCGGGGCATACGCATACCTTCGCGCCCAAGTGCGTTGATGGGGATGCCGGTTTCACCATACCCACTGGGCATGTGCTCGCGAATACGGCGGCTAATATTTATGCCGCTCCTGCAGGCACGGATGTCATGGCCGGCGGAAACACCGGCCCTACCGGAGGTAGCCAGCCGTTTCCAACTTTGCCGCCATACCTGGCGATCAACTGGTGTATTGCGATTAACGGACTATTCCCCAGCCGCAACTAGAAATCGCAGCGGGCTGTCCGGTTCGGAGCTTTGTGCCGGGCGGCGCGCAAGCGAGAGGAGACCTTAAAATGTCAGAGCCATTTCTTGGACAAATGTGTGCATTCGGATTTAACTTCGCTCCGCGAGGCTGGGCGATGTGCAACGGTCAGATTCTCCCAATTGCACAGAATACAGCGTTGTTTTCTTTGCTAGGTACGACCTATGGAGGCAACGGCCAAACGACCTTTGCGCTGCCCAACTTGCAAAGTCGTGTGAATATTCACTTCGGGCAAGGCCCCGGTCTTTCGAGCTACGATCTGGGACAAGCGGCAGGAACGGAAAGCGTCACGCTCACCACTAATACAATGCCGCAGCACTTGCATACCTTCGCGCCGCCCTGCGTAGATGGCGATGCTGGTTTTACCATCCCGACGGGGCATGTGCTCGCGAATACAGCGGCCAATATTTATGCCGCCCCCGCGGGAACCGATGTCATGGGTGGCGGAAACACCGGAATTGCCGGAGGTAGTCAGCCCTTCTCAATTCTGCCGCCGTATTTGGCGATCAACTGGTGCATTGCTTTGGAAGGAATTTTCCCAAGCAGGAACTAGCAGGATAAACGACTGCAAGGTTTGAATCGGAAGCGAGCCGGGAATCGAGCGATCGGCCCCCGGCTCGTGACCAACCAAAAGGGTGGTTTAGGGTTTTAAATTTAAGGGATCCCACCGGTCCCCAGCCAGCGAAAACCAGGGAGGTAACATGAGATTAACGTCTAATAGGATTGGAAAACTTCACAAGGGATTCATAAGAGCAATCCTGGTGCTGCTGGTCGTTTCGCTGGTGCCAATCAAGACGCCGGCATTCACCTGGGGGACGAATGTCAACGACACTATCACCCGGACCCTGACGATCTCCGGGGTGACAAATCCGATCACCTCCATGTCCCTCATCTTCACGGGCTTTCAATCGTCTCGCCCGGCCGATCAGGATGTGTTGCTGGTAGCGCCGGATGGGGTACACAACCTGGAGTTCCTTTCAGATGCCGGTGGCAACACTGCGACCGGTCCTATCAACTTCACCATGTCGGACACGGGCGCGACCTTCGTCCCGAATGGCGCCCCAATTGTGAACGGTACTACTTATAAGCCTGGTGACTATGGTGGGGCTGAAACGTTTCCTGGGTTCGGTGGCACTGTGAACCACGCCCAGACAAACGGGGTGTCGACATTCACCACGGCGTTTGGGGCTGCCTCTGGTTTGGCCAATGCTAATGGCACATGGACACTGATTTTTGTTGATGACGCCACGGCCGGTGAGGCAAGCCCGATCAATAGCATCACAAAGGTCCAGCTCGTCATCAACGGTGTCACTGCCGCAGATAGTAATATTAGCGGCATCGTCACTGACGATAACGGATCTCCGGTAAGCGGTGCGGTAGTGAACCTGAGTGGGGCCCAAAGCCGTAAGACGATTAGCGATTCAAAGGGTTTCTATCAATTCGACAACGTGGAGACGAATGGCTTCTATACGGTAACGCCTTCGCGAGCCAATTATTCATTTAGTCCCTCGAGCCGCTCGTTCAGCCAGCTTGGAAATCACACCGACGCAGCGTTCACCGGTTCATCAACCGGAGACAACGCCAACCCACTGGATACCGCTGAATACTTCGTACGGCAACAGTATGTAGACATCCTGGGCCGTGAGCCGGATGAAGGCGGCTTCAACTACTGGAGCAACGAGATCCTGAGTTGCGGTGGCGACTCAGCGTGTACTGACCGGCGGCGCCGCGAAGTAGCTGCGTCGTTCTTCATCGCGGAAGAGTTCCAGGACACTGGCTCCTTCATCTACGACATGTACAAAGGCAGTCTGGGTCGCAAGCCGGTATTCAATGAATACTCAGCCGACCGCAAACAGGTAGTGGGCGGTTCTACGCTCACGGCGCAGAAGGCTGCGTTCGCTGATAGTTTTGTGGGCCGGACGGAGTTTGTGCAGAAGTATCAGGGCGAGACGACGGCCGAATCGTTCGTGGATGCCTTGCTGCAAAATGTACAGCAATCGTCGCAGTTGGAGCTGGGCGGTCAACGCGCAGGTCTGATTA
>JAXDFZ010000004.1:0-83470 GCA_034665305.1 Blastocatellia bacterium | reverse complement strand
AACCCAGAGCTGCAACGGGTGGAAGACCTACTGAACAACCGCCCGCGCAAGACGCTCGGGTACCGGACCCCTAACGAAGTATTTTTCAAACAACGATCTGTTGCACTTCCAAGTTGAATCTGCGAATTGCAGAGGCAGATTGCGAATAACAATAATGACTCGCTCTTTCTGTCCAATTCGCATTCCGAAATCCGCAATCCGCAATCGAAAGGAGGTCACATAGTGGACGAGGGTTTGCGAGGAAAAGTTTTGTTGGTTACCGGAGCGACGTCCGGAATCGGCCGCGCTACTGCGCTCCGATTTGCGGCAGCAGGCGCCCATGTGGCGCTCGTCGGTCGCAACGTCACCGCGCTACAGGAGCTTAGCCAACAGATCCGCGAATATCAGGTTGAAGCCCTGCCAATCGCCGCCGATCTGACGGTAGCAGCTGAAGCTGAACGGCCTGTGGCTCAGACACTCGAACAGTTCTCACGGCTCGATGTGCTGGTAAACGCCGCCGGAATCATCCTCAGCGGCAGCATCGAGAACACTTCGTTGGAGAACTGGGACACGATGATGAATATCAATCTGCGCTCAGTCTTTCAACAGATGAAACTGGCCGTCCCGTTGCTGGAACAGACACGCGGCAACATTGTGAATGTTTCCAGCGTGACCGGCCTGCGATCGTTTCCGGGCGTGCTAGCGTACTGCGTTTCCAAAGCCGCCGTGGACCAGCTCACGCGTTGCACGGCGCTGGAGTTAGCGCCCAAAGGCATTCGCGTTAATGCGGTGAATCCTGGTGTCGTAGTCACTGACATTCACCGGCGCGGCGGCATGAACGATGAAAACTACGCAACCTTCCTCGAGCACTCAAAGTCGACGCATCCGTTGGGACGCGTGGGTGAGGCAAAGGAAGTTGCGGACTTGATCCTCTTCCTGGCTTCGGAAAGAGCGGGCTGGATTACGGGTGCGACTTATTCAATCGATGGAGGTCGCGCGCTGACCTGCGCTCGCTGATAATCTCGGCCCCGCGATTTTCCTGGATTTATTTCGAGGAACTATCCAATCCGGCTTATACTGGCTCGCTTTTCGGTAATGCCGTAATTTGTAACGCAAACTGTTAGTTTGCGAGCATGCGTGGATTTCAACGGGCGCGCAAACTAACAGTTTGCGTTACAAAACCAATGGCGCACTACCCGCTCTTCGGTACAGCCAACGACGGCGAGGCAAATGACCAACAATCCTTACATACAAAATCAGGCGTATCGACCTCCGGCAAAGCGCCGCAGCGCGATGAAAGTGGTGCTCGCCACCTTTGCTTGTTTGATAGCCTTGTTTCTGGGTTTGCTCGTTCTGCTCCTCATTGGAGTTGAAACGGGTCCGGTTGGCCTTTTTGTGGGGATGGTGGCCGCAACGCTTCCAGTTCCCTTCTACGTCTTACTGACCTTATGGATTGATCGATTCGAAAGTGAACCGCTCTGGATGCTGGCCACGGCATTCTTCTGGGGTGCGCTGATCGCAGTTTTCATTTCTCTGGTACTAAATACCGCCGGCATGGTCTTCGTGGCGGCGGCCACGAACGACATGAACGCAGGGCAAGCGTTCGGCATAGTTATCTCAGCGCCCATCGTGGAAGAGAGTGCCAAGGCGTTCATTCTCTTCATCTTCTTCTTTTGGAAAAAAGACGAATTTGACGGGATCGTCGATGGCATCGTCTACGCCGGCATGGTGGGGCTGGGCTTTGCCATGACCGAGAACATTCAATACTACGGTAAGGCGGTACTGAATGGCGGGATGGAAAGCCTGACGGGTACGTTTATTCTCCGCGGCACGATCGCGCCGTTTTCACATCCTCTCTTTACCAGCATGACCGGAATCGGCTTGGGATGGTCGCGCCAAACTAACAGCACTTTTATCAAATGGCTGGCGCCACCGGCAGGGTTGTTGTTGGCGTTCGTAATGCACGCGACCTGGAACGGCTCGGGCTTAATCTTTGGGGAGGTCGGTTTCTTCGTCACTTACTTTGTGATCATGGTGCCCGTCTTCATTGGCACGTTGATGGCCGTGTATTTTGGCTTGCGCCGCGAAGGCAACGTCGTTCGCGAGCATCTCTATTCCGACTACCAGCGGGGGAATCTAACGCCGTACGAATACGAAAGGCTTTGCACTATTCGCGGGCGCATGGGCTCTTCGATGAGGGCGCTTACGTCCAGCGGGGTTTCCGCCTGGCGGGCCCGGATGCGCTATAACCAGATCGCGAGCGAACTGGCGTTTCATCGCCGGCGCGCCGCGCGTGGCATGTTTGCCAGCGAGCAGGCGGCCATGGATCGAGAAATGGAATACCTGCAAATGCTGCGGGAGCTTAGCCAGCGATTGCCGCCGTCGCCTCGTTGATGGCAATAAAACCTCGCGACTTTTATTCGCGATGCCTTATACTACCGGCCGATTCGCCAGCACGCACTTACCGGACTTCACTTGAAGATTCAACTCTTACCCAGCTCCTTCGACCAACAGGGACACGCGACTCTGGAACAGCGTCTGACCTGTTTTCTGATTGACGACCGCGTCACTGTCGACGCCGGGAGTATCGCGATCGCGTTGACGGATGCGCAGCGCAACACGGTCCGCGACATCATTGTGACGCACCCACACATGGACCACATCGCCAGCCTCCCGATCTTTGTGGACGACTTGTTCGCGCAATTGGAAAAGCCGATCCGGATCTACGCCACTGAAGAGGTGATCGGCTTGTTGGAACGTGACGTTTTCAACGGCAATGTCTATCCGCGGTTTTCAGAACTGGAAAACAGCCACGGCCCGGTAATGAAGTACATTCCGATTCGTGTGGGCGAGGAATTTCAGGCGGCGCACCTGCGCGTAACGGCAGTCGGCGTAAACCACATCGTTCCCACTATTGGGCTGGTCGTGTCAGATGGGAAAGCGACCGTGGCCTTCAGTTCGGACACGGCCGAGACAGATGATTTCTGGGAATTGACCAACAGTGTCCCGCGTCTGAACGCGCTGCTGATCGAGGCTTCTTTTCCGAATTCAATGCAGCAGCTCGCAGTTGTCTCTAAACATCTGACGCCGGCGACGCTCAGCAACGAACTGCAAAAACTTAATCACAAAGGAATGGATATTCTGGCAGTGCACCTTAAAGCGGCGTATCGGGAAACATTGATCGAGGAACTCGCTGCGCTTGGGATCGCGAACCTCCACGCAATGGATCCCGGCCGAACTTACGAATGGTGAACGCTCCGCCCGGCAGGATCACATTCGGACGGCTTCAAACTCTTTCTCGTTGTGTTCCCCCGCCACTTCATCCAGCAAAACGCGGCCGCTCGGCAGCAGCTCCGTCACTCGAAATGTTCGCTCCGACGAATCCCTCCCCGGCATTAACTCCGCCCGGAAGACGACCTGCATGCCTGGTCGAGCCCAAACGTCCCGTTCTGTCGAGCGACTGGTATCGCCTCGCTGTTTGCCAGCGCTGTTTCTTTTCATAAGGATTGCTCCGGCTGCACCTACTGCTCCGGCTGCAATCGCGATACCACTTAAGAGATGTTTGGTTCGTTTACGCATTACTGGCAAAGCGGTTCCAGCCGGACACCGATCGTAGGCAGGCCACTCAACGACTTTTCTGCATTCATCGCCGTGAAGCTGGACCACTCAGCCGGCACCTTATCTTCGGCGAACACGGCCTCAACCGGACATTCCGGAACGCACGCGTCACAATCGATACAGGTTTCCGGGTTAATCACCAACATGTCATCGTCGAGATGAAAGGCTTCGACCGGACACACCAGCGCGCAGTCCGTGTAACGGCAATTAACGCATGGTTCGGCAACAACGTAAGTCATCCGCTGCAATCCTCCTTAGAAAATGATTATAGCTATATTTAGTTTGGCGACCAGACGCCGATCAGAACAACGACATATTACGCATGAAAGCGTGCGATACAAAATCTGCGGCGTTTTGATTTTCTGATTTGTAGGGGCGTCACTGCGTGGGCGCCCCCTTGTTCCGCTGAAATGCGGCGCCCACGGCGCAGCGCCTCTACGATTTCATCAAAAAGGATACGACGAGCGGCGTTGGGCCCAGCATTGGAATCCCAATTAGTAGGTTAGTGGGAATTACCGGGAGTCCATATTCAGGTCGTCGCGCTACGATCTGCCTGCTTGACGCCCACTCTCAATTAAAATCTAATCTTAAAGGAAACGATGTCGCAGATTGGCGTGCCGATTCAGGAGAATCTTATTTGTCTTCCGCAAAACTTCCCTATCTAAAAACCGGAGAACCGGATCAGCTCAAGAGCAACAAGTGGATCGAAGGTCTTGCATTCAACGCTTACGGAGTGCGGGTGGGCGTCCGCAGTAACACTCCCGGCACTTTGAAGACAATTGAGAGCCATCTGCCGTTGGGATGGAAGCATTCTGCATCCCCGGTGGTTGATCGGCTGTTCTCAATCGTAATCAGTCCCACCCACGGTCGCGGATCGCGGCGCCTTCATTCCGTTTATGAAGACGATAAGGAAATAGCGTGGGCGAAGAACCCTGGCAAGTTATTCGACAACCTGGAGTCGAGCCTGCGACTGTATGTAGCAGAAATGACACGGCGCCGGGTCTTCGTGCACGCGGGCGTTGTCGCATGGAAGGGCCAGGCCATCATCATTCCCGCTCGCAGCCTAGGCGGTAAGAGCACGTTGACCGCAGAGTTCGTGCGGGCCGGAGCGACCTACTATTCCGATGAGTACGCGGTGTTGGACTCACGCGGTCGCGTTCACCCTTATGCCAAACCGATCTCCATCAGAAACAGCAACGACTACTCACAGACCGATCATCCGGTAGAGTATTTCGGCGGCGTAGCGGGGACCCGCCCCTTACCGGTCGGACTTGTGCTTCTTACAAAATACAAGCGCGGCGCGAAATGGCGCCCCGTTCCAGTCTCGCCTGGGAAAGGCGTGCTCGCAATCCTGGATCACACCGTCTCCGCCCGCCGCCATCCGGACAAAGCCTTCGAAGCCCTGCGCGCCGTAGTCGCCCACGCGAAAGTCGTCAAGAGCCCACGCGGCGAGGCCAGCGAAGTGGTGCAGGCTGTTTTGGGGGGGTTGACGGTCCGATTTGCCGCTTGATGGTGAAGCATCCCAATTAACGAGAAGGCTGATTAGGGTCGCTCAATCTGTCAGGGCCCTAGACTTCCACCGGGCACACCACACCCTTGCCGCCCCGCAGCATTGAATACCGTCAAACTATCTCAGAGCTACTTAATTAGACTGAAAGCAAACTGAAAACTGCTTGGAGAACTGTCAATGTCATACCAGTTGAGATCGGTTGCTCATAGACCCCAAATGGAGAATCCGTGCCCGGGGCTGAATTCAAAGACTGGGGAGGAGGTGTTTCCGATCCAGGCGTCGGTCCTGGAACGGTTGGAATATCACCCGCCACGGCGGAAACGGAGACTGCACAGGCAAAGGCCATAGCCATAACTAATCGTTTCATGGTTTCTCCTCGTGTTTTGAGATGCAAGAATTTTTACATCGGGAGAAATAGAACCGCATCGGGAAATTTCTTGCAAGCAATAGAGGAGAGCTACTAAAATCCGCTCGCGTACTCGCAAGGTCTCTTACACTCACACTGAAAGGTTTATCTCTCATGACGATAACCTCACCTAAGATCGACACTTCACACCTAACCGTGAATGAAGCGGCGCGCCTTCGTTGCCAACTCGCGTTGGAGTTGAAAGATCAAGAAGACTATGAAAGCGCTCAAGAGGTCATGAGGCCGATCTGGTCTGGCATTTTGCAACCTCCGAAGACCGACAACTTGCATCCCTTCGTTGCCGCTGAGGTGCTCCTCTGCGTTGGAATTTTGACTTGCTGGATCGGCAGTAAGTCTCAGCTGAAGGAAGCCCAAGAAACAGCAAAAAACCTTCTCAGCGAAAGTATTAGGTTTTATGAATCGACCGGTGATCCGCAGAAAGTCGCGGCCGCCCGAGTTGAACTTGCTTATTGCTACTGGTGTGAAGGTGAGTTAAACGAAGCACGCATACTTCATCGAGAGGCTCTGCGAGTACTAACGACGGATGGGAACAAACGTGCGCGAGCGTTGCTTGGGCTAGCCGTGGTTGAGTGGTCAGCATCCAACTATCTCGCGGCTTTCGAGATACTTGAAAAGAATGCCCCGCTGTTTGAAAAAATCATCGATCACAACACACGAGGCACGTATCACAATCAGTTCGCAATTGTTCTTCGGCATCTGGCAAAGTCGGACAATCGAGATGCGTATCTTCAACGCGCAATTGAGGAATTCGAAAAGTCTGCGCATCACTTTAGGTTAGCGAAGAATCGTCTTTTTTGTGCAACCGTAAAAAACAATGTCGCTCTTATCCTCCTAAACCTCGAACGCTTGAAGGAAGCGCATAAACATCTTAACGAAGCTCGAAGACTCACGAAGAGTAGAAAGGATAAGATCAGAACCGCACAAATCGACGAAACGAGAGCGCAAGTTCTGATCGCCGAAAAAAAATACACTCAGGCCGAGTCGGTTGTTAGGGGCGCTGTTTCTGTCTTAGAGAAGAGCGGTCAGCAATGTCTTTTGACCGATGCACTAGTAACTCACGGCATCGCACTCGCACGCCTCGGAGAGACCGAGCGCGCACATTTCGTCCTCGAGCGAGCAATTGAGGTTGGCCATCAGGTTGGCGCCTTAAATAAGAGTGGGTTCGCCGCGTTGACTTTGATCGAAGAAATCGAGGGCCTGCCTCCGGTCGTATTGTTTGCGGCTTATGAGCGGGCGGCCGATTGGCTGTCCGACTCTCAGAGTCTGGACACTCTGCGGCGCATGAATGAGGCGGCCAGAAAGATTTTCTTAAGGCTGCACAATGACCTGGCGCCGGAAGAAGCCACCGATGCCACTTTCAATCCGCAGGACCTGCCGCACGCGATTCTGGAGTACGAAAGGACCCTCGTTCGGCAGGCGCTGGCCAAAGCCAACGGCAGCGTCACCAAGGCAGCCAGCCTGTTGGGGATTAGTTATCAGGGGCTTGCTTACACAATCGAAGCGAGGCATAAGGATCTGATGAGAGAACGCACACCGATTCGCCGCCGCTCGCGAAAGGATGGCCATCACAGCCGCAAGCAATAAGGCGCGACTTACTCGGCCCGAGTTCGGTTCCGCAATAGTCTAGTTGCCCTTACGCTCTCCAGTTAGCTCCCGGTACGCCTGCAGAAAAATCGTAGAATCCCAGATCGCTTTCCGTCAGCAACTTAGTCAGCAGAATTATCTGTCCGGTGTGCATGGAAAAGTGCTCGACTACGTGAAAGATGGCGTCATGGTTGCTGACGTCGCAGCCTTGGATAGCCCTGGACTCGAGCAGTTTTGACAGATCGAACTCGGCCAGCGTCTGGTCCACGTCAACAATCGTTTGCTTCAAGTTGTTGTGCAGATCCTGACGCGATATCAACGAACGCTCTGCAAACTCCTGCGAGCGATCGCGCTGGTCACGTCCGCCTCCGACGCCGCATACAATCCACTGGCGCGCGTTGCCGCACAAATGCAAAACCAGATTACCGATGCTGTTGGACTCTTCGTTGGGCCGCCACCAAACCTGCTCGTCCGTGAGGCGTTCCAAGCAACGCTCGATCTTTGGCAGGTAATCATTGGTCAAGAGATCTCGCGCCTTTAGAACGAACACGCTGCCAATTTCATTCATACGATGTCGTCCCGTTCGAGTTCACTCGTCATCGTCGGCGTCCGGCCGCCGTTTATGTTTCGCTTTGCGTTGCGCGGGCGCGCCTCATCATCGGGCTTGGCGTTAGCCAGCGGGTGGCCCCGGAGGCGCCAGCGGCTTTCGGATTGAATCGAAAACGATCCGGCCGGTCGCCTTACGAGCGCGTTTGCGACGAGAGGCTTTCATTTCTTTATCCTGAATCAATGCGGATGCTATCTCCGCCTAACAGAGCTGTCAATATTTTGCCAGCCGTTGGATCTACTCCTTAGCGACAATACATTTGAAAGAGTCTGCGGGCGGACACAAATATGCCAAAACGGGGTTGGGCCCGTTCGCAATTGACGAAACTTTCTTGAGACTTGCTTAGGCGGGATCGTTGATTAGCTTGGCCAGCGCTTTGGTTTCCGTGCGTCGCTTTGCCTGGAACTCGCTAACCCAATTGGTGACTGTATTCACCATATCACGCGCGGCCTGCTGGGCGGTTTCGCCCGCAGACTTTACCTTCTCAGCCGTCTTCTGCTGCTGATTATTGCGCTCTTCGCGCTTTACAACTTTGATTATCTTCTTCTCTGACATGACCTTTATTGTTTACTGTTTGTTTCCCTTTGATGACAGGGTGTAACGAATTTACCTGTCAAAAGTTCCCGTTATGTTCGATTTCAATTCTCAGAACGACTGCTGCAAGGGATTCTTGCAAGAGAGGGGCCAATCTTTTTCGGATGACCGAAACTGGACGCTGGATCTACGATTAGATGCGTCGACGGATGTTTTGGCCTGAAGAAATTACCTAATCAGTCGCGGCCGGCCGTTAACCGCGCCTTATGTTCCATATCCCTGGCCCAGATTTTCTTGTGGGTCCGGTAGACAATTGCGGCCAGTCCGACGAGCGAAAACCCTACCACGTAGGGTAAAGCTGATTGCATCGCGCGCGTGCCATAGGTAATCAACAGAGTGTTGATTATCACCAGCGCCAACCGAAACTCCGTCGGCCCGAGGCGAAGAAAACTGATGCTGAACTCTTCCGTGGCCGCAAAAGTTAAAAACGCGTTCACCATGAACCCGCCGTAAACTGCCAGCAACAAAAGCATGTGATAGCGCGACGCCGCCGGCAGAATCTGTGCATAGCCAATGACTACCGCACAGAGAAACACATAGTCGAGCAGGTGGTCCATGTAGAAGCCCCACTTGAACAAACCTGTGTTGCGAAACTTGCCCACCTTGCCGTCGAAGTGGTCGGTGATGTATTGAAAAGTAACCATCAACGAAACCAGCCACAGCCACTTGATGTTGGCAGCGGCCAAATAACTAAAAACCAATATCAGCGCCGACCAAACCAGCGTCAGCAACGTCAGATGCTGTGTGCCCAGCCATTGCGGAACCAGCGGCAAAATAGCCGGCGCCATACGCCGCTCAAGGGGCGCGAGCAATGAGCTGTTCGTTTTACTTGCTCCCGCGAATTCTTCTCTTTGCATGCTTACCTCAGCCTCTGCAGATATTCGTCTCGTCGTTTACTGAGCAAGCTGGAGGCCAGCCGATGAACGGCGTCTGCGGACAAAAATCCGCGCAAAACGTGCTGATTAAGTGGTTTTGCTTTTTCCGGTTGCAGGATAAATCGGACAATCGTCAGGCGTGAGGAACGCGGACGGTCGGGGCGTCAAATGAAGACGACGGACTGCGAGTTGGGAATATCAAAACGTTTGCGACAGCTCTTGCAAGCGAGCATGTCATCGATCCGCACCATGTAATCGCGGGAGTTGTTGAAGCGCGCCCGGTCACGTTCGTTGGCGCCGCGTGGTAACGACGCTTTTCTCGTTCGAGTGAGCCAGCGCACCTCGTAGTCGCCTCGCTGCCGGCAGTGCGGACAGCTAAACGAAGCTCGCTTCATTTCCTGGCGCTCATTAAAGAAATCGCGTTCTTCCATACTTCAAAAAGCGGACTTCACTCAGCCCGCAGTCTCTTTCTTCAATATCTTTTCAAACCTACTCCGCCGGCTCGATCGGCGGCCGCTCGCAAAGGTCGCGCAAATATCTAAAACTGTAAATCCCTGTCTCGTGGCCATCCGTCCATGTGAAGTTCAGCGCATACCGCCCGACAATGGAAAGGTCCTTGATCTCGATCTCTTCAGAAACGGCTTCCGGCTTTAAAGTGCGTTGGCCGGTCCATTCATTCACGCACTGGGCACAGGGACAGGCGCGTCGCAAATCCGGCGCGCGAAACTGGCAAACTCGTTCGTCTGCCCACGTGATGCGCAGCCCGGCGCCGCCCTCCTGCATGATCTCACGCGGTTCAATTGCCAACCGTTCCTGAATCGCCGCATTGCTCATATCAATTCACGCCTGCTGCGCCTGCTGCACGGCCGCTGCTACTGCGTCCGTCGTTATCTTCCAGTGGGACGCATTCCAGACCGCTTTGCCGTTCCGCAGGATGATGACCTGGGGCGAGTGATGCTCGATATCGGTGCGGACCTCGATCTCATCGGAAACGTCGCGGGCCCTTTGGACCACGACTATATTCACCGGCGACTTCAACGCGGTCATTTCCTCGTACGCTCCGGCGCTGACGGGACAGGCGGTGCTGTGTTTGAAAATCACCACCGGCTCCTCTGCCGAACGTTGCACGAGCTTTTCAAGCGCTTCCTTGTCGGCGATATCGGTGAAGTGATTATCCATAAACGCTGGTACTCCCGGAAAAACTTTGACTTGATTAGATATTAGCTTAGGAACTTGGGTTCCGACAAAGCAGCACGGAGGAACGGTCCGTTACGGCAGAAATCTTGTCGCCTGGTTTCGGAGGGAGTAGCATGATGCCATGCGCGGAAACTTGATCGTCATAGTGTTGCTGCTGGTGGCGGCTTCGCAGATGTCAGGGATGAGAAAGGCTGATCTCGCTCCGGCCAAAACTGCGGCGCCATCTGATTATCGCGTCGATCCGGGGTCTGCAAACGAAGCACGCGAAACAACAGCGAACCGCGTCGACTTTGCAACTCAGGTAAAGCCGATCCTCGTATCGCGCTGCGAAGGCTGTCACTTTCCTGGCGGAAAGATGTATCAGCGCCTCCCCTTCGATCGCGCTGAAACGATCAAGACGCTGGGCGAAAAACTCTTCACCCGCCTGAAAGATGAAAACGATCGCCGGTTGATCCGCGACTTTCTCGCCCAATAATTGTATGAGTCCGAGGGCCAGACAAGAGTGTCCGTCCTACTAAATCACTACGGCCAAATGGCGTTCAAGACTGCCGCCAGGCGATACCCGCCCCACGCCACTCTCTGACGCGCAGCTTTCAGGGCCTTCGTCCGGTAGATACTGCTGGGACGTGGACTCAAGCCCTTATAAGCCACATTCTCAGCCAAGGTCGTGCTCTCATCCGCCCAAGCACTGAAGTTGAAGGGATCGCTCAGTCTCAGATCCGGATTGGTCGCAGGATTGCCGGCAGTTGCCTTCGCTGCCGCGGTGGGAATCTGTCTTAAGTACGGCGGCCTAAAATTTGGCCCCGTCGCCGGAAACGAGCCAATGCCACCATCCCAATAACTGTGCAGGTTCGTTTTCTTCAGTTTGCCATCACTCCCCGGAACCGTGATCGAAACCAGATTGCCGCCACGATCGCTGTCCGGATGCGCGCTATCGACTCGCGTCGCGCAGTGCAGCGGCTGATGAATGTCACCGACGAAATGAATAATGAACCGCAAGGCCTGGGCCTGCGCGTTTTTGTCCGTGCTGGTTTTCAAGATATTCACGTTCTCCTCCAGCGCTGTCACAATGTTTGGCGTCGGTACTTCCGGCAACGGAGTGCCATCGGTGGAAAACGGCGTATCGATGAAATGAAGTGCCTTGAACGAATCAAACTCCGCGAATGGCCGCAGATCGTCGGCCCAGTGAGCGGCGTTCACGAAGTCTGTGCTTTTTGCCGTGACCTCGGCGGGGTTGATAGGAATCGCCAGCAGTTCCTGCACGTGGGCCCTGGCGTTGCGATTCAAACGCTTGAACGCGATAAACGCAGTCATCATGTGTCCCCCGGCTCCCCAACCCTGTGAAATCGACGGGGAACCAAGAATGATGAACGCGACGCCGCAGGCGATGAGGCTCTTGAATGTTCGATTACGTTTCATGGGGTCTCCTTCATTGAAAACCGAGTGTTCGGACAAAGAAAAGTAAGAGGTTTGAGCCGGTTCGCGCCGCTATGCCATGAGGCTGCGCGTCCTGGTTGTAACGTGGCATCTCCGGCAGCGACGGGCCAGCGCTTTTAAGTGCGAGCTATAAGCACGGACAGAAGTTGCGTTCCATGGAAACGCAGTGTTCAGCGCCAGTCGCCAACCAGAACGAAGGGCGCCCAGTAGAAGGGCGCGCTGTACTTCTTCCC
This sequence comes from Blastocatellia bacterium, assembly GCA_034665305.1. Classification (GTDB taxonomy): domain Bacteria; phylum Acidobacteriota; class Blastocatellia; order Pyrinomonadales; family Pyrinomonadaceae; genus DASXRU01. The sequence continues at coordinate 71,409 of JAXDFZ010000004.1, read as the reverse complement.
CGAAATCATTGCCAACTGCGCCTCGCGCATCGCCGCTGGCGGCGCGGCGGGCGCCAGCAGGCGCCGGTAGAAATCCGTCATCAACTCGGCCGTCGACTTGTCCGCAACGGACCAGAGGCTGACGCCGACTGTCGGCGAACCCGCGTACATGAAAGCGCGCGTCAACCCGATCACGCCTTCGCCGCGCTTCTCTTTTCCCAAGCCGGTTTCGCAGGCTGACAGCATCACCAGGTGGGCGTTCAAATTCATGTTGAAGACTTCGTCCGTGCGCAGAAAACCGTCGTTGTTTTTGTTTCCGACGAGGGAAAGAACTACTCCGGTGAACTGCGGTCGATCGGCGTTCAGCAGGCCGTGAGTCGCCAGATGGACGACACGATAGCCCTGCATGTCGCGAGCCTTAACGTCGTCTTCATTAGCTTTCAAATCCAACCAGAGGTCTGCCTGCCCGCCGGACTTCTTTACCAGTTGCGCAATTTGTTCGGCTTCCGCGCGCGTGCCCGCCAGGCGCGCAAGTTGTAACCCTTTTCCGTTTGCCGTGGTCGCAGCTTCTCCGGCAACGTCCTCGACGGCGCTTTCGAGGCCGAGACCGCGCGCTTCGCCATTCCCTCCAGTTGATGATGCCGCCGCTCCCTTTGCCCGCGGATCGCCGGCATTGAAAACCGGATCGGCCACCAGCAGAAAGTTTTTGCCTTCAGATCTGTTTCCCTGTTGTTGCCTGATCGCGGCCACTACCGACGCGGAAGGCGCATAGACAATTTCATTTGTTTTGACGAGGTAATTCAGCGAGGCGTAGTCCGAACCCTCAGTCGATTTCAACAACGCTTCGAACGGGATGTAGTTCAATGCGCCGTCGGCCACAACCAGTAGACGCTTTTCGGCAACCACACTTGCTGCCGGTTCGAACGCGGCCTTGTACAGTGCATTAGCCGCAGCAGCGAAGGCGTTCACGCTCTCGGGAGCGGCATCAACGGCCAGCCCCAGGCCGCGCTGCTGATCCGCTGCAACATCAATGCCCACGATCCGGCGTTGCAATTTTGACGGAATCAGTTGAGCGCGCAGGCCAATCGCCAAGGCATCCAACTCAGATCGCGGCGGCAGCATGTAAACAGCGGCGCTGTTCGCAGTGATAGCCCAAAGATAAGAATTGTCCTTCCCCAAGTGGTATTCCAACAGCGCTGTGCCTTCGTCAAGAACTTTCTGCTGCACTTCCGCCAGCGAGAGCGGTTGGGCTGCAGTCAAAGCGGCATAGCGCGGACTGGCGGTACGAATCTGATTTTCAATGGCGTCAAATTCCGTCTGCAATTGATCAAGTTCGGCGTCCAGATCCGAAGGTTTCTTCTTCTCGTCCGCGGCCAGATTGATGCCGGTCAGTTGCTGCGCGATCTCCTGCTGGCGATTCAAATTGTCCTGCTTGCGCTTCAGCAAGTCGGCCGGCACCCCGGCGGTGATTTGCGAGTTCGTCTCTCCCAACATGTCCAGTAGGGAACGCGCCCGGCCTTCCTCCGAAACTTTAAACCCTTCGGCGCCATACTCGAGCGCCTGGCCTTGTAACGTCCCGCCGGTTCCGGCAGTCATTATTGCCATGTGGGCAAACGTGCCCGCGGCCTCGTCGAAGACATCCTTGGTGGCAGCCAGAAATGTCGTGCGCGATTCGTCCGCGCGCAAGCTACCGGAACGCAAAGTTTCGATCGTTGTGATCGCGTCGCGATAACTGGCCAGCGCCGCGTCTCTCATCGCTGCGGCCTTCTTCGGATCTTTCTCCTGGGCCGCCTGCAGCCAACCACTGCGACCGGCGCCACGTTGGGCCGGCCACATCAAATCCAGCCGCTTGTCGTCGCGCGCGCCCTTCACTGCCTCCGCATAAAACTTGCTCGCGTCCTTGTAATTGCCCAGCCGCAGCGCTACGTCTGCCAGGCTTGTACGCGCGACGGCGCGAAAGCGGCGCGTCTGGCCCAACTTGCCGACTCCCGGAAGACTGCCGTTGCCGGCGTCTAGCGCATTCTGAAAATGCTTCCGCGCGGACTCCAGATTGTTGTTGGCAAAATCGATGCGCCCCATTCCCAGTTCGTACGTGGTGTAAACCGTCGCGATGCGATATTCGTCAAACTCTTTCTTCGCTTCCAGCAAACCGATGGCGGCACTGGTAGGCGCTTCGATTACAACTCGCCCAGTAGAAAGGCTGCCCAGCGCGCCTCCCAGTCCGCCGAACCGCCGGCCGACCTTGGCGGCTGCCCCTTCTGGCTTGCGCACATTCATCTGCAGATACGCGGCACTCGCTTGCGGAAGTTTGCCCAGGCGATAATTTGTCTCGCCAATCTTAGCCAGCATCAAATTTGCGTTGTAGCCATTATCCAAACTTACCGTCGCGGCTGTTTGGGCGAGGGCGCCGGCTGTTGCTCCCGCCGTACCTGCTGCGCCAGCCGCCGCTCCGGCCTGGGCATCGCCGGCTTCACCACCGCGAAAGGCCTCATACGCTTTCTGGTAATGCTCGAGTGCCACGGCGTATTGACCCTGACGCAAATACAGATCGCCGAGTTGATCTCGCGCGGCGGCGATGCCACGCACGTTGCGGGAATCGGTGAACAAACGCAGCGCGCGTTCCAGATAACCGATGGCCTGATCGGCTTTTCCTTCTCGGAGCAGCGTACGGCCCTGCTGCAAGGCTGCATTGGCGTCGTCGCTCTGGAACGGCGTGGCCGGTGACGCAGAGATTAAGCCATCCAGTTTGTGGGCGGAAATTTTTGGAAGGTGGAAACTACTGAGCGAGAACAGGCCGGTGCCAAGAGAAACCAGCGCGATTGCTTTCAACTTCATGAATTACTCCTGCGTAGGACAGGCATTCCTGCCTGTCCCTCTTTTGCAACGTAGCGCCTATACAAGCGGACAGACAGGAATATCTGTCTTACTTGTGAACCAGATCCAGGACCGTCACGAGGACCGGGGCTTTGGTCGATGCGTTCATGCGAATCACCGAAGGCGCCGGCGCGCTCTGGTCCAATCCGAGCCCGCGCGTCGTCGCTACTTTTTCTTTGTCGCTTTGCGGCTGGCCAAAATTGTTCTCGGCGAATACCTGCACCTCGGCCTTCAGCCCTTCCTGCACTCGGGCCCACGCTTCCGTCGAAGGACGCCACGGACACTTCGCTTTATCGGCCGCGCACATTGCGACGAGGGCTCCGCTCGTTGGAACGGAGGGCAACGGTTCTCGAGTGATGACGATGTAGAGATGCTCAGTCGCGGGATTTGCGTCAAAAGCAAACCAGCGCAGGCGCTCGTCCTTCTCAAAGCCAGATGGCACATCGTAGGGCACGTGCGCTTCGATTTCGTTTTCGCCCGATGAGAGCCGCCAATCAGGGAAAATCATCCGCGGCTCACCCTCGCCTTCCTTGTGAAAAACGTAAAGGTAACCATCGACGTTTGGCTCAAGGGAAATACGGACGCGCTCTCCGGTGTGAAACTCTTCAGAAGGATCGACGCGCACCGCGTCACCATTTGAATCTCGCAAGAAGAGCGTGTAGCCGAGTCCGAGTGCGCTTTCCGGCGCCGCACCTTTGGTGTTCGCGTTGGCGTTGCCGGCGCCCTTGGTATTGACGTTACCTGCGTTGCTGTTCGTGTTCTTCGTCGTACTTGATCGGCGAGTGCTGCGGCGACGCGAAGTGCTTTTGCCGGTAGCGCCAGACGGTTCTCGGGAACTGAGGAACGCGCCGCGCAACTCTTCATCACCAGGATCCTGGGCCAGCACAATACCGAGCCCAAGGAAAATGACGGTCAACGTCAACGAACCAATAACCCTAAGACGCATTAACTGCTCCTTTGCTGCGAATACATTTCCTTCCGCAGATTACACAGATTCCGCAGATAGTAATTAGTTAAGCCGTTCTGCGTAATCGGCGTAATCTGCGAAAAACTCTTTGCCCGTTCACTTGTGTTCCACGCGGAAATCGAAAATCACCGGCTCGCCTTCTTTTTTGCTTTGCGGAACTTTTACAGAGACAAACGGCCGGGCGTCCGAACTCGCGATGTCGCCCATTGTATCAGTCGACGCTGTGTTCGCCTTGTACCGCGCGCGAAAGTTTTCCAATTCAGATTGTTCCTCCGGCGTCAGCACGTGCACGCCCTTTGCAGCTAAAAACGCCGGGGCCGACAACGGTTCGGGGGAAAATATGATCGTGTAAGTTTCGTTGCCGGCGTTTTTGTCCAAAGTGATCCAGTTTTTGCCCCCGGGAAAACTGAAATCAAGCCCGCTCTTAACCTCATTGGTTTTCAAACGGGTCTTGGAATCAGGCTGGGACGAGAGGAATACTGTCGGAACATTCTTTTCGCCGGGCCCGATGATATACAGATAGCCACTTTCGCTGGGCGACAAATGAAGCTTGAAAGATTGGCCCGAAGCCAATGCGACCACAGACCCTGCGCTGGCCGTGGAAACTCCCTTTTCAGATTCCACCTCCAACCAATAACGCGTGATCTCATGCGGCGCGGCCGCCAGTTCGCCTCCGGCACCGTCAGTCTTACCGGGGACGGTAGGTGTCGTATCAACTGGCTTGCGCAGTGATTTCAAGACAAAGAACCCCCCGCCCAGAACCACGAGGATGAGCACCAACAATCCACCTAAGATGAATGGCAGACTGCTGCGCTTCTTCGGAGCCACGAATGGCGCTGCCTGAGTTACAACCTCGGGCGAAGTTTCAACCAGCGCGCTGACTACAGTTGGCATCGTCGCCGCCGGTTTATGGATCGGCGGTGCCGGCGTCGGCGCATCAACGCCGGGTGGTGGAGTCAGAGTGTCTACTGCAACAATTGTTTCCGCCGTCCGGTTCGCATTCGTATCGAGATCCTGCAGCGCACTTGTCGGCGCCGACGGCGCACGTTCACCAACTATGGTCGCGCCTGTTTCGACAATCGGCGCTTGCTCAAGTGCCGCTTTCAGTTCTGCAGACATCGCGGCAGCAGTCTCCGGCCGGTCAGCTCGATCTTTAGCAACCGCATGGGCAATCGCGCGGCTGAAACCTTCCGGCACACCGGGCACACTGGGAAACAAGGCGGGCGGTGTAAGTGAAATGTGATCGCGGCGCAACTCAAACAACGTCCGGCCGGAAAAAGGCCGCTTGCCGGAAACCATCTCGTACAAAACCAGGCCCAGGCTATATAGATCCGCGCGGCCATCAAGTTCACTGTTGCCGTCGCGCGAAATCTCGCCCCACTGTTCCGGCGACATGTAGTAAGGCGTGCCCAGCACCTGGCCCGCCGTCGTCAGTGCCGTAGTGCCGCCGGATTCTTCTCCGGCGATTTCTCGCATCTTGGCGATTCCGAGATCCAACAACTTGACGGTTGATTCGCCGTTGGCGGCCGGCTTGCCGATCATGATGTTTTCCGGCTTCAGATCGCGGTGGACGACACCCATCGCGTGCGCCGCGTTCAGCACGCTCATGATCGGTTCCAGCACCGCTAAAGCCGCGGCTGGTGAGAAGCGGCCTTTCTGTTTGAGTTCAGCATCCAGCGTGTGACCTTCGACATACTCCATCACCAGATAGATCATGCCGTCCGCTGAGGTGCGGAGATCGTAAACCGTGACGGCGTTCGGATGCCGGAAACGCCGCGCAGCCTGTCCCTCGCGACGGAATCGCCGCAGCCACTCGGCATTGGTCCGCATCTCCGCGGGGAGGACTTTTATGGCGACGCGATCGCCCAACAGAATGTGCCGCGCCGCATAGACGGCGCCCATGCCGCCCTTCCCGAGCATGGACTCGACCTGATACTGGCCATCGAGAACCGTGCCCACGATGGATCCCAGATCATCTTCCAGGACTTCGCCATCCTTAGGGCAAAAACTGACGTCGGCGTCGAACTTTCGATTACAGACCGGACAGTGCTTCATGGGAAATAATGTAACGGCTTCAAGCGGCTAAGACAATTGCAAAACATTAATACAACTTCGGGCCCACCACGGCAACAAACCAGGCGAGGTTAGGTGTTGGTCTCAGGTTTCAGGTACTCCGTTTCGCCTTGGGGCATTTTCGAAAAGTGAAGCCCTCGCTAACGCTCGGGCTACTGCGGTCAATCCTTCGATCCTGAGAACACAATTTTAAGGCACTGCTCTCTGGCTCTGATGACTTCGGCTTTGCCGCCGGATGTGATGGGGTGGCTATGCCCGGCCGCCCGCAGTTAAATTAATTTGCGAGCTATGCCCCTGGTTCGAGCTCAGCCCTTAGAATTGATTGAACCAAAGGCCGTTCCTAGGACATAGCAACCAAGAGCAAGAAGCACTTCTGCGGCAGGGCGTAGCCACCGGGCTCACATTGGGGGCAAAGCCGAATTCACGTAACTCATATGGTTTGGCACGCAATCGCTTTACGAGCCAGCGCGTCTGCTTGACGCAACCTCTTCCTTCGCCCTATATTGAAAATGGTTTTCAATTTCATCACCATTTGCCATGTTATCGGCGGCCAAAGACAGCCCGCGGCTCAAAAATAGGACGGAAGTCTCCAATGTTAGCGTCAAAGTTATTTATTACTTTCAAGACCGCAATACTTCTTAGTGCCTTCCTAATCGCAGCGGCGCAGAGGGATCGCGCACAAACTCCCGTTGAACGCTTCGATCTACATGGAACGGTCAGGGATCAGAATGGCGCCGCCGTCGCCGGAGCTGAAATCATTGTCGAGTCATCAACTGTTTCTAAAACAATTTTAGTAAGAACGCATGGTCATGTCGCGACTGATGATAGCGGACAGTTCTCGTTACGACTCGCGCCCGGCGAATATCTGTTGCGCGTGAACGCGACTGGCTTCGCCGCCTGGTCTCAAAAAATCAAATCCGTTGCAGGTGCGTTCGCATCGGTCGAAGCGCTCCTGCAGGTGGCCGAGTCGACCGCGACCGTGAATGTCACAGACAACGCTGGTTTTCAAATCGCGAACGTAACCAGTGCGACCAAAACCACCACTACCCTGCGCGACCTCCCGCAATCGATCGCGGTGGTGACCAAAGAACAAATCAGGGACCAATCGATGGCGAGTATCGCCGACGTGGTCACCTATGTGCCGGGCGTCACCTCTCATCAGGGCGAAAACAATCGCGATCAGATGGTAATGCGCGGCAACAGTTCCAGCGCAGACTTTTTTCTGAACGGTATCCGCGACGACGTTCAGTACTATCGCGATCTCTATAACGTTGAAAGACTGGAAGCCTTAAAGGGACCGAACGCAATGATCTTCGGTCGCGGCGGCGGCGGGGGAGTGATTAATCGAGCAACCAAGGAGGCCGGTTTTTCGAACTTGCGGGAAATCAGCGCCCAGGGAGGTTCATTCGGAAACAAACGGTTCACGCTAGATTTGAATCAGGCGATCAACAACCGTTTCGCAGTTCGCCTGAATGGGCTCTTCGAGAATTCGAACAGTTTCCGGGACCATGTGAAGCAGCAGCGTTACGGCCTTAACCCGGCCATCACCGTGGTCATCAGCCCACAGACACGCTTCACTTTCAACTACGAACGCTTCCACGATCAAAGGACCGCCGACCGTGGGATTCCTTCGTTTCAAGGAAAGCCGATTGATGTTCCAAGCGGCACCTTCTTCGGCAACCCCGACGACAGCCATGTGAATGCAGACGTAAACCTTGTGGCGGCGACGATCGAACACCAGGCGGGCGGCCTGAATATTCGCAACCGCACGCTGCTGGGCTTTTACGATCGGAACTATAAAAACTTCGTTCCCGGAGTCGTCTCCGCTGACCGCACCACAGTTTCAATTTCCGCTTATGACAACGCCACCCGGCGCAGAAATGTTTTCAGCCAGACAGACTTAACTTATGGTTTGAAAACCGCACGAGTACGCCACACATTTCTGGCCGGCGCGGAAGTGGGCCAACAGTTAACCGATAATTTGCGCAATACCGGTTTCTTCAACAACACCTCCACATCGGTGCTCGCGCCGGTGGGCAATCCGACCATCGGAACGCCGGTGACTTTTCGCCCGGCCGCCACCGATGCAGACAATCACTTGCAAACCAATTTGCTGGCGGGCTATGCGCAGGACCAGATCGAGATCTCACGCTATCTACAGGTAATCGCCGGCGTTCGCTTCGACTATTTCGATTTGCAATTCCATAACAATCGCAATGGCGACCATCTGCGTCGGGTTGACCGTTTGATTTCGCCGCGCGCGGGAATAGTGTTCAAGCCGTTCGCGCCGCTTTCAATCTACGCCAATTATAGCGTCGCTTTTTTGCCGAGTTCAGGAGACCAGTTCTCTTCGCTGACCACAATCACGCAACAACTAAAGCCGGAACGTTTTGACAACTACGAACTGGGCGCCAAGTGGGACATTCGGCGCGCCCTCTCGCTGACGTTCGCGGCCTATCAATTGAACCGCACCAATACCCGCGCGAACGATCCCAACGATCCGACGCGTATCCTGCAAACGGGCAGTCAGCGATCGCGAGGCGTCGAGCTCGGCTGGAATGGAAACATCATGCGGGCATGGCGCATCGCCGGCGGTTATGCTTATCAGGATGCAACTATTACGAGCGCTACTACAGCAGCTCGCGCCGGCGCTCATGTGGCCCAGGTACCGCGTCACAGTTTTTCACTGTGGAACAATTTTCAGGTACTGCGAAACTTCAGCGCCGGTGTGGGAATAATTCGCCGCACCGATATGTACGCGGCGGTTGATAACACGGTGATCCTGCCGGGATACACCAGGGCTGATCTGGGTTTGTATTATTCCTTGAATGAAAAATGGCGCTTGCAGGGCAATGTTGAGAACCTCCTCGGCGTGAAATACTTCATCAACGCCGATGGTAATAACAACATCTCGCCCGGCCGCCCTCGCTCAGTTCGCGTTGCTTTGGTCGTTGGCTTATGAAGAACCGTCGCAACGGCAGGAACAGAAACAGGAGAACCATTTTCCATATGTCATTTTTCATTTCTCAGCTTTCATTTAATTCAATGATTCGTGTTCGGCTCTAAGTTAAGGGCATCAACGAACGCCACCAATGAAAAATGACATACGGAAAATGGTTCTGCAGATTTGACTCCCTCTGCGCCACCCACTACGCGCCGCGATGCCAGGTAGGCTATAATTCGCCGTCCCCAAAACAATGGATTCATACCCTGGCGCCGCGCGCCTACAACAAGGAGATGGGCTTAACACTAAAATGGACTCAAAAAAGCTGGAGCAATTCAAACAGATTCTGAGCACTCAACTTCGTGACCGGACGGAACAGGTAAACGACGATCGCGCCGCCGCTATCGACTCGATCGATGGTGACGCGAAGGATGTGGTCGATAAATCACAGCAGGATGTAAACCAGGAACTCGCCCTGCAACTGGGTGAGCGCGCCTCTAAAATGATCGCCGAAATCGATCAGGCGCTGCAGCGGATCGACGACGGCACCTACGGCACTTGCGAGCGCTGCGGCAAAGAGATCAGCGAGCGCCGGTTGGAAGCCGTGCCGACCGCGCGATACGATGCGGCCTGCCAGGAACTTATTGAGCAGGAAGAAGGAATGGCCGACGAGATCTCGACGTTATGAGTTCAGCCGGACCCTCCGTCGCCACCCAAATAATCAAGCACGGCGAGTCGCCAGACACGAAAACACTCGCCCGTCATCAGACAAGGGACTAAAGGAGATTCAAGGGGCATGACTTCACGACGACGCCTGACACAAATACTTTGTTTGCTGGTTTTGATCCTGCCGGTCAACGCTTGGGCCCAACAACCTCGGGGCCGTGCGACGGCACCTGCTAAGCCGCCGGCTAGCGACTTCAAGATTACTGAACGAACAACCAACAACGGACAAACCTTTGAGAGCACAACCCTGATCAAGGGCGCGCGGCAACGCAGCGAAATGCGCATGGGCCAGGGCCAGGACATGATCAGCCTGATGCAATGCGATCTGAAGCGCACCGTTCAAATCAACGACAAAACCCGCACCTACATGATCACGCCCATGACCGGCGGCGACTCCGGTGGAAGTGAAACGAGTACTGCGAGTGACCCGCGACCGGCGAGCGGCGGCGGCGTTACGTCCGGCGGCATAGTTACCTACATTACAAACACGATAGACACAGGCGAACGCAAAGAGATGTTTGGCTTAACCGCGCGCCATTTGCGCAGTACGTTTTCGATTGAGCCTTCGCCCGACGCCTGCCTGAAAGACAAGATGCGCATCGAGCGTGACGGCTGGTACGTCGATCTGCAGTATGGATTGACCTGCGCGCTCGACGGCGCCGCGGCGATGGGACGGCCTACCATGCCGGGCGGCTGCCGCGACCAGGTGCGATACAAAAACACTGGCACCGCGAAGTTAGGCTTTCCCTTAAGCGAGACCACCACGATTTATGGTGGCAACGGCATGCAGATGTCGTCGTCCACGAAAGAGGTGCTCGAACTTTCGCGCCAACCGCAGGAAGCCGCACTCTTTGAATTGCCGTCCGGCTACACGGAAGCACACAGCTTTCAGGAAATGTACATGCCGACAAGCGAGGCTGGCACAGCATCGGGAGTTGTTCCGCGGCCACGCAATGAAGGACCGGCAACATCGGTCGCCAACATCGCCCGGCCAGGCGTGCGCGTTGGCGTGGTGGCGCTCAACAACAAAACGGGCAAATCAGTTTCCGATGAGTCTTTGCGCGACCGTTTGATCGCCCAGATCATCGGTGGGAATGTCGACGCCATACGTCTGAATGCATCTTCGCAATCGGAAGCCGAAGCCGAAGCGAAAGCCAAGAAGTGCGACTACATTCTCTACACTGATATCAGTGCCTTAAAGACTGCATCGGCTGGAAAGAAACTGGGCGGCATGTTCGGCCGGGCGGCGGGCGTAACCACCAGCGATGTGGGAAAGACCGAAGTGAAACTCGACTTCAAACTATTCCCGACCGGCAGTTCCGCGCCCTCCTTGTCTTCATCAGCCAGCGGGAAAGAAGATGGTGAAGAAGCGAGCATGGGAGCCGCGATCGAGCGAGAGGCGCAAGCAGTTAGCGCAGCGGTAAGAAGAAACTAGACGGCAGGAGCAGGCGGCAGGGTCAGAAAGAACCATTTTCCATTTGTCATTTTCCATTTCTTATTTTCCATTTCTCATTTTTCAATTAGGTCCATGATTCGTGTTGCCCTGATTTAAGGGCATCAACGAACGCGACCAATGAAAAATGAGAAATGGAAAATGACAAATGGAAAATAGTTCTTTTCTGCCCCTGCCCCTGCTCCTCCCGCCTGCCTCCTGACTCAAGCCTTCGGGTGCGCCTTGTCATAAACCTCAACCAGTTTTTCCATCGAGACGTGCGTATAAATCTGCGTTGACGAAAGACGCGCATGGCCCAGCAGCTCCTGTATGTCGCGCAGGTCGGCCCCGCTGTCCAACAGATGCGTCGCGAACGAGTGACGCAACGCGTGCGGGCTGATGTCGTGAATGCCGGCACACTGCCTGATGTACTTCTCGACCATTCGTCCCACCGAACGCGTGGTAATCCGCGTGCCCTGGTAGTTCAGAACCAGCGCCTGTGAATCACGATCATCCAGCGGCGCCTGTTGCAGAAACACATCACGCACATTCAGATAATTCTTCAACGCCAGCAGCGCGGGATCGCCGAATGGCACGATGCGTTCCTTGCGTCGTTTGCCTGACACGCGCAGCAGCTTGTTGTGAAAATCGATGTCGTGCAGATTGAGTTTGGTTAACTCGGCAACGCGCACGCCGGTCGCGTACAAGAGCTCGAGGATGGCACGATCGCGCTTGCCCAAATCAGTTTCCGTATCGGGCGACTCGATAAAGCGGACCGCCTCTTCGACGGAGAGATGCACGGGCAACTTCTTTTCCAGACGCGGCGTGGCCACGATCTTCGCCGGGTTTTGTTCCAGAATCCCTTCGCGCACGAGAAACTGAAAAAAAGTCCGCAGCGCCGCCAGCTTGCGCGCAATGGAAGTCTTTTTTTTCTTTGCGGCGTGCAGACTCGCCAGCCATTCGCGGATTGTGATGTGATCGACTTGCTTGAGGTCAGGCCCGGCTCGCTTTTTCTTGGCGACGGTCGTACTGACTGACTTAGTGCTGTCTCCGGGCGGCGTCAAATAATGGAGAAACTGCTCCAGGTCGCTGGCATAGTTCCGTAAGGTGTGCTCGCTGACGTTGCGCTCGTACCGCAGGTGCTCAAGAAACTGGGTTAGAAGCTTTTCGATCATTTGCAGCTACCGCGAAGCGGTTACGTCATACAGCCCAGGGTTGCCGCAGCGTGGCTATCCTGGGAACAGAATTCCTGAAGATAATCAACCCCGAATGGGGTTGCGTCGATACTCGTCTGGCACAACCCGTTGGTTGCGACATTCCATTTTAGGTTCCCAGGGTAGCCGCGAAACGCGGCAACCCTGGGCTGTCTGCCGCAACCGCTTCGCGGTAAATCATCTCCGCCCGCGCTGCTTGCGCACCACAAAGACTTTCCGTGAACGAACCCGCACGCTGGGACGGGTGACTACGCGAACTGAAACTGCGTGATATTGGCCGTCGCGCTTATCGTCGGCGGGGTAATAACTCAAAACGTACTGTTGCGCCAGGTCCGCGGCAATTTGCCCAAATGCTGTTTCCAGATCAGCAACCGACTTCGGAATATAGACGGCGCCGCCACTCTGTGACGAAAATTCTTCCATCCGCCGTTCGGCTACCAGATCGCGCACATTCGCGTTCTCATAAAGTCCGGTCTGCACGACATAAACCTGGCAGTCATCGCTGATGATGCGTTGCAGCGTAGTTTCAAAATCCAACCGGCTGGTAGTTTCTTTGCCGTCGGAAACGATGACGATTACGCGGCGTCCCTGGTAAGGCTTCAAGTAGGCGGCGCCTTCCGCGATGGCATCGAATAGGGCCGTCGAACCCTCCGGCCGGCCGAAACTCTCAATCGTCCCCTCCAACAGGTATACGTCGCTGGTAAGCGGCTGGGCCAGGATCACGTCGGTGGATACTGAATAGATCGCCGCCTGGTCCAACGGTCGCATCACGCTGCCAAAGAAATGCATCGCCGCGCGTTTTTCAAATTCACGCGCCGCCGATAAGCTCCCGCTGTTATCGAACAGCATGACCATGCGCACCGGCGTTTCCGTACGCGTCAGTTCGCTGATCGGTTTAGGCTGGCCGTCGATTCGCAACTCAAAGTCGTCAACCTTCAGATTGGTGACGGCGAACCCACGAGCGTCCAGGACGGTCGCCGGTATGGGCACGAGGTTCGAACTGACGCGGATCACGTCGTTGGGATCTATCTCGTCGGATTCTGCCGCCGGTGTGGCTGGCTTCTGCTGCGTATTAGTTGATGACGCGGGTATTTGAGATTTTCCCGACGCCTTGGCGCCGGAGGTAGTGTTCCCCGATGTTTTGACGTTGGGATCTTTGCGACGGCCCGATTGCGATGAGACGTTTAGCGGCCAGGCCAAACTCACAACCATGAACAACACGAACACGGCGAGGGAATTTCGTCGGGAGCGAAAATCAGTGAGATCAAGGACGCGGGAAACAAAGCCAGCGCGCCGGCGCCTGGCCTCTCCTGCGCCGCTGGTTAAGCCATCGTCAGGGCCGGCTCCCCTTGTATGAAAACTGTTTGCAGCCACTCGTCCCATTCCTTCAATGCCAGTTCGACCTGTAGCGCATGCCGGTCGCGCTTCCGCTTCACACCCCGCGCCTTCTCCGGGGCCAACGGCTCAAGCAAAGCGAAAGTGATATTGACCGGTTGATAATTCTTCTTCACGGCGCTGGATACGTAGCGCGCCAGCGCGCCAATTGCACTTTTTGGCGGAGCTTCCAATAACGCCGCGCCGGCCGTCAGCCGCGCCGCGTTCATGCCCGCCAGCCAACCCATCGCCACCGATTCCACGTAGCCCTCGACACCGGTTATCTGTCCGGCGAAGAAAACCGCTGGCCGCTCCCGCATTTGCAATCCCGCGTTCAGCACTACGGGCGCATTGATGTAAGTGTTCCGGTGAATTTGCCCGAACTGCAAAAACTCTACCCGCTCCAAACCGGGAATCAGTCGCAGCACGCGCGCCTGTTCGCCGTATCGTAGATGATTCTGAAAGCCCACCAGGCTGTATGCGTCGGCCATTAAATTTTCCTGACGCAGTTGCACCGCCGCATACGGCTCTCTGCCGGTGCGCGGGTCGTACAATCCCACGGGCTTCATTGGGCCAAACCGCAACGTATCGACGCCACGCCGCGCCAGTTCCTCGATCGGCAAGCACGCTTCGAACCAGCAGGTCTCTTCAAATCTCTGCAGCGGCACGCTGTTGGCTTCGATCAGCGCCTGATAAAACTGCGCGTACTGTTCCGGATTCATCGGACAGTTCAAATAGTCATCGCCGCCCTTGCCATAGCGGGCCGCGCGAAAGGCAATCGACTGATCGATTGAATCCGCCGCCACAATCGGCGCGATGGCGTCGTAGAAGTAAAGCTGCGTGTCCCCGGTCAGCCGTCGAATTTCGTTCGTCAGTGAATCCGAGGTCAACGGCCCCGTCGCGATAATGGTCGGCAGATTGGCGTCGATGTTGGTTACTTCCTCGCGCACCAATTCGATGTTCGGATTCGCTTCGATTTGCGCCGTGACGTATTCGGCAAAGCGTTGTCTATCAACTGCCAACGCGGCGCCGGCCGGTACGCGCGTTGCGGTCGCAGCCTCCATCACGATCGACCCCGCGCGCCGCAACTCCTCTTTCAAAAGATAAGGCGCTGTGCCCGGCTCGTCGGACTTCAGCGAATTCGAACAGACAATCTCCGCCAGTTGGTCCGTACGATGGGCCGGTGTTTGCACGACGGGACGCATTTCGTACAGCCGCACGCGCGCGCCATGGCGTGCCGCCTGCCACGCCGCTTCCACTCCTGCTAACCCGCCGCCGATGACAACTACTTTATTCATGACTGAAAAACTGGCAGTTAAGCTTTCAACTCCTTGGAGTGCGCGGGCCTGACGGCGCTTTGGCCGTGCTCAGCGAGCATTCTCGCTAAAGCATAAGAGTCAAATTCGTACGGCCAAAGCGGCGTCAGGCCGCCGCACTCCAAGGAGTCGGTGAAACCGGACGCTGAGTGACATATTGAACCATCATCGCGCATTCGGTTTGACCGGCGGCGCAACCGGTGGGCTCTCCAGTTTGTAAGTATCAACCGCGCCTTTGAAATGTTTGTAGTCGCTCCACTCAAAGGTTTTGTTGATGTCGCCGCCGCCAAAGAGCAAAACGCGAATTGAAAGGTTGAAATGAGCGAGCCGCGGCAGCCAGACGCCGTCGTCCATACGCTTCTGTTCCATCACCATCGCCGCGCCCGGCTTTAGCGAGACCAGCAAGCCGCCACCCATCTTGAAACCCTCCGCCAAGCGCGCTTCCATTCGAATCACTTGTTTATCCACCGGATCGATCCATACGACACCCACAAGTTTGGAAACTAACGCTTCTGAGCGGTTAGCTGGGCGAAAGTTTGGCCGCGGGCGAAAGTCAAAAACAATAGTGTCCCGATCGCGAAAGCGTTCGCGGCGCGGCGATACAAATTCGCAGGCGCGTAGAAACTGCGAGATGTCCGGATCCTCGTCTTCGGCCTTGCCGCTGCCGCGTTTCTTCGCGCGCTCGGCTTCGCGTCGCTGTTGTTTCTCTTTGTTCTGCACGCTTTCCTTTTCCGCCTTTTCCATTTCCTCCGCCACGCGCTTCTCTTCCTTCACGGCCCGCTCGCCCGACAACACCGCGCCGTCTTCGCTAATCAGTTTGGTCACCGGTTCATGATTCGCAATTGGAAACACTTCATACACTTTTACGCTTTTCTTCTTGAGTTCGCCGCGCTCATTGATTTCGCGCGTGGTCTCTTTTTGGAGGAAGGAGTATTCCGCCGTGCGCTCTTCCAGGATGTCCTGATTGCGCGAAACGTCGCGCATCAATGCCGCGATGTCGAAAGTTTCAGACGCTGTCGGTGGGTCGAACGTCGCATTCGTGAGGCCCGTGTTGTAGGTCACACGCTGCAGCAGGAAAGTGAGATTTCCTCCACCGCTGTTGATCTCCTTCCGGTGGGCCTCCAGGATTTCGTTCTCCGGGCGATAGTCACTAAAGATCGTGGTCGTTTTGCGCGCGTCGTCATTAATCTGCAAAAGGACCTTGCGCGCGACGCTGAATGAATAGCGCAAACTCGATCGGCTGCGCATTGAAAATTCGACAACGTAGACCGGCTCAGATCCTGAGTCATCATAGGCAATCGTACGCGCCAGGATGCTCAGGCGCTTGTAATCAACCAAGCGGCTGGCTTGAAGCATCGCCTGTAGTTTGGCCGCGCCGGCTTCGGCATCAGTCAAAGTGCGCCCCGCCCCATCCAGGCCGCGCTCCCAGGTGGAGCTGGGATTTGCAGCGCTGTCGATGATGCCGTTCCCAAATGTCAGGGTCGTGCGAACGGAGACGGGCGCTTTGACTTGCTCTTTGGCGACACCCATCGGCTGGTCCTGCAGTTTGACGGTCCACTCATAGGTTGCATCGGACACTGCCGCAAGCCGCTTCTTGCCTCCCACAGCTTTTACGTAGTCACTAACAATGCGATCAGCCGCCGGCAGCTTGCGCGGCGCGGCGACCTTTTTTGTCTGGGCATTTGTCTGGGAAAGGAAGACCGTGCAGGAAAAAGCCAGCGCTAACGCCAACCGAGCGCTACGCCGGCTCGCATTTTTGACGGCGGCAATCTGGCGGGGCGAAAAGTGCCGCTGCTTGACCTGGAAAAAGCTCATCCGTATAGTTCAATTCCGTAGCGGCCGGCTTAGCTCAGTTGGTAGAGCGTCTGATTCGTAATTAGAAGGTCGCCGGTTCAACTCCGGCAGCCGGCTCCATGATTTCCGCGAAGTCTAGCACAGGCGACCGTAAGGTTGCCTGTTCGCGTCTAAGCGCAGCAAACCTCGGGAGTGCATTTATTTACGTGGCACTTAGTCCGGAACAACGCGACCGGTTTGCATCCGACGGGTTTCTTGTACTGCCCGACTTCGTCACCGCCGATTCGTGCGCCGCGTTACAGTCCCGCGCGGAAGAACTGGTAGCACACTTCGACCCCAGCGAAAACGTTTCTATCTTTTCCACTCACGAACAGACCCGTACCAGCGACGATTATTTTTTGGAGTCAGGGAACAAGATCAGCTTCTTCTTCGAAGAGAATGCGTTTCATTCAGACGGCAGCTTGAAGCAAAGCAAGGAACGCTCGATTAATAAAATCGGCCATGCGCTTCATGATCTTGATCCGGTGTTCGACTCGTTCTCGCGAACCCCGGCCATTGCTGAGTTAGTAACGGACTTAGGGCTGGCAAAACCTTTGCTGCTGCAGTCGATGTACATCTTCAAACAACCAAACATTGGCGGCGAGGTTACCTGTCACCAGGATGCGACGTTTCTTTACACCGAGCCGACCGGAATTATTGGTCTCTGGTTCGCGCTGGAAGATGCCAATCAAGAGAATGGCTGTTTATGGGCCATTCCGGGCGGGCACAAGCTTGGTTTGAAATCTCGCTTCGCCCGCGCGAGCGAACGGGGCACGAAATTTGAGACGATGGACAGCACTCCCTGGCAATTGGATCAGCTCATGCCGCTGGAAGTGCGGCGCGGCAGTTTAATAGTGCTGCATGGGCTCTTGCCTCACATGAGTTATGCAAACCGATCCCCCCGATCGCGGCACGCGTACACACTCCATGTGCTGGACGGTAATTCAAATTATCCCGCCGACAATTGGCTGCAACGCCGCGCCGAGCTGCCGCTGCGAGGATTTGATGACTAACATCTTCTCAATTAAAGGAATGCGGAGAGAATTTAGCATCGTGGAACACTTGCAGTAAAGAAGGGCGGCTTGCCCCCGCTCTTAGCGCGAAATCTAAGTTCATCTAAAAGCTAAGAAGGCCAAGAGCGGGGGCAAGCCACCCTCCTTACTTGCAAGTATTCAGCGCTTTGCTTCGCGAGGATTTCAGTTGATAAAGAAGACAACCCCGAAACAACGCACTAGCCAACTTCCCTGCCCTGGCGCGCGCCGCGCCTCAATGCCGATCGCCATCAAGCCGATGCTGGCAACTCTCGTGGACGATCCTTTTTCCGATTCCGAGTGGATCTTTGAAACCAAGTGGGACGGGTTTCGCTCAGTGTGTTATTTGAAAAATGGAAAGGCGCAGTTCGTGTCTCGCAATCAACTGGACATGACGCCGCAGTATCCGGAGCTGGCAAAGGTCGGAGCGGACATCAAAGCGAAACAGGCAATCCTCGACGGCGAAATTGTAGCGCTCGACGAACACGGCATGCCTAAGTTTCAACTGCTGCAACCGCGCCATGGCCGCAAGCACGTAGGCGACATTGCCCGGCTTGCAGCAAATTCGCGGATTGTCTACTACGTTTTTGATCTGCTCTATTACGACGGTTACGATCTTACCGGCTGCACTGTAGTCGACCGCAAGGCGTTGCTGGAAAAAATAATTAAGCCTTCTAAGATCGTTAACTACTCTTTTCATATCAAGGGCGAGGGCAAAGAGTTTTTCAAGGAAATTGAAAGGTTTCGTCTCGAAGGAATGATGGCCAAAAGGGCGGCCAGTACTTATGTGCAGAAACGCAGTAGCGACTGGCTGAAGGTAAAAACGATCCAACGATCGGAAGTTGTAGTTGGCGGTTACACCCGACCGCGCAATTCACGTGAATACTTTGGCGCGCTGGTGGTCGGTTTATATCGCGATGGCAACCTGCATTATGTCGGGCACACCGGCGGTGGCTTCAATCGCAAAAGTTTGAAGCAGGTTTACGACTTGTTGCAGCCGTCGAAGACCGACGCCTGCCCCTTCGTGGTCAAGCCGCCCACCAATGAACCGGTGCAGTGGGTGAAACCGAAGCTGGTTGCGGAAGTGAAATTCACCGAGATGACCAACGACAACCGTTTGCGGCATCCTATCTTTGTCGGACTGCGGGAAGACAAATCCCCGGAACAGTGCAGGTTCGAAGTTGAGCAGGATACCGAAAAGGTGGTGCAGCAGGCGAGCAGGAAAAGGCCCAAATCCCCAGCCAAACGGCGTTAGTTGTTGATTTTTGGGTGCGGCGGGATTAAACGCTGGAACGAAGCAGCGCGCGAAAGACGCCCTGAATCCTGACCTGCGAAGCGTGATAACGGAGCGTTTCGTGTTGCGGGTTAGCGGCGCGCAGTTCAATCTCAGAACCGAACTTGCGCAAGCGCTTCAAGGTCGCGCGCGCGCCATCAATCAGCGCCACGACGATCTCACCATCGCGGGCCTCGTTACAATTCTCGATGATCGCGATGTCGCCATCACAGATGTGCTCGTCGATCATTGAGTCACCTTTGACTCGCAACGCATAAACCCGCTCCGGTCTGACTCGCCCGAGGATAAAACGCGGCACACTGATCGTCTCGACATCTTCGACGGCATCAATTGGTGCACCGGCCGCTATGCGACCCAGCACCGTGACTTCGCACATATTGTCTGACGAGACTTCTTCACGCGTTAGGATCAACTCGAACGATCCGTTCTTATGAACGCGTTCGACCAGTTCACGTTTTTCCAGCGCCGTGATGTGCTTGGCAATAGTCGCTTTGGAAGAGACGCCAAAGTGCCGGGCGATCTGCGCGTAGGACGGTCCATGACCATGCCCCGCCATAAAGCGAGTGATGTAATCGAGTACTTCTTTTTGACGTTGCGTGCGCGGCAGCATCAGCGGTTGTGATCTCTCTTTCAAAAAACGCGAGGAAGGTTCTTAGTTAGTAACCGGTTAACGCTCTGAATTCTAATCGCGCGCGTTTCAATCGTCAAGCGATTCTCTGTAACGCAAACTGTTAGTTTGCGGACGCGCTGAATGCTACTTATATCGCAAACTAACAGTTTGCGTTACAAAATCTCTGGCATCAAAACTCGATCAGCGATTCGAGTAGTGTGAAAGCGTTTGCGGAAAAATGCGCACGCCGGCCGGCATCTTGCTCATTTCAATCTTGTCGCTGCCGGTTAGGATGTCGCGCGCCTTCATGCCGTAGATTTGAACATTGTCTTCGTTGTCCGGATTGATGACGACGCCTTTCAACTCCAAACCTGCGAAGGCACCCTTGCTGCGTGAATAGGAAAGTATCTGCGCGTTCAACCTCGCGTCGGTTGAGGCGCTGGCAGATCTGCCTATTGGACCAGCAGCAGCTCCGCCTTCGGCGCCGATTTCGAATTTATCACCGAGCAAACTTTCCACTGCGCGTTCATTCATGAAGAGCAGTATGTAGTCTGTTGACGATGCGCCGATCTGCAATCCGATGCTGCCGCCCGCCAGGTTAAAAAATGCCGGCGCACTCCAACCATCGGGAACGCGGCGGCTGATCACTCCGCGGCCACCGCGACCACCTACGATGAAACCGGCCTTCAGGACTCCGGGAAACACCGCCACGGCTTCCGCCCGGTTAAGCACTGAACGCGGAATATTTCGCTCCCGGGTAGCCATGATCTCTTCAAAAACCCGCGCGGCTTTGGCGGCCTGTTTTGCAGCTTCAGAAGACTTTTTCGCGGTTCGGGGCCGCTCTTGCTGGGCAGCCAGCGGCAGACTGAAAGAAGCGATCAAGACAATGGCAAAGGCTAACCTTTCGCCGATTTTCCGGGCACGATTCATTTGGTTTCTCCTAAGTGGCAAGGTGTTCGACTGTGATTCTTTTTCTTCCAACAGCGGGGCAGTAGCCCGACCGTGAGGAGGGCTCCAGCCCGCATTCACTCAACCGGAGCCCTCCCTTACGGTCGGGCTACTGCCCCCGCTCCGCGACCATTATTTCCGGGTCGAATAGCGCGCCAAGGTTCGCGGAAAGATCCGCACGCCTGCAGGCATTTGATTAATCGTCATCCTTCGCTTGCCGATCAGAATTTCGTTGGCTTTCATTTTATAGATTGCCAGGTTGTCGTCGTTATCAGGATTAATGACGACGCCCTTAAGTTCCAGACCGGCGAACAACCCTTTGCTGCGCGAATATGACAGAATCTGCGCTTTCAGTTGCGCGTCGGTGGAAGCACTTGCCGAACGACCCACCGGTCCTGCAGCCACACTGCCTTCGCCGCCAATCTCAACTTTATCCTCTAGCAACCCCTGCAATGCCTCAGTGTTCATGAACAGCATCACAAAGTCCGTGCTCGACGCGCCGATCTGCAAACCCACGCTGCCGCCTCCGAGTTTAAAAAACGCGGGCGCGCTCCAACCGCCAGGCACGCGCCGGCTGATCACACCGTCGCCACCGCGGCCGCCGATGATGAACCCGGCCTTGATGACTCCGGGGAAAACGGCAATGGCTTCGGCCTTATCGAGCAACGATTGGGGGATCGCCTGATCGGGTATATTCATAATCTTCGTAAAGACCTCTGCGGCTTTCTGCGCGTGGCGCGTGGCCTCGGCCGTCTCTTTCGCAGCTTTACTCTGTCCCGCTGTGTTGGTCGCCGCGCAGACCATCAGCGTTAGCACAAACACGATGCTCACTGAGATAAATCGTGTTAACAGTACTCGCCCCATCATGGTTAAACTCTTCATAACTTCGCCCCCCAAATTGTTTTCACCTTCTCTGCAGTGAAATGTTACGAGTTAGATTGCGATACGGCAAGTGGTGGTTTCCCGTCGCGGACAAAGCATTCACGGTAAAGCACTCGTCAGTTTCAAAATCTCATTAGCACCGCGCTTCAGTGCGGTGATCTAGATCGCGCCATAACTTAGTAACCGTTTTAACGGTTTCCTCAATAAACCGTGGAAACGGTTAGAAGCCCGTACCACTGACTGCAGTCAGGTGCTAATGAGAATACGAAAATTTGCCAAATACCCACGCGTTCAGTTGAGGTGAAATAGACGTGCTCAATATCTCCTTAGCCAACATGATCTACACACGTCTTTATGCCCACGCCATTGGCGAGTCGCACTTCGAGGACATCGAGGTCGAATTGCTTCCCACCGATTTCGCCGCTCCCGCGCCTTTGCTGGATCTTTCGGTTTACCGGGCAGCCTCACACTTCGCATTTTTGGGCGCGCCGGCAGGATGGATCGGCGATTGGCATCCCTCCTCGGGACGAAACATTTTCTTCGTGCTTACGGGCGAATGGGAGATCGAAGCCAGCCACGGCGAAGTGCGGCGGTTTGCGGCCGGCGATGTCTTGCAGGTTGAAGATACTTCAGGGCGCGGACACGCCTCGCGCGTGATCAGTGCCACCGAGTCCCTGGCAGCGGTGGTGCAGTTGGCGGATTAGCCGGCATCGACAGCGCGCCTCACTTCTTCTTCGGCTTCAGTGTTTTTTGCTTCACCATTTCCTGCGCCCGCTTCAACATTCGCTGGGCCCAAACGAATTCTGTCGCGAGTATTGCCAGGCCAAGGGGAATGACTACGATGGCCGGTCCGGGCAACACCGTCATGGCCACTCCAATTAAAAGGACTGTGAATCCAATCACCCCGACGATCGCTTTTCTCAACCAGGGAATATCGTCAACCCGGATGAATTTCGTGACGGTCGTCTTAATCTGTGAGGCTTTTTCCTGTACATCCATTAGGTTCGCCCTGCTTGATGACTTACGAAAACTGCAAAGTTTAGTTCGCACCGTCCCTTCGTAACGCAAACTGTTAGTTTGCGATAGTGACTGGCATTCTTCGCCAGCGCAAGCTAACAGCTTGCGTTACGTTCACAGCTCGCCTCGCCTCAACCGCAACGCATTACCAATCACAGACACTGAGCTAAAACTCATCGCCGCCGCGGCGATCATGGGACTCAGCAGAATACCGAAGAACGGATAAAGCACGCCGGCTGCAAGCGGCACGCCGATCGAGTTGTACACGAAAGCAAAAAAGAGATTCTGACGCACGTTGCGCATAGTCGCCCGGCTCAAGCGACGCGCGCGCACGATGCCGCGCAAATCTCCTTTCACGAGGGTCACCCCGGCGCTCTCAATCGCTATATCGGTGCCGGTCCCCATGGCAATGCCCACGTCGGCCTGCGCCAGCGCAGGAGCGTCGTTGACGCCATCGCCGGCCATGGCGACGATGTGGCCTTCCTGCTGTAGTCGCTGAATCGCTTCCGCTTTTTGCTGTGGCAACACTTCAGCAATGAATTGTTCGACGCCCAGCCCCCTGGCAACAGCGGCAGCCGTCGTCTGACTGTCTCCCGTTAACATGACGATGGTGAGGCCTTCGTCACGCAGCGCGCGAATCGCTTCCCCAGTCGAATGCTTAATGGGATCTGCCACTCCCAACAGTCCGGCGACCTGCCCATCGACCGCAACGAACATCACCGTCTGTCCTTCGGATCTCAGGCTCTCCGCCTTCGCTACCAGGCCGCTCGCTTCAATCTGCAAATCACCCAGCATCGCCTGATTGCCGAGCACGACTGACAAACCATCGATGCTTCCACTTACACCCTTTCCCGTTTTCGCTGCGAACGCTTTAGCCGGTGCCAGTTCAAGACCACGATCCGCAGCGGCAGCGACAATCGCCGACGCGAGGGGATGTTCGCTGCCACGTTCCAGGCTGGCCGCCAATCGTACGAGCTCGTCATCTTTCCACTCGCCCGCTGAAGTGACGCTGACGAGTTTTGGTTTGCCTTCGGTCAAAGTGCCGGTCTTATCAACCACGAGGGTGTCGACTTTGCGCAGTAGCTCGATCGCTTCCGCGTTTTTGAAGAGGACACCAGCGCCGGCGCCGCGTCCCATCGCGACCATGATCGACATCGGTGTTGCCAGGCCCAGCGCGCAGGGACAGGCAATGATCAGCACGGCCACCGCATTGATTAAGCCATGCGCCAGACGCGGCTCCGGACCGAAGCTGGTCCAGACAAGAAAAGTGATAACTGCGATTGCGATCACCAGCGGCACAAAGTATCCCGCGATCACATCAGCCAGTTTTTGAATGGGAGCGCGACTGCGCTGCGCGGACGCCACCATCTGCACTATGCGGGAGAGCAGCGTTTCCGCGCCCACATGTTCTGCCCGCATGATGAAAGAACCGTTGCCGTTCACAGTCCCGCCCACCACTCGTTCGCCGAAATGCTTTTCTATGGGAATCGCTTCGCCTGTAATCATTGATTCATCCACCGAACTGGCGCCGTCTATCACGATGCCATCGACGGGAACTTTCTCACCGGGACGGACGCGCAATTGGTCGCCGCGGTTTACAATTTCCAACGGCACATCCTCTTCGATTCCTTCAGGGCGAACGCGGCGTGCTGTTTTGGGAGCGAGGCCGAGCAGCGCTTTGATCGCGGCGCCGGTTCGGCTGCGCGCTCGCAGTTCCAGCACCTGGCCCAGTAAAACCAGCGTCGTGATCACAGCTGCGGCCTCAAAATAAACGGGCACTACGCCCATTTCGCGGAACGACGCCGGGAACGCAGTGGGAAAGATTAGGGCCACGACGCTATAGACGTAAGCCACCGACACGCCCAATCCAATCAGCGTGAACATGTTCAGACTGCGATTGATCAGGGACTGCCATGCGCGCTCGAAGAACGGCCAGCCTCCCCACAACACCACGGGCGTCGCCAGCACCAACTGCAACCAACCCAAAATCGTCATCGATATCAGACGCTCCAGCGCGTTTCCCGGCCACAGATCGCTCATGCCAATTAAGAACAGCGGCAGGCTCAACGCGAAACTACTCCAGAAGCGACGCGTCATATCATCGAGTTCAGGATTTGCTTCTTCGGAGAGTGAAACCGTGATCGGTTCGAGGGCCATGCCGCAGATCGGACAAGTGCCCGGCGCGTCACGCAAGACTTCGGGATGCATCGGGCAGGTATAGGCTGCGCCGATCTCAACGGAAGGCAAGTCTATTTGTTTCGTGCGCTGAAACCGCGTTGGCGGGATCGCGATCGGCGCGACATCTTTTCTAAGGATGCGCTCCGGGTCAGCGCGAAACTTCTCCAGACAATTCGGATGACAAAAATAGTACTTGACCCCATCGTGTTCGAGGGAGCCCGGCGCCGATTCAGGATCTACAGTCATACCGCAAACCGGATCGGTTGCGGAGTTGTTGCGGAAGTCAGGTTCCTTCAATTCATTCCACTCATCGGGGATTCTTCTTTTTAGCTTGGAAGCCCACAGCTCGTTGTTTGTCGCTTCGCCCCAGCGGGGCGAGAAGTTTATAGCCCCGCGGTTCTTCTTTTAGTTTTAAGCGCCGTAGGAGCGCAACCCTGAAATACCGATATGCAGGCGTTTGCTTTAGAACGTTACGCTATAACTCATGCCCGGATCGCGTCCCTTCACCATGATTAGCGAAAGCGCATGACGACCGTGCGAAAAGATCAGCAGCGGATGAACATTCACTCCGTTGTAGGTGACCAGGACCGAAAAGTTTTTGTTCAGAAAAACACTGAGACCGCCGATCGGCCGCACGCGATGATCGTAAGTTCCAAACGTGGCGCCAACGTAAGGCGCTATCGGCAAACCCGTTTCGCGCCGCAGGTTCTTGCTTAAAGTTGCATAAAACGATTGACCGGAAGGAGTACCGATCCGATCGGAACTGGTGCCGAGCATCAGCGCCGGCCGGCGTTTTGTTTCGGTAAGCACCAGCAGGTTTGCGATGGGCGCAATCTCATGGGCCCGCGGGTTGTATTCAAATCCCATTTGCAAACGTGGATGGACGCGGTACGTTAACGTCAGCCGTACGGCGGCGCGGGGAATTTGGTTGGTCAACAACCGAATTCCCGCGGTCCAGCGTTGCTTGCTGTCATTCCCTGCCCCGCTCACGGCGCGGCCCTCACCAGGTCAAAGCGGTCAACTCGGAACCAGCGAAACATCAACCGGCTCCGGCCGAGCTGAAGCGATTTCACGTTTCACGGTTTGCGCGTCGGCTCCCAGCAATCCGTCGATCAGTTTTTTCAACTCTACCTGGGTGATAACGGAAGGACTGAGAGAGAGGATCTTTCCATCGCGGCCGATCACAGCCGTGCCCGGCAGTGCTGGTCCCAGTCCGAAGCGCTTCATGTCGGCAGTGGAAACGCCGACCCAAATCGGAAAGTTGATCCGCATCTCTTTTATGAACTGAAGTACTTTTGGCCGATCCTGAATGGAGTCGGCGGCGGCGCCAACCACCTGCACGCCGAGCGCTGCATATTCATTTTGAATAGCGGCGAGGTCCGGCATCTCTTGGCGACAAGGCACGCACCAGGTGGCCCAGAAATTGAGAACTACGATTTTGCCGCGATAGGAACTGAGCTTTTGCTCAACAGCGAAAAGGTCTTTGAGTGCGAGTTGAACTTCGGTACCAATTACGGCCGGGGATTGCGATGACCCGTTCGTCTCGGCCGGCAGAAGCCGCAACTGATCGACGGCGAGGTAATCTTTATCTTTCTTCGGATGCGGCCGGCCAACGATTTCAACTCGCTTTCCGATGTAACTCAACCAGGTGGTTTTGTTCTTTTGAAAGTCGCTTTCATCAATAACATAGAGCTTGAAGTCATCGCCCTGCGGGACCGCCAGCGCGGGTGGAATGTTCTTCTCGGCGCAATCTATCGCACATTGAATATCTGCCGGAGAGCCGTACGGCGTGCTTTTTCGATCGGCTTCAAACCAACAAAGCGAGCAGACTAGTTGGCCCTGCAACGTCACCGCGGCAGTTTTGGTTTGCGCCGGTGCGCCGGTGGCCGCGAAAAGCACCACTGCAAAGCAAGCCAGAATCAACGTGGTAAGACCTTGAAACTTTCTTCGTGGTGTCATGTGGCGAATGTTCCTAACCTGTTTCTTAATTTCTATCTGCCCCTCCGGTGCGGGTTGGCGCGATGGCCACCTCTCCCCCATCCCCGCTCCGCTTGCGGAGAGGGGGAAAACGATCACTGCTCGACGGAATATTTCGCGACAATTTTCTCACGCACCTGTTGCGGAGTCATCTTCGCGTCTTTGGTTAAACTGTATGCGAGCAGGGCTTCGTCAACGCAAACGGCGCAATGCGCGGCGTGCTCGTCTTCAAAGCAACTGTGCAAACTCTTATGGCCCATACCGCGATCGCAGTAGCAGTAGCATGGCAGCTGGGCCAGCGTCTCCGGAATCTCCTGAGCGACCTGGTATGCCGCGCGCGTCTTTCCGGTGAAATCTTTGGCGGGCAAGGTAGGCCCTAAGACGCGGGGCGGATGATCGAAGTGCGCCGGTATTGGCAGAATGAGTTTTTGAGCGGGCGCTGTCGCAGACGACTGCGGCGCCGGTGAGTTCGTTCCTCCGGCCGGTGCGGGTTGGTATCGCGACGAACAGGCGGTAAGCGTCGCCAACACAATGAAAATCAAAACGCTCTCTTTGGGTAAGTTAGTCATCGCAATTGTTCCTCGTCGGTTAGAGGCGCTAGCGTAAGCGGAGCGGACAGGCACGAGTGCGTGTCGTACTAATGCCCGGACATTTTCGCTGGTCGCAGCCGCAGAAACAGTTTCCACGAAACCGGTTGACCGCCGTAGAGTTGATCGAGCACGGCGGGCTTGGAATAGAAAGTCACATCGCTGCCGATTGCCATTGAAATCTTATCAGTGTTCCAAACGTCCCGCGCGCCTCCGAAGGTAAAAGCACCAATGCGAAACGTGGGGTGATCGTCAGTGATTCCCAGGAGCGCGCGATCTGTTGCGCGCAGGAGTTCATTCTTGTCGACCAATTCCAAACGCGTGTACAGATAATTGCGGTCGTGAAAGTTGACCGTCGACTCTAACGTGTAGCCATTGACGTTATGTACTTCGCCTTCACCGGTCGCATGGTTGCGGCCCCAGATGAATGACGAAGCCCAGTTGCCGCGCGCGAACGGTTTATTGTAATGCAGCGAGGCGGTCGTGCGGCGAATGTCAGTGTGGGGCTCTGATGCCTCTGGGCTGCGGAGAAATCCGTAGCTCAGCTGCATGGCCCAGTTTCGATTGGGCGCAAATGAAAGCCGCGCCGAGCGGGAATCCCACGCTCCCGAGTCGAAATCGTAACGCTCCTCGTCCGGCTCATGGCCGTTGAAAATCGAGCCTTCCAACTTAAACCAGCGATAGGTAACGCCGGTGGTAAAGACACCGAAGCTGATGTGCGTCGCATCCTGCAAATGATGCGCGAGCGTCGCTGACGGATTCTCAGAAGCCGACGCGCGATGCATGAATGCCGGCGGACCGAGGGCCGGCTCTCCGGGATAACCGATGTAAGCGAACCAGGTACCGCGCTCGCCCAGAGGATGTGTGTACTGCGCCGACAACTCCATAAAAAGATCGTGAGGGTGTTGCCGGTCGATGAGTGGATCGCCTTGGTAAGTTTCTCCCGTTTGAAAAAGTAGCGGCGAGCCACCACGCGGAAAAGTAAAAGGTTCGATACTGAACATGCCGCGCAATTGCAGCGTGCCTTTCGCCAATTTGTGAAAAGCCATCGGCATGATCCAGTTTGCGGATTCAAATTTGGTGACTCCGCGTGGTCCACCCTGACTGTTGACGCCGATTTTCGCCTCGCCATGCAGCATGAGGAGCCAGTCGCCCGAAACTTTGTGCCACATGTACATGGGTGTCGACACCGGCGCCCACGATGTGCCTGATGCCATCTGGCCCATCGACATAATGTTGGTTTCACTTGAGCCGACGCGAATTCCCATCTCGTCACCGGACATCACGAGGAGCGGGCCCATTTTCATCGTCCCTTCGGGCATGCCACCACCCCCATGGTTCATAGAATCATGCGCGTCACCTTCGGTGGGTTGCGCCCCGGGACTCGCGGCAGGCATTGGCATGTCACCATGCCTATGAGGTGTTCGATTGGGCAGCGGCGATAGCGCCGGAGAGGATGAAGGCATTTGCATTCCCGGAATGTGCACATGTGGTTCCGGCGAAGCCTGGGGCGTTGCTGATATCGGATTCTGATGGGCCGGCATCATCCCCGGCATGTTCCTATGATCGGGTGTCGGCTGGGCCACCGGCGAAGGTGGCGCTTTTGGCATGGCCGGCATTTGATGGTCGGGCATTGCCCTTACCGGACTGGGGACAACAGACGGAGTTTTCACTGCAGAGCGACGTCTTTTGCCGGCTGCCTTGCGCTTTTTGCGAACCACCTTTCTTTTTTTCTGCACAGTTTTCCGCCCGACCGGTTTCGCTTTGCTCATGCCCGGCATGTCGTGTCCCTGATGTTGGGCAAATGTGTGGGCGACGCCGCCTGACAACAGCGACACGGCAAGCAAGATCGCTCCCAATCCCTTCTTACAATTATGCATCATGCTTCGTCCGAGCTTTTTGAATTGAAGAAACCCGGCGTGGGCGCGGCCGTCAAAGCACCGCGCCCTTGGCCAGATGGTGATAACAAGAATCACAGACCGCAGTCTGTGTCCCAATCATCACGAGCTGCTCTTCTTGCTGTCCTGCGGATGCATGGGGCACTCGCCGCCTTTACAACAGCAGGACTCCTTCTTGCAACATGAGTCGCCTTTGCAGCAATCGTCTTTGCCTTCCTTGCCTTCCTTTGCTGCGCAACACGCCTCGGGCTTTTTGCTCTTATTGTCCTGGGGATTGCCCTGGGCGAAGCCAGTCGCCGAAGCAGCCAGCACCAGACCGCAGGCCAATGCCAGGGTCAGCCTCTTAACTTTTTTCATTTTGTAGTTCTCCTGTCTAAAGAAAGGGAGCGGCGATACCAGCGAACACACTGATATCGTCAGTAAGACAGACGTGTTGTCTGTCATTAACTCTGCGAGACAGACACGGGTTTCTGTCTTACGGCTCTTTAGATCAGGAATGCACAACAGTGCAGGTAGGTATGACCGCGATTGGGCAATCGCAGCGGAGTACTTTTTGAAGCAGTCTCTTGTTGGTTCAGAAACGCCGTTAGCGCGACCGGCTCAACCGCTGTGGTAGTCGCTTCGTTCGCGCGCGGCTTCGATACGGCAGCGACGGCCGTGCTCATTAAAGGGCAGCAGTTCATTGCGCCCGCTGGCGGCGGCAGGCTGGTTAATCGCGTTTGCCGCGCAACGGCAATGCTGTTCGCCAACTCACTGGTTGATGCGGTGTGTAGTTTTGGCGCAGCCGCAGCTGCCTGTATTTTGCAGCAGCTATGTCCGCTGTCAACGACGACCGTGTCGCTCGACATCGCCGCGACAGGTTCGCTGGCATTTGTAGCGTGATGAAGCGAAACGTTTCCCGCCGGCTGATGGGCAGGACAGGCTGATTCCGTCGCCGCGTCCGATCCCGGCAACGCGCCGTGTGCGTAACTAACGAACAAGCAACCGGCGCCCGCAAACCACAACATCAGCGTGGTAGCCAGCACGGAGCGGAAAGTTCGCAAGGGAGAATTCGATTTCACTGCGGCCTAGTCTACTGCTACCACGAGCCGATTGTCGAGTTATTAGCAAACTTAGCGTGCGCGTTTACGGCGCTCGCATTTTGCAATGCTGCGCCGGAATTGCGATGATGCCCGGGTTCAGAAAACTTTCCCAGGGAACCAAGGAGACGGTATGGAAATTGATAAAGACAAGGTCGTAAGCCAGGAAGAGACCGGCGAACCCGCAGCCATCGACCTGGTTGAGGAACGGGTTGAGGCGGAGATGAAACGCGCCGAAGGCCGTGCCAAAGAGCGTGTGGGCCAAGGGCTGGACAACAGCGAACTCGAGCGCGAAGGCAGCGAGTTAAAAAAAGAAGGCGAGCTTGAGGTTGAAGATTCCAAGTAGCTGCCCGGTTCGCGGTGCCGGGCCCTAGCGAGGATCAGGCTTTGGTCTTATCGTTCAGCGCTGCCTCGATGGCCTCCTTGATTTGGGGCGGCGTTTGCACCGGACTGAAGCCAACAAAGCGCTTCATAATCCGGCCATCGCGGGAAATGATAAAGCTCTGCGGAATCGAGTTTCGACCCTGCATTAAGGTCCCTGCGAATTCATTGCTGGCCCAGCCGATGCGATACTTCACACCGTTCGCGCGCACGAACTCCTTGACGGTGGCAGCGGAGGTTTCAGGGTTCTCA
This sequence comes from Blastocatellia bacterium, assembly GCA_034665305.1. Taxonomy (GTDB): domain Bacteria; phylum Acidobacteriota; class Blastocatellia; order Pyrinomonadales; family Pyrinomonadaceae; genus DASXRU01. Next base: position 40,543 of record JAXDFZ010000004.1, on the reverse strand, counting down.
GTAGTCAACCCGATTATCTCAAAGCCCCGTTCGTTGTATTCCTTGTACAACGTGACCAGGTGCGGGGTTTCCACCCGGCAGGGCCCACACCAGGTGGCCCAAAGATTCACCAATATCACTTTTCCAGAATAGTCAGCCAGCTTAAAGTCTTCCCCGTTGACCGTCGTAAGTTGGGCATCACGGATACTGTCCGGCAATGCCGGCATAGTTTCCGGCTGGGGAGCCGGGGCGGCCTTTAGCGCGGGCGGAGACGGCGCTGCACCGTTGGACGTGTTCCCCGTTTTCGGCTCGTCCGACGAAGTGCAACTGGAAAAGCCGAACGCCGCGATTAGCGACAGCACGATCAACGTTCCCAGGACACGGGTGGCGGTCCAAAACTTCTTCGGTTTGGTTAAAGGCTTTCGGGATAAAGACATTTCAGTTCTTCCTTCGGATAAATAATTATTTAAGGTTCTCGCTGACTCTGAAAGTTGGCACGTGTGCCAGGTCAGAGCCGATAAAGGCATATTCACCAGACTCGAGCGGTTCGCGCGACCAGACTTCCATATAAATCATTCCACCCTCCCGGCGCAAAACCCGATAATGCGGCTTAACGATCTCTTCGGAAACGATCGCCAGGCCCCGCTGTCCCCGCTGGGCCATTGCGGTAGCGCGTCGGGTGCGACCCTTCGCCGTCAGCCGCACCAGCAATGGTGGATGAACGCCCGGCGTATCCGGAACAAACAGGAAAAAATGCGGCTGGCCGTTCGCGATCAGGGTCGCCGCCGTCTCGCTCTTAAATTCAACGCGGCCCATCTTATCACTCCCCGCCGGAACTTCCGGATGCAGCGTGGTCGTTGCCGCCTCAGTCGGTAGCGGCGCGAGGGCACCATCCTTTGCCGGCAGCCAGTAAACCAGGGTGCGATCCGAGGGCGGCGGGGGGAAATTTTCCTGCACCGCGCGGTTGCCGCGAATCGTCGCAAACCCCATTGTCGCCGCCGAACACAGCAGGACCGCACTGGCGACCAAGCGATCCATATATTTAGTGCGGCGTGGTTTCACAGTCGGCCCGGTTGCATCGCTACTTGTATTGCGCGTATGTCAGACGTTTTCCAAACCGTAAACCTACGTGGATTGATGCTTGTGGTCAAGTAACGGCTCGAAGTAGACTTCGACTCCAGCAAAAGCATCCAACGCTTGCCAGACTGACTTTTTCAGGCCGCCTGCTCAGGAGTTGAAAAGATGATTTTCAAACCTTCATTTAGTTACCGCCTCACCGCTTCAGGATTAGCGGTAATTCTCATGGGCTTTACGAGCGGCGCGATCCCACTCGCTCAGGACATCTACGGGGGCGCCAGTGCCGCCTCGGCGGACACCAGCGATTTGGAAAGCCGGCTGGGAATCGGCGTCTTTACTAATCCGCAAAATTTCGCGCACGCCAACAAGCGGGTCGATAAGAAGGTCAAGCGGCCGGCGATTGCAACCAACCGGCCCCCGGATCCCAAACCTCGTCCCAGCGACCCTAAACCTCCGGTTAGTGCGCGGGTACTTAACGATCAGGCCGATGCGTTTTTCGACGCTGATGAATTTGAGAAAGCTGCCGATGCCTATCAAAAGGTTGTGAAGCTGCAACCAAAGAATTTCGATGCTTACTTGAACCTGGGAAATTCCTACTTCAATCTCGGCCGGTTTGAGGAAGCTGAAGCGGCTTATAAAAAGTCCGGCGACTTAAAACCCGAGTGGGCGGAGCCTTATCAGAAACTCGGTGACACCTATCTCAAACAAGAGAAAAAGACCGAAGCAGTTGAGGCTTTGAAGCAAGCAGTCAAACTGGACACGAAAAGTGTTGAAGCGAAGGCGTCGCTTAGTCTCGCTTATTACGAACAGGGAGTGACGGCCTACAACGCCGGAGACTATGATGCAGCGGTGGCGGCCTATCTGCAGGCGGTCAGCGTTAAGCCCGACTATGGCGAAGCCCACAACAATCTGGGCGATTCCTACCGGCGCCTAAACAAATTTGCTGAGGCAATCGACGCTTACAAACTGGCGATTCGCTTTAAGGGAAACTGGAGCGAGAAAGGAAAATGGAGCGAGACTTACGCGAATTTGGCCTGGGTGTATGACAAACAGGGTCGCTATTTGGAAGCCCTGGATTCATACCGCGAATTGATTAGCCTAAAACCGGATGATGCGGAAGCCCATAACAACCGCGGTTATGCGCTGGGCAAAACGCGCCGTTGGATCGACGCCATTACATCCTTTAAACGCGCCATCGAACTCAAAGCGGATTATGCTGAGCCCTACAGCAACCTCGGTTGGGCCTACAATAACACCGGCCGTTTCAAGGAAGCCGTCGAGCCACTCAGGCGCGCGATTCAATTGAAGCCCGAGCTTGCGGAAGCGCATTTCAATCTGGGCATTACGGATGCCCGGCTGGGCGAAAAGCAGGAGTCTGTGACGTCTTTTCAAAAAGCGATCCAACTGAAGCCGGACTGGCCCCAGGCGCACAACAATCTCGGCTACGCGTATGGAAGTTTAGGCAATTGGAAACAGGCGATCGAAGCGCATAAGAAGGCCATCGAAATCAAACCGGACTACGCGGGCGCCTACTTCAATCTGGGGTATGCGTATTTGAAGGACGGTAACAAAAAAGCCGCCACCGATCAGTATAACTTGCTGCGCGCGAAGAACCAGGAACTCGCGAACAAGCTCTATTTTCTGATTTACAAGAAACAGCCGCCGCGTTGATCGCTAAGTGCACAAGGAAGCGCACCGCCTCAAACGATTCCTCGGCGCGACATGTCAGAACCGCCTGCTCTTCCCCTCTCCCACTGGGAGAGGGACAGGGTGAGGGCGCAAAGCCTGGCGGGCGGGCCTTTCCAATCGAGTAGCTAACTCACTCTTTCGAAGACAGGAGACTATTGTGGGAAACCTTCTTCCGCACATTTCCTTCAGCACCGAAACTGTCGTCGCCATCTTCACGGGCGCTGCCATGGGTGCGGTGCTGACGTGGGCGCTGAACTGGTTTAGGGAGCGCCGGTCGGTAAACGTGGCCCTCGAAGCAGAGATCGAAAGGATCTGCGACGCCCTCACGAACGAACTGTTTTTCCTTCGGGGACAAGCGGGCACGACCATCCAACCTGCTGCGGCGGATGTAACCTGGCTACCATTTAAAACGCCGGTATGGGACGGATTGGCGCCTCAGCTTGGCGTGCTTGGTTCCGCTCGGGCCCAGGCCGTGGCCAGGTTCTTCGGGTTCTTTGGCTTTATTAATGAGTTTCTGACACTGCGCAGCGAGTTTGACAAACTAGGGCGCAGCAAAGAATTCGGAGCGCGTTATGTGAAGTTGCTCGAGGATCAACTCAACCGCCGGCCAGCCAAGTAAGGAGGCAGACGGCAGGGGCAGGAAAACATTTTCCATTTCTCATTTCCCATTTCCCATTTCTCATTTCTCATTTTCCATCGGTCGCGTTCGTTGAAGCTCTTACCGTAGGGCCGAACACCAATCATGGAACTAAATGAAAAATGAGAAATGGAAAATGACATATGGAAAATAGTTTTCCTGCCGTCTCCTCCTGCCGTCTCCTCCTGCCTCCTGCCGTCTGCCTCCTATCGTTTAGGTCCCAGTCGAAAGGATTCCAGAACCAGAGGCAGTTCGCCTTTCTCACCAACATCCTCAGCGCCAGTGACGTCGCCCTGTTCGGATGTCGCAAGCATGAATAACGTGGCGCCATTTGTGCCGGACGCGGGCGGAAGAAATATGACTCGACCCCAGGTCGTTACGTCGTCGGCGACGCTTTGAAAGCGAAACTCATAAGCGTCGTAGTCGTTGACCTTCGTTTGCCCTTCGGACAGTTTCCGGTAAGCAGGATAACCCTTGCCAAAAGTCGTGCTGAAATCCGAGATCAACTTTGGGAAGAACGGGAGATCAGCCGCCAATGATCCCCTCGACGTATACCAACCCACCGCAAAACGCTCCGGCGTATCGCGTGACAGCCGCTGCTGTACGTTCACAAAACTGCTCGCCCCCGGAACTCCCGCTTGCGGATCCTTCTTCCAGGAATTCGGATAGTAGAAAGAAAAATCCAAATAGTGTTCCGCTAATTTCCCGTCGAGGTTGTCACTTGAGTTTACAAACTCGACTGCGTCAGCAGGAGGTTGGAATGGCGGCGGTTGTTGTTGGACTTCGACCGTGGGTGTTTCCTGTGCGGTCGGTAACGGTGTCGCAACGTTTGCATTCGTGTTCTCATTCGTCTCCGGCGGTGTGACGCGCGCGTTGCGAGCCTGCTCCGCAAGCATCGGTTTGATAAAGAAAAAATAGCCGGCCACGAGTCCACCGCCGCCCAACAAAAACAACACAGCCAGCAGACCGAGGATCAACGGCATCTTTGATTTTTTTTGCGACGGCGGCGGAACACTGACCGGTGGAGTTGGAGCGCTGACTGCCGGCGTCACGGGAGTCGGCGGCGCCGTTGGCATTGCCATGACCGGCGGCGGCAATGCAGCAGGAATATTTGGCGGAGCGGGCGCAATCACTTCTACTGGCATTGGCGTAACAGGCGGCGGCGGCACGTTTACCGCCGGCGGTGGTTCCGGCTCAGTCGGCGGTAACCTGACTCCGGCCACCGTCGCATAAGGATTAAACTCCGGCGGCGCCGGCGGCAACTGGTCCTCCGAGATCGCCGTGGTCGGAGCGTTCATCGCATCCTGATCCGGAAAGCCACGCACCGTCGTGTTGGGATCGATTGCGGAGGGAACGAGAGCGCCGCCATCGTGCGTGCAAAACTTCTGCGTATCTTTGGTAAAAGTGCGGCCGCATTTGGGACAACGTTTCATATTGATCCTCAGTAGAGGCTAGGGAAGGAAGTTCTTCGCTGGTCGCAATGCCAGTTGCAAAATCACAAAACCCCAACTCCTGTAATCGACATCCCTAGCCTCTAGCCTCTAGTCTCCAGCCTCTAGTCTCTAGCCAATCTTTGCTTTCGCCGCCGCCAGTTTCTTCTGGGCGTCGGAGTTCGCCGGGTCAAGGGAGAGCGCCCGCTCATAAGCTTTTACGGCGTCGCGCATGCGTCCGGCTCCGGCAAATGCATCCGCAATCCCGGCGAAACCAAAAGCGCCGCCAAGTTGCTTCCGGTCTCCGACTGAGGCATATGGCAGCCCCTGTTCGTAAATCCTGAAGGCATCATCAAAACGCTGCATACCGAGATACGCGCGTCCCAGTATGTTGTAAGTTTGAAAACTTCTCGGGCTGACCTCAATGGAACTCTTGAGCGGGCCTTCCGCTTCGGTATAACGCTGCTTCACGGTCAACATGCGCCCGAGCAGAAACAGGGCGCCGGGGTTTCGTGCGTCCATTGTAAGCGCGCGACGTAAAACTGGTTCCGAGTTGTCCCAGCGCTGTTCTGACTGCAAAGCCTCCGCGATTAGCACCAACGTCGGAGCGTCCTGGGCCTGCTCGATAGCCTGCGCATAGAATGGCTCGGCCTCGGCGCCGCGATTCATTTTTCGCAACAGGCGGGCGAGATGGATGCGGGCGACGGCGAATTTTGGATCCAGCTCAACTGCCCGGCGGTACGCTTGCTCGGTCTCGTTACTCACTATGCCGCGACCTTCCAGCGCCGCCCCCAAACGATCAAACGCCATCGCGTTCTGTGGTTCCAGCGTCCCCGCCCGGCGCGCGAACGTTTCGGCATCCACCAGCCGGCGGGCATTGCCGGCGCCCGCGCGTGGCTGCACCAGAACGAAGCTAAGCGCTAACAAGAGATCGGCATCGTTCGCGCTTGAGTCAAACGCGTCGCGATAAAATTTCTCCGCGTCTTCCCAGCGCTGCTGGTCGACATAGATATTGCCGAGGCCATATGACGCGCGCGCGTCTCGCGGCTTCAAACGAAAGACACCCTTGTAAGCTTGCTCGGCGTCCGCATATTTGCGCGCATCGCGTGCCTGGTTGCCGGCTTCCAACGCGTCGTCGATTTTGTCTTCAACGTTTCCGCTCACGGGCGTAACCGGACCCGGCCGGCGGACCACAGGTCGCGTACCTGTCCGGCGTTTGATTTCCGGGTTCTTCGGTCTGAAGACTGCATTGTTTCCGAAATCGCCACCCATCTCCTGGGCCGAGGCGGCGGGCGAGAGTACAGTCAACATCACCAAAACAAATTGGAAACACACAACAGCGGAACAGGTTCTAATGAACATTCTCAACATGCAGTTCTCCAGGCGGTCTTCAGATTGTCATACTCGCATCCATGCGGAATGCCGGGATCAGCGAAATGTCAGGATTGCTGGCGCGAAGATAATGCGCACCGAGGTAAGAATCAAGGGGCCAGAGACTAGAGGCTAAAGGCTGAGGGCTAGAAAAGAATTACTGGAGCTCGTTACCGGCTAGCGTGGAGCATCTATTTGGCTCAGTCCCTAGCCTCCATTTCTAGCTCTTCACTCGGACCAGCCGGAACCCGAGTACGGACACTTTTGTGTTTCCCGAAAACCAGTCACGGCGAGTTGCCGAGATCGGTTTCGGAAGCTGACTGGTGGCATAAGAGGCGCCGCGAATTACGTACCAACCTCGCTGTTCGCCTTCTACTTTCAGTTTGCTGCCCTCGTAGTAACTTCCCTTTGACGACGTCCATTCATAGACGTTGCCCATCATATCCATGACTCCCCAACGCGTCTTGTCCTTTGGCGAAGAGCCCACGGCTTTGGGCGCGGTGGCCCCTGAAGTTTTGATCAGGGCGTTGTCTTCGGCCCACTCGTTGCCCCAGGGATAGATGTTGTCCTGGTCACCACCGCGGGCTGCATACTCCCACTCCTCTTCCGTCGGCAGTCTGTACTTGGCGTTGTCTCGCTTTGAGCGCCATTCGGCAAATGCAACTGCATCGTCATAAGAAACGAAAGTCACCGGCTGGGCTTCCTGGCCGGGAATTGGCTTACCGCCGGCCCAGTTGGAAGGAGGTTCGTGCTTGGTCTCGTTAACAAACTGCGCGTATTCGTAGTTCGTTACTTCCGTCTTATCCATATCAAAAGCGGCGACGGGGACCTCATGAACCGGGACCTCGGAAACCGTTGCGCCTTCCCGGCCCATCTTGAAAGTGCCCGCCGGAATCGCAATCGGCTCATTTTGCACCGGTACTGTTGGCGTATTCGGATCGTTCGGATTCGCGGGTCTCTCGGGTTGTGGCGCCGGCGCTTTCTTGAACACCATATAGGCTCCGCCCACACCCACGGCCAGCAGGACTACCATTACGATCATGATCAGCGGTAACGAAGATTTCTTTGCCGGCGTCGCCAGGCTGACATCGACGTGCGGAAACGAATACATGCTGGCTGGAGAGGTTTGAGCTCCCATGCCCATCTGTCGCCCGGCCGCGAATTGCGTTGCTTCAGGATCGAGACCTGCGGCGGGTGGCGGCATGCTGGTCGCAAGTTTCGATAACTTCTCTTCCAGCGCTTTCGTCTGTTGGGCGACTCGTTCCAGGTCCTCGCGCTGTTTGCGTTCGCGTTCTTCACGTTCTTCCTGCTCTTTGCGCTGGCGCTCTTCGGCGGCCTTTTTCTGTTCCGCTTCTGCTTCGGCCTTTTTGCGCGCTTCGTCGACAAGGCGGCGCCGCGCTTCGCGTTCCCGGTCTATTTCTTCGCGCCCGATCCGGTTCTTTTCTTCATCGAGTGTTTCGCTACCAACTTTTTGCGTCGGGGTACGGGGACCCAACACCCGCGTTTTGTCGTCCAGGGAAGCCGAACTGATCGTGCCGGCCATCGGGTCAAACGACGAAGTGCTTTGGCCCGGCGGCTGGGCCATGGTTCCAGGATCGCCGGGCACACTGACCAGCGTTTTTGAGGGATCGATTTCCGGTGACTGCTGAAGCTGGTGCAGCGAAATCGCGTTCAGCGCATCGCGCATCTCCTCGGCAAACACATCGACTGTGGGCGTGCGATACTCCGCCTCTTTTTCGAGGGCGTGGCGCACTACTGACTCGATTTGCGGCGGAACGTCTATGCCGAGTGAACTAAACGACGGAGGCTCCGAAGTCAGGTGCTTCTTCATGATCGAGGGGATCGAACTGCCTTTGAAAGGCACTTCCCCGCAGAGCATTTGGAAAAGAATTACACCCAGACTGTAAATGTCTGCACGCGCATCGGGCTCTTCATCCGACCACTGTTCGGGCGCCATATAAAAAGGCGAACCCATTAAGCCGCTGGTCTTGGCCTGCACAAACGAACCGAGCAGTTCACCTGATTTGATCTTCGCCAAACCAAAGTCCAGGATTTTTACGCCCTCGGCCGTGGGCACGCCGTTCTGAATCATAATGTTCAGCGGTTTTAAATCGCGGTGGACGATCTTTTGCCGGTGAGCAGCAGCGATGCCCGCACAAACCGGGGCCATTAATTCATAAGCGCGCGCCGGCGACATGGCGCCTTCCTCGGCAAGGATGTCCTGTAGCGATTTGCCTTGAATAAACTCCATCACGAGAAACGGCATGGTTCCGCGAACCACACCGAAATCCGAGACGGCAATAATGTTTTGATGGCGAATAGCGGCGGCCGCCATGGCTTCCTGGCGAAAGCGCGTGACCAGCATGGGGTCGTTGCCCACCAGGTCGGGCAGAATGATTTTTATGGCGTGCGCGGTTTTGAGGAAGATGTGGCGCGCTTGAAAGACCACGCCCATGCCACCCTGGCCCAGACGCCGCTCCAATTGGTAGCGCCCATCCAGGATTGGCTCTCCGCTGATTGAAGGCGCGGTGGCTTCGCCATCATCCGGGCAGTGATTTATGTCGTCAGCAAAACAGCGCCGACAGGCTGGGCATTCTTTCATTCGTAGGTTCGACTATAACTTAACCCCGCGCGGGTGGGATCGTTCGTGAAAGATTTTAACGGCTAGGAGTCATGCAGGCAAGCAGGGACTACTTGTTGGAGTCAATTCTGTTCCTGCCACCGCAGACGGGGACCATCAAGGAGTAAGGCCACATGGTTCAATACATCGCGGCCGAGGATTCCCATGCTCGAATCAATGATCACGTACTTCCCTCTAAAAGCCCTCTCGACGAAATCAAGTCGAGTTGCGCTGCCTGCGCCATAGTTCTTCGACCATCAAAACCCTGAAGTTCGTAACGGGCGTTTGGATCAATTTCTAAAGTTCATCAATTGATGTTCGCGGAACGAGTGACACATCCGAACCTGAGTCAATTAACATCGGCACGTTACGGCGCAATGCCGCCCTTGGGATCTCGGATGCTCACTCCCGCAACGGGAGCTGGAGGGTCAAAAAGATTGGAATCATACGCCGAGATCGGTTGTGTTTTCGATAACTTCCTTTATGAAGTCTTTTGCCTGCTCGGGGTGAACTAAGCGCGGGCTAAAAACGCGCGGAATCCGTTTCGCGTCGGCATCCGGCACCAAAACGTACACGCGAGTTTTGTCGGGAATGTCGGCGTTCAGAGGCAGGGTCACATGACCGTTCTCGACCACGCCTTCATATGTAGATAGCTTTCTCATTTTGTGGACCTCGTTCTAGAAGCTAAATCTAGCATAAGCACAGTCTCTCGTCTAAGTTTCGGAAAGTCGTCAAGTCCGCTGTTTCAACCAATTCAGACTACCGCACGACGACATTTACCAGCCGCTGCGGAATAACGATCACCTTAACGATCTCGTGCCCCTCCGTAAAGCTGCGCACCTTCTCATCGGCCAACGCCGCGGCGCGCAGTTCCTCGTCGGTGGTCTCGGGGGTGGCCATTATCTTCGAACGCAGTTTACCGTTCACCTGTACCGGAATTTCCAATTCGTCTTTCCGGGCCAGGTCAGCGTCAGCCGTCGGCCATTTCGCGGTTTGCAGCAAGCCGCCATCATGGCCCAGGGCCTCCCATAACTCTTCGGCAGTGTGCGGGGCCATCGGAGTCAACATGATAACCAGCGCTTCGATCGCTTCGCGCACAGCTGACAGATCGGCGGCGGCGGCTGTTCCCTTCGCGGTCAAATCTCCGACCGCATTCGATAATTCCATCAACGCGGCGACGTTCGTATTCAGATCCAGCTTTTCAAAGTCAGCCGTCATCCGCGCGATCGTTTGATGGGTCTTTCGACGCAAAGCGCGAGTCGCGCTGTCGGCCGCATCTGATACAACTGCCTCGTTGCCGGCCGCCAGCAAGCGGTCGCGCCATTGCCAGACTATGGTCCAGACGCGCCGCAGAAAACGCACGGCCCCTTCGATTCCGCTTTCAGACCAGCGCAATTCATTTTCCACGGGGGCAGCAAACAAGATGAAGAGGCGGGCCGCATCGGCGCCGTAGGCGGCAATCATTTCATCCGGGTCAACGCCGTTACCCAGACTCTTTGACATCGCCTTCCATTCGTCGGTGCCTTCGATCCGGTTGGTGACCATTCCCTGCGTCAGCAGTTTTTTCACCGGCTCCGAAAATGAAATCAGCCCCAGATCGCGCATCATCTTGGTCCAGAAGCGCGTGTAAATCAGGTGCATCACCGCGTGTGAGTCGCCGCCGATGTATTGGTCGACGGGAATCCACTTAGCGATCACCTTAGGATCGAACGGCGCCGACTCATTGCGCGGATCGCAGTAGCGGAAGAAGTACCACGATGAATCAACAAAAGTGTCCATCGTGTCCGTATCGCGCCTGGCTTCGCCGCCGCACTTCGGACAAGTCGTGTTTACAAATTCCGGCACGCCGGCCAGCGGCGATTCGCCAGTTCCTGTGAACTGCGCCTGGTCCGGCAGCATCACCGGCAAATCTTTTTCGGGAACCGGAACTTCGCCGCACTTTCCGCAGTGAATAATCGGCACCGGAGCGCCCCAAAACCTTTGCCGGGAAATCCCCCAATCGCGCAGCCGGTACGTGACCGCCCCACCGCCGAAGCCGTTCTTCTCTGCGTACTCGGCCATCTCGCGCAAAGCATCCTGCGACAACTTACCGCTCCAGCCGCCGCTGTTTACCAGCACCCCGTAATCGGTGAACGCCTCGCGCATATCGATCGATTGGTCCTGCCCGGGAACCACGTCGGCGCCGGTCGGCGCCTGCTCATGCGTGATGCGCGCAATCACCTGACGGATCGGCAATGTGTATTTGGTGGCAAACTCAAAGTCGCGTTCGTCATGAGCCGGAACACTCATCACGGCGCCGGCGCCGTAATCCATCAACACATAGTTCGCCACCCAAACGGGCAACGTCTCGCCATTGAAAGGATTGATCGCCAGCAGGCCGGTGTTCAGACCAGTTTTCTCTTCTTCGACGGTCAAATCGGAGCGGCTGGCGCGCTCGGCTTTTACTTTAGCCGCAAACTGCTTCACGTCATCACGCAAGGCCGAACCTTCGGGCAGTGTGTCCAGAATCGGATGTTCCGCGGCGACGACGATCGCGGTGGCGCCGAAAATGGTGTCTACGCGAGTTGTGAAGATGCGAATCTTTTCGTCATGGTCCTGGACCGCGAAATCAACATAAGCGCCTTCGCTTCGCCCAACCCAATCGCGCTGTCGCTTTACAACCTTTTCCGGCCAGCCCGCTTCGATTTCGGCCAGGTCGGCAACCAGTTGTTCGGCGTATTTCGTGATCCGCACAAACCACTGGGTGATTTCTTTCTTCGTTGTGGGCGTGCCGCAGCGCCAGCAGACGCCTCCCGAAGATTGCTCGTTCGACAGAACGGTCTCTTCGCGCGGGCACCAGTTCACCGGTGACTGACGTTTATAAGCCAGACCGCGCTCGAACATTTTCAGAAAGAACCACTGGTCCCATCTGTAGTAATCAGGACGATGGGCCGCGATCTCACGCGACCAGTCGTAGCTGATTCCCAGGCGCTGCATCTGGCCGCGCATGTGCGCAATGTTTTGTTCGGTCCAATCGCGTGGATTAACTCCGCGTTTGATTGCCGCTTGCTCCGCCGGTTGGCCAAAACTGTCCCACCCGATCGGATGAAGCACATTGAATCCCTGCAAACGCTTGAACCAGGCCAGCGCGTCGCCGACGGCGTAGTTGCGCACATGGCCCATATGCAAGAAACCGGACGGGTATGGCAGCATCTCCAGGCAGTAAAACTTCGGACGCGGATCGTCCATATCGACTTCAAACGCCCGCGTTTCCCGCCATGCTTGTTGCCACTTTTTCTCTATTTCTTCGGGAAAGTATTTTTCGTTCATCACTCTAATCCTATCGTTAATCTACACTTAATCCGAAATTCGGACGAGCGTAGCGAAGCTGCGAAAGAGCCTCTCTGCTTAGTTAAATTGCCGTGATTTTGCTTGCGGTTCGCCGCTTCGGCACAGGTCGCGCTTAGGCGCGGCGCAGAAGCGGCACCGTTAGGAGGAGTTTGGTAAGCGGTCTTTTCGAAAACTTCGAAGTCACAGTGAAGCCATTCTAACCAAAGTCAGAGTCAATGTCTAAGGTTTGAAATGAGTGCGGCATTACACAAAAGTTTTGACGCCTGCTAAGCGCCAACGGCGCGAAATGTAAAAGCCCAGGCCAACGGCCTGGGTAGTGACGTGACTTACTCATTAAGCGCTGAAGGCGCGAAATCAAAATGAACGCAGCGAGTTGTTAATTGACCTCACTATTTCGCACTTTCAGTACTAGTACATTTGCCCTCGAAGGAATCCTGGGCCGCTGGCCCAGGCTTTTACGTTTCGCACCTGCGGCGCTTGAAGAGACGCCAACCTAAGGAGAGTTTCTATCAGTCCCGCTCACAAACGATCGCAGCGCATTGATATTCGGCAGATTGTCGGCGGGCAATTTGTACGGCGTCTCCAGAATGAACGCCGCATGGGCCAGGCTGGGATGCTGGGCCACTCGCCGCAGAGCTTCCGCGCCAATCTGTCCGGCGCCGATGTGCCAATGGCGGTCGACGCGGGAATTGTACTCCGCTCGCGAATCGTTAAAGTGGATCGCGCGCACTCGCTTCGTGCCGACGTTGCGCTGCAGCGATTGAATCATAGCTCGCAGCCCGTCTTCTTCGCGCAAATCGTAACCCGCCGTGAACGCATGTGCCGTGTCCAAACAAACTCCAAGTCGCAACTCCGGACAGGCGCTAATAATCTCGCCCAGATGTTCGAACCGGTGGCCGATGCATTCGCCCTGGCCGGCCGTGTTCTCCAACAGGATGCGAAACGCACCCAGCTCCAATCCATCGCACGCAATTTTCAAACTTTGAATACACGTCGCAATGCCATCTGCTTCGCAGGCCCCACGCGCACTGCCGGGATGGAAAACCAGATAGTTGCAGCCGAGCACAATTCCGCGTTGGACTTCTTCACGAAACGATTCAATCGATTTGGCTCGCATCTCCGGATCGGAGGCGGCCAGGTTAATCAAGTAGTTCGCGTGAATTGCCACCGGGGATATTTTCGTTTCCTTGCGCACTCGCTTGAACGTCTTAATATCTGCCGGTGCCAGGGGCTTTGCTTTCCAGCCCCGTGGATTGCGGGAAAAGATTTGCACTGTATCGCAACCAAGCTCGCGCGAAGTCAGCAAAGCGTTGTGCAGCCCGCCGGTGATAGGCGCGTGAAAACCGATGCGCGGGCGTGAGGATTTCGTACTCGATTTCATGGCAACAACGAACTAGCTATCGCTTCTCAACCGCTTCCATCATTCGCAGCACGTTGCCGCCGAGTATTTTATCGATGTCGGATTCTGAATAGCCGCGTCGAAGAAGTTCAGCCGTCAGGTTCGGCAAGTCCGCGACCGACTGCATTTCCACCGGCAAGGCCTGCACCCCATCAAAGTCTGAACCAATCCCGACATGATCGATCCCAACCAGTTTTACGATGTGATCGATGTGATCGACGATGCGCGCGATGTGCACCGGCGGCAGTCGTTTCGCAAACTCCTCGCGGCGTACGCGGTCGCGCGCCAGTTTCTTGTGCGCTGCATCTCCCGGTTCGGCATCTGAAGCTTTTTGCACTTTGGGAGCAATCTCGGCGTCAACCAGTCGTTTCTTTTCGGCGTAACCGGGTTCGATGTGCTCAGGATAGAAGATCACACAAACAACGCCGCCCGTCTTTGCGAGCGCGACGATCATTTCGTCGGTAAGGTTTCGCGGCACGTCCGTGATGGCGCGACATGCAGAATGCGTGGCGATGACCGGCTTGGTAGAAGTTCGCACCACGTCCCAGAACGTCGGATCGGAAACGTGCGATACGTCCACCATCATGCCCAGCCGGTTCATCTGGCGTACCACTTGTTTGCCAAACTCGTTCAGGCCTCGCGTGCGTCCCTCATCGCCGCACGATCCGGCCCAACTCGTGCTGACCGTCCACGCCGGAGACATGTAACGGACACCCATTTGGTAATAGCGCTCGACATTCTCGAGTTTCTCGTCGATCGCGTATCCGCCCTCCAAACCCATTAAGGCGGAAAGTTTTCCCGCCGCGGCTGCTTTCCGCACGTCCGCCGCCGTCGTTGCCACATCCCAGGTTTCCGGGTAGGTATCTACGAGTTTGCGTACGGCCGCAATCTGCTTATCAGCACGGTCGATCGCGCCGGGCCCACCTCCGCCGAAGAGTTGCGGTTCAACCCAAATGGAGAAGAACTGCGCGTCGAGGCCCCCGGTCTTTGCGCGCACAGCGTCAAAGTGTCCGTCGGAGAGAAGTTGACCCAGGTCAAGTCCTTCATCAACCGCGCGCTGGATGCTGTCGGCGTGCAGATCGATCGAAATCGCGCGCCGGTGAATGGACATCGCATCGCTGGCGCCGTTGGATGTTTGCCCGCCGTTGTTCACCGGAGGATTGCCGTTGTGCTGGTTAGGTTTCAACATATTGCAGCCGTAGCAGAAAATGATAAATAGCGATGTGGCCAGTAATATCATGGCCCGAAAACCGTCGCGGCCATGCCGCGCGGGAATGCCAAAACGATTGCTACTTTTCAGTAAATACAAAAGCATGGGCGATAGTACGCGGGCGTCTTTGAAAGGATCAAGCGCGGCTTGCTATCCGCCTCAAATTTAGGCTATTGTGCGTTATTCTTGTGAACGTCTTGCTCATCGTTCTGTCATAGTTAGGCAGGCCATGCAACAACGGCTCCTCCATCATTTCTGCAAGCGATAATTACGGCGCATCGTACTGTCAAACTCTAATCTGTGCGATGTCTAAAGGAGAGCGATACAAATGTTTTCTAAAGACGGAAAAGCGAAGAACGTGCCTACACCGCGCATTGCCGATGTAGTCTGGCATGATGGCGAATTTATCAAATGGAACGATGCGCGCGTCCATGTCATGTCGCACGTGTTGCACTACGGCTCCAGCGTTTTTGAAGGTATCCGCTGCTACGCGACAAAGCGCGGCCCGGCGATCTTTCGTTTACGCGAGCACATGCAGCGCTTTTTGAATTCAGCCAAAATCTATCGCATGGATCACCGGTGGACGCTGGATGATTTCGTGGATGCCTCAGTTGAACTGGTGCGTCGCAGCGAATTGAACCAATGTTATGTGCGTCCCATTCTTTTCCGCAGTTTGGATGAAGAGCATCCGGCCTTTGGTGTAAATCCTTTTCCCAATCCGCTGGCCTGCTACATCGGCGCGTGGGATTGGGGCAAATACCTCGGCGATGAAGCAATTGAAAAAGGCGTGGACGTGTGTGTCTCGACCTGGAATCGCCTCACGCCAAACTCGATGCCGGCAATGGCAAAGAGCGGCGCGAATTACATGAACTCGCAGTTAATCAAAATGGAGGCGCTGCTAAACGGTTATGCGGAAGGTATCGCCCTGGACGATCGCGGATACGTTTCCGAAGGCTCAGGCGAAAACATCTTTCTCGTAACCGGCGACATGGTGATCACGCCGCCGCTGTCCTCTTCGATATTGCCCGGCATCACGCGCGACAGCGTCATTCAAATTTGCCAGGAGTTGGGCATCACAGTTAAAGAGCGCAGCATACAGCGCGCTGCTTTGTACGTGGCCGACGAGCTCTTCTTCAGCGGCACAGCGGCCGAGATTACGCCGATTCGCTCCGTCGATCGCATTACGGTCGGTGCGGGCGGCCGCGGCGACGTAACTACACGAATTCAGAAGAGGTTCTTTGAAATAACTTCGGGCGAGCGCCAGCCGCCTGGTCCATGGCTGACCTATGTAAACGAAACCGCTAAGAGCCAACCCGAAACTAACGGCCGTTCCAGTGCAAAGACGCCGCTCGCTCCGGCATTGGATAACGAGCCCGTCGCAAGATTTGCCGGGGCAGTCGAGTAATTCCCCACAACATTCAATCGAAGGAAAAGGCGCCGCTAATGGCGCCTTTTCCTTTTGGTTTTCGAGGCCCAATGTTGACGTTCCCGCGCTCGAAGTCTATTATGTTTCACGGTCACCGCAGCCCCGCGGTGACTTGCTTTGTAAGCCTTCCTCAGTTAACCAGCATTTCAGCCGACTACCGCAGTTCACGCCCAGAGTTTTCAATATGTCCTTAAAAATCGACGACCTTTTGTCACTGGCCACCAGCCACGGCGCTTCCGATTTGCACTTGAAAGCGGGCTCATTTCCCGTCATGAGGATCGGGGGCGAGCTTCATCCCGTCATTGATTCGCCGCGGATGGCGCCCGAAGACACGCTCGACATGGCCTTTTCGATGATGTCGAACCGCCAGAAGCAAAAGCTCAAAGAAGTTTCCGAAGTTGATATAGCGTATAGCGTCAAAGGCCTGGGCCGATTTCGCGCCAACATTTTTCAGCAGCGCGGGACCGTCAGCATCGTTCTGCGCGTCATTCCCGATCAGAGTCGCAGCTCGGCAGCACTCGGTCTGCCCGCGGTCATTGATAAGATCGCGGAAGAACGTCGCGGATTGATTCTGGTAACGGGCTCAACCGGGTCAGGCAAATCAACCACGCTCGCCGCAATGATCGATCGCATCAATTCGACGCGCAGCGGTCATATCGTCACCATCGAAGATCCGATTGAGTTTCTCCACCGCGATAAGCAATCGTTCGTAACGCAGCGCGAGGTCGATGTCGACACGCGCACGTTCGCGGAAGCGCTCCGTGGCGCCCTGCGTCAGGATCCCGATGTGATTCTGGTAGGCGAAATGCGCGATCACGAAACGATTGAAACGGCGCTCACCGCCGCTGAGACGGGACACCTGGTGCTGTCAACGCTTCACACCCTGGACGCAACCGAAACGGTGACGCGCATCGTCACGTCGTTTCCCTCACACCAGCAAAAGTCGGTACGCATTCAGCTGGCCGGCATTCTTAAGGGCGTGATCTCGATGCGTCTGGTGAAGCGGGCCAACGGCGCGGGTCGTGTCCCCGCGATCGAGGTAATGGTATCCACCGGTCTAATTCGCGACTACATAATCAACGAAGAGAAAACATATCTGATCCGCGAAGCGATCGCCGCCGGAACTTCTCAATACGGGATGCAGACTTTCGATCAGTCGCTCTTTCATCTTTTCCAGTCGGGACTAATCACGCTGGAAGAGGCGGGACACAATGCCACCAACCCGGACGAGTTCAAGATGCGCGTTTCCGGTATTCTTTCGGACGATCAGGCGCTGGGCTACGTCGATGGATTAAGTAACGGGGGCAGCCATGTCGCGCAGCAGACCGTTCCGGAAGAATCATTTATTGTGAAGCACTAATCTCGCAGGAAAAAGAACCTTAGACAGGATTTACATGATTAGACAGCAGAGGTGATGCGTTCGGGCTTAGGGTGCTTTGATGAGGCGGGTTGGTTTTTGGTCGGTTGTCTCCAGTTTCCTTATCTTTGATTTTCTGGCTTTTATCCTGTTAATCCTGTCCACCCCACCCTATTTCATCGTCGACAGTGGCTCAAAATTGAGGCCGAAGGCCTGTGGGTTCTCGCCGATAATTGCCGCCGCGAAAAAGTTCGGGACATAGCCGGCACTTTCATTGCGAAAAGTATCGCCAAGTTCGTTGCGGTGGGCATAAAGCATCCAAAAATTTCTTTCGTAGTTATCAGTACCTCTTAGCTGGCGCAACATTTCCCGCACCGACTCCGCGCCGCGGTTATAACTCAGCAGGACCAGCGTCACACTTTCCGAGTCTTCACCCAGTTCCGCCATCCGATCCGCGATATAGTGCGCAGCCGCAGGCGTCATTTTTTCGGCATCGCACATCTCGTCCCGCGCGACCCCATAGTTCTTTGCTGTCTCTGGCACAAACTGAAACAGTCCCTTGGCGCCGATGGCATTCTCATAACATGGCCGAAACCCGGACTCAATCACGGGCAGGTAGATGCCGATAATGATCGGGACTTTGCGCGCAGCAAACGAACGGGCTATCAAAGGCACGTACGGCCCGGCGCGGCCATAGACAGCGCGTAAACTGCCATCACCTTCTCCGTTTGTCTGCCGATCGACCCTTAGCCGATAGTCCAAGTAGGCCTTGATGGCGCGCACAGCTTCCTCATTTGGCTTGCCGCGATGATCGCCCATCATCTGTGAAATGCGCTGTTCTTGTTTGGCGATAAACTGCATCTGCTCAGCGTCACTCATTTGCAGGTAGGACTTGGTTGTAACTGCGGAGGCGGCGTTTCGCTCCCTCAAGGCCAAACGGCGATAAAGAATCGTTCCGCCAACTGCCAACAGCAAAACGACCGCACCGAGGATTAGAAAATAATTGAACCAGGCGGGTCTAAGCGACGAGCGATCTGCCTTTGGCTTCGCAACCGGCGCGACCTTTGGATGTTCGCGGATGCTTTTCAGATCCGCAGCGAATTCGGCCGCTGACTGGTAACGATCGTCCCTGTCTTTCCGCAGCGCCTTATCGATTACCCTTTGAAATTCATCGGGGTGGCCAGAGGCTGCGGCGAGTGGCGTTGGTTCTCGTTCCAGGATGCTGACCATCGTGTCCATCCGGGTGGCGCCCGGGAACGGAAGCTGGCCAGTCAGCATTTCGTAAAGCACCACACCCAGGCTCCAGACGTCAGTGCGTTCGTCGACAGCCTGAGCGCGCGCTTGCTCCGGTGACATATACCCGACAGTGCCCATCACTACGCCAATCTCGGTGTAGCTTTTGGTTAATGCTCGCTCAGAAACGAGATCGGTTGACGGGGGCTCGACCAGCTTGGCAATACCAAAATCCAGAATTTTTACCAGCCCGTCGCGCCGGCGCATTATGTTTTCCGGCTTGATATCGCGATGGACGATTCCCGCCGCATGTGCGGCAGCCAGCGCCGATGCGACCTGGTCCGCAATGTCGAGAATCTGTTCGCGCGACAGTTCGCGCCGATCTATTAATTCGCGAACCGTGTCGCCTTCAATAAACTCAGTCGCAATGAAACGTGTTTCGTCAGTTTCGCCTACCTCGTGTATCGTCAGAATGTTCGGATGATTCAAGGCGGAGGCAGCCTGGGCTTCACGCTGAAAGCGGCGCAGGCGCGCATCGTCCGAAGCAAAGTAAACGGGCAGGATTTTCAGAGCGACCAACCGGCCCAATCGTCCGTCATGGGCCAAATAGACTTCGCCCATGCCGCCGACGCCCAGACATTCGCGAATTGTGTAAGGTCCGATCTCGCGACCAATCTGATGTTCGGACTCGCCGCCCAGCAATATGCGCGCATCAGTAGCGAATGCCGGCACTTCAATGAAGTCGCCGGCTTCGTCGTAAGCGTTTATCAACGAAGCCGCTTCGGCTCGCAACTCAGCGTCGTCCCGGCAAACCTGATCGAGAAAGGAAACACGATCCGGCGGCGGGCGATCCAATACCCGTTGCAGAATCTCTTCAACTTGTTGCCAGCGTTCAGGGGTCACGTTGATTCGGTAAATGGTAAATGGTGAATAGTAAATGGTCGCGGTTTCCGGTTCACTGTTCACGGTTCACCATTTACCATTCACCATTTACTTCCTTAAACAGCCACGCTTTCGCGACGCGCCAATCGCGCCGCACCGTCATTAGGGAAACTTCCAGAACCTCCGCCGTCTCTTCCATGCTCAACCCGCCAAAGTATCGCAACTCCACCACCTGGCTTTTGCGCGGATCTAGTTTCGCCAATGCTTCCAGTGCTTGATCCAGCGCCACCAGTTCACGCGCTCGCTGGTGGGACATCGCGTCCGCTTCATCGAGCGCCACATGTTGCGCGTCACCGCCGCGTTTCGCGTAGTGGCGACGGCGCGCGTGATCAATCAGGATGTGCCGCATCACATTGGCGGTTACCGCAAAAAAGTGCGAGCGGTCCTGCCACTCGATCTTTTGCCGCCCCGCGAGACGCACGTAGGCTTCATTAACCAACGCCGTTGTTTGCAAAGTGTGACCATCGCGTTCTCGTCGCACGTAACGATGCGCAATACGACGCAGCTCGTCGTAGACAAGCGGCGTCAACTTTTCCAGGGCCGCCTCGTCGCCCTGCCGCCATTCAAACAGCAGCCCTGTCAAATTATCGGCAGAGAGTGTGGTCATCGGCGCAGATTCTAGCACTAGTTAGAGAACCTACTTTCAGTTTGTCGATCGCTTGTTGAAGTATTATCGCAAACGAAGTTTCTCGTTTTTCAATGAACACTTTGGCACTCGTTTCTCGCTTACCATTTGGAGCCGTGACCAGCGCAGCGCGACACCGCTTTTGGATTTCTTTTGGAGATTGGGCCTCGTGGGAGTCATCCAAAGCGCCGTCGCCGCTGCGCTCTGCCGGCGCACTCCAAATGAACACTTCTCGGCCTATTGCGCGCGGAGCGGGGCAGTAGCCCGACCGTAAGGGAGGGCTCCGGTTGAGTGCATGCGAGCGGGAGCCCTCCCTCACGGTCGGGCTACTGCCCGTTGATAGATATCCAAAATGAACACATCTGGCCGCGATTCTCGCTTAACTAAGTGCAAGGCAAATTCGTTCGTTAGCCAACGCTCTTCGGAGAGAGTTCAACCAAGTGAGGAACCAAGAAATGAGACAACCCAAAATGATGCTGATACTTTTCGCTTTGATAATTTCCTTCGTCACCAATCACCAGACCCAGGCGCAACAGGTGAAGACCTATCAACAGATGAATCCAGATGAACGCACTGCGTTCGTGTCCGAACAAGCGCGACGGATCGCCAGCGAAATGGCGGGAAATGAATACGCGTTTACCACCGCATTTGAAGACGACATCAGGCAGTCGGTCGATCAATACATGCGCCGCATTAGTAAGAACGCCGGCGACGGGTCAGTAAAGCACGATGTCCGTTTGGTCTTTGCACGCGGCGCGGAAAACGCCCCCATCCTGATTGCTGCCTTCAAAGCGCGGAACGTATCGCCACTTATTGGTTTGTATATCCCCTGGGTCGAATCTGAGTACATCAATATCGAATCTCCCAACACGATGGGGGCCATTGGGATGTACCAGTTCATTCCGCAAACGGGCGAAAACCTCGGCCTCTCAAAGCAGGACCTTTTAGATGTCGGAAAATCGGCGGACGCGGCGGCGCGCTACATTACCAACAACCTCGAGCTGTTCAAGAACGATCCGATGAAAGAAGCGCTCGCGTTGCTGGCCTACAATCGTGGCGAACAGAGGACCGCGCGTGAGGTGAAGTTTCTGATTACCGAACACACCAGGCAGTGCAGCATCTGCGCGTTGACCGCCGATCGCAGCAAACTAGATGAAACGTTCCGTTCCGAGAGCGTTTTCTACGTCCCACGCTTTTTCGCCGCCGCCATCATTGGCGAAAACCCGGCAGCATTTGGACTGCAAGGTAAGCCTCTATCCGCACACTAGAAATCGTCTTGCTAACAGCGTACGCTGCTCCAGGGATTGAGAGGATCTACAGGTACGAAATAGACCGAGGAAGCTTGACGCGGTTCGCAATCGCCACTCAGAAGCTCAGTTGACCAGCATGCGTCGCATCACCCGTACGCCGGCGCGCCAGTTTCGTTGATGTCGAATCTGTAGATCTCACAGCGCGTTCTTAATTCACTCGCATACGCCGCATCACGCGCACGCCGGCGCGCCAGTTTTCATTGATATCGAATCTGTAGATCTCGATGTCGGGCGCGACGGTGCTTGCAAGAGTGGTGAAGGTGCGATGAAAGCGCAATGTCGGCGCCACCAGATAGACGAGGGGCGCTTCGTCGCTGATGGTCCGGCGGCCAAAAAGTTTTGCTTTGCAGATATGACCGCGACGGCGGTGGGCCTCAACCCGGCGCCAGTAGTCGACGCCCTGAAATACGTGCTCGCGATCTTCCGCCGCCTTTAACTCAATTACGACCAGACGTCCGTCCTGACGCAATCCCAGCAAGTCGACAGGGCGCGCCCCGACTGGGCCGCCAGAGGCCGTGCGAAATTGCGCATGCAGCGGCGCCACAATCAGACCAGGATCGAGTCTGGTGATATCGCGTCGCAGGATTGATTCCAGCCATGACTCGGCTGCGGATCGATATAGCCAGTGACGCTGGTCGCGGGCCCCTGCACGACGATGTTCGGCCAACTCAAAGATCAGCCGATCCCATTCCGCGCCGCTCTGTTCCGAAAGTAGCCGCCGGCGCGCGCCTGCAACCCCGAACCACACTCGTTCCTGCCCCATCACTCGCCTGATTCGCGCAAATGACAGACCGTGATACCGCAGAGTTTCGCCATGGCGGGCCGTCACCACGTCGACCGCGTCAGGCGCGAGCGCAACGATCGCGTGCGCGGATTCGCTCCGCTCCGATACCTGAACCGGCGGAAAGCGAGCCAGGCGTTTATGCCACAACCCTTCCCGTTCCAAAGCATGGACTGACGACAGCGATCTCCATGCTTCATCGATCTCGAATACTTCAATTAAGCTTCGCAGTTGATCACGCAGCAGGGCGTGACGCTGTCTCGCTGCTTCTCTGCTGGATCGCTCGACGCAGATCCATAGCTTCTCGACAAAAGGCGGGCGCGTTTTTTGTTGTAATCGATTTAGCCACAACAACGTGGATGAAAATAGCGAGTCGAGGTTGCGGGCGTCGGCTAAGGCTACCGTTGCAGTCACAGCAATTTGCCGACGGCCGGCGCGCAAAAGGATGCGCGCATAACGGCCCGGCTGTCCGCGCCGCATCCCTGGACTCACCATAACGCGTTCCAGTTTTGCACGCGGCAACAGTTCCAGCGCGGCAGTCGCTAACAATTGAGTTCGTTCCTGGCGAGCACTCGCGACTGTTGCCGTCAATGCCTTTGCCGATGCGCGTGGAATCAGTTCCAGAACTGACCGCTCCGCGCCCATGCGCCGCATCGCTGCCAGGCGCAGTTTTTCGCCAGTCCATTCCCAGCCCAACACACGCCACGACCGCGTGCCCTTCTCCGTCCAGCACGTGAAGATTACGCGCCGGTGTGAAAAGGAAAAACCAAACTCGCTATTCAGCAAGGCAATCGGCGCCGGACCCAATGTCGGCGCCAGAAACCACTCAGTTTGGCTGCTGATCAAGCCCGCGATCGTCTGCTCTGCGGTTTCCAGGTCTGCGGTATTTGCCAGAGGTTGTAGCATTGGAGAACTCATAAATTCGTGTGTTACTATCCGAATTTACCGGACCAGAATTGTAGGGGCGGCACTTCGTGGCCGCCCCCGTCTTTGCGGCACAGATCACGAAGGGGGGCGCCCACGGAGTGCCGCCCCTACAAAGTTTGCGCGCAATTTAGGTCTTTGCGTTAAGAACGAACGACAGGGCCGGTAACTACTTAATACAAGAATCTTTTCATGAATACTGAACGAACAAAATCTGTTTACCTGGCCGGCGCCGTACGTACCCCAATCGGTCGCTTTGGGGGAACGCTGGCGGATTGGACCGCTGCGGATCTCGGTACCGCGGTGGCGGTTGAGACCATGAAGCGGGCGCGCGTCCGGCCCGATCAAATTCAGGAATCCATCTGGGGCTGCGCGCGCCAGGCCGGCGGTGGGCCAAACGTTGCGCGGCAAATCACCTACCGCGCCGGGGTGCCGGAGACGGTGCCGGCCTTCACGGTTAATCAAGCCTGCGGCTCCGGTCTGAAGGCGATCATTCTTGCGACGCAGGAGATCCTCTTGGGCCGCGCCGATATTGTGATGGCGGGCGGGACGGAAAGCATGTCGCGCGTTCCGTATTTCGCCGAGGGCGCGCGTTGGGGAATGCGCCTGGGCAATGCCGACCTGGTCGACGGCATGTATCGCGATGGCTTCAACGACCCATTGTCAAAACTGGTGATGGGCGAAACCGCGGAAAACCTGGCGCAGCGCTATCAAATCTCCCGGGCCGAACAGGATGAATTTGCGCTGCGATCACAACAGCGGGCAGCGGCAGCCGGCGCCTCCGGGCGATTCAAATCGGAAACCCTGCCGTTGGAGATCCAGGGCCGCAAAGGCGAAGTCACCAGCTTCGCGCACGATGAACATGGCCGAGCCGGAACGTCGATGGAAAGTTTGCAGAAACTACAACCCGTGTTTTCGAAAGATGGAACCGTTACTGCCGGCAACTCCTCAGGCATCACCGATGGCGCCGCCGCCATCGCCGTGATGAGCGAGTCGGCTGTGCGCGATGCGGGAATTGACCCGCAGGCGCGCATTGTCGATTACGAAATTGTCGGCGTCGCGCCGGAGATAATGGGCATCGGCCCGGTACCCGCAGTACAGAGACTGCTGGCCAGGCAAGAACTTTCCCTCGCCGACATCGATCTGATCGAACTGAATGAAGCGTTCGCGGCCCAGGTGATCGCGTGCGATCGCGATCTGCATTTCGACCTCGAGCGTTTGAACGTGAACGGCGGGGCCATCGCGCTGGGCCATCCCATCGGCTGTACCGGAGTGCGAATCGTCACTACGCTGATACATGAAATGGAACGGCGGACTGCGAAGCGTGGGATAGCAACACTCTGCGTCAGCGGCGGCATGGGGCTGGCGCTGTTGGTTGAGCGGGAGTGAATCGTGACTTCCTCTTCACCGCGGAATTTCACCTGGAAACGATCACCGGCGCTGCTAATTCTGATAACGGCCGTTGCTATCGCCGGGGTGGGCGCTGGAGTTTACTGGCGACGGCAGCGGCAAAAGCCTCCACGCGCCGAACGCTCCGCAACCAATCCGACGTCATCGTTACCGCCGTTTGGGACGAAAGAACCACTCCGCTATCAGGCCGTCAGGATCACCACGAGGGGCCGGTCCGAACCGGGAGTCGCAGTCGCTGCCCCCGCGACAACCCGAGTTTCGATCGCTCGTGACGGCGACAAGCGACGCGAAGACTATGACTTCGATGGCGTCGTCATTTCGTATCTGGAACTGGCAGGCCGCCGGTTAGCGCTTCTGCCTTCACAGAAAATTTACGCCGAACTCGGTGCCGGAGAAGACGTAGAGATACCGGCCAACCTCTCCGCGGAATTTTCTCCCGACCGTTTACTAAATGAAACTCCGTCCGAGACCAAGTATGAGAAATTGGGAAGCGAGATCCTGAACGGACGAAAAGCGATCAAGTACCGGGTGACGAATGACGACCCAACTGATCAGAATTCGCAAAAGACCGAAACTCTCATTTGGATAGACGAAACTCTGCAACTGCCGCTGCGCTCAGAAACGCTAGCCACTGCTGATGGCGACCAAGCAAGCTTTACGACTGAACTACAGAACTTAAGCGAAAACGTCGATGCCGCTGTGTTTGCTCTGCCGGGTGACTATCGCAAGGTAAGCGCCCAAGACTTTGAGCAGGAACTTAGGAACGCCGTCAGGAACAAATAGATGAGATTTCTGCTTAACGTAGGACAGGCCTTCGTGCCTGTCCATTACTCTTTAGAGCTTGATCCGGAAACTTGGGACAGGCAGGAATGCCTGTCCTACGTGGTCGGAGATTGACTGAAAGACGCTGGCCAACTGGATGGGATGCCGCAGCATCGCATTCAAACAGCTGTCAGAATTTTCGTTGGTTGTTAACCTTTCCCCTCGCTAAACCGTCTACAATAGATTCGCGCAAAAAAGTTTGGGAAAGGCATTAATTCAAACATGCAAAAAAAGCTCTTATTACTCACTCTGCTGGCAATGCTGTCGGCTGTTCTGACAGTAGACACGGCCGCCCAGCGACCCCGGCGTCCCCGGCCCGCCGCGCGCCCGGCGAACCTCGTCAGCTTGCTGCCGCCCTCTGACGCAGTTGTGAACATCGACGTGCGGCGCCTCTTCGCTGAAGCATATCCCGGGCTGGTTGCCGGCGATGCGGAGAAGCAGGCCCATATCAACATGCACATCGATCAACTAAAGTCGCAAATCGGGATCGACGCGCGCACCTTCGACCAACTTTCAATAGGGCTTCGTTATACCAATCCAGCGCCGGGTATCACCAAAGTCGAAAGCGTCGCTCTGGCGCGTGGGACGTTCACCGCCGCTGCCCTCGTCGCCGCGGGACGTGGGACTGCACAGGGCAGGTTTGCCGAACAGAAATATAAAGGCGCGACTATTTACGTTTTCAGCCTGAACGATCAGATCCGGCTTTTCGGTGCTTTTGATCTACGCCTTAACGATGTCGCGGTTTCGCTGCTGAACGCCACCACGCTCGCAATGGGAACTCCGGCGAACGTTCGCGCCGCCATTGATGCCCAAACCGGAAAAAGGATTAGCGCGGAAGTCGCTGCCCTGGCGCAAACGGATCCCACCGCCATTATCGCGTTCGGTGGAAATGTGCCGCCGGATGTAGTCAAAGATTTGCGCCTGGACAGCGACGTACTGGCAAAGGACCTCTCCGGCATCCGGCAAATATTCGGCACGGGCGGCATCAAGGGACCAAACTTCGCACTATTGCTGGTGGCGCGCACCACGAACCCCGCGCAGGCCAAAAACCTGAGCGAGACTGTGACCAGTGTGCTGCCGCTGGCTTCTCTTTTTACGGGAAGACTGCCGGCCGCGAAAAAGGCGTTAGCCCAGGCGGCGGTGGATAACCTGAAGGTTGTAACTCAGGGAAACGATCTGCGAATCACGATCGAAGTGCCGCAAGCGAGCCTTGGGGCACTGATACGTTGATTGGATAACTCCGGTTAGCGAATTACTCTGGCTCTCCCGGTACCGGGAAGTTAGGCATGCCCGGCCGCGGGATGGCCACGGGTTCCGCCTCCTGCAACTTCGCCAACACATCGTCATAGATCTTAATCTTGCCTTCGCGTTCCAGGCGCGCGCGGACGGCAGTCACGTAATCTTCAAATACTTGATTCTGGTGTTCGGACAACGCGCTCCGCATTAGCTGATCGCGTTCCCTGGCAAACTTAATGAGGTCCGCGGGCACGCGGCTCGTAACGCCGACGACTACCCAATTGGAGCCTACCTTCACCGGCGTTTTCAAAACCTCGCCGTCTTTCAAAGTATAAATCGCTTCATCCAGCTCCGGAGAGGTACCGGCTTTGCCCAGTGGCCCTTCCAGTTTGTATTCCGCCTCGGTGGCGGCGTCAAAGCCCATCTTTTCCGCCGCCGCTTTCAGATCGGCTGGACTACCTGCAGCCGACGCCAACTCGCGCGCCTTTTGATCCAGTTGGGCTTCGGCACGTTCAGCGCGCACTGCTTTCGCGACCTTATCCTTCACTTCTTCAAACTCCGGAATGCGCGGATCCTTCTTTTCAACCAACATCGGGATAGCAAAACCTCCCTTGATGCTGGTGCGATCGCCGACGTCATTCACGTTGTTCAGCGATGCGATGCCTTCTTCGAACTGCTGCGAGCTGCCGATGTTAGGAACGTCGTCACCGGGTTTGATGTAAGGCGTTTCGCGAACCATGTCCGCCGGGCTCATGTTCGCTTCGGCGGCAAGCTCCTGGGCCACTTTCTGCGCGTCCTTCGTCTCTTTGAATCGCGCCTGCGCTCGCTCTGCTAACTTTGCGGCAGCGGCATACGAACGGCGGTTACGCAGCGAAGCCAGTAATTCGAGGCGGGCCTCGTCGAAAGTCTTTTGTACTTCCTCGCCGCGGCGCAGGATGTAAAACGCGCCACCATATCTGATGGGCACATCGGTCACCTGGCCCGGTTGCATATCCACGGCCCGTTCGTATAGCGCATCCGGCTTGTTGGCATTCTTCTTCACCGGGCGCGGCAGAAATCCGCCGTTGCGAGCGGTGGCCGGATCCTCAGAATTTCCGCGCGCCAGTTCCGCAAAAGCTTCTTCGGTAGATTCGCCCGACGTGCCGCGCACTTTGACCAAGAGGTCCTTGGTTTTTTGCTCTACCTGGGAATCGAGATCCTTCCGCGCTACTTTCAGAACTATCTGCTGCACCTTAACTCCAGCCACTTTGTTGGCGGGCGCCATCTTGTCAAACTCAGCACGCAGATCCTTGTCGGAAAGTTGCAGCTTCTCGCCCACCTTGGCCATGTCGACGTAAACGTAACGAATCTTTTTCTGCGGCACCGTGATGTTGTACTTGGCCTTGTTCTGATCATAGTAGGAGCGCAGATCCGCATCGGATGGTTCGATTTTCTCGGCCAGCTTTTCCGGCGAAATGATGGCGTAGGTAACGTCGAAGAATGACTCTTTGCGCTTGTACTCTTCGCGCACCTGGTCTTCAGAAACGCTAACCCCGGCGGTAACGAAGGCGCGCAGTTTCTCGCCGCTGATGCGATTGCGTTCCGCGCCTTCAAAGCGTTCTATGCCACCGTAGCGGGCATCAACTACTTCCTTGTAACGCGCGATGTCGACTTTGCCCGCCGGATCGGCAAACTGTTGACGAATCTCATCCGCCACTTCGCCGTTTGAGGCCGCCAGGCCCAGACGTTCCGCCTCTTGCGCGACAATTCGTTGCTGCACCAGACCATCAAGTATGCGCTTGTCGGTAAAGCCCATTTGCGCCAGGCTCACCTGGCCGCCGAACTGGCTAAAGCGCTGTTGCACGCCTTCCTTGCTCATTGCGAATTCGCCCACCGTAACCGAATCCCCGTTCACTTTGGCCAGCACTTCTTCGCTTTTGGTTGGTTCAACTGAATTGGAGCCGCGGTTGGGAGTGAAAAAGACTACCAGGCTGACCGCCATCAACACGGCAAAGCCGACTATGACTAATTTGCGCGAACGCTCCAGACGACTTAATTGTTTTAGCATTTAAATAAAAACCTTCTTTGAAAAGTGATTACTCAGCACGGTCAGGCCCGCTCGAGTGCAAGTTTGGAATCAGGAATTCTAGTTGAGACGGCGTAGCGCTGCAACTTCAGCGGATGCCATATCCTTCGCTCTCCCGTTGGGAGAGGGTCAGGGAGAGGGGTTGGCGCTGAATTTCATCTTGTTGACTTGCCTGGTTCGGAGCAGCGGACGCATCGTTGAGCTTACAATTAAGTTCCCGTCCGCTCCTCCGAACCAGGTACACAGCATTTACACGACCAGCCCCAGGCCCTCTCCCCAACCCCTCTCCCAGCGGGAGAGGCGAGACTCGCCGACCGCCCTCAACCTCGCTTTGCCTGCATCACAGTGCGAATGCTATTTTATTTATCCCAATGCATATTCTGACAAACTCGGTGCTGGCGTGGGGAGGTTTCTGCGCCTTCATTCTCATCATGCTGGCCATCGATCTCGGCGTCTTTAACAAGAAGTCGCATGATGTCAGTTATAAAGAGGCCAGCATTTGGAGTGCCGTCTGGGTAACGCTGGCGCTGATTTTCTCCGGTCTCGTCTTTGCCCGCGAAGGCCAGCAAAAGGGCTTCGAATTCCTCACTGGCTATCTGATTGAGCTTTCACTTTCAGTCGATAATCTCTTCGTCTTTCTACTAATCTTTTCCTACTTTAAGGTCCCGACCAAATATCAGCACCGGGTGTTGTACTGGGGCGTCGTCGGGGCGCTGGTGATGCGCATCTCGATGATCGTGGTGGGAACCGAGCTGATCGAGCGGTTTCATTGGATTATCTACGTGTTCGGCGCCTTCCTGATTTACACGGGCATCAAGATGTTTCGCGACGAAGAAACAGAGTTAGAGCCCGAAGACAATCCGGTGGTCCGCCTGGTAACCCGCTTTATCCCGATCACCCACCATTATGAAAGCAGCCACTTCTTTACTCGCCTCAATGGGAAGCGAGCCGGCACGCTGTTGCTGCTGGTTTTGATCACAGTTGAAATTACTGATTTGATTTTTGCGCTGGATTCTATTCCCGCCATCTTTGGCGTCACTACCGACAAGTTCATAATTTACACGTCGAACGTCTTCGCTATTCTCGGTTTGCGTACTTTTTACTTCCTGCTCGCCGGCGTGGTCCAAAAGTTCCAATACCTGAAAGTGGGGATAGGCCTCGTTCTCACGCTGATCGGGTTCAAGATGCTGATCTCAGGCTACTGGCACGTGCCGACCATATGGGCGTTAGCTGCCGTCGCCCTAATCTTGTTCTTTTCGGTGATCGCATCCTTGCTCTGGCCAAAGTCTGCCGATCCTGAACTACCACTCGAATTCGAAGATCCCGATTCCGCAGCCCTCCCTTCCGCTAAGGCCGAAGTGGAACCGGCGTCCGACGAGGACCCGGAGGAACTAAAGGACGAAAAGGCAACTTCCCTTTCGAACCGTACATCTCGCTAGTATCGATTCGTCTTGCACTGGTGGAAAGGCTGTCCTACAATTGCCGCATCAGCCAGATCAAGTGGCGCGCGCGGCGTCTCCCCGCAGACGAACAAGGAAGTAGTCTCGGAAACGAATCGATGCCAGCCTTGAACCTTTCAGGGCTGCGAAGGTTTCTGGTTTCCGATTCCGTTGGTGAAGCAAGCCTCCCCGGCCAATAATTTCAGTCGCACCGAACAAACGTCCGCTCGTTACCGAGGGTGAAATGAAATCTCAGCGCCGCTATACCGCTCGACGCGCTCTTGTCCCGGTCCTTGCCGTTCTCTTTGCCTTTCTGGGTCTGACTCAGTTGGCAACCACGCAGGAAAAGCCCAAGCCGGCAAGCGAACCAGCAAAAACAGACAGTAAAACCGACAGCCTGATCAAAACCACGCCCCAGGATTCGATCCTGCTGAAGTCTGACGCACAAGCGCGGCCCACTCCGCCCAAAGCCGCGGGCGAGGTCGAAGGTCCCGTTCTGGTCAATTCCGATCTCATTACGGTCACGGTCACAGTCACGGATAGTTACGGACGTTATGTTTCCGGTCTGAGTGAGAAGGCCTTCAGCATTCTTGATAATAAGCAGCCGCAGGAAATTAGTTTTTTTAGCGATGAGGACGCCCCGGTTTCGGTCGGAGTAATCTTCGACGTTTCCGGCTCAATGAGCGGCGACAAAATCAGCCGCGCGCGCGAAGCGCTTTCGCACTTCATCCAAACCAGCCACAATTCTGACGAGTATTTTCTGATCGGCTTTAACTCGCGGGCCCAGCTCCTGATGGATCGGACGCGCGATGGCAATGCGGTGCTGGACAAACTTACGTTCGTGCAGACGCGCAATCAGACCGCGCTCTACGACGCCTGCTATCTGGGAGTCGAGCGAGTGCAACGCGGCGCCCATCCCAAACGCGCGCTGCTGCTGATCAGCGATGGGCAGGATAACGATTCGCGTTACACGTTCGGCCAGTTGCGACGCGTTTTGAAAGAGTCGGATGTTGTGCTTTACGGCATCGGCATTCTGGGGGGCAATGACCCGGGCAGCCCGATGGGTATGGAGGGCCAGGCCATCCTGGATGAGCTCGCCGGCGTTTCCGGCGGGAAGACATTCTACCCCCGCACATCTGCCGAGATGGATGACATCTTCGAATCAATCGCCCTGGAACTGCGTCACCAGTACTCGATTGGCTATAAGCCAGCGGGTTTCGTTCCCGACGGCAAATGGCACAAGATCAAAGTGAAAATCTCTCCGCCACGTGGCCTACCCCGGCTCTTCGTTCGCAGCAAAGAAGGATACTTCGCCGTCGCCAACCCTCGTTAAGGGCACGCACTGCGATTTCGCGGCAACGATTCACCTTTCGTTCGGCATCTCTAATAGACGGCGCCGCCTAAAAGGCGGTCGTTGCGCTCGAATCGCGCTCAGGCATCCCAGTCGATGCGAGTAACGAAGGTTTTAATTCGCGCGCGCCGGCGGCTCACGTTGCCGCGATAATGATTTGACATTCGGAGCGTCATTCGTTGAGGATCATTCGCAATATGAAGTGGACGACTTTAACTGGCACGATTTCCCGGCGTCGCATGGCAATGTCCGCGGTCGCACCGAGCATGGCGCTGCTGTTGCTGACAGTTGCGATCGCCGGTCGCGCGCAACAACCGGGCGATTCACGCCCGCGACGCACTGACCCTGTCCCGCAGGCGACACCGACGCCGCCACCCAAGGCTACGCCGACGCCGACTCCCAGGACTCCGACGTATTCTCCGCGCGGCGTAGCGGTACCGGAACTGGGTGAACCACCACCGCCGCCGGTACTTAAACCCAAACCGTCGCCTACTCCGGATATGAGTATCGAGCTCAATCCCGATGACGTCCTGCATTTCACTACTCAGTTAGTGACGTTGAACGTACGCGTCATCGATCGAAACAATCGTCCCATCGACAACGTGCGCCAGGATGAGTTTCGGATCATGGAAGACGGCGTGGTCCAGCCCATCTTTTCGTTTACCAAAGAAGAAGTGCCTATCAGCTACGGCCTGGCCGTGGATACCTCAGGCTCATTGAGATCGCAGTTGCCCACGGTGATCGATGCCGCCAAAACGATCATCAACAGCAACAAGACCGGAGACGAAACGTTTCTGATGGGTTTTATCAGCAGCGATAAGATTGAAACCCTCAAAGACTTTTCTGCCAACAAGGACGATCTGATCGACGCCGTCGACAATCTTTTCACCGAAGGTGGACAAAGCGCTGTGGTCGATGCCGTCTATCTTGCGGCCGAGCATGTGGCCGACTACAAAAAAGGAAACATGGACGATCGCCGCCGGCGCGCGCTGATCCTGGTCACCGATGGCGAAGATCGCGACAGTTACTACAAGCCGGAACAGCTCTTCGCACGCCTGCGCGAAGAAGACGTTCAGATCTATGTGATTGGATTCGTTAATGAGCTGGAAAAAGAGGGTGGACTGATCAAGAAGAGCCCTCGCGAGCGCGCCGTCAGTCTACTGACTCGGCTGGCCACTGATACCGGGGGCCGCGCGTTCTTTCCGGAGTCAATGTCGGAGTTGCCCGCGATTGCCGATTCGATCGTGCGCGACCTGCGAACGCAATACGTAGTCAGCTACTCGCCAACGAACACTGCCAAAGACGGCTCTTATCGATCGATCAGAGTTACCGTGGCCGACGCTTCCGGGAAAGACAAACGTATTGCCCTGACGCGCAATGGTTACATCGCGCCAAAGGAAGGCGCGCCGGCGCCGAAAGGCCCGGCGACGCGCCCGACCCCGCCGGTGCGACAACCTACACCAGCGCCGGCGCGCAAGACTCCGTAAAGAGTGGCACGGACTTACAGCCTGTCTCCGAAGCGCAAAGCGGCGGCCATCTTCGTAGCCCACAGCGCAAGCTGTGGGTGAGTCGCGAATGGCGAAACCGAAGCCCAGCGGGGGCGACATAACCTTGCACTATGTTAATCCCTCAACTTTATGTCGCTCGCTTCGCGAGCTTGGACCTGGGTCGGTGGCGTGCTCCCCACAGCTTGCGCTGTGGGCTACGAATATTGCCGCCCGCTTTGCGGGCTTCACTCACAGACTCAAGTCCATGCCAGTTCTACGAATTCGCTGGTTCATCCGGTTGCAGTGACGCCACGGTATGAATCAGCAACTCCATCTGCGCATCACGGCCGCGCTGCTTTCGCATTAACTCTTCCAGCATCAACTCGCTTTTCAGGTTGACCTTGAAATCCTGTTCAGCCGCCATACGATCTTTTTCGGCGGCGCGATTCTGCGACATCATGATGATGGGTGCTTGCAGAGCTGCCGTCATGGAGAGCATCAGGTTCAACAATATGTACGGGAAAGGATCAAAGGAGGCGCCATTTTCACCACGGCCATAGCGGGCCAGCACAAAAGTGTTGATGGCCATCCAGCCCAGCAGGAACGAACAGTAAATTATGATGAAGGTCCATGAGCCGCCGAAGGACGCGACCTTGTCGGCGATGCGCTGGCCAATCGTCATCTTCTCGTCCATTTCACGATTGATGTTTCGCGAAACTCGCTGCGACACCAGGGCGTTCGTCTGGCGCATGCGGGATCCGATCTCGCAAATGACGTCGATCGCCATGTCGGGATGTTCCAACAGGAACTGGTGAAAATCGTCGCTGCTTAGCCGGTGCAGAGTGCAGTCCGCGAGCGCCGAGGCATTAGTGGACCGCTCGCCACGATCCAGCACCGCGAGCTCGCCAAAAAACTCTCCCGGCTGCAATTCTGAAAGCGTGACCGGCTGCACATCTTCGTCGAACACCCAGATGCGGACGGCGCCCGTTTCCACCACGTAAAGCGCATCGCCCTTGTCGTTCGCATTGAAGATGACCTCGCCGGCCTTGAACTGGACCTGATCAACTTCGTCGGCCAGCTTTTCCAACTCAGCCGGCGACAGCCGTTTGAAGAGCGGAACGCGCGACAAGCTTCTGGCTTCGTCACTTAATAATTCGGATGACATAGTCGTCTTCCTTCTTCCTCTTATTGCTCTGATTTGGTAACGCAAACTGTTAGTTTGCGACGGACAGCCGCGGTCAACGCATGCGCAAACTGACAGTTTGCGTTACAGAATTCTCAATAATCTCTCTTTGAAAAAGGAACCTATCTGCATTCGTCAAAAGGCAGATCGGTTCAACTATCCAAGCGGCTCAGAATTTCATCGGTCAAGGCAAACGGATCGGTGGGTGGTTCGTTTTGGCTGGCCACTTCGACCACGTGAACGAGTTTCAGCAGCTCGCCGCCCAGCTGCTCGTCGGCCGAGTTCACTTCGATACAAGCCGGCGAATCGAATGGCGTAATGAAGAGATAGCGGGGAATATTCGCTTCGTCGCCGGGTGCGTCGGGACCGAGAATCAACAGGTTGTTGTTCCAACGCGCATAACGATGGGCCGAGTTTACCTGGCGCTCCCAATGCAAGTCGCCGGCGACCGTCAGCGCAGTAATCTGCGCCAGCAATGTTTCCAAGCGCGTCACCGTTGCGGCGTCACGAGTCATGATGGCTCTCCTTACAGTCGCGAGGCTGGAGACTGGAGGCTAGGTAAGACCAAATCCGCTTTTTTCCCAGCCTCCAGCCTCTCGTCTCTAGCCTCTCAAAAATCGATGGATAGACCAAGCAGCAGGCCGGCGCGCGGGCTGGCCGCGTGCTTACCGGCGAGTACGCCAAAGTCGAAAGAGACGTTTTTGCCTATCTGATAATTCCCGCCGGCCAAGGTTTGCAACTGTCCCTTGCCCAACTGAAAGTTCGAAGACATCGCGCCGGTAAACTCGATGCCCAGTTGCAGCTCGGGCGTAAATTGTTTTACGACCGACGCTCCCGCCGTGAAAACTGTCCCGCGACTCTTGATTCCGATGACGCCGGTCGTCTCGTTGCCTGAGAAAAGAACCCCGCCGTTCAAACGGACCTTCGTTTTGTTAGTCACCGATTTTTGCAGAATGCCGTTGAGGTAAAAATCAGCCAGCCCCGATCCCAACTGCCGTTCGGTATCGCCCGTCGGCAGTTCTAAATTGAAAGCCAGCGCCAGCGCAGGGCGGCGAGAGTTTTCTCGCTCGCCGAGAAAATTATATTTCAGTGAAAGGTTGGCGTCGCCTACTCCGGTGATCGTCTTCGGAGTCGTTCCTGAGACATTCAAGATCGTCAGCAACGGAACTTCAATCCCGATCTCCACGTTGGAGAGCAATCCGTAATCAAGTTCAATGTCGGCTGTGTTTTGTCTCGCGGCCGGCAATGATGAACGTTGCAGCAAATCGAACTCGTTGCTGAACTCAAAATGAAAGTGCTTTTTGGGAGTGGTATCAGCATCGTCAGTGACGAAGGGCTGCTGCGCCTGAGTCGCTGCCGCACAAAGAATCAGTAGCAACAGCAGGGGCCTTACGCCCGAAAGGATTTGCGGGATTGGTAGTTTAGTCATCGCCGCAACTATTTGGAGTGCGGTGGCAGAGCGAAGCGGCGACACCGCTTTTAGTTCTCAAACTAGATAAAATCCAAAGCGCCGTCGCCGCTTCGCTTTGCCGGCGCACTCCATAAGAGAATTACGTTCCAGGTAGAGACCGCAGACCTTCGCTCAAGTGCGAGCGGTCAGCCAACGTTTGCAGCAAAGGCCCCTGCGCAGTGAATTCAACAATGCTGAGCGATCCCACCGGGCATCCTAAGCGATAACGAAAGCGGCCCACCTCAATCCCCAGCAAGCTACAGAGAATAATTCTGAGGGTTGCTTTATGGGAGACTACTAAAACGTTGCCGCCGGCAAAACCCTGCTTGAGCTCTTCAATGATCTGCAAACCGCGCTGGGCTATTACCACAGCCAGTTCGCCGCCCGTCGGCGCATACCAGGCGGGATCGGCCAGCCAGCTGACATAATCGTCGTGATGCCGCTGATTGACTTCGTCCTTGGTTAGACCTTCCCATTTACCATAGCCAATCTCGTTGAGTTCGGGGCGCACGTGCGCTGTCAGGCCGAGCGCGTCGCAGAGAGGCTGCGCAGTCTGAATACTTCGGCGCAGAGCGCTACAGTAAACGGCTTGCCATGGTTTATCGCGATAGGCGGCAGTGAAAGCCTGGGCCATCTCCAGCCCCTCCGCCGTAAGTTCCGGATCCAATCCGGAGCCGCAGAAGGTATCCTCCCGGCTTGAAGCTGTTTGTCCGTGGCGGAGAAAGTAAAGACTCAGGGTCATCAAAAAGTTAGTTTGCGAAGGGAGTTATAAAAGAGGCAAGGAGTAAAGCAGGCTGGGTTCATTTTCCATATATCATTTTCCATTTTTCATTTGCCATTGATTTTCTGATCGGACTTTTCCATGGTGTCGGGACGCCACCATAACGCGATCCCGCAAGGACAAATGAGAAATGCAAAATGATATATGGAAAATGATTTTGGTTTCGCCGCCTCACAAACAGGAACTTAGTTACTTGCCGCGTACCGAGCCACTTATCTTTTTACGCGTCGTCTCCCCGGTTCGCAAAACCGATATCGCATCGTCGACCTCAGAATGTGGTTGCGGAATGACGTGCGTCGCGACCACCTGGCCTACCTTGCGCCCCGCGGCAGCGCCGGCGTCAACGGCGGCTTTTACGGCGGCCACTTCCCCGCGTACGATTGCGGTTACCAGGCCCGCGTCGATCTTCTCGTAACCGACCAGGACCACATTCGCAGATTTGACCATTGCGTCCGCCGCTTCGATCATCGCCACCAGACCCATGCATTCCACCATGCCGAGTGCTTCTGCCATAGCCGCTCCTTAAGTTTGACGAATTGCGCGTAAAGTTAAGCCCCTAAACGCGATTTGTCCAGTCATCAATATTGTCCCGACGAGTTTCAGTTCCTCAATGAATGCACCGGCGCCGGAATCCGCCCACCGCGACGAATGAAGCCATCGCTGGAGAAGGCATTCACTGGCATGATGGGCGCGCTGCCCAATAATCCGCCGAATTCGATCATCTCGCCCACGTCGCGTCCCGGCACCGGAATGATACGCACCGCCGTGGTCTTGTTGTTCATCACGCCGATTGCCATTTCGTCGGCGATGATCGCTGAAATGGTTTCCGCGGACGTTGAGCCCGGAACGGCCACCATATCGATTCCGACGGAGCAGACGCTGGTCCACGCTTCCAACTTGTCCAAACTCAATGCGCCGGCGAGCGCCGCGGCAATCATGCCGGCGTCTTCGGAAACGGGAATGAACGCGCCGCTCATGCCGCCGACTGAACCACTGGCCATCGCGCCTCCCTTCTTAACTGCGTCGGTCAGGAGGGCGAGTGCCGCCGTAGTACCGTGCGTGCCGGCGCGTTCAAATCCCATGGCTTCGATTATCTCCGCCACTGAATCACCGGGGACCGGGGTCGGCGCGAGTGACAAATCAATTATGCCGAAAGGAATTCCCAAACGCCGCGCTGCCTCGCGCCCAACCAGTTCGCCGGCCCGCGCCAGTTTGAACGAGAGCTTCTTAATCACTTCCGCTACTTCGTTGAGCGGCAAGTCCGCCGCGACCTGGCGCACCGCATGATTAACCACCCCGGGCCCGGACACGCCGACGTTGATTACGGCTTCCGGCTCGCCGACGCCGTGAAAAGCCCCGGCCATGAACGGATTGTCTTCGACGGCATTGCCGAAACAGACGAACTTGGCACAGGCGAGGCCGCCTTGATCGCGCGTGCGCTCGGCCGCATCTTTTATCAAATTGCCGACGCGCCGAACTGCGTCCATGTTGATGCCGGCCCGCGTGGTCGCTACGTTCACGGACGAACAAAGCCGCTGCGTGGTCGCCAGGGCTTCTGGAATCGAATCGAGAAACTCGCTTTGCGAGTTGGTCCAACCTTTGTGCACGAGGGCCGAATAGCCGCCGATGAAATCGACGCCCACGTTGGTTGCGGCGGCATCGATGGCATGGGCCAACTGCACACAATCGGCGCGGGAATTCCCTGCGATTAGCGACGCCGGGGTGATTGCAATTCGCTTGTTAGCAACGCGAATTCCGATCTCGTCCCCGATCTCGTCGACGGTTTGTACCAGCCGGGCTGCGACCCGCTCAATCTTTTCCCGCACGCGGTCGGCGGTTGCCTGGACCGATCCCCCGGCGCAATCAAGCAGGCTCAGGCCCAGGGTGACCGTGCGTATGTCGAGATGCTCCATCTCAGTCATGCGCACCGTCTGTAGGATTTCCGCTTGCGAGTATTCCATGGGAAAAAGTTTCGGGTTTCGAGTTTCGACGTCGGAGTTGCGTTCAGGTCAGTCTTGGGGTTCTGGGTATTCCGGAAAACGACGGCAAGTTTGAGGCTCGAGCTACTCTCAACGGCCGAACTCGAAACTCGAAACTCGAAACTTCCTTGCTCGAAACTCGAAACTTATGTTTGTTAAATCACCTTGCTAAGGAACAGGAGCACCAGGAACAGGACAAACAGCGCACCGGCTACCAGAATGAACCGAACGCTGGGATCGTCACTCGCTTCCTCAAGCACGACCGTGGATGCCTGACGGATCTTGTCTACTCGCGGCCGCACGTTGTCTTCCAATTTGTCGCGCGCGGCGGTAGTGGCCTTTTGAATCTTGTTGCGCGCTTTGTTGGCGGCCAGCGCAGTGGAAGCAGCGGCGCGATCGCGGCCAGTTGATAATCTTCCGGGTTGCCGTTCGGGCTGCGTAGTCACCGGCTTCGCTGATTGGGTTCCGGGTTCCATAGCGATCGGCTTAGGCGATTCAACGGTCGACTCACCGGCAGCATCCGACTCCGGCGCTGGTTCAGCCTTCGCCTCGGTCGCAATCGCTGCGGGAGATTCAGTCTCAGGATCGGGGGGAGGTGTCGGCTCAACTTCTTTTGCCGCAGACTCGTCTGTGACCGCAGCTTGGACGGCGTTCTCTGATTCAGAGACTGAGCCGCCTTCCTGACTCTCTTTCGCGGTCTTACGGGCCAGCGGATGCCCGCACTCCGGACAGAAAAGCGCGTGACCTCGAACCGACGCGCCGCAGGAAGTGCACCGGTGGGATATTTCAGGCTCGGACATAATTAGTGAATCGTAAATAGTGAATCGTAAATAGTTGGTATATGAAGGTGACCGATTCTGAACCACTGACTGTGAACTCTTACTAAAAGACTCGACTTGATTCCGGGCTAACTATTCACCATTCACTATTCACTATTTACCTAAATCCTATGCATGGCATTAAACAAATCTTCGCGTTGGGCGTAGATGCGAACGCCCAGGGCCTCGCCCTGCGTTCGGAAACCCTCTTTCAATTCCGCCACTGACGAACGCGAGCGCGAAGAGTCAGCGATAATCACCATCGCGAATTTTCCCCGGACCACGGTTTGATTGATATCGACAATACTGCAATCGGCATCGGCCAGAATCTGCGCCACGCCGGCGACGATCCCGGGATGGTCCACGCCGAAGACTGAAATCACGAGGCGATCGGCGGAACCCTCCCCGCTTGCCTCCTCCTCCCGGGCGCTGCCGGCGAACCCGGCCGGGGGGCGAGCGACGGAGCCGTTGCCATTGGTCCGGCCTGCCGCCTGAAACTCCCGGTAGATGTCCGTGACTAGTTGTTCGACTGTGTTTTCATCGACGTTACCGAGACGCTCGTACACCGTACGGGTCAGTCGATAAATCAGCTCTTCATTAGCCATTTGTAGTGATAGAGGCTAGAGGCTGGAGACTAGCGGCTAGGCATTACTTTTTTCCTAGCCGCTAGCCTCCAGTCTCTAGCCTCTTCGTTCAGGGCCTTCCGTTATCACCTGATCGCAAGTCGTGCGCGGCTTGTCGCAACTCATCAGATTGCGTCTCAGCAATATCTACGCGGTCAACTATTCCCACCACGGCCGCTTCGATCGACATTTCCTGATTTCCGATCGCGGAGCGGGCGGCCTTTCCGTACGCGCACATAACCGTTTCGCCGGCTCCCGCGCCGAGGCGATCGGCGACCACCACGATATTTTTAGTGGGCTCCTTGTCCAGATCGTAAGGATGCACGATCAGAAACCGCACCCCTTCCAGGTCGGGCGATTTCTTGGTGGACCAGACGGTGCCGATGACTTTACCTAAGAACATAGTTTCGAGTTTCGAGTTTCGAGTTTCGAGTTTCGAGTTTCGAGTTTCGAGTTTCGAGTTTCGAGTTTCGAGTTTCGAGTTTCGAGTTTCGAGTTTCGAGTTTCGAGTTGGGTTTGCGGTCGGAGTTGCGACTTATGTCAGGCCTTTGAAAAAATC
>JAXDFZ010000003.1:0-258317 GCA_034665305.1 Blastocatellia bacterium | reverse complement strand
TCCGTGGCCGCCCCCTTCGCTCTTCGCCGCGCATGTGGAATCGAAAGGGGGCGGCCACGGAGTGCCGCCCCCACAATCATTCCCGCGTACGTTCGACGGGCGGCGCGTACTCGCCGAGTTTCGCAGTTATCTGTTGTTCCCTACCATCACGCAAGATCGTCAGCAACACATCGGTTCCCGGTTGCGTGCCGGCTATCTGATTCCGAAAAACGTTCGCGTCGGTTACTTCCGAACCGTTAAGGGTCCTGATCACATCGTTCTTGCGCAGGCCGGCACGCTCGGCCCCACTTCCCGGCTGCACATCGCGGACGAAAAGACCTTTCGCCTCTTTGAGCTTCAACTCCGCGGCCACCTCCGCCGTCACGTTGCCAACTACGATTCCCAGTTGCCCGCGCCGGACTTTGCCATCCTTCACGAGGGTATCGGCGACTGTGCGCGCCATGTTGGATGGGATAGCGAAACCGATGCCGATGCTGCCACCTGACGGTGAAAGGATTTGCGAGTTGATCCCGATCAGCTCGCTATTCGTGCTGACCAGAGCGCCACCCGAGTTCCCCTGATTGATCGGCGCATCAGTTTGCAGGAAATCTTCAAAGCTCCCGCTTCCCTGCATCCCTGTCTGCCGGCCCTTCGCGCTGATGATGCCCATGGTTACCGTTTGGCCAATCCCCATGGGATTCCCAATCGCCAGCACCACGTCGCCGACGCGGACCTTGTCGGAGTCGCCCAGGGCCAGCACCGGCAAATTAGTGGCATCGATTTTCAACACCGCCAGATCGCTGGGCGGATCCGAGCCGACCAGCTTCGCATCCAACGTGCGGTTGTCATTCAGGTCCACCTTGATCTGTTCCGCCCCGTCGATTACGTGATGGTTCGTCAGGATGTAGCCATCGGTGCTGATAATCACGCCGGAACCCAGCCCGCTGCGATGTTGCTCCGGCATTTGCTGTGGCATGCGATCGCCAAAGAACTGCCGGAACATCGGATCGTTCATGAAGGGAAACTGCTGCGGCGTGCGTACGCGTTGTTCCGAATGAATAGTTATGACCGCCGGTGAAACGCGGCTGACGATGTCCGCGTATGAAGTGACCGGCACCACCGCGCCCGTCGGCGCGCCATTGTTTATCGGCGCATTAGGAATGCCGGGATCCGAAGTTGAGGCAAACTTCACTGCTGTGCTCCCGCGCTTGCATGCCGCGGCAAACATCATGGACGCCAGCAGCATCGATAAAATTACAAAGCCTGTTTTCGTTATCATAAATCTCTTACTGCTCATACTCTCTCCTCACACGCGTTGAAATTATTGGCCCTCTCACTCTTCAAATCATTCTTAACCGTTGGCCGTAGCGCCACGAGGTAATAAACGCTCCAGTCGCGCTTTCAGTTCAACTTTCGGCATCACTCCGACCATTCGATCAATCTCTTTTCCATCCTTCATTACCAGCAAGGTCGGAATACTGCGAACGGCGAAGCGCGCCGCGGTTGCCGGATTATCGTCAATGTTCACTTTCGCGATACGCAGGCGGCTCGCCATCTCCATTGCCAATTCCTCCAACATCGGCGCAATCATGCGGCAAGGCCCGCACCAGGGCGCCCACATATCGACCAGAACCGGTACCGGCGATCGCTCAACCTCAGCGGCGAACGTGCTGTCGGTAACGGTCACCGGTCCGGAAGCAGCGGCTACGTAGAGCGGAGCTTTGCAACGTCCGCAGACGGGTTCATGTCCGCCTTCGACTCTCTCTGCACTAATTCGATTCGTTGCGCCACACTTCGCGCAGGCCACAAGTTTGGAATTCTCCATATTTTCACCTTCCCTGGTATCGTCACTTACGACGCAAAGGTTGCGCCACTAAAGTGAAGCGCCAAGCGGGGCAGTAGCCCGACTGTTAAGGAGGGCTCTTTCCCGGATGTGTGACGTTGCTCAAACGGACCCTCCCTGACGATCGGGCTACTGCCCCGCTTTGGCGCCTGACCGCCATGGGTAGTCTCTCAGCACGTGTTACTGTTTACTGTTTACCGTTTACCGTTTACGGTTCACTGTTTCTTCATTCCAAACCATTGAAATGCTTGCGCGGGATTCCCGTTCATGGTGTGAACATTTACGTTATCCAACGCCACGGTATCGAAGTCGCTGGTGAGCTTCGCGATCCAACGCGGATCGTGATGACGGACGGTGACTCCTTCTGGCAGATCGAACATTCCGTAAGTGCCGTACTTCGGCTCGTCGCGTCGGTATCGCTCCCGGTTCCGCTCGTCCGCTTGCAACCAAAGATCGCTGATGTAGAAAAGACCACCCGGTCGTAAGATGCGACGGACTTCTTCAACTACTGCTCTTTGACCCTCATCGGTCGGCACGCAAGTAAGAACACTGAACAGCAGCGTCGCATCCACGGAAGCATCGGGCAAAGGAATATGTGGCGGGTCGTTAAGCGCTTCAAACGCGATCGCCGGAAATCGCTCGCGGGCCATGGCAATCATTGCCGGGGCCGGGTCGAAGCCAATTAGATTGTGATAGCCACGCTCAAGCAACAATCCCAACGCCCGCCCGTAACCACAACCAACATCGGCAATGCGACTCTCCGGCGATAACCACTGCCCCAACCGATCGAAGTTCAATGGGTGCGCGAATGGTTTCCCCGGCCCGACCCGGTTCCAATAATCAACCTGATTATCGAGGTTCAGCATGATTCTTTGTCGAAACGGATTCAGCGATTCCAGCCGCAGATTTACGCAGATAAACGCAGATCAGATCAAACACTGCTACGGCGCCAACTTCTAACTCTGTTCTGCCTTTTATGATCCGTGGTTATCCGCGTAAATCAGCGGCTAGTTTTCCTGTTTCCCGCAATCCGACCCCAGCCTTAAAGGGTGCTGCCCGCTCTTCAGACTTTCGCCTGTGATTCCCTGCGACTCTTCATGTACCGCTGCATCGCCGCCACCCGGGCCGCCGCATCGGGTATACGCTGCACCACCTGCTCAAGATGCTTCAGGTACAGATACGGCGGAATACCCGGCACCGCG
Organism: Blastocatellia bacterium; assembly: GCA_034665305.1. Lineage (GTDB taxonomy): Bacteria > Acidobacteriota > Blastocatellia > Pyrinomonadales > Pyrinomonadaceae > DASXRU01. The sequence goes on along the minus strand of JAXDFZ010000003.1, from coordinate 255,293 downwards.
CGTAACTCTTCCAGGAATGGCTGCAGTTTGGCATACACAAGTACGTGTTCTGTGTTGATGGCATTGAACATTTCATCATTGATGGCCCCGAAAATCACGAACGCGGCCGCCATGTCCCAGTAGGACGCTACCATCCGGAACTGCGCACTGTGCTCGCCCACCAGAACGCTAAGGATGTGCTGCGTGCTTTCGGGGTGAAAGCCCAAGGCGAACCAATCACGTGCCTTCCGCATAGTTTCCTCAGATCGCAATTCATACAATTTGAGGATGCCCATCATGCTCTCATGTTCGGTACTCATAGGAAGACTCCTTTCCGATTAGAGCCTCGCGCTCCGATCCCACGACGGTCAGGCGAACTGCTTTCTATTTACAGCCTTTCATGCCCTCTTTGACATAATCCGCCAATGTCCCGGCCTCTTGCTTCTGCAGCAGCTCATCCATCAAAGCGTACTTCGCCTTCGGCTTCGCGGCCTTGATTGCCTGCCACGTACGCAACACTCCTTCCACCGAAGCTAAATAAAAGGCAGCTTTGTCCTGAGCCTCGTCCGGATTCTGAATCACAAATTTTGCTTGAGAGAAAGCCAACTGCCCAAACAGTTCCGACTCGTAATCACCTTTTAACCGCTTCGATTCGCCCAGCACGTTGCTACATAGCGTTACATTGATATCGGGAACACCTGCCAGAAAAAACAAGAGCGCGGCACGGTAGTCTTTAGCTTGCTTGTCTAGCGGGTTCGTTTCGAGAAAGGTCGCCATCTCAACCGCGCGTTTACGTTCATCGGGCGTTGACGGGCCCCTGTTATTCTGCGCCGCAGCGGAAGCGGCGCAACTAAGAATGGCTAGCACTACGAAAAGCAATGAGGTCTTTCTAAACATGAAGTCTGTCTCCTTTTGCAAAAGTAACCAAATTAACCGGGGCGTGATCCGCCCCTGCTCAATACCCTCTGAATCACCGATTCGCGCTCGCCGCTATTCCACGCCTTCCACAAGTCCGCTTCCGGAAGTTTGCCCACGCGGCCCAGGACGAAAAATGGAAACTGCGCATGCCCGGGACTCTTCCAGCGTGCCATCTCCACTAGAGATTGCAAAGCGTGCCGGCGAAGGCTTGCGAGCAGCGGAGCCTCCCGCTTTTCCGTTAGGTAGAACAGCGCAAGCGAGGCCTTGTTGCGATCAGTCCATTCGATCGAGTTCAACATCCCGACAAAAGGCTGTATGGGAACTTTGATGCGCTGCTTTGGCGTGCGCTGGGCTAAGCCGGCGATGACTCCCAGCGCGCGCATCGAATTATTGCGCACGCCTCCATCAGGGTCATTCATTCCGTAAACAAGATCTTGCACTACGTCCTGTTTATTGGGCGCGTAGGCAATGATTTCGGCTGCCAAGGCCCGGTGTTGTGCGTCCGCCGACGCATGCAATACAGAGCGAAGCAATTTCAGATGCTGCGCGGCGAAGGTGATGTAACACTCTTGCAAAGCCCGCGCTTCAGGATTGTGCGACAAGGCGTGTCCCTGTGATTGGTCCACGCCGGCATCACCCTTCCCCGCTGCTCGCGAAACAGCGTCATCCAGAGCGGCCCCCACTGCCACAATGTTTTCCGGTAAGTGAATCGCGCCGTGGGGAGCAGGACGAAACTGCAAACCCGGCGTGCCCTGTTCCCGGATGCCCACATAAAGAATCGCGTTACCAGCGTCACAACACACGAAGTTGAGACGCGCTTGCCGAACGTTTGGCAGGGCCGCCAAACGACTCTCGGCTTCCTTCCGCGACGATGGTACGGCGTCACCTTCTTTAATTTGGAGGCCTTGGCGCGCCTGGGCTTCGGACATCCTGCGCAGCCCATAGAAATCAATAATGCCGATGCTCGGAGTTTGGGCATTCGCCGAACCGAGCGGCAGGACGATCAGAAACGTGGCGCAAACTAAGAACGCAATGGTGTTGGACAATCTAACTCTCAACCTCTGTAGAACGCTTTGAAAAGTGCCAAAGACCACCGGTAATCTCTACCGGCAAACGACAGTCGAGCTGGCGAGCGAGCATCACGATTTGTCCGCGGTGGTGACCTTCATGAGCCACGAAATATGTTAGAACATGCCCGACGTCGAGCGGAAGATTGCGCCAGGTGTACGCCGAAGAAGCCGGGATTTTGCCGCCTCGTTCAAGGCCGAGCTCCAGCAAACTGACGATGCCGCGGCTACTACGAGCCAGCGCCGCAATCAACTGCTGCGCTTCTACCCTCTGTCGATTGACGGATCGCGGCACAGCGATACCAAATTCTTTTCCCAGCGTCTTGATCCACATACACCGGGCATTGTGAATGTGGCCCGCGATCATGCGAACGGTCCGACGGGGAGCGCCCGGCACTTTGGCTTCCCAAAGTTCCTTGGGCAAGTTCTCTATGAGGAAAATGGTGACGCGGTTGTTCGTTCGCCACGCGGCGAGCAGCGTCTCCTGGTGGTCAAGTCTGGATCGCATCAATCGTCGTTATCCCACCTGCGATACGTCGAAGAGTGTTCATGAGGTTGCCTTGGCCGGAGACTGATAATGTCGGCCTCGTCAAATTCATGCTTCTCTTCGGTCTCAATGTCTCTGCCGTGCAGTTTGCGCCAGGCAAGAATACGCTGGTTGATCGCCGTCAACGGAATTATTAGAAGAGGCACGATAATGAATGAAGCGATCAGCGGCGAGACGAAGCCAACCAACGGCAGATGAATTCCCTGCGAGCTCGCCAGCCATTTGAGAGCGACCACAATAACCAGAGCCAGACTGAAACAGACGCTACCTAGAGTTCGTTTTCGCATAGAGATTTCCAGAGAAGGGAGCACTTTCTGTTACTCAGGGGTTTAGCGGCACCGACTTAGGAATAGGGGCAATCAATCCATCGCAATCGTCACAGTCACGCACCTCCATTCGAAATTCGTAAGCGATGGTTGCGTTAGAGGCGACCAAAAAATCCTTTACCACGAGCTGCTTGCAGCCCGGCACTGCGACCGTGAATGTGTAATTCCCAGCCGGTAATTCGATGTTGATTTCGCCTACCGTTTCTCCGTCTTCATCCGTGTTCAGTTTCCATTTCCTGCCGGCCCCTTCGATGAGGACTGCAGCCTTAGGGATTCTTGCAACTTGCGCATCTACCACACACCCCTGAACCTGGCCGGTCCCCGGCGATCGACCCTGAGCTTCACCAGCACGTTTCCTATTACGCGCACGTCGTCGGGATACCTGGCTGGAACCTTTTTTGTCGCCCGAAATTCAATATTGCGATGTTCATGGCCGAACCCCTCGCACGGCGGCAGTTGTTGGCCAAACTCTGTCCCCGCCCACGAAAACAAGATTATGAAAAACAGAACGAGGCGCATAACGGTTAAGCATTGAATCATTCCGGTTTCTTGCCCGCTCAGACGGGCATCAACGATTTCTGATGAGCGCCATGATATCAAGAGAATAGGAAAAACACAGGAAAGACCGGCAGCGCTGAGGCGCAGGAAAGTTCTCTTTGATACGTTCTGTCTCAAGCGGCTGATATTGGCATCCGGTTGCCGGAGTTATGAGTCAAAACGCTATCGTCTCTGGAAGCGGGATTAGCTGTCGCGAGAATGCGGCTGGTTACGCCGCATCGAGGAAATCCCATGAATCATCTATTCGCTACGGTGCTGCTGTTGATTCTGGTACCACAGAATCAGAAGCTACCCCAGGCATTCCAACAGCTCCCGGAAGAGGTCAGGAATAAAGCAACCGTCATCTTCACCGGGACTTATGGCGAGGGAAAAAGTCCCTGCATCTTCCGCGGTGATGGAACCAGGATATGGGCCCTGGAGCCCTACTTTAACGTCAAGCGAGTTTACCGGGGTGAGGTTGGGGGGAAAACCATTCTTATCAATAGCCGGGTGTCACCAAGGATTAACGATGTGAGCGTGAAGTTACAACTCGGGCGGGAGTACCTGGTACTGCTGCGACCGAACGAGGAGTCAATGAAAGTGATCAAGGCGGGAGAATACGTACCGATTTGGGATGCGCCAAGTGGTGAGGAGATTGTCGCTATCCTGAAAATAAAGTAATGCGGAGGCTATGAGGCACAGTCAAGTTTGTCGTCTCGAAAGGATATCTTATGCGAATTTCCGGTCTTTCGATCTTCGTCCTGTTTCTTTGGGTATCCCCAGCGTTCGGACAGAGAGATGCTCCAGTTTATGAATCGTATTTGCCACAGTTCTCTATCTTGATATTTACTGCGAGACCACAACCTTGACTAGGCTTTGCACAAGAACGACTGAAATATAGTCTTCTGCCCCTCTCCGCAAGCGGAGAGGGGGTTGGGGGTAGAGGTTTGCTCGCGCGGAACCCCACTCCCAACCCCTCCCCGTTTACGGGGAGGGGCAGAACAAGATTGAATTTGAGTTTTGTGCAAAGCTCATTACTAGAGAAAGCTAACGAGCAAAGTCCCCGGCAGTACCTACAAGACGGCGCCCCAGTTGCCGAGCCAGCAGTTGTGCACCCTGGGCTCCTCCGTCGCTTGACCACCGCCAAGATCTGCTGTGATCTTGGCTGGCATGAAAACCTCCATGAGGAAATCGCTGATTATTATCGCACTGGCTTTGCTCGTCGGCCTTGTCTGCCTGCTCTGGCTCGCATCGCGATCGAATGAGACGAACGACATGCCCGCCGATAACCTCTCAAACACGTCCCAAGGCCCGGCGTTCGAGGTGCGAGTCATCGTGCCTCGCTCCGGCCTGCCGCTCGGTGGGATTCTCCCTGACTGGGTGCTGAAGAAGTACGACCTTACCCCGCGCGAGCTGCAGTTCGACCAGACGGGACGTGGCGCCAGAATCGTCAGCGTCGGGAATAACCGGCTCGAGATCAGCGCCGATGTCTGGAACCTCTTGATTGAAATCGACGACCAGGGACGGATCGCTCCAGCAACGCACTTCGTCTTTCCGATAAAACTCGGCGGCAGGAACCTTAGACTGAGTTGCCAGCCCGCAGATCCTGCCACTGGCTATCTGGGTACCACCAAGCACGCCGGCTCCGACGAGCTCGGCGGCCGCTTCCTCGTCGAACTCGCTACCTGCAAGAATGCCGACTCGGGGAAAACTACCAATTGGCCGCCGGCCCCGCTCACCCTCCGCGGAAGCTTCGCCGGCCTGACACAACCTCGTCCCTAACGATCCAAATTCAAGCGTACGGCCGTCTGACGGGAGTCGGTGCGGATGAGAACATGAAGGTGACCCAGCATTCACAGTCGAGTGCCTTTGTTACCTGCCGGGCTACGATTGTACACTTCTCCCGGAGGCAGAGCGATGGGCCTTAGATATTCGCCAAACAACAAAATCCTCAGACGCATCCTTTACTCACTGGTCTTAAGCTGCGTGATTTACGCTGGCCCATCCTTTGGTCAGCAGCCTGCGCCTCCGCAGCTCGATGCGGCCGCTTTAAATGAATTCATTTCCCTGGCCAGCCGCAGAGCAAGCGAGTACACGGCAAAGTTCACTGACATTACCGCTGATGAGGATCAAAAAATTGAAGAGTACGATGACAAAGGCAAGCTCAAGCGCCAGCGGCAGATCGTTTCAAAACTGATCGTCTATCAGTCTCAGTTAGATCCGACTGTGACGGCCGAATACCGTTACGTCCATGCGGTCGATGGCGTACCGCTGGCAAAGCGAGAAGAACGAATGGTGAAGTTCTATGATCGATTAGCCAAGTCGGATTCGGTCAAGAAGGAACTCGAGCGGATTAATCGCGAGAGCCAAAGGTATGATCTCGTGCACAGTTTCTACGGCTTGACTGTCAACCAGGGCCTACCGCTGAGCGAGAAAGCCCGCGCGGCTTTTCGGTTCACGGTCGCTGGCCGGGAGCAGATTAACGGACGAGATGTGATTGTGCTTCAGTACCAACAGATCGCGCAGAGCCCGGAGCTTACGTTCAAGCTCGGGTCGTTGCCTTCACCGTTAAAAGGGGCTGAAGCGTTTTATCGCGGGCGCTTGTGGTTAGACGCGGAAACGGCGCAACTCTGGCGTGAGGTACGCGAGGTGACGTTGCAACTTTCCAGGTTGGGCTATCCCCTTGTCATCATGAGACAAGAGTTCGAATACGTTAGTAGCAGTTTCGGGATTCTCACGCCGCGAAGGATTGTGGCTATCACCAACAGTAATGGGCGAACGCTGGCGGGCAATGTGCCGGAGCTAATGTTAGGTGGGAAAATAACTTTCGAGTACAGCGGCTTCCATCGTTTTGAAGTCAGCGCGCCGGAAGCGACAGTTCAGCCGCCGGCAAAACCTTAAGGCAACTTTATGGAGTGCGGCGACCTGTCGCCGCTTTGGTTTTCGGCAACTTGGGGCCGAGTTTTTTTAGATCAGGAACTAGAAAGGCTGCGACAGGTCGCAGCCGGTAAAAGCGGTGACAGGTCACCGCACTCCAAATTACTTAAATATCTTTTTAAGGAAATACCTCGTGTGCCCCTGGGGGAAATCCTCTAACGTCCCGAACACCGCATAGCCACACTTTCGGTAAAAGTCTAAGGCCAGAAAACTGAACGTATCAACATAAGCGGCGTGGCAATCCCGCGCTTTGGCCTCGGTCTCTGCTGCTTCGATGAGCTTCCTACCGTAATCCTGGTCCCGCAGGTCTTCGGCAACCCATAATTGGGAAACGAATAGCCAACCCCAGGACAGTAATCCCCGCAATCCGCCGACAATCTGTCCTTCAGTACTACGGAGAAAGAGCGTTAATGGCGTGTGGTTTCGCGGCTCACTTTTCGCTTCATTGTGCTCAACCAGTGCGCGCTCGATCACGTCGAGGTCTGCGGCAGCAGGATTTTCTTCGACAGAAATTTTCATCTTTATCGTCTAACGTGCTCTGACCTTGAAAGACGAGAAGAAAGAAACTGCCTGGCGAAGATCATTTAACGTTGGACACTCGCTAAGCTGTACGCGTCCCCCGCTTGAAACCTGGGCCCCAGTCGCGACAGCACTCACGCTCGCGAGCAATATCAGAAACAATAGCTTCCACGTCATAGTTGGCAAATCCGGTGTTCACCCAGAATCGAATGCACTACAAGGCGGCCTAACGTTGCGCGGCACGAGCGTTCAAAGGACGAAGTTATAGATGATCGTCCCCAATATATTTACCGGTTTACCTTGGAGCAGCGTCTGGGAGAAACGGGTCGCCCTAGCGGCTTTGAGCGCGGCCTCGCGTAGCAAGGGATGGCCGTCGACTATTTGCGCAGCCATAATCTTTCCGTCTGTATCGATAAGCACTAATACAGTAACCTTGCCTGACACATGTGCGGCAGCGGCGATGGCAGGATATTTGGGCTGTACTAACTCAAGTGCCTGCCCATTGAGCACGCCAGTCTTACTCGAGTCTGAGGCATCCGGAATCTCTCCACCCACCACGGTGCTGACGCCATCGTTCCGTTTCTCTAATTCCTCCAGCGCAAGGTCGACTTCGCCTTTGGGCTGATCCTTTGGCGATTCCTTGGTTGCGCTTGCGGGCTTCGGCGACGGTTTTCCTGGCTCTTGAGCAAGCAAACCGCGAGTTAAGGAGACTGCGAACAAGATCGCGATCAGAGTTGTTGCGAGGTTCTTCATAAGACTCCTATTGCGATTCCGCCAAACGTCTGAGTTTGCCGGCCGCGTCAGTTCATCCATCCAACCGATTCAATTGACTCAAGTTAAGAAACATATTCCCGCGCCTTCCGATCCAACGGTTTGTGGGATGACGCCGCTTCTTTTCTACTGTCGCTGCGAGTCGACTTGCCAAGCCAGCGTCAACGCGAGCACCGCATCCATTTGTGCCCGGTAGTTCGGCAGCTTCAGTCGTGATGATATTTTCGGCGCTCAACAATGCAAGCGTGGGACGCCAACTCCAGGCATTGACCTGAACGTCTTCACCCTTTGTTTGGAATGAGTATGAACGACATAGACCTCGTTCGTCTAACGTCAGAGTGAACCGGCGGCGTGATTTCGTTGAACCTTCGCCGCACCCTTGAAGTTACGATCACGTTTCCATCACTTCCGTCCAACGAGCTGTTAGGCAGATCGATTCAAGCGGTCTTCGAAACAATCCGGTTAACCTCGGAGAATAAGAGATTCTCGGCAACGCGTAAAGAATGATCTTTGCCGTGTTTCAAGTCGCGGAAGGCGCGCCACATACGCACCTCCGTCACAGTCCCGATTGAAGAAAAGATCAGAGCCATTGGATTGAATTCTGCTTCGCCCGCCCAATGTCGGAATACCCGCGCTTCAAACGGATGAGTTTCCCGCCACTGCGCACGTTCAGACCAGTTCAATGTGACAACATGTGGTTCAAGCTGCGGCAGTACTTTCGTCTCGATGTAATCTTTCCAGTTGGGACTGTCGGAATAGATGAACAAGACAAAGCGTCCGAAGCGCCCATGTATTTGACGAAACCGATATGCAAGCCACCATTGGTACAGAATCCGTAAAGGCAGCGAGAGCGCCAATAGGAACAACCACAACGCCGTCCCCGCGACCAGGAGCGGGGACAGCGCGATAAGAAGGATTTTTTCAGTTCTGGTCCGAACGTTCGAGGACATAGATTATCGAAGGCCCAATATTAAGCTGCACGGGCGCGGCGATTCATTCAACCTTCGAGTTGTTAGGCCGACGCCTGCGTTCCGCAATTAAGAGTTACTTTTAGAACTACGCAGCCGCCGAATCAGACGACGTGCCCGCAGGTCACTACGATTCGAACCAAATGATCCCTGCATCTGACGGGACAGATATGTTCGGGAAATACACGTCGTACGTCGGGTTTCCTCGTTTCGCTTGGCCATACGCCGCACTAGTTGAGGAGCGCGAGACTCCACAAAGAATAATCAGACCGCAAAGCACGGCCAATAGCGTTCGCATTGAAATTGGTCTCGAAGTCATTTCAGAAGACGCCGAACGCTGACCTTCAGTGCGGCGCGCGATCAGCGTTTATGAATCGTTCGGGTCCTGCCCTAGAGGGCAAGCGACCTTGCGTCGGGCACAAGCAATAGGTTCCGCCATGACAACCCAATGGTTACCTTCTCGGCTCAAACTGCATTGCCACTGCCCCCGCGCCGAACTCCAGCCGGCCCACGAGCTTCAAGTCGACCCACTTCGATAGTGCCGCAAGTTGTCGATGAGAGAAACGCCGATTCCGGTGCGCTCCCCGCGCTGGTTAGCTGCGCGATTCCCTTAGACGAGATCTTGCAATCTCAGTGAATTCCATGCGCTCGTTTTCCGATGCGAATGCGCGATTACGAATCACTACGCCGCCTCCATCAAGTGTCACAATGTCAACCGAATCTGAGGTCTCTTCGATTGCCTCCACGCTGGGCCATTCATATATGATTTGCTTATTCATCTGATGCAGCCAGACACCCTCGGATCTGATCTCAACCTCACACACATAGGGCCCGGGACCCGACATCATTTCCGCGGCAACCCGGCGCAATCGGCCGTCGAGTCCGCTTCTTTCAAGCTGCGGATAAATAAGAATGGTAATTCCAGCAACAGCCAGGCCGAGCAGCAATCCTATTGTCGGGGTACTCCGTAGGATGAAAAAAACAATTACTCCCACAGAAATCGCCAAATACAACGAGCTTTTTAAAAGCCTGGCACGTCCGAGGTTTCGGCGATTGAGAGAGCGCTTGGCAGCGTCGATCAAATCTTCTTGTGTGAACTCGAACTTTACGTACATAAGCGAAAGCAGCTAACGTTTAAGTTGACGCGCGGCCGCGATTTCATTCAAGCATCGCCGTACCAATGACGTTATGAAACACGCCCCCGCCGCTCCCGCCCAACGATTTATTGGTAACGCCGTAGCCGCGCCACCAACGAATTGTCGGGCGCCTAACGGTCATTTCCGTTTGGCTATGGCGTCCAAGTCCTTCAGTAAATCGTCACCGGGCAATACGCCGCCTGCGGCTCGTATTTTGGTTGCTTCGCCCCGAGGGAGTTGGGGCAAGATCACGTTGCGATTACAGGAACTCGTTTTGAGTGGCTTCCCTGCAGCGAAAACGACATAGCGCTCTCCGAGCTGGAAGTTGAAACCGCATGTGCACACCAGCGCTTGGGTACCGCACGTTTGGACTCGCAAACGTGCGAGCGTTGGCCCCTTCCATCGTCGCTCGACGGCGAAGGTTGCTATCATGTGCTCGATCTTCTCGCCTCCGATTATCTCAGAGTAAATTTCGATCGAGACGATGCGCCCGACGAATACAGCGCTTGAATGGTGGTACTCGTCAGCAAGAGACCCCAGATCGGGGCAAGTGCACGCGGCAACAGGACGAGCCGCGCACGTGGTTGCAACGATGCAGGCGAGAATTAGAAACCGAATCATGTCGTAGCGCCCTTGCCGCTGAACTAATTAATATGCGTCAAAACTACGCCATAATACCTCCGTTCCGGCATTAGGCATTACTTACATCAAGGCACAGACGGCTACAGGTGAGGGTCGCATCCCGCCCTCACGAGCGAGTCTCAACTAGTGCGAACCCCGAACAATCTTTTCTTCGAAGTCCGTTGGCTTAGCGATGACTTACGCTTTTGCGTTCGCAACCGCAAATCGCACTAATGAGCGCGACCTAGAAGGAGCGAGGCGGGACAACGCATGATGCTTTGTTTGACGCCTAAGCGGCGATGTTGATGTAGGAGGAGTAAGAGGAGGGCCCAGGGATTTCATAACCTTCCTGGCGCAAGCCTTCAAGATGAAACTCAATCGCTTCCTGAATGTTCCGCTCGACTTCCTCTTTAGTTTCACCTGACGAGCCACACCCGGGGATATCAGGCGAAAGAGCCGAATAGCCCGTGTCTGTTTTTTCTACGATGATTAGGTATTTCTTCATGGTTTAAAACCAGCCTGCTTCAAAATATTGTTAAGTGTGCCAACAGCCATCTCATCGCCCGGCTTACCCGGCACTGTCACCAGACTGAGTTTCGTCGGATGTTTGAATTGGTGATGACTTCCTTTAGTTCGCACCAAATACCACCCGTCCTTTTCGATCAACTTTACGATGTCCCGCACCTTCTCTGGGGCACGATAATTCTTTCACCCGATGCGGTCAACAGCCGCCACCTCTGGGGAAGTCAACACCCCAGCAAAATACTTTGCAATAAGCCGATCTTGCACGATCACAACTCACCGTTGACTCGCCTCGCTTCCTGAATTAATTTGCGCGCGCATTTCGTTGTTGTTCGTTTTGTGTAACGCAAGCTGTCAACTTGCGTTCAGGTAGAGCTTTATTCCCGAATCGCAAACTAACAGTTTGCGTTACGAATCAAGGCGCTGCCAAAACTTGAAACTTGAGTCTTTCCCCTTCCAGGCTGTAGGCGTATCGGAGGCGCAAACAACCGGAACTAAGGAGTTCCCCCAATGCCCTCCTCCGATCAGAAGTCACAAACGCATGCGCATACGCTTGCAGATGAGCCAAACAAATTAACCGCAACACCAATCAATTTGGATGCGCTCAATGTGGGCCCGCCCGCTACCGCAGGCGGTTCTGACCAGCGCCCAAGTTTGGAGTGCGCCGGCAGAGCTATCTTCCCCTCCCGTTGGGAGGGGATTGAAGGGAGGGTTTTGCGGCGACGGCGCTTTGGATTGATTCGGCTGCGGTCTACGTCTCAGGGCAGCGTCGACACGTATAACTTGTTAGCGCACGGCAGCGATCCAATTGCTTACCAAGCCTTTGAACTCATCCGCCCGGATTCCCAACGGCTGACGAAAGCGCCGTCGCCGCTTCGCTCTGCCGGCGCACTCCAAAAGGTGAGGCGCGCCCTCGTAAGTCTGCTACTCATCTGGATCCTGTGTTGCCAATCATTAGCCGCACCGATAGCGATCACGACGCCAATCGTCACCCGAGCGAATACGCCAATCGCGAAGCGGGGCAGTAGCCCGACCGTCAGGGAGGGCTCCCGCTCGACCACCACTCAATCCAACTACGCGTCAGCCAACTGGGCCGATCGGTTGCTGCAACTGATCCACTCCCGCGACGAAGAGGCCTCAGTAACCGGCGGACTCCTGCCGACTGCCCCTGTCGACTGCCTCCTGCCCCCGCCCCTGCCGTCTGCCCCGGCGACAGACGCTGTAATCACCCGTCATCACCCAACTCTCAACTCAGGCCGCATCGAAGGCACCCTCCGCCTACTACTCGCGGAACCATTCACCCTCAACGGCAACACCCAAATCACCGGCGACCTGTATCTTCCCGGCTCGCCCGCAATCCAACTCAACGGCGGCGCGACCCATGGCGGGATCGTGTCTGATGAAGGCGACGCTATTCCAAACTATCCGCTCACCATCTCCGGCGGCGTCAATCTCCCCGGAAAGATTCACACGCACGCCGATCCCGTTCCGCTCCCGCTCGACTTCCCTGCCTCAGTCCCCGTACCAACCGGCACGCGCAACTTGAGTATCCGCTCCCAATCCGACATAGCGACGATCGGCGACTGGCAGACGGTGCGCGATCTCAATGTGAAAGCGGCGCGCCTCACGCTCGAAGTCCCGCCGGGAAACTACGGCACGTTCACCGCCAATGGCAATTCCCGTTTGAACTTCAGCGCGGGCACCTACAACTTCGCGAACACGCTCAACCTGGACGGCAGCGCCTCAGTGCAAACTACCGGCCGAGTCGACATCAACGTCGCGCAAAATCTAATCATCAACAGCGGCGCAATAGTCCCCGGCAGTTACACCTCCCCCGGCGACGTTCACCTAAACGTCCTCGGCGCGTCTCTGGAAATTAATGGCAGCAGCCAGCTAGCGGGATTAATAAAGGCTTACAACGGCAGGGTAACTATCAACGGCAATGCCGCAGTGCGCGGGCAAGTGATTGCGGACAGCTTCACGCTCAACGGCGGCAAAGTCACCGCCGCCGTCTGGCCCGCCGTTTCGACAGCGGGTTCGACAATTTTCGGCCCCGCGCGTTTCGATCGCACACCCGGCGCGCCGAATAAATATCTGGAGCAATTCTCTTTGCCCGCAGGTGTAACTGCGCCTTACATACTGCACATTCAAAACGGCGAGCCTGATGGCACCAATCGCGTTTCGAGTGCAACTGTGAAACTCAACGGCGTCGACATCCTGGTTCCAAGTGATCTCAACCAGAACATCGCGAACATCGATCGCTCAGTGACATTGACGAGCGCCAACAGTCTCGAAGTCCGCCTCGCCAGCAATCCCGGCTCGTACCTGATTATCAACCTCAGCGGATCGGTTGCCGTAACTGACAACACTGCACCCTCAATCGTGATCGCCGCACCCGCAGACAACGCGAAGACCAGCAACGACACAATCGCCGTCAGCGGCACCGCCTTGGATTCCGGCCTAAGTGCAACCGGGGTGGCCCATGTCTACGTCAATGAACTGGAAGCGACTTTCAATACGGCGGACTCAACCTGGTCCATCGTTGCCCTCCCGTTGTTAATCGGCAGCAATGAAGTAAAGGTGCGTGCCGTCGATGGCGCCGGCAATCAATCGACCGCAAGTGTGACGATTACGCGCGAGTCGCCCAACGCGCCGCCGAATTTGGATGCCGGACCGGACCAGAATCTTTCCCTGCCACACTCCGCATCCCTGCATGGGATTGCATCTGACGATGGCAATCCCACAGGTAGCACCTTGGCCACGACCTGGAGCGTCGTCAGCGATACCGGAACAGTCACGTTCTCGCACGCCGATGCGCTTGACACCACCGCGACCTTCAGCGCTCCCGGCACGTACGTTCTGCGTCTCTCCGCCAGTGATGGCCAACTATCTGCCAGCGACGACATCACCTTAACCGTGCAGCCCGCGAACCAACCGCCAACCGTCAACGCCGGGCCGAATCAAACCATCGCCCTCCCGCGCACGGCAACCTTGACCGGCACAGTCGCCGATGACGGTCTACCTCCTAACACCGCGCTCATCACCGGTTGGAGCCAGATCAGCGGAACCGGCATCGTTACTTTTGAAGACGCAGCACAACGCGAAACGACCGCAAGTTTTTCCCATCCCGGTATCTATGTCCTGCGCCTAACCGCAAGTGACTCTGAACTCTCTGCCAGCAGCGACGTCACCATTAATGTCCAACCCGAAAACCAGGCGCCCTCTACGAGTGCCGGCGCCGATCAGATCACGTCCCTGCCAAACTCGATCCAACTCAACGGCTCGATGTCGGATGACGGCTGGCCGGAGGGCAGCACTTTGAACGCACACTGGACCACGGTCAGTGGTCCCGCCCCGGTCGTTTTTGAAAACCCGAACATGACCGTGACTGCCGCCAGTTTCACAATCGCCGGAGTCTATGTGCTCCGGCTAACAACAAGCGATGGTGAACTAAACGGCACCGATGAAGTCACGATCGTTGTCGATCCCCTGAATACCGCGCCCCTCGCAAATGCGGGAGCGGACCAGACAATCATCCTTCCGCAACCGGTAAATCTGTCCGGCACGATGGCCGACGACGGTTGGCCGCGCGGCAGTTCGGTAACAGCGAATTGGTCCAAACTCAGCGGCCCCGGATCGGTAGTCTTCGCCAACGCCAACACAAGTGCCACCAGCGCCACCTTTAGCGAACCTGGCACGTACGTGCTGCGATTGACGGTGAGTGATACCCAACTCACGACCGGCGACGACATCACGATCACAGTCCTGCCACCGAACCACGCACCCACCGCCAACGCGGGCGCCGACCAGTCAATTAGTTTATTTACCCCCGCCCATCTCAACGGCAGCTTGAGCGACGACGGATACCCGTTGGGAAACTCGCTGGCCAGCACCTGGAGCAAACTCAGCGGGCCAGGCGAAGTTACTTTCGCCGGCGCCAACACAACCGTTACCACTGCCACATTCAGCTTGCCGGGAATCTACGTGCTGCGCCTCACCGTCTCTGATTCCGAACTGACAAACCATGACGACGTCACCATCACCGTAAACGATCCGCGAGTGCCGCCGATCGCTGACTTTGTCGTTCCCGAATCGACCGGCACTGCCGGCGCCTTCGTCATCGCGTCGTCCGGCGCAACCTCCGCCAACTTCGCCGCCGACAAAATTCTGGATAGCGATAACCTCACCTTCTGGACCACGCCCGGCCTGAACAACCAGTTCGCCAAAATGCAGTTCTACGACCAGCAGATGGTTTGGATTGAGCGCGTGCGGCTGCAGCCGGCGAACGCCGCTGTCAGCAATGCCTCGCTGAAGAGTTTCGAAGTGCAGATTTCCGCGACTACCGCCGACGACGCGAACTTCGTGACTGTCCTTAATGCCACGCTCTTGAACAACGGACAACTACAGGAGTTTGTCTTAACCGGCGGGCCGGTGCGCGCGCGCTACATCAAGCTGTTGGCGAAAAATAACTACGGCGATCCGAACAGCATTCGTTTGGGCACTTTCAACGCCGTCGCCGCCGGAGGGGCTGACAGCGTGATTTCCCTTCCCGGCCAGGCAAACGTGGCCCTCTGCCAATCGCCCGCTCTGCCGCTAAATGGCGGCACAATCTACGACTACAGCTATCCGGGCGGCGCCGGTTCCGTGAATGGATTGTTGGGATACTTCATCGGCGGTTGGCAAACGACCAGTACCGCAAATCAGTTCGCCACGATCCAGTTGGCGGGAGGCAAAAGTTATCTGATCGAAGGCGTCAGGCTCGCGACCTGGTACGACAGCGCCCACGGTCTGCCTACCGCGGTAAAAGACTTCGAGGTCTGGGTCTCAAACACCACCCCCGAGGACGCTGCCTTCACGCGCGTCCTGTCCACGAGCGCATCGTTCGTTCCTTATGCGCAACAGTTCCTGTTTCCCGGCGGACCCATACCGGCGAAATATGTGAAGTATGTGCCGCTAACCAACGGCGGCGAATCGAGCATTCACACCCCCGCCTTTGACGTCATCGCCGCCGGCACCGCGCGCGTCGTGGCCGCGTCTAATGAATCGCCAAATCACCCCAACTCTGCGCAAGCCGCGTTCGACGGCAACGCTGCCACCAACTGGATTGGCACCGGCGCGCTCAACAATGTCTGGGTAAAGACTTCGCTCGCGAACGATGCGCCGCAAAGAATCTACGGCGTGCGCATCCTGCCACTCAGTGACACCTTCAGCCAGTCTGGCCCAAAAGATTTTGAAATCAGAATTTCCAACAGCAGCACTGCCGACAGCGCCTTCACGACAGTTTACAGCGGCACCCTCGCGCCGATTTTCAACTCGCCCGCACAGGAGTTTCAGTTCAGCAGCTTCGTCGATGCGCGTTATGTGCAATTCGTTTGGAAGAGCTCTTACAGCTCGTCCATCGTCGGCGTGAAAGAACTGGAAGTGCTGGCCGCCCCAGATCGAGGCTCCGCTGTGATTGGTTTCTCGAGCCAGGCCAGCGCCGCAGAGACGGCCGCCAACGCTATCGACATTGACCCGGTAGACAAGCCGTGGGTGACTGCGCCCAATCAGAATACGAACCAGTGGCTCAAGCTGATCCTGCCGCGCGGCGATTCATGGACCATCAATCACATCGCCCTCCGCCCCGGCCCGGCCGCCAATGATCTGAACCGATCACCCAAAGACTTCGAGCTACTGGTGTCAAACACAGACGCTGCAGATTCATCCTTTGCGTCAGTGCTCTCCGGCACGCTCATCAACTCTGCGCAGCTGCAGGACTTTTACTTTCCGCCGGCGCCGGCGAAGTATGTGAAGTTGCTACTGAAGAACAACTACGGCTCCAGTCAAATCGGCCTGAGCAGTTTTTATGTTTTTTCCAGCGCGACCATCGGAACGAACACTCAGTTTTTCGATCGCTCGACCGATTCGGATGGCCAGATTATTTCCTGGGGCTGGAATTTCGGCGACGGCAGCACCAGTACTGGCCGCAATCCGTTTCACATATTCCCCGCCCCAGGTGATTATCCCGTCACGCTCGCTGTGACGGATGACTCGGGACTTACCAGTTCGCGTCAGACGCTTTTTCACGTCGCCGTTGCCCTGCAGCCTGACTTCACACACTCGCCGATCATCGTCCATGAGGCGGGCGAGGCCGTTCGCTTTTCCGATATCACGCCACTCTTACTTCGGCCGACCGCGATTCGCCAATACGACTTTGGCGACGGCAGCACTCTGTCGCAAGGCGCAAACACCAGCTCGCACACGTTTCAGGACAGCGGCACTTTTCACGTTAAGTTGAAAGTCGGCGATCCGCTCGGGACCAACTACTCGATCACGCGCGACGTGCTGGTCTTGAATTTGCCGCCCGCCGTGGATATTGATCCGGGCAAAACACTGGTCTGGGGTGAGCAATGGACCAGCCTCCCGCGCATTTCGGACCAGAGTCCGATCGACAACCAGACGCTGCATGGCGATTGGAATTTCGGTGATGGCCAGACGTCTTCATGCATCAACTGCACCAACGCGAATGCAGCCGTGCTCCATAGCTATGCCACGCCCGGCAGCTACCGGGCCATCCTGAACATTAGCGACAAAGACGGCGGCACCGGCACGGACAGCGCGACATTTACTGTCACCAGGCGACCGACATCGTTTGGGATGGAAAACCCGCCGGCGCAAACAACGGGAATATCTCTCTTAGTGCGCGGAGCGTTGCGGGACACCTTCGCCAACCAACCACTGACTGGCAAAAGGATCCAATTCACTTTGAACGGCTCGTCCTTCACAGCCGTCACCGGCCCGAACGGTGTCGCTGAAATATCCGTCCCCATGCCGGAGGGAACGAAGATCGACGTCGTTACGGGAAGTTTTGCCGGCGATGATTTGTACGCAAGTAGCTCCGGTGCCGGAGTCCCGCCCAGCGCAGGCACAAAACCCGCCAGCGGATCGCCAACCCATCAGGGCACCGACTTTTGGCTTATGTTTCCGTCCGCCTACTTCACCGGTGGCCTGGCCACGCAGAAGTTATCGATAACTTCAACCGTCAGCACTTCCGGCACCGTCTCCATCCCGGGGATGAACTTCGTCCAGAACTTTGCCGTGAGCGCTAATAGCGTAGCGACCGTCACTCTTCCTTTCGTCCAGGTCACCGATGCCGAGGTGGTCCAGGCAAAAGGAATTCATGTCACTTCGCAACAGCCGATTGGGGTCTATGGAATAAGCCAACGCATCTTTTCGACGGATGCCTTTCTTGGCCTGCCGGTGACTTCCCTGGGCTCCGACTACTATGTGCTGACCTATAGCAACATGGCGTTCGGTCCCTCGAGTGAATTCGGCATTGTCGCCGCCGAAAATGGCACCACTGTAACGATAACTCCAGCGGCTACGACCGGCAGTCATATCGCCGGCGTGCCCTATGCGATCACGCTGAACCAGGGACAAACCTATCTGCTGCAAAACACGGTCCCCACTGCGTTGGGCGATCTCACTGGCAGCCGCGTTAGCTCAACGAAACCGGTTGCAGTTTTCAGCGGACACATGGCTGCGACGATTCCGGCCGAAGTCGGCTGCTGCGCCGATCACTTATTGGAACAATTGCCGCCCGCGAATTCATGGGGCAAGCGCTTCGCCACCTTACCGTTGGCCACCCGCACCAAGGGCGACTACTTCCGTTTCCTGGCGCGAGATGATGACACAAGCGTCTATCTCGACGGCGCCCTGGTCGCTGTGCTGAATCGCGGCGAATTCGTAGAACGATTGTTGCAGGCGCCGGCCGAAATAGTTGCCACGAAGCCGATTCTCGTAGCTCAGTATTGCACCAGCATCTACTTCGATAACGGCACAACTGGCAAAGCCGATCCCTTCTTCATGATCGTCCCGCCCTACACGCAATTTCTGGATCACTACACGATTTCCACTCCTGCCAGCGGATTTCAGATCAATTACGCGAATGTGATAGCGCCGACGGCCCTACTCGGCAGCATTACTCTCGATGGCGCAGCGCTTGCCGCGGGAAGTTTCACTGCGATTGGCGTCAGTGGTTATTCAGGCGCGCAGTTACCCCTCACCGTTGGGGCACACACCCTCGATGGGCCGGCAGGATTCGGCGTTTCCGTCTATGGATTTGCTCAGGACGAGAGCTATGGCTATCCCGGCGGCTTGAACCTTTCGCCAACAGCGACGAACGTCGTGGTGACCGTCGCGCCCGAAGTTTCGGCGCATACCATCAACACGCAGGGCTGTGTGATCGCGACTACCACGGATCAGTTCCAACTGCCGCAAGGCGGCGCGACCGTCAACTTCTCAATCTCAGGTGCGAATCCTGCCAACACCTCGCTGCAAACTGACGCGGCCGGACAGGCAACACTTTGTTATCTCGGAACGCACTCCGGGGCTGATCAGATCACGGCGGCACTCGCAGGCGCTCACGCCAACGCGACCATGATCTGGTCGCCGCCAAACCAACCACCAACCGTTACTGCCGGACCCGATCAAACCATCGCTCTGCCGGCAGCGGCGATTCTGTCAGCCACAGCTTCTGACGACGGTTTGCCGGCAAACACTCTCAATCTGTTGTGGACCAGGATCAGTGGGCCGGGCGACGTCGTCTTTGCTAATGCGAATGCGGCGAACACCTCCGCGATATTCACAGCCGCCGGCGCTTATGTACTGCGCTTCTCGGCGAACGATACCGCCCTCGGCGCCAGCGACGATGTTGTGATAACGGTGACCCCCGCTCCTGCCAATCAAGCGCCCACGGCCCAGGCAGGAGCGAATAAAGTCGTAACTCTTAACGAAAATCTGGTTCTTAATTCAAGTAATGAAGCGCCGCTAAACCATGGCGAGATTCCGCACTGGATCGAAACTCAGGGATCCAACTGGCGGCAGGGTGCCATGAATGACGGGAGTAATTCGCCCGCCCCGCAACAGGGAAGCTCTTATTTCTTTGCCGGGAACGATGCAGCAGCGGAGCTGCGACAGGACATCGATGTGTCTGCTTTTGCCGCAGCCATTGCAGCCGGCGCGCAGCAGTTTGAGTTTCAGGCATACCTGCGTTCCCTGCCGGAAGCCAGTCCTGACGCCGGCCGCGTCATCGTCGAGTATCGCGACGTCACGAATACCAACGTCATCGCCACGCTCGATTCGGGAATTATCACCGCCACCGACGAATGGCATTTAACTGAGGACATAAGAACTGCCCCCGCCGGCACGGGCTGGATCAGGGTGCGCTTGCTGGCCCAGCGCAACAGCGGCGCGGGCAACGATGCTTTCTTTGATTCCATCAGCCTGCGGCCGTTCCACACGGCCGGGATCAAGCTCGAGGCTCACGTAGGCGATGATGGCTTGCCCGCCGGCAGCAGCCTCTCTGCTAACTGGAGCGTGGTCTCGGGGCCGGGGCCGGTCAGCTTCGCGAATTCGCAATCGCCTTTATCCGGCGCGACCTTCACTACGCCGGGAACGTATGTGCTGCGCTTGACGGCCAGCGATGGAGAGCTGAACGCGACCAGCGATCTTAATGTGCTCGTGAATCCAGCGAACCAATCGCCGGTCGTTGTCCCCGGGAACGATCAAACAATCACCCTACCGGCCAGCGCGAGCCTTGCGGCAACTGTAACCGATGATGGCGGGCCTGTAGGGAGCAGTCTCTCCGTTTTCTGGAGCCGGCGCAGCGGTCCGGGAATAGTCACGTTTGCGGATGCTACCTCCGCCAACACGACTGCGGCGTTCAGCACGCCCGGAGCCTACGTGCTGAGTTTGACGGCCGACGACGGGGAATACGCAGCCTCATCAGTTCTTACTGTCACGGTCAGCCCGGCCGCAGTGAATCAACCGCCAACTGTGAGCGCGGGCCTGGACCAGGCGATCACCTTAACGGCTGCACCGATAAGTCTAAACGGCAACGCGGCGGATGATGGCTTGCCGTTAGGGAGCAGTGTGTCTGTGGTTTGGACGCAAACCAGCGGACCTGCTGCAGCGACGTTCGGCAATCCAGACAATGCGATAACCAGCATCCAGTTTAGTGTCGCCGGCACTTACGTCCTCCGTTTGACTGCCAGCGACGGCGCGCTGAGCGCGAGCGATGAAGTCGTCGTTACGGTCACTCCGGCGAACGTGGCGCCTACTGTGAATGCCGGCGCAGATCAGACCACACTGCTGTCGCAGGGCGCTGCATTGAATGGCAGTGTGAGCGATGACGGTTTGCCGGGCACCAGCGGTTTGACTACTACGTGGTCCATGCTGAGTGGTTCCGGAACTGTTTCCTTCGTTAATCCCAACGTCACCGTCACCAACGCTCAATTCAGCGCCACGGGCACTTACGTTCTCCGGCTAACCGCGAGCGATAGCCAATTTTCCGCCGCCGACGACATTACCGTTCAGGTGAACGATAACGTTCCGCTACCAACCGTCGGGATCACCGCTCCTGCTGATGGCGCTGAGTTGACGGCGCCCGCGCTCGTAACCGGCTCCGTCAGCAATGGCAGTTGGACGCTCGAATACCGCCTGAACACAGACGACATTTGGAGTGCGGTGGCAGAGCGAAGCGGCGACACCGCTTTGGATGGCTCCGCAAGCCAGGGTTGGCGCACGGTGGCTTCCGGCCATGCCCAGGTAACCAACAGCACATTGGGGACGCTCGACACGACCATGATGCTGAACGGCATCTACTCGCTCCGTCTACGTGCAACTGATGAGTACGGCCAGACTTCGTTCACGTCAACCAGCGTTCTTGTCGACAAGAACCTGAAGGTCGGCCATTTTCAGATCGCTTTTTCGGATCTCAATGTGCCGGTCGCGGGGCTGCCGATAGAAGTCGTGCGCAGCTATGACAGCCGCGACAACCGGGCGGGCGATTTCGGCGTCGGCTGGCAACTCGGAATCAAGAGCGCACGGGTTGAAAAAACCGGCGTCCTCGGTTTCAGTTGGCTGGAAACCGTTTCCAGCGGCGCCATTCCTACCTATTGCCTGGAGCCGGGCCGGCCGCACAAGGTGGCAGTCACTTTCGGCGACGGCAAAGTCTTTAGGTTTCAGGCCACCACTGCAATTCATTGCCAACAACTGGCACCGATTACTTCCACCCGGCTCATGTTCACTCCCGAACCGGGCACGCACGCCACGCTCGAGGCCGTCGGGCCCAGCGACGTGTTGGTAGAAACACAAGGCGTGCTACCCGGAGCGGTCCGCCTGATCAATCAAAACAATCCCGACATCTTCAACGCCGGAACCTTCCGCCTGACCACAGCGGAGGGCGCGGTCTATGTCATCGATCAGCGCACCGGGGTCAGCAGTGTGCGCGACCCTTACGGCAATTCCCTCACCCTCACGAGCGCCGGGATAATTCACTCGACCGGCCGCAGCGTCGCCTTCACGCGCGATCCTGCCAATCGTATTACCAGCATTACGGACCCGAATGGGAACTCGCAAACTTATGCGTACGATGCGCGCGGCGATCTGGTCAGTTACACCGACCGCGAACAGCAAACAACCACCTATAGCTACGATTCCGATCATCGACTAGTGACGATCACGGACGCGCGTGGCACCACGCCTTTGCAAAATGAGTTCGACGCGAGCGGGCGTTTGATAGGGCAACGCGACGCGTTCAACCATGCGCTCGCCTACGATCACGATATCGCCGGACGCGTGGAAACCATCACCGATCGCCTGGGGCGTGCGACGCGTTACGAGTATGACGAGCGCGGCAACGTTCTGCGCCGCGTCGATGCCAAAGGCGGTGTCAGGAGTTTTAGTTATGACGAACTCGATAACGTCCTGAGCGAAACGAATGAGCTGGGCAAGACGACCACCTACGCCTACGACTCGGCCGATAACCGCACCAGCGTTACCGATCCCCTCGGCCATGCCATGCAGTCTACCTACAACGGCGCGCGTCAGGTTCTGACTATTACCGACGCGCTGGGCCAAACGACAACGAATACCTATGACGCGGCGGGGACGAATCTGCTAAGCGCAACCGACGCGTTGAATAATTCGACGACGTACACCTTTAGCGCCATCACCGGCCAGCGCAGCGCGATGAAGGATGCGCTGAACGGTCAGACGGTCTACAGCTATGACGGCAATGGGCGGTTGAGCAGCGAAACCGACGCGTTGGGCCACGTCACGACGTACACCTACGACGCTAATGGCAATCGCAAAAGTCAGAGGGTGACACGCACCAACACGTTGGGCCAGCCGGAAACGATTACAACTAATTACGAATACGACAAGCTTAACCGCCTCGTGAAAACAATCTACGCCGATGGCTCTTCGACGAAGGTCGAGTACAACCTCACCGGGCAACAGGGTGCCACCATCGATCAGTTGGGACACCGCACCGAATTTAGTTATGACGACATGGGCCGTTTGACGCGAACGGATTACCCGGACAGCACACATGAGGAAACGGCTTACGATGCGGAAGGGCGCCGGCTGACCAGCACGGATCGCGCGGGACACGTGACGTCTTACTCATACGACGAGTTGGGCCGCCTGCTGCGCACGACTTTTGCCGACGGCACGAGCGCCTCTTCAGTCTATGACGCCGCGGGACAACTGCTATCGCAGACAGATGCGCGCGGCAACGTCACCCGATATTTTTACGACGACGCCGGCCGTCGCATGACGATCAAAAATGCGCTGGGCCAGGAAACAACGTTTGCTTACGACGCCAACGGCAATCAGCTTTCGGTCACCGACGCGCTCGGGCATGCGACCAGTTATGAATATGACGCCGACAACCGGCGCATAAAAACAATCCACGCCGATCGCTCTTTCGATTCCGTTAGCTACGACGCGCTCGGCCGTACCGCCACGAAAACCGATCAAGCGGGCAAGCCCACCCGGTTCAGCTACGACGCTTTGGGCCGGTTAACGAAGGTCACCGATGCTCTCAATCAGGAAACGATCTACACCTACGACGAACTGGGCCGGCAACTGTCGCAGACTGACGCTAACAATCACATCACCAGGTTCGAATACGATCAACTTGGCCGCCGTATGAAACGGATGCTGCCGCTCGGCCAGTTTGAAAGTTATTCTTATGATCTCGCTGGAAATCTGCGAACCCGCACGGACTTTAACGGGAAAGTAACCTCGTTCGCCTACGACGCGATGCGGCGCTTATCGTCGAAGACACCGGACGTTTCCTTTAACCAACCGGCGATCAGCTTCACCTATAACGCAAACGGCCAGCGCGCCAGCATGGTCGATGCGTCCGGCACGACGGTCTATTCGTATGACGTTCGCAACCGTTTGATTGGCAGACAGACGCCCTTCGGCGCGTTGAGTTACACCTACGACGACGCCGGTAATGTGGCCACCACGCGATCGGCGCATGCCAACGGCGTCAGTATCGACTACGGGTACGACGCGCTGAATCGTCTCGCTAGTGTTAAGGACAACCAGCTCATCACGCTCAACGGCGGCGTCACGTCCTACACGTACAACGGGGCGGGAAACTTACAGAGCTACCTTTACCCGAACCAGATCAGCACGAGTTATGCGTACAACTCACTGAATCGCCTCACCAACATGACGGTGGGAACAGCCGTTTCACATGTTGCCGGCTATTCATACACGTTGGGCCCGGCGGGAAATCGCGTCGGAGTGACGGAACTTAACGGCAGGACCGTGACCTACAGCTATGACGATCTCTATCGTTTGCGCGCAGAGACGATCGCGAATGGCCCGCACAACGTCAATGGGACAATCAGCTACAGTTACGATGCGGTTGGCAACCGTCTCTCGCGAACTTCCACGGTGACGCCGGTAATTTCCCAAACCGCGAGCTACGACGCGAACGACCGGCTGGCCAGCGAGAGTTACGACGACAACGGCAACACCACGACGGCGAATGGAAACTCGTACGATTACGATTTTGAAAACCAGCTCGCGTCTTTCACACCTGGTGCTGGCCCAGCCGGCGCGTTTGTCTACGACGGCGATGGCAACCGCGTCGGCAAAACCGTGGCGGGCGTCACCACGAATTATCTGGTGGACACAAACAATCCGACCGGCTACGCCCAAGTCATCGAGGAACTACAATACGGCAACGTCACCCGCAGCTACACCTACGGTCACGATCTAATCTCGCAACGCTGCCCGCTCCCGACGGCAAATTGTTCCCTCTCATTCTACGGATACGACGGCCACGGCAGCGTGCGTTTACTTACCGACGCCGCCGGCGCCGTCACAGACACATACGACTATGACGCCTTCGGCAACCTCATCGCGCACGTCGGCAACACCGCAAACGATTACCTCTACGCCGGCGAACAATTCGATGCTGACCTGGCCTTCTACTACCTGCGCGCCAGATACCTAAACCCGGCCGCGGGTCGCTTCTGGACAATGGATTCCTTTGAAGGCAGTCCCCACGATCCTCAGTCTCTTCATAAGTACTCATATGCGCAGAACAATCCGACAAATCTGATTGATCCCAGTGGTCAGGTCTCGGCGATGGAGGAAGTCGCGCCGCTCGTTTCGAACGTGGTCTCGCTGTATTACGAATATCAAAGTTTGATTAGCACGGCGCGGGTCATTCTTGCAGCCGTAGACTTATACAAACTCAGCCAAGACGAAAACTACCGTGGCGAGTACTTAGCGCTTGGCCCTACGTTGGTTGGATCAATAGTCGCTGACAATCTTCTATCCATTACTAGCGCAGCCCAACGCTTCACAGGCTCTGTCTTTGCAGCTTCAAACATCGAGCCTTTTGCAGTAAGACATGCCACTTCTTATCCCCAAGAAGTTATGGATGAAATTGACCCAGCGCTGCTCCGGTTTGATAATCGATTTGGTAAAGCCTTTTACGTGGCCGAAAGCGGACAAACCGCGGTGAATGAAGTGGCAGCCCACAGCGGAAGTTATACCCATGTCGTGCGCTTCGATATGAATTTGTCCGGTCAAAAGACTCTCGATCTCACAAATCCTCAAGTGGCGAACGCTTGGGGATATAATTCGACTCTTGAGTACCGGCAGACGCAGGCTATCGCTGAAAGCGCCAAAAGGGCAGGTTATGGTGTGATCGCCTATCCCGCGGCACACGGTGCAGGAACAAACTTTGCGGTGCTGAAGAGATTTGCGGAAATCCTAACGCCGATGGGGGTGGCGCCCGTTCCATGAATTACCTAACAGCTGAGAGAAAGCTAGTTGTATTTTCGGCGCATTGTCGTCCTGTGGGTCATGCCTTTGAGTTTTACGACTTCTCAGACTTTCAATATGGGGAGCGGTTAATTCGGACGACCGACGGACAAAGCTGTGCTCTGCTAACCATTAAAGATGAGGTCGTAAAAGAAATCAGAACGATCTTAGGCGATATTTATCAGGGCCGGATCGACGAGATCGAACAAGCTGAACGGTTTGACAGAGTTTTCGGTTTGACATGTGACCCGTTGGAGAACCAAGAGCTCGATGCCTCCATGGGTATTGTATGTCCCGTTTGCCAAACACAAGACGTTGATTATCATGAGGCTAAGCCATCCCAAGTCAAGACTTTCTTCATACCAGTCATCACGCACGCAAGATGGCTCAATATGACCGCGCCGGAAAAGCGGAATCTAATCGAAGCTGGATTGCGGACGAAACAACTTATCTAGGTCATCTTGGTGACAGGAGGCACTTCCAGGAATCATCCTAGGATTGTCCGCCCTTTATTTAACAACCCTCATGCAAACCGAGGAAAACGTTCCGGAAACCGCATTGGAGTTGGCAGCGGCGGAGCCGGCCAATCGGCCGGAAGTTTACCGGCTGCTGCTGGAATCCAACATCTTTGTCCTGGGGTCTTCCGGCCAGTTAGGCGAAGGTGAAGGGGCGGTGACACTGGCGGCGGACACCAAAATTGAAATCCAGCATTGGGAGAAGCCAGATGGGTCGACGGCGATTCCCTTCTTCACGTCTCTTCAGGCGCTGCAGCTCGCCATCCAGGATGACGCCCCTTACATCGCGCTCCCGGCCAGGACGTTTTTGGAAATGACTCGCGGCGCGCAACTGGTGCTCAATCCGGCTTCCGCTTATGGCAAGGAGTTTACGCCGCAGGAAGTTGAGGCGCTCTTAGCCGAAGGCGTAAATCAGTTGCCCGAGCAAAGGGTCGTGCAGACCGCCACCACGGTTCAGCTGGGCCAGCCGGCAGACTATCCGCACGCCATGGTCACCTCGCTAAGCAAACTCTTCTCGGCGCATCAGAATGTGCGCGCCGCTTACCCGGCGCTGATGTTCGATGCTACCGTCGATGAAAAGCCGCACTTGATCGTAGGCATTGAAGCTGACGGCGGTTATGAAACCGCCGTTCGCGAGGCCGGCATCGTGGCCGCCGAATCTTCAACCAGAGGCGAGCCAATCGATCTGATTAGAGTGAGGCGCGGCGAGCCCGGAATAGCGCAATACTTTATCGAAGAGACGAAACCGTTTTATGAACGCGCGAGCAACCCGCCCGCATCAAAGCTTAGGTCACTTTTTGACTTTGGCCGGAAGTAGGCTGGGCATGGTGTCGGGCTTGGGCGCCAGTCCTGCCAGGCTTTGCTTCACCTCCCCGAGCTAACTGTGCTTCACGAGCTGGTCCATATTCTCGACGAAGGATGGCGGATCGACGTGGGTGATTGATGGCTTTACCGCAACAGTAGGCCAACAGCCCCTTAACCGTCAGCCGCCCAAATACCGAGTCGCCTATCGAAACCGGCTTGAAGCTGAACCTTCAATGTTCGTCGCACATATCAGTGTAGAAGCAAAACATTTCAATCGTGATGAGATGATAGCCCTCGCCCGCCGGTTGAATAAGGACTTTCGCCGTGAAAAGCTAGTAAGTGTCGTGATCTGCGACGAATACAAGACGGCAAAGGATCACGATATTGTCTATGACCTATTAAGACGGGAACCGCCACCGGGACTGCGGGGATTCTATGAAATTGACCGCGTGAGCGGCAAAGAAGGCATAAGTTTTTCCACCGAACGTGGTAAACCAACGGGTGAAACCTATATTGACTTAACTAAGATGCCATAGGTTTTATCTGCAAACGTGATTGCATTCCCTAGCCTGAATTCTATCCGCAACAAGCGCTGAGCTGATCGGAACTAGCGATGCCGTTTTTCAACTACCTCAACCATCGACGCAAAAAAAGACCAATCCTAATCATGCATGCGGTAGGTGCTGAGGCGGTAAGTGCCAACTACAAGCTGAAGTCGTCTCCCGGAGAGTTGAAACGGGAAGGTGGGAGATCGCTTTTTACGGCGGCGCCCTTGAATATGTCTTGAATGGCGTACAAGTGAAAGACGGTCCCGTCGGCCACTCCTATTTCGTTCAGGCGATCCACGCTCTTATATGCAATCTTGAAATCATCCCCCGCAGCCACCATTGCGTGTATGTGGATTTGTTTTTCCGCCGGTAGGTTGAGCCATTCATCTTCTGCTTTCACATCTATCAGCACCCACCTGAGGAGGGGCAGCGTAAGCGCGGCGAGCGGGATATTCTCTGTAACTCCCAGGCAGGGTTGGGCCAGTTTCGAGAGGTAAGCAACGCTGGCTCTTGCGGGGACCCTCAAGTGGCAGACCTTGCCGGTATGAACGCTTTCAACCGTGACGCTGATTTCATCGCTGCTTTTTTCGTTCGTCTCCAGCAAACGCGCTAATTCGTCGGCGATTTTTGCGGGGCCGTCAGTGAACTCACGAAAGATCAATCCCGCCAACACAGGATAGCGTGCCAACACTTCGTCCCTGGAGTTCAGAATCAAAGGCAGAACTCTTTTTACGCCTGAGGAGGTTTGCGTTGCCAGCACTGACTACAGCTCCGCTTCGGGCCAGGGCCTGAGCAGGAAGTTGTGCGACAGACAAAGGAGAGCGAACTTCGTCGTCCGCAAACCCTCGTTAATCTGCTCCACCCAATTTTCGGCCCACCCGATTTCGGCGTTATCGATCCAGAAGGTTACGCCGCGAGCTTTGAGGGCCTCAGCCAGCGGATGAATATATTGATCCTTATCGGCGCTGGCGTGCGAAATGAATATGTCGGGTTGTGATGTTTCCATCAGTACCTCGCTGGCATTGTGCGGCGGCCCGGAATTTCTGTGGGGCCACCGTCAGGTCAAGGGAGCCTTGTGAGAAGGCGTTACAACAAATAGTCGCCAAAATATACTGCCGCATTAATAGGGACACAAGGTGCGCCCTAGTCGCGTCTCCGGGTTTATGTTAAGAGAGAGCCCATGAGAAACCACCCTGTGTGGCTAGTCTCCGCATTAGGCTTCCTGCTGCTGGTCCAAACCAGCAGCGAGGGCCACATCGTCCCGGCCCGGGTGCAAAACCAAAACGGTGTACCGGCTGCTCAAGCGGCAGAGATCGCTGAGGCCGAGCAACTGGCCTCGCAAGTTGTAAAACTCTACCAGGAGGGAAAGTACGATCAGGCCCTACCGCTGGCGGAACGACTGCTGGAGCTGAGACAACGAACGGTAGGCGCCGAGCATTTTTTAACCGGTCACGCCCTGGTGAATCTGGCGGAGCTCTTTCTCGCAAAACGAAAGAAAGAAGAGGCGAAGGTTTACTTTGAAAAAGCGATCGCTATTTTTGAGAAGAGTGCCGAGAGCAACGATTTGATAGACACCCTCGAGCGCTACAGTTGCGCTACGGCAGGTGAGGATAGAGCTAGAAATAACAAAGCTTTCAGCGACCGGTTATTTAAGCTCTATAACGGATTCGACCACGGCGACCGCGACCTGGAAGGCAGGGCTCTCAAACTCGCCACTCCTCAGTATCCCAAGCAGGCAATGCTCTGGCGGACCGGAGGAGCAGTAGTCGTCAAAGTAACGATCGCGGAAACCGTAAGTAATCAAAGTGCAAATCCTTTGCGGTCGGCCGGAACTGGCCAAGGCTGCAGGAGCGGCGGCGGGGCGATCGGTGTTCCAACCGACAACCGTCTCTGGCAAACCGGTTCAGATAGTCGGGATTATTGTTTACCGTTTTGATTAGCGGTTTCCTCCTGGAAGTATCGCGGCGCCGATTTTCGCTGCTCGCTTAACGATCATCGCTCATGCAGGCGGATTAAAATGCATATGAGGATTTAGAAATGCTAAAGCCCGGACGCTCAATCTTCGGAATGGGAATCTTAACTGTCCTAATGTACATGGGCGGGCTGCTGGCCCAGGCAGCGCCAGACGACTTCGCAAACCCAATTCGGCTTTCAGGAATTCCTGGTCCTTATTCATTCACCAAGGTCTGTAAAACCAAATCAGGTGAATTGTGGATTGTGGGAGGCGGCGGCGGCGTTGCAAAAATTTCAGCGGATGGTAAGACAAAGAAAATGCGTGTTTCCGCTCGGTATCTGAATGGAGTTTTTTTCGTGAATGCCAACTTCGGATGGGTGGTTGGCAATGAAGGCATCATCATGCACACGGCAGATGGCGGAATCCATTGGGAGCGCCAGATAAGTTCAACCGATGAGACGCTAAATGCAATTACTTGTCGCAGCGAGAACCGTTGTTGGGCTGTGGGGGATAGCGCGACCATCTTAACAACACAAAATGGGGGACAGAGCTGGAAGAAACTGCAGTCAGGATTGACAGCCAGCCTATTCGCAGTCGAGTTTGTAAATGACGCAACGGGCTGGGCAGTTGGCCAGAATGGATCTATTGCGCACACTGTAGACGGCGGTCAGTCATGGGGGGAACAGCAGGCGAGCCTTATTCTTTTTTCCAGAGACCCTTTTGCTAAACCGACAGACTTTGTGGCTTTGCGGTTCGTTGACGAAAGTCGAGGCTGGGTCGTCGGAAGTGGTGGTGTTTGCAGAACCGTTGATGGAGGCAAGACCTGGACAGTAAAGGAGATCGAAGGCAGCTCCTTCATCGGGTTGGTCTCGAATGACGGGAAGACTGTGTGGGCCGTGAGCAGCGATGGCCGAAACTACCTGACTAAAGATGGCGGATCAACGTGGGCGATAGCTGGATCAAAGCAGCTATCAGCAAATTGAAGTCGCCTTAAGTCAGGTTAAAACTAAACAAAGATGGCCGCTGCTGTGACGCGCAGTACCCTCAACTATCTAAGTCTGGCATTCGCCGGCGCCGGCTGCGCCGACCCCTAGGCACCCTCTCCCAGCGCTAATCTGTTTCGTGTATACTCCGCGACGCACCCGGGACCGGTTAAGATTTGATTTTCGGGGCCGGACACATTTCAGGCGCCTCAACCGCCAAACCACCTGTTTCACCTGATAGGAGGAGTGCTCTAAATGAGACGAGTGTTTGTCAGCTACAGCCGGCAGAACCTGGAGGCTGTTACCCAACTCATCGCAGACATGCAAGCCGTCGGCATCGACACCTGGCACGATCAAACTCTCACCGGCGGGCAGCGCTGGTGGGACAACATCCTCGCCAACATTCGCGAGTGCGACATTTTTGTGTTCGCGCTTTCGCCCGAGTCGTGGGATTCAGAAGCCTGCAAGAGCGAGCTGGGTTATGTCATGAAACTCGGCAAGCCCATCCTCCCCGTCCTCGTTGCCGAAGGCATTAACATTAACCTGCTGTCAGCGCCGCTGAACGAGATTCAGGTGACGGATTACCGGCGCCGCGATAAGGACGCAGCTTTTGCCCTGCTCAAGTCAATTAATACTACGCCGCCGACTCCGGCGCTGCCCGAGCCCTTGCCCGATCCGCCGCGCGTTCCGATTTCCTATCTCAGTACGTTGAAGGACCGCATCGAATCGCACGAGCCTTTGAGTTCTCAGGATCAGATCACTCTCATCTTCGAGTTGGAAGAGGGAGTGCGCCAAGGGCGTTCGGCAATCGAACTGCGCGATCTGCTGCTGCGCTTGAAGCGGCGTGACGATCTGCTGGCCAAGATTGATTTGAAGATTGATGAGGCGTTAAAGAATCTGGACGAGCGGGAGCAAACAAAGCGCAACGAAGGCCATCCACCGCCTCCGTCCAAACCACCGGCGCCGCACAATTTCACCGAAGAGTTTCGGTCGCCCGCTAACCCTGGGATCTGTTCAAGATGCCAGGCGCCACTGCAGCCGGGAACGCGATTCTGTGGAAGCTGCGGTAAACCGCTCGAAGAGAATTCCTCGGCGCTCGCACCCATGCCCATCAACACGCCGGCGCCGAAGGTGGAACGATCGGAAACTCGCACTTATACCTGTCCGGACTGCGATGCCTCTCGCCTGATAACCGACGTCAAAGCCTGGTTGAATGCGCAGGGCTTTGACTCGCAGCAAATGGAAACTGAAGCCCAGAGCCTGCTATTGCAAATTAAGAAACGCGGCGGCTGGCGCGATTGGGTAGGCATGGCGACTTCCCTGAACATCCTGTTCCATCAAGCAGGCGATACATTGACTGTGGAGATTGGCGCCGGTAAATGGCTGGACAAAGCGGCGGTGGGCGCCGTGAGTATGGTGGTACTTTGGCCGCTGGCGATCACTGCCGGGTACGGCGCCTGGGAACAGATGAAGATGCCCGACAAGATTTTCGATTACATCGGGGCGCGACTGAGTTACAGGTAAACAGTTGAATTTTGGAATTTAGTTTCAGTTGAATCTCCAGGTTTGCGAACGAGGAGCAATTCGATGAGAAAAACCATTCTGGGCTTCGTAACACTCTTGGTCCTGCTCTGCGGAGCACCTGGTTTGTTGGCGCAAACTGCCACCATCAGTACTAAGGCAGATAAAATTCGGAAAATCCTGATTCAAACCGACGCCATGGGGGCCTTCACACGCGAGTTTTCCGCCGCACTGGAAGCGCAGAGGAAGGTGTCACCGGAGGTGCCACCGCGGTTTTGGGATGAGCTGGCCAAAGAGGTCGATCCCAACAAGTTTGTAGAAGTGATCATTCCGATTTATGCGTCATTCTTCAGCGACGACGAACTGTCAGGGTTGAGTGCGTTTTATGAAACTCCACTGGGAAAGAAAATGATTGCGACGCTGCCCCAAATCATGAGCGCGTCGCAGGCGGCGGGAGCCAAGTACGGTGAGGACGCGGCGCGCAGAGTGATTACCCGCATGAAGCAGGAAGGTAGCTGGCCGGCTGAGCCGCCACTGCCGGCAAATCCACCCCCGCAACCAAAGCCGTAAGACCCGCGGATCGCGTCAGAGCTTTTCTGCACTAATCGCGCGCACCACCAATTCCTCCTGCCGAAACCTTTGCTCGAGGGTGTGCTGGTAATTGCTCCACCAGGCTTTGTCGAGTTCCTCCGCCATAACTTCAAACATCACGACGGCATCGCGGCTGACCTGATCGTTTTCGTCTTTCCAAAGACCCAGAGCAGGCGATTGCAAAAATGCAGTAACGCCGCCGAACTGTTCAGTCAGTTCCGCGCGGACGTTTTCAAACTCGCTGCGCGAGAAAGCTTTCCCCTCGTTGTCGGAAAGCGGCAGTAGGAATTGGATCAGGTACATAGAAGTTTCGAGTTTCGGGTTTCGGGTTTCGAGTTTCGAGTTTCGAGTTTCGAGTTCGGAGAGTGGTAAGTCTCAAATCTCACCGCTCAAGTCTCACGTCGGGTCGCGGGACTCAGGTCTCAGCTTGCGGGTCTAACCCAAAGCGACGTCGCCGCTTCGCTCTGCCGGCGCACTCTAAATGGGTTCGTGTGTTGGGACTTGAGATTTGAGACCTGAGACTCCAAAGCGAACTCGAAACCCGAAACTTCTTCCTGGCTATAGATCGAAGAGCATCCCCGTCTGCGGTTCCTCGATGAGTTTTACCGGTTCCACCAACTCCTGATCATCGTTGTCGGGATAGTTGACCCGCCTGCTGACCGGGTGGCTTTTCATCTCCGCGGGGGGATATGGCGACAACAGTCCCTTTAATTCAGTTGGATCATCGTGGGCGCGCAGCCATTCATCCTGCGCTTCCGCCGTCAGGATCACCGGCATGCGATCGTGAATCGGCGCCAACAATTCATTAGCTGCAGTAGTAACAATCGCGCACGAGTTTATTGAAACTCCATTCTGCTGCCAGTGGTCCCACAGGCCCGCGAAGGCGAACGGCGTTTCATCCCTCAGTTGAAAATAATAAGGCTGCCGCGTGAGCTTATGGCGCGGCCATTCATAGAAACCATCCGCCGGAATCAAGCACCGGCGCCGTTCAAACGACTCACTGAAACTTGGCTTTCGCTCGACCGTTTCGGCGCGCGCATTGATGAAGCCCTTCGGTTCATTGCTCCACGACGGTATCAGTCCCCAACGCATCCACGCCGGTGTCGCCGTTCCTTCCTGAGAAATAACGGCCAGCACATCCTGGCTGGGCGCAATGTTGTAGCGCGGTGAAAACGCATCCAAAGGGAGCTGTTGCGCGTTGCTCAGGCGGAGTTTGATCCTGTCGATAGCTCGCAATGTAAATCGGCCGCACATTCAACGTTGCATCTTCTCTTCAGTCTAAAGAATCTTCGTTACGTTCTGCGGGCAAAACTCACACATCTCTGAAAGCCCCGGTTTTCGGTGCTCGCAGCATAAAAAACTTGAAGGAGAAAAACAATGTCACGGAAAATGAATCTGCTATCGGCGCTCTTCGCGCTGACGATAATGTTAGCGGCTGTCGGTAGCACGAAGGCCTTCGCGGTGTTTACCGTCGGCGGCGTCAAAATGATTTGCCAAACCTGTATGTGCGGGGAAATGGCTTCGGCGGGCGTGCCGCTGGAGCACTGCGTCGATTTCATGGTCACGCCGAACACTCCCAGGCCTTACACCAAACTCATTCGCTACGCGGAAAACGATGTCAGGTTGCTGGCTCCAGATGGCACGCAATCGCCGCTCGCCTCGGATGCCGCCCAGAAACGGTTTGACGAAATAGCCGGGCAACGCAACTTCAAACAACTGGCCCGGCTGCGTTCAACCGCCGGCCTGATTTCACAACAGCGGATTGAGCGGCTCGCAAAAGACTTGCAGGTAGAAATTGTGAACAGCGATGACCTCGACGGCGCTGCTTTCGAAACTACATCCCAGCCTGTTTCGGTAGTGGTGACCATCAGGGATGGCAAATTGGTCGCGCTACGGGCCATCACGGCTAACGCGAGGTTCAGTCTCGGCGGAGCGAATTACAGAGGCACAGCTACCAATCGCGGCGACAAACTGGTCCTGCAACTGGACCGGCCGCTTTCACGCGAGTCGCGGAGTCAATTAAAAATCGAGACGCAACTCGACCTTGATCGAGAAACGGGAACTGCCCTCGATACTTGTGGTTGTCTGCCGGGTGACTTCTCGGTAGAAAACGCGGCGCGGCTTCCGGTAGTCACCATTGCGGCCAGTGGCCGGCCCCGCCACGCGCACCGTTGGAGCACGAAGTATCGCACGACTGATTGTGCTCGCTGGTAACCGGGCTGATGGCCCACTTCAGCGCGGGCGCGCCGCTTTGGCCCACTCTTCCAGGTTCGTTCTGTGGGCAGGTCAAAGCGGCGCCGACCCGCTGCACTCCAGAGTTTGGTTTTTTAATGGCGACGG
The DNA here is from genome assembly GCA_034665305.1 of Blastocatellia bacterium. Taxonomy (GTDB): domain Bacteria; phylum Acidobacteriota; class Blastocatellia; order Pyrinomonadales; family Pyrinomonadaceae; genus DASXRU01. Next base: position 220,069 of record JAXDFZ010000003.1, on the reverse strand, counting down.
AATCGAGGTAATTGTGAAAAGTAAGATCGAAGCGCTCTGCGTTGCCCTCGTGCTGACGTCATTAATCGCGATCGCCGTGGCCGGCAGTACGACTGAGGCGCAGCGGCGTGGCAAACCCAGGTTTCTGACCAACGAAGGTTTTATTAACGCCCTCGAGTCCAGCGTTGATCTAAAGAGCCCGCAGGATGTTTTCCGCTTTGTGTTCGCCAACCTGCCGGATGAGGTAACGATCTACCCCACGGAAAACCATTACTACTTTGAATTTTCCGCGGACGGGAAAACCATCAAAGGCAACGTTGAGATTTCGGCGGATCGGCGGGACCGCGGCGAGATTATCTTTGCCTATGATGAGGTGAACGCCTTTGCCGGGGCACCGAATGGCCTAAGCGGCGCGGTGGTCTTATCAAATCAAGATGGTATCGAGGTGCGCAGGACTAACCCGTTCCGCTATGAGTTGACCTGCCGGGGAAAAACTGTGGCCTTCAATCTTAACCAGCTCGATCAGAAATTGCCGCACCGAATCCATCTCACCGACGATGAAATCTTTGTGGGACATGTCTTCGATGAGTCGGGTTTGAAGTTCTTTCTGGTCTTCAATCAAAAACACCAGCACCTCTTTTGGTTGCTCGATGACGAAGCTATGCCGGAGACCTTGACGAGCAACGGTAATGGTCTTTTGATCGGGAACCGCTCAGCGTTCGCTTTTTACGACGACAAACCGAATCAGCGCAAGATATTGATTGGAGTCAGCCAGGACGAGCTCCAAAGAAATTCCTGGTACGATGGGCCATTCGATCAACTGCCCGACAATTACATCGCCAACGGCCAGGTCGAAGTAAAGAAATACATGCAGGCGGCGTACCCCTACGCCCGGGGGAAAATAAATGAGTTCGGTATTTTCGCAGATGATCCCGAGAGCCGGGTGGCCATCACCTCGTACCGGTTTTACGAACGGACGACAGAGTTAGGCGATTTGATTGCGGCGGCGAGGAGGCGCGCACAGACCCCATCCGGCTTTTACTGTCTGCTGACTGACGATCACCAGCCGCGCAGACAGTAAACTTCACTAAGAATCTCCCTCGTCGAGGGGAATGTAGTCATATTCACCGATGCCCTGCAACACGAAAAAGTTGGCTGAATTCTCGCCGTCGTTAGCGACGAAGTGTGGTCGACCCGGGCGAACCGAATAGACTTCGGCCGGGCCCAGCTGAACTTCCTCAAGCGGCTCGCGCAGCGAAAGTCGCACCCGCCCGGCAATGACGTAAAACGTATCAGTGATGTGGCTGTGACAATGCCACGGAACTGTCTGGGCTGCAGAAATCTGTAACTCGCTAATGCGAAAGCCGAGCCGTTCGGCGTAACGTGTCCGCCGCTCGACTTCGTAAAGATGGCTCGCGTCTTTGATCGGTTTCATGAGCTGTCATTCGATCCATGTCATCACCCGCATTCGAGGCAACCATGCTTCATCAAACAAGATGGAATCTAAGGTTGCTACGCACAAAACGCAAGATGTATAACCTCAACTGGAACCCGGGAGCCTTTCGTAGCCGTCGATGAGACCGGAAGAGTGAGTAACGTAGCAATCCAGTGCGGCGAGTCGATTTTTTGAAGAGATCATAGCACCGGCGCTCTGGGAGTCAGCTTTCAACCGGCGATAGTTTCGGGGCGCCGCTTTAAGGTGGTAGACATCATTAACTACCAATTCCATACTTGCTGACGGAAAGCAAAGCGCCTCAAAAAGTAAAAATGAATCGTACTTCTCTTTACCTCATAATCTGTTGTCTTATCGGATTGCGCGGCCTGATCGATCCGGCGTCACTTTCTGCCCAAACACCGGCGAAACCAAAAACCCCAGTCAGTACTGTAGCGGCCAGGGAAACATCCGACAGCAAGGCAGATGCTGACCGCTTAGACAAAGAGCGTCGGGCCCAGGCGCGAGCGTTGTTGATTTCGCTAGCCAGCGACGCGCGTAGTTTTCGCGATCAAATGTTGCGGGCCCGTTCTCTGGCGCGCATCGCGGACGTCCTATGGAATGCGGATACGGACCAGGGGCGCACACTATTCCGCAAAGCCTGGGAGGCCGCGAACATCGCCGATCGCGAGAGCCATGAACACATCATCCTCGGACAGTGGCCCCCCAACCTGCGCGTTGAGGTTCTCAAACTGACGGCGCGGCACGATCGCCAACTCGCCGAGGAGTTTCTACAGAAACTGAAAGCCGACGAGCAGGAAAGAAAAAGCGACGATTCGAATTCCAATCTGTGGGGACTTCCTGAGGCGCTGGAACAAAGGTTGAGACTGGCGCAGGAGATGCTCGTCGCCGGCGACGTCGAACGCGCCCTGCAATTTGCGGATCCCGTGCTGAACGCGGTAACGATGTCTACGCTCGAGTTTCTCACCAACTTGCGTGAGAAAGATCCCGCTGCGGCCGATCAGCGTTATGTCGCCGTGTTGGGAAGCGCCGCTGCTAACATGCAGACGGATGCGAACACGATATCGTTGCTTTCATCGTATATCTTCACGCCGCACCTTTACGTCCCTTTCACTGAAGAGGGCCGTTCCCAGGCTTCCTGGATGCGCACCCTCTCGCCACCGGCAAACGTCGACCCCCAATTGCGGCTGGCTTTCTTTCAAACTGCCGCAAGTGTGTTGCTGCGCCCCGAACAGCCGGAGCAGCGAGCGAGCGCGGCGGGAGTAGTGAGCAAGTACATGGTGGTGAAACGCCTGATGCCGCTCTTCGAGCAATACGCTCCGAAGGAAATAGCCGTATCAATGCGCGGGCAGTTTGAAGCTCTCAGTGCCATGGTCAACGACGGCGTGCGGCAGCAGAAAGATGATTGGCTCGAGAAAGGTATTGCTCCTGAGAAATCGGCAGCGGACGAAGACCAGCCGGTTCAGGAGCAGATCGAACACGCTAAGACATCCGGGGAGCGTGACGAACTCTATTTTAAGTTAGCGTTGCGGGCAATCGACAAAGATGACATGAAGGCCCGCGATTACGTTGCCAAAATTGAGGAAAGTGAGTTTCGCAAACAGGCCCAGGCGTGGGTTGACGCCTCTCTGGCCTTCGGCGCCATCAGGAAGAAAAAGGCGAAGACGGCGCTGGAGTTGCTGCGTATCGGGGAGCTGACACACATCCAACGAGTCTGGATTCTGACGCAGGCGGCGCAACTGCTGGCGAAAACTGATCGCGACCAGGCTTTGTCCTTGCTCGACGAAGCAAGCGCAGAGGTGCGCCGCCTTGACGGTTCTGGTTCCGATCGCCCACGTGCGTTGCTCGCCATCGCCAACGCGCTGAAGTTGGTTGAGCCGGCTCGAGTATGGGACGCAGTTTATGATTCGATCAAAGCGGCTAACTCGACTGATGGTTTTACCGGCGAAGATGGCGGGCTTAGCATGCAGGTAGCCAGCAAGGCGGTAATCATCACCAGGATGGAACAGGCTGTGGACTTCGATATCGCAGGGATCTTCAGCCAGATGGCTAAGGATGACTACGAACGCGCCGTCGAGTTGGCGCGCGGCTATCAGGCAGAAGCGCCCCGAGCTGTGGCCACCGTCGCCATCGCCCGCGCAGTTTTGGAAACTAAAAAGACTACGCCAGAGAAACCGGCGGCCAAAGCCAATTAGTTGTCAAAGGGTATCAATGACTCGTTTTAGTTTTTCTTTGCTCTGCCTGGCTTTGCACAAGAAGTCATGCAAGAGGTCTTTTCTCCCCCTCTCCGCCAGCGGCGAGGGGGATGGGGGGAGAGGTTACCGGCGCGAAACCCCACCCCTGACCCCTCCCCGTTTACGGGGAGGGGCAGAGAGAAGGCTAATGCTTTGTGCCACGCTGCTCTGCTTCATTTTGTTTGCCTCGTCCGCAACGGCCCAAACTAAAGAACCGCCACCGGCAGCCAAACAACCAACTCCTGCGAGCGATGCTGCCAGTAAAGCCGAAGTCGATCGCGTCGCCAAGCAGCGCCGGGCGCAAGCTCGCTCGTTGCTGCTTTCCTTAGCTGGTGATGCGCGTAGTTTTCGCGATCAAACTTTGCGCGCCCGTACGCTCGCGCGAATCGCCGATTCCCTTTGGGACACCGATATTGAGCGGGGGCGAGAACTCTTCCGCAAAGCGTGGGAGGCGGCTGAGAAAGCCGACGAAGAGATAGCGCGAAAGCGCCAGGAAGACATTCAGCGACAACAATCCGGGACAAACGGTGGGTACGCTATACCGGCGTATCCGAGCGTGCGAGGCGAGCTTTTGCGGCTCGCCGGTCGGCGCGATCGAGAACTCGGCGAAGAGTTTTTGCAGAGTCTTAAAACAGATCAGCAACTGGATGTTAACGGACAAAACCAAAGGTTGACTCTGGCAAGCGAGCTTCTGGGAACGGGTGATTCAGAGCGGGCGATGCAATTCGCCGCCAGCGAGTTAGCCAACATCAACTTGTGGACCGTGGATTTTCTTACCAGGTTGCGAGAGAAAGACGCTGCGGCTGCTGACGAGCGTTATCGAACGATGATTGACACCGCCGCGCGCAACCCGCTCGCCGACGCCAACACGGTCTCATTGCTTTCGTCTTACCTCTTTACGCCACACCGGTACGTAACCTTCCAGGGCAGCGGGACGTCATATTCAATGATGGGATCGTCTCCCCCGGCAGAGGTCGCGCCCGCGTTGCGATTGCGGTTTTTTCAAATGGCTTCCGGTGTTTTACTGCGCGCCGAGCCTCAACCGCAACCGGACGCTCAAAGAAGCGGAATTGACGAACAGTATCTGACCATCAAACACCTGCTGCCTACATTCGAACAATACGCACCCCGGGAAGTGACTGAATCAATCCGCGCCCGGTTCGATGCGCTCGGCGCCATGGTGCGCGAAAGCGTGCGCCAGCGAAGAACGGGCCCCAGGGAGGAAAGGCCATCCGAGACCGAGAACGTGGATCGCGAACAATCTCTTTTGGATCGAATCGACCGGGCCAAAACCTCGGCCGAACGCGACCTCCTCTATTTTCAATTGGCCCAGGAGGCAATGCGCAAGGACGACCTGAGCCCAAGGGACTTCGTGAGCAAGATTGAGGACAGCGAGTTTCGCAAACAGGTGCAGGCTTACATCGATATTACTTTAGCTACTAACCTGGTCCGGAAGAAAAAATTCGAGCTAGCGCTTGAGCTCTCGCAAAAAGGCGAGCTGACACACATTCAGCGAGTGTGGCTTCTGAGTCGAGTGGCTAAGCTGCTGCCTGCAACAGATCGAGAGAAGGCGTTGTCTTTGTTGGAAGATGCAGTAACCGAGGCGCGGCGCATCTCCGGATCGGATGGCGACCGTCCGCGCGCACTTTTTGCGATCGCCAATGCGTTGGAGCGGCTCGAACGGCCGCGCACATGGGACTCGGCGTTTGAAGCGGTAAAGGCCGCCAACTCCGCCGAAGGATTCACCGGAGAAGATGGGAACCTGAACATTCTTTTCCAAGCCAAAGGCTATTCCTCAGCCAGTGACCTGCCGGAACCGGACTTCGATGTCAAAGGTATTTTCTCTCTGCTGGCCAAGGACAATTACGATCGCGCCGTCGAGTTGGCGAGCGGTTTCCAGGGCGAGGCTCCGCGCGCCGCGGCGGTAATTGCCATTGCTCAGGCTGTGCTGAAAGAGAAGACTCCGCTTGTCCCTAAAACCCCACCGGTCACAAAGTAACTAATGAAACTAACCATAATCCTAATCGGGATGATTGTGCTGTTGCCGGTTTCGGTTGCGGCGCAGGAGGCGGACGATTGGCCTTCGCTCGCTTATCTCAAAAGCGATTACAAGGCGGTTTCCGTCGTCGCCCACGTTCTGATCCGCGAAGCCGAAATAACCAACCGGATTCCCGGCTATGACAATTGGCGCGTGCGCTGTGAAGTGCTGGCAGCTTTCAAAGGAAGGTTCCGTAAGGGCGACGTTATCGAATATTTTCACGGCGCCGAAGCCGGATTCACCACTAAATACTTCACGGGCGAGAAAATCGTTTTTCTGCTTGCCGAATATGATAAAGAGAAACGATCGCTAAGATATTCAGTGTTGGAAAACTCCACCCTACCCCCAATCCCCGACCGTCTGCGCAAACTGCGGATCATAAGAAAATGGTTGATCAGGAAACGGCGAAGCGAGTAGAGACTCAATTAGTGAAGGGCTGCGCCCCTAGCTGCTCACTGCTTACTGGATCACCCGGGCGATGATGCATTTCAAATAATGGGTTTCCGGCATGCCGGCTAGAATAGGATGATCGCTGGCTTGCGTTCTTTTCTCTACGATCTGCAGACGGCGGCGCGCGTCAACTGAGGCGTCGGTTACGATCTCTAAAAACATCTGTTCCGAAATGTGATACGAGCAGCTACACGTCACCAACACGCCCCCCGGGTTTAGCAATTTCAAAGCTCTCAGGTTGATTTCCTTGTAACCTCGCACGGCCTTAGCAATACTGCGCCGGTTCTTCGCGAATGCTGGGGGATCCAACACGATCGTGTCGAAGCGTTCGCCGCCAGTTTCCAGCTCGCGTAAGGCATCGAACACATTGGCTTCGCGGAATTCTACGGTCTGAATGCCGTTCAATAGGGCATTCTCCCGGGCTGCAGCAACGGCATCTGCAGAGATATCAATAGCGAGAACGCTGTCGCAGGCACCTGCCAGGTGCAACGCGAACCCGCCGTTGAAAGTGAAGCAATCCAGTCCCTTACCGTGGGCCATCGCTCGCGCAGCTCGATAATTTTCTCGCTGATCCAGAAATGCTCCGGTCTTCTGACCGCTCAACGGCGACACGCGAAAGCGCACTCCGTGTTGGTCCATCAAAAGCTCAGCCGGAGCGTCACCGTAAAGCAAGCTGGAACGCATTTCCAATCCTTCAAGAGCTCGCACGCGAACGTCGTTTCGTTCGATCACCGCACGCGGTGCAAAATCCTCAACCAGTAATTCCACCAGCAGACCTTTCACTGCCTCACTTCCCTGCGACAAAGTTTGCAGCACAAACACCTTGTCATAGACATCCAGAATCACTGACGGCAACAAGTCGCCTTCGGAAAAAATCACGCGAAAAGCATTGCTGTGGCTCGCGATCGCGGCGCGCCGGGCCATGCAATCATGCAGACGCAACCGCCACCACTCTCGATCAATCGTTGCTTCGTGCGTGGTTAGAAATCGCAAGGCGATTTCTGATTGATCGCTATAGAACCCCTTCCCTACAAAGTTTCCCGCCTCATCGCTCACGCTGACGACTGAACCGCCCGGCGCGGCACCGCCATCTTCCAGCAAATCGCTGCGGTATACCCAGAGGTGACCGTTGCGAACCCGCTTGGCTCCGCGGCGGCTGATTTCGATTGTGGGATTCATCTAAAGAAGGTTAGCACGAACACGGAGACAGTCACCTGTTCGAGAGAAGCCTGACATCGATTTAAGAAGAGCGCTAACTTACCGCCGATTGCAATAGGCCCAGCAGCCGATTCAAAGACGGTGCGATTACATCCAGGCCGCGTTCGCCGGCGGCAAAGCCTCGCAGTTTGTTTTCGCTATCGAAGAGATAATAGGCGGGAACGTAGCCCTGCTCGTTAAGAAATGCGTCTCGCACTTTGTGCTCGTTGTCGATCGCGCAAGGTTCCGTAATGTTGTAGGTCGCAATTGCCTGCCGCACCGCCTCAAGATCCATGTCGGCGGGATAACGCGGCATGTGAACGGCGATTAGGCGAAGACCCTTTTCGCTGTGCTGCGCCCGCCACTCCGCAACTCGCGGCAGGTTTTCTTTGCAAGTGCCGCAACTGAGCGACCAGAAATGTACCAGGGTCAATCCAGGCTTAGCGCCGGCGTTTTCAACCTGAGGAGCTTCATTGATCCATTCGGTAGCGCCATCAAACGCCGGCATCACTGTGCCGATCCGCATAGGCATGTTAGTTCTCCAAACGATTAAAGACAGAACGGAAACTATTCGTCCCCGTTCTGCCGTCCAATATCTTCCGCAACCAAACTTGGCGGAACGGATTAGGGTTTCAGGTTTTCCTGACCGGGTCGCCATTCGGCCTGACACAAACCACCGGTTTGCAGGGCTTGAATGACGCGCAGCGTTTCCTCGGCCGAGCGGCCAATATTCAGATCATGCACCACCTTGTAGCGCAGGATGCCTTCCGGGTCGATCACAAACAGACCACGCAGCGCGATGCCGCGATCTTCGATCAGCACGTCGTAGTTGCGTGACATCTGTTTGGTAATGTCGGCGGCCAGCGGGAAACGCAGACCTTCGACGCCGCCCTTGTCTCGCGGCGTTTGCAGCCAGGCGCGATGCGAATACACGGAATCTGTCGAGACGCCGATCACTTCGGCATTAATGCCTTCGAAATCGTCATAGCGATCGCTGAACGTAGTTAATTCAGTAGGACAGACAAACGTAAAGTCTAAAGGATAGAAGAGTAGAACTACCCACTTCCCTTTATAGTCCGAGAGCTTCACCGGCTCATTCAGTTTGTCGATGTTTCTGGTTGATGGAATGTCGAAATCCGGCGCCGGCTTGCCTACTTGCGCCGTTTCAAATGCTGCGGTTACTGCTGGTGCTACTGCTGGTGCTACTGCTGACATGTTTCCTCCTCAGGATGGTTGTTAGGTTAAGCCGATGATCGGCGGATGAATTTCCAGGTAATACTTTCAAGGTTCGTTTCGCCATTTAGCCGGGCGCACGACAATCAGGACAAAGCCCGATCAGCGTCAGATGAACTGTTTCCGGCTTGAAGCGCGATGACCGCGCTGCGGAACGCATCAATTCCAGGGTTGCGGGTAGAGTAAAATCCACCAACTTCCCGCATTCCGAACAGATCGCATGATCATGCCGCTCAGTTTCGCCGTCGTAGCGACTAGCGCCATTGCCGAAAGTAACTTCACGCACCAGACCCGTTTCCTTCAGGTAGCGCAGAGAGTTATAAACAGTCGCAAAACTGATGGTTGGCATACGCTCACGCGCCGCCTGAAACACCGCGGCGGCCGTCGGATGGGCGTAGGTTTGTTGCACCACATCCAATACGACCTGGCGCTGCCGGGTTAATGGGGGCAGCTTAGCCTGCCGCTGCTTCTTGGGTCTGGGACGGTTCATGTTCATGAATTTAGAACTATTCTAATTATAATTTGGAATAAGTCAAGTCGCGCCCATTGTGATAGTTTCAAGGTAGTCCGAGTCGTCCAAGTGTTCCAGGATTTGTTCGTAGGACAAAGCAACCCCTGATTTGTAGCCAACTACTTCGCTTATCGCGGGCGGAAACGTTCCTGATGCAAAATGTATGCTTCCCATGTTGTTTTCTCCGTTCTAATATTTCTCCAATCATTTGGATACGACTTATATTTTCAAATGGCCTAATTCTGGCGTTCGCTACGTGGACTGACATCAATCACGTCATGAGGCTTCCGAATCGTTGCCTCTGAAACGATCGGACATTTTTGATTCTTAAGATGAGTACGCTAACATCTTAGAAGGCACACTACGGATGACTACTTCTCGCAAATACTTTCCCTTCACGCCCTTCGATCGCGAACTGAGCGAGGGCACCAGCGCAATCGTTCCCGCCGTGGGCGTGCATCTGAAGGAGCAGGAGCCTTTCAATATCACCGACGAGCTCGGGGATTTGGGATACAGAATAATTTCACCGGAGCACGTGTTTGCAATTCCAGCATGCCGGTCCCGCCCTGCGACGAAACAACGTCGGATGGAATTGTGACGGCAAATATCCAGAAGATGGTAAGCACTATGAGCCCTCGAGAGTAAAATTAGTTACGGGTTTCGGGTTTCGAGTTATGTACAAAACAATCGGGATTCTGACCGGCGGCGGCGACGCGCCGGGTCTCAACGCAGTCATTCGCTCGGTAGTTAAGACCGCGACCGGTGAATACGGGATGCGCGTCGTCGGGATCGAAGATGGCTTCGAAGGCTTGCTCGGCGAAACGCGTACACGCGAACTAACGTCAGCCGACGTTCGCGGGCTGTTGCCAAGAGGCGGCACGATTCTGGGCACGCGCAATCGCGGGCGATTTGTAGAGCGCACGGTCGACGGTGTGCCGTCGAGCCCGGAAGAAATTTATCGTGAAGCGTGTGCAAATCTAAAGCGCGAAGGCATCGAAGCTCTGATTGTGCTGGGCGGCGAAGGAACCCTCGGGATCGCTGCGGAATTTGATCGCCGGGGCTATCCCGTAGTGGGTGTTCCTAAGACGATCGACAACGATCTTGCCTGTACCGAACTGACTTTCGGTTTTGTGACGGCGTTGGATATCGCCACCGAGGCGCTTGATCGTTTGCATACGACTGCCGAATCCCATGACCGCGTAATGATTCTCGAAGTGATGGGCCGAAATACCGGTTGGATCGCTTTGCATTCGGGTCTCGCCGGCGGCGCTGATGTGATTCTGATTCCCGAGATTCCCTTCACTACTGAATCGGTGGCGGCAAAGATTCGCGAGCGCGACGAAAGCGGTTCCCTCTTCAGCATCATCGTGGTTTCGGAGGGCGCGCTGGAACAAGGCCACGATCTGATCTATCAGGATTTGGGAAGCAAACAAGCTGCGCCGCGACTGGGCGGAATTGGAGCGCACTTAAGGGAAGATCTTGAGCGCGTAACCGGCAAGGAATGTCGTTGCGTGGTACTCGGTCACCTGCAGCGCGGCGGCCGGCCAAACGCGTTCGATCGCATGTTGGCGACGAACTACGGCGCCTGCGCGGTGCGGGCATTAGCAGATGGAAAGCGCGATGTGATGGTGGCGTTACAAGCGTCCGACGTCGTAACCGTGCCCATTGACGAGGCCATTGCCCGGATCAAAACGGTCCCGGCTGAAGGGCAACTGGTCCGCACCGCCCGCGATACCGGCATTTCTTTTGGAGCGCCTGACGAGTTAGACCATCACTGATAGGCCAACGGTCGCAGCTCGTCCAGAAACTCCAGGTGAATCTCACGCGGCATCGCGGAATCAAAGCCATCCAGCGTCTGTACAAAGGCCCGCACGACATCTTCGTCGAACTGCGTACCGCTTGCTCTTTGCAGGCGATCGACCGCGACGGCCTGTGACAGGTGCTGCCGGTACGGACGGTCACTGGTCATCGCATCATAGGCGTCCGCGACCGCTACGATCCGGGCGCCAATGGGAATTTCAGTGGCGCGCAACCCGGATGGATAGCCGCAACCATTCCACCACTCGTGATGATGTTTGACGATCGCGCGCACAGCATCCATATGCGGCACGCCCACCAGCACATGTTCGCCATAATCCACGTGGCGTCTCATGATGATGGTTTCTTCGGCAGTAAGCCGCCCGGATTTACAAAGGATGCATTCCGGGACACCAATCTTGCCGATGTCATGTAACAGCGCGCCCAGTTTGATGTGGGTAACTTCCTCTTCCGATAGGTTCAGTCCCACGGCGACGGCTTCCGCGTAATTAGCCGTCATGTTTGAGTGTTCGCCCGTGTAGTTATCCTTAATCGCCAACAATGAAATCAAGGCCCGCACGGTGGAAACAAATGACTGGCGCGACTCTGCTTCCAGCACACGATTCCTGGCCCGAATCTGGCTGGTCACAAGGACGTTGTCAATCACGTTGAGCAGCTCGCTGTGGCCAAATGGCTTGCATAGATAGGCTGAGAGGCCATGCTCAAGCAGCTCCCGCTGTTCCCCGCGATTGTCGGTGCGCGCGGTCAGCATTACGATCGGCGTATGACGCAACGCTTCGTCGGCATCATGCGCCAGCTCGTAAAAGACCTCTTTCCCGCTGATGCCTGGCATCATATAATCCAGAATGATTAAGTCAGGCTTCAGTTTGCGGGCCAGGTGAAGGCCCTGAAAACCGTTGGGCGCGCCGGCAAAAGCATAACCAGCCCGCTCCAGGCTGACACTTCCCAACTGGAGCAGTGCGGGATCGTCTTCAACAAATAGAACTAGTTTTCCTCGATGCGAATTCTTGTCGGGCATATTCCGTTTCGAGGTGAGTGGGAGTTCACCGCGTCCTTTCTTGGGGAAAATTTTGACGCGACTGCCACCGCAAGCATGTCCCGGCCGCACCGTGGGATTTGCTTACTTTCGGAAGTCCAGAGAGAGAATGTCCTGGGATCGTCGGGTCGAGAGACTCGTTTCGGTACCCCGAAAACGGCGGGAGTATATGACCAAATTTGAAGTTTGTGTCATTGTAGTTTTGTTGTAATTGAATTGTGTGCGGTAGCGTACTTTAGACTGCGCGGATGGGAGCATTTTGAGCGAACAAATTAAACAGCGGTTGCAATCGGAACTGGAAGAACTGGAATCGGAATTGCGGGTCCACTTGCCCAAGGAAATCAAGCGTGCGCTGGAGTTTGGCGACCTGCGGGAAAACTCGGAATATCGCGCGGCGTTGGACCGGCAGAACGTGGTGAAAGCGCGGATCGTAGAGTTGCGCCAGCGAGTCAGCGAAATTGCGTCCATCGATTTATCGAAAATTTCAAAGACGAAAGCCGGCTATGGCTCAACCTTGATATTGTTTGACGGAGAAAAGGAAGAGGAAGTGACGTATCGCCTGGTGACGCCGGAAGAGAGCGATCCGCAAGCGGGCCTCATTTCCACGATGTCTCCGATCGGCAAGAGTTTGATGGGAAAAGAAGAAGGCGATGAAGTGACGGTGCGGACGCCCGCCGGCGCGCGGACCTTTGAGATCAGAAAACTCACCACCCTGCACGACCAGCCAAAATGAACTCTGTTAGTAAAACCATGCCTTCAGCCGGCAAGAGATTTCTCACCGCGGTTGCTCTCCTGGCGGTTCTTGCCATATCAACTCCGGGCCAGGAAGCTGGACCAACTGTTGCGAGTGCGCAACTGACAGCCGCCCAGCGCGAGGCGCGGGAGGAATTGAACCGCGCTGCAGCAGCGTACAGAGATGGCGACTTTGCTGAAGCCCAACGTCATTCGGAGAAAGCGCTGACGCTGGATCCAACAAACGGGGTAGCACCCTTGTTCCTGGCTCACTCGATTCATATCCAATTTCAACCCCCAAGTGAGACTCCGGAGAACTTAGAGAAGGGGCGCGAGGCAATTCGCGCCTACCAGAGAATACTAGCTGCCGAACCCACGCACGAAGAAGCATACAAGGCTGTCGCTGCCCTCTATCACGCATTGCGCGAGGAGCAATTGCTACGGGATTGGATCTTGCAACGCGCGGCAAACCCACTGTTCGCGGCGGAAAAACGAGCTGAAGCTTATGCAGTTCTTGCGGGGAAGGATTGGGATTGCTCATTCAAAATAACGGAGTTGAACAAACAGTTGATTAAGAAGGGCCGGGAAATAATAGCCGTTATCAAAAAGCCCAGCGATGAATCAGATCTTCAAAAAGCGCAACAGTGCGTGACCAGCGGACTGGAAATGGCGGAGATGGCGATTGCTCTCAATCCCATCTCGGAACCTGCCTGGTCTTACAAGACCAACCTGTTGGTAGAGAGCGGCAGGCTGGCTCAAATGGAGCGTGATGCCATCGCCGAAGGTGCCTTTTCGAAACTGGCAGATGAGGCCCGCCGGCAAGCACAAGCGTTGGCTGAGAAGCGCAGGCGAATAGAAAGAGAAGGTGAAACAGATGAACCGCCCATTTCTCCGCAACCCCTGTAAACCTGCAGGATGTAACATCCGAAGACCAGCTCAAAGACTTCTGACTTTTTCTTGACAATAGCTTTGGCACCTCCCTATCATGCGCTTTCTGAGAGGCGCACCCCAATATTGAGTGCCCACCGGTTCACTGCCCTTGCCTGACGGGAGACTGGCCTAAGAATGTTCGGTGCAAGTATAGGACGGGGCGCGCAGCGCATTATTGACGCGATGGTGCGCTGGCTGGCCCACGGTCATATTAATCCGAACTTTCTCACGCTCATTGGCGTTGCGATTAATGTCGGATGCGGACTTCTCTTCGGACTCGGCTATTTTTTCTGGGCCGGCATCATTCTGATCGTTGCCAATCTCTTTGACATGCTGGATGGACAGGTGGCGCGACTTTCCGGACGCGTTACCAGTTTCGGCGGCTTTTTGGATTCTTCGCTCGACCGGCTCTCGGACATGGTGGTGTTCATAGGGCTGATGGTCTTTTACGCGCGGAACACGCAATACCATTCCACGCTGAATGTTTTCCTGACCGGCGCGGCTTTGATGGGATCGGTCATGGTCAGCTATGCGAGCGCCCGGGCCGAAAGTCTGATAGCAAAGTGCGATGTCGGCTTTCTGCGCCGCCCGGAGCGCGTAGTGCTCCTAATTATTGGCGGCCTGACGACGCATCCCGGCTCAACCAGTCCGTTCTTAAACAGGATGCCGGCGGTGCTCTGGGTGCTGGCGGTGGGCTCCTATTGGACTTTTGCTCATCGCATGTACCACACGTGGCGCGAAGTAAAAAAAGCCGATGCCGCCCGGGCGGTGACAGCGAAATCGTCGCTTACTGCATCAAACGCCACTTCCGAGCCGAGGCAGGCGCCAAAGCTCGCTCATAAAACGGGTTAGGCCCGATATTTTAGTTCACAGTCTGTTACACTGACGACCGAGGTTAATAACGTGATTATTTGTCCCTGTTGCGGCTTCAAGTTCGAAGGCGATTTGATGGCCGGTTGCGATGCCTGCGGCGCGCGCGCCGTTGGTCCCCCCTTGGCAAAGCCGCAGCACGAGCTTCCTTCTTACGGTCGTGCATTTCTGATAGCAGCTACCGGCATCATTATGCTGGCGGTGATGGTGGGCTTTACGCTTTCAGCGCTGATGCAAAACGGGCCCATCTCCACAAGTTTCTGGTCATTGGTAGCTGCTGCCGAAACCGCTGCCTGGGGTTTGAAGTGGGTGGCATTGCCTATCAGCATTGTTGCTCTTTGGGGCGGCGTGCGGGTTTGTCGCAGCATCAAGGGATCGCCTTTGCGGTTTACGGGCGCGCGCATGGCGTATACCGGACTGTTGACAGCGGCGAGCGTTACCATCGCCATCGCTACTTTGATTGCAGTCACGATCCCGGAACGCTGGCACCAGCATCGCGACTCCGTCGAAGCAGGGATTCAGGCGAAGATGCAGACCTTTCACCGGGCGCAGTTGGAATACACACAGCGCTACGGCAGCTTCTCCGGCGATATCAACGATCTGAAAAAACTCCCCGATCCTGACGGCTCGATCGCGGCTGTGCTCGCCGGAATCGATCCCGCCGGCTATTCACCCAGTACGGAAATCGCGGTGAAAGCCAAGCCCGGAGCGATTCGCAGCACCGTCTTCCGCAATGTTTCCCAGGTCACCGACGAATCGGTCGATCAGCCAGTTTCCTTTACGAATTACAACCTCAGGCTGGCCGGCGAGGACAAAGTCCTCGGCAATGAAGACGATTGGATTATTCGGAACGGCGTCATGTTGAAAGTTTCCGAAGACGTGGAATCCATCACCAGCGCTGCAGCAAAGCCGGGCAAGCCTTAGGCTCGTGCGTTATGTCCTTCCTGGCTCGTTTCCGACGAAATAAAGAAGATCCTGAAGTCACCCGCCGCGCCACCCTGCTGCGCGCCGGCCGGGTGGGAGAAGCGATCCTTTTGGGAACGAGCAAAGACGAAGCCGATCGGCTTACGGTTTATTACACCTACAACATTGCCGGCGTGGAATACGAGTCGTCGCAACTGCTGGACGCTGAACAAAGTGATCGCCCCAATCAGTACATGCCGGGCAGCCGCGTCACGATGAGGTACGATCCGCACTGGCCGGCCAACTCGGTTGTGGTGTAGGTGAAAATCACAAACAATTTTCCATTTATCATTTTCCATATTTCATTCTCATTTAAGACCGAGACTCAATGCGGTTATGAGTGGTGAATGCGAAATGAAAAATGATATAGGGAAAATCTCCGGCACGCCGCGATAAAGTTAAGCCTGGTACATTACCTGCGACCGCGATCATCCGGAACGATATGTTCAGAAGGATCCTAATTGCTAACCGGGGCGAAATCGCCGTGCGCGTCATCCGCGCCTGTCGCGATTTAGGAATCTCGCCGGTCGCAGTCTATTCAGAAGCCGATGCCGCCGCGCTGCATGTGCGGCTGGCCGACGAAGCAATCTGTATTGGTCCCGCACCCTCGCTGGAAAGTTACCTGAATATCAGCGCTGTAATCAGGGCAGCTCAACAGGTTAAGGCGGAAGCGATTCATCCGGGCTATGGCTTTCTGGCAGAGAACGCTGAGTTTGTGCGGGCCGCCAACGCAGCCGGTCTAATATTTATCGGCCCATCGGCTGAGGCCATGGACGTGATGGGATCGAAAACCAGCGCGCGGCGCGCAGCCATTGCCGCCGGCGTCGCAGTCGTTCCCGGTACGACGCAGGCATTGGAAAGTTTCTCCGAAGCGCAACAGATCGCCGCCGAATTTGGTTACCCGATCATGCTCAAGGCTTCGGCCGGCGGCGGCGGCAAGGGCATGCGGCTGGTCCAATCCGAAACTGATCTGGAGTCGGCTTTTGAAGGCGCCCGGTCCGAAGCTGCATCAGCCTTTGGCAATCCGGCGGTCTACATCGAAAAGGCCGTCGAGATTCCGCGTCACATTGAGATACAGGTATTTGCCGATACCCATGGCAATACTGTTCATTTAGGCGAGCGCGAATGCTCCATTCAGCGCCGCCATCAAAAGGTAATCGAGGAGTGCCCCTCACCAATCAACGATCCGGATCTACGAGCGCGCATGGGCGCGGCCGCCGTCAAGATTGCGCGGGCAGTTGATTATGTGGGAGCGGGCACGGTTGAGTTTTTGCTCGCGGATGCCACGCGCGAGTTTTACTTTCTGGAGATGAATACGCGACTTCAGGTCGAGCATCCGGTGACTGAACTCGTCACCGGACTGGATTTGGTGCGCGAACAAATAGACGTTGCGGCCGGAGCGAAACTCTCTTTCACTCAGGACGATGTGCAGTTGCGCGGCCACGCGATCGAGTGTCGTGTCTATGCGGAAGATCCGGAAAACAACTTCTTCCCTTCCCCCGGACGGATTACGTTTCTCCGCGTGCCGGCGGGTCCGGGAATTCGCGACGACGGCGGAGTCACGCAGGGTGCCGAAGTTTCCATTCATTACGATCCCATGATTTCGAAGCTAGCCGCGTGGGGAGCGACCCGCGCAGAGGCCATCGATCGCCTGCGGCGCGCGCTGGACGAGTATGCGGTGAGCGGCATTAAGACGACGCTGCCTTTCTTTCGCCAGATTGTCCGCGACGAAGAGTTCATAGCAGGCAAGCTCGACACGGGATTCATTTCTCGCTTTCTGGAGCGGCGCGACTCGAAGGAAAACCAAACACCGGATCAGGAAGAGCGCGCTCGGGACATCGCTGTTATTGCGGCGGCGCTTGACCATGTCCGGCGTCAGACTTCCGGACCAGCGGCGCCGGCCGAAACAAACGCATGGCGCATGGCCGGCCGCACCCAAAGGCTCCAGACCTGGGATGCTACCGCTCGCAGAGGGTTTTGAACCGCCGGTAAGGCGCGAACTCGTAGAGAATGAAACTCAGAGCGCAAATTGATGGTACGGACAGCTCGCTGGAGTTACGGCGAGAGAACGATCGTGTGCTGGCGGTGATGGACGGACGGCAATACGAACTGCAAGTGCACAACGTTGAGCCCGGCGTTTATCTACTGCAGCACGGGGCGCAGGTTTACGAGTGTCGGGTCCAACCAGTCGATCCTGCACTTGGGCTCAGCGAGGTCCATGTGGGCCGGCAAGAGTTCCAGGTTACCCTCACTGATCCGCGGCGGCTGAGCCATGCGGCAGCTTCGGGAACCCTGGCCGCCGGACGTGCTGCCGTCGTGGCGCCCATGCCCGGCCGAGTCGTGCGCGTGCTGATCGAAGTCGGATCAGAGGTCGAAGCCGGCGCCGGCCTGATAGTGGTGGAAGCGATGAAGATGCAGAATGAGTTAAAAAGCCCAAAGGCCGGTGTGGTCACAGCTATCAACGTCGAAAACGGTGCCGCCGTGAACGCCGGCGACGTGCTGGTAGTAATCGAATAACTAAACTGCGACAGCCTATGATTAACGGTAACCATTCGAACTCGGACCTAAGGATCCTGCTCTGGGACATTGATGGAACGTTGATGCGTTCCACTCGCACTGATTCTTACAAAGACTACACGGCGCCAATGCTCGAGGCTGTTTTTGGCACTTCCGGAAAACTGCACGAGATGAAGGTTTCGGGCATGACCGATTTACAGATCATCGCCGAAGCCCTGCGCGATGAAGGGTTCACTCATGAAAGTATTCGCGCGCGCGGGAGCGAGTTGCGCGAACGTTACATGACTGAGATGGAACGCGTCACTGGCAACGGCGAACAATTGTTCAAACTTCTGCCCGGCGTTCGGGAAGTGCTCCAGGTTGTTTCGGACCACCCGCGTTATCAGTCGGCGTTGTTGACCGGCAACATCCAGGCAGCGGCGTATTTGAAGTTGAAGCTCGTGGGCCTCTCAGAATTCTTCACTTTGCCCGGAGCGTTCGGGGAAGAGTCTTATGATCGACGCGACCTGCCGGCGCTTGCGGCTGAGCGCATTCAGCGCGAACTGGGAAAGAAATTGGAGCCGGCGCACTTCATAGTAATCGGCGACACACCGAATGACATTGCCTGCGCCCGCCATTTTGGCGCCCGCGCGGTCGCCGTTTGCACCGGACGCATGTACAGCGCCGACGATTTACGCGCTCATGGACCGGACGCGGTGTTGCCGGATCTATCCGATGTGGATTTGGTAATTGAAACGCTGGACAGCCTGGCCAACAAGTAGTGGCGCAAGCTTTGCGCAACCACTCTCATCAGGACTCAGGTATGCCCCTCCCCGTAAACGGGGACGGGTTAGGGGTGGGGTTCCGCGCCGGTATCCTCTCCCCCAACCCCTCTCCGCTTGCGGAGAGGGGAGCAAGGCAATGTTGCTAAAATCTTGGAAGCCGCGGGCCGTTCTGGCTCTCCTGTACCTTGCCGCAGTCATCGCGTCATCGTTTTACACTGACCTCAAGTACCGCTCGCTGAATTTCCACACCCGCGATTACGCTTTCAACCTTCAGTTTTCATCCAAGCTTCTCGATCCGCATATCGCTAAAACCTATTCGCTGAATCCGGAAGGGTTTAACTGGCTGCGTTTCTACGGCCCGGAAGGCGCCGGCAACTTTCACCGATCAATGCATTTCGAGCCAATCAAGTACGTCTACGCTGCGATTTATTACTTCGCAAAAACTCCGCGCGCGCTTTTCTGGTTTACTTCCCTGCTCTACTTTTTGCCCCTGGTTTATCTAGCGCTCACGTTTCCACATATCAATCAGTTTAGAATCGGGCCACCGCCCGACCGAGCGGGCAGTAGCCCCCTCCTAAACGGCGCGGGGAGTGACGTCAACCGCAGTTACGTCGGGGAGAGTTCGAGTCTTGTATTGCTGGTCGCTTTTCTTTACGTTTTGTTTCCAGCCGCGTTAATGACGCCGAGTTTTGATCTGCGGCCGTATGTTTTCCTGGCGCCGTTCTTTTTTATGGCACTGATTGCGGTCAGGTTTCGCCGGCCGCTTTGGGAGCGGCTGCTCTGGTTTAACTGCATGTTCCTGGCTCGCGAAGAGGCGCTGCTGCTGGCCATCCCGCTCATTCTTCTGGAACTAACGAAGGACGACGAGCTCGGTCTGCGAAAAAGGTCTGTGCTCGCTTTATCGCTAAACTGGTTGGCCTGGGTTTTGTTAACGCTCCGATTCTTTACGTGGACCGGCTATCACAATTCACTGTTCGAACAGCGTTGGAGCCTGTGGCAAATTCTGGTGCTTTGCGGGATGGGAGGGATCGTAGTTGGCGTCCTGTTGCTGCGTAAACTTCGCCCAAATGTTTTCCCGCGCCACTCATTGCAAGTCGCGGCCTACAGCTCGGTCTTCATTCCGCTTGGGTTTCAGTTCCTGACCAGCGACGTTTCCGATTCGTTTTCACCAACGCTGTCTTGGTTGATTCAGACGCTCTGCAATCCGCGTTACTCGCTTTATTTCGTCGCGGCCCTCGGGCTCTTGTTATTTTGGCGTGATAGACACACCGAGGTTCCATCAAAAGGAAAACTGATGTTGGCAGGATCGCTGCTCCTGATCTTTGTTAGCGTCGGTGTGTTTGCTTTCGCAGGTGTCGTCCGGACCGGCACTTATTATCAGAGGCAAATCGCACCGGCGCGCGAAGTCTTTGCCCTCAGAGATCGCACCGACAAATATCAGACTTGCATCCTCGTGGACTACCGCACCCACCAGGCGTTCGCTGACTATCAAAACGTTTTCGTTTACAACCGCCTGCCCTGGGAAATGGCGCCGGGTGAAGGCAGATACTATCCCGCCAACTACCAGATCGTGCAAAAGCTGGTCAACGAGCGAATCGAATATGTGGTGATGTCAAAAGAAAGTGCGGAGGATGTAAATGGATTTCTTATGAACCCACAAAACACAGTCCGGCTCTTCGAAAATGAGAGATTCGCAGTACTAAAGCTCAATCTGCAGAGTAAGTAGTGGCTCCCCATCTTTGGAGTGCGCCGGCAGAGCGAAGCGACGACGGCGCTTTGGTTAGCTTTAACAACACGCTGTGCCATGACAATCCAAAGCGGTGTCGCCCTGCGCTTGCCATCTCCACAAGGAACGACGTCAGATTCGATGGAAGCCCTTCAGAATATCCTGCGTCGCCAGGCGCAGGAATATTGGGCGGCCGTGCGGGCAGGTCGTGGGCGAGGAAGTCAGCAAGAGGCGATCGATTAGCCACCGCATCTTCTCCGGCGCGAGCGGGGTATTGACTTTGATGGCGGCATGGCACGCGAGCGACGCGGCAATTTCGTCGCGCATGGTGTCTCGTGCGGCGCCCTTCTTCTCGGCATCGACGGCGTCCAGCACTTCGGCAAGCATGTTGCGCGCTTCGCTGGCCGGGAGATCGGCGGGCGTGGCCTTAATCGCTACCGTTCTTCCCGACAAACGCATCAGGTTGAAGCCATACGACTCCAATTCCGGCGCGACCGAATCGAACGCTGCGGCCTGAGCGGGCGTTAGATCGAATGTCTCCGGAAGCAGAAGGTTTTGCGACTCCGCCACTCGCTCCCCGACTATCGCACGGTACTTGTCGAACAAAATTCGCTCGTGCGCGACGTGCTGATCGATTAACAGCAAACCGTGTTCAGAAGTGGCGACGATAAAACTTTCCTCTAGCTGGCCAATCGGCCGAATGTCTGCGGAGACTGAACCGAGCGCCACTTCCTTCAAAAACTTTGCGGCGGAATCTAGCGGCGGCAAGGCAGGTGACGTTTTTTGAGCACTCGCCGAATGTGCCGGCTCTGGCTGCGTCCCCGTCGCTGGCTCGGCCGTTTCTTCCGCTACATCAGCACCGGCGTGCACCTCGCGAAGAATTGCATCCAAATCCCGCGCGGTAGCGCTCTTCTCGGCGGGTGCCTCCATGGGGACTACGACGCTTTCTTCGTCCTGAATCGGCATGCCGGCGAAATCGATCTTCTCCTGGCGCGCGGGCGTGGTCCGCTCAGTTCCTTCTGCCGCGCCGCCCGCAGGCCAATTCTGTAGCGGCGAATTTACCGAAGGCATTGAGGGCATGGGCCAGGAAGTCGCCTGCTGCCCGGCAGCGGCGGAGAGCGATGACGCCTGCGTATCGTCCGCGGTGATCGCGTCGCTGCCAGTCGTCGCGGTTTCACTTGCTTGAGGGGAAGCGACTTCGCGCGCGGGCGTGTAACCCGCGCTGGCCAACGCGGTTCGCACGGCGTCGCGCACGGCATCGGCCACGGCGGCCGCGCGGCGGAAACGAACTTCCGTTTTTGCCGGATGCACGTTCACATCAACTTCTTCCAGCGGCAGTTCGATAAACAACAGCGCGGCGGGATAAACCCCATGCGGCAGAATCGATCGATAGCCTTCCGACACGGCCCGCCCGATCAAGCGATCGCGTACGAAGCGGCCATTCACGAAAAGATATTGCGCGTCTCGGGACGTGCGTCGTTCGCGCGGCGCGGAAACGTAGCCGGTTACGCGCGTTAGCGTGCTGGCAGCCAACGAGCCTTCCGAATTCGGAGCTCCAACTTCCAGTAAACCGTCTATGAACTGCTCACCAAATACCTGGTAGGCGCGCTCTCGCAGATCCTGCGCCGGCGTCGCTCGCAACGTTTCGCGTCCGTTGTTGGTCAGGGTAAATGAAATTTCCGGGTGCGCGAGGGCGTAATGCGTAACCAGGTTAGTCAGATGAAAACTCTCGGTCGCTTCTGAGCGCAGAAACTTTCGGCGCGCAGGCACGTTGAAAAACAAGTCCCGCACCGTGATGGTTGTGCCACGCGGGTGGGCGGCGTCCTTCACGTCGCGCATGCGTCCACCCTCGATGGTGACGCGGGTCGCAGCGTTCGCGTCTCCGGTGCAGCTAATCAATTCGACGCGGGCCACGGAAGCGATCGAGGCGAGGGCTTCGCCGCGAAAGCCGAGCGTGCCGATCGCGTTCAAGTCGTCAGCGGTGGCAAGCTTCGAAGTAGCATGTCGTTCAAACGCCAGAATCGCATCATCGCGAGTCATGCCTTCGCCGTCATCAGTGATTTTTAGAAGCCGCCGGCCACCTGCCTCAACATCGACGGCGATGCGCGTCGCGCCGGCATCGATCGCGTTTTCCACCAGTTCCTTGCACACGGACGCCGGACGCTCGACCACTTCGCCGGCTGCGATTAGGTTTGCCAGATGATCGGATAGAACGCGGATTTTGGTCATGGGAAACTCAGGTCTCAGGTCTCAGGTCTCAGGTCTTAGGTTTCAGGTTTCAGGTCTTAGGTTTCAGGTTTCAGGTTTCAGACCATGCTTCACAGTTGCACTTGAGACTGAAACCTTTAATCCAAAGCGCCGTCGTCGCTTCGCTTTGCCGGCGCACTCCAAATATGTTTCGTGTTTTGAGACTTGAGATTTGAGACTTGAGACTTGAGACTCCGAAAGCGAACCCGAACTCGAAACTCGAAACTAAAGGTAAAGAACCTGGTGATCATTCGACCCGAGGTTGATGGCGTTATAAATCCAATCGATCACATAGTGCCCGTGGCGGGCCAGCAGCGATGCGATGTTGATGCGACGTTCCTGCAAAGTCTTTTCCGGAAACAGCAGATCGAAAGCCCGGGCCAGCTGCCGGTGCACTGCTTCGTCACGCGCCATCTGCGCGCGATGAAAGCGCGTACGCAATCCCTCGATTTGGTAGTTGATTTTTTTCCTGCCGGTTTCCAGCGCATCGGCCAGAGTCGGATCAACCTGCCGCAGCTGCTTTTGCAGTGAATCGAGCTCCTCGTTGACTGAAGTCTCGGTGCGATTGAACGATTCCGCCGCCGCCGTGCCCAGATGCTCTTCCACAACCCGCGCCAGCACAGTATCCAGCCCGCCAAAAAAATCGTTCAGTTTAAGATTGTAACGCTCGAGTGAACGCCACGTGTGCTTCTCCACTATCGTTAGGCTGGCCCGCGGCAGGATCGGCGTCGCCGGCCGTTGCAACACGCGATAAACCTCCGCGGTCTGCGCAAAGTATGCGATTTCCGCCGCACCGCCGTAGTAAGCGATGGTTGGCAGCAGATAATCCTGGACCACCGCGCGCAACGTAACGTTCGGACTGAACCTTTCAGGCTGTGATAAGGCTTGCTCCGCCAACTCGGCGGCGGTGTATTTTTCGCCGCCGGCCTTCGTCTGATAACTGCCATCGGGAGTCCGCGCCACCGCCTGGCGCGCTCCCTGCGGATCAAGCATAAACAGAGGGAACGAGTTCTCCGAGGCGACGACCTGTACGTGATAACCAGATTCCTCAAGGTCGCGGCTGCGCTGAGTTATGGCAATTGCAATCTCATGCGACCGGGTCGCGGCTTCGGCATAAAGCGGCGCCGCCAGTTTTTTGAGGTCCGCGTCGAGCGGATCCAGAATTATCAATCCATGACGGCCCAGTAACTTCGTCAACATGCGCGCGAACGCTTCTCCGTAACTTCGCCCCGGCTGCCAGGCGTCGCGCAAAACCTTTTCAAGCTCCGGCGCAAACTCGGTGTTCGGTAAAGCCGCCAGGGCCCGATCAACCGCGTCCTTAACCGACTCATCGAGCTTCACGTTGCCGACTGGAATGCCCTCGTCATGCATCGTCGCGGGAACGCTGACGCTGTCCAGCATGCAGTCGCGATTGATGAACTCCGCCTTGGCAACTTCGGCGAAGTCGTGGTCCTCAGTCGCCATCCAAAAGACGGGCACGGCCTTCGTGCCGCGTTGTGATAGACAGCCGGCGAGTTTCACTGCGGAAAGGGCTTTGTAAATTGTGTAAAGTGGACCAGTAAACAGCCCGGCTTGCTGACCAGAAACTGCAGCGACACAATCAGCACTCGCAAGCAAATTGATGTTTGCGAGCGTTTCCGACGTCGCCCCCCAGCCAAGGTTCATGCGCCCGAGGGCGCTGCAAAGAATATCGCGATCTGTCTTGTAGTTGGCGAGCACTTCCGGCGCGCGCGCCGGCAACTCATGATGAAACCGCACTGCGGATGGATAGAACCGGCGCAGAGCCAGTGGATCTTTCAAGTAGTCGAGAAAGAGTCTGGACTGATGCGGGATTTGATCGAAAGGGATCGTTTCCACGCGCAGGCCGACTTCTTCAGGAGTGCTGTAACAAGCAATTTCCGCGGTAGTCAAATGATTTGCTCCTGCGACGCATTTTACGCGGGACGGTGAGGTTGTACCAGCTAAGGAGAGCTAGTCTATGAAAGACTCTGTCCGAAACCATTTTCCCCAGGTCATTTTCCCTTTCTCATTTGTCATCGGGATCTATGGAGTGCGCCGGCAGAGCGAAGCGGCGACGGCGCTTTGGATTATTTCTGAATCAGCAGTCACCGTCCATCGGCGCCATATATCCAAAGCGGTGTCGCGCTACGCTTGCCACCGCACTCCAAATAGAGGCGTTTCACAAACCCGGTTCTTCCTTCGATGGAAAATGGAAAATGATATATGGAAAATCGTCTTGAGGGTCTGCAAACCTATTAGACAACTACCTTCAGCAAAAGCTCCCGCACTGCGCTTTCAGCAACCGTCAGATGGCTTTGGATTTCCTCGCGCGCTTCGGCCCCGGGCGCCCGCAACGGCGCACGCACCTCGCCGCCGGTATATCCGATCAAATCCAGGGCGGCCTTCAAGCCACCGATGCCATACGTCTTTGTCACTGCCCGCGCTAATGGCGTCAGACTCGCCTGCAGCGTCTGCGAGCGTGCGTGGTCCTGATTCCGAAAGGCCTCAATAATCTCAAGACAGAGAGCCGGCGCCGCACAGCCAACTGCCAGAATGGCGCCGTCGGCACGCGCAGTTAGCGCCTCGAAAAGCACGGTACCGTTACCGGTCAGCACCGCAAAATCCGCTGGGCCAACTCCGGCGTTTCGCACCAAGTCAACGGTCTCGCCCAACCTCTCGATATCCGCGGAGCTGTCTTTGATTCCGATTATGTTCGGATGAGTACTGAGCGCCGCCGCTTGCTTCGGCTCAATCTTTATTCCGGTAAGGTCCGGCATACTGTAAAGAATCACCGGCACCGGCGATGCTTCGGCAACCTCGGAGTAGTGCTTGATGAGGGCGTCCGGGGTGATCGCGGCACGATAAAAGTTCGGAGTGATCACCAGCACGGCGTCAACCCCGGCGGCCGCAGCCCGTTTGATTTCAGCGATCGTGCCATAAGTACTTTGTTGGCCGGCGCCGGCAATCAGAATGAGATGGGACGGAATTTCTTGCCTGGCTTCCTCGATAACCTGGACGTATTCGCGCTCATCCAGGTGTACGCGCTCGCCCGTGGAGCCCAGCATCACGTAGCCGGAGATGTGCGTCTGATTCCACTTGCGAATATTGCCGCGCAATCCTACGACGTCGAGACTGCCGTCACTTAAGAATGGAGTGGTGGTCGGAAGAAACAGGCCGCACAACCCCTTCGCTGAGAGTGGTGCAGACCTGCGAGTTGGGGAATTCTTTTCGTTGTCGCGCGCCAAGGTGAGAGCATTATAACGGCGCACTCAACGAGCAGCAATGAGTGTCTGAGTTTTGTTGTCGGTTAGTTCGAGATTGCGCTTCAACCAGTTGGCGAAGCCAACCTCATATACGTAGCCCACAGCGCGAGCTGTGGGTAGAGCAGTGAATCAACCTGAGACCCGTCGGGGCGGCATAACGCTGCGCGTTCTGAATTATGTCGCTCGCTTTGCGGGTTTGTGGGTTCCCCACCACCGAATGTCACCCACAGCTCGCGCTGTGGGCTACCGGTATGACCGCCCGCTGTGCGGGCTTCTTAATCCGACTCAGGCCCGTCACAAACGACCGCGCGGCAATCGCCACGCACCCCCTTACTTAGGCAGTCAAAGCCTTGAAGAATTTTTTGAAGTACTTAGTTCTTTCGGGGACCGCATGCGGGTTTTTGCCATTCACACGCGTCGATACGGCAAGTACGGTGGCGTCGTTAGCGCCTCGATCGCAGATAGACCAGATGTTATTTGAGTCGAAGAAAAAACCGGCTGATGCCAGCGGATACTTGGTCGCCACCAGATCAGGATTAGCGACGCAATCCTCACCAATGAAACTGGTAAAGCTCTTGTAGTTATTCTTCCCGGTTAATTGAATGTAACCTCTGCCGCGGAACTTGAATCCGTCTCCCGAAGCCTCGTTACCGTTACCCATCCGGTTCGCATAAACTCGATTCGCAATCTTAGCCGGATTGTTCGCATAGGGAGCCGGATTTATTCCCCGAAAATATTTGGGGAAAACTGCGAGCAAGCGCGCCGCTCGATAGTTCAGATTTTCCACCGTGGCGGTGAACTCAACAGACTCCAGCGCGCACTGGGCCAGGAAATGCGCCAATCTAAGATCGGAGGTAATGTTAAATTTCAGCGCCGTCTCAGGAATCTGGGCAATGACCGGATTGGGAAGAATCCCCTTGAGGCCAATCAGATTCAAGGCTGCAAAGGGTGCCCCGGGAGGTGGCGTGGGAACGCTAACAGGAACGGAATCGGGAACGGCAGCGCTGGGTGCCAGTGCCTTTTCCAACGCGGCCATGGTCTTCGGCCCCGCCATCCCATCGGCCTTTAGTTTTTTGCTTTTCTGAAAAGCGATCAGGGCCGCCTTAGTTCCCGGTCCAAACTTTCCATCGACGCCCTGTGGATCGAAGCCAAGCTTTTTCAGCGAAGTCTGAAGTGCGGTTACGCCTTTGCCTTTCGACCCCTGTTTCAGAACTGGCATGTGTGCTTCCTCTATCGTTGGACCGTGAATAGATGGTCGACCTGTTTGAGCGAGGTTGTAACAATATTCGTAGAAGGGCCGAACGTCAACACGCAATCGCCGTACGAAGTTTACCCAGGCAAGCACACTCGATGAACCCGGCCATCCTTGTCAGAAGAGGTTTTGAAAGAACAAGCGCAACACCACATTTCCCTTGCCGTCACCGGGAAGACCGCGCAAGGTTCGCATATAGCCGGCTTCAAATTTGGCTATTACAATTGTGAATTGCAGGCCGCCACCGACTGCCAATCTGGTTTGGTTAGACGTAAAGCCCGGTACGTTAAGGCGCGCCGCATCGAGCATAAAAAGCGGCTTGATCGAATAGAGGTTAGCTTCATCCGCGATGAACCCAAGGATAGCATTGATACTTTTTAACTCTCGATTAGCCTTGCTTTTCGCGTCTTCCGCTGACAACCCTTCTTTTTTGAATATTCGCTCCAAAACTTTGCGGCTGCTTTCGCCCTGGTTCTTGAGAATGACCCGCAAAGGCCGATCCTCCATGACGGGACCATCGGCACCCATGATTATCTGGCCATCCGGGCCCCGCGTCGGAAGCTCAATCGAGATGTCCGGCACGAGTGGGCTAGACCATTTGGGAATTGGGAAGGTGGCGCTCAGGTTCACGTTCCAATAGGACGTGGCGCCTTGCTGCAACGGGTCACCAGCCGTCGCTTGATTCGCGCCAAAGCTGCGAAGTATGGGACCAACGGGAAAGGAGGTGACGGTTGGCGAATCATTCGGTTCGTACAGAAAATTTCTTCCGGAGTTTCCGCCGTAAAAGCGAGCGTACTGCGGCACGTCACCCCACGAACGCGCCGCGCCAACGATGGCCTCAATGCCGATGGTCTCGTTATGCACGAGAATGAACTCCTTTGCGAAGCCCCATTGCGCCGCGACGCGCTGATAGTGTTCGCGGTTTGATCCGGGAGAATTCGCGTCCACCCACAGTGCCAAACGGCTGACCCCGCTTCCGAGGAGACGTCCATTCAACAGTGCGGTGGCCTGGAAGGCATTTTCGGAGATGGATTCTGAAGGAAGAGCGGTCTTGCTGACAAACCTATTGCTGGACCTTCGATAGTGCCCGTCCAACAGAACTGTTTCAAAAGGCGAAAGGGATGTTCGCAGTTCAACCTGCCCGCCGATGTTCAGCGCATTCTTGAAGTATTCATTATCACCTCTGGCATTGTGGTCGGCGACAAAACTGGCATCGATCCCAAACCGGTCGATGGCCCCGCTGGCACTGCGTGATAGCGAAATCCGGGACGCGGTGTTGTAAAACGAGCCGTCCAACGCTCGTTGCGCCTTCGCGTCCAGATCCAGCCGCGTACGCCGTGCCTTGAGAGGAAGACTCTTAAGATTCTTTCCGAGATCCAACAAGTTTGCGGATACTTCCAGCGCCGCCGCAGCTCCGAAGTTGCGGTCGTAACTAAGACCGAATTTAGGATTGAACGCCAGCAATGGACCTGGCACGTTGCTCAAGAACGAGGGGCGATTCGAGCGGGGGATATTTAGTAGATTCGCGAACGGGTTGGATGTGTCCACGCGAAGCGATATCGCGTGGATCGTCACATCCACGCATTGAGTGGTCCCGACATCTGACTTACATACTGCCGGCTCAACTACCTTTACACACGGGGTGACGAGCTTGAAACCAATGGCCCCGCCGGGACGCGGGCCATCCTCAACCTGGCCCTTGCCAACGGTTACCGCCTTGACGAGCTTGTGTTCGGTTTCGCCTTCTTCATCTTCCCGGAGGGCTTCTTGCCTTAACACAGCAAAGACCCTGCCCTGGAGTTCCGACACCACTACCGGTGAATAGTCACTCCCCGGCGATGGCAGCGGTTGGGATAATTTTGGAAGGTAACGGGCGGCGACTTTTACAGAATGGATTTTGTATCCGTCGCCAGCCGCAATATCGTCCCGGCATCCTTGCCCCTTTTCCGTCTGGGCCTGGGCGGATCCCGCCCAGGCCCCGGCGAAAAACAAACACCAGGCCACTCCGAAAAAAGTCAAAGCAGAGCGTCGAGTTCTCATCAGATCCTCCGTAACCGCAACCGGCGTTTACCTGCGGCTCAGTTTTCCGCCGTAACCACAGCATTGGCCTTCGCCAGCACGTTGGTCTTATTTTCCGGAGTTGGGTTGTCGTGGAATTCTTTGGCCGCTTCGTGCAGATCCGGCAAGGCGTCCGCCTGAGCATCGGTCAGCCCGTCGATCATTCCGACGACTTCGGCATTCTCTTTTTGCGTCAACGCGCGGTAGGAGACGTGAACCAATTGGTCGAAACCGTCTCCGACGGCTTTCTTCTTGTAGAGATCAAATACGAACTTCCAAACGGAATCATTCGTAGCGGTGCAACCGCGCTCGACTACTATTTCAGCCTTATAACCGGCTTCCGGACTGTAGACCATCACCTCGAAGATAAAAGGCTTACACTTCTTCGGACCCGTAGTCTTAACTACATTGCCTGATGGAGCGGCATTTCCTGCAGGATTGTTCGCAGACATTTTCGCATCTCCTATTCAATAGGGATTTGAGTCACAACGGGGTATGAGACTTTCATCTCACCGTTCTTGGGCTGCCTCCCGACGCCCCCAGCGAAACTCAAAACTCCAGCCTACTAACGGACAGCACAAAAACAGAGACGTTGACCTTGATACCGAATGCGACTTGACTGAGAGCGGCGCCGCCGACCACTTCGCGCAAACGTACGCCGCGAAACTTAATCTCCGGCTAAGCGGGTTGGTACGTAAAGATGCTTTGCTTACCCCCGGTATTGAGCGCCAACTCGTGTGGTTCCGTCAGCCACGCGGCGTCAACCTGTACCGTAAAGACATTCGGATCCTGCGGATTCTGGATCGGCTTGGCATTTCCCGCCCCGCTCACGATCACGGTTGCTCCCGGGGCGACGCGGGCACTCTTGATAGTCAGTAGTACTTTGTTCTGAGCATCAGGCTGGCCGGGAGCGACCGCCGTAATTTCCGGCGTGGCGTGCCAGTCAGCGCGTTGAGCATCGGCATTGACGAAAGTCAGGGTATGTTCTCGCGCGTCCCACTCGGCTCTGGTAATTGCGAGCGTCACCTCCACCTCACTTGCGAACTTCAGCGGGTCATCCGGGTCGTCAACCTTGACCGTCGGCTTATCTTTCAGCTGTACCCCGTCCAACCAGATAAAGCCATCTCGCGACAGGTGACGGCCCTTGATATCGAGAATGAGGCTGCCCTCCCGTACGCTTACTTGCTCTATGACCGGACCAGGTCCGCGTACCAGCTTGCCTCCCAGATAGCCGGCCGAACTCAGTCCCATCAAGACCAGAAGTTCCGGCGGAATATCAGGCAACGTCGTAGCCGCACCAAAACTGGAAACGGTGATGCGAAGGAACATGCCGAGCGCTATCAAAGTCCAAATCACTTGTTGGACCCGATCCAGGGCAATCACCCCACCATGGACCACCAAATCAGCCAACGACGGATGATCCTCTCCCGCCCCTTTAACACCAAGCCCTTGGCCTGTCGCTTGAGCTACGACTAAAGTGCCCAAGCTAATCAGAAAGGCGTACACGGCATTGCCTAAGCTGGGATAGCTCCAATCCTGCTCAACAAAACCGTGCGCGTAGTAAAGAAAAAGATAGGACCACACGATTACGGTCAGCCAGCCCAGGAACTGAGCTCGAGAAAGGCTGTAGGTCTGGTTTTCCTGTTCCACCAAAAGCATTTTGACGAAGGAGTAGCGTTTCTGGCTCTGAGCCGTCTTGTAAAACAACCGGTAGAGGATGTAGATGAGCGTGATCAGACTAAGCAGGACAATGGAGGCCCACTTGTAGATAGAGCTTACGTATTCCACCCTGATCCTCGGTTTTCTATCCAGAAGTGTCGTATCAGCTCTGACCTGGACTTCGTAGGTTTGGCGGTCGAGGTCGGCTGGGATTTTTAACACCAGATAATCACTTTCCGGCATCAAGAAGTCCATTTTCCGGTTTTGGGATCCTCCATCCGTAGGAGCAAGTGATACGTTCAGCTTTTGTCTGATTTCCGACGGGATGCTGTCGGCGAATTGAACAATGATTTCGCCGCCCGCAACCACTACCCGGCTGGAGGCGGCGCGAGTAGCTTCTTTGCTTGCTTTGAGCCCGGTAACTTCGGGAACCAAGATTATTGAGCTGGTGAGTACAGTTGGAGTGGCAACCGACAAAACGACACTCAGCTCCTGTGTTCCCAAAGGGCAAGTCTTAGGCACCTTGACAGTAATGCTTGTGGGCCGCATCGAGACTTTGGTCGCCTCAGTGTTGCCAATCTTTACCAATGAAACCTTCACGTCCTGGTTGAAAATGACGGTCACCATTCCGTCGGGCTGCGAGATAGCGGGCTCAACTTTATTAATGGCCGGCGGCGGCGGTGTATTAGTGGCCGGCGGCGGCGGATTAGCGGCGGGAGTCTCAACTGCCCTGACACTCAGCGAAGCCACCGTCACTATCACGATCAGAATTGCCGTGGAAATGACTTTGTTTTTTAGTGAGAACATGGGGGATCTCCTTTGAGAGGAATTCGCAGGGACATCCGGAAAGGCGGTGATGATGTTTGCGGATCGGTTAAGAGCCTACCCGTATGTAACGTAACGAAGGGACAGCGCCTTATACTCCGAGGTACTTAAGCCGTCAAGCAATTTTCCTTTTCAATAGCCTCCCTGATTCGCCGGTGCCCTCGTCGGGTCAACCCTGGCCAAGCAAAACTTCCTCTTTCAAACATAATGTAGCGAGAGCACAAAACGTTTCAGAAAGATTTGACGGCTTGACGGAACGCATCACCCCACCGATGATTCACTTCTATGGACTCAAATCGGATGTGAATGGAGATTCCGGCAGTGGCTAAGTATCGATATGTTCAACTTGACGTCTTTACCGACAAAGCATTCGCCGGGAATGCGCTCGCCGTCTTTCCCGAAGCCGAAGGTCTGACTGATGATCAGATGATGAAGATTGCGCGCGAGATGAATTTGTCGGAGACGGTCTATGTGTTGCCGCCCCGCACGGAACAGACTTTGCGCTACCTGCGGATTTTCACCCCGGCGCGAGAGATTCCCTTTGCCGGCCATCCGATCGTGGGGACTTGGAACCTGTTGGCGCGCGAAGGCGTGGTGCCGGTTCCCGACGGCGGCACTGGTAGAACAAGTATTCTTCATGAAGTAGGAATCGGTGTGCTGCCCGTCGACGTCGAATTCAAAGAGGGCAAACCGGTGGAAGTGGTCATGACTCAGGGAAAGTTCGAGATCAAAAGCGAAATCGACGACGCGAATGAGCGGGCGGAAATTGCCAGGGCGTTGGGCCTTTCCACGGAGGACTTTGACGACGAGCTTCCGATTCAGATCATTTCGACTGGCATGTCGTTCCTCGCGGTGCCGGTGAGGGCTCTCGCCGATCTGAGGGAGTGCAAGGTCAACTCGACGTTGCTCACCGAAGTCTATCAGCGCTCCGGTTCAACCGGGTGCCTCGCGTTCACCCGCGAAACCATTGAAATCGGCGAAGCGCGCGCGCACGCGCGGATGTTTGCGCCCGGCGATAACATTGCGGAGGATCCCGCAACCGGCAGTGCCTGCGGCGCACTGGGCGCGTATCTGGTGCATCATGGCGCGACGGGCAATGAAGCGACCGACGGCATCTATCGCTTTGTGATCGAACAGGGCGACTTCATTCATCGGCCCAGTCGCATTGGGCTGGAAGTCAAAGGCGAGGCAGGAAACGTATCTCAGGTTCGGGTGGGCGGGCCGTCGGTCGTAGTTGCACATGGCGAAGTCGTGTTCTGAACCAGTCCTGTCGAATGTCGAACGTCCAACGTCTGTTCGTCTGAAAAATTGCTACAAACAGGACTGTTATGTCGCAGGGAATATTCTGAAAATATGACTCAACCGCCGGTACTCCCTGACTTTGGACTTTGGAGTTTGGACTTTGGACGCTAATAAGAAATGACTGACCGACTTGACCTCTTAATCATTGGCGCTGGCCCGGCGGGATTGTCTGCTGCAGATGCAGCGGCGCGCGAGGGCTTGAAGTATTTGGTAATCGAGAAGGGCGTCATCGCCAGCACCATTCACCGCTATCCGATAGGCCGCACCGTGTTTTCCACTACTGACGAGTTGGAGATGGAGCCTGGCTCGCTGAAACCGGTCAGTGAGAAGCCGACGCGCGAGGAGCTTCTCTCTTATTACCTACATTTCGCTCTCGATCGCGATCTGCTGATTAATACCGATGAAGCAGTAACGGAAATTGAACCTCTGTCAGAAGGCTTCAACGTGAAAACCTCACGCGGAAACTATCAGACTGCGCGCATTCTGTTTGCCATCGGCGCGATGGCCCATCCGCGCTGGCTGAACGTTCCCGGTGAAGACCTGCCAAAAGTTCATCACCGTTTCGTGGAGCCTTATCCGTACGTCCGCCGCGACGCCCTGGTCGTAGGCGGCGGCAACAGCGCCGCTGAGGCCGCGCTCTTTCTTTCTGAAGAAGGTGCGCGCACAACTCTGGCAATCTGGCGCAGCGACTGGGAAAACCGCGATCCCAAAGCCGGAGCAATGAAGCATTGGGTGCGCACGCCGCTGGAACGCGAAGTGGCGCAGGGACGCATGCGCGTAATCCTGTACGATCGAGTCGAAGAAATCATGGAGCGTGAAGTGCGATTGGTTAGTGACGAAGGGGAGACGCTGACGGTACCTAACGACGTTGTGTTCGTGCTGGTGGGCAGCGATGCCGATCTCACGCTCCTGAGACAGTTGGGAGTGAAGACTACGAAAGGCAAAGTCAGCGAAGTTCCTATCTACGATCCTGAGACTTATGAAACCAACGTGCGCGGAGTCTATGTAGCCGGCCATTTCACCAACGAGCGTCACATCAAGCAGGCGATTGCGGTCCCGCGGCGAATCGTTCCCCTCATGGCTCATGACTTTCGCGCCGCCTCTGGCTAGCCCTTCCGCCTTCGCCGAAAAGGCCCAATTTTCCTCTTTACGGCGGTAACGGTTTCCCATCCAAAACCTAAGCAAATCTCGACAGAAGTTGCCAGCCATGTGACGTTTGCCGCCGCGCCGTTCCTTGCAACTTTGCCCCTAAATAGTGCATCATAGTGACGTTATCCCTTCTCTCGCGCATCAACGGTGATGCGCCCCCGCGCCTTTAGATCGGCGGCGGCGTTTGGATGGTTCGAGAGCAGGCCTGGATTTTAACTATAGAAGCCGCTCAGATTGAGAGCACCCGAACGCAAGTCTTCGATGCTGCCGTTACTCCGAAGCACACTTCGATGGGAAGCTTCTTAGCACGCGAAGGAGAGGTATTTCCACATGGCCACCACCAAACTCTACGTCGGTAATCTTTCATTTCAGACTTCGAGTGAAGAACTGCAGCAGCTCTTTACGCAAGCCGGCACGGTCGAGTCCGCCGCAGTGGTCGAAGACCGCGAGACTGGACGTTCGCGAGGATTTGGTTTCGTCGAGATGGCGAGCAAGGAAGAAGCGGAGAAGGCTATCGAACAATTCAATGGCAAAGATTTAAACGGCCGTAACCTGACAGTCAACGAAGCGCGGCCGCGCGAAGATCGCGGCAATCGCGGTGGTGGTGGAGGCGGTCGCGGCGGATTTGGCGGTCGTGGCGGCGGTGGTGGTGGCGGTGGCGGCGGCGGCGGTCGTGGCGGCGGCGATTACGGTCGCGGCGGCGGCGGTGGCGGTGGCAATCGCGAACCGCGTTGGTAACGACGAGCCTGGGGATAATGGCCTCGCGAAAACCCGGCGCTGTAATCAGTTTTGAAGGCGTTCGTATTGAAGAAAGGAAAGTTTGTGGAAAAGCCGGAAAAAGTTGCAAAAGAAACTTACGCGATCGGCCAGCGCATCGATAAGTTTTGTGAAGTTTGTGCCGAAGATCGAGGGCACATCGTAGCGCTGGTCACGAAGAAGGGTCAGATATCGCGCGTGAGTTGCCCCAAGTGTGGCACTCGCAGCACGTTCAAGAGCGGAGTACCCGCCCGGGCAGGACGCGCTTCGGCGAAAGCCAGCGCACCTTACGATCGCACCCGCACTTACCGCGCAGGACAGTCGCTGATGCATCCGGCCTTCGGGTTGGGCGAAGTGACCGCTGTGATTGAACCGCTCAAGATCGATGTGCTCTTCTCCGATCGCGTGCGCCGGTTGATTCACGCGCGGCCGGAAGCGTAAGGCTTTCTTACTAGACGAAATTAACAGCGGCATTCCATCTAGTTCCGCCGAGCGCCTGGCATTTTCTCGTGAGCGATAAGTCTTTAACGAGAAAGTGTCAGGCGCACTTTTTAGCAGTACCTTCACCGCTCTAGTAGCCGAGCGTTATCGAACGCCGACAACCTGCCCTAGCTGTCACGCGCGAGTGTCGCCGCCCTCCCAACTTCTTAACAAGCCTCAATTCGATAAGCCCTTACATAACTATTACATCAGGATTTGCCTGTAACTGTTACCTTGTTCGCGAACGTAAGCATCTTAAGATGCGCACTTATACAATTCTTGGAGGGTTTAGATGGCGACCACGATTGAACGCATTCACGATGAATTCGGTAAAGGACTTACAAAGCTCGATACGCGGAGGTACGAAGTAGCTCCCGAACTAAGAACGCGGATCAACTGGCCTACTACGGTCTTTCTAATTCTTTCGCATGCACTTTCGGTGGTGGCGCTCTTTTATTGGAGCTGGCCGGGTTTTATCGCGGCCTTGATTCTGGCATGGGTCAGCGGCAGTCTCGGCATTGGCATGGGCTGGCATCGCCTGATGACTCATCGCGGCTATCAAACGCCGAAAGTGATTGAATACTTTCTGGTGCTGTGTGGTTCCATGGCGCTCGAGGGCGGGCCGATACAATGGGCCACGACGCATCGCATTCATCATGCGCACACCGACAAAGAGGGTGACCCGCATACGCCGCGTGACGGACGCTGGTGGTCGCACATCGGTTGGATTTTGACGCCTACGGCGGAAGTATTGGACCAGAGCCGGCTGCAACGTTACGCGCCCGACTTGATGAATCAACGTTTCTATCGCTGGCTAAATCGTTTTTACTACATGCCGCTGACGATCGTCGGGATCGGACTGTTCGCTTTCGGCGGATGGAAAGTCATGCTCTGGGGAGTTTTTCTAAGAGTTACAGTGGGCCTGCATTTCACGTGGCTGGTTAACTCGGCAACTCATATCTGGGGCCGGCGACGGTTCGTCACCAACGATGCTTCCAGAAATAACTGGTGGGTCGCCTTGCTGTCGTTCGGTGAAGGTTGGCACAACAACCACCACGCGCATCCGCGCGCCGCGCGGCACGGCCTGACGTGGTACGAAGTCGACGTTAACTGGTACGGCATTCGAGTGCTGGAGCTTTTGGGTTTGGCAAAGGGAATCAAACTCATTTCCAAAGAGCAGATTGCGACGGCCAGTAAACCGCAGCCTAGAGAACTACAAAAAGCAGCGTAGTTTATCCAGTGGGCTGCGGCCAGTTCGCAGTTCGCAGTAATTAATTGGCAGTCGGCGATAGGTAGTCGCCGGCTGCCTTTTTCATTTCCCCCCACTGCTCACTGTTCACTGCTCACTGCCTACTGCCCACTGCCCACTGCCTTCTGCCCCCTGCCCCCCGCCCACTGCTCACTGTTACAATCCCCGCATGGCAGTTAGCGGCCGCCGCAAATCGATAATCTTCTTCATAACGCTGGGCGCCTGCCTGGTGGCACTGGCGATGGCGCTGAACGTCGGTTGGATCCTGCTCAACCCGCGTGAAATCGCGTTACTCGTTTTTGGCATCATCTTTTTCCTGTTGATAATTACCGGATTGGTCCTGAACACGACGTTCCTGATCCGCGAAATCCGCCGCAACGAACAACACGACGCTTTCATCAATGCAGTTACACATGAACTGAAAACGCCGCTCGCCTCCATCCGTCTCTATCTGGAAACTTTGAAGCAACGCGATATTGATGAAAGCAAGCGCCTGCAGTTTTACGATGTGATGCTTGCGGACAGCGACCGGCTATTACAAACCGTCGAGCAGGTATTGCGCGCCGGGCAATCGGGCCAGCGCCGCCGGAAAATCAATCTCCGAAAAGTAGATATTGGCGAGCTGGTCCGCGAGTGTGTGGACCTCACAAAAGTCCGCTACAACCTCGGCCCTGATGCCGTGCGTTTCGCGGAAGCGACCAATGGCGAACGGCCGCAGGTTAAGGCGGACGCCGATGAATTGCGTGCGGCGATTTCCAACCTGCTGGATAACGCCGTCAAGTATTCCGTCAAAGACGTTCAGGTCTCGGTTGAAGTCTCCGCTATCGACGCGAAGGAAGTGGCTGTGCGGATCGCCGATCGCGGGATGGGAATTCCATCGGCGCAGTTGAAACCCATTTTCAAACGTTTCTATCGCGTGCCGGGCCGCATGATGGCACGCGTGAAAGGCACGGGCCTGGGACTTTTCATTGTGAGTTCAGTAGTAAAGCGCCATGGTGGGCGCGTGTTTGCCGAGAGCGAAGGGCCGGGAAGAGGCAGTCAGTTCACAATCCAACTTCCGCGGGTGTAACGCAAACTGTTAGTTTGCGTTGTAAGTTGGCGGATAATGAGCCGTCCGCAAACTGACTGTTGCGTTACGCGAGAAGAAGACTGTAAACGATGAGCGCTGTACTGGTAGTCGAGGACGAGCAGCATCTGGCCGACGGGCTGCGTTTCAATCTTGAAGCCGAAGGCTACACCGTCAACACGGTGAGCGACGGTGAGGCAGCGCTGTCTTTGTTCCTGGATGAGCACCAAACCTATGACGCCCTCGTCCTGGATGTGATGTTGCCGGGCAAGGACGGATTTACGGTCGCTTCCGAACTCAGGGCCGCGGGAAATTTTGTACCCGTGCTGATGTTGACCGCACGTGGTCGACCCGAAGATGTGCTGCGCGGCTTTGAAGCCGGCGCCGATGACTATCTTCCCAAGCCCTTCGAATTGTCCGTGCTCCTGGCCCGCTTGAATGCATTGCTGCGACGGCGACAATGGTTTCACCGCGATCAAACCCTCAACAAATCGAACTCCGATTCGGCAGACGGTGGGCCAACTGCCGAAACCGAACCGGAAGAGTTTCGCTTTGACGACCGAATCATCGACTTTGGGAAACTGGAACTTCGCACGCCCCGGCACACTATCAAATTGACCCTGATGGAAGTGCAACTCCTGCGCTATCTCACCAAGCACGCCGGCAACGTCGTCTCGCGAAAAGCAATTCTCGAAGATGTCTGGGGTTTGAAAGAGGACACCGACACGCGCGCTATCGATAATTTCGTCGTGAGGCTAAGGAAATATCTGGAAGACGATCCGGCCAAACCGCATCACCTACTAACTGTCAGGGGCGTTGGCTACCGCTTCGTTGCGGTGAACGAGACCTCCGCCTGATCCCCTTCATAAAATCATAACAGTGACTCGTTGCCGGCCCGTTCGCGCCGAGCCACGCCTGACGCATGGGCCGCTTCTTCCACCGCCCGCGACACCGCTTCCGCAACGCGCTTGTCAAAAACTGACGGCACGATGTATTCCGGATGCAGTTCGCCTTCACTGATAATTTCGGCAATCGCGTGCGCGGCAGCGAGTTTCATCTCTTCGTTTATGCGCGAAGCGCGGCATGCCAGGGCGCCGCGAAAAATTCCCGGAAAACACAACACGTTATTGATCTGGTTGGGATAGTCCGAACGTCCGGTGGCCATGACTGCGACATGCGAAGCCGCTTCTTCCGGCATTATTTCGGGTGTCGGATTGGCCATAGCGAAGACAATCGGCTTTGCCGCCATCGTCTCCAGATCGGCCTCGGTAATCACCCCGGGCTCAGACAAACCCAGAAAAACGTCTGCGTTCTTAATTACATCGTGAACGCTGCCGCGCTCTTCGTTGGGGTTTGTGTTCTGCGCGTACCAGTCTTTCACCCAGTTCATATGTTCGCGCCGCCCGCGATACAGGGCCCCCTTGCGATCGCAGCCAACTATGTTCTGTACGCCCGCCGCCATAATGATCTTTGAGCAGGCCACGCCGGCGGCGCCAACTCCGTTCACGACCACCTTGATGTCCTTCATCTCCTTCTTGACGATTTTCAGCGCGTTAATGAGGGCCGCCAGAACTACCACCGCGGTCCCGTGCTGATCGTCGTGGAAAACGGGGATGTCGAGTTCCTCTTTCAAGCGATCCTCGATCTCAAAGCAACGCGGCGCCGAGATGTCCTCCAAATTGATGCCGCCGAACGCAGTCGAAATGGCTTTGATGGTGCGAACTATCTCGTCCGGATCCTTCGTGCTCAGGCAAATCGGAAACGCGTCGACCCCGGCGAATTCTTTGAAAAGCATGGCTTTGCCTTCCATGACAGGCATCGCGGCGGCCGGACCTATATCGCCCAGGCCCAATACAGCTGTCCCGTCCGTTACTATCGCGACGGTGTTTTTCTTTATCGTAAGGGTGAAGGCTTTCTCGGGATCCTCCTGGATGGCCTGACAGACACGGGCCACACCCGGCGTGTAGGCCATCGACAAGTCGGCGCGCGTCTTCAGAGGAGTCTTCGAGACGACTTCGATTTTGCCGCCCAGGTGCATGAGGAAGGTGCGATCTGAGACATTGATAATCTCGACCCCATCGATGTCGCGAATAGCTTCGACAATTTGGGCGCCATGCTTGTTCGACGCAGCATTCACCGTCAGATCGCGAACGATTGCGTCGTTCGAAACGCTGACGATGTCGATGGCCCCGATGTCGCCGCCCTCGCGGCCGATCGCAGTAGTTAGTTCGCCGAGTGTTCCGGTGGTACTGGCCAGCTTGACGCGCAACGTAAGACTGTAGCTGGCGCTGGGTGTGTTGGACATTAAGCTAAGTTGCTTTCCTTTCGCTGACGATTCTAGTGGCGGGAGCAGCGAGTTTCAATGCAGCGGAACCTGCCGGTCGTCCTACCGCTTCGCACAAAAACTCAGATCCGGCCTTGTGTCTGCGCCTCCCCGTAAACGGGGAAGGGATGGGGGTGGGGTTTCGCGCGAGCCACCTCTCCCCCCCAACCCTCTCTCCGCTTGCGGAGAAGGGGGCGAAGACCGATGTTAAGTAAGTTTTGTGCCAAGCCGCTTCTCACGCAGAATCGATCTCGCGTTTCATTTCGCGCAAAACTTTCTCGCTTAAACCACTTTGGGCTGCAAGTTTCAGAGCACGGTGCCCGAGCAGTTTGTAAGCAGCCAGCGCATCCGGCAAATGCCGGTCATTGATGGCCGCCAGGTGCCGATGCGCCGTGGCGCCATCACCCCGGGCGAATGGTCCCGTCAAGGCTTGAGCCGGAGCATGCGAGATCAGGCTGGTCAGAGTGCTCTTTAGCAAAGGAAGCAAAACGGCCCGGGCCCGTTCTTTAGTCAGGCCGCATTGCACCAGCATCTCAGTTGCGATATCGAAAAGCGAGACCACGTGTCCGGACGACATGACCGCTGCCGCGTGATAGAGCGGTTTGTCCTCCGCCCTTAATGAGAACTTCTGCGCGCCTAGATCGCCGGCAATCCTGCCCGCTACGCTGACGGCTAAACGGTCACCTTCCAGGCAAAAGAATGCGCCGTAAAATATCTTCGGATCAGTTGCCGGCCGGTTTATGGAGACGAGTGGGTGCATTGATCCAACTGAAAACCCAATGTTCTTCAGCGGTTGCAGAACGGCGGCGGACATAGCGCCGCTGGCGTGCAAGACTACCCGCCGAGAACGGTTCGCCGGGAGTTTTTCCTTTACGGTTCCCTTCCCAGGGCCGGCGAGCGGCCCAAGGATCCGGCTTAGCGTTTCGGCGACCTGGCCAATGACGTCATCCGGCGTCGTGATCAGAAGTATGTCGCTCGGAGGGAGTTCCTGCAGGCGGGATATTCCCAGCGCACGCACGCCATCCCCAATGAGTTTGGCGGAACGTCGAGCGTGAGCAGCGTGAACAGCCACAACAGCTTGGACGCGGTAGCCCTGCTGATGCAGCGCCCTTCCCAGCGTAGTTCCCAATCGCCCGGCCCCGATGATGGAAATCGTCGGCTTTGCTTTAAGACGACGGCGTTTGGGTGCGGAAGATTTTCTTTTGCGCTGGAGCATCTGGACGCATGAAGGGACGGGCCGCGCGGTGTTTGGCTGCCGGACTTTAACATGGCTGTTCAAAGCGCTGCAATCTGATGGGCTTTTTGGCATGACTGGGCCTATAATGGCGCCAGTCGGCAGTCTTCCCCCGTTAAACTATTTCGCGATTCAGGTTTCGACGAGTGTGCAGTTTCGCATTTGGGAGGGCGCAACCTTCTGGGAGGCGCCGTGCATCAAAGGTGCGCCCCTAAAACGAAGGCTCTCATGCGACTCAAGGGTCGGCGGTGGCAGCGTTCTAACTTGAAAAAGTGATACTCGTTGCATCCGGTTGCGGATGCCAGTCTCCGAAAGACAAGCCTGGCCCGGCATGTTTGTCTTTGAGCTGTGCTTTTATTCTTTGGAGGTTTGAAATGACGAATCGTTTCTCCCGCGTGCTCACGGCCATGATATTGGCTGCCAGCCTCTGGACTTCAGCTATCGTTGCCGGCGCCAGGCCGCAACAACAGCCGGCGCCGCAGGATCAGCAACAGACCAAACCGACTCCTGATGCCAAAAAGGCCGCCACCTCGGATCCGGTAACTCCGGTCACCAGCAATAAACCACTCTCGGTAAACGAAGACCCAAGATTAATCGGCAAGCGAAATATCAATAAGGGACTCATCGCCAAGATGAGCGGGTCGACCGAAAAGGAAGTGCGGTGGGGGCGCGAGCAAGCTGCGGAGATTGATAAAGCCGTAAAGTTCATTGACGACCCGATTATCACTGAGTACGTGAACCGCGTGGGGCAGAACATCGTCCTGCACTCCGACGCCAAGGTCCCTTTTACCATCAAAGTCATCGACTCAGACGAAGTCAACGCCTTCGCTTTGCCCGGCGGATTTTTCTATGTGAACAAAGGCCTGGTGCTGGCCGCTGACAACGAAGCTGAGCTGGCGGGCGTGATGGCCCACGAGATCGGGCACGTCGCGGCGCGGCATGCTTCGGAAATGCAGACCAAGGCGACCATCGCGCAATACGCGATTCTGATTCCGGCAATTGTGCTCGGCGGCGGCATCGGCGAAGCGATTTACCAGGGTGGAAATTTCGGTGCCATGCTGGGGTTCATGAAGTTCAGCCGCGGCGCTGAGGAAGAAGCCGACAAACTCGGAATTCAATACATGTGGGCCGCGGGTTACGATCCGAACGCCATGGCGACAATGTTTGAAAAGCTCGAGGCCAAAAACAAGAAGAAGCCTGGTTTCATCTCCAAACTTTTCGCTTCGCACCCGGCGCCACCGGAACGGCGCACGGCCGCGATTCAGCTGGCCGCTCGTTTCCCTGAACGCGATGAGTATGTGATTAGCAGCTCTGAATTTCAGCGAGTGAAGGGTCGCCTGTTCCGCCTATCGAACGCGAAAGCTTCCTCGGCCGGCAGCATCGAAGGCAGCGACAACGGTACGCCCGGACGGCCGACCTTGAAGCGACGACTACCGACACCGGACGAGAACCCAACGACGACCACGCCTGAGGGTGATCAGAAAGACAAGGCCCCGGCTCCGCAATTGAAACGGAACCCCACGGCCCAGCCAAGTCCGACGCCTTAACGGAACGTCGAACACTCAAAGAGAACAAAGGCCCTTCAGCAACAACTGAAGGGCCTTAGTTATTTCAGTATTTGGAACAGACGGTCAACAAAGTTGGCGAAGCCAACGAAATGTCCGTAGCCCACAGCGCCAGCTGTGAGTAACGTGTCCACCATCAGGATCAGAGCCCCAGCGGGGCGACATAAATTCTGTCCGTCGATTGACCGACCAGTTCAACTTATGTCGCTCGCTTCGCGAGCTTCGGTTCGGTCACCGGCAAACACCCACAGCTGGCGCTGTGGGCTACGATTATCATCGCCCGCTGCGCGGGCTGTGGGGTCGTGGCCACCCCATTCGCTTGCGGCATTTTGGCGAGGAGATATGAAAAGCGGGCGGCCGCGGAGTGCCACCCCAACCATCGACGGCCACTACTTCTGATTGGCCACTGCGGGTTCTACTTTTACTTGAGCGCTTGCCGATGCACTTAAACCCAGGCCGCGAAAGAAAGCCCGAAAGTAACCATACATTGAGAACACTGCCGAGATCACGACCACCCAAAGCATCGCCCGCCCGGCGGTGTACAGCAATACCTGCCAGTCAATCCACGTCGTTTGCCCTACGCCCAACAGATGGTTCCAGGCAGTGCGCAGCTCCGGCACGGTCCAGAACTGAATCGCCGGAAACGGACGGCCGAAATTCGAAGGCGGCGGGCCGCCGTGGGGACTGGATAGCGACAAAATCAAAAGCGCGACCGTTATCACCTGGGCCCACATTTTGAACTTGCCCACTTTCGAAGCCGAGATTACCACGCCTTCCGAGGCGGCAATCGACCGCAGGCCAGTTACTGCAAACTCGCGTCCCACGATAATCACCACCGCCCAGGCAGGCGCCAGATGATTTTCTACTAAAGAAATCAGCGCCGCCGATATCAACAATTTATCGGCGAGCGGATCCAGCAACTTGCCCAGGCGCGACACTTGATCGCGACTGCGCGCGATGCGCCCATCGAGATAATCAGTGAACGCCGCCGCCAGAAAAATCGTCACCCCAAACAGATAACGCGGAACCCCGATCCAGTTTTCCGAAAACGGCGTCAGCAGCACCACCACCAGCAGCGGCACAACGAAAATGCGGGACAGCGTTAGGATGTTTGGTAGGTTCACGAGCGTGGTCGCAGTCTAGGTCGCGCCAATAAGCGTGTCAAGCAAGAGTCGATTTGGGTAAGTCAGACCGATTTTCCATATGTCATTTATCATTTTCATATGACATTTACATCTTAAGCGGCGTTCTCAATGGCAAATGAGAAATGGAAAATGACCTATGGAAAATGTTTCTTTCCTTTCTAACATCGGTTCTCTCCTCTCTAACACAAGACCGCCCTCATGCTCGCTTGCCGCTCGTCTTCTCCTCAGCTAGAATCATCATTTCTGTGCCGCCTCAAATTCCCGTCTATGGGGCGGGGACTTTGTTTTCCTAAGCATTATGGCTATTGACCGCATCACCGTCCGGGGCGCCCGCCAGCACAACCTGAAGAACATTAATGTCGACATCCCCCGCGACAAGCTGACGGTAATCACGGGCCTGTCGGGCTCTGGAAAGTCGTCGCTGGCGTTCGATACGATTTATGCCGAAGGCCAGCGGCGCTACGTAGAATCCCTCTCCGCGTACGCGCGCCAGTTCCTGGACCAACTGGAGAAGCCCGACGTCGATTCCATCGATGGCCTCTCGCCCGCAATTTCCATCGAACAGAAAACTGTCTCCCGTAGCCCGCGCTCGA
Organism: Blastocatellia bacterium; assembly: GCA_034665305.1. Classification (GTDB taxonomy): domain Bacteria; phylum Acidobacteriota; class Blastocatellia; order Pyrinomonadales; family Pyrinomonadaceae; genus DASXRU01. The sequence continues at coordinate 175,452 of JAXDFZ010000003.1, read as the reverse complement.
CGGTCGGAACGGTGACGGAAATTTACGATTACTTGCGGCTGCTGTTTTCATCGATCGGCCAGCCACACTGTCCCGTCTGCGACGCGCCCATCACTCGGCAGAGTGTCGAACAGATCGTGCTAAACGTCCTATCTTTGCCGGCTGGCGAACGGGTGATGATCATGGCCCCGATAGTGCGCGGCCGAAAAGGAGAGTTTCGCAAGGAACTTGAGAAACTCGCGCGCGATGGGTTCTTGCGTGCGCGCGTTGATGGCGAGCTTCTGTCGCTTGACGAAGAAATCAAACTCGATAAGCGCCGCAACCACACCATTGAGGCGGTCATCGATCGCTTGCTCATCAAACCGGGCGTGAATGAACGCTTGTCGGAATCGGTGCGCACGGCTTTGAAACTCAGCGGCGGCGCCGTGCTGGTTTCGGTAATCGACGGCGAGGAAATGCTGTACTCCGAGAAGATGGCCTGCGTGAATTGCGGCATCAGTGTGCCGCCCCTCGAGCCGCGCTCGTTTTCTTTCAATTCCGCATATGGCGCCTGCAAGCGATGCCATGGCCTGGGCTCAGTAATGGAGGTCGACGCCTCCAAGCTGGTGCTGGATGCAACAGAGCCCGCCGACAAGTTGCAGTTTATGGGTCCTGACGATCGCCAGGGCTCGGCCTACCTGCGGAGCGCGTTAATAGCGGTCATTAATCATTTCAGTGGCGACGTGAAGAAACCCTTCGCCGATTTGTCCAAAGAAGTTCGCGAAGCTTTTCTAAACGGACTAACCGCGCAGATTGTGTTCCGCCAGGGCGCCTATTCCTACAAGGGACCATGGCCGGGCGCACTGCATTGGTTGCGCGAGCGTTTGAACGACGCGCCTTCCACTAAGGTGCAAATCGCAATCGAAGAGATGGTTTCGCCCACCACGTGCCGCGACTGCAAGGGCCGCCGGCTGCGATCGGATTCGCTCGCCGTGCGCGTCGGCGGACAAGGCATCGCCGAATACACCGCGATGCCGGTCGAAGAATCGATGCTGGTGTTCGACCGCATCAAACTGGAAAAGCGTGAGGAGCAAATCGCCGGCCTCGTACTCCGCGAAATTCGCCACCGCCTGCACTTCCTGGAAACTGTCGGTCTCGGATACATCACGCTGGATCGGCCTTCCGCGACACTTTCCGGCGGCGAGGGTCAGCGGATTCGTTTGGCTACCCAAATCGGCTCGCAACTGCGCGGCGTACTTTACGTGTTGGACGAGCCGTCGATTGGCCTGCATCCGCGCGACAATCAACGATTGTTGGAAACGCTTTGCACGCTGCGCGATCTGGGCAATACCGTTCTGGTGGTGGAACACGACGAAGAAACGATTCGGCGCGCTGACTACGTCGTCGATCTTGGTCCCGGCGCCGGCGCCCATGGCGGCGAGATGGTCGCGTGGGGTACACCCGCTGACGTGGCGGCCAATCCCAACTCAATCACGGGTCTTTATATTTCCGGGGCTCGCCGGATCGACGTGCCGGCTGAGCGGCGAGTAGCGAACGGCAAAGCAATCACAATTCGCGGCGCCCGGCACAACAATCTGCGAGAGATCGATGTGGACTTTCCCTTGGGCTTGTTCACAGTCGTAACCGGAGTCTCCGGCTCAGGCAAATCAACGTTGGTAGACGACATTCTTTATCCAGCTCTCGCGCGACACCTTTATTCTTCGTCCGATGAACCCGGAGCCTACACGGCCATTGAAGGCCTCGATAATGTAGACAAAGTGATCGAGATCGATCAGTCGCCTATCGGCCGCACCCCCAGATCGAACCCCGCAACCTACACGGGTCTGTTTACGCCATTGCGCGAACTCTATGCGATGCTACCGGAATCGCGCGAGCGTGGTTACAAGCCGGGCCGCTTCTCTTTCAACGTCAAGGGCGGGCGTTGCGAAGGTTGCGAAGGCGACGGTATGAAGCGCATTGAAATGAATTTTCTCCCGGACGTGTATGTCCTGTGCGACGTTTGCCGGGGCGCGCGCTACAACCGCGAAACACTTTCCGTGAAGTACAAAGGCAAATCCATCGCCGAACTCCTGGATACAACCGTGGAGGAAGCGCTGCCGCTGTTGGAGAACATTCCGCAAATCAAGCAAAAGATTCAGACACTGTTGGATGTGGGGCTTGGCTACATCAAGTTGGGCCAGTCGGCGACGACACTTTCCGGCGGCGAAGCCCAGCGCATAAAGTTGGCGAAGGAACTTTCCAAACGCGCAACCGGTCGCACGATCTACATACTGGATGAGCCGACCACCGGATTGCACTTTGCCGATGTGCACAAGTTACTCGACGTACTGCAGCGCCTGGTGTCGCTGGGCAACACGGTCATCGTCATCGAGCACAATTTGGATGTTATCAAGAGCGCGGATTACTTGATCGACCTGGGGCCTGAAGGTGGAACGCACGGCGGACGAGTGGTCGCGTGCGGCACCCCGGAAGAAGTTGCGCGCTCGCGCCGCTCTCATACGGGGCAGGTTTTACGGCCGTTGTTGAATGGCAATTTGAAGCGAAATGGCAATGGCGCGAAACGTAACCCGCCAGGCGGATTGAATAACGGGCCTGATAAATCCGGCGAGCAGCTTCCCGATCGTGCCGCTTAACCGTTTGGTGGCCTGCTGCCACACCAAATCCAATATGCGCCGGTACTGAAGTCGACGCGATTGCCTTTGTAATACATAGTTCCCTTCACCACGTCCCCAAACTCATTTTGCAGAAAAATGAAGGGCCCCTGCAGTCGCCCGACTTCGATCCCGCTGTCTTCGGTCAGGAAGAAAAGCTGGCCGCGTGCGTTGTGGGTAACCCGGCGAATCCGGTCGCGCGATCCTCCCAGACACCAGTTGCCGTTAATGCGACTCAGCGTCCAGGAACCGGAGGCACCGCGCGAAGTGCGATAACTGCCGCCCATAAAATTGTTCCAGCTCTGTTCCAACCATCCGGTTCCCGAGTCGCCGGAAGAGTTGGTCCATGTGAAGTTCAGTTTCCTTCCGGTCAACACGCCATTGAGCTTTCCGGTGCGCCCGTCCGCGTAAGTAATCGTGCCCGAAACCGACGTGCCCTCTTGTTCGAAGTAGACTTGCGAAGTGCCGAAGTCATTGCCCGAGGTCCACCACTTGCCAGCGAGACTTTCCATCGGACCGATTGGTAATGAAGCGGCGGGCGGCGCAGGTTTGCGCGCCGCTCTTGAAGATCGCTTCGGCGATTTCGGCACGACTTCTTTGCCGGCCGGTTTTGTTTCGGAGAGCCTGCCGCCGGTTGGTTCGAGCTTGTCCTGGTCCCGCACGCCGGCCCAGGCAGCAGCAACGGCCAGCAAAACCATGAACGCGGCAATAAGAAAGCCTTGTGCATAAGATTTTCGGATCATGGCCGGAACTCTATGCGGAGCCATCTAACACTGTCAATACCGGTACAAGTTCGCGTGTTATAATCCGGCCGATCTGGTTACCTTCCGAAAAACCGAAGCTGCCATAAATGTCAATTTACGACCTTGATCCGCTCAGTTTGGATAAAGTCAAAACCTATCCGCTCGCCTCGCGGCCCAGCAAAGTTCAACTCGACGAGTTTGCTCGGCCGGTGGCAGAAGAATCGTCGCTGCGCGAGTTTCTCGAGAGCCTTCCCAACATTCTGGCGGTACAAAACCTGCGCGCGCTGGCGACGCAGATCAAGCGCGCACACCAATTAGGAAAACCAATTATCTGGGGCATCGGCGGGCATGTAATAAAAACCGGACTCGCGCCTGTGTTAATTGATTTGATGCGCCGGGGTTTTGTCACCGCGATCGCCGCGAACGGTTCCGTGCTGGTCCATGATTCGGAAATTGCGATGGTCGGTTCGACGTCTGAAGACGTTGATGCAACCCTCGGCGAAGGAATATTTGGCGGCGCGGAAGAGACCGGGCAGCTGATCAACGAAGCCGCACGGAACGGCGCGCGCGATCAAATCGGTTTAGGGGAAGCGGCCGGCCGCGCGTTGCTGACGCGCGAACTCAAGCACGAAGATCACTCTCTGCTTTGTGCGGCGTACCGGGCCCGCGTGCCCTTCACCGCGCATGTGACGATTGGCGCCGACATTGCGCACTTTCATCCACAGGCCGATGGCGCAGCGCTAGGCGCAACGACGCACACCGATTTTCGCCTGCTCGCCGAATTGGTGCGACGCATGGACGGTGGCGGCGTTTATTTGAACGTGGGATCGGCGGTGATCCTGCCGGAAGTGTTTCTGAAGTGCGTAACGCTCGTGCGGAACCTGGGCCATTCACTCAGTGACATCACGACGGCCAACCTGGACTTTATCCAGTCGTACCGCCCGCTCACCAACGTCGTGCGGCGACCAACTGCCGGCGGCGCCGGTCGCGGTTATACGATTACCGGTCACCACGAACTTACGGTGCCGCTGCTGGCAGCAGAGCTTATTTGCGGCGCGCCGGACCAGGACTGAAGACCGCCTGGCTCACTAGCTCAGAGTTGAAGGCTGGTCGCGGTAACGTGAACCTCCGCTCCTCGCTTACGCCGAAGGCGTAATACCTCAGTAATCAATCCAAAACTGGCGCTATTCGTTTCGGTATGGTTGATCGAGGCCGCGCCGGGCTTCATCAAAAGAGCGCTGGACTCTAGGTCCTTCCAAAACGGCACGATACTCCAGCAACGCTTCACGGCGCTTGCCGGCAACATCGAGAGCCTGGGCAGCTCGCAGGCGGGCCAGCGACCGAAGCGTCGACTGCGGGCCCGCTTTATCGATCGCCGCTCGAAATTCATCCGCCGCACGCTCCGGTTGTCCAAACATCATCAACGCTTCGCCATACCGAAAGTGGATCAGGTCGGAAGCGATTGCCCGGGCCGCGACATTTGCCGGCGTTCGATCGTGGAGCAGAGTTTCGAAAATGCGGATCGTGTTCTGCACATCTGCATCCGTGGAAGGAACCGAACTGCCCTTAGTCTTACGCGCGCCTGCTACCCGTGCCACCAGGGCGTCGGCCGCTTGCAGTTGAAAAAGATAATTGCGCGGATACTCCTGCGATAGTGTTTGGGCCATTGCCAGCGCGTTATCCCAACGCTTTTCGCGCTTGTACAAATCGATCAGCAACAACCTCGCGATGCCTTGCGCCCAGCGTCCCTCTCTGGTGACGCGTTCCAAGATTTCCAGTCCCCGCTTTTTTGATCCCCGCACCCCGCCGATGCTCGCCACCATCTTCACCGGTAGCGGCAGCGATCCGACGATGTATTGGTACATGCCCAGTGATAATTCAGCGTCATGAAAATCCGGATCAAGCTTGAGCACTTCCCGGTGACGATCTACAGCCCGCGACGCATCGCCCAACGCAGACATGAATCGCCGCTCAACCGCCGCCGCGAAAACGGCCTTCAACCCTTCCGTGACGCCGAGAAAATACAAGGCCTCCACATCGCGCGGGTTGCGCTTCAGCCTTGCTTCGGCAAGTTGCCGCGCCATTCTCGTCCACTGACGAAACTGGTCCACCATTCGCGGGTCCGGTTTCTCATCGCGCGAATAGAAAGACTCCGTGCTGTAAAGCGACGCCTGGATGTGCCGTGAACGGTTCAATTCTTCCAGCCAGAGGGTCGCCGCCATGCATTGCGCGCCGGCCGGATGGTCCGGGTAGAGTCGCAACATTTCTTTGAAGGTCCGCCGTGCCGCTTCGTAATCAAGGCTGTATAGCGCGTCATAGCCCTGCCGCCGCAGTTCGTCGAAGCGTCTTTGGCTTTCCTCCTGAGCGGGCACACCGGCATTTGACGCCGCGATCTGGCTCGTCTGACCAAAACAAGCACCGGCCCAACTGCTCGCCACGATTAACGCAATCAGCAAAGTGATTGCGTGTTTCTTATTGATCATTGCTTTTGCTGCCGTTTCCGCTGAACTGGGACGTTATTAGGCCACCCTTCGGCGGTTAGCGGGTTGCGAAATAGTGCAGTTACGGAAGTGTCACATCCTTAAGAGCGCGTTCACTGGTTTAACCGTATGTTGGAGACGGCCCGCACTCTTTCGAATTCGACCGGCGCAGCGTTATGCCTACACCTTTTATAAATCCTGTTAACTCTGCCGGCAGGGTCCATCAAACGCATTGGTCGCGGCGCCAGATTTTTTATCTCAGCCGCTCGATCATTTGCGCCGTCGTACTGGTTTCGCTGGGCACACTCTTCCTGCAGCCTTCGGGTTTCATCCAACACGCGGTCGACATTCTCTTCCGCACGTACCTAATTTTTCTCGGCACAGTCATGGCCCATGAGGGTGTACATAGTCATTTGGGCCGCAGCCGCAAGGCGAACTTCAGATGGGGACGGCTCGCGTTGATTCCCAGCATGGTTCCCTTCACGAATTTCCGGAAGACGCATCACCTGCACCATGCGTACACCAACATTCCGGGCAAGGATCCGGACCACTTCATGAAGGCCCGCAATCCAATCGAGATCGTCTTGCGGGCGATCGCGATGCCGCATCAGTGGTTCTTTTGGTTATGGAACAAGGGCGCGATTCAGAAGAAGGATCTGGTTGAGCTGGCGCTGAATTACTTGCAAATCTTCGCCGTCTACGGCGCCATATTGATCTTCGTTGGTCCACAGCGGCTGTTTTGGGGAGTGGCGCCGGCGCTCGTGCTCGTCTCAGTGCTGCTCTGGTATCCGTTCGCAGTGCAAACTCACGAAGGCTTCTCAACCGGAGCTGCGGAGTTGCGATCCCACAATTACTACGGGCGATTCATGTACTGGTTTTCCCTCGGACTTGCGACTCATCGTCAGCATCACCTGCAACCCAAACTGTCGTGGATCGAGCTGAAGCGTTATGTCGAGCCCGCACCATCCGGCAAGCGAGCCTTCTGGCCCCCGCGAGACATCCGCCTGGACGCGACCAGCGTATGACACGGGCTGCGGCGACTGCGGGCAAACTAGCGCCGATAGATTTCGCCCTGTCTATCATGGACAGTCCGCAACGTCCGTTGGATTTTACCCTCCTGTTTCATTTAAGCGAGGCGCCGTCTCTGGAGGCACTGCGCCGAGGAGCGAAGAGCGCGCGCAATCTTTATCCCACGACCGGATCACGTATTCAGGGCGAACGCTGGCTGCGCTTCACTGAACCGCCTGACGGCATCACATCAGCAACCACCACATCGTCAGTAACTCTGACGGACGTCGTTCAAGACTTTCTCGCTCGCCCAATCGATCTCGCTTCACAGATGCCGGTTCAGCAACTTGTGATTACCGACGGTGTTAGTAGCGATGTGAAACTGGTCACACGGTTTCATCATGCTGCGGCCGACGGCCTGAGCGCGGCTCGGTGGATCGGGCATCAACTCCGCGTAGCTTCCGGCAAAGAACCACCGGTTATCGACGTCCAGCCTTTTCAGGAACTTCTGCTAAGAACACACGACAAGCCAGCCAGAAAGAGCCGTTTTGCTTATCCCGGAGCGTCGCAAAGTTTATGGACGTCGCAGAGCGGCGCGTCGGGTTCCAGATCGTGGCGCACCATCGAGCTCGAAGCAGACGAGTTGCGGGCCGGTTGCCGCCGCGTCCGCGGATTCACTTACAACGATCTACTTGCAACGTGCGCACTCGAAGTATTCGCACTTTGGAATCGCGTACACGCCAACCATCGCAAACCGAAAATCGGCCTCTGGTTGCCGGTTAACATTCGGAGAGAAGCTGCAACCGGCTTTGGTAACGGCACCGGCCGCATCAGGCTCTATGCCCGTTATTCGGATCAGATTTCCTTTATCGAAAAATGTCGCGCGGTCCGGCAGCAGGTTTCATGGTCCACGAAAAACGGAGAGTGGGCCGTGCCGCACAACAATCCGCTGCAGACGCTGCCACATTGGGCCGCGGCGGCGATGTTGCGTTGCTACCTCAATCGTCCTGGTGTCGATATGGCGACCGGAGTCTTTTCGCACGCTGAAAGGTGGACCGGCGAAAGAGGAGAAATCTTTGATAACGTGCAAAAGATTGAAAGCATCGGCCAACTGCACCAGCGTCACAGCGTAACCATCAACGGCGCAACCCATCACGGGCGTACGTGGCTGACCTTCACATACGATCCCGGTTTGATGTCGCCCGCCGACGTTAACTATTTCGTTGATATGTATCAGAACCAGGTTGAGCTGGCGCGGAGGGAATTGCGATGCGCGGCTTGATCAATGACGGCCTGCGCCGGACCATCGCAAATGCCATAAGAGCATTGGGCTATGCGCTGACGCTGCGGCATCGGATACGTATTAGAACTTTTATCCGAACTCAGAAACGACTTCGCGTCAGATATGGAATTAGCGAGCAGACTCCCGTGCTGCGTTATTGCCCTGAGTTGGAAGATCTGATCAAGCGTGCGGCCGGCCGTGGCGGAAAAACCGCGAAGTTTGCCTCAACATCGGGCTCTACTTCCACGCCGAAACGTATCCTCTATACGAAGCGGCGACTGCGTGTTGTGAAACATGCTGTTGTCGATTTCTTTGCCCGCTGTTGTTGGGCGATACAGCTTCCGCGTACGAGCCTCTACGTTTTCAGTTCTCTTAATAGTCCAAACAGTGACGACCATTCGTTGACCTCAATGCTCGTGGAAGAACGTGGTCTGCCACCTTATCTTTCGTGTTTGCAGGCGCCGTATCGCGTCCATCAACATCCGGCGATGCAACCCCTGATCGTGGAATATGGCGTCACGGCGGTGCGCTTCTGGATTATCGCGATGTCGAATCCGGGCATGCTCTACAGCACCAATCCCTCGACTCTTTCAACCTTTCTCGACGAAGTGAACACGGATTGGCGACGAAGCTCCGCCCTAATCAGAGATTGGTGCACTAGCCCTGAACTGTTCCCCAAGCCGATTCGAAAGTTGGCGAAGCGCCTGCAATCAAGACACAGCGCAGCTCGGCTTGCGTGCATCGCCGGCAGCGACGTGGCCCTGCCTTTACACGTGTGCGCGCCGGCGATCGCGACCTACGTGTGCTGGGTCGGCGGTTACGTCAAACCGTTTCTTGAACGTTTGGCTCAGCATCTTCCGCCTGAGCGCTATCGTCTGGTTCCGATGTATTCGATGTCCACGGAAACGATCGAGACAGTTGGCCACTTCGAAGGTAACAAGGTTAACTTCCTGCCGCTGGCCCGCAGCGTGTTGTATGAGTTCGTTGAAGAAGGAAAGGCTGACCGCCTGGGGAACCTGCGCCTCGCAAGCGAGCTTGAGCCGGGGAAGAACTATGCGATGGTCGTCAGCGATCCGTATGGCTTGCGGCGTTATCAGACGGGCGACCTTTTCATCTGCAATGGGTTTGTATCCGGACTGCCCGATTTACATTTCGCGCGGCGCCGTGATCTTGAGTACTCGTTCACCGGCGAGAAACTTACGGCGGAACACGTCGCGACGGCGTTTGAGTTCCTGCGCGCAGAATATCCGAATCTGAAAGAAGGCAAATTCCTCACCTGCATTCCATCGCAGCCGCCCGGTGAACGGATTCCCCACTACAAAATTGTTGTGGTCGATGGGATCGGTGAAACGCCGACGTTCACCACGGGACTGGCGCAACGCTACGATGAGTTATTGGGCGAGATCAATCACGAGTACAAGGGCAAACATGAAAGCGGCAGACTTGGGCCGGCGCAATGCGTGGTCCTGTCGCCACGCGAATTCATCAATCGTACCGGTCTGGAGAACGACGTAACCGCAGCGCAATTCAAATTCTTGCCGCTCTATCAAACTACCTGGGAAAGTCACCCGCGAGCCGAAACACACACATGATTGAAAAGCCCCGGGTGACGTCACCTTCGACGCGTAGCGTCGAAATGACTTTAGCCGTGGTTTTTAAGCCACGGCATCGAAGGCTGTGTTCGCGAAGTATCGTCGCGTCAGCGACGAATGAATACGTCCCCCGTCGCTGACGCGACGATTCCAGATTTGATGCTGTATCTGGCCCCGGCCTCGAAAGGCCGGGCTAAACTCCACCGTCGCTACGCGACGACTTGCCTTTAGCAACTTAGAATAATTCGCACGTCTTGAGCTCTTCCAACAACTCATTGAAGTTTGCAAAATCTCGCCCGAGTATCAGGCACTGGCACCCCGCTGCTTGCGCGGCTTTGTCATCGCGGTCAACTCGATCGCCAATGTGCAGCAGCTCGACCGGCTGAATCTCATAATCCGCAGCTGCGCGCTGAAACAGCACCGGACTTGGCTTTACAAAGCCCAAACGCTCGCCAACATATGTCGACGCGAAATAATCTTCCAAACGCAACGCCGCTAGCTTGTAATCACTTTCATAATCCGAGATCACAACCTGCGGAATACTTCTCGCGGCCAGAAAGGAGAGTACCTGCTCTATTCCGGCCCGTGGGCCAGCGTCCCTGATCGCCGGACCATACCAGCGCCGCTCCAGATCGAAGCGGGTTTTGCGCGTATCAATCTCTCGTTCATCCAAATCAAGACGGCCGCCAGTCAACCGCGCCGCATGTATTTCCTTCCGGTAGTTTTTCAGCGCCAGCAATTCCCTCCGCGCTGCCAGCCCCTTTCCGGCCGCCGCCTCGCGCAGAAATGCGGCCAGGAGACGCCACTTCATCCGTCGAACGGAATACAGTGTGCCGTCGACATCCCAGCTGACCAGTTTGAATGAATTGAGTTTTATATTCCGCCTCCCGGCCGGGCGAATCCTGAGTGTTCCACCGGCTGCTGTCTGGGAGTATAGTACGCGCAAATCACGACCGCTTAAGCCGGCACAGGCGTAAGCGCTCGAGCAACGAGTCAAGGGCCAGAACTTTGTCAGCGTCCGAAAAAGGAGAATCTTATGAAGGGTCTCACGATGAAGCTCGCCGTCACATTTCTGACCATCGCAGTGGGAGCGCTGTTATCGTTTGCCAGCCCGCCACGGTTCGCCCCATCACCAGCGCCCTTGCGTCTCACTCTTTCAAAAGTAAGAGTCGCCGCTAGTCCGCAACTTCCCGTCGATCATTACCTCGTAACGGTTGAGAATGTAAGTTCAAAAACAGTGCAGGGATACTCTCTGGGTAGCACTTGCAACTGTCGCGGGGAAGGAACCCATCGCCGGTATCCGGACGGAATCAACTTTTCTAATCCCAGCCCGTCAAGACAAGTGCTGAAGCCGGGCGAGTCGCGTACGGAGGTTATCTCCGCTCAAGGCATTGCGATTCCAAAGCTCAAGGTGTGGGTAGATTTGGTCCACTTCACAGACGGGACGAATTGGGGTCCTAACCAATCCGGAACGGAAGGATACGTGAGGGCGTTAGACTAGCCAAATCTCGGGTAGTGGCTCAGTCTCGTAAATCTCATTAGCACCTGACTTCAGCCAGGTGGATACGGTCGATGCACCCACCTTCCAACCGTTTTTCAACGGTTTACTCTGGAAAACCGTTAAGACGGTTACTCATATGTTCCTCTCTCGATCACCACTGAAGTGCGGTGCTAATGAGATTTCAAACGGAACTGTCACCAACGCTCGCGGAAGTTCAAACTTCCGAGACTGCGGATAAAGACGGTTGCGTTCTATTCCTGAAGGTAGATCCTCTCCGCATATTCCGCCACCATGCGGTCGCTGTTGAACTGCGGCACGAGCGTAGCTATTGACCGTTTCATCATCGCCACCCAACGGCGCGGAATCCCGTCTGCGTCGCGATCGTAATAAAGCGGAACGATCTGCTTTTCCAGCACGCTATAAAAAGACTCAGCATCAGCGGCGTCGGCGTTAGTTTCGCCTTCGCTCAAATCTCCGATCGCGAATCCGTTCGTGCCGTCGTAACCTTCCAACCACCAACCGTCGAGCACCGAAAAATTCAAGCCACCATTGATCGCGACCTTTTCGCCGCTGGTGCCCGAAGCCTCAAACGGGCGTCGCGGAACGTTTAACCAGACATCCACTGATTGCACTAATTGCCGCGCAATCTCCTGATCGTAGTCTTCCAGGAAAACGACGCGATCGCGCAGCAGCGGATCCGCCGCCCACTTTGCCACTCGTTGCAGAATCATCTTCGCGCCCTGGTCCTGGGGATGGGCCTTGCCGGAGAAAACAAACTGCACCGGCCGATCGGCGTCGTGCAAAAGTCGCAGGAAGCGGGCCGGATCGGTCACCGGCAAAGCCCAGCGCTTGTATTCGGCCACGCGGCGCGCGAATCCAATCGTCAACGCGTCAGGATTCAGTCGCGGCGTTTCGGATTCTTTAACAGCCTCGCTTTCACCGTTGCCGTTTTGACTTCGCGAAACGCGTTCGCGCACAAAGGCGACCAGCTTTTGCCGCAACAACGAATGCGACTGCCACAAAGCCTGATCGGAAATACTCTCGATGCCGGCAGCCCAGGAAGCGGCGTCGCGCCTGCCCCAGTCGGCGCCCAAATGCATTTCGAACAGCGATCTGATCAGCGGCGCGGCCCAGGTCGCGGCGTGCACGCCATTGGTTACCGAAGTAATCGGCACATTGTTGACGCCGCGCTCCGGCCACATTTTCTGCCAAAGCGAACGCGAAACTTCGCCGTGCTTCCGGCTGACCGCGTTGATCGAACGCGACATTCTCAGCGCGAGCGGCGTCAGGCCGAACGCTTCGTCAGTGTTTCCTGAACCGCTCTGGCCCAATCCCACAAACTGCTCAGTAGTCAGCCCCAAACGCGCAATCGCTTCGGCGCCAAAACATTCCTGCAGCAAAGGTTTTTCAAATTCGTCATGGCCTGCGGCTACCGGCGTGTGCGTGGTAAAGACGCAGCGTTGCCGCACTGCTTCAGCCGCCTCCGCGAAACTCAGACCGTGCGAATCGATTAACTCGCCCGCGAGTTCGAGGGTAAGAAAAGCGGAGTGTCCCTCGTTCAGGTGATAAACGCTGGGCGAAATTCCGAGGGCCCGCAAAAGCCGCACGCCGCCAATGCCCAACATCATTTCCTGAACCAGTCGCGTCTCGCGATCGCCACCATAGAGATGACCAGTGACCAGGCGATCCGTTTCGTCGTTCTCCGGAATATTTGTATCCAGCAGGTACAGCGACACGCGTCCAATATTCGCGCGCCACACTTGAGCGCGAACTGCGCGCCCGCGCATTGTTACTTCGATCAAGAGCCGCCGGCCCGCATCGTCGGTAACTGGATCGATCGCCAGGTCCGTCGGTTCAGTTTCACGATAAGACTCCTGCTGCCAGCCGTCGGCGCGCAGGTGCTGGCGAAAATAGCCGAAGCGATACAGCAGACCCACCGCCACGAGGGGCAGATTTAGATCGCTGGCTGATTTCAAATGATCGCCGGCCAGGATTCCCAATCCTCCCGAATACAAGGGCAGTGAATTGTGTATGCCAAACTCGGCGCAGAAGTACGCCACCGGATGTTCCGGCGTGATAGCCACACCACGATCGCGCGTAGACCAGAGCTGCGTATCGCCCAGGTACTTTTCAAAGTCGGCGGCGAGCGCCGCGACGCGTCTCTGGTACCAAGGATCGGCAGCCATCTGCGCCAGACGAAAATCCGATGTTTGTCGTAACAGAGCGATCGGGTTCTGTTCGCAGGCCGCCCAGGTCTCGCTATCGAGGTCGCGAAAAATCGCGGCGCCGTCGGCAGCCCAACTCCACCAGTAATTCCCTGTGAGTTTGTGGAGCGATTCAAGTGGTGATGGCAAGCGGCGATTTGTTTCCAGGGAGAGCACTTCCGTTTCCAGTTCAGCAAGCATTCGAGGTTTTGGAATCAACTTTCATAAGAATACGGCGCATACAAAAGGCGGCACGGCGCCGCCGGAAATCCCGAACTGTTTGTTTGCGCGTCACCAAAGAAAAAAGGAATGTGTGATTTAGCAGAAAACTCCGCCACCCGTCAACGAGCGACGCGACGCGCGTAGTGGGTCTAGTTGAAAATCTCATTAGCACCGCACTTCAGTGCGGTGATCGAGGTGGGCGATACATGATTAACCGTTTTAACGGTTTCCGCAGTAAACCGTTGAAACGGTTCCGGAGGTAAATATATCGCCCCTGCCCACCTGACTGAAGTCAGGTGCTAATGAGAGGACGAAACTCACCAGCACCCGCCCGCGCTCTCGCTATTCGCTGAATTTCTGATGCCGGACAAACATGTTCGCATCGCTGCGATGAAAGAAGACCAGGCGCACTTCGCGCAATTGATGATCGGCAGCCAGAAACTCCTCGATCGCCGCTGATGACACCTGCGCCGCTTCGTGCGCGGGATAACCAAAAGCGCCGGTGGAAATTGCGGGGAACGCGATCGACGCTAGGTTACGCTCTACCGCCTGCATCAATGAATTGCGATAACAGTCGGCCAAGAGTTCGGCTTCCTTACCTCCGTGTCGACCGTAAACCGGCCCGACGGTATGAATCACGTAGAGCGCCGGCAGATTTCCGGCCGTCGTGATCACGGCCTCTCCGGTGGGTAAGCCATCGGGAAAACGCGTGCGCCGGATCTCGCGACACTCTTCCAAAATTGCCGGGCCACCGACGCGATGGATTGCACCATCAACACCGCCGCCACCGAGCAGCGTCGAGTTCGCAGCATTCACGATCGCGTCCACGTCCTGCCTGGTGATATCGCCAACCAGCACTCGAACGCGGCCGTTCAGAAATGTTTTTTCGAATTCCGCATCCAAGGTTTTAACTTACGGCCTCCACCTAGTCGTGCAACTCAAACTACGCCGCGGGGTTCCACCTGAATCTCATCAAACATCGCTTGGCGGATTAAAGCCTCCGCGACTCCTTTGGCTTTGTGTTCAGTCAGCGGATGTTCCGGGTCCACGCCCGCAATTTCAAAAATGCCATCGTCAATCATCAAAACTCCGAGGGAACCCAACGTCACTCCGGGTGTGAGTTGCATTTCGTCCAGGTTGTGAATCTTAAAGCGGCCCTTTTCTTCAACCCAATCTTCGATGAATGGATCCTGCAATGCATGTCGCGCTTCCGCCTCAGAGACGTAAGGCCCGGTGACAACTAAACAAAACTCAACGCCCTTTTTCGCTTTCATTGATTGAGAGACTACTTTAGCACCGCTCGCAGGTGGCATCAAAAAACAGCGAGTTCAACGAGATGGTGAAGCTCCTTAGCGAAGCGGAGTAATTGCCGACGAGGTCTCAACCCGGAGGGTTGTCAGAAAGTAGCCGGAGGGCGAAGCGAAGCGAAGACCTCCGGAATAGGGTTGACCGGATCGCAGCTGAAAGGGTGCAAGGTCTCCTGTCAGCGAAACGAACCAGTGGCACCCCTTCAGGGTGCTGATGATCAAATTGACTTGCGTTCCGGTGGTCTGTGACCACCGGCTACTATCTTGCAGTCCTCCGGACTGCCACGAGAATCGGTGATTACACAACAAAGCCGCTGAAGATTTCTCTCCAGCGGCTTCATCCTGCTTGAAAGGACAGGCAGGAATGCCTGTCCTACTTCTTACGACGCGCGGCCGTACTGCTCATTCAGAGTTTGTCTCAAACGGTCGAAGTATGAATCGAACGTGACGAAACCTGTCGTTCCCTGAAAGTACGCTTTGCCACCGGTCTCATCCGACAGCCGGTTCAGCGAGCTCTGACCATACGACGCCGCGAGGCGGCTGCGACCAGTCAATCCCACCGATGGAGCGTAGAAAGAATAGACGGCAACATTCTGCCGGTTTGCTTCGCGAATGGCGCGCTCCAGGTCCAGCGTCTGTCCGGCTGAATTTGAATCAAACCCGCGCGAAATATCCAGCCCATCTGAGATCAGCAGCACGCCATTGTGGCCACGCTGCGATGAAAAGTGCTTCAAGGCCTCGACCACTTCCACATAGGGATTATAGGCGGATGCCGAAGTACTGCCGATTGGCATACGCAACGCCTTCGCGGCTTTATTCAGATCGGGGGTAAATGGTTGCCGCAGCTGCAGCGCCCCCGCAGTGATGTATCCCACCATCACTTGCGACCCTGCCGGAAGCGAACGAATAAAATCACGTGTGACACCTAATTCGCTTCCTACGCGCGACACCAGATCGTCCTGGACCAGAATCGCCAGGTTCATCGGCGCTTCGACCGGTACTTTTCCGGCGCCCGCGGGCTTATCCTTACCGTCCCCGGTTCTGGCGTAAGACGCCGAACTAAACACTCCCGCAGCAACAAGAACCAGTGCTGCCAACACAGAAAACATCTTTCGGTACAACATAATGCTACTCCCCTTTTGCATACTCCTTTGTGCGGAATTATGATGCCTGATCGAACCTAAACGTTGGCTTAACGGTTCCCGATGGATGCGCGGCGTAAGGTTATATTTCGCTTGCAGAGCTTCTTCGTACCTTGCTGAAATTATGAACGATTCCTTGTTCAAGACTCCGGCAGTCACACCGTTTGTGGAGTGTCCCAACTGCAAGCGGTTGATCGAATATGGCAGCAAGCGGTGCCCGTCCTGTCATGAAGAGATCGACGAAGAGTACGCTCTGGCAAGCGCCATGATCGTTATTCAGAACACGCGCGCTTGCAGCCTGGCGAACACGATCAAAACCGTTGAGCCAATCGCGGTCATTGTCTTTATTACATGTCTAATTGCCGCCTACTACGGCCCCTCGCTGATCATTGTCAGTCTCATAACTCCGCTGATGGGAGTTTCCGCGACAGTTTCCTGGTTCGTGCGGTTTGGCAGTTTCAAACTGGGCGATGAGGAGTTCGTCAAAGCAAAACGGGATATGCGAAATTCGCTGAAACTGTGGCTGGTGCTCCTGGCAGTGCTGCTGTTGTTGATAATTTATCTTCTGAAAACCGGGCATTCGACCCTTTAGTTCGTCTGCGGCGGCGTCGCTTGCCTTTCCCTGTAGCGCTCGGCTAAATTATCACTTCAATCGAAGAACATCCCGCCTTCTTATTCGGAATTCCAAACCGGAAGCGGATGACTATCCTTCGCGGAAGCAATCTGTCTGAAAGGACTCATAAACGCCATGAAAGCATATGCAACCGAGGCGATTCGCAACCTTGCGGTCATTGGACACGGCGACGCAGGGAAGACGCAATTGATCAGTTCCCTTCTCTACGTCGCCGGCGCCACGCCCCGTTGGGGCAAAGTCGATGAAGGCACCACCATTACCGACTACGACGAAGATTCCATCGCCCGCAAGATCACGCTGAACACAGCCCTGGCCCATCTCGATCACCGCGATACGAAAGTCAATTTTATCGATACCCCGGGTTACGCCGCTTTCGTGGCCCATGCACGCCCGGCACTGCGGGTGGCCGATTGCGCCCTGGCCGTCGTTGACGGCGTCAAGGGCGTCGAAGTGCAGACGGAAAAAACCTGGGCCTATGCCAACGAATTCATCCTGCCGCGCATGATGGTGATAACCAAGCTGGATAAAGAGCATGCGGATTTCGGCCAGGCACTGGAAAGCGCGCAACGAACATTCAGCCGCGCCATCATTCCTTTCACGCTGCCCATCGGAAAAGAAAAAGATTTTCGCGGCATCGTCGATGTCGTGCATATGAAGGCCTACGAGTTTGACGAACAGGGGAAAGCGAAATCGATTCCGATTCCCGCCGAAGGCCGGGACATCGTTGATAAGACGCGCGAAAGATTAGTTGAACTGGTGGCGGAGTCTGATGACGCATTGATGGAGAAGTATTTCGAACAGGGCACTTTGGATGACGCGGATATTATTCCCAACATCAACAAGGCCATCGCGGCCAGCAAGCTCTGTCCCGTGTTCGCAGTTTCCAATGCCACGCTGGTGGGCCTGTCGTCGTTGCTGGACAGCATCGTTGACTACGCGCCGAACCCGGCGACGCACGAAGCTGAGCACGGACGCGCCAGCGCGGACGGCGACGGCGGCGAAAACATCACCCGCAAATATGACAGCAGCGAACCGTTTTCAGCGTATGTGTTTCGCACCGTGGCGGACCCTTTTGCCGGACGCATCAACGTGATGAAGGTAATCAGTGGCAAGGTTCAAAGCGAAGCCACGGTCCTGAATTCCACTCGCGGCGTGCCGGAAAGACTTGGGGCGTTGCATGTGATGGAGGGTAAGCAACTGGAAAAGGTTTCGGAAGCGAAAGCGGGCGACATCATCGCCTGCGTGAAGCTGAAAGAGACGCAAACCGGCGACACCCTCTCGGATAAGAACGCTCCGATCGTTTACGATCGCGTCGAGTATCCCGAGGCCGCGATTGCTTTCGCGATTGAACCGAAGTCGCGACAGGACGAGGAAAAAATCAGCGTCGCCCTCCACAAAATTCTCGAAGAAGACCTGGCGCTGGATTTTCATCGCGACGCGCAAACCAAGGAATTTCTGCTTGCCGGCTCCGGACAGTTACACGTGGAAACGGTGGTAGAAAAACTGAAGAAGCGCTACGGCGTGGAGGTGATGCTGCATCCGCCCAAGGTACCTTACAAGGAAACCATCACGCAGCGGGCTGAAGTTCAGGGACGTCACAAGAAACAGACCGGCGGCCGCGGCCAGTTCGGAGACTGCAAAGTGGTCTTTGAACCGTTACCGCGCGGCGGTGGATTTCAGTTCGAAGATAAAATCTTCGGCGGTTCAGTACCACAGCAATTCCGCCCGGCAATCGAAAAAGGGATTGTGGAGGCGGCGGCAACGGGCGCCATTGCCGGTTACCCCTTGGTCGATTTCAAAGTTTCGCTGATCGATGGTTCTTATCACGATGTCGACTCTGACGAGCATTCGTTTCGCGCGGCGGGTCGCAAGGCTTTTCGCGCAGCGATCGAAAGAGTCAAGCCTGTCCTGCTGGAACCGATCATGGACGTGGAAGTGTCAGCGCCGCAGGAATACAGCGGCGACCTGATGGGCGATTTGAATTCGCGCCGCGGCCGCGTGCAAGGGATGGACACGCGCGGTAATCAACAGGTGATCAAGGCGCAGGTGCCGATGGCGGAGATGCTGAACTACCAATCAACGCTGAATTCGATCACGGCGGCGCGCGGCTCGTACCACATGCAGTTTTCGCACTACGATCCGGTGCCGGGCCAACTCTCGCAAAAGATCGTGAACCAGGCGAAAGCCGAAGGACGAATCCGCGGCGAAGAGGAAGAGTAGTCGCTGCCTTCGCTCGAACAATTTGATTGGAATGAACATAGCCACGACTCGGCGAGAACAACTGGGCCTTCTGTGACGCGGCTTTGCCGCCGCACAGTGGGGAAAGCCTGTGGCTTTCCGACAAGACTCAGCCTCTCTTCTTTGAGGCTGCGCCTCAGGTTTTCGAGGCCTAGCCTCGGAAATGGATGGCAGAGGACGGAAAGGCAAAGCCTTTCCGCACTGTGCGGCGGCAAAGCCGCGTAACGTGTCGTACGAGAGATGGGCCGTCAGAATTGCTTCTGACGGCCCATTCTTTTTTAGAGTCGCGCTTGGTTTACTAGTTTTCGAAGTTGTAAATCAGCACGCCCTGGACCTTGACCGGCTGGCCGGAAAGTTTTGTCGGCGAAAACTTCGCTTCACGGGCAGCTGCAACTGCGGCGGCTCTTAACAACGGATGGCCCGACTCCACGTTCGCGGAGACCACATTGCCGTCTTCGTCGATCACAATGTTAACTGCAACGGCGCCCGAAGCCTTCGCCGAACGAGCAATCGCGGGAGTTTCCGGCAACGGCAGGCTGATCGCTTTGCCGTTCAGTACGCCGCCGTTGATGACGCCTTTCAAAGCCGGAGTAGGGCTGGTTGCAAAGACGGTCGCGCCACCACTACCACTGCCGCCGCCGGTTCCCACAGCCATTCCAGGACCCATGCCACCACCGACGCCGCTGCCGACAACGGTTGTGGTTTTCAGCGTGTAATCGCCCGGTACTTCAAATAACGTTTTCGGCTGTTCGCCGCGGTTGATATTCGTCAGCCGGTAGATGGTTTCACCGAAACGCGGGTCACTGTGCCGCGTCTTGATCACAGTTTGCAGTTCAGTTGAATACCAACGCTCGTTCACTATTTCGATCGCGCGCTCGTTACCAATCTCGCCGGCGGGAATCGTGATCGTCTCGCGCGTACCTTCGGCTTCAACTCCTTCAACCGACTGTTTGCCGAGGGATTCAGGTTTAGCCCGGCGATTTTCTTCGCGGCGATATTGCATCACTCCGGAATCGCCGCCCTCTGGCGTCCTGACCATGAAGTTCGTTCGGCCCTCGCCTTGTCCGGCTGCACCGGGCGGCATCGGAACAACGGTCGGAACCGCTACCTGAAACGTTTGTGTCGCGGGGGCCGGGGATGTGGCGGCGGTGGGTGCAGTCGCGGCAGTGAGTGCGGATGCGGCAGCCGCGGCGCGCGGCGTTGCGGGCGCAGCCACTCCTGCGGCGCCACCGGACGTCTTCCATTCAAAACGATATGACGGCATCTTCCGCGCCACATGGGTTTTCGTGTCGAGCACGTAAGTCGTTCCGCCCACCGGGTCGCTGATGAAAATCGTTACGGGCGGTTCTTCGCTGCTGCTGCCAAAGGGTGTGCGGAGCGTCGATTCCTTCCGCGTGCGTCCCTCGCTGTCGCGATAGATCATTGTCGTCGAGCGGTTCACAATGCGATTGCCGTCAGACAGGATTTGCACCACCTCAGTGACTCCCTGGCCGGAGTAAGGCGCACCTTTTACCAATTTGCCGTCAAAGCTCATCTCGGTCGCCACGTAAAAGAAGTTGTCATTCATTTGCATAGTGCCTTGCATGTGGCCTTCAATTTTGATCGGTTGTTCTCTAGCTTGCGGAGCTTCCGGTCCCTGTGCCGGCTGGGGGCTGCGCACGAAGACAGCGCCTCCGGCAGGTTGCTTCTCCTGTGCAAAGACCAGGACCGCGCCCGAGAGTGAAAGAGCAACGGCCAGCATGCTGCTAACCATTCGTCGATTGATGTTCATAAGCGTTCCTTTCATCCTTCTAATCATTATTCCTCAAAACATAAGTCGTGCACTTTGGAGGGCGGCGACCTGTCGCCGCTTTGGTTCGTCTCGTTCCGATCAATCTTGATCAAAGCTTCCCGTCGCGTTGGCCAAAGCGCCGTCAAGCCGGCGCACTCCAGGGAGTTGGCCGTTACTTCACAAAGCGAATTGCCCGGGCCAGGCCGTCGGCGCCAACCAGCACATCTGCCTTAATGTCTTCGTCAGCGCGGTCCATATTCAAGGGCAAGCCAAATCGCGCCAACGCAAATCGCGGTAACTCCACTCTTACCAATTGCCCACCGTCCTGAAGATCGAGCGCACTGCCATACCCCACTGGAACGAAATCAGTGGCGACTTCTCTTTCCGCATCAGTCGTCGGAAGCACCGGCGCGGCGGCCAGGACCGGTGTGGCTACGATGCTATCGGACCTCGCTTTACCTGGATGGCGACGGCGTGCCGGCGCTTGATTCCGGTTCGTCGCCGGTTGGAAGTCTGGCGTTGAAACTATCGGACCAGAGTTAGTTTGCTTAACAACGTCGCTCCCGGAGCCCGCGGGGGCCTTCACTGCGGCTTGAGGCGCCGGGCTGGAGTCGGGCGTCACGGTTGTTGGCCGCGCCCAAAATCCCCACAAGACAAAAGCCGCCAACAACATTGCCGCGACGGCGCCAATCGCATAACGCCAGCGCCGCGGTGTCGTAGCGACAGACGCGACTGCGGCTTGCTTACGAAAAGCGGCGACCAGGCGAATCTCAACATCGGTTGGCGCCTGCAGATCCTGCATTTCGTGACCGAGGTTCCCGAACGCCTCCGTCAAATCCTTTTGCGCGATTAGCGTCTGCGCGCAACCTTCGCATTCGGACACGTGAACTTCCGCCGCACTCCGCACCGCCGCATCCATTAGTCCCTGGTTACGCGCCAGGTCCGCGGCTATCGGCTGAAACAATTCACAATTCATGCAAAACACCTCGCTGCTTTCACATGGTCTGCGGCCTCGTCCTCCTGGATTGCCGGACGCAGCTTGCCAATCAACAAACCGCGCGCCCGATGCAGCCGCGACCGCACGGTGCCGATGGCGCAACCCAACACGCCTGCTGCTTCGGCATAACTCAGTTCCTGCAGCTCGCAAAGCACAACCACTTCGCGATAACGAGTAGGCAAACTCAAGACTGCCTTGCGTACCCCTTCGATTGTCTCGTTCCGCGATAGCTCACCGAGCGGGTCGCTCACGCTGACCAACTCACTTGCGCCGCTGCTCCCGCCCGCATCGTCCGCCAGGGAAGTATAAAAACGTTCGCGTCCCAATCGTTGCCGCAATACGTTTCTGGCTATCCCCAGCAGAAACCAGGCGAGCGGACCGCGATCCGAATCATACGAATTGCCGCTTCGCATTAAGGCCATGAAAACATCCTGCG
Source organism: Blastocatellia bacterium (assembly GCA_034665305.1). GTDB lineage: Bacteria > Acidobacteriota > Blastocatellia > Pyrinomonadales > Pyrinomonadaceae > DASXRU01. The sequence continues at coordinate 153,265 of JAXDFZ010000003.1, read as the reverse complement.
TCACATCTTCAGCCAGAGCGGTCGATCCACTCATCTGCAGAGCAAAGCGATAGACACTCCCTTGCCGGCGCCGGTAAAGGGTCGCCAGGGCGGATTCGTCCCCAGCCAACATGGCCTGGAGCAATTCACTGTCAGAAGGATCCTTCTGTTCTTTCATTCTCAAGACCGAGGTTAGACATCCGACGTGGCGTGTACATTGTTAATTCGCATGGGCCGGACAGAAGGTTCCAAAATCTGTAGGCTATTCAGGTGTGTAGGTCTCCTAGGGGATGGCAGTCCGTGGCCACCCTCGCTTGTTGCCACGCGGTTCTGGCAGCCCGGACGGCTGCGAGAGAGTAGCCGGGGATCGCAGACCACCGGAAAGAACCCATTGATCGTCAGCACCCTGAAAGGGTGCGAGATGTTCCGGTGCAACTCGCAGGCTATCTGGCACCCTTTCAGGGCGCGAATCAATCCATTCGCTAGCCGGAGGCTTCGCTTCGCTCCGACCTCCGGCTACTTTCTGACAACCCTTTCCGACAACTACTTCAGTGTTTCAGAAGTTGGCCCACGACTGGTCGCAAAAATCTCATTACCGAACTTGGCACGAAACTCAGCTGATTGCTGCCGGAGATCGAGCCACGTTTGAAACAGTTGCGGCGTCTGCAACCAGATGGTCAGCCACTCAGCAATCTCAGCCGCGGCGGCAATTTTCCTGGGGCTCAATGCCCGACTCGCAGCGAGCGTCAGCGCGTGTTGCCTGGTCTCTCGCGCGAGATCTTCTAATCGCTTCACAGCCTTCCGATCGTTTCCCTGCGCCGCATCGAGTCGCAATTTTCCAAGCTCGCCGATCCACGCCGCGCCCGTTTGCAGACTCCATTCGTTTTCCAGATCGAATAACGGTGCCGGTGTCTTTGCCGCGCGTTGCCGGCTCGCATGTTCGCGCCACCTGGCATCAAACTCCAGCACTTCTGGATGGCGCAGCTCGGCGCCGGCATCAATCAGAGTGCGGGCAATCGCCGCCGGACTGTCCACCGCACCATCCGAGAACCTATCGCGCAAGACTCGCATTACCTGTTGCAACACAGCCTCACCGACCGGCGGATTGCCAAGATGGTCCCACACCTCGATCACGAGATCCTGCTTCGTGCGCGATTGCCAGGCAACTTTCTTCATAACTGCATACAAGGCTTTGGCGACAGCGCTAGCCGCCTTTCGCGGGGCTGGCCCTTGATCTACAATCGACTCTCGTTTGGAAACTCCCCCGGCGCGACATGTCATAACGATCAACCGGGTCGATGCCCGATTACGTTTTCGGTGATGCGTATTTTGAACACTCATTCACGGACAAAGCAACTTCCGCTCTTGCTTATGGCTGCGCTGCTGCTTTCGTTGTCGTTTAGCGTGCGGACATCAGGTCAGCAGGCCCCGGCAAAAGCGCTGCAGCTCGGACAGGTGGAATTCATGGGACTGCGCCGGCTCACTCAGGAGCAAGCCTTGGCAATTAGTGGCTTACAAACCGGTGATCCGTTTAACGAGGCCGCTGTCGACGACGCTGCCAGGAAACTGAATGACAGCGGTCTGTTTGCGCGGCTCGCCTATCGCGTCAAGAGCACCGGCAATCTGGTGCAGGTAACCTTTCAGGTCGAGGAAGCTGACCGCGCGCTGCCTGCAGTCTTTGATAACTTTGTCTGGTTCACCGAGGAAGAACTCGTCAGTGGGATTCGTCGCGAAGTCCCCTTCTTCATCGGCACCGTGCCGCAGTCGGGCTCCACGGCGGACGCGATCGCCAGCGCGCTACAAAAACTGCTCGACGAAAAAAAGATTGCTGGCCGCATCGAACATCTCTCGGAAGACGATCTGTCGCATCACTTGTCATATGTCTTCAGCGTGAAGGGCGTTGACCTGCCGGTCTGCTCGCTGCATTTTCCGGGAGCGGCGGGCGTTCCCGAAGACGAGTTGCGAAAGGCTTCCAAGCAATTGACCGAGCGTGACTACTCAAAGACGTCGACCGCAGCGTTCGCGTCGATTGCGCTAATGCCGATCTATCGTCACGTCGGCCGGCTGCGGGCGCAGTTCAGCGAGCCCTCTGCAACTCTCGAAACAACGGCAACCCCCGGGTGTAAGGGCGGTGTTTCGCTTACCATCCCGATCGCTGAGGGCGAGGTCTACTCCTGGCAAAAGGCTGATTGGACCGGCAATCAATCGCTGCCCGCTGCCGAACTGGATGCGGCGCTGGGTATGAAGGCAGGCGAAGTCGCCGATGGACTGAAGATCGACAAGGGCCTCAAGGGAGTAGCAAAAGCTTACGGCCACCTCGGCTACATCAGCGCGCGTATCAAACAGTCGACTACGTTTGACGAAGCCGAACACCGCGTTGCCTTCAAGCTGGAAGTGACGGAAGGGCCGCAGTATCGAATGGGAGAATTAACCATCAAAGGTTTTTCGCCGGATGCGACCGCGGCGTTGCGTGAGAAATGGGGCCTTAAGACCGGCGACGTCTTTGACGCGAGGTACGTGGAGGATTTTTTCCAGGAGGCCGGTCACTCAGTAGTGCAAAAGATATTCGAAGACCGTCACGCGCCGCCGCGTACTAGAACTGAGAGCAAAGCCAACCTCCCGATGCTGAAGGTCGATGTCACCCTCGAGCTGGCGAAATAGTTGCGACCCTTGGATCCGATAGCCATTCGCCAACTGCTTGCTGAGATCGGCCGGGACTTTGCGGCCAGGCCTTTCACACCTCACCCGCTGTTCACCGGTGGACACGCACAAACTCTGGCTGCTTATGGTTGGCCGGGTCGCACCGCCCTCCACCCAAAACACCAATCCGATGAAGAGCGTTTGTTTACGGTTGCGCCCGGCGTGCGCGTGTTGGCCCATTGCCGCTGGCAGGAGAATCGCCGCGACCATCCGACGATGGTTATGTGGCACGGAATCGAAGGCTCGAGCTCAGCCGGCTACATGTTAAGCACCGCCGGCAAAGCATTTCTCGCGGGCTTCAATGTCGTGCGTATGAATGTGCGCAATTGTGGCGGGACCGAACACCTGACGCCGACGCTTTATCACGGCGGCCTGACTGAAGACCTACGCGTGGTAGTTGCCGAACTGATCGAGCACGATAAACTTTCGAGTCTTTATCTCGTGGGTTTTTCGCTCGGTGGCAACATGGTTTTGAAACTGGCAGGCGAATATGGAGAGGACCCGCCGTCTGAGATATCGGGGATCTGCGCCCTCTCGCCTTCCGTGGATTTGCATGCCAGCGCCGAGCTCATTGGTGAGCGGCGCAACTGGATCTATCATCGGCGCTTCGTCGTCAGCCTGCAGCGCCGACTAAATTTCAAGCGCAAGCTTTACCCCGAGCTTTACGAGGCTGGAGAAATGCCGCGACTGCAAACGCTGCGTGAGTTTGACGATCGCTTTACCGCCAGGGCCTTCGGTTTTGCTGGCGTGGATGACTACTACACGCGGGCCAGCGCGCTGCCGTTGTTGGCACAGGTACGCATTCCCACTCTAATGATTCATGCCCAGGACGATCCCTTCATCCCCTTCGCCCCGTTGCGCGATCCATCCGTGGCCGCCAATCCGTACCTACTGTTACTGGCTCCCGAACACGGAGGTCACGTAGCGTTCGTGGCCGCCAAGACTCGCGCCGCCGCCGCCGCGGATTCCGGCACCGGCATCGAATCAAGCAAGCAACAAAAGACTGAAGATCGTTTCTGGGCTGAGAACCGGATGGTGGAATTCTGCGAGAGGATCGAGGGGAAGCTCCGCGATCCTATTAGCACCTGACTTCAGTCAGGTGGGGTAACGGCGAAGCATTCTCTTCTAACCGTTTCAACGGTTTACTGAGGAAACGGTTAAAACCGTTAGTCAAATATCGACTGCCTCGATCACCGCACTGAAGTGCGGTGCCAATGAGATCTTCAAACTGACCCAGTACCCGCCCTTAATTAACTTGACCGCCACCGCGGGTCTTAGGGCATTGCCGGGTCGCTGGCGCTGGCGGGAGAGCCGCCGAGGTCGCCGCCTTTGATGATCCTCGTTTCGTCCACGAAGTATGAGAAACGGCCACTGGTGCCGTATTCCTTGGGTGTGGCGGTCGCTTCGAACCGTGTCCCCATTGCCGTGACTTCGATCTTGTAACCGTACTTCTCTAACATTTCTTTCGAGAGCAGGTTCTCTGCTATCAGTTGATCAAGCGTGCCGTAGCTTCCCTTCCCTTTGCCGTCCTTGTAGGTCGTCTCCGCACGCGAGATCATGTAAAGCGCGGCCTTGCCAATCTCTTCGTTTGTCTGCACCGGCGTGCGGTTGGTCGTCGCAGAAACACCAGCCACCATCATCAACACCAGGTTCTTCGGCAGATGCAATTCGTGCAAAGGCCCGAACCCATCATTCGTCAGGGCGTAACTGATCGCCGCCGGCGCGGGATTCAGCTTTCCCACAAACTCCCGCATCGCGACGTCCAGCGGCATCGCCGGATTGCGCATCATGTCGTTGTATCCGTTCATCACCGAGGGCGCTACGTAAAACTGACCCTGCGTTTCTCGCGGCTGCCATCGGGTCAGATTGCGAAAGAGCGGATTTGCCCCGAGCGTGTCATGGTTCACGTATGCATCGACCACACGGCGCACGCTTCCGGCATTTGGGGACAACACCAGAAACCTGTCGACGAATGCATACGAGAACGCACCAGCAAAAGTAACCAACTCCGTGTCGGCACGCTTCTCAGTTTGCGCCAGCAGGCCCAGGGCTTTCAGTCCCATCGCATCCAGTAGACGAGGAATCAAGCCTTTGACCGCCTCGCGATCCTTCACCGCTAGTAGAAATACCGGTCCGCTCTTCGCCTCTTCGTCTTCCGGCTTCGCGGTTGCCCCGGTTAACTGACTGGGATTACCCGGACCAGGATCCTTCGGCTTTGCGGGAGCCGGAAGCCCAAACTCATTGGCAAGTCCCAGTGACGCCATCGTGCCGCCGATGGCGACTTCGCTGCCCAGCGCCGGTAGCAACTCTTCCTTGATCTTGAAACCGTATTTCTTTTCAAACGCAGCTTCTGTAGCCGCAGTGTCAGGACGCTCCATAGTCATCCCGACTTCTTCTCCCGAGATCGTGGATGAGACCCGTGGATCCTGACTGATTCGTTGCAAACTCTCTAACAGTTTCGCGTACATTTGCGGCAGGTCCAGCGATGCGCTGGCATAGAATTCCGTATCAGCCGGCAAAACCGCAGGAGCTGAAGCCGAAATCGCGCTGCCGGCAATCACCTGCGGGAGGAAAGGGACAGGCGTAGTCTTAGTGTTTGGCGGATCGATCAGAAGCACGCGCACGATATACGCGTCGCTTTCGAAAGCAACCGCCGCGCCGACCGCGTCGGGCCAGGCTGGAAGACCTCCGGCAATAGCACTTGAGAGCAATGTGAGAAATGGATCGCTCGGAGTCGGAGTTGGTGCTTGCACGGCATCCGGCAGTTCCGGCTGAGCGACTACCGCCGGCTCTGGTGAAGCTGTAACCACTTCGGGTTCTTCTGTCGAAGTAGGTTCGGTCGACGGTGAAGCGTCCGGGGTGGCCGGGTTCTCCGAAACGGTCTGCTCCGTGATTAACTCAGTCTTTTTTTCCTCCACCTCCGAGTCTGGTCTCTCGCGACGCGCGGCTTCGGCCTCGCGCGCGCGCCTCGTGCCCTCATCCTCCAACGCGACGTTGTAATAAATGAAGAGCGGCTCCGATGAAAATCGATCGCGCGCTATGCGAAAGTTTTGATCTTCTGCCAAAAGCTTGCTGCCCTTGGGCCGCAATTTTTGAAAAGTGAAAGGTGCGTCGGTAATCAAAATGAGACTGCCGGAGCGCGTGATGCTGAAAGAGGGCCGAGCCGGTTCCTTCGTTTCTTCATCCACCAATTCAGTCCTGGCGGCTGGTTTGTCTATCTCTGCACCCGCCGGTCCAAGTCCAATCGCCGGCTTGTTTGTTGAAGTTGCGTCAGGGCTGGGCGACGGCGTTGGCGTAGGAGACGGTGACGGGAAAATCACCGGCAATAGAGTTTGCAGCTTTGGTTCAAACTTCTGCGCCTCTTCAACCGATGGCAACTCAATCGCGACCACGCTCTGCGGCAAACCCGTCCTCGTGGGGAAGGCCGCGAAGAGCATTGGCGATGTAGCCAACGCTTCCGAGTTGGCATTCAGAAACTTGATTAGAGCCTTGAGTTCTTTCGAGGGATTTGAAAGCTTCTGAATTGGATCGAGAAATTCAACGACACCGGGCGACCGGATCAGCCCACCCACCGCGCGCACTTCACCAAACAATTTGTAACTATCGGCCGCGAACAAAGTCTCTAAAGTGAGGTCGCTTTGAGTTGGCTTCTCCACTGGCCGAGCCGGAGTGAGGGGCGCAGACACGGGCGTTGACGGCGCAGGTTTCCCCTGGCTTGGACGCGCGGCCTGTTCCTGATTTGAAAGAGAGGAACTACCTGCAGGGTTCCCCAGGTGCAGGGACTGTCCCGACAAGGTTGATGATAAACCGACTGTGGCCAGAAGAAGCCAGGTGGCTGGGCGTGGGGGATGGAACATCTTTCATTCCTCGTCTAACGTAAAAATCCACCGGCCTGAGCTGCGTCGGAGAAAGCGCCAGTTCAGCTTTGTATTGCGCATCGTCTGCCAACTTCCGAGCAAAAGCAAGGGGGGAAATCCTGCGGGACAGTGGTCCGACCGTAGGGAATGGCGACTGGTCCTTTCCCGATGACCGCTCCTGTGCTAACCTCAGGGACACTCTTAAACATTTCCATCACCCGACATCGCAAAGCTTTCAAAGATCGAGAGAAGCTATGCCCTGGTTCAGGAAAAAAGATCAGAAAATTGAGCCCGTTCCCGCTGAAGAGCGCGTTGTTCGTACTGAAAATGTCTTCGTAAAGTGCGAGGAGTGCGACGAGCACCTGTACAAACGTGAACTGGACGAAGCGCTGCAGGTTTGCAACAAGTGCGGCTATCACTTCCGCATGGGCGCATATGAACGGCTGCAGATGCTTTTCGATGAGGGGCACTACGACGAATTGGACGCGGAGGTAATTTCAGCCGACCCGTTGGAGTTCGTTGATAAGAAGCCTTACGCCCAACGCATCCAACAGGCCCGCGCGAGTTCGGGACTGCCGGAAGCAATCGTCACAGGGCGCGGAAAGGTTGGGGGCCATCGCGTTTTCGCCGGCGCTATGGATATGTCGTTTATCGGCGGCTCAATGGGCTCAGCAGTGGGCGAAAAGGTTACGCGACTTATCGAAAGAGCAATCAAAGAGCAGGGCGCGGTGGTTACCTTCGCGGCGTCCGGTGGCGCGCGCATGCAGGAAGGCACGCTGTCGCTAATGCAGATGGCGAAGATCGCGGCAGCCCTCGGCGATCTCGACGAACAAAGATTGCCGTTCATATCGGTATTGACAGACCCGACAACCGGTGGCGTCACCGCCAGTTTTGCAATGCTGGGCGACGTGATCATCGCCGAACCGAAAGCGCTGATCGGTTTCGCCGGTCCCCGTGTGATCGAACAAACGATTCGACAAAAACTGCCGAAGGATTTCCAGCGCTCGGAATTCCTCCTGGAGCACGGCATGATCGACAACATCGTCGACCGCCGCGAACTGCGCGAAGCCATTATCAAGCTGCTCGATTTCATGATGAACCCGGATATAAACCGCACGCCCGAGATTACGGCCTCCCAGCCTCAGCAATCGCAAATCCGCTTTCCGGTTTGAGAGAAGAAATCAAACTCGCACTTTGCCCCTGATCCCGTCTAGCAAATGAACTTCGATGAAGCCGTCGCCTACCTTCTAAGTTTGGGCCATGAGGTCCTGACGATGAAATTGGGATTGGCGAACATTGAGCGTTTGCTTGAAGCTCTGGGAAATCCGCAAGGCAAATTCGCGTCGGTTCAGATAGCCGGCACGAACGGAAAGGGTTCCACCGCGGCAATGGTGGATTCCATCTGCCACGCCGCCAAGATAAAGCGCGGTCTTTACACGTCGCCCCACCTGGTTTCGATCACGGAACGAATCAGAATCAATGGCCAAGAGATTTCTCGCGAAGCCTTCGCGCGTCTTACCGAAACCGTGAAGGAAACCGCGGCGACACTGGTTGCCCGTGGTGAACTGGGGACCCTACCAACATTTTTTGAACACCTTACGGCGATTGCCTTGCTCGCTTTCCGCAGACGAGGTGTAAAACTGGCCATTCTCGAGACCGGACTCGGCGGGCGCCTGGACGCAACGACTGCGGCCCGCGCTCAGATCGTCGCCTTGACGCCGATCGCCATGGATCACCAGGAATACCTCGGCGAAACGTTGAGAGAGATTGCTTCTGAAAAGGCTGCGATCATCTACCCGGGTGCTCGCGTCATTGTTGGGCCACAAGAGCCCGAAGCGTTGGAAGTGATCATGCGTCAATGCGATGCTGCCGGTGTGAAACCGACGCTCGTGGATCGAATCGCGCACTACGATGGCTCCCGGGATAACGGCAAGCTGATAGTTAGCTTCCAAACGAGTCATAATCGCTATGGGCCGGTGCTGCTCGGGCTACGTGGTCGCCATCAGCAAATTAATGCCAGCGTCGCCATTGGTGTGGTCGAAGAGCTGAAGACACGGGGCTTTGAAATTTCAAAAGAGGCGATACGGGCGGGACTTGAAAGCGCCAAACATCCCGGACGTTTGGAACTATTGGAGCGGCGGCCGCAAATTCTCTTAGACGGCGCACACAATCCAGCGGCAGCTCGAGCCCTGCGTGATTACCTTGATGAGTTCATCAGGGAGCCAGTGACCCTTGTTTTTGGCGCCATGCGCGACAAGGACAACTCCGAAATGTTGGCCAGCCTTGCTCCGGTAGCAAAAACCGTAGTGCTAACCACATTCGCTAATGCTCGGGCTGCTTCTCTGGAATCGTTGTCAAAAGCGCGGCCCTCAACTTTGCCGGCGGAGCGAGTAACTCTTGCTGACTCGCCGGAAGCGGCGTTGCGCGCAGCCTTCGCCTGCACCGCGCCCCATGGAATAATCTGCGTCACCGGCTCGCTCTATCTGGTCGGCGAAGTTAAGAAGATTGTGGCAGACAACAATGACTTCAAATTATAAGGGCGGCACTCCGTGGCCGCCCCCTTGAGCGGCATTATTCAAGAAGAGGGTGGCCACGGAGTGCCACCCCTACAATGCAACGTTAGACAACGCGACAAGCAAGGAAGGACATAATGACTCAAGCAGATACACCGAAGATTCTAAGCAGCGAGGAAGTCTTTCACGGCAAGGTCTTCAGCGTAACGGCGGACTCAGTTCTGCAAGGCGAGAAGACTTACAAACGTGAAGTCGTGCGCCATCCCGGCAGTGCCGCTATCTTGCCGGCGTTCGAGGACGGCACCGTAGCCCTCGTACGACAGTACCGGCATCCGGCTGTCCGCTATCTTTTGGAAGTTTGCGCCGGAACGCTGGATTACCGCGAACGGCCGGAAGAAGCAGCGGCGCGTGAACTCGAAGAAGAAATGGGCCTGGTTGCGGGCAAGCTGGAAAAGCTCAGCGAGTTTTTTGTCTCGCCCGGTTATTGCGAAGAAAAGATGTGGCTCTACCTCGCCACGGATTTGACCGCGACGGCCCAAAACCTTGAGGAGGACGAAGCGCTCGAAGTTGTTCGCTTGCCTCTGTCACGCGCGCTGGAGATGATCACCGACGGCGAGATCGAAGATGCGAAAACGATTATCGGATTGATGCTGGCAGCACCGCGGTTTGGTTCGACTATGTTGGAGCCGTCTTATCCCGCTGTGTAAAGCGCGGCTCGGTATTACCCGGCGTCGTCGCGTTAGTTCGACGCGAAGTTGACCACCTAACACCAACTCTCTACACTCGTCCGCACCGTGAACACACCAGAAGAATCCGCCCACGGCGTGGAAAGCTTGCCGGATCAGCCTGGCTCAGCAGATCGAATCGTCGAGGGGGCGGCACCGAGCGTTTCGTTCCATGCAAACAACCCACCCTGGGGGCTGCCACAAGGACTGTTGACCTGGTTATTAAGCCTGATAATTTTGATCGGCATGCAGTTGATCATCACGGTCGGCTACATTTCCTATCAACGCTCGCACGGCATTATTCCCAACATCGAGGCTTTGCAGCACGACTCAAAGTTCATATTCTTCAATGTCCTCGGCTATTTTCCCATACACCTGCTGACCCTGCTTTTGGCTTGGGCAGTGGTTACACAGTTGGGCAGGTTCGATTTTTGGCGCATGATCGGTTGGAGCCGTCCGACTCTGCTCGAAGTGGTCATCAGTACCGGCTTGGCCGTTTTGTTGTTTGGAATTGCCGTGGTTTTGAGTGCAACTTTCGGCGGCCAGGAAACCGACATCGACAGGATCGTTCAAAGTTCACGGCCCACTGCGTTTGCCCTGGCAATTCTGGCCGTAGCGACCGCGCCCCTCGTCGAAGAAATTATTTATCGGGGCGTCCTTTATCCGGCATCGCAGCGTGCTATCGGGAGGACCGGCGCGATTGTTTTAGTGGCCGGCCTGTTTGCCGTCGGACACGTTTACCAGTATTGGCCGAACTTCGGCGTGATCTCGGCCATCGTGCTGTTGAGCGTCGCGCTCACGATGGTGCGCGCCTTCAGTGGCCGCTTGCTGCCTTGCTTCATCATTCATTTTGTCTTTAATGGCATACAGTCCATCGGTATCGTTGTGGCTTCATTCTTCCGCCCGCCGGGAACCGGATCGGAACCCAAAGCCGCGGCCATCATGACCCTGCTGCATTCGTTTCAACACCTCCTATAGCGGATGGATTACGAAGTCCTAGTCGTCGGCGGCGGCATGGGCGGCCTCACGGTAGCGGCCTTACTGGCCGCGCGCGGCGTCAAGGTCTGCTTGTTCGAAAGAGCGGACACTGCCGGAGGCTGCGCGGCAAATGTCTCGGCTGGCGGCTACGAATTCGAAGGCGGTGCAGGACTCTATTCATCATGGGGTAAGGACGAGTTACACCAACGAATTTTCGCAGAACTCGGAGTTACCCCGCCCGAAACCAGGCTTTGTACACCCGCTTATGTCGCAAGACTGCCTGACGGAACAGACATTTCGCTCTCCAATAATCCCGTCGAGTTCGAAAGCAATATCGCGAGAGCTTTTCCGGAATGCGCGACGGAAGCAATTGCCTTCTATCAGCGTTTGGCTGGCACTGATGCCGAAGTTAGAAACGTAGCCAAACGCTGGCCGGATCTGCGGAGCATTGCCACCACGCGCAATCTCCTAACCCTTAAGGCCAGCCAGGTGCGCAACCTGCGTCGGCTAAATGGTCAGGTTGTATCGCAGCACCTGGGTGCAACTTCGCCGCGCTTCCGTCAGTTCATCGACAATCAGCTCCAAATGTTGGCCCAGTCAGCGAGTGACGAATGTCCGTTTCTTTATGCGGCCGTTGCCCTCACACTGCCGCGTCGCGGTATGTATGCCATCAAAGGCGGCGGCGACTCGCTGGCCCAGGCTCTCACGAACTGCATCAGGCAAGCCGGCGGTACGGTACGACTGAACTCGCCCGTGCTGCGCCTGGCCTACGCCGCGGACGGTTCGGCAGCGGGCGTCGATCTGCTTAGTGGCGAAACCGTTTTCGCGCGCCGGGCCATCGTCAGCAACCTAACCGCGTGGGACACCTACGGGAAACTGGTCGGCCAGGTGCGCATGCCTTCCGAAGTGCGCGTGGCGTTAAAGTCTCTGCGCAGCAACGGCGCGTACCTGCTGTATCTAGGGCTGGATGAAGCGGCCGCAGTTCGCTTGCCTGCCGATCATTTGCTGGCGATCACAGATTCAGCTAATCAGATCAGCCCACCGTCGCCGTTTATGTTTTCCGTTACGCCCGAATGGGATGTTCGTGGTCCCGATGGCAAACGTGCGGTCACCGTGTGGACACAAACCGACGCCGAGACGTGGTTCACTTTTCACAATGATACGGAGGAACTGGAAACGCAGGATCAAGAAATGCTGGAGCGCTGGTGGAACACAATTCACCGCTGCTTTCCCGAACTAGGTAGCGCCGTAGAAGTAATTGAAACGGAAACTCCGCAGGGCTACTACGAACGGACGCGACGGCGACTGGGAATGGTAGGCGGGTTTGCACAGTCCCTAAGCAACGCCGGCGCAAATGCGTTCGCTTACAAAACTCCCTTGCCCGGGCTGTACATGGTCGGCGATACGATCTTCCCCGGACCAGGCATTGCCGGCGTTAGCTACTCAGCGCTTGTGATTGCTAACGAGCTGGCTCCAACGACCTGACCCCTTCCGGCAGTGCCCCTCCCCACTTTTGACAAGCATCATGCGTATGGTGTATACGCTCACTAGACACTAACGGACGCTATGTACATCACCATAGATGAAGACGACAAACGGCCTGTCTATCGGCAGGTTGCTGAAGAAATTAAGGCCCTGATAGCCAGCCGGGAACTGCGCGAAGGCGTAGTGCTGCCTCCGGTGCGGCAGGTCGCGGCCGACCTGGGCGTTAACCTCAACACGATCGCGGCGGCTTATCGGGAGCTACAAAAGGAAGGGCTGTTGACTGTGAAGCACGGTTCAGGAGCCGTGGTAAATACGGGATCGGCGCAGGCGCGAAAAGGTGTGGATACCCGCAAGCCTTTGCGCGCTGCTCTGGCGCAAATGGTCCTCGCTGGCTTCTCTCGCCCTGAAATCCTCGCGGCCGTCGATGAAGAGATTCGGGCCTTGCACAAAAACCACGGCTAGTCGCGACCGGAAATTCGTGCAGACCCGATTCGAAGTTACGGCCGGTTAGGATCCGACGGCTCAATATTCTTTCCACGAGGGCCTGAACGATCCACGTCTACGGAAACCGGCCGGGCCGGCGAAGCGCCTGGTCCGCTGCCGCCGGAGCCATTTCCGCCTGGGCCCATTCCCGAACCACCCGAACCGCCGTTGCTGGATGGTCCCGAACCTCGCGTTGTGTCGTTGTTGACAATGATGGGAAGGCGCCCACGTCCCCATGGATCTCGACCCCACGGATCTCCGCCCCAATAAAACTGGCTCGAATAACCGGGACCGTAGGGAGAGCCCCAGCCGGCATAGAATGGCATGAACGTGTAGCAACTCCAGCGGCTGTTAAATAGCCAGAGGCCATGCCGACCCGAAAAGCCCATGAAGCCCCAATCATTATCCAGCGTAGAAATATAGCTGTTCAAAGCTCTGGCAGAAATGCGGCTGTTAGCGCGCGCGAGTAGTTCAGCGCGATTGCGGCTCCAAAGATCAAAATCATCCTGGTCTTTTTTATCTAACTTGGCCGTGACGACTGGACCGCCAGTCAGCATTGCCTTTTGGCCGCCCCTCACAGGCGTGCTCTCATTCCCGTTCACAATCGCTTTGCCTTTTAGTACCAGCAGCTCGGTCTGCGCTCCGTCAACGTTGAAGCGATAGATGCCTCTTTTCACCAGCGCTATGCGAGCGTGCCGGGTATTGATGGCAATCTCAGTATTCACGTCGTTCGCGCCGGTAGCTTCAACGATCGCGCTGCCCTGCAGCAGCGTCACCGTTAGATGCTCCAGGGAATTGTCGGTTAGTTCAAACCGCGTTCCCTCTGCCGCCCTGAGGTACGAACCGGGATTCAACAGGATCTCGACCCGGCCGCTTCTACCCGTATCTACGACGTCGCCGGTGTCAAGGTCGGTTTGCGCATTCAGGAGTTCCGCTTGCGCCAGACCCTTCTTTTGCAGGTTCACGCGTCCCAGAACTGAATTCACTCCACCGGCTTTTGCCGAAATGACAAACTTTTCGCGATCCTGTCCGACGACCGCGCCGCACAAGAGACCGATGACAATCAAAAGGCTTGAGGCTTTTAGCAATTGCTTCATGGGAAAAATCCTTTCGTTAAGACGGGGAGCGGAGAGAAGACTGGCCGCATTATAGTCGCGGACACTTAAAAGAACAACATCTCACATCAAGCAGCCGTCGCCGGAGATCGTAGCCTCGCGCTGCGGCATCACGCCCGCTTGACGCTGCTTTGATCCCCTCCGTAGAATGAACTTTAAAGTTGGCGACAGCGTAGATCAGAAGTCAGAGATCAAAGCTGAAGGAGTAGCAAATTTCATGAGCAGTCCATACGATTCATATCAGGAACCCCCGCCGCCCAGTGTCACCGATGACCTGATTCTGCGGGAGGAAGAAAACGACAACCAATCCGACAGAGCGCGCACCGCATCTTCCGTACGCGAAATGGCTTCGCGAATTCCGGAATCATTAACAGCCATCGGCCGTGACATCAGCCGAACAATTGAACGGGCCATGTCGGCTAAGGACGACTACGTCGTGGCCGTCAAAGTTTCGGCCGACGCACAGGAAAAGCTGGACCAGCTGGTACAGGCAGGCGTTTTCCGTAGCCGGGCTGAGGCTGCTGCCTACCTCATCGACGAAGGAGTGAAGACGCAATCAGCTCTGTTCGATAGAGTCCAACAAAAACTGGCTGAGATTGAGCGGTTGCGAGCTGAGCTGCGAGACTTGATTGTTGAGCGAGCGAACTAAGATCAGGCGCGGGTCTCCCCCGCCGCGCCCAATTCCCTGATCGCTGTAATCATATTTGCCCGAGTTGTTGCTCCATTGAGCGAATGGCTTCTGCAGGAGCCGTTTGCGAAATGGAGCCTCTTTTGTTGTCGTTATCCCGGCAACAAACCGGGCGGCCGTCAGAGCGACGGTGCGGATCCAAACCGTAGTCGTTTAATTCCACGAAGGAAACAGAGGTTCCAGCTTTGTCGCAGACCATAGAGATTCCCATCATCCCTATCGAACAATTTACGCTCGGAAACGGGCTGCGCGTGGTGCTCGCCGAGGATCATGCGGTTCCAGTAGTTTCCGTAGCTGTGTATTACGACGTCGGTTCGCGAAATGAAAAGACCGGTCGCACGGGATTTGCGCACTTGTTCGAACACATGATGTTTCAGGGATCTGAGAATGTGCCCAAGGCGGCGCATTTTCAGTATGTCTCTAACGCCGGCGGGACCATGAACGGGACCACCTCCAGCGAACGCACCAACTACTTTGAGACGCTGCCGGCGAACCAGTTGCCTCTGGCCCTCTGGTTGGAAAGTGATCGGATGCGCTCTCTTAAAGTCACGCAGGAGAATCTTGATAATCAGCGCCAGGCAGTCCAGGAAGAGAAGCGTTTGCGGTATGACAACCAGCCCTACGTGAACGGGTTCCTGCGGCTGTTTGAGATGAGTTTCAAAAATCCGGCGAACGCGCATTCGACCATCGGATCGATGGAGGACCTGGATTCAGCGACGGTTGATGATGTGCGTGAGTTCTTTCGTGTTTATTATGCTCCGAACAATGCTGTCGTCAGCATCGCCGGCGATTTTGATCGCGATGAAGCGCGAACCCTCGTCGAGAAGTATTTTGCCGCCATCCCAAGCCAACCCACACCGCCGCCGGTAGATGTGAGCGAACCACTCGAGGTCGCCGAACGGCAGGATGTTTTTTACGACAAACTGGCGCCGGTACCGGCTTTCGCTTTGGGCTGGAAGATTCCTCCGCGACGCACCCAGCCGTTTTACGCGCTGATGCTGGGCAGTCATTTGTTGTTCGAAGGAGAAAGCTCGCGCCTTTATCAAAAATTGGTGAAGGGCGAAGAGTCAGTGGTCCAGATCCAGGGCGGCATCGATGAACGCCGCGGTCCTTCCGGTCTTTTCATCGTGGTGATTCCCAAACCGGGAAACGAACTAACCGCAATACGTGAAACGATCATGGCAGAACTGCGCCGGCTGGCTACCGAAGGGCCAGCCGCCGAAGAGATGGAGAAGTTGCACAACAACATCCTGAATGACGGCGTGCGCAACCGGCAGTCGACTCTTTTCCGCGCGCAGCAGTTGGCGGAGTTTACGCTCTATGACGATCAGCCCGATCTTTTCAATACCGAACTTAATAATTACCTCAAAGTAACAGCGGCCGAGATCAGGGAAGCCGTCGCGGAGTATTTAGATACCGACAACCGCGTATTGCTCGACATCGTGCCGGTAGTCGAAGATGCCGCCCCTGCCTCGCCGTTGGACGCCGGGGAACCCACGCAACCGACTGCACCGGCGCCACAGATTCCCGAGCAGCCGAAGGCTGATCCCCCAAAGTCGGCCACGCAACCGCCATCTGCGGGCGCATATGCAGAAACCGATTCCGATTCGTCCGCAGGCGATCGGTCATCGGGCAATTAGTCTCCTGCAGTTTGATTGAAACTTTATCCGGCGCAGCGAATATAAGTTACGGCGCTACACTGGTCTCACATAATACTCAATGGCTATGAATCAAAATCCGGCGGAACCGTTTCGCGCGCACGCACCTGAGCCGCTGCCGCCGCGCCCGCTTAACATTCCTGACTTTGTTGAAACCAAACTCGCGAATGGCCTGGACGTCGCGTTGGTCGAAGACCACCGGCTGCCACTGGTCAGTTTCCGGCTCGCCTTTCGTTCCGGCGACGCGAACGATCCTCCGGGCTTACCGGGCCTCAGCGATATGATGACGGCGCTCCTGAATGAAGGCACCGCGTCACGCACCAGTTTGCAAATTGCCGAGCAGGTTGAGCGTCTGGGTGCGACACTTTCCGCGGGGGCAAACTCCGATTACACCACCATTGCCGCTTCGGCGCTTTCGGTTTACTCGGATCAGATTCTGGAGTTGATGGCGGACATTGCACTCAACCCGTCCTTTCCGGAAAACGAAATCGAGCTCACGCGTGAGAACGCGAAACAGATGCTGATCCAACAGCGCGCCCAACCAAACTTTCTGGCGGGTGAACGGATGGCCAGCGTTATCTTTGGCGAACATCCCTATTCCATTGTTTCACCGACGCCGGAGTCGCTGGATGCAATGTCGCGCAAAACCTTGCAGGAGTTTCATGCCGCCACGCTGATTCCGGACAACGCCGTGATGATCGTGGTTGGCGACATTTCACGCGACACCGCCGTCGATCGTCTTAATAGTTTGTTCGGCAAGTGGCCGACGCGAACTCCGCCGGGAACGGACTTCCCTGCCCCTCCAGCGCGAACGCGCCGCACGGCTTACGTAGTCGACCGTCCTGGCTCAGCTCAATCAAACATTGTCATCGCGAACCTGGCGATCAACCGCACCAGCCCGGACTTTTTTCCGATGCTGGTCATGAACACGATTCTTGGTTCCAACGCTTCTTCGCGCCTCTTCATGAATCTGCGGGAAGAAAAAGGCTACACCTATGGCGCTTATTCGAGTGTGGATGCGCGCCGTCTGACCGGCACGTTTCGCGCCAGCGCCGAGGTGCGCACCGCTGTGACCGGTGATTCCCTGAAGGAATTCTTCTACGAACTGGAAAGAATTCGCACGGACGAAGTGTCGGAAAAAGAGATCACTGACGCCAAAGCCTATTTGACCGGAGTGTTTCCGCTGCGCATTGAAACGCAGGAAGGCATGGTCGATCAGCTCGTGCAGATCAAGATGATGGGCTTGCCGGACAACTACCTGCACCTTTATCGCGATCGAATTAACGCGGTCAGTATCGCCGACATTCGCAGAGTGGCTGGAGATTACGTAACTCCGGACAAGGCAGCACTGGTTGTCGTCGGAGATGCTGCCGAAATAATTCCGCAGATCACGCCCTATGCTCCTGACATTGAGATCTACGACACCGAAGGCCGGATAAAAGACAACCAGACGGCAATCCCTTCAGAATCCGCCAGCGCATGAATGTAGGACAGGCATTCCTGCCTGTCCTCTGGTCACAAACATTTCTAGTTAACCGAACAAGAATGGACAGGCAGGAATGCCTGTCCTACAAACAAAAACCCGCTCGACATGGCCGCATGCCGAGCGGTAATACAGGAGGATCGAAGCTGTTGTCGCCGCTATCTAAATCCTGCGGCTTTGGTCAACAACCTCAACTTCTAAGATGATCTCCGGTTGCCGGGCGTTGGCTGCTCGCGCTCAACGTTCATATTGCAAAACCATGCCATCGCCGCCGACGGCCCATCCGGTCTTTTTTCCCATATAAAGCGCATACAGATTTTGGTCGGTCGCGGTCGCTTGTTTGAGCCAGGTACGGCCTCCATCTTCCGACCGCAGAATCGTACCGCCCCTGCCGGCAACCCAGCCTTGATCTTCGTTGACGAACTGCACAGTCAGCAGCTTCGTCCGGATATTCGATTCAACCGTCGTCCATGTGCTGCCGCCGTTGTTGGTTTTCAGCAGGACGCCGCGCTCTCCTACCGCCCAACCATCCTTTTCGTTGCGGAAATCAACGTGGTAAATCGTGGTAGTGATACCAGAACTCTGCCGGTCCCACGATTCGCCGCTGTTGACCGTATGCAGAATGGTTCCCGCCGCGCCGACAATCCAACCGCGCTTGTCATCGACGAAGTCGAGGTGAATAAGTTCTTCGCGCGTGGGCACCCGACGGCGCTGCCAGGAAAGGCCCGCGTCATCTGTGAAGAAAACTATGCTGTCGATTATCCGGTCGTTGCGGCTAACTGAACCGACCACCCAGCCTTTTTTCTTTCCGGTAAATCGCACACTGTAAAGTTCCGGTTCCGCGCCCTCGAATTCCGAGGACAAGAAACGGCGAAGCAATTTCCAGTTCTTGCCACCATCGGTAGTGCCAAAAACTTCGTCGCCGGCCAGCAAAAATCCGGAATCGTTTCCGGGAAAGTAAATATCGCTAACCGGCTTTTTGGTGCCAAGCGATCGCTGCACCCATGATTGGCCGCCGTCATCTGTGCTACTAACAAATCCGTCGTCGCCGCCAATCCAACCGCGTTTGGAATCGGCAAAGTACACGGCGTTCAGGTCTTTCTTGGCCGGCCCTACGCGACTTCCCTTCCAGCCAACCTGCGCAGATCCCGTCAGGGCCCCGGTCATACCAAGAACGACCAATAACAAGGAACCCTGCAGGATTCTGATCGCTTGCGGGCGGCCCAGGCGGCTGATTCTTGGAACGGTATTCATGGGCGTCAACTATTTACACGAACTTGAACCGGTAACGCAAACTGTTCGCGTTCGTCGTCCTCGAACCGAACTCAGAGATCGCGCAAGTTCGCGCTGCGCAGTGTAACCAGCGCCACGAAGATCGTAATAATCAGCCCGCCGGTCGCGAGGGTATGTGGCACGCCAAAACGGTGCGAGGCCACTCCCGCAATTAGATTGCCGATGGGCATGGCGCCAATGAAGGAAAGCATGAACATGCTCATCACGCGGCCGCGCATCTCATTCGTTACCAACTGCTGCAGCAACGTGTTCGTCACGGCCACCGATAAAACGATTGCCAGGCCCATGCCGAAAAGAAACACTAACGACACGCTCAAGTTGGTGGACAGTGCGAAACAGATGAGGCAAGCGCCAAACGCAAACGCCCCTCCCAGCACCGACAAACCTTTGCGGCGGAAATCGCCGAGCCATGTCAGGATAAGCGCGCCGAAGAAGGCCCCCGCTCCTGCGGTTCCCATCATCACCGCCAGACCCGTCTCGCCTAAATGAAAAATGTCCCGCGCATATACTGGCGTCATGGAAAGATAGGGCGCGCCAAACATGCTGGTGACGGACGAGATCACCAGCAGCATTGAGACCCGGGGACGCTTGCGCACATAACGGAAGCCGTCAAGCAAATCTCGCATGAACGCGCCGCGCTCACGAATAACTGGCGCTTGCGCGTCTTTGCTCGGGCCAAATCGCACCATGGAGAGCGCCACCACGACGGCCACGAAGGAAACTCCATTCGCAAAGAAACACCCGGCCAAACCAAACGCGCGAAAGCCCAGACCGGCGAAAACCGGGCCCAGCACGCGCGAGAGTTGGAATTGTGCCGAGTTCAAAGCGACAGCATTCGCCACGTCCTCACCCCCCACCAGGTCGAACGTGATGGCTTGGTAGGAAGGGCCGGCAATTGAGAGACAAGCGCCGGTAACAAACGACAGCGCCAGGATCATCCAGACATGGACCACGTTGGTCACCACCAGCGCACCCAGCACCAAAGCGGCGATACCGGAAACAATCTGCGTGTAAATTAACAGACGCCGCCGATCCATTAGATCGGCAAAGACACCACCGGCCAGCGTCAAGACAATACCCGGCGCCGTAGCCATAAAGGCATCCAGTCCCAACCAAAACGGCGAGTTAGTAAGTTGAAAAACCAGCCAACCCTGGGCCACCGCCTGCATCCACGTGCCGGTATTTGAAAGGAAAGCGCCCGACCAAAATAGCCGGTAGTTTCGGTGCGAGAGCGCGCGGAACATTCCACTGACCCGTCCAACGGGGCGCTTCTCCGCTTCCACCTGAATTACTTCACGGGACATGTTTAATGTTATTACCATCGGAGCACAGAAAGCTCCAAGCGGGGGGTAGCGATTGCAGAATGCGGATTTCGGATTGCGGATTTTCGGACTGCGGCCTTAGACGAAAACAATTCAGCGCATTTCAATCCGCAGATTTAACTTGCAACAGCTTTCGCTCCAGCGGAGCGAGATGTTTATAGTAATGCTATTAACTCGACAACTAACCCGCTCCAGCGGAGCGCAATGTTTCCGGCAATGGTCCAGGAAAACTGTCTGCGTTTCGCTCCGCTGGAGCGAGGAGAGATCTTTTGGCGGTCACGCGTTCCATAAACATCTCGCCCCTGGTGGGGCGAAGGGCAACAATGTTCGGTTGCACTTCCAAGTTGAATCCGCGATCCGCAATCGGCACCGAAATCTGCAATCTGCAATCGTTGAGTTACCGCTGGCGGGGCTGACTCAGCGGCGCGGCGCTGCCGCCTCGACGATTGGCGACAATCTCGGCCAGAATCGCGAGCGCAACTTCTTCCGGAGATACAGCGCCTATGTCCAAACCAATCGGGGCCCGCACCTGCTGCAACTTATCCGCGGCGAATCCTTCTTCGCGCAGTTTCTGCAGCACAAACGTCGTGCGCCGCTTGCTGCCAATCAGTCCCACGTAAGCTGCGTCGCTCGCCATCGCCGCGCGCAGGCATTCCTCGTCCTGCTTGTGCCCGCGCGTGACAATCGCGATAGACACGCCGCGGCCAGTGCCAATTTCGGCGCGCAGTGTATCGCTCCAACTCTCTGCCAGCACCGCTGCAATTGTGTCTTCGGGAAAAGCCACAGCGGTAACAAATTCCGCCCGGTCATCTATCATCGTCACTCGATAACCAATCAAGGCTGCCAGGTGCGCGAGTGCTGCGCCGACGTGACCGCCGCCGCAGACAATCAGCCGCGGCTCAAGCTCGACTCTTTCAAACAGAATACGCGCATTGGCCCATTCCGATAGTTCCGGCGCGAATTCTGCAAACGAGAAGGTGCGGGTTGTTTCATTTGAGCTAAGAAAGCGCAGGGCCTGGCGCCGGATCGCCTCCGCAACCTCAGGCAAGGCAAGATTGCCAACCAGTGTTCCGTCGTGGGTGAGAAGGAACTTGGCGCCTACCTCCTGGTGACCTCCGATTATGGTAGCCAAAGCCGCAGCCTCGCCCTCTTCCAGAGCGCGGCTGATAGCTTCGAGGATTGGTGTTGTCGGGAGTCGATCGGAACTGCTGGACATGCCGGCTTATCCGGAGTGTGAAGGTTTGGTCAAGCCGATGGCGGCGCCGGCGCGGCGCAACAACCAGAGCGGCCCTACCAGCAAATAAACCGGATTACGAAAGAACGCGGGTTGGTTGCCCTCGATTAAGTGTCCGGCGAACTGCAGAATCCACCCAACCACAAAAAGTCCGAGCGCCCAACGCCAGTTAAAGATGAACATCGGCCAGGAGACGACGATCATCGGAATGCCGACACTGTGCATCAGCTTGTTGAGTGGATGCCGGTGTTTGGCTTTGTAGTTTTCGATGAATGATTCGTTCATACCTGCTCCTAGGACGTGAACCGTGAACCGTAAACCGTGAACCGAAGAATCGTCTGATGATTTTAGTTCGAAGGTTTACGGCTTACGGTTCACGGTTCACGGTTTTTCCCCATCCCAAACATCGATAAAAATATCCATCGTACCGCCGCACACCATGCCTTCCTCGCTCGCTTCTTCGGCGGTCAGCGAGTAGTGATGCAATCCCGGAATGCCGGTGCGTAAAGCTTCGCGGGCTTCAGCCCATACTTCAGCTTCCACGCATCCGCCACCCACGGTGCCGGCGACTGCTCCGTCCTCAAAGAAGATCATCTTCGCGCCGCGACGCTGCGGAGTTGATCCCCTCGTATGGGCCACAGTAGCAGACACGACGCGCTCCCGGCGCCGGTTCGCTTCGCCGATAGTCTTGTAAAGTTCGCTTTGCGAGAGGCTGGCCATGGAAACTAGCTGATACCAATTCCACCCGGATAGCGGACGACTCGGAGTCGCCCGGTACTCAGCGCAGCCCGCCAAGCGGGCGGCCCAAACTGCTGGGCTACTTTTCACTGGTCCGCTTCATGGACTTACTATGCGACGGTCGCAAGGTCCAAGCTACGGCTTCCTGCGCGTCGTAACCGGTTTGGCTTCAGGCTTAGCCGGGGCGGCGTTCTGATCTTCCCGGCGCTGCTGCAATTTGGCGCGCAGCATGTCCACTTCGGAATCGGCGGTGGCTATGGATGGCTCTATCCGCGCCCGACTGGTTTCCAACAACTTGATTTGCGCCTGGGCGCGGGCTTTCTCGTTTTCCAGTTGCCGCCGCCGCGTGTCACGTGCGTCTTCAGGATGAACCGTACCTGCCCCTTGCGTGGACCGCTCGATGTTCTCAGGCTTCAGCATGTAATCGAGCTGATCAACCTTGATGCTGAGATCGGCCAGTTTGGTTTCTACATCAATCAGTTGCGCCCGCAGCGATTCCGCACGCTGTTCTGCTCGCGTCAACCTTTCCATGTCCAGGCGGTCACGTTCCAGTTCTTCTTTCTGCGACAACTGATCCGACAACCTGTCAACCTGGTTCGCCAGTCGATTGATGGTTTGCTGCATCGCCGCTTCGTCCGCGGTCTTTTTCAATTCGGCTTTTGGACTTTGATCGGGGTCGCCCGGCGTCTCCCCGGCGGTGCTGATTATCTTGTCTTCGCCGGCTCCTGTGGTGTCGGACGCAGGGGTGGCCGTGGCCGGTTCGTAGATCGCTGGATTGGTAATAACCGGCCGTTTGACACGGCGCGTACGCCGCTTCTTGCGGGTCTGCGCGCCCACGTCGGTCAGGCAAAAGGCTATGACGAGCAAGGCCGCCAACACAACCACGATGCGACGATTCAGTTGATTCTGCATCTACTACCTCCGGCAAATATGTCGCAAGAATGCTCCAAAGATACGCCTTGTCCTTGATGCGTACAAGCTCTCATAGCGATGCCCCAGTTACAAGTTGGTTACACGTTGGGCAGCGAAGGTAAGTTCCACAAACCGGGCCAAAATGGTTAAGTTGCGGACCATAACTCTAGTGTCAACTGCGAAACTAAAAAAGCGGGGGCAAGCCGCCCTTCCTGACTGCAAGTATTTTCAGTTGAACTTTGATACTCAAGTTCATGCTCAGACTCAACGCTTCTTAGCTGCAGTCAGGAAGGGCGGCTTGCCCCGCTCTTTTATCTAAAAGCCAGCTTCATTAGCCCGCAGGCAGTTCACGCATGGCAATTAACCGGTATGAGGCGTTCTTGAAGAATTTGCTTCTTAACTTATCCATCGCACCGCCGCCGTGGATGTTACGCGCCAGGCGCCGCGCCTCCGCAACGTCATCAGTCTCGCTAACGATTCGCACCGGCAAGTCTTTGAAGAGGGCTTTCGCCGCCTCGAGCGTCAGATGGACGGTGTGATCCGCGAAGGGACGGATCTCGTATTTGATTCCCAAAGCGTTCCAGACGGAATGCAGTTCCGCTGCAACGGCGTACATTGGGTGATGAATGTTTACCGTGAAGTAAAGTAATCCGCCGGGCGCGAGCACGCGACTGAGTTCCGCCGCAATTTGCGCCGGCGATTCCGCATGGTCCACGACATTGTCGCAAAGGACTACGTCGAAAGCGCCATCCGCGAACGGTAGACGCTCTCCGACCGCAGCCACGGTAGCCACGTCCTCTTGCCACATGGGAAAGAGCGAGGCGTAGGAAACTGCCAAAGGATCAACTCCCACGCCGCGCCCGCCGAAATAAAAGATGAGGCCATGCGCTCCGCTGCCGACTTCCAGGACAGCCGCGTCGGAGGGAATCGGGTGCACCTCCTCCAGCAAAGCGCGCACGTGCCGCGAGGCGATCATCATGCCGGCGATCGTGTCTCGCTCGCGGCCCTGCAGTTGGCGACTCTTCTGCTCCTGATATGCAAGCTGCCGCACCAACGCACGGTGCGCGCGCTCGCGGAGTTTCACTTCGCGCCAGGTTTGCTTAGGCTTGAGCACAGTAATAAGAGGTAAGGCACACTGTTAGTTTGCGATTGTGCCTAGCATTTCTTGCGCGCAAATTAACAGTTTGGGGCTTACAAAAAACCAGTTATGGGGGAGACTCCAGATTGGCCTTACTTTCTGCCCCCCCCACGTAGACTGGGAGAGGTTAGGGGTGGGGTTTCGCGCCGGCAACCTCTTCCCCATTCCCCCTCTGCGCTTGCGGAGAGGGGAGAAAAAAACCTACCAAGTGTTAATAGGACTGGATTTGAAAACTGATATCCACAGGCCGAGCCGAGCTGGTGAGCAGTCCGATGCTTATCAGTTGCACGCCGGCCTCAGCATAGGCGCGCACATTTTCCAGACTGATTTTGCCTGAAGCCTCCAACACAACAGCAGGCGCCAACTCGCGAGCAATAGTTGCGAGTCGTGCGGTCTCTGCCGGGGACTGGCCTTCAATGGACAATACATCCGCGCCGTTTTCAATGGCTTCGCGAAGATCGCGCTCGTTGGAAACCTGCGCCGTGATCTTATGCAGATGGGCCACTTTTTCGCGGGCAGCTTTTACTGCCGCTCCCACTCCGCCGGTAATCGCCGCGTGGTTCGCCTTGATCAGTACGCCATCGTCCAACCCGTAGCGATTATTACGGCCGCCGCCCAGCAACACCGCGTACTTCTCCAACATGCGCAGACCCGGTGTAGTCTTTCGCGTGTCGATGATGTGGGCCCCAGTGCCTTCGACCGCGCGCACGTACTCCCGCGTGAGTGTCGCGATCCCGGAAAGATGCTGCAACAGGTTCAAGGCCACGCGCTCGCCCGCAAGCATCACGTCGGCGAAACCGCTCGCCCGGGCGATCACTTTTCCCGCTTCAATCTCTTCGCCATCGGCTGCAAACGCTTCGATTTGTTGTTGCGGGTCGAGCGTTACGAAGACTTCTTCCGCAGCTTCGAGGCCGGCGACGATCATTTTTTCGCCCGCGAGAAAACGGCCGCGCGCTCTAGTATTGCGCGCAATAGTGACCTGGGTAGTCAGATCGCCCCGTCCCAGATCCTCGCGCAGGAAAATCGAGATCGATGAATAAAGCGAGCCTTCATCCAGCCAGTTCATTTCAGGCCCTCAATTGTTTCCGCCAAGACGGTCATGCGTTTTTGAATGTCAGCTATTCGCGCCCGGGCTTCAGTAACTTTCTCTTCCGGCGCCCGCTCCACGAATTGCGGGTTGGCGAGCTGCGTTTCCAGCTTTGTTGCTTCCGCCTGCAACTTATCGCGGTCGCGATTCAGCCGCGCGCGTTCTTGTTCAAAATCGATCAGACCCTCCAACGGTACGGCCAATTCCGCGCCGCCGGTGAGCGCCGCGCGGGCCGCAGCCTGTGGCGCCACGAGACGCGCACTGACGGAAACGCTGGAAGCGCGCGCCAACCGGGCGATCTGATCGGTGTTAGCCGTGAAGGCCGAACGCAATTGTTCATCATCCGCGCCGATTAGAACCGGAACGCGATCGCCTGGTTTGATATTCATCTCCGAGCGAATGTTCCGAACCCGCGTGACTAATTCGATCACGGCTTGCATCTCGCCCTCAACCCGCTCATCAATCAAGTTCGAATTCGCCTGGGGATAACTAGCCAGCATGATAGTCGGCGCCGCGTCGCGGTAGGCATTATGCAGCAGCTCTGAATGTTTGACCGGCAAGCGCTGCCACAGGTCCTCAGTAATGTAGGGCATGAACGGATGCAACAACCGCAACGACTGCTCCAGGACCCAAATGATCCGCGCGCGCGCGTCGCTGCGCTCCGGGGAATCCTCGGCCGCAGTGATGTTCGCTTTCGTCAGTTCAATGTACCAATCGCAAAAGTCATCCCAGAAAAAGTGATAAAGCGTCTGCACCGCTTCATGAAACCCGTAGTTGGCCAACGCCGTGTTGACGTCGCGCGCAGTTTTGTTTAGCCGCGAAAGGATCCAACGATCGTGCAGCGGCAGCGTGCGCTGACCTTCAAAAGGATTCCCTGCGACCTCGCTGCCTTCCGCGTTCATCAGGCAGAAGCGCGCGGCGTTCCAAATCTTATTGGCAAAGTTTCGATAAGACTCGACCTGCTTGTCGTTCCAGCGCATGTCGGTGGTGCCCACTGAAGCGAGCATGATCCGGGTCGCGTCTACGCCAAACTTATCAAACACTTCGAGCGGATCGACGCCGTTCATCTTCGTCTTCGACATCCGCTGGCCATGCTTGTCGAGGATAGTTCCGGTCACGAAAACATTAGCGAATGGTTCGCTACCGGCGAACTTCAAACCTTCCATCATCATCCGCGATACCCACAGAAAAATGATGTCGCGCGCCGTGACCAGCACTGAAGTGGGATAGAACGTGCGCAAATCCTCCGTCTCGTCCGGCCACCCCAACGTTGAAAACGGCCATAATGCTGAGGAAAACCAGGTGTCGAGTACATCAGGATCCTGTGTCAGATGGTCCGTACCGGCTTTCGCGCGCGCTTCCTGTCCATCACGCGCGACGTAGACGTTGCCGTCCTCGTCGTACCACGCCGGAATCTGGTGACCCCACCACAACTGGCGCGAGATGGTCCAATCGCGCAGGTTCTCCAACCAGTTCGTATAGACTTTCTCGTACGACTCCGGCACGAAACGCGGCAAGCCCTTGTCACGTTTGAAGTCCAAAGCCAGTTCACGCAATTCATCCATACGCACAAACCACTGGGTTGAAATCAGCGGCTCGATCACGGTTTTGCAGCGCTCACATTTTGAGATTGAGAATTCGTACTCATCAACCTTTTCCAGCAATCCCAGCTCTTGAAACTTTTCGACTACCTTCTCGCGGGCCTTATAACGATCGAGGCCGGCAAACTCTTCACCGGCATCCGCCGTCATCCGCGCGTTTTGATCGATAACAAAGACCTGCGGCAATCCGTGGCGCACACCCATCTCGTAATCGTTCGCGTCGTGCGCCGGTGTAATTTTCACGGCGCCGGTGCCGAATTGAGGATCAACATATTCATCGGCAATCACTGGAATCTCGCGGCCGGTCAATGGCAGAAGCACGAATTGACCCACCAGATCGCGATAGCGTTCATCATCCGGATTCACCGCCACCGCCGTGTCTCCCAACATCGTTTCCGGCCGCGTGGTGGCAACGGTTATCCGCCGCGTGTCGTCGTCTTTCAAAGGATATTGCAGGTAATAGAGCTGGCCCTTGTGCGGTGTTTTGTCCACTTCCAGATCCGACAGCACCGTCTGATCGGTCGGACACCAGTTAACGATGCGGGCGCCGCGATAGAGATGGCCTTGCTCGTAAAGCCGGACAAAAACTTCGCGTACGGCGCGCGATAATCCTTCGTCCATCGTGAAACGTTCGCGCGACCAATCGACACTGGCGCCCTCGCGTCGCATCTGCCGTGTGATTTGTCCGCCCGACTCCGCTTTCCACTGCCAGACGCGTTCGACGAATTTTTCGCGTCCCAGATCGTGCCGGGTTAGTTTTTCCTTTTTCAGCTCGCGGCTCACCACCAGCTGCGTCGAGATTCCCGCGTGGTCCATCCCCGGCAACCACAAGGTGCGATAGCCGCACATACGCTTGTGGCGCGTCAACACGTCCATCATCGTGTGTTGCAGCGCATGGCCCATGTGCAACGAGCCGGTAACATTCGGCGGCGGAATAACGATTGAGAAGACGGGCGCGTTCGGATCTTTGTTGATTTCAGGAGCAAAATAGCCCTGCTCTTCCCAACGCGAGTAGTGACTCTGCTCCGCTTGCTGCGGATCGTAAGTTTTCGGAATCTCTGTCATTGTCTGATCAGTTGGCATGGGTCTGAAGTTTGGATGAAAGCTTGAATCGATTCAGTGTTATTTCATTGTAAGGCAACGGCCGAATGTTTTCATCTTGATGGGGGACTATGTACCAAATCTCATTAACACCGCACTTCAGTGCGGTGATCGAATGTCGGATCACTTTAGTAACCATTCAACGGTTTAGCCGATAAACCGTTGAAACGGTTCAGCAGCTAGCATACGGACCCCTGGCTGAAGTCAGGTGTTAATGAGAGGGTTGTCGCTTTCCTGGCCTTTCAGTTCGGACAACGCGGGGCGCTCTACCGACCTCTTACATTCTTCTATGAAATCAGCACACTTCCTAATTTGCCTCGTTCTATTTTGCTCAATCAATTGCAGCGCCTTCGCGGGATTGGCGGCTGCGCAAACTCCCGCCAACCAGGACGACGACGTCATTCGCGTCGAAAGCGACCTCACAAACCTGCTTTTCATCGCTACTGATAGGCAAAACCACTTCATGACGACTTTGCGTCAGGAAGATTTGCGTGTGCTTGAGGATGGCGTGCCGCAACAGTTGTTTACGTTCCAACGTGAAACCGATCGCCCGCTCTCGCTCGCTTTTCTAATCGATGTGAGTGGCTCGGAGGAGCGCACCCTATCACAGGAAAAGGGCGCGGCCCGTTCCTTCATTGAAACCATCCTGCGATCAAAACATGATGAGGCCGCGATTATTCCCTTCACCGATCGCGCGTTTGTCGAGCAAGCGCTCACCAGCAACGTGATCGGGATTTACCAGGCGCTGGAGCGAGTGGATGTAGCGATGCCAACGTATCTGGGTTCTGGCCCTCCCATCAGCGGCATCGCCGATCGACCCGGAATGGCCGTCGCCCGCGAAGGGTCCACTGCGATTTGGGATGCAGTTACGCTTACTGCCGGCCGCATTCTGGGACCCGGTTCAGGAAAGCGAAGGCGGGCGATCATTTTGCTGACCGATGGTTACGACACCAGCAGCCGGATCGCGCGCGCCACTGCAATTAATCAGGCAATCGAAACTGAAACGGTGATCTACGCGATTGGAATTGGTGATAGCCGGCAGCTCGGGGTTAACAGAGATCCTTTGCGCGTCGTCGCCGATGGCACCGGCGGCCGCGCATTTTTTCCAAAGAACGAAGCTGACCTGAAAGCCGCCTTCAACCAAATCGAACAGGAACTGCGCTCGCAATACCTGATTGCCTATATGTCCAGCAACAAGAAAAGAGATGGTTCTTATCGGCGCATGCAGATCGAAATCGTCAATCCAGCTTTAGCCAGAGATCAGTTGAAGCTGCGCCACCGGCCGGGCTATTACGCAAAGGGTTCCGCCAACCAATGACGGCAACAGTTGAATTCTTTTCGCTCCAGAGGAGCGAGATGTTTATAGCTTCCCAGCACAGCACACAGGATCTCGCTCCGCTAGGAGCGAAACCCGACTATGGAACCTTCTTCGGCAGGCAGCAGCGCTTGCGCTCCTACGGAGCTGAGGGCCAAACCAGAGACCGCCGGGCTATAAACATCTCGCCCCGCTGGGGCGAAGCGACCGACAATCTTGTTGTACTTCCAAGTGATTAGCTCACGTCATTCCGTAGCAGCGTCTTCCAAAAATTTATCACCATGCTTCGGGTCCGGCATCAGGCATGACTCATACTTACCGAATACGCGATAACGGTTACGCGCGACCAGGCCATAAAACGCATTGCGCAAGAATCTGGGAATGACACGGCCCACGGCCGCCAACTTCCAAAATCCACCCAGAGCCGTTCCGACGTAAAGAATTCCATCGGACCGCGACAGCAGACGCTCGCCGGGCTCTCCGAAATCGATCACCACGTAAAACGTATCGAGGTCGCTGGCATCTTTGCCGTGACGCTTGAGTAATGAGTCGGCAAACTCACTTTGCAAAGAAGCAAAGCGAAACCGATCGTGATGGTCGCGTTTCAAAATAAACTGGGTCAGCCGGTTGCAGAGTCCGCAAACGCCGTCATAGAGCACGATGGGATGTGAAGTCACTTCTGCCATGCCAAACATTCGTAGGGCCGTCACTCCTTGGGCGCTCCCTTTTGGAAGAGGGACGCTTTAGCCGCGGATTTACCCAGATAAACGCTGAGCAGATCAAACACTTTTACTGAGCTAACTTCCAGATTTTGCTGTTTTCTGATCCGTGTTAATCCGCGTAAATCTGCGGCTAGTCTCCTATTCTCCCGCACCGACTCCGGCGCTTTCCCGTTCTTCATAGAATCTAACACGAGCAGCCACATCATAGCTTCCCATGGTACTCTCGCCGTTCACAATCGTAATTCATCACCAGCTGCGGCCTATTCGTCACAAACCGCTGGCCGCAGCCCTGGCGAACGTTATAGAAGATGCTCCGGACAATTCACGCCACCCTACGCGCCCGGGCGGCGTACTGAACGAAGCGGTTACCACGAACCTGTCTGGCGTCAACTTCTGAGTGTTAATCAAAAGTAGGAGAACGATATGAAAACCTCTTTGACCGTATCCCGCACCGTGCTTGCGCGGGCCGCCGGCCTGCTCGGTTTGATTCTGGCTCTGAGTCTCTTTAGCGCGTCGGTATTCGCGCAGAGCGGTTCAGTCGCCAAACTGAACGTCAAATCCAACGTCCTCGGCGAAGAGCGGGTAATCCTGGTGCGAACGCCGCCAGGATATGAAGCGAACAAACGCGCCTACCCCGTGCTTTACATGACCGATGGCGACGCGCACATGGGCCATACTGCCAGCACAATTGAATTCCTGGCGCGCAACGGTCGCATGTCGGAAATGATCGTCGTCGGGATCATCAACACTGATCGCACCCGCGACTTGACGCCGACGAAGGCTGTCGGAGAAGCCGCGGCACAATTCAAAACTGCCGGCGGCGCCGACAAATTCCTGACTTTCATCGAAACCGAACTGATCCCCGAAATTGAAAAGAATTATCGCACGCAACCGTACCGCGCTTTGGCGGGCCACTCGTTGGGCGGTCTCTTCGTCGTCCATGCGCTGATCACCAAACCCGAACTTTTCAAATCGTACATCGCCGTCAGTCCATCATTGCAATGGAGCGATGAAGCGACACTGAAACGCGCCGAGGAATTTTTGAAAGCACGCAAGGAATTGAACGCGACCCTCTTTGTTTCTCTAGGCAACGAACCCGGCGACATCGGCGAGTCCTTTGACGCCTTTAAACGTTTTCTGGCGACCGTCCAGATCAAAGGCTTTGATACGCAGGTCGAGCAGTGGACCGATGAAGATCACGGCTCGGTCGTTCTTCGTAGTCACTATGCGGGTCTGCGAAAAATTTATGACGGATGGCAGATGCCGCGCGATCCGGCAACCGGCATCGTCGCCGGCGGTTTGAAAGGCGCGGACGAACACTATCAGAAGCTGTCGCAGAAGTTTGGTTATGCGATTCCGGTTCCCGAAGTTCTGGTCAATCAACTCGGTTATCAAGCCCTCGGCCGCGAAAAGACCGATGAAGCCATCGCTATTTTCAAAAGCAACGTCGAACGCTATCCGGAATCGGCGAATGTCTATGACAGCCTGGCGGAAGCGTACGAAACGACAGGCCGTCTGGACCTTGCGACTCCGCTTTACGAAAAGGCGAGCAAACTGGGGCAGCAATACAAAGACGCCAACGCGGCTGCTTTTGCGGCCAACTTCGCCCGGGCCAGTGAGAAGTTGAAAGCCGAGACCGCCAAGAAGGCCGAAGCCAGCAAGAAAGCCACGCAGTGAGGGCGGCTAACAGCTAAGAGGAAAGAGCCAGGAGAAAAGAGCGGGGGCAAGCCGCCCTTCCTGACTGCAAGTGTTCCAGGTTGACCTTCCTCCGTAGAAGGCAGAACTCAACCTAACTAACTTGCAGTCAGGAAGGGCGGCTTGCCCCCGCTCTTTCTCTACCCTTTGCCCTTTGCTCTTTCCTCTTTGCTCCTGCCCGCTCTTGGCTCTTCGCCCTTTGCCGTATACTTCCCCTCATGAAATTCAGACAATTCGGCCGGACCGGCTGGCAGGTCAGCGAGATCGGTTACGGGATGTGGGGCATGGGAAGCTGGTCCGCTTCCGACGATCAGGAGTCGCTGCAGTCTCTCCAAGCGGCAGTGGAACTTGGTTGCAACTTCTTCGACACTGCCTACGCGTATGGCGACGGGCACAGCGAGAAATTGCTCGGGCAAACTGTTCGCGCGAATCGCGACCAGCGCTTGTACACCGCCACGAAGATCCCGCCGATGAACAAGCAGTGGCCGGCGCGGTCGGATTCCACCCTGAAACAGTCTTATCCGCCGGACCACGTTGAAGAGTACGTGCACCGCAGTCTCGAAAATGCCGGCCTCGAAAGTTTCGACCTCATGCAGTTTCACACTTGGGACGACAACTGGCTGCGCGACGATCGCTGGCTGTACAAACTCGACGACATGCGCAGCCAGGGCTTAATCAAAGCGGTC
Organism: Blastocatellia bacterium; assembly: GCA_034665305.1. Classification (GTDB taxonomy): domain Bacteria; phylum Acidobacteriota; class Blastocatellia; order Pyrinomonadales; family Pyrinomonadaceae; genus DASXRU01. The sequence continues at coordinate 120,757 of JAXDFZ010000003.1, read as the reverse complement.
GGTATTAGTCTCAACCGCTGGGAACCCTGGAACGGAATCCGCGCAGTCCGCACCGGCCAAATCGATTCGGTGCAGGTCATCTATAACATCTTCGATCAAAATCCCGAGGACGAACTCTTTCCGGCTTGCGATGAAATGAAAGTCGCAGTGATCGCGCGCGTGCCGTTTGATGAGGGAACATTGACCGGCACATTAACGAAGGAAAGCCGCTGGCCCGAGGTCGATTGGCGCGGCACCTATTTCGTTCCCGACAACCTGATCCCCAGCGTTGAACGTGCCGACGCATTAAAAGAACTGCTCCGGAAATGGAACCAGGAACATTCCACGCGAATGACGATGCCGGAGATGGCCCTGCGCTTCATCCTTTCAAATCCAACGGTCAGCACAATCATTCCGGGCATGCGCAAACTGCACCACGTCGAAGCCAACATCGAAGCCAGCGACGCCGGTCCCCTTCCCGCTGAATTACTTAAACAACTCAAACAGCATCGCTGGGAACGCAAGCCGGCCGCCTGGTCGCAGTGAGCGGTGGGCAGTCGGCAGTCGGCAGTCGGCAGAAAATAGACTTTTGTCTACTGCGAACTGCCTACTGCGAACTGCCCACTGCGAACTGCCCACCGCCCACTGCCCACTGCCCACTGCGAACTGCCCACTGCCCACCGCCCACTGGTATCATTCGCCCATGTCCAACGAGCGCACGCGCACCATTACCTGGCAGGATCCTCGCACCCTGGCAAAAGCCGCCGACGGCCTCAGCGGGATGGAATATCTGAATAAGATTATCTCCGGTGAATTACCACCTCCGCCCATCGGCCTGCTTCTAGATTTTCGGATAGCCGAGCTGAGCGAAGGCCACGCAGTCTTCACTGTCGAGCCCGCCGAGTATCATTACAATCCCATCGGCGTCGTGCACGGCGGACTCGCGGCGACGCTCTTGGATTCCGCGATGGGGTGCGCCGTCCATTCGACGCTGACCGCCGGCGCCGGCTACACAACACTCGAGATCAAGGTTAACTACCTGCGACCCATGTCCGCGGAAACCGGCGAGGTCCGTTGCGAAGCCGACATCATTCATGCCGGACGCACGACCGCCACTGCCGAAGGAAAGATCGTGGACGCGAACGGAAAAATCTACGCGCACGGCACCACGACCTGCATCATCTTCCGCCCCGACGCGTAATTGTAGGGGCGGCACTCCGTGGCCGCCCCCTTGGCTTCCGTAACGCAAACTGTTAGGTTGCGCGCGCTTGAATCTTTTTCACCATCGCAAACTAACAGTTTGCGTTACAGCTAACTTAAAGGAGAGATCGAATGGCGCTAACGAACAATCTGGCAGGAAGAAACCTGGGAATGCTTTTACTTGGCTTGTGGTTGATACTGACTGGAATCTTGCCTCTGCTTAACGTGAAGGTCTCGGCCACAGTCACGACCGGACTGGCAATACTCGGCATCGTTGCGGGAATCCTAATCCTGCTCCGGCGCTAAGTACGCAATGCTAACCGCGAAGCGGTTACGGCCTCCAGCCCAACGTTGCGCTTCGGCTATGTTGGGTAATCACGCATAGAAGAGAGAACTTCGCTACCCAGGAGCCGCGGCGGCAACCCTGGGCTGAAGGTCGCAACCGCTTCGCGCTAGTGAACTCTGCGTGCGACCCAATTCAACTCAAACCCAACCCGTTAGCCAGCCGGCAAACGAAAGCCACGGGCCGGTCTCGGCGATCGCCAGTCGCAATGGCTGTAACGCGATTATCAGAAACGCTGCCAAAGCCGTCGCGCGATGTACCCGCCTGAGCGTTACCAGGTCGTAAACAATACAAGCCAGCACGAACACGTCGGTGAATCCGAAGAACGCCGGCGGTCCCGCCTGCATGATCGCAAACGGCAGCCGCGCGATCGCCGCTCCCAAAATTGAGATCGTCGCGAGCATCATCAGACGCTTGTGCACGTCCGGGCGGCGCCGGAAGAAAAACCCCGCGGCAATCAGGATTGCAAACACGAACAGGTCGCCGAGCGGAATCACCAGGAAGGAAAGCGGCGAGACTTCCGGCAACGGCGTCGCTCCCTGCTTCGCCCTGACAAGCGCCGTAACGACGCCGACCACAATCATCAGCACCGCAATTACGCCCCCGGCAATTCCCAGCCGCCGGTGAATGTCGGTGCGATGAGCCGCGACCAGCGTTGTTTGGACCATGAACAACACCAGCCATGACGTGAACACCAACCCATGCAAATGCAGCAAAGGCATCAGCGAACTGGGCGTATAAAAAGGCCGTAGATAGTAGCTGGGCGCGAAGCCGGCAAAGACTGTGATCAATATCGCGAGCGACATCGAGATGTAGAACGTTCGCTCGCGTCGCTTGCGAATCACGGCCGGGACTGCTTGCATGTTTTGTCTCCAGAATCTGGGCGCTGGGATAGGAGGAACTTTTCGCAGCGCCTTGTACCACGATTGGGTTGGCCCTGTCGAGAAATAGAGCCGCTTGGCGATCAAGGGTCAACACCTTGGAGTGCGGCGGCTTGCCGCCGCCTTGGCCACCCTCAGCTGGCGCTCTTTGCTATATATCTTAAGACTCAGTAATCAAACGATGGCCAAAGCGCCGTCAAGCCGGCGCACTCCAAGGAGAGGCCCTCCTGACTCGAAACCCGAAACTCGAAACCCGAAACTTAGATCTAGCTTTCCACCCCACTCGGGAATAAACTACCTCGCAAAACGATGGCGAAGGTGGATCACAAGAAGCCGGATCGATACCAACCTCAAGCATGGCTTGCCCATGACCCTTGGTTCGATGACGACGCCGGATCCACGCAGCGCGAACCGTCGCCCCCCGGCATTCACGAACAAATCAGCGTCCTCGAATTACTGGGCCGCATTAACTACAAGATAATCAAAGGCGCCCGCGTCTACATCCAGGCCGGCGGAGTTGTTTACAAAACTCTCTATGGCGGCTACTGGCGCAGCGTCTTCACCGGCGTCGAACATCATCTGTTGCACTGCGAACAAGTCTCCGGTTGCGTCTGGGCCGCCGAAGACGACGCCGACACCGCCATCGATCTCCCCATCACCTACTCCAACGAAGGCTGGACCACCAACGGCCACTCGCTCTCATTCATGCTGTCGAGACTAACCGATTGCAGATTGCAGGTTGCGGATTGCGGATTGCGGAAGTTAAAAGCCGGCGACCCAGCCGCTTGGTGGTACTGACTTCACACATCGATGCCGCGTCTGCAAGCGGCTCTTCGACGCGTAAGCGTCGGTGGAGTGGCTGTGCTTCCAAACCACGGATCACGAGGTTTCCAAATTATTAATTCGTCGCGTGTGGTCCTGACTTCACCCCGGCCTTAATCATTTATCGGACTTCCACTTCAGCACTTCATCGATCGACGCTACTGAGATTGGATGGTAGGTCGAGCGGGCGCGGCGGTAGATGGCGCGCGCGCGTTCCTTCCCTTCCGGGCTTGTCGCCATCTCATCGTACAACGGTTTGATGAACTTGCGGCGGCCGATGGTCATCAGGAATTCTTCGAGACGCGGGTACGCGGGCTCGTAATGGTTCTTGATCGACATCATCAGCCACTGGAAAGCGATCTCGGAGTTACCGGATTTCGTTAAGTGAAACGCCTGGTCCAACTCCGCCATCTTTTGTAGATCCAGCACGTACGGAAGCGTAAGGTCGGCAGTTTCTCCGGTCACAGGCAGCGAGCGCAGAAAGTGCAGCCACTCCTGCGTGGTCCATTTCGCCGTGGGAATCGCCGACGCTTTTACTTCTCCGCGCATCCAGCGCTTGGCGTGCTCTTCCACTTTGCTGAATGCCGTGGACGTGGGGTTCGGCGCGCACGCGGGAATGCCGGGCTGGTTTATCCACTCATCAACCGGCACACGCGGCGCCTTCGACGGATACTTATCAATCAAGTTGGCATTCAAATAACTGACGAATTGTTCCGTCGTGATGCTTTGGAACGCGAAGTGATTGAAGTAACTCCGCAGGAACTGATCGAAACGTGTGCGGCCGAATGTTTGTTCCAGGTGAAGCAGGAAGAGGGCGCCCTTTTCATAAGGAATGTCGGTAGAGCCGGCGTCGGGATCGCGACCCGTCAAATCAATGTGTAAGATTTCGTCGCGTTCTTCCTGGTTCGCAATCTCTTCGCGCAGGTCGCGCAAGCCGAGCGCCGCTTCCATCTCTGCGCGCGAGCGGCCGTAGACCGTTTCGAGGATTCGCCGCTCGAGGTAAACGGTGAAGCCTTCGTTCAACCAGAAGTCGCGCCAGGTGGCGTTGGTCACGAGGTTGCCCGACCACGAGTGGGCCAACTCATGGGCCACTAAGGCGACGAGACTCTTGTCGCCGGCCAGCACTGTGGGCGTGGCAAACGTCAGCCGCGGGTTCTCCATGCCGCCATAAGGGAAACTCGGCGGCAGGACCAGCAGATCGTAACGGCCCCAACGATATGGGCCGTAAAGTTTTTCGGTGGCGGCGATCATTTTCTCTGTATCGCTGAACTCGTTCGCAGCCTTCGCTACAACAGAAGGCTCCGCATAGACACCGGTGCGCGGGCCCATCGATCTGAAACTGAGATCGCCGACGGCCAGCGCAATCAAATATGAGGGGACAGCCTGCGGCATGCGGAAACTGTAGTCGCCATCGCGCGGTGTGTTGGGCGTGTTCTCAGCGCTCATCACGGCCAGCAGGTTGCGCGGCGTGCGCACGCGCGCGGTGTAGGTGACGCGAACGAAGGGCGAGTCCTGCAACGGAATCCAACTGCGCGCGTGAATCGATTCCGACTGCGTGAACATGAAAGGATCTTTCTTGCCGGCGGTCTGAGCGGGCTCAAGCCACTGCAAGCCGGACGCGTCGGGGTTCGTGGAATAAGTGATGCGCACGAACTTCGCGTTTGGTGGCAACTGGATTGTCAGCGGCGCGCCAAGGATTGCGTCGGATGGGCCCACAGTGAACTTGGTCGTCGCGTACTTTGAACTGCCTGCGGAAGTTTCGACTTTGTCGATGTTCAAATGGCGCGTGTCGAGTATCAGAGGGGCTTGCCGGCTCAGGCGGTCAATGGTCAGGACCGCGGTCCCTTTAAGAATCTTCTTCTCGAAGTTAAGGTCCCAATCGAGATCGAGATGGCGCACGCGGACCTCGTGCGGATTCGAGTAGGAATGGAAATCCTGTGGAGAGAGTTGCGAATAAGATGCGGTTGCCACGCTGAGAATAAATAGAAGCAGGATTAGGTATCTCATATGGTGTTGGATGTTAATTTGATCGCACACGATGCATCTTCCGATTGCGGATTGCGGATTGCGGATGGCGCATGGCGGATCGCTCGACCTTCGCCTCCTGGTGCTCTACCGCAATCTGAAGTCCGAAATCGGCAATCGCAAGACCCCGGGGTGGTACTGACCACACAACGTCACTCGCTGTAATCGCTCACTGCAAACCGCTCACTTGCGCTGACAACTGCCCACTGCTCACTGCCCACTGCCCACTGTTTTACTTCGTCGCCTTCACGTGCAACTCCATCACTACTTCGTCGCGAATGAGATTGTCGGCGGCGCCGGCGTAGTTGATACCGAAGTCTTTGCGGTTGAGCGAGAAGATGGCTTCGACGGTGATGGCGCCAGGGGTAACGTAAATCGTCGCGGGGAATGTGATCGACTTGGTCACGCCATGCAGTTGCAGGTTGCCGGTGACAGTGTGATTTTGGTTGATGCCGGAGCTGGGCTTTATCTCAGTTGAAGTAAAAGTCGCAGTCGGGAATTTTGCGACGTCAAAGAAGTCAGGCGTCTGCAGGTGCTTTGTTAGGTCCGGAGTGTCCGTCTTCACTGAAGCAGTTTCGATGTTAATAGTCACGCCGCTCGTTTCAACTTTACCGGTGTAGTCGATTGCGCCGCTGAATTTTTCGAATGAGCCGTGGTGCGAACCGGTAACTTTCGACGCCTGGAATTGGATCTTGGAGTTCTCAGTTGTAATCAAATACTTTTCGCCTGGTGCGGCGGGCGAAGGGGCTGTCGGTGCGGCCGGTGCGACGTCGTTAGTGAGCGCTTTGGGTTTATCGGATGCAGGATTCGAACAAGAGCTGATCAATAAGAGCGTGGCCAGGAAGGTGAGGGTCAGAGTTGCGCGGCGCATATGATGTCTCCTTATTGCGTTGATGTGAGTAGTAAACAATAGAGCGATGCAAAAAGACAAACGCTGCCGTTATCGAAAGAGCGGGGGCAAGCCGCCCTTCCTGACTGCAGGTAAGCTGAGTTGAGTTACCCTGCTAAGGCTGACGATCAACCTGGAATGCTTGCCGTGAGGAAGGGCGGCTTGCCCCCGCTCTTTATTCGTTCAAACTTTGAATTAGCTCACGCGTCGGCGATTTTTACGATTTGCTTGCCCAGGTTCTCGCCGGTGAACAAGCCTATGAACGCGCTCGGTGTGTTTTCGAATCCTGCGACGATCGATTCCGCGTACTTCAGTTTGCCTTCCGTCAGCCACTGGGCCATTTGCTTTACGCCTTCGGAAAAACGCGCGGAGTAGTCAGTAATGATGAAGCCCTGCATCATTGCACTGTTGACCAGCAGGTAAGGTTGCGGCCGTGGGCCAACGTTGGGTCGATCGAGATTGTAGACAGAGATTTGGCCGCAGATGATTATGCGCGCGCCGTGATTAAGCAGCGGCATGAGCGCGTCCGAGATGTCGCCACCAACATTGTCGAAATAAACGTCGATGCCTTTGGGGCATGCGTCTTTCAATGCCTGGCGCACATCCTCGGTCTTGTAATTGATGGTCGCATCGACCGCAAGTTCTGTTTTCAGGTAGTCGTTCTTCTCGTCACTGCCGGCGATTCCAACCACGCGGCAGCCTTTGATCTTCGCAATCTGGCAGACGGTAATGCCCACCGCACCGGCAGCGCCGGAAACGACCACAGTCTCGCCCGCGACCGGCCGCCCGATGTCGAGCAAGCCAAAGTAGGCAGTCAGCCCCGGCATTCCCAACACGCCCAACGCGGTTGTGAGTGGGATGCCCGGCAGGACTTTCATCAAGCCATCGCCTTTCGCAACATTGTAAAGACGCCAGCCAAACAAGCCGGTTACGATGTCTCCCTTTTGAAACTTGTCGTTGCGGGATTCCACCACTTCACCGATGCCGCCACTCTCGATTACCTGGCCCACTTCAAACGGAGGAATGTATGAGCGACCTTCGCGCATACGGCCACGCAAATACGGATCGACTGAGATGTAGAGCGTGCGCGCGAGCAACTCTCCTTCGTTAAGCGCCGGCACCTCAGCATCGACAAGTTGAAAGTTTTCAGCAGCGGGCATGCCGGCCGGGCGACTGGCCAGACGGATTTCTTTGTTTTGCATGCGGGGATAATAACAGAGGCAGGGTTATCTGCAGATTACGCGGGGCCGTTCCGTCCAATGTCCAACGTCCAAGGTCCAACGTCCCGACCCTGGTATGACGAAGTGTGCTTCGAGTCAAACACTGATCAGTGACCGGGACTTTGGACTCTGGACTTTGGACTTTGGACACTCAGCGCGACGGATGCTATGGAATCAGCAGTAGCTTGCCGGTAGTTTTTCGGCCTTCGAGATCGCGATGGGCTTGGGCGGCTGCGGCGAGCGGATAGGTTTGATGTATGCGCAGTTTTAGTTTACCTGCGGTCACCAGGTCCAACACTTCGCTGGAGCGTTGTTCGAGTTCCTCGCGCGTGTGGATGTGGTGATGCAGGCTCGGGCGAGTAAGAAATAACGAGCCTTTTTGCGAAAGCTTGATCAGATCGAAAGGCGGCACTGCCCCACTCGCTCCGCCAAAGAGCACCAGATAACCGCGCGGCCGCAACACGTTGAGATCTTTATCAAAGGTCGACTTCCCTACTCCGTCGTAAACGACGTGCACTCCCTCGCCGCCGGTGAGCCGTTTGGTTTCAGTTTCAAAGTCCTGCTCCGTGTAAATGATCACTTCATCTGCACCGGCGTCGCGTGCGAGCTGGGCCTTTTCCGCGGTGCCGGCAGTGCCGATTACGCGCGCGCCCCGGAGTTTGCACATCTGGACCAACAGTTGGCCGACGCCGCCGGCGGCCGCATGGATGAGGGCTGTCTCACCCCGCTTAATGGGATAAGTGCTGTGAGTGAGGTAATGCGCCGTCATTCCCTGAAGCATCGCTGCTGCCGCGAGATTGAAGTCGAGAGCGGCGGGAATTCTGACTAAGCGATCTGCAGGCACCGCGGCATGTTCGGCGTAAGCTCCGGGAACGCCTGTGTAAGCCACGCGATCGCCGGCCGCGACGGTTGTTACTTCAGAACCAATCGCAGCAACCACACCCGCGCCTTCCTGGCCCAACGTCAAAGGCAGCGGCGCCGGATATCGCCCTTCGCGAAAATAGACGTCGATGAAGTTCACGCCTGCGGCTTTGATTTGAACAACCGCTTCGTTCGGCTTTGGTGCCGGCGCGGGCAGCTCGACGAGTTCTAAAACTTCAGGTCCGCCGACCCGGGATATTTGAATGGCTTTCATAATCGATATGTTAAGGCGGACAACGGGATTCGACAAAACTGGCTTACGCATGAAGCCGCATGCGTTTCAGGACGCCGCCGGCCGCGTCGGCGAGCGGATGCACGACGATGAAGGCGTTCTCATCGAACTGGTTCACGACGCCCTTCACGCGCCCAATCTCCAGACGCGTCACAACGCAAAACAGTATGTCCTGCTCCGCGTCGGTCAGGCCGCCGCGGCCTTTGTAAACTGTAACGCCGCGCTCCAGATCGCGAATGATGGCTATGCGAATCTCATCATTGCGATCCGAGATAATGATGATCCCGGTGTATTCCTCCAACCCGTGAATCAGAAAATCGATCGTCTTGGAAGCAGCAAAGTAAGTGAGCATCGAGTAGAGCGCGGATTCGATACCAAGGAAGAAGGCCGCGGCCAGAAAGATAAAGACGTTCAGAATCAGGATTACATCGCCGACCTTCAGCAGGTTGCTGCTCTTGCTGATAAGCAGCGCCGCGATTTCTGTTCCGTCCAGCACCGCCCCGCCACGAATCGCCAGGCCGATGCCGGCGCCGATGAAGAAGCCGCCGAAGACCGCGGTCAATAGTTTGTCAGGTGTGACGTCGGGAAACTTGACGAAGGCGAGGCAGAGAGAAAGACCGGCGATCGCCAGGGCGCTTTTGAGCGCAAAGAGTCTGCCCACCTGGCGAAGTCCCAGGGCAATGAAAGGAAGATTGATCACCAGTATGAGGATCGAGAGAGGACGATGGAGTTGGTCCGCCAGCAGCATGGAGATACCGGTAACGCCGCCATCGATAAAACGACTGGAGAGCAGGAAGCCCTTCAGGCCAAACGCGGCGGAGAATATCCCCAGGACAATCAGCAACATGTTGATCGTCTCACGCACAATCCTTTTCACGGCGGCGACCTCCTCTACTCTCCATCAGTGCCAATCAGAATACCGCGAAAGGTAGGGGACGACCCTAGCCAAAACAGGTAGTCGTCTAATTTGTAACGCAAACCGTTAGTTTGCGATGGTGAAGCTCATCAACGCGCGCGCAAACTAACAGTTTGCGTTACAGAAAACCAAATTAGGGCACCGCCGCTCGACATCATAGAATACGAGAATCTTGAATTCGCGATATAATTGGATATCTAAATTGCGGCCGAATTGATAATGAGACGGGCGCTAACTGATCTGCGTTACCGGATAAAAGCGAAAAAGCGGAGGGAACGACAATGAGCTGGAACCAACCAAACACCCAAGAACCTTCATTTGTACCGGCGGAACTAAGCGACGAGCGCGTTGCTACGTTTCTGACGAAAGTCTATGCGTGGATGTTTGCGGGTCTACTGATCACAGCCATAACCGCATTTGGAGTTTCCACATCACAGACGCTGCTTGAGACTCTGGTCTTGAATCGCATCATCTTCTGGGGTTTGCTGTTCGCGCAGCTCGGTGTCGTCTTCTATTTATCAGCGAGGGTAAACAGCATGGCGCCCGGGACTGCCGCAGCCCTCTTCATTCTGTATTCAGCCCTCGTGGGGGTTACGTCGTCGGTCATCTTATTAATCTACACCGGCTCATCGATCGCTTCGACGTTTGTGATAACCGCCGGAATGTTCGGCGCCACAGCAGTCTTCGGCACAGTCACTAAGAGAAGCCTGGCCGGGCTGGGCCACTTCATGTTCATGGGCCTTATCGGTTTGATTCTCGCCTCGGTCGTTGGCTTCTTCTGGCAAAGCGACGCGCTGCAATTCGTGATTTCAGTTGTCGGTGTGTTGGTGTTTACCGGATTGACAGCGTGGGATGCGCAACGCTTGAAGCAGATGGCGGTGGCACTACCCGACGGACGCACCGGTTCGTATGCGGTGGTGGGCGCGCTCTCGCTCTACCTGGACTTTATCAATCTGTTTTTCTTCCTGCTGCGGCTTTCGGGGGGAAGAAGGAATTAGAGGCTTGAGACTCGGGGCTGATTTTTGTGAAGAACTACAATGGGGTGGCCACGGAGGGGCCCCCCCCTACCAAATTTATCATCCTCGGAAACTACTTTTGGTTGCTTGAAGTTCCCGCCGAAATAATCCAGTGATGCGGATCCAACTCGACCTTCGTGGGCCGCGCCGGTAGTTTCATTTGAAACTCGGCCTTCGGACCCAACGCATGGACCGTTGCCCCCGCTTGTTGCTTACCAAATGAAAGCACCACCGGCAGGATCATGAACCAGTCAGCCGGCACGTTTTCCTGTGTTACCGTTCCCTTCAACAAGACTTTTCCATCCGGCAGTTGCTCCAACTGATACTCCATTTTGTAGGAAGGCGTTTCGGAGTGATAGACCCACTCTTTGAAAAACCAATCCAGATTAGTGAGCTGGTAACGGCGCCCCAGCGCTGACTTCGCAAAGTGCTCGTTCGCGACGCGGCGAAAGTCATCTGTCGACGCATATTGATCGCGATAACGATTGACGAAGTTAGTCATCATGTCAAAGAACGGTTTGTCTTCGGCGGTCGTTGGGTCGCTGAGTAAAAAGTGCAGCATGCGCAAAACCAGTGCGCCCTTGTTGTAAATCAGAGTCGTGTAAGCGCCCTGAGTTTTGCTGGTGCTTAAACGATGGCCGAGAATGATCGGGCCGACATCGACCAGCCTCCCTTTCCCATGGCCGATTTTCGTTTCCGGAGGATCTTTTAAAGACTGGCGCAAGTAGCCCAGCAGCTCATCCCGCGCCCCATTACCACTTCTCACTCCGGTGTAAAGAATGCCGGAATATTCGGCAAAACCTTCGCTGAGCCACTGATCGCGATATGAACGCCAGGCGACAATATTGCCCCACCACTGGTGGGCCGTTTCGTGCGCGATGAAACTGTAAGTGAATTTGCTGGCCCGGTCAGTGGCGGGGATCATCAGCATGCTGGGAAAGCCCTGGCCGTAAAAGAAAGGATGAAAAGCCGCGCCAAACACCGGATAGGGATATTTACCAAACATCAAAGTGAAATACCGAAGAGAGTTGTCCAACTCGGCGAGGATAAAATCTTCCTTGATAGCAAGCATGGAGCCGGGCAGTGAGTTGAATTCCACAGTGATGGGATCGCCGCTGCCTCCCTTGTCAAAGCGCACCGCCTGTTTGTGACGGTCAAAAGGACCAAGAGCGAAAGTCGCCAGGGCCACCGGTTGTCGGAACCGGTACTTTGTCACGGTGACCTCCTTATCTTCCGGATCGGACTCTTCGCTTAAACGTTCTCCCACACTGGCGATCTTCAACTTTTTCGAATGACGATAAGTCAGATCCAGAGTGGCCCGATCGAGATAGCCGTGCCGTGGATACCAGTCCGTCGTTGAGCTCGGGTAAAAGGCTTCAACAAAGCCCGGCGCGTCATAACGTGAGTAATAGCGATCGACAAAACTCTGCGCGTCCTGCATGAAGTCGCCTTCGAGCTTGAGGTCAAAATCCAGCTTCTGCCCGGCTGCTATCGGAGCCGGCAAGAATACCGTAAAGCCTCCCTCCCAATCCTCCTGAACAAAGGCCAGCTCGGCGCCACCCACCCGGGCCGATTTCAAACGCATTTGCTTTTTCAGTCGTTGGCTCTCGTATTCACCCAGCGACTCGCCCACGACGAACGAGACAGCGCGCAAGTTGGGGAACCGTGTTTGCGATTCAACGTGGGCCATCAGGCGCAAAGCCTTTTTATGTTCGCGCAGATCAAGGTTCATGTCGTAGTGGGCAATATCGATTAGATCGTTCAGGTCCGCATAGCTGACAACTCCGCGCCGGTAATCTTCCGCGCCATAAAAGGCCATCCAGATTTCATTGTTATTGGTGGACGAATCGTAAGTGAAAATCAGACCCTTCTCGCCACCGTTGAGAACGAAGTTCGCTACCGGAATTCTGCTCTGATAATCAAGTAAGGCCGTAAAACGATCGCGTCGCCCGCCGTCGAAATTGGCGAAAAAGAAACCGGGCTTCTCGTCGTTCAGGATGGACAACGCAATCCTCGCGGACAAATTTGCCCCGGTCTGCTTCAGCATTCGGGCTTCGGCTTCAGTAGCCAGCTTCTGTGCTTGATCGCTCGGCGAACCATCGCGACGATTCTGTCCAATGACATCGAACGTATCATCTGAGAATCTAAGAACAGCCGTCTTAAAATCTGAATCGACGAGATCGGCGCCCAGCAATCGTCTTACATTCTCTTTTTCAAACTCGCTGGGAGGAACCGCCGCGGTGAATTTGCCAGCGCCAATGAACACCGCGCCGGTGATCCGGCCTTGCACGCGTCCGGTGAAGTAGAACGTGCCGTCGAAAGTCATCTCCAGACGATCCCGCTTCAGGATCAGACCCGACACGTCGGCGACTCCGCCGTTTAAGGTGAAGGGCTTCAACTGATCGTATACAGCCTTGGCTTGTGCGGAAGTGTTTTCCTGGGCCAGTGCCGCTACCGGCACAAATAGTGCGATGACCAGGAGGAAAAGGGGCCTTGCCTTGCGAGTGAGGCGGTGCACTAGAGTATTCATTGAAAACTCCGTTCAGACTGTGGGAGATGACTGCGCGGTAAGGCTATACCGCGCCGTCGAAGCTAGTCAACGTCGGTCTGGAACTTAGGAGATGAGTTGTAGGAATCAGGCGAAAGATTTGGAAGCCGGCCAGGAATGAGGTGCGGTCGATCGGCCCAATGAGGCGTTAGGACGTGACCTCTTTCTTACTTCTCTTCTTCGAGGCGGCGTTTGATCATCAGCTCTGCGAGTTCGGGTACGACTTCCCAGGCAATCTCGCGCACGACGGTGTCGGACATAAGCTCGACAACCCGCCGGGCGATTGCGTCGATCTCGGATGCGGAAAGACGATCACTACTACTTACTTCACCCGCTGACGAAGGCTCCGTGACGAACGCAACTGCGGCTTCGCCCTGCGGCGCCATCGACGACTGTGGCGCATCTGGCGTGGCCTCGGATTCATCCAACTGAGCGTCGACTGTAATCAGCGACGGCACGATCTCCCATTCCGCTGCTGCGGGTTGTTCACCGCCGGCAGGCTCTGCATCCAGGACTGCATGTTTTTCCGCGTCGGTTAGAGTGGATCGGTCCGACCAGCCGGGATCAAACTCCGATTCATATGACTGCTGGAACGGTGGCGGCGAGGGCAGGGCGCCTGCGCCGGCGAGTTCCGGTTGCGACGCATCCAATTGCGACGCAGCTACGGGAAGCTCTTCTTCCAAATCCAGAATCGAGTCGGCATCTGCAGCCGGCCCGGACGCCGAATTCAAATCACCCAGGTCTAACAACACGTCATCAAATTCGTCCGCGGCGCGCGGTTGTGGCGTAGTTTGCTGCATAGGTTCTACAAGGTAAGGCATCTCAGTTTCGTAAGCGGTTGCTACTGATGCGGATTCGGGCAATGAGCTTTCGGCCCAATCACTTTCTCTCCGATCAGCTGATAACGGTTCCGCCATATCGACGACCGGTTCAACAATTGGGTTGGGCATCAGATCGTCACCGGCAAAGGCGACGGGTTCTTCTTCGCGCTCTTCCAGGGGCTTCGTGTCGGCCGTCGTAAGCTCCAACTCGTCTGTGTTCATTAAATGATCGGCGCCCTCCGGCGGCCGCTCATCTTCACGCGCTTCGGCTATCGAGTCCGCCTTTCCGGATCCGGCGGCCGGCCGCTGGTCCAGGCCGAGCGTTGAAAGCTTCTGCGTGTTGGCTTCATTGTCAGAGCCGGAGCCCCCGAGGAGACTGCCCACGCGATTAACCAGTTGTCGAATTGATTGGAAGGGCTTGGTCAAGACATCGTCCGCGCCGACCCGGCGGGCCTCCGCTTCATCGAATGGCTCGAAAGAGCCTACCAGAAGCATAACAGGAATGTGATGGAATCGCTCGCTATGTTTGATCGCTTCGCAGACTTCGTATCCCGTAAGCCCGGGCATGACCACATCTGCAAGCACTACATCAGGCGCGAACTCTTCAAGCTTACTGATGGCCTGGTCGCCGTCACCGACACTCGCCACCGTCATTCCTTCATCTATAAATGTGAGCTCAACGACTTTTTGAATTGTGGCTGAGTCGTCAGCGATTAAAAGCTTTAGTCCGGAAATCACTATTCCCTCGTTCGCGGGTGGAGCTCCAATGGGGCCATTCGAAACCTAACACCCGCGGCAACAGCGCGTCAAGATTTTTGATTTTTGGGAATTAATCCACAGATTCGCTGATATCGCCGCCCGCGGTGGGAGGATTTGGATCGGTTTCAGCCAGGACTCTGCGTGACGATAATGTCGTCGCTGGTGTTTGCTTTGCCGTCTGCGCCCGGGGAGCGGAGGGTAAAGGCGCGGCCCCGGCCTTCGTATTGATAAGGCTGATGCCAGGGATCGATGCGAATCACTGTGGACAGGTAGCGCGGGTTGAGTTGATCGATCAGCGCCGCCAGGCTTTCTGAAGTTACATAGGAACCCCGCTCGCGTTCGTAAGCTTTGAGGGCCGTCGCTACCGTTTCCATTTCAGCGCGAGCGCGGGCTGTCTTCTCCGCATTCAGTGCACGCAGCAACAAGTCGACGTCTTCCCACTTCCGGTCGCCAGTGCGAATTTCCGCGACCCGCCACTGGCCGCCGTCGCCTTTCGACAGGCGAAATGCGGTTTCGACTTGAGCAACGACGACGGCCGAATTTCCCATCGGTGAAATTTCTTTGATGCGCACGGCGTCCGAAGGCAGCTCAATGCCGGCCATTCGCGCAATAACCTTGCGTGCCTCTTTCGGAGATAGGTCGCCGGCAGCGGTGGCGCGCCCGAGCGTTAGGAAAGCGAAGCCCGCAAGTGCAATCAAGCAAACACTCGCAGCAAACACGAATCGACGCGTCATGGTGGAACCCTCCGTTTTAAAGAAGCTACCCGCCGCTCTTGCCGATCAACATGCGCAGCATGATTTGGAGTTGAGCGGTGGTAAATGGTTTGGGAAGAAACACGACTGCACCGGCGGCGAAGCTATCAGAAGAAAGTTTCGGATCCTGTTCGGCGGTCATCATCATCACTGGAATGCGCATCAACCGCTTTTCGGTTTTCATGTAACGGACCAGCTCCGGCCCGGTGATGTGGGGCATCACTACATCGAAAACGGCCGCCGTAAAATTGGTATCTGCCTGCAGGATCTTATAGGCCTCGCGCCCGTCCCTGGCGGTAATAACGGTGTAACCTTCCTTCTCCAGGATGGTGGTAACCAGACGGAGGATGGCGGGATCGTCGTCGGCCACAATGATGCGGCGGTTGTCTTTTGTTTCCGGTCGAGAATCGTTCATGTTTTCCCTATTAAGACTGCCCAGCCGGCTACGGCCCGAATTAAACTTCGACAGCGCGACTATTTTCGCCGGCACGGGCGGAAAGCTCAGCGGCGAGCCTGATTGCCGCGACCATGCTGGAGTGTTCGGCCAATCCCTTGCCCGCGATATCAAAGGCAGTTCCATGATCGACCGAGGTGCGAATGAAAGGCAACCCGAGCGTTACATTAACGGCCTCGCCAAACGAAAGACACTTCACCGGGATCATCGCCTGGTCATGATAACAGGCCACGACGGCATCGAACTCGCCGCGCGACGCGCGCAGGAAAATTGTGTCCGCGGGAAACGGCCCCTGCACGTTGATGTCATCCGCCATCCGGCACGATTCGATGGCCGGCAGGATTTCCGATGACTCTTCAAAGCCGAACAAACCTCCTTCGGCCCCGTGCGGATTCAGCGCGGCAACCGCCAAGCGCGGGCGCTCAATGCCCCAGCGACGCAACTCGTAATGCGTGAGCCGGATGCGCTTTTCCACGCGTTCGCGCTTAACCATCCTGATTGCTTCCGCGAGCGGCACATGCGTGGACAGCAAGACTACGCGCAGGTTTTCCGCTACGAAACCCATCGCATAGTCCTCGGCTCCGGTCAGATGGGCCAGGAATTCAGTATGTCCGGGGAAACTGTAGCCACCCAGGAAAAGGGCCCGCTTGTTGATTGGGGCGGTGGCCATAGCATCGATATCGCCGGCGGCGCACAACTCCACGGCCGATTCAATGTAACCGGCGGCTGCCTTGCCGGCTGCGCCGGACTCGATGCCGGGTTCGATGTAACCGCCGATATTGTCGAGATGAAAAATGACGGGCGCGTCGAGGTGTTTAGGCAGCGGCTCGCCTTTGCGAATAATGTCGTAGCCGCTCTGTAAATCCAATGTGCGCGCAGTGTGAGCGAGAAGTTGCGCGTCTCCGATTATTAGCGGTACGCAGAGGCGTAAAACCTCCTCATCGGCGACGGCCTTGAGAACCACTTCCGGGCCAATTCCCGCGGGGTCGCCCATCGTGATTCCGATTCGCGGCCGGTGTCGCCGCAATCTACTGGGAGTCGGGCTGTGCGGCAAATCTGCCATGACTTAACGCGAAGCGGGCCGATAGGTGCGTGATCGGCCCTTTGCAATTACAGCGCGATTTAGCTCGCAGGTTGTTCCGGCGCGACGCGGTCCTCAACCTTGAACATGTACTTGATATTGTGTTTGAGAACGAGCAGGTTTGGCGCTCCCTTACGGTTCACTTTGAGGGCGCTGCGGTCATACCATTCGATCGTGCCTTCGATCTCTTCGCCGTCCTGCAATACCAGCACCATGGGAGTATGAGCGTCGATCTGTTTCTTGTAATAAAAGATCTCCGCGTTAGTCTCCGCCGGCGGCGGCACGCGCTTGCGAACCTGAACAGCGGCCGGCGCTTGTGCCGGTCTTTGCGGTGCATGCGAACTGTCACCACCACTGCGCGGCGGGCTTCCATTTTGGCGCGGACGCTGCGGCTGCACCTCGCGTCCCTTCTGAGTTTTTATGTCGGCCAGGGTTGGTCTTATTAGTTTACGATTCACGGTAACTTCTACCTCCATCGGTTAAGCCGGAACGCGCGCGCTCCCCTGTCAGGCGCATTGCGGCATCATCTGGGCATGATGGGGAATATCTACTTACTCTCGCAGGCGAAAGCCTCCGAGGAGAGAAGTGGAAAACTTAATCCGTAATTACATATCAGGGATTGGCGGACATGCTACACGAGGGAAAAGGAAAATGCAAAAGCAGAACGGAGGGTTGTCAGTAGTTAGTGGTCAGTCGTCAGTTGGTGCTTTGTGCTTGGTACTTTGGGCTTCGTACTTTGGGCGCTGGTACGTGGTTTCCGTGCTTCGTTCCTAAAACATCAAAGTACGAAGTACAAAGTACCAACTGACCAATTAACAACTGACTACTAACCACTGACCACCGACTAATCCGCCTTCTTACGAATGAACGTCGGCACGTCCAGGTCTTCCGAACGCGTTGCGTGTGCTCCGGGGCGAGTGACGTCATCGCCGGGCCGTTGGGTATAGCGCGGCGGCGTGGTCGGTAATGTGACTTGCGGAACCGGCGGCTGCATCAGCGCCACATCACTCGCAAATCCAGTGGCGATGACAGTGATCTTGATCTCGTCGCGCATTGTTTCATCGATTACCGCGCCGAAGATGATGTTGGCATCTTCATCGGCAGCTTCGCGAATCACGGAGGACGCGGCATTCACTTCATAGAGTGTCATATCCGGACCGCCAGTGATGTTGATAAGCACGCCGCGCGCACCCTGAATCGTCGTCTCTTCAAGCAGCGGCGACGAGATGGCTTGCTGGCAGGCTTCGATCGCGCGGTTTTCACCCGTTGCCCGCCCGGCGCCCATTAAGGCCATTCCCATACCCGACATAATAGCTTTCACATCGGCGAAATCGAGGTTGATCAAACCCGGCACGGTGATTAGATCGCTGATGCCCTGCACTGCCTGGCGCAACACGTCATCGGCAACCTTGAAAGCCTCGCCGAGAGGCGCGTTCTTATCAACGGTGTGCAGCAGACGCTCGTTGGGAATAGTGATGACGGTGTCGACACACTCGTGCAACTCACGCAGTCCTTCTTCCGCCTGCATCATTCGGCGCCGACCTTCGAAATGAAACGGTTTGGTAACTACAGCGACGGTCAGCGCGTTCAATTCCGTTGCGAGGGATGCGATGATTGGTGCGGCGCCCGTTCCCGTGCCGCCGCCGAGACCGGTGGTTACAAAAACCATATCGGCGCCTTCCAGCACCTCAATGATCTTCTCAGTATCTTCGAGCGCGGCTTCGCGTCCCACTCCGGGATCGGCGCCGGCACCCAGGCCCTTGGTGAGCCGTCCGCCAAGTTGGATCTTGATCGAAGCCTTCGATCGCTTCAGCGCCTGCAGGTCGGTATTGGCTACGAGGAACTCAATGCCCTCAATACCTGCATCGATCATGCGATTGACAGCGTTGCCGCCGCCCCCGCCGATGCCGATGACTTTAATGCGCGCGCCGGTTATCGGCGGCTCATCATCGATGAAGATATTGATGCCTTTGGCCGGCTCGCGGACGTCTGGGGTCATGCTTACTTCCTCTCTCCCGGTGCGGGAAGGCTTCCAGGGCCGTTTTCGTTTATATTGGGCTGGTTCCGTCATAGGCGTCTATATGTTGCGGACTATATATTGTGCCGATCGGCGCGCCAGCATACAACAACTTGTCAAATAATACTACTGAAACGATTGCGAAATTTTGACACAAAATGCGTGAGTTTTCCTGTAGTGCCCCTTTTTACTGCTCCGGCACGCAACTCAAGCGTCTGTGCCCGCTGTGAAACGAGCGCAAGGCCCGCGGCGGCTGCCCAGCCGGGACTTTGAATGTCTTCGACGAGCCCTCCAAAACGGTCCCTTTCGGGATAACCGAGGCGGACCGGCGCGTCAAAAACCTGTTCGGCGATTTCCACCATGCCTTCGAGCAACGCGCCACCGCCGGTCAACACCACGCCGCTGGATAACTGCCGCTCCCAACCGGAATCTTTGATCTCATCGGCAACGTGCATTAACACTTCTTCGGCGCGCGGTTGCAGAATGTCGCAAAGAATTTGCCGCGACAGTTGACGCGGCGCGCGCCCACCAACGGACGGCACTTCGACCAACTCGCCTCGTTGGGAATCCGATAACGAACTGCTGGAGGCGCAACCGACGGCGCGCTTGATGCGTTCGGCTTCCGGGATCGGAGTGCGCAAGCCAAACGCTATGTCGTTCGTGAAATGCGATCCGCCCAGGGGAAACACTGCAGTGTGCTGCACGGCACCGCGCTGGTAGACGACCAGCCCGGTGGTTTCCGCTCCGATATCAACGAGGGCGGCGCCAAACTCCTTATCATCTTCACTTAATGAAGCTTCCGCCGCCGCTAGCTGCTCCAGAATCATGTCGGCGACCACCAGACCGGCACGATTTACCGCGTTGATTGCGTTCTGACGGGCCGTCACCGGACTGGTGACAATGTGGACTTTGACTGCCAGCCGCGCACCCATCATGCCGATCGGATCGTTGATGCCATCCTGATCGTCGACGATAAACTCCTGGGGCAGACGATCCACAATCTCGCGTCCCGCGGGCAGTTGAATTGCACAAGCAGAATCGATCGCGCGCCGCACATCATCGGCAACTATTTCCCGATCGCGTCCGGATACCGCAACTATCGCCTGCCCGTTGAAACCGATAATGTGTGACCCCGCCAGGTTGATAGTTACCTCTTCAGCTTCCAGGCCGCTCATTCGCTCGGCTTCTTCGACGGCGCGTTTGATCGCATCGACGGCCGCATCCGGATTAACGATCACTCCCTTGCGCAAGCCGCGTGCTTCAGACTCACCGATACCAATGATGTCGAGCAGGCCTGCTTCACCGGGCTCGCCGACGATACACGTCACCTTGCTGGTGCCGATGTCTAATCCCACGGTGTGCTGCGCGCGTTTGGCCATTAAGCTTTGCTCCTTCTTCTCGCCGGCGCTCAGCCGGTGCGTCGTGATCGGGTAAGGGCTTTAGCTTCGTCTCGTGACTTCGTCTTATTGGCGTCGCGATCCGTAACCGGCTTTACGACAGGTTTCGCGGAGGAATTTCCGTTCGTACCGGCTGCTGCCGAAATCTTCTTGTTCACTGGAACAGCCGGCTCGGTAACTTCCGCGACTCTCGCTTCATCGCCCGCTGCGGAGATTTGCGCGCCGGTCGCGAACCCCAGGATGGCGCGAACGCCCTGCGTGATGTCCACATAAGTGATCAAGCCACCCTGCGACAGCGAGCGATACTCATCAAGTGTCTTCAACGCATTCTTCAGGCGTGTGCCGGAATCCTGTCCCCCGAGGCGAACTTCGATTTGCGAATCATTTCCGGCTAACTGCGCCCGGATGTCTCTGATATCGATCAAATTTACTTCGCTGACGCGATCGGCCAGCCCGGCCGCGTCCCATTCGCGCGCCAGCTCGAGATACTTCTGCATCCGCTCGACATTTTCAGCGCGCGCTTCGGCAGTTCCATCTTCATTCCAACCGCGGATAAAGAACGGCGGAATCTGATCGGTAGGGGCCATGTCGCGAAGCGTTACCGCGTCCTGGTCCATCCAGACAAAGTGGCCGGCGGAAGTGCGCACCACGCCTGCCGGCACGCGCTCGCTGATGCGTACACGCAATCCGTCGGGCAGGACCCGCGTTATCACCGCCGTCTTGATCCCCGGCAGCCGCTCCAACTCTGAACTGATGCCCGGCAAGTCCGCTCGCCAGACACCGGTTCTGCCGGCAGCGCGCCGCACGATATTCGCAACCTCTTCCGGCGAGGTACGCGACGTGCCGGAAACATCGACCCGGCGCACCTGAAAGAACGAAGCGGATGACGCCGTGCGGTATCCCACGAAAACCATGACGGCCGCGGCGATTACCAGAACCACTTTGGCAGCGCGCGGCACATGGGCCAGCAAGCGGCGCATGACGTTGCTTTGCTCCGTGCCCTTGACGCCGCTTTCACGACGCGCGGGACGTTGCGTGAACGTGGCGGAACGGCCCTTGGCCGGTGGTGTGCGACGTCCGCTTCTGGATGTTATTACTTGTTCTTTCACGGGGGTGTCTGCCTTTCTATTGATCTATTTCCGGGACCGGCCCGCTATCGCAGGCTGTACTTACTTCACTTAATTCACTCTCCGCGGCACTGATTTCAGCCGCCTGCTTCCCAACCAGCGGTCGCGAGCGCCACAGTTCCACTTCATACTCCAACTCAATTCCGTGTTCGCGTTTGACCCGTTCGCGAATCTCCTCGGCCAGCGCGAGGGCGTCCGCCGCCTGAGCGTTATCGCCTTCGGTGACAATGAAGTTCGCATGCTTCGGCGAAACGACGGCGCCGCCGCGGCGCGATCCTTTCATGCCCATCGCGTCGATGATCTTGCCGGTGCCGATTGGGCTGTCGGGCGGATTCTTGAAGAAACATCCGGCCGATCGCGATCCATGTGGCTGTGTCGCCATCCGTTTGCTCTTGGCATCTTCCATACGCGCCTGGATCTTTTCGACATCATCGGGCCGCAGTCGCAACGTCGCGCCCAGCAAGAGCTCGCCCTCCTGAAAAGATGTGTGACGATAATCCCACTTGATTTGTCTGCCGGGGACTTCCACAACCTGCCCGCCACGTGCAACTCGCACACTCTCAGTGACGGTGCCGATTTCGTGATCGTACGCGCCGGCATTCATCCACAATGCTCCCCCGACCGTTCCGGGAATGCCCCCTAAACCCTCTATGCCGGCCAGGCCGGCTCGCGCCGCATCGATGCACAACCGCGGCAGCGAATAACCCGCACTCACTGAGACTCGCTCGCCTTCGAATCGAGGTGCGCCTTTCAATTCTTTGAGACTCAGCACCACGTAATGATGATCCTCGTCGTCGGCCAGCACGTTGCTGCCGGAACCCAACGCTCGCCAGGCAACTCCGGCTTCATCCAGCGCATGGACCACGGCGGCCGCCTGCTCTTCGGTCTCCGGCGCGATGACCCAATCGATGGCGCCGCCGACACGCAAACTCGTTAACTCTGCAAAGCGCCGGCCTCGTTCGGCACGCACCTGCAGACGCGCGGCGAGTTCCTCGATCGCCTGGTCGCGCCTGGCGAGATCAAAATCTGTTACGTCTTCAACTACCATCTGAAGTTGCCGGGCTCGCTTCACCCTGTTTCCGCAAAAGCGCAATCAGTTCATCACCAACCCGATAGATCGTGCCCGCTCCCAACGTTATGACCAGGTCGCCCGGTCGCACGTTGTCGCTCAGGACTTCCGCCGCACTCTCAATAGATCCGATGTATTCAGCGCTCTTATGACCGTAGCTCTTGATGCGTTCGGTTAAGACTTGCGCGTCAATGCCCTCAATCGGATTCTCGCTGGCAGCATAAATGTCCGTGACCATCAGCACGTCCGCGTTATTAAAAGCGCGGGCGAACTCTTCCATTAGATCTTGTGTGCGCGTGTAGCGATGTGGTTGGAACAGCACGACGATGCGTTTGTCCGGCGCGGCAATCTTCGCCGCTGCTAAAGTCGCTTTCACCTCGGTAGGATGGTGACCATAGTCATCGACCACCAACACGCCGCCCTCTTCCCCGCGAAACTGGAAGCGACGGTCCGCACCCGTGAATTCGCCGAGCGCCTTCGCGATCTGATCGAACGGGACCTGCAATTCCAAACCGACCGCGATCGCCGCCAGCGAGTTGTAAACGTTATGCAGACCCGGCACGCGCAACGTGACGTCGCCGATAACTTCTACTCCCTGCCACACCGTAAACTTTGATCCGAATGCGTGATCAAACTGAATCGCGTGGGCGGAAACGTCGGCCTGCGCGCTGAGACCGTAAGTCACGTGACGCCGTTCGACGCTGGGAATAACGGCCTGGACGTTCGGATCGTCGAGGCACAAGACGGCGGCTCCATAGAATGGAACTTTGTTAACGAAACTCACGAAGCACTTACGGACGTCATCCATGTCGTGGTAGTAGTCCATGTGCTCGCGATCGATGTTCGTGATGACCGCAATCGTCGGCGTCAGCATCAGGAACGAACGATCGCTCTCGTCGGCTTCGACCACCATCAGATCGCTTTTCCCCAGGCGCGCATTCGAACGATAGGCGCGCACGACCCCGCCCACTACGAAAGTCGGATCAAGATTTGCGCTGCCCAGCACAGTCGCCACCATTGACGTGGTCGTCGTCTTTCCGTGAGAGCCGGCGACGGCGACTGAGTAAGGCTTCAGACGCATTAATTCAGCCAGCATTTCCGCGCGCGGAATCACAGGAATCAGCCGGCGTCGCGCCTCCACAATTTCCGGATTGTCATCCCGCACTGCCGTCGAGCGCACCACCACATGACAATTGCCGATGTTCTCCGCGCGGTGGCCCTCCTTAAAATCAACGCCCAGCAGTTCCAACCGATCGGTTGTTTCGGAGCGCTTTTGGTCAGAGCCCGACACACAGAAACCGAGGTTCGCGAGCACCTCTGCGATGCCGGACATGCCTATGCCGCCAACACCGACGAAATGGACTATTTGAATGCGACGAAACATAAAATTGGTTAGTGGTCAGTTGTTATTCGTTCTTTGTTCTTTGTTCTTTGTTCTTGGTGCTTTGTATTTAGTTCCTTGTTTTCGCGATCTAAGATCTCAATTTAGGTTTCAGGTTGTCCTGCCGACTGCTCCTGCCGACTGCCGTCTGGCCCACCCGCCACTTCTTCCATCAAATCCACCGTCGCAGTCGCTGCGTCCCGGCGCGCCAACGAGCGGCTGGCGTCTTCCATCTGCGGAATCGCGTTCGGATTTGAACTCAATCTCAGAATCTCCTGCGCAAGTTTTTCCCCGGTCAAATCCCGTTGCAAAATCATCCGGGCCGCACCGCCCGCTTGCAAAGCTTCAGCATTCCGTCGCTGGTGATCGTCGGCCGCGAGCGGGAACGGAATCATGATCGCCGCTTTTCCCGCAGCCACCAGTTCCGCACTGGTCGTGGCGCCGGCGCGGCAAATTACCAAATCAGCGGCAGCAAACGATGTGACCATGTCATCGATATACTTTCTGACGTCGGCGTTTGCCATCCAACCGGCTCCGGCGTAACCGGCTAAAACTTTTTCATAATCGCTCTCGCCGGTTTGATGCGTGATTCGCAAAACACTCTGCTGCGCTTGTAAACCAGGCAGCGCCGCTACCATGGCTTCGTTGATGGCCCGCGCGCCCTGCGATCCGCCGAACACCAGCAAGGACAACTCGCCCGGTTCACGATGCCGTCGTGGAATCTCAAAGAACTCACTGCGGACCGGATTTCCTGTCAGGACGCCCTTTCCGCGAAAATATGGCAATGCTTCCGCGAACGATACCGCGGCCCGATCCACGACGCGCGCCAACTTGCGGTTGGTCCACCCCGGCAACGCGTTCGAATCCATCACCAGGGTCGGCAACTTCATGAACGCCGCCATCAACAGCACCGGTCCGGAAACGTAACCTCCCGCGCCGACTACGATATCCGGTTGAAACTCGCGTATTACGCGGCGGGCCGCGATGAAGCTTTTCGGCAGCACGGCCAGCGCCCGCAAACGCGCCACCGTACTGACATTTTTTAAACCCGCACTTTCAATGAGCGAAAGTTCGAAACCCGATTGCGGTATCAACCGCGCTTCCAATCCTCTGGCCGTGCCGACGAACCGCACTTTCGAGTTCGGATCGCGCCGGAATACTTCGTGGGCCACCGCGATGCCGGGGTAAATGTGGCCTCCGGTGCCGCCGGCCGCAATCAGCACGCGCATCTAGTTATCCCTGCCGCGCCGACGCCGGCAGGCGCAGACCGGCCGGAATATTCTGGCCCACCGTGGCGCGGACTTTTCGAGCCGCCGCCTTACCGGATCGCAGCAACGCCGGATCGTTTGTCAGATTCGCATACTGCGAAATATTCAAAAGCAATCCCGCCGCCGCCAGCGTCGGCACCAGCGACGAGCCGCCATAAGAAATGAACGGGAGCGGAATTCCTTTGGCAGGCAATAGCGCAATTGCCACGCTGATGTTAAATAAGGCCTGGGCCACGATTCCCACGACAATCCCCAAACCGAGCAGCATGCCGAACCGATCGGGCGCGCGCAACGCGGCCCGCATTCCGCGCCACAGAAAAACGGCAAAGACCAGCACGACGACCAAACCGCCAAGCAGGCCCAACTCTTCCCCTACCACTGCAAAAATAAAATCCGAGTGCGCGAACGGAAGAAAAAACATCTTCTGCTTGCCTTGCGCAAACCCAAGTCCCCGCGGCCCGCCCGATCCAATTGAGATCAGCGACTGCACGACCTGGTAACCTTTGCCCAGCGGATCGGCCCAGGGATCTAGGAAAGCGATGATTCGTCCCCGGCGAAACGGGCTGAAAATCAGCATGCACCCGACTACGAACAACATGGGCAGCGAGACGATTGCCAAGTGTCGCACCCTCACGCCGGCCGCGTAACAAACGCCAAAGCAAACAATCGCCAGCATCATCGCGGTGCCCAAATCCGGCTCTTTCAGAATCAATGCCGCCAGCACGCCCATGACGCAAAGACACGGCACGAGAGTGCGCCAAAAAGAAGTTTCATCACCCGCTCGCTTCTCCAGGAAGTAAGCGAGAAAAATCACGAACGCTAACTTGGCAACTTCCGAAGGCTGAATTCCTAAACCCTTGTAACGGATCCAGCGATGCGCGCCGTTGATGCTGGGAAAGGCAAACACAGCCAGCAGCATCAGCACAGTAACAATCAGCAGCCCGTAGACCAGGCGCCGGTTTCGTAGTTTTTGATAATCAAACTGCGTCGCGAGGGCCATCGCCCCGAAACCGATGAACGTCCAGATGGCTTGTTTGATCACATAATAAAACTGGCTGTGCTTTTCCCCCGTGGCGATGACCGCGGAGGCGCTGTAAACCATGACGATACCGAATAGCGCCAGCGCTATGACTGAGGCAAACAACCACTTGTCAGCTTGTAATTTTCTAGCCATGCGAAAATCAGTTTCGAGTTTCGAGTTTCGAGTTTTCTGTTTACGGTATTCGGTTTACGGTTTACGGTTTACGGTTCCCCATTTCTCTGGTCCCCAGTCTCTAGCCCTTAGTGTCATCCGAACTCGAAACTCGAAACTCGAAACTCGAAACTTCTTTTTTAAATTCCCTTCCCCGATGCTCGAAGCTATCGAACATATCGAAACTCGCGCATGCCGGCGCTAGTAGCACAATGTCGCCGGGCTCGGCTGCGGCAAAGGCGCGGCGCACGGCGTCGCCCATATCTCCCGCGCGCTCAACCGGCGCTTCGGTTTCCAAATCCCTGGCGACGTTGTCGGCGTCTTCGCCAATCAGGATTAACTTGCGCGCCTTTGCTCGCACGAGCGGCGCGAGCGGCGTGTAAGGCGCTTGTTTTCCCCGGCCGCCAATAATCAGAACCACTTTGCCCGTGTCATCTGCAAAAGCCTCAAGCGCTTTCATCGTGGCGTCAACGCTGGTCGCTTTAGAGTCATTATAGAAACGCACGCCGGATATTTCGGCGACCCGCTCCAGACGATGCTCCACGGGTTGAAACTCACGAATGGTGCGCCGTAGCGACTCCGGATCCGCGCCGCACGCCAAACCGGCAGCCAGCGCCGTCAGTACATTCTCAACATTATGCAGGCCCTTCAGTTGCATTTCGTCCCGCGTCGCCAGCACCCGCTCGCCATCAGCCGTGCGCGACACCAGCTCGTTGCCGCCGCGGAGAAAAAGACCTTCTTCCAACTCCTTCGTCGTGCTGATGCGCGTAACATGCGCGCGAAGTCCGCTGGCCCACGACGAAACTATTTCGTCATCAGCGTTCAGGATCGCAATATCGCCCGGCGTCTGATTCCGAAAAATCCGGTGCTTGGCCGCGGCATAATCGTTCAAAGTCTCGTAGCGGTCCATGTGGTTAGGCGTAACGTTCAGCACGGCAGCCACGGTCGGATGAAAGTCAACCGTCGTCTCCAGTTGAAAACTGGAAACTTCAACCACGGTCCAACCGTCGGGCCGCGATGAACCCACGAAGGAGATCAACGGCGTGCCGATGTTGCCACCCACCTGGACTGTCATGCCGGCGTCTTTCAACATTGTGCCTACCAACGTCGTCGTAGTCGTCTTGCCGTTCGTTCCCGTTATGGCAACGATGCGGCCCTGCAAAAACCGCGAGGCCAGTTCAATCTCGCCGATCACCTCGGCGCCGGCGCGTTCCACATACCGCATCGGAATGGTCTTCGTCGGAACGCCGGGACTGATCACCACCAGGTCGATCTGATCCAGCAGCCAGGAAGGCAACTCCCCGGCGATACAGCCGACGCCTTCTGACTTCAGCGCTTGCGCCGCGGCCGGCCACTCCTCCAATGGTTTGCGATCGTTCAGCGCCACCACGGCGCCGCGCTGGGCCAGAAAGTGTGCGCTCGCAATCCCACTGCGGGCCGCTCCCATCACCAGCACTTTTCTACCCGCAAGTTCCAAAGTCTTCCAAGTTTCAGGTTTCAAGTTTCAGGTTTAAGGTTTAAGGTTTCAGGTTTGAGCGCGCTGCAACCAACCTGAAACTTGAAACCTGAAACCTGGGACTCTTCAGCGCAGTTTCAAAGTCGAGAGACTGAGCAACGCAAATAAAATCGCCAGGATCAGGAAGCGGAAGACAATCTTCGATTCCTTCCAGTCCTGCATTTCAAAATGATGATGCAACGGCGTCATGCGAAACAGCCGCCGCCCGGTTCCGGTACTGGCTTTGGTCATCTTGAAAAAGCTCACCTGCAACATCACCGACAGCGCCTCGATTACGAAAACGCCGCCGACCATTACCAGGATCAGCTCCTGCTTGGTCAGTACACCGATCGTTCCAATGGCGCCGCCAATTGCCAGACTGCCGACGTCGCCCATGAAAACCTGGGCCGGCGGCGCATTGAACCAAAGAAATCCCAGGCTGGCGCCAACCATCGCGCCACAAAAAACCGTCAACTCCGCTGCTTCAGGTCGATGCGTTAGATCCAGATACTTGGTCCAACGCGAATCACTAATCAAATATGTGAAGGCCGTCAGCGCGGCCATCGCGATGAACGTCACGCTGATAGCCAAGCCGTCCAGGCCGTCCGTCAGGTTCACCGCATTGGTCCACCCGACCAGCACTACGACGATCAGGACCAGATAAAGCCACGGCCCAATGTAACTAACTCCGTCGGGCACCGCGGTAGCCTTGATGAACGGGATGCTGACATTCCACGAATACTTCGTCGCGAAGTATTTCGTGGAAATGAAAAGCACAGCCCATACGCCGATCGCAATCGCGATTTGCGCGGCCATTTTTTGTTTTCCGGTCAGGCCCAGGCTGCGCTGCCGCGCCATCTTCCGGTAATCATCCATGAAACCGATGGCGCCGAAACCCAGCGTGGCCACCACCGTGATCCAAACGTAGACACTGGACAGTCGCGCCCACAACAAAGTCGAAATCAGTACCGACGCGATGATCAAAATGCCGCCCATCGTCGGCGTACCGCGCTTGGCCATGTGCGCTTGCGGGCCTTCTTCGCGGATTTGCTGCCCAATATTCCATTTTTGCAGCGCGCGGATTGCCCGGCCACCAAACAACAAAGAAATCAGCAGCGCCGTAATCGTCGCATAGGCGGTGCGAAACGTTACGTACTGAAAAACGTTCAGGCCCTTGACCAGAAGCGACTCATGATCCTTGTAGCGGCCATACAGCAGCTCAAAAAAGATGTAGTAGATCATTTTTTCCGCTTTGGAGTGCGGCGGCCTGACGCCGCTTTGGCCAACGTTCCCTTATCTGCCGTCTGGTTTCGTCTTAAACTCATGTAGTGAAAACAAGACCAACACGGCGCCAAGCCGCCGCACGCCAAGGTGTTGTCGCGACTCAAACCTCCTGATCCTCACCAACCAATGGAAAGCGGCTGCGCAGGGCGCTGATGACTCGGTCCGTCTCTACACTGCGTGAGCCTTTTATCAGCACGAGATCGCCGGGACGAAGTTGGCCAATCAGCTCGGCTGCCGCATCGTCAGAAGTCGCAAAGAACTTCGTTGTCTTCATTCCCTGCCCGGCAGCGCCCGCAACTATCTCCTGAGCTTGACCGCGAATTCCCCACAACACATCAATTCTCAGACTCGCAATCTCGCTGCCGGCGGCGCGATGCATTTCTGCGCTCTGCGGTCCCAGCTCCATCATTTCTCCCGCCAAAACGATCCGTCGCTGCACGTTTTCCCCGGCGTCAGCCACCGCCCGGGCCATGCTCAACAAAGAGCGCGGGTTCGAGTTGTACGAATCATCAACCACCGTAAAGCCGGCCGCAAAATCGAGGACTTCGCCTCGCATGTGCGGCGGCACAGCGGTGTTCAAGGCCGCTGCAATTTCCTCCGCGCTGACATGAAGAGCAGTGACCGCCGCTGCCGCCGCGAGGGCGTTCATAAGGTTGTGGCGGCCCGTCATCGGCAACTCAGTTGCTGCCTCTCCCAGCGGCGTCCGAAGTCGAAATCTAATCAAGCCAAAGCGCTGGGTGCTGATCTCCGTTGCCGTCACGTCAGCCGCGTTTTCAATTCCAAAAGTGATGACCGGCCCGCGATGTTTTGCGCGCATCGCCATCACAAATTTGTCGTCAGCGTTCAGCACCGCCGTGCCACCGGGCTTCAAGCCCTCAATCAACTCTGCTTTCGCCGCCGCGATATTTTCGATGGAGCCGAGATACTCCAGATGCACCGGCGCCACCAGCAATTCCACTCCCACATCCGGCGCTGTTATTTCGCACAACCGCCGAATCTCATGCGTGGGCGAAGACATCCCCATCTCGAGCACCGCGAGGTCATAGTCATCAGGCGCATGGCCGGCGCTGACCATCTGCAGCACGGAAAGTGGCAGACCCAGTCCGTTGTTATAGTTCCGCTCGCTCTTCAGCACGCGCCGTCCGGTGCTTAGCAGAATGTGCGCGGTCAATTCTTTAGCGGTGGTCTTTCCCGCACTTCCCGTGATGCCGATAACCGGGCGGGCCCACTGTTCGTAGACCTTGCGGGCCAGCGTTTGCAGTGCAGCAATCGCGTCATCAACCAACAACAAGCGATCGCCGAAGACCGCCAGCGCCGGATCCGTTGTGGCCCGATCGCGCCGCGCCACCGCGGCAATGGCGCCACGCGCAAACGCGCCGGCAATGAAATCGTGCGCATCAGCGAAGGTGCCATTGAAGCCCGCCCGTTCGTAATCAGGCTGCGATAGAGCGAAAAACAATTCGCCTTCCGTTGCCGACCGGGAGTCGATGGTGAAATTTCTTATTTGTTTGTCAAACAACTCGGCGTTCCAGCCTTCCGCCGTCGCGCCCATCAATGCTGCCGCAGTTCTCAGGTTCAACCTTCGTTAGTGGCACAGACTTCAGTCTGTGTTCCCTTCAAGTTCGAATTCGCGATTTCAGACCGGGCCGGCGCTGCCGCTGCATGCTCGGCGTGCTCGACGCTACGCTTTGAGCGAATTCGTCGCAGTCGCCTTCTACACGCGTCGACTCTCAACCTGACATCTTTTTCAAAACGGGGGTTAGGGCTTCGATGGTGGGGGATCATCTTATCCTTTACTTTTCTGACTTGCCATCCGGGAAACTTGCCATCCGGGAAAACTTGCCATCGTTTAGGGCCGGGCTACTGCCCGACCAAGCGGGCCGTAGCCCGCTTCTAAACAACTCCAGAAAACTGCTCAGTTTCTACGTTCAAAATCCACGCGCACTACTTGTCCCGCATCAATTTCCCATCCCGGATCCGGCGCTTGCCGCGTCGCCCGGCCATCACCGTGCGCCTCAAGTTTCAGGCCCAACTGAGCGCACAACCGCGCGACGTCGCGCACGCTCTGACCGCGCAAGTCGGGCATCAGCGCCCCGCGCTTCGTGGCCGCGGCGTAAATCACTTCGCGCATTTCGGCTTTACCGTCGCGTGACGTAACCCTTGGCAAAGTTGCCTGGCGTTGCTCGTCGGATGCCTGCTGGGTTTCGGCGACCTTCCCGGCAGCCATCGGCGAAACCCTGGCAATCAAATCCGGGATTGCCTCGAACTTCGTGTCCGGCATCACATCGAGATCCGGCAACATCTGCTCGGCAATTTGGCGAAACACGGGCGCCGCCACGTCGCCGCCGTGATACGCGCCGGCGGGCTCGTCGATAACCACGATGATTACGAGCGCGGGATTGCTGACCGGCGCGAACCCTACAAACGATCCGATAAACTTTGTTTTTGAGTAAGTCCGGGTCGCGGGATCGATCTTCTGCGCCGTGCCGGTTTTGCCCGCCGCGCGATAACCATCCAACTGCGCGCGCTTCGCAGTTCCTCTGACCGTAACTCCCTCAAGCATGCCGCGCAGTGCCATTGCCGTTTCCGGCGTCAGCACCACGCGCTGCTCCGGTTTCGCTTGATAAACTACAGTGCCGTCAGGCGAGCGAATCTCCTTTACCAGGTGCGGCGTGATCCTGATGCCGTTGTTGGCAATAGCAGCATACGCGGCCGCCATCTGCATCGGCGTCACGGAAACTTCCTGGCCCATCGCCACCGAACCGATCGACGACGGTTGCCATCGCTTGAGTGGATGCAGAATTCCCACCGACTCGCCGGGCAAATCAATTCCGCTACGCGAGCCAAATCCAAAGCGAGTGATGTAGTCGAACATCGTGTCATTGCCGACCATCAAACCCAATTTGATCGCTGCAACATTGCTTGACTGTTCGAGCGCGTTGGCGATCGTCAACATGCCAAACGGATGGTGATCGTGTATGACGCGTTTCGCCACCGTGATCTGCCCCATCTGGCAATTGATCTCATCTTCAGGTTTGACCAGACCCTTCTCCAGCGCCGCCGAATAGGCCACTACCTTAAAAGTAGATCCCGGTTCGTACGTGGTTTGCAGCGCGGGATTGCGACGGGCTTCCGGCGTCGCCGCCTGCAAATCGTTGGGATTGAAACTCGGTGCGTTGGCCATCGCCAGGATCTCGCCGGTACGAGGATCAAGCGCAATGGCGCTGGCCGATTTTGCATGCGTAAGGTCGAGCGCGGCCTGCACCGCTTGTTCCATCCGGTACTGGGCAGTTTGATCGATGGTCAGAACTACTGTTTGGCCCGGATGCGGCTGGACTTCATAACTATCGAACGCGTGGTCACGGGCGTCACGAGATTCATAAAGCCGGCCCGGCTCGCCTTTGATGCGATCGTTGTAATACTGCTCAATGCCCCCCAATCCATCTTCATCAATGTTCACGAAACCAAGTACGTGCGCCGCCAGGCCGTCGTTCGGGTAATAGCGCTTCGGTTCCGGGCTCGACTTCACCCAGGTAATATTCAGGCTCTTCACGTGCGCCGCTTGCTCTTCATTTAGCCGCCGGGCGATCCAAACGAATTTTTTCTTTCCGTCGCGCGCCGTCGTAAAGCGATTGCGCAATGCCGTCTTGTCGAGGTTCAGAGTCTCCGCCAACCGATCGGCTCCGGATTCCAGATCCGCGATCTTAGCCAGGTCGGCTTCTACATAGAATGATTGGGTGTCGATGCTGCGGGCCAGTTCCCGGCCCTGGCGATCGAGCACTTCGCCGCGGCGTGCCACGGTCTTGCCGTCACGCTGCTGTTGCTGGCGCGCGCGCTCACTGAGATCGTCGTGACGGTAAACCTGGAGATTAACGAGTCGGGCGGCAATGAGGAACATCCACCCGACGAGTATCATGGAAACTATCAGGACGCGCCGCTGGTGGGTATCCGGTCGTGGTTTTGATGAAGGAGTGCGCGCAAGCATTTCAATAATCTGTCCGGAGCGGTTTGCCGGTTTTCATTCCGTGGCCGGCACACGCCCGGTGGGAAAGCCGGGCACAAAATTGAACGGTCCCTGGTAAGCATCGTGCGAGGGAAAACCTGTCCGCAAACCGTCGCGCTACTGAGCTTCCGCGGCGCCATTTACTGGCGGCGTAGCCGGTTCAGTCGCGTTGGCACTGGCTTCGCGTTTCACCCGCCGCGCCGGATCGATTTGCGCTGATTGCACGGCCCGCATCCCCAACCCGATGGCGGCGGTCTCCAGCCGGGCGGGAGTCGCTGCAACTTCTCGCTGCAGCAAGAGGCGATGCTGCTGGTCCAGAAGCTTTGCCTTCTCGGCTCGCAGCTTCTCGCCTTCATAGCCGAGCTGCAGCGCTGAAAAATGCTGACCGGCGGCGTAAACAAAACCGCCGGCCAGCACCAGGCCGCAAAGGAGCATCAAGGCCAGCCGTTTGAGAGCGGCGCGATCCCGCTCTCGATGAATGACAAAATTGCGCTGCTTCGAGGGAACTCTTTTCATTTCGGGTCAAGCCTCGTTTGGTAAATGGTAAATCGTGAATAGTAAATCGTGAGCGGTAACTCCTGGACAGTCATTACGCAGCCTTACGATTGACCATGTACTATTCACTATTGACCATAGTTAAACGTCGGGGTCGGGGAGTTTCCGGCAGGCCCTCAGTTTGGCGCTGCGGGCGCGCGGGTTCTCCGCTATTTCAATTTCACCAGGGACAACCGGACGGCGCGTTAGTATTTGGACGGTGCGACGGGCCCCGCATGAGCATTGAGGCATGCGCGGCGGACATTCACACCGGCCCGAGAGACGACGCAGCGTTTGCTTGATGATGCGATCCTCGAGCGAGTGAAAACTGATCGCGACGAAACGTCCCTCCGGTTGTAAAAGATCGATGGCGGTTTCTGCGAACTGGTCCAGCCCTTCCAACTCCCGGTTCACCGCGA
The DNA here is from genome assembly GCA_034665305.1 of Blastocatellia bacterium. GTDB lineage: Bacteria > Acidobacteriota > Blastocatellia > Pyrinomonadales > Pyrinomonadaceae > DASXRU01. The sequence continues at coordinate 86,712 of JAXDFZ010000003.1, read as the reverse complement.
TCCGCAACGCCTGAAAAGTGCGCGTGGCAGGGTGAATCCGGTCTCCCGGACGGCGGCCAATCGCCCTGATGACAATCTCAGCCAGCTCGGTGGTGTTAATCGCCTCGCCGCGCTCGCGGCTGTTGACAATGAACTTAGCTATCCGGCGGGACCTTCGCTCTTCGCCATATTCAAAGATCAATCGAGCAATTTCTTCCTGCGGCAGTTGGGCCAGCAACTCGGCGGCCGTCGCTTCGTCGCTGCCGGCGTTCATGCGCATGTCGAGCGGCGCATCGAAACGAAAACTAAAACCCCGGGACTCCGAATCCAACTGCAGCGACGAAGCGCCGAGGTCAACCAGGATGCCGTTCGCGCTGGCGTATCCGGCGTTTTCCAGGACCGCGGTCAGTTCGCGAAAGTTTGCGTGAACCGCTTGAAAGCGAGATCCAAAAGGCTCCAACCGCTCAAGTGCAAAAGCGATGGCCTCGCGATCGCGGTCGATGCCGATGACTCGCGCCGTCTCTGCGGCTTCGAGGATTGCTTCGGTGTGGCCTCCCAAACCGAGCGTGCAGTCTATGAACAGGCCGCCGCGATTCGCCGCGAGGAATTCAATCGTTTCGCGAAGTAACACGGGGCGATGGGGCGCTCCTCTGCCCCCCAAAGGTGCTGCCATCACCACCGCCCCGTGATCTTGTTCAAAGAGCAACCGTCGAAGACTTCATGAATCTCAAATCTCAAAGCTCGGTCTCAGGTCTCAGGTCTCAGGTCTCAGGTGCCCACTGCCCACTGCCCACTGCCCACTGCCGTCTGCCGTCTGCTCCTGCCTACTAGTCCTAAATTCCCAGCCGGGCGATGGCCGCCTCGTCCGCTTCCGTATAGGGATCCGCCAACAGGCGTTGCTGGAACTTCTCCAGCTCCCAGACTTCGAGGTACGTCAAATAGCCCAGGACGGCAACGTCGCCTAAAACCCCCGCGCTCTTTCGCAGTAGCGGGTGAATCAACACCCGGCCCTGCCCGTCCATCGTTGACTGCTGGCCGTAGTAGTTGGCGCGATCCAGAAACTTGCGTCGCGCCGGATCCATCGAAGGCAACAGCGCTAATCGCTGCTCAATGGATTCCCACTCCGGTAAGGGATAGATGCGTACGCACTCTCCGGTTAAACTGGTCACATAGAAGTTTGCGCCGTACTTCTCATCCACAAAACGGCGAAACAGAGTCGGCACTTTAAGCCGGCCCTTGGAATCAATCCGAGCCGTGTAGTTTCCGCGTAACATGAACTTCGGCGTTTGGAACTAGTCAACGACGTGACCCGAAACCGATATGCTGAAAACCGAGCTATCCGGGTGTCGATCGCTCCACTTGAAACCACTTTTGACCACCCGCGACGCATACTACGCCCGTAAATTCGGGGTGTCAATAGAAAAACATTATTGAACTCGGATTTTTCTGAGGAACATCGCGACCGTCAAAATACTCCTCTCGAGGCAGCCGAAAAGACGGGCCGAAGCGGTTAACCGCCGGAGCCACGGACTCCCATCAATTCGCCACCACCCACACCTTAGGGTATAGTTTCCTGCTTTCATTCTTGCTGTGTGATGAAAATACTGGTGTTGTTGGTTTGGGGAGCGGCGGCCGCTTACTCCTCCCAATCCATCGGGATCCCTGAGATTCGCCTCAGCTGGCGGGGAGTTAACTGGTTTGGACAGAGAAGACGGCTGGGCGTGCTGGCTTGCGTCGGGTTAACGATCGGCTTTTGCGGCTCTTGGCTTATTCTTATTGCAATAACTACAGGACTACTTCCTGTAAGCTATTTTTTTGCGGCATATGTAGTAGCCGTTTTAGGAATTGTGGTCTGATCGCCGCGGGGTGGATGAGCTTCTTCAGCCGATGAGTTGTGAATCCGGACCGACGCGTATCGCATTCAGAACCAACCTGGGTCAATGAACGAATGAGCGCTCTCCTTAGTGGACTGACCGGCTTGCTGATCTTCGGCGCCCTCGCGGCACTGGCAAATTTTGCCGGTGGTCTGCTGTTGACTACTTCCCGCGCCCATCGGCTTGATCAACGCTTCCTGAAGTATCTGATCGCGCTCGGCGCCGGCTTCATGCTGGCCGCAATCTTTATTGAGATCCTGCCAGAGACAATCAGCCTTTGGATCACAGGCGCGCAGGGCGAGTCCGCCGCTGAGGCGGTGCTGGGCGCGATGACGTTGCTGCTGGGCGGCTATCTCCTCATTCAATTATTCGAACATACGCTCGCGCCACACTTTCACTTTGGCGAGGAGACGCACCCGGAATCGATGCTGCGAACCTCTGCGACCTATGCCGCGATTGGCGGGTTGACGATTCATACTTTCTTCGACGGCGTCTCAATCGCCACCGCTTTTTTGGTTAACTTCAAAGTCGGCTTGCTGGTTTTCATCGCGATCCTGCTGCACAAGGTTCCCGAGGGATTTACCGTTGCTTCGATCGTGCTCGCGTCCGGTCGTTCCGCGCGCAAGGCGGCGATCGCGACGCTGGTGATTGGCTCGGCGACCTTTGCGGGAGTGGTCACGGTGGCTTTACTGGAATCGCGCATTACCAGTGCGGTCGCGTACGCTCTGCCTTTCTCCGCCGGCGTCACGCTGTATGTCGCCGCCAGTGATTTGATTCCCGAAGTAAATCACAAAGAAGAAAAGAACCCCATGGTTTCGATCGTCGTATTTGGTGGTGTGGCGCTCTTTTATTTACTTCATCGCATGATTCCCAGGGTTTGATTTGATGATGGCTTTTCGCAAGCTAACTGTGCGATTCGCACTTCCCTTCCTCGGCGTGTTCCTCTTGAGCGCGCTCGTGGCCCGCTCCCAAACGGTGTCTCCGCTACCGCCGCCGACCGGCCACGTTAACGACTACGCCGGGGTGATAGACGCGGCCACCAAACAGCGCATGGAAACGATCCTGACGGCGCTGAGGCAGGAAGCGGACATTGAGTTTGCGGTAGCAACTGTAAAAACCACCGGCGATCAGGACATCTTTGACTATTCCCTGGCCGTCGCCCGTGGCTGGGGCATTGGATCGAAAGAAGCAGACCAGGGCCTGCTGCTGTTGGTCGCCGTCGACGACCGCAAGTATTACGTTCAGGTGAGCCGTCATCTTGAGGGAGATTTACCTGACGGTTTGGTGGGTGAGATCGGGCGACGGATGCGCGATCCGTTTCGCCGCGGCGACTACAGCGCCGGTATGATGGCCGCGGTCCAAACCTTTGTTTCGACGCTACAGGAAAAGCGCGGATTTACAATTGGCGACGTCGATAAGCGCCAAGTCTATCGTCCCACCCAAACAACCTCTCGTCCACGCAGCGGCAGTGGGCTTCCACCGTGCGCCATCTTCGTAATTGTTGCGTTAATCCTTATCTTTCTTCTGGCCAGTCGCGGACGACGGGGCGGTGGCGGCAGTGGTTGTATGAATCTCTTCCTGCTGGGATCGATCTTGAATAGCGGTGGTCGTGGCGGCGGTTTTTCCAGCGGCTGGAGTGGCGGAGGCTTTGGCGGTTCCAGTGGCGGCAGCAGCGGAGGTTTTGGTGGATTTGGCGGAGGTGGCGGCTTTGGAGGTGGAGGCGCGGGTGGAAGCTGGTAAACTGCGCCACACGCGAACAGAACATGGCTAAATCAATTATCCAGGACATCCTGAATCATCTGCTTGATGATCTGAAGGCAACGCACGGCGACAACCTGGCCGCCGTAGTGCTTTACGGTTCGCTGGCCGCGGGCGATAACATCGAGTTGCGCTCTGACTATAATGTGTTGATTGCGCTCAAGCGGATCACGCCGGAAGACCTGCGCCTGGCCCAGGCGCCGATGCGTGAATGGCAGCGCCTGGGGCATCCGCTGCCCGTCTATTTCACCACCGCGGAACTTCAAAATGCAGCCGACGTATTTCCGATAGAGTTTCTGCACATGCAGCAGGCTCGCCGCGTGTTGTTTGGCCCTGATCCGTTCCAGTCACTGGAAGTGTCGACTGCCAACCTGCGGCACCAGACGGAGTACGAACTGCGCAGCAAGTTGCTGCAACTGCGCCGGCTCTACATCCCGGCTTCCGTATCGGCCGACAAGTTGGCCGCGCTGATGAATGACAGCCTGGCAAGTTTTGCCGCACTGTTTCGGGCAGTACTTTTGTTGAAAGGCGAGGAACCGCCGGCGGCCAAACCGGACACTGTGCGCGCCACCGCCCGATTATTAGGATTAGATCCGCAGCCATTCGAACAGATTTTTGCTTTGCGGGCGGGGCGTGAAATCGATTTGACTGAGGCAGCGGCAAATGCGCTCTTTGGAACCTACCTGGCCCAGCTTGAAAGCGTTATCGATGCGGTTGACGAATTGGGAGAATAGTTAGACAAGTAGCACGCCCCCGTGATGATTCTGATTAACGCAAACTGTTAGTTTCGGTGAGGAATAGGGGAGAACAAAAAATGATCAAGAGAATGTCACTTATGATTTCGCTGCTGCTGGTTGCGGCGTTCGCCGGCGGCTGCAGCTACAATACACTGCAGGCCAAGCAACAGAACGTCAAAGCTAAGTGGTCAGGCATCGAGAACCAATTGCAGCGGCGAGCCGATCTCATCGGCAACCTGATCGAAGCTGCCAAACTCGCCGGGGTGCAGGAGCAGGAAGTGTTTGGCAAGATCGCCGAAGCACGTTCGCAATTACTGAACGCTACCAAGGCCCAGCCGGCGGCCGAAAGTGGCGATAAGACACCGGAACAGAAGCAAGCAGTGATCGATGCCTCCAACAGTTTTGGCGGCACGATTGGGCGACTGCTCGTTTTGCAGGAAGCGTATCCGCAGTTACGATCGAACGAAAACTTCCTCAAGGCGCAGGATGAAGTGGCTGGCACGGAAAACCGTATCGCTACGGCGCGCAATGACTACAACACTGCGGTGCAGGATTTCAATACCACGCGCGGCAGTTTTCCCACGGTAATTTCGGCTAAGCTCTTTGGCTTTCCGCCGGAACCGTACTTCAAGGCTGAAGAGGGAGCGCGGGCGGTCCCGAAGATCGATTCGAATTCCCTGCGCCCAAACCAGGGCAACACCAACCCGGCGAAGTAATTTGGAGTGCGCCGGCAGAGCGCACCCACAGCGGTGTAGTGCTTGCCACGACCCCCCTATAAAAGGACAAGGCCCGCTCCTGGGAGCGGGCCTTGATGCTTTTCAAAGAGCAAGCTCTCCAGTCTGTCTTAGACAGGGCCGCAGCGACTAACTTAGCGAATTGCTTGTTAATCTCAACCACTTCTTTATTCATTTCGTCGAGCATGATGCTGACAAAAACAACAAGCCGGCCCTTCTTGAAAACAACCTGTGAATGCGCAAATCCGCAAGAGTATCCTTCATCAAAGTCGTCGAGCTTCTGGTATGCCTTGTCTCTGGCCACATAATCACGCAGACGGCTTTCGGCTTCCGCCTGCGAGCGGTAAGGTACGATCGCTACCACGACGCGCTTATCACTCGACGAGAAGGAAGCTATCAAAACGTTCTCGCCCTTGTAAACTGGCTCTCCCCGCAAATATTTCCATTCCGGCATCTTTTCTTTTCCGGCCTTTTCAACCAAGTCTGAGAGTTGTGAGACGTCTATCTTGGGCGCGTGGCCGGCTTGCGTGACGGTGCCGGTGGTTATCATGAACGCAAGAATCAGCACTAAATATTTCACGGCGGAGCCTGCTTCTCCAAGGCTACCAGTAGTCTCTCGATCCTTGTCATACGTGGCACCATTGGGAAATATTTAGGCGCGTCATCTACAGAGGCGAAGTCATTAGGGAAACCACCACAGCCGGTTCGGAGCAACGGCGACTGAGGCAGACGTTAGGGAGCATCTATCGCTTTGGCCGCGTGCTGCCCCACCTCTTTGCTCAATTTCTTCATCGCAGCGATGGCCTCCTTTGGCTCCATCATCTGGTCAACGTAAGGATCCCTACCTAGTTCGACCGCCGAACTGATATAGACCGTTATCCTGCCTCGCCGGAAAACCAATTCAGTTCCAGTGCCGCCGAACCAGCACCCCTCATCGCCTAAATCCGAGATTGCTTCTTTGCACTTCATATACCTCCGAAAATGTTCGACGGCCTCTTTAGCGTCCTGGGCGTTCTTATGTGGAACGAAAGACACGCGCACCCCGCTATCTTCAAAGTGCCAATGATCGATAATGACATTTTCGGTTTTCACAATCGGTTCGATTCGTTGCAGTTTCCAGTCCGGGTGGTCTTCCTTAATACCCCGTTCAATACGGTCAGCCATCCTCTGTAAGTCCGGGGAGATGTTTTGCCCCGTCGCGTTAACGTGCATCAGGAAAAGGAGAAGAGTCCCGCAGAGAACAACCCCGCACCTTCGTGTTGCCACCAATAGCTTGGCTCTATGATGAGGCTTCATGCATTTTCTCCTTCGTTTCTCTGTCCCGCGGGTTCACGTCAAAGGTGATGGCAGGCGTTGAAATCCAATCGCCGCCGTAAATGAATCGCCGCCGGACCGTGAGTTGATAATGACCTGGCTGTAACCTTCCGTACCAATCGGGCAGCGCGACAAGTTCCTCGGTTGTTTCACCAGGTGGCAAGGTAATGGGACGGACCCGCCGCCCGAGAATGGCTTTATCCTTCTGGATCAATAATGCTGAAACACTCTTGAGGTAGGGTAGGAGGTCGCCGTCACGCGTTAGGTCTAGTCGTTGCTCCTGGAAGGGATCGACGCGGGCAAAAACGATGTCTTCTATTGAGTTGTTAGTGATCAGGAGGCTAAAGATGATGCGATCACCCTCTTGAAAGGGAGCCTTTAACGTATCAGCCGTTTCTTGATAGTCAAGACGAGTACGGATGACTTCTAAGCTCGCAAATTCGGCTCGGCGCAAACGCTCATATTTCAGACGCGCATCGGGTGTCATCCTGGCGATCAATCCCCGAAAAGGATTGTTCCGGTCCTCGCCGGGACCTTGGGCGAACGTCGCGAACAAACTACAAAACAAGAACACGCACCCGAAGAAAAGAACTCTTGAACGCATGTTAATCGGCTCCCTCCAATGAATCATATTGTAATCCACTTGCCCAAAACCCGCGAGTTAATGAATTGGGGTCACGCATAAATCAGTCCGAAAGTCCCGATTTCGGTACTCTGCAGTGGTGGTAAATGCGTTTATTACGCCTAAGTAATTCCCATATTGATTGAGGTTATTTACCCAAAACTCAAAGCCCTCAGCTTCTGGATGTCGACGCAAGAACCCGGTGTAGCAGTGACGAACAAACGCCGGGTTATAAACGGCAGGATTAAAGCCCGGCGAGCCAGGGGGATTCGCCAAGTCAGGATCGACGCGTTGCGCTTCTGCCTCATAAAAAAAAGAAGCTGCGACAGCAGTTCGTCTTCCGTTGACACTATTTCTGCATTCCAGGTCAAAGCCACACTTGGTTATTTCACTGGTCCAATAACTCCAACCATCTGGGTCCGGCTGACGGCCATAGATATCGCAATACTGCTGTCGTACAAAAAACCGGGCCCCATCGATCAAATTGGTTGTCAAATCAGGACCTGAAGGGCAGCGCATCAACTCTAAGTTTGTGACGTCGCCTGCGTATGGTCTAATCGCATTTACAGGCTGAGCAGCTTTGGGGCCCACTGTGGTTCTCGATGAGACAATGCGGTACTTGTCCGGAGCCAACCAATCGTAAACGACAAGGCCGCCCCAGCCCCAAGCAAGGCGTGAGACGACGCCAGTGCTCTGAAGTCCCAGGCCTCTCTGAAAAATAGGTGCACCAGGTTGGGGCCCGACGAAGTAGACTACGTAAGTTTCAAAAATTTCATCTACATAGAGCGCTTCCAGGTCTGAGTACACGGAAGTAACTGCCAGGACATTCTGAGGGCTGTCAGCATCGAGCATCGACAAGGTATTGCCCTCCGAAAAACGACGAACCTGAGAATAGGTGTTGAAAGGATCACTTGTATCGCGCTGCCAACCTGCCTGGATATCGGCCTCTTGGCTTCGCGCAGTCTCGCAACTGATACTGCCTCCCTGCATTTGCTTGCGCAGCGAATTAACAATCTGAACATATTTGATTCCGCTTTGTGCAGGATCTGAAAGGTACGGCCCGGTGGGAATTTGTGCCGTCGCGGTAAAGGTCATTCCCTGTGGAGTATTTGGGCATCCCAGAATGTAAATTGCTGTCGGTGCGGGCGGAAAGCTTCCACCACACGCATTGGCAACCACTCGTTCCGCGACTTCGTTTCCATTAAACTCGGTAAGCACCGGGAGCGTTGGATTAATAGTCATGGTTGCGGTCGTTGACTGACCATTGCGAGTGTATGTGAGATTCGCAGTGATGGGGCTTACATCAGTGGATCGAATGGTTACTGAAGAAGAATTAACCGACGCGCTTATGAGTTGGTAAGGCCCTGTGAAGCTCCATGAATAAGTTCCGCCGGAGAATCCGGTGGGTACCGCGCTTCCATTAAGAGCGATGTCAGCTCCTACTAATGCTTTTTGCGTTGTGCCGTTCAAATACCCACTTACGCGCCCGCTCGTGATCTTTACGTCGGACGGTACGCTGAAGGTAAGTCATCGAAGCCGACTCCGGCGGGATCGGTTATGTTTCTAACTACAATCTTGCTGATGTGGTCCAATGCTCCGCCAGTGAACCCAACAGTGTAGGTGCCATTGCCGTAGATCGTATATGACCCGTAAAAAGAACCGTTGCGATAGACATCGACGACGGCGAACGGGTTGAAGAATGAATCCAGGCCAATTATGTAGAACGTCAAATTACTCACTGGCTGCGCGAATTCCACAATCAATTGTCCCGTAAGGTCGGGTATGGTACTGACGAAATTTGGGAGCGAGGTAGTAGAACAGAATCCACAGTTCTGTTGCGTATGAACGGGGTAAAAAGGGTTGGCCGTATAAAACCGCACGCCGTACTGATTGAAATACTGATCCGCGACCACTGTGTTGTTGGGAAGCTCATCGAAAGTTAGCTTAACCGGAAGATTAACTGAGTCCACGGTTACCGAACTCTCGGATGAGGCACAGTTCCAGTTCTCGTCGCAAACAGTCAACGATACGGAATAGACCCCATCAGCGGCATACTGATGAGTGGGATTCGGACCGCTCCCCCAGGTCCCATCACCAAAGCTCCAGTAATAACCGACGATCCAGCCTTCCATGCTCCAGGATTGCCAGCCATAGAGTTGGATGCTCTGCCCCGTCATTCCTACATAAGGACCGCCCGGCTTGGCCTCAACTGGCTCCGTGTAGTAACCGCAATTCTCACAAACAGCGTTCTGAGCGGCTACGGGCGTGCCCACTGATAAAAGCACCAAAGTGAAAAAGCACAGGGATAAAATGGAAGTTCGTTTTAGAGGACGAGGCGTCGCGGAGGAATTCATGGGAGAAACTCCTGTTTGCCGAAGTGAGTGAAACAACACGAAGCGGGCTCAATGAGCGGACGCTCGTTGACCAAATTCGCGGCACAAAGAACACCAGGATCGCGGGGACACTATGCTCAGTCTGCTGATGTGTCAATACAAGATTTTTTGTAAGCTTTTATCTGGCGAGTTCAGCGATGGGTTTGCTTGTACGACGGTGGTCAATCGGAATTTTCTTTGGCGAAGATTTGAAGATTGTTCGGGTGGCCTGTTAGAAACCTCTGGAGCTGCACATGTCGCAGTGGTCACAGGGTTTCTCGCCCGGCTCCATCGAACATTTTTTTTCGTTCTCGAAGAATTCCACCAACTCCGAAACGGTCGCCTCTTCAACGCCGAAACGTTCCTGGCTGACATGCGTCGCGGGAATGTAAACCCCTGAGAGCCACGGCGAATGCGTGGGCGGCGTGAATTCGGAAAACCTGTCTGCCGAAGTCTGGTCTAAATTTTTGACGGCTGGCCGGGCGCTCGTTTGATTGGGTCGGCTCGATGAAGGTTCGGCTTTAGATGATCCGGAATTCGCAGGCGCTGAGGAATTTACGAAGTTATGAAACCGGGCCCGAGGCGTTCCTTCAACTTCCGATCGCTCTTCCCCACCCATCTTTGATGCAACGCGCTCAAGCTTCCTTTGCAAATCACTCAGGACCGAGCGAATTTCCGCCAGCTCCGAATTGGGCGTGGCCGCGTTGCGTGAACGTGCGGACGTTGTAGAATTTCCGCCGGCCACGCGCCGCGCAATGCGCTCTGCCACCAAACGAGCCTGATCAGATTCCGTCGTCATTATTAAGTAAGTAGGACAGGCATTCCTGCCTGTCCATTCCCTGATCCGTAGCGGCTGACAAAAAAAGACGGGACAGACAGGAATGTCTGTCCTACTTAACCTCATCCGGGAGCAAATCGATGTAGTCGATCACGCCGATGATCGCTGAATCTATCGCTGCGCCGGGCTTTCCGGTGGCTGCCGTGGAAGCGCTCCAGCCTTCCTGCACAATCAGAACTTTGTCGCCGACGCCAGCATCGACCGCATTCAGCGCCAGGATCGTCGAGCCTGTTTCCTCGCCCTGCGGAGTGATTTGCTGGCACAACATCACGCTCGCGTTTTCATAACGCACGTTCTTCTGCGTGGCGACGACGTTTCCTAAAACTTTTGCGAGCAACATTTCTTGTTAGGTGTCGGATGTCGGGTCCCAGGGTATCGGATTCTGAGCCTAGCCCTCTAGTTTCTAGCCTCTGTCCCTTTTCCCATTATCAACATGCTTATCAGAGTCCACGATGCCGACGATCGTGCAGTCCGTGGGCGTGTCGTCACGTTTGAAGGGGAAACTCGCTTCTTTACCACGGCACCAGAACACCAGTTCGTTGATTCCGGCGCCGACGGAATCGACGGCCACTAAAGGCTGCCCCTGAGGCTGTAAATCCTTATTCAAGGACTGAACCACCAGCAGCTTGCGGCCGGCAAGTGATTCATTCTTGATCGTGGCCACCACGGTGCCAATGACGCGCGCTAATTGCATTTTTTTCGTGAACGTAAACCGAACCGGGAACCGTAATCGGCGAACGAAAGTGCTTAACTGCCCACCGCCCACTGCCCACCGCTCACTGATTCCCCGGTACATCAACCGTATCGATTACTCCGACCACGGCGGCATCCACGGGCGCGTCTTTCATTCCCTGGGCCAGACGGGCGCTGGAGCCGGCGACCACCAGGACGCGCTCATGAAAGCCGGCCCCGACGGTATCAACCGCCACCACATAACCGGTGGTGTCGCTGCCATCCAGGTTCAGTGGACGCACGATGAGCAGCTTCTTTCCCAAGAGCCGCTCGTCCTTTTGCGTGGAAACAACAGTACCGACTATGCGCGCGATGATCATGCCTGGTTGGTATTACCGATCGGCAAAGCATCATCGACGCTGCCGTGCGGGCGCGGAATCACGTGTACGCTCACGAGCTCGCCGACGCGACGTGCCGCGGCGGCGCCGGCATCAGTGGCGGCCTTAACCGCAGCCACGTCGCCGCGCACAATCGCGGTGACAAACCCGGCGCCGATCTTCTCGTAGCCAATCAAAGTAACGTTCGCAGCTTTGACCATCGCGTCGGCCGCTTCGATCATTGCCACCAGACCTTTGGTTTCAACCATTCCGAGTGCTTCTTGCATTCAGTTGCTCCTGTTCGTGAGTAAATTTCGCCGTTAGTAAATGGTAAATCGTAAATGGTCAATCGTGAACAGCAAAGAGCGAGTAATCAGCAAACAGCTTACGATTCACCATTTACCATTCACTATTTACTGTTGACTGCTTCCGCCAGCAGTTCCACCAACTCTTCTCTTGTAAGCGCTATCTTACCTGACCCGTTCGCAGATGGGTATGTCGCTCGCGCCGGTCGGTCGCCGGTGGCGCATGAGATGCCGGTGTCATGCAGATAACCACAGGCCTGACAACGCGCGCCTTCGCCGAGATAGCCGGCGGCCTCGCGCACATTAATCAGTTTCTCAATCGCCGCGGCCGGTAGATTTTTTGAGCCTCCCAGCACCCGCGACAGGATCGCAATCTTCGCCGTATGCTCCAGAGTTTCCAGTCGATCAAAAGCCTGCCAGAGGTCCGCACCATACGCCACCGCGCCATGATTCGCCATCAGCAATGCATTGTGATGTTTTAGCAGCGGCCGCATGGCCTGGCTCAACTCTTCGGTCGACGGCGTTCCGTATTCGGCGAGTGGAACACAGCCCAGCGTCAGGATTACTTCGGAAAGGATTGGCTGATCGATCGCCAGACCGGCAACTGCAAACGCGGTCCCGTTCGGCGGATGAGCGTGGCAGACCGCGTTCACGTCAGGCCGGTCGCGATAAATCAGCAGATGCATGTCGAGTTCGCTCGAGGCACGCCGGTCATTGAGGGCTTTACCATCCAGGTCGGTAATCGCGAGGGAATCTTCGGTCATTCTTCCCTTGCAAGTCATGGTGGGCGTGGCAATCACGCGGCCGTCCTTGAGCCGCGCGCTGATATTTCCGTCGGAAGAAACGACATAGCTGCGCTCATAGAGCAACCGTCCGATGCGAACGATCTCGCGACGTGCTGTTTGTTCATCAAGGGAATTCATTGTGTGTCAGGACCGCCTTCCGATTGGGGAATGCGGATTTCGGATTGCGGACTGAAGACATCTAGCCTCTTCTCTTTTTTGCAATCCCCAATCCGCAATCTGCAATCTGCAATCGCCCGGTCCGCCCGCTACCGCAAGCGGTTCTGACTTATAACTCTTTTCGCTTTGCGGCCGTCGCACTCGGCGAATGGGTTTCCGATCGTGCGTTCGTCACGCGCCCGGCTCGTGGCTGGGCCAAGTAATAAGACAACGATTCCAACGACGTAGTCAGATCAACCGTTTTCACTTTAACGTCCAACCGCGAATCAAGCGGTACCGGGGCAAAGTTTAAGACTGCCTTTACTCCCGCGGCCATAATCTGGTTCAACACTTTTTGGGCGGCGCGCGCCGGCACCGCAATCACGGCCACATCGATCCCCGACTCTGCGACCACGCGGGCGATATTCTTTACATCGTGGACCCGGACGGCGTCATGTCCAATCACCTGTCCGATCTTTTCTTTGTCGTTGTCGAAGATTGCGGCAACTGTAAAATTTGATTTCGCAAAGCCGTTGTAGTTAGCCAGCGCCGTTCCCAGCCGGCCCGCTCCCACTATCCCAACCCGCCGCGGCCGATCCAACCCGAGAATGTGGGTCAGGTGCCGGCGCAAATCTTCAACGAAGTAACCGACGCCGCGCACTCCAAATTCGCCGAAATAACCCAGATCCTTTCGGATTTGCGCCGAATTCAAATTGAATTGTTCGGCAAGGGCTTTGGACGAAATAGTTTTGATTCCCGCCCCGGCCAGCAAGTTGAGGCAGCGCAAATAAACGCTCAGACGGTTAGTCGTCAGCTCAGAAATCTTTTCCGACTTCATTGATTTATTTCCGCACACAAGTATAGCGCCAATGCTCATTCAGCGGAAATGGGGCGCGATCCGAAACCAAGAGACGCACCAGCGCATCTGGCAACCATGCCGGCAACTTCGTATAATCAAACCACTCCCCGCGGTAATTCTTTCATGCACCAACTAGGCCGATTGAAGTTCAGTCACGCTCTGATCCTTTGCTGCGCGCTGATCGTCAGCTTCTGTATACTTGCCCAAGGCCAGGGCCAGGTCACGTATCCCACCGAAAGGCCGCGGCGCGCTCTGCCGGCGGAGCCACCAGCCGAAGAAGTAATTCGTATTGATACCAATCTTGTTTCGGTGGACGTTACGGCGCTCGATGCCGCAGGCCGCCCGGTGCGCACCTTGCGAAAAGAAGATTTCAAAGTTTTCGAGGATGGCGTTCAGCGACCGATCGCGCTCTTCGATTTGGAGCGACGAGAAGACTCGTCCCGGCCGGTGGCGGTGGTTTTCCTGCTGGATCTCTCCGGTAGTATGTCTCCCGAAGAAATGACTCGACTGCAATCAGCGATGCGCGAGTTTTCAAACCGGCTCATAAATCACCCGGCAGCGTTCGCGGTCATGACGTTCGGCATGCGCGTTAAAACCCTACAGTCGTTTACCACCGATCGGCAGAAACTGGACCGCGCGTTCGATCGCCTTTCGCGCGAGCCCAACGGCCTCTCGACGCACACTTACGACGCCGTCGACGATGCAATTCGACTGATCGAACGCAAGGCCCCTGTCACTCTCGAACATCAAACCATGAAACGAGCAGTCGTGGTGATAACCGATGGTTTTCCCGTGGGCGATACCGTCGCCCCGGAGACTGTGATCGAAAGGGCCAATGCCGCCAATGTCAGCGTTTTCGCTGTCACCTTGCCGTCATACTCTCGTCTGCTGACATCAGCCGGCACGACGCCGTTACCGACGCCCCTCGATATCAGCGGCCTGGTGGAGAAAACCGGCGGCATCAGAGTCTATGCCGATGCGCCGGATCTGGGGCCACTCTTTCGCTCGCTCGCGGCGGAAGTGACCTCGGCCTATGTAATTGGGTTCTATCCGCCGGAAGAAAACCGGGGTGATGGGAAGTTTCACACGGTCCGCGTCGAAGCAACTGGCGGGCTTACCCTGCGACAGAGCCGGCCCGGTTACAAAGCGATCCGCAAGTAATAGGGAAAGAGGAAGGTCCGCGGAAGCACAAACGAGCGTCAGGAAAACCAGCCGCATCTAAATCGCCTCGGTTCAACCGCGAGAGCGTTGCGGCACGCGTGAGGGTTTTCCTAACTATCAGAAATCGTCTTCATCTTCGTCGTCGTCCGCGTCTTCCTCTTCGACGATGTCCAGCTCAACGGGGTCAAGTCCTACAACTTCGAGTTCTGTCCCGCAGTCATCGCACGACACCGTGTCATTTTTTTCCGCATCCAAATCGACGTGGACGTCGGCATCACATTCAGGGCACGTTCCGGTCGGCACTTCCTCTACCTCCAGCGCAAGTTTGTTTTATGGCAGTAAACGGTCCTTTGAGGACAAAAAAGTCTTGCTCGCATTTACTGATCGGATGCGACCAATCTAACCGCGCGCGCGCAAATTTGCAACCCCTCTTTTTGAACTCATTCTCACACCTTGATTGTAGGGCGGCACTCCGTGGCCGCCCCCTTCTGGAGCGCGGTGGCAAGCGTGGCGCGACACCGCTTTGGATTGCCCAGCGAAGGGATCTCGTTTAGAGAGTCAATTCAAAGCGCGGTTGCCTCCGCGCTCGGCGCGCGCACTTGCTCCAACGGGGCAGTAGCCCGACCGTGAGGGAGGGCTCCCACGCGCTTGCACTCAGCCGGAGCCCTCCCTTGCGGTCGGGCTACTGCCCCGCTCCGCGCAATAAAGCAATATCCAAAAGTGCCGTCCCTCCTTTTATGTGGGCAGCCACAGTTTGCGCTGCGTAGTGCTTGCAAACGCACACAGAGGACTACGTGCCACGCCGCTGTTAGCGCCCGCGTCGCCTTGCCTCTTATCTCTCTCAATAATGCTCGCCATGGTTAGCCGGGCACCCAAAGCGAGTGACTTAATAAAGCCAGTGATAAGGATTGCCGGCTGGGCGGCGTTGTTCCTGACGCTGACGCTGTCGGGTTGGCTTTATCGTCGTTTGCCGCTACCGGCCGTGCAGCGTTCTCAGGCAGCCCCTCTCAGTAAAACGAATCACCCCACCCCAAAAGCGAAACGGCCGGCCGCGGGCGAAACCGCGGCGGCCTACTGGTCAGACAATGACAGCGATGGGATTCCCGATGGCGGCGAGCTGCGATCGTTTCAGGATCGCGAAAGCTTTCGCCGTTGGTTCACCGCCATCGCGGAGATGCAGTTCTACCGTTTCAGCGAATCGTGGAACCCGCAACAACGCGATTGCGCCGGACTGGTGCGCTTTGCCTGGCGCGAAGCTTTGCGCCAGCACAACGCCATGTGGTTTCGGAAGATGGGACCGGAATACGAAACGGTGGCCTCCGATGTCTCTGACCTGCAACTGGATCAAAACCCACTCGGGGAGAAACTCTTTCGCACCGACTTTGGTTCGTTTCAACGAGTCGATCTCGCTGAAGGTAAGTTCGCAGAGTTTGCCGATGCGCGCTCGTTAAAGACGTTCAACGCCACTTTCATTAGCCGCGACCGGCGCCAGGCGCAATCCGGCGACCTGATCTTCTTTTACCAGCCCCAGGCGCGGAAGCTGCCCTATCACGTGATGCTATTTCTCGGTCAGGCGCGGACGGCGCCCAATGGCGCGGACGATTGGGTTGTTTACCACACGGGCGGATCGCCGGACGAAAACGGCACCGTGAAAAAAGTGGAATTGTCAGTACTCGATGGCCACCCTGATCCGCGCTGGCGGCCAATTGCAAGCAATCGCAACTTTCTCGGGTTCTATCGCTTAAAAATTTTGGATTGAATTTCGTCATTGCTTAGAAGGAGCTGCATCGTGTCCGAAACAAATCAACGCCGGCGCCGGTTGTTAACAATCGCCTCCGTGTATTTTCTGGTGGTGGGATCAGTCCTGGGATTCAATTTGATTCGAGCCCGGGCGGTCCGCACCAATCCCTTCGATGCTAAACAGCCGGAGACAACCGCCGACACGAAACCCTTCTTCTCTTTATCGACCCATCGCACCTTTGCACCCGGAACGCCGGCGCGCCTGTGGACCAGTTACCAGGCTGTCGACTTTCTCGATTTTCGTGTCTACCGGCTAAAGGATCCGGCGAAGTTTTTCAAGCAACTCGAAGATCCACATCAGATTGGCGAGGACGAGAAGTCAGAAGTTTCCAATACGCACCGGAACCGTCCGTCGGTTCTGGAGCGAACGCACGCTGTCAAATCATTCTTCTTCAGCGCGATCAAAGACTATGTCCGCGGCCAGTTGAAACGCGATCACCGTGAAGTTTTCAACCAGAAGTTCCGCCAGCAGCAGGAAGAGCCGTCGCGAACACCGCTTAACATCGCCGACTATGCGCGCGTGCCGCTGCTGAATCCCGAGCAACTTGTAAGTTCCTGGCGCGAAAAGCTCACACCGATCGCGCAGTACGATCGGCGCATGATCTCCTTGGGCCGGCGCGAGCCCGGCGTCTATTTGGTAGAAGCAGTGAACGGAAACCTGCGTGCGTATTCAATCGCGATCGTCACTGATCTCGCGATGGTGCAAAAGACGAGCAGAGACGGCGAGGTGCTGGTTTATGTCGTCAACCGGAAAACAGGCGCGCCGCAGCCCGGAGCCAATGTTGAATTTGTGAGTGGCAACCAGAGTCTGGCCAGCGGCGTTACCGACAAAAGCGGACTCCTCAAACAGACGGTCAAATCGGTGAAGTCCGAATCCGTTCCGGCCGAAGATCAAGATCCGGAGGACGAGTCGGCGCAAAGGTCGTACCTGATCCTCGCTCGCAGCGGCGAAAACTTTGCCATCTCCGACCTTGATTCTTTCTATTTCTCGCGAATGGATGAAGAAGAGAGCGAGTCTGACCCGAGCATCACCGGTTACGTCTACACCGATCGGCCCGTCTACCGGCCGGCTCAACATGTGTATTTCAAAGGCATCCTGCGCCGCTGGACCAACGCCGGCTACGAGTTGATTGGTCAGAAAGCCGTAACCGTCACCGTCGAAGATCCGGACAACGGAAAAGTCTTCGAACGAGAACTGCCGCTCTCAGCCCGCGGAACGTTTAGCGGCGAACTCGATCTCGGTGACGAGTCGCCGTTGGGCAGTTATCAGGTTCGCGCCGCCGCCGGGAATGTGAAAGCCAACGGCTACTTCGTGGTGCAGGAATACAAGAAACCCGAATTCAAAGTGAAAGTCGGCGGACCGCAGCAGTTTGCCGCCGTGGGCGAGCAGGTGAAATTCAACATCGACGCGCGCTATTTCTTTGGCGCGCCAGTGACCAATGCCGATGTTCATTATTACGTTACGCGCTCTCGCTACTATCACTGGTGGTGGGGCGAAGGCGACGAAGACGAGGCTGACGACGAGACCGGAAGCTCCGACGATGAAGACGCCTACGACGGCGCCTACTATTCCAGCGGCGACATCGTTACTGAAGGAGACGGCACGCTCGATGCGCGTGGCCGCATGACTGTTGAATTTGAAGTGCCCGAGCCCGACGAGAAGGACCAGTGGGATTACCGGTACGGCATCAGCGCCCAGGTTACAGATTCTTCGCGGCGCGAAATGCAGGGCAGTGCCAGCTTTGTCGGAACGCGTGGCAAGACCGTTGCCGATGCGCGCGCCGAGCGCTACCTCTACTATCAGGGTGATAATGCGCGGATTCGCGTGCGCACCGCAACGTACGACGGACACCCGGTTGCGGAAACGGTGACCTTGAAGTTCACGGAACAGAAGTGGGAACGCATTGAAAAAGAGGAAGAATACAACGGCTATAAGTACAAAACATATGATTACGTATCGCACGTACGGGAGCTCGGCTCAACATCCGTTACTACGAACGCACAGGGCGAAGCAGCTTACGATTTTCCCGTTCCCTCACCCGGTTACATTTTTATTACCGCCGTTACTCATGAGAACGGCCGCGAGATAGTAACTCATGGCGGCTCATTCTGGGCGCCGGATCGTACCGGGACGTGGTCGGACTTCGACTATCGCTATTCCGACGAGAACGGTATCAAGCTGGTGCCTGACAAGAAATCCTACCAGCCCGGCGAAACGGCCCACGTGCTCGCTATGCTGCCTCAGGACCAGGCCCACCTGCTGGTTACAACTGAGCTGAGCAGCGTCCTGACCATGCGACAAATTGATTCGCCCGGACGCAGCGTCGTGATCGATGTACCCATCGATTCGAATTGCGAGCCGAATGTCTTTCTGAGTGTCGCCTTTGTGCGGGACGATGATATGTACAGCGAAAGTAAGATGATCTCGGTTCCCGCGCGTTCGCACATGATGAAGCTCGACATCATCGCGAACAAACCTGAATACAAACCGCGCGAGACTGCGTCATACACGATTGTCGCACGCAACGCGGACGGCTCGCCCGCGGCCGGCGCGGAAGTCAGCCTCGGAGTTGTTGACGAAGCGATCTACAGCATCGAGCCGGAATCCGCCGGCAATATCAAGCGCGAGTTTTTTGGCCGCCGCTACAACGAAGTTGAAACGACGCTCGCGATTCAGTTTTCCTTCACCGGCTACTCCGGAGACAAGCCCATCGAACTGGCTAGCACCAGGCCGGCATATCAACTGGCCGACTTCAAAAGCGACAGCCCTATGGCTGAGCCAACAATTCGGCGCGAATTCAAAGACACCGCTTTCTGGCAACCGGAAGTGATCACCGGCAATGACGGTAAAGCAACGGTAAAGGTCAAGCTACCCGACAATTTGACTACGTGGCGCGCCACCGCACGCGGCATCACGACCGATACGCACGTCGGCTCTGCGGTACAGAAAGTCATCGCGCGCAAAGACGTAATCATGCGTTTGGAAATGCCACGGTTTCTCACGCAGGGTGACAACGTCACTATCTCCGGTGTAGTTCACAACTTCCTCAAAGCCGGGAAGTCCACACGCATCTCGCTGGAGTTGAGCGGCGCGCAGTTACTCAGTCCCGCGACCGAAACGGTTACGATTGCCAGCAACGGCGAACATCGCGTGGACTGGCGCGTTAACGCGCCGCAAGTGGGCCAACTGCGTTTGCTGGCGAAAGCGCTTACCGACACCGAATCCGACGCAGTGGAGATGACGTTGGACATCGTGCCGCATGGCTTGAAGCAAACGGCCGGTGCGGTGACTACGCTTACGCAGAACGATGCCGACCAGACTCTTTCTCTGAATCTGCCCGCAAATCCTGACAGTCAGGCGCGCTCTTTACGCATTGAAGCGGCGCCCTCAATTGCCGGCGCGCTCTTCGGCGCGCTCGATTATCTGACCAGTTTCCCCTACGGCTGCACTGAGCAGACAATGTCCAGTTTTCTTCCCAACGTCATTGTTTCCCAGGCGCTGAAGGATGTCCCCAACGCAAAAATTCGCGCGACCAACGATCTGCCAAAGAAGGTGCAGCGCGGTCTGGATCGGCTTTACAGCTACCAGCACGAAGACGGCGGCTGGGGCTGGTGGAAAGACGATCCCACCGACGCGTTCATGACGGCCTATGTCGTCGATGGACTGACCCTCGCACGCGGCGCCGGTTTCCAGGTCGAAGAATGGCGGCTGAATCGTGGTCGCGAAAAATTGCTAGCAATTATTGACGCCAACAAAGAAGACGGCGGCAATCCCATCGATCCGGAAACACGCGCCTACATGATCTATGCGCTGATCAGCAGTGGCGATGCGGACGCGAAATACCTGGAACAGCTCTACGCCAATCATGAAAAGCTTCAGCCTTACGGACGCGCTCTGTTGGCGCTCGCGTTGAAGCAGCGCGGTGACGATCGCGCCGGCGAAGTCGCCGCCGAGATCGAAAGCAGCGCCCGCGTAAATGATTTCGACGCCCACTGGGAAACGCACCGGCTGAACCACTATGGCCGGCCGCTCGTGCTGGATATCGAAACCACCGCCTTGTCGTTGAAGGCCCTGGCGCGCATCACGCCGCAAAGTCCCCTGTTATCGAAGTCGGCCCGTTGGCTGGTGAACAATCGCCGCAATGGTTACTACTGGCTTTCGACGAAGGAGACGGCGTTCGCTCTCTACGGCCTCAGCGATTATCTGAAAGTCAGCAAGGAGTTGGAGCCGAACTACACGTTCGAGGTTTATCTGAACGGACAGCAAATCATGTTGCAACACGTCGGGCAGGCAGAAGTGGCGGCGGCTAAGAGTTTTGTTATCACGCGGCGCGCCGGAGACGTGGGAACTAGCAACTCCATCCGCATCGTCAAGCATGGTCGCGGTGCTCTCTATCTTTCCAGCGCACTCGAGTATTTCACCGCCGACGAAGAAGTGCAGCCGCACGGCTCGTCGGATTTGAAAGTGACGCGCGAATACTTTCGTTTGCTCGTTACCGAGAACGAGCAAGGCAAGAAAAAGTGGACGCTGGAACCGCTCAGTGGCGATTTGCATTCCGGCGACTTGATAGTTTCTCGCCTGCACATCGAGGGCGGGCGCGCACAGTACGTAATGATCGAGGATCCAATTCCCGCCGGGTGTGAACAGGTAGCGCGGCTCGACGGATTGACCTTTAACTACACGGAACACGACTGGAGCGACTGGTACAGCTCCCGCGAGTTTCGTGATAACCGGACGGTGCTCTTTCTTAATCAATTCGACGGCAATGCGACCTTTAAGTATGCGATGCGCGTGGAAGTGCCGGGCGAGTTCCGCGTCGCGCCGGCGCGCGTCGAATTGATGTACGAGCCGACGGTGCAGGCCAACACCGGCAACAGTCGTCTTACTATCCTGGACAAGAAATAAATTTGGAGTGCGGGGGCAAGCGCAGCGCGACACCGCTTTGGATTAGCTGGTCCAATGTCCTGCAGAAGATATTGATAAAACGTGCTTCTACTCAAACACTGAAGGCCGGCGACGGACGTTGGACTTTGGACAAAACTAGGAACTCAAAGAGGAAATCATGATCAAACCAACCATGCAAAGAATACTTGCCACCGCGCTGCAACTCTTGTTAACGCCACGCCGGCTGGCGATCTTCGCAGCACTTTACGCCGGGCTTTTGGCCACGGTTTACGGCTTCGTTGTAGTGCGCGAGGCCACGATTGCTCAGGTGCTCTTGACGCTTGTTTTGGTCGTGGCGGCACCCATCGAATTTTTCATCCTGCAGGCTTTGATACTCGAAACTGCTCGTGACCCAAGGTTCGGATGGCGGCGTACATTTCAGACCTCGCTGAAACTCATTGCGGCAAGTCTACCTTTGCTCATCATCGGCGCCGGTCTGTTTCTCGCTTTGAATCAATGGCAATCGCATTACCCTGCCCCCGTCGCACCGCCCTGGCTCATCGAGGCGAATCCGGTGCAACAAAATATTCACCGGCCCACCTTTTTGTTTTCGACGCTGCGATGGTTGCTATTCGGCGTCGCGCTGCCGCTCTTTCTCATTCATCTCTGGATTGGCATCAGCGCTAACGACCATCGCGTGGGCGCCGGTTCGAAGTTCGCTGCGACCTGGCGAATTATCCGCCAGACTGCCACGCGGGCGTTCACGCCATCGTCGATGTTGACCTACACGATCGGGTTATTACTCTTCGCGATGGTTCCGTACGCGATCCTCTTCGCCCGGATTCCGATTAACGGGGCTCGTACTGATTTCGCTGTTTTCATTGCGCGGCTGCTTTTGCTATTTGCGGTCACACTGTTCGGTTGGTTGCTAACCGTTACGACGTTGGCCCGCGAAACTTTTGATCTGGGACTTCAGATCAATGACGAGCGCGACGCGCTTCGCAGTCTCGATTTGCAGGTCGAAAGTTTATGACGGCCCTTACCGGACATCTTGATTGGTCGAGGCGTTCGCAGCTGCTCGTGGTGTTGTGTGGCTGCCTGTCGCTCTCGCTTTTCGCGTTTTCCCAACGCTTCAACTGGTGGTCCATGTATCCGGCTACCGCTGGGCCGGCTGCCTCTGACGATCAAATTGACGCGGCACTTCAGACAGCGGCCACGAACGCGTTGGGAACCGCGGAAGGCGCCATCATTGTGTTGGATCCGAAGACCGGACGCATTCGGGCCGTCGTCAATCAATGGATGGCGTTCGGTCAAACGTTCGCGCCCGGCTCGACGATCAAACCCTTCACCGCACTAGCCGCAATGCAGTCAGGCTTGATCGATGAACACTCGCGCAGGCTCTGTCATCAGCATTACGTGAACGGCGATTTCGAAACTGTGTGTTCCCATCCGGTAGATTTGCCCGCGTTCGATACGAAGGAAGCGCTGGCTTACTCCTGCAACTATTACTTCGGCAAATTGGGCGAGCGGTTAGACGAAAACGCTTTTCGCTCGACGCTGACGTCATTCGGGTTCGGGCGTATGACCGGGGCAAACGTGAATGAAGATGCGCCCGGCAAAGTTGGCGCCGCGAAATGGAGTTCGCGAGCCGCGCTGGGCGAAGGCCCCTATTCACAAGTAACTGCCGCACAACTAATCGCAGCCTATGCCGGGCTGGCAAACGGCGGACACGTGTTCACGCCGCGGATACACGAAGCGCAAAATTTCCAAACGCGTGTGGCGGCGAACGTGCCGATTAATCCGGAACAACGCGCCGTCATACTCGCAGGCATGAGAGACGCGGTGCGGTTTGGCACTGCGGGAAAGTCGGGATTGAGTTCGCTCAGTCTGCATGTTTTCGGCAAAACCGGCACGTCGACTCCCTTCAGAGGTTTTCGCACGCAGGGGTGGTTTGTAGGTCTGGCCAGCGATAGTGACGGGGACTCTCCCGCGGCCGACACTTTCGCTCTCGCCGTTTTGGTTTTCCTGAAACGCTCTCATGGATCCGATGCCGCGGCAGTATCTCGACCAATCTTTGAAGAGTTTGCGCGAACACGGGAAGGAGTGACGGGGCGAGTGGGAGACGGGAAGACGCGAGGATCGCTCTCCCTATCCTCCCGTCTCCCCATCTCGCCCTCCGCCACTTCCCCGGTCTCCCCCGTCCGCGTTCACCTGGTCCATGAGAACGTAACCGTCGAACTGCCTTTTGAAGATTACGTTTTGCAGGTCGTGGCGACGGAAGGCAGTACCGAAGCTGAGCCGGAAGCGCTGAAGGCGCTGGCGATCGCGGTGCGCACTTACGCTTTGAAGAATCGCGCGCGGCATGAAAAAGAGGGATTCAACTTTTGCACCACCACTCACTGCCAACGATTCCAAGTGGCAGCCGGCAGCGTGCCAACTGCGAACCGAATCGTCGATGCAGTCAGATCAACGAGCGGAGAAGTTTTGATCGACGATCAGGGTCGCGTGGCCGAAGCATATTTTGGCGCTTCCTGTGGCGGCGCCACTGCGAATGTGGGAACGCTCTGGGGCGGCGATTCACCGGCATATCTCCGGGGCGTGCCGGATGATTACTGCGCCGCCATGCCGCACAGCCACTGGACCGATGTAATCCCGCGCGCGCAGTTGCTGGCAGCCTTACGTTCTGATCCACGTACTGATGTCGGCGCCCGGCTGGACGACGTTTCGATCAGCCGGCGAGACAAAACCGATCGGGCGGAACTGATTACGCTGACCGGTGAAAAGCGGATGGTGGTGCGCGGCTGGGACTTCAAACTGATCGTAGGCCGCACCCTCGGATGGCAGCGATTGAAGAGCTCGCGATTTTCGGTGCAACGAAAGGGAAGCGATTTCGTCTTTCACGGCAGCGGTTTCGGTCACGGTCTGGGTCTGTGCCAGGAAGGCGCGCACGTCATGGCCCAACGCGGCGTAGACTATCGTCGAATTCTCGCCAAGTATTTTCCCGGTACGACTATCACTGAAGATCAAGGATCGGTAGCCGAAAGAATGGCCGCCCCCAGGCCGGCGCCCCAACCGGAAAGCGAGCAATGGCAGGCTGATGTGCTGTTAGACCGGCCTCGCAACCAACCTGCTGCTTTTGTGCATAGTGCTGCGGCGCGTCTCAATCTCTCCAGCGAACATTTTCGCCTTGGCTTTTCTGCTTTTAATGATCGACGCGATATCGCAGCCGTGCTGAGTACGCTGGAGAATAGCCGCGCCGAGTTGCTGCGCCGGGCAGCAACAACACACGCTGTCAACACACTCACAATCATTAACGTCAATATCAACGACACGACCGGAGACTTCGTCGGCCGCACCGGCCAACCATGGTGGGCGGCCGCGGCCACTCGGGGAAATCAGATCGAGCTGCAGCCTCTGGAAGTTCTGAAGCGCCGCGGTTCACTACAAACCGCGCTGCGCCACGAGTTGGCCCACGTGTTCATCGACGAGATCAGCCGCGGCCGCGCTCCGCATTGGCTGGCAGAAGGATTCGCTTTATATGTGGCGGGTGAAGGAAGTCACTTATCCCGTTATGCTAATGGAGACAAGCTGACGACCGCAGAGCTTGAAGGCAAACTTTTACAGGCAAGGACAGCTGAGGAGATGCGCACGGCATACGCCGCCGCCTATCGCGAAGTTACCCGGATAGTCAGATTGGAAGGCGAAGCCGGCGTGTGGCGGCGGATTGCGGGATATTGAAAGAGCGGGGGCAAGCCACCCTTCCCTACTGCAGGTTTGTAGCGTTGAGTGAGACTACGAGTCTTGCGTCGGAGTTCAACTGGGAAGACTTGCGGTAAGGCAGGGTGGCTTGCCGCCGCTCGTTCTGTTTTTCCAAAGTCACCGCTCGCTCAGTGCATAAGCCAGCATCCGGTTGTCCTGCGAAACATAAAGCAGGTCGGCGGCTTCGTCGCTGAGAAAACGCGCGTCCGGAGTTCCCATGCGAATGTTACGCTCAGTGACGCCCGAATTTATGTTGACGCCCGCCAATCCGTTGCCACGATTCAATTCCGTGTAGAAATACATCCACTGCCCGCGCAGAGCAGCCAGCCGGCGCCGCCGCCAAAGATAACGCGATAGCTTTTCCAGCTGATGCGCCGGATCCAGTCGGTCCATCAAACGCTCTTCGACATCAATTGAAGGACGCGGCAATGAATTGATCGAAGGCCGCGGCAAGGACTCGATCGATGGCAAACTCGGCAAGCCATCTCTTCCCAACGAAGAAATCTGCCGCGCGCGCGACAACATGCCGTATGACGAAATGCGATCGCGCACATATTCCTTGCCGTAGTTCGACGCCAGACTGGTCAAACTGGGAAGCGCCTCGCGAACAGCCAAACCGGACCAGCGCACGCTGGTGACGGCGTTCACCAACTGAATCCCGCGGAACGCACTCGTGGCCGCGCCGCCGTAACGGAAGTAGAGCGACGCCGCGCGCGCCGCAACCGCCGCTACCGTTCGCAGCAGCCCGCGCCCGGGAGGGTTGTGGCGCGCTCGCCACATTTCCCGTCCGCCGTTGATATCAAACGCGGCTACTTCGTTTGTTCCGCCAACAACGGCTTCGCCACGCTCATTCAACAAAACAAACGCGGCGTTCTTTACATGATGCGAAGTCTTGGCCCGGCGCTTTCCGGTGTGCGCGTCCAGCACGATCAGATCGTCGCGGTCGGCCAGCACGATCGTTTCGGCATCAGGCAAGGCAATGTTGGTGATTCCCTTGTCGGCGCCCTTGTAGCGCCAGAGGACTTTGCCCTTTTCCAAATCGATAGCCGAAACACCATAAGGCCCACGCTCAACGGTCTCGCCGTCCTTCAGCCGCGCAAACTGGCCGCCGGTGCGCGCATACAAAACGTCATGAGTCAGGATCATTTCCGGCACGGAGCCAAGGTCTTTGGCCTCCCAGACGGTGTCGCCATCGCTGCGAGAGATGGCCCGAATGTGTCCGCGGCCGGAAACATAAAGGAAGCGCTCGTCAGCCACGGGATCGGCTTCCGTCAAAGCGAGACCTTCTTCGTTCACGCGAAACTTCTCGCGCTGCCGCGCCTTGCCGCTGGCAGCATCCAGTGAAGTAACCCCTTCATAAAACAAATAGAGACGCCCATTCAAAAAGACTGGCGCGCGATAGTTGTCGAGGGTGTAAGGAACGTCCTCGCCCTCTTTCCAACGGGCCGGCATCATCTCGATGTCGCTCTCGAGCTCATAGTCCCAGAGTTCTTTGCCGGCGTTCAGATCGAAAACGTGAACGATCGGCTTACGCTTGAACCCGTCCTTCGGCTTGTCCTTTGCGTCGCGCACAAATACCAGGGCCAGCCGGTTTGTATTTTGATCGAGGGCCATCTGCATCACAGCGCCGCGCACTTTGTCGCTGCGCCAGAGCGTGTCGCCGGTCATCAGATCGGCAGCTTCGACACGCGTCTTGCTCCCTGATTCCAGGTTCAGCAAAAGGATATCCGTACCGGGAACGGCCGCCACGTCCGTTTCATCCAACTTCACATTCTTCCGCCGCCAAAGAATGTCGCCCGTTTCGCCATCCACCGCGTAAAGCGATTTCTCCGTGCCGACGACAAGGACCCCTAGTTCAGTTGTTTGATAGAAACTGATGCGCCCGTCGAGCTTCGCCGCCCAACGTTGCTCGGCGAAAGCCTGGTGCGCGGGGGCGCACAGCAGAATGAGTAAAACTAAGTACTTCATTGGTGGGATCTCACGTCCCATAAGAAGTCTCGAATGCATTTGCTCTATTCCTTGTTAGCTGGGTAGCGACCGATTCTGCTCAGAATCTGACGAACTTCGACGCGACTCTCCAGGTTCAACCTAAGAATACGTTCAGTGACCCGACCTATAGCAGTGCGGGAGATGATTCGTCCGTCTTCAAGAGCCAAGTGTTCGGTCCATTCCTGTGTTCGCGGATTGAACAAAGAAACCAACTCACCTGAATCGGGATCGATTGATGCGATGTCGGATCCTTTAAAACGGTTGCAATCGAAGCAGGCTAGCGCCACATTCTCGAGGGTACTGTCGCCACCGTGCTTTTTCGCAATGATATGGTCGGGTTCGTGGGGGAAGAAGGCTCGCTCTTCAGATAAAAGACAATACTCACAGCATCCGTCCGCCCGTTCTCGTACCGCATTCCGCAACGCCAACGAGACTCGGGCAAGACTCACGACTGGCGCTCCACAAAAGCTTGCGCACGAGCCTTGACCAGTTGCATCAAATGCTCAAGCTCGCCAAAGCGCTCCAACTCGGCAGCCTCGTCCTCTGTTAATTCGCCACTCGCGTTTTGCTGTAACAAATAGCGAACGCGCTCTTGAGACTCAAGAGAAGGCCGGAAAGCAAGCACCTCAGCCGAACTTGTCCGAACAAACAGATCCACGATTTCGTCGTAACTTTTTTGCGGAACACTCATGCTAGTCCCTCTGGAACAGCAAGATCAAAACACAGCTGGTCAAACTGTTCAAGCGCGATTGCGCAACGTCAGGTTAGCGTAGCGCTAATGAGCGACGAAGGGGGCACCCGGTCAACTCTATGAATAAGTTTGACGGGTTCAGATTTTGGCTTCCTACCCGTAATTCCCCATTCAGAACTCAATACCCTGCTGCGCTTTGATGCCCGCCTGAAACGGATGTTTGATCTCCGTCATCTCGGTAACGAGATCGGCAGCTTCGATCAGGGCCGCGGGAGCATCGCGGCCGGTGACGACGATGTGCAGCGCGGGTTGCGCGGCGCGAATGGAACGGAACTCAGCGACTACTTCTTCCACCGGCAGCATCTCATAACTCAACACGTACACCAGTTCATCAAAGACCAGCAGATCGTAATCACCGCTGCGCATCTTGGCTACGCAGAGTTCCCAGGTCGCGCGCGCCGTGGCGCGATCCTGTTCCGGATTTTTAGTGTCCCAGGTGAAGCCGTCGCCCATCGTGTGCACTTCGATACCGAGCTTCTCTGCCGAAACGTGCTCGCCGTAACGATCGTTGCGCGATTTCATGAACTGAATCATGCAACAGTTCAAACCGCGGCCGGCAGCGCGCATCATCAACCCGAGGGCGCACGTAGTTTTTCCTTTACCGTTTCCGGTATGGACCATCAGCAGACCTTTGGTGGTTTCCTGATAATCCTGGCGGCGCCATTTGTATTTCTTCTCATTCAGCATGAGGCTAGAGACTAGAGGTTAGAGGCCAGGAAAAGCAAGACTAGAGGCTAGAGCGGGGAGTTCCGAACTGAGGTGGGACAGAAAAAGCGCATTTCCATATGTGATTTTTCATTTGTCATTTTCCATTGATTCTTTCAATGGGTGCTCTAAGGCCGCTGCTAATGACAAACGAGAACTGAAAAACGAGAGATATAAAATGGTCTTATTCCGGACGGCAAATCAAGTGGACGAAGGCATCTAACGACCTAATGAAAAATGAGAAATGGAAAATGTCTTCGGCTAGTCCCCAGTCTCTAGCCTCTAGCCTCTACCAAAGCATCCTCGGTTATATCTTTCGAACCATTCGCGCGCTCTACGGCATCGCGCAGCAGGCTGACGATCTCGATCTCAACTTCTTCCCAGTCGCCCTTCAGCGTGCAGCCGGCGGCGTTGCGATGACCGCCGCCACCATATTTCTCAGCCACCTTCGCCACGTTGACGTCGCCCTTGGAACGCAGGCTGGTGCGATAAACGCCGCGCTCGGTTTCTTTCAAAAGCGCCACCGCCTCGACCTCGCCGACCGTCAACGGATAATTCACAAAACCGTCGGCGTCTTCTTCGGAAGCTCTGGCGCGTTCCTGCATCTCCATGGTCTGGCGCATCCAGGCCACTTTGCCGGTGCTATCGCGCCGCGCCGTGGAAAGGACCTCGCCAAAAAGTTGGATCTTGCTCCACGGGTAGCTGGCGAAAACAGCTTCCGCAGTTTTTGCTGGTTTGACTCCGGTGCGCACCAGTTCCGATGCGACTTTGAAAGTGCGCTCGGTAGTATTCGAGTAGTGAAACGAACCGGTATCAGTAATCAAGGCCGTGTAAACGCATTCCGCGATTTCCCTGGTCACGCGCACACCGGTCGCCTTACTCAGGTTGTAAATCATCTCTCCCACCGCTGACGCCGTGGAATCGATCCAGTTGATAGAGCCGAACAGCGCCGTAGTGGCATGGTGATCGATGTTGACGACGAATTGCTTTTCGAGATCGATTAGACCGGGCCGGGCAATATCCGAACACTCAATCACAAACACGGCATCGTATGCGCGATCGACGGAAGGCGTTACGCGCACGCCGCCGGCGCCGGGAAGTTGGCGATAGGCGCAGGGCACCGGGTCGCGCATGATGACTTCCGCGTCCTTGTCGAGGGCCCGCAGCAGCCAATAAAGACCAAGCGAAGATCCTAAACTGTCACCATCCGGACGCGCATGCGCGGTGATGGCAAACCGGTTCTTCGATTCAATTAACTCAACAACCTGACTTAACATTTCAAAACAATGAGTGGCACAGATTTCAGTCTGGGATGTAGGGCAAACTGTTAGTTTGCGTCCCGGGTTTCGCAAACTAGCAGTCTGCGTTACAGGAATCTTCACAGACCGAAGTCTGTGCCACTTTACTCATCCTTTCCTTCACCAGCCGGCTGCACTCCCAGCTTCATTAGCACTTCATCGATGCGCGCGGCCTGCTCTTCCACCGTATCGCGCACAAAATGAAGTTCAGGAGTATGCCGAAGGCTCAGCGCAAAGCCAAGCTGCCGGCGCACGTATGGCGCGGCGTGTCGCAGCGCCTGCATGGCTTTCAAACCTTCCGCATCGTCGCCGGCGATCGTCACGTAAACGCTGGCGTCGCGTAAATCCTCAGAAACTCGCACGTCGGTCACAGTAACCATGGCCACGCGAGGATCTTCCAACTCATACCCGACAATTTGCGTAATCTCTTCACGCAATGTGTCGGCAACTCGTTCCGGGCGTCTCATA
Source organism: Blastocatellia bacterium (assembly GCA_034665305.1). GTDB lineage: Bacteria > Acidobacteriota > Blastocatellia > Pyrinomonadales > Pyrinomonadaceae > DASXRU01. Next base: position 56,514 of record JAXDFZ010000003.1, on the reverse strand, counting down.
AAAAGGGTGTCGGGTTCCAGGTGTCAGGTGCCGCAATGTTTTTGACTGACAACTGACACCTGGCACCCGATACCTATCTAAAGCTCCGTCGCCGCGATCTTCTCGATGATGTAGGCTTCGATCTGGTCACTGACCTTAACGTCGTTGAAGTTTTCCAGCCCGATGCCGCACTCAAATCCTTCGCGCACTTCGGAAGCGTCATCCTTAAAGCGCCGCAACGAAGCAATCCCGCCTTCCCACGCAACGACGCCGTCGCGAATAAGTCGCGCTTTTGCGTTGCGCCGGATCACACCGTCGATCACCATGCAACCAGCAATCACACCGGCGCGGGGTACGCGGAACACTTCGCGTACTTCCGCCTTGCCGAGAATCTTCTCTTTCTCGATTGCCTCCAGCATGCCGATCATGGCCGCACGTATTTCCTCTTCGACCTTGTAAATGATCGAATGCAGCCGGACATCCACACTTTCCTGTTTGGCTAACTCGGCAGCGCGCACTTCGGGCCGCACATTGAAACCAATGATGACCACTGCGGCGGAAGATGTGCCCGCCTGGGTCGCCGAGGCCAGCAGCACATCGGATTCGGTAATGGCGCCCACGCCGGAGCGAATGACCTTGACCTTCACCACCTCGGTGGAAAGTTTTTGCAGGGTAGACTTCAGAACTTCTACCGAACCCTGCACGTCGGCCTTGATGATCACCAGCAGCTCTTTGACTTCGGTCTGGCCCAACGCTTCGATTCCGCGTTTGGTGCTTTGCAGCAAAGTGTTCTGTCGCGTTAACGCCTGACGGTGATGCGAAATCTGCTGCGCGCGCGTAATGTCCGCGACCACCTGGAACGACTCGCCGGCCTGCGGCACGCCCTGCAGCCCCAGCACTTCGACCGGAGTCGCCGGCCCGGCTTCCGAAACAGCTTCGCCGCGGTCATTGAACATGGCGCGTACCTTGCCGAAGACCTGGCCCATGATGAACGGCTCGTGCAGACGCAATGTGCCCTGTTGGACCAGCACAGTCGCGACGGCGCCGCGGCCGCGATCGAGCTTCGCTTCGAGAACTACGCCGGAAGCAAGTCGCGTTGGACTGGCGCGCAAGTTGAGAATGTCCGAAGTCAGCAGGATGGTCTCGAGCAGATTCTCAAGGTTCTGGCGTTTCTTTGCCGATACCGGCACGACCTCGGTCTCGCCACCCCAATCGATCGGCTGCAACCCCTGCGTTGCCAGTTCCTGTTTCACTTTATCCAGATTTGCGGCCGGACTATCAATCTTATTAATCGCCACGATGATCGGAACGTTCGCCGCGCGCGAATGTTCGATGGCCTCGATTGTCTGCGGCATCACACCATCGTCGGCTGCTACGACCAACACCACCACGTCAGTTGCTTTGGCGCCACGGGCGCGCATCATCGTGAAGGCTTCGTGGCCCGGCGTGTCGAGAAAAACTACGCGGCGCGTTTCTCCCGGATGATCCGGAATCGGCACCTGCACACTGTAGGCTCCAATGTGCTGGGTAATCCCACCGGCTTCGCCGCCGGCTACGTCGGTGGCGCGGATTGCGTCCAGCAATGAAGTCTTGCCGTGATCAACGTGGCCCATGACCGTGACTACCGGCGCGCGCGGCAACTCTACGTCGTCGGCATCGGCAGCAATCAGGTCTTCAAACTCCTCCTCCGCCACCATCTCTTCAAATGGCACGAAGGAAACTGCATAACCGAATCGTTCTCCCAACTCGGCCGCCACGTCGTCGTTCAGCGCCTGGTTGATAGTCGCGAACACGCCGCGTTGCAACAGCAGCGTCACGATTTCCTTCGGTTTGATGCCCAGCTTCTCGGCGAATTCTTTTACCGTTGAGCCTTCGACCAGGCGCACCGACTTCAGTTCTCCGGGAACGCCCGGAGATTCCATTCTTCCGGCGATTCGATCTTCCAGAGACAAAGCCCGCGGCGGTGGAATGAAATCGCCTCGATCAAACTTTCCGCCTCTTCCCTCTCCCGGTCGTTTTCCGCCACGCGTGGGCGTGCGGCGCGAGCGGCGCCGGCCGGCATCTGGCGGCGGAATATAAGTGGTTTGTGGAGTCAACGTTTCACCCGGCGTGCCGGTGCGCTCGGTCCGCGCATACACTCGCGGCGCGCGCGCGGCGCCGGTACCCTCGCCACGCTCCTGACGTTCGCGTCGTTCGCGCGGCGTCGGTGCCGCAGGCGTCGGTACGGTGACCGGGACCGGAGCGCGCTCGCCATGGCGAATGCCGGCGTTCAGCGCGGCCGCGGTTGGGCGCATGACTCGGATTTGTCTTGATGGACCAGGAATGGCTGTGGGGACGTCCGGCTCCGGCGACGCAACTTCCTCGCTCGCGGCGGGCGCCTCTGCCTCGACCTGAGCGGGCTCAATTTCGGCAATCGGCTCTTCAACGGCGACTGCGCCTGGTTGTTCGGCGCGGACGGCCGGGGCCAATTTTCTCAGTAGTCGCGTAGCGGGCTTGGCCGGCTGGGCCACTGTGCTTTCCGGTTCGGCCGCGGGCGGCGCGGCGGCAACTGGTTGCGGCTCGGCTTCCGGTTCTGGTACTTCTTCCGCCGGCGCTTCTTCGACCACCGGGCGCGCCGCTTTCTTAACTACGCGAACGGCGCGCTTAACCGTGGTTTCTTTTTTCGGAAAATATTTATTGCGAATCTTGTCCGCGAGCTCTTTGCTGACGGAATTCGAAGGCACACTGACATCCACACCTTCGCGGCGCACTTCTTCGATCAGGCGCTTAGTGTCGAGCTTGAGTTCTTTGGCTAGATCGTAAATGCGAACCTTTAAGTGAGCGGTCATGCATTCCTTCTGCGGCGCAGCAAACGGCGCCGGGCGCTTCAAAGTGGCTAAGAGCTCGCGCTCTCCACCACCTTTCTAGAAAGCGCGCATTTCAGGAGTGCAACGCCACGACAGGTTCAGGAGGGCGAGCAGCGAGGCGCACCTAAAAGGCGTGCGCCCGCCACGGTTATTCGGTCGCATCTTCGGAAGCATCTTGCTTCTCGTCGGCAACACTCCCGTCCGCGGCGACCTCTTCACTTTCAGACGGCGCGGGAGTAAAGGAATTCTCAACTTCAGGAGCGGACGCTTCTGAAGCAAAATCTGCACGCGGCGAAAACGGACCGGTTTCTTCTTCGGGCCGTTCGCCTTCACCAACGCGTCCGGCTGCTTCAATGTAGGCAGCGCCGCTGGACGTCACATCAGGGGCGGGCGTCACGGTGTCCGGGCGAAGATCCTTGCCCGGCTCCTGCAACACAACCTCGGCCTGCGAAGTAGGATCAGCTTCAGTCAGTGCCACCGGCGTTGCGGAATCCTGCGCGAGGGCGTCACCCTCGGAACTAAACGGAATTCCCTGTGCCACAGCTTCATCGTAGCCTTCGGCAGTGTCAGCACTGTCCGGCGCGGTCTCAACTTCGCCAGCCTCAGCTTCGACTTCCTCGCCGGTCTCTGCTTCGCCTTCGATCAGTTCTTCAGAGCCCTGCAACCTTTGATCGCGAACGGCCAGCACCTGCTGGGCAGCATCGATAATCACCTGAGCTTCGTCCAGACTTAGATCCAGGAACTCAACCAGATCATCTACCGACGTACCCGCCAAAGCATCGATGTCATTAATGCCATGCTCGGCCAGCGCATCAGCCTGCGGCGCCGTCACGCCCTCAATTACTGACAGGGGCACCGGCTCGCCGGAAGCGATCATCATGCCCATCTGTTCGGCGATTTCGCGTTTCAGTTCTTCCTCGCTGCGGATGTCGATGTTCCAGCCCACCAGCTTGGTCGCCAGGCGAACGTTCTGTCCGCGCTTGCCGATTGCCAGGCTTAGCTGGTCCTCGTTAACAATGACTTCCATCTGCCGGTTTTCAATATCCGTGATGCGCACCTGATTCACTTTCGCCGGCGAAAGCGCATTGGCTGCAAACACTGAAGGTTCATCTGACCACTCAATGATGTCGATTTTTTCGCCACGCAATTCGCGAATGATGGCCTGAACGCGCGAACCCTTCATGCCGACGCAGGCGCCGACGGGATCAACGTCACGCTCGTTTGAAGTGACGGCGATCTTAGCGCGCTCTCCCGGCTCGCGCACCGCCGACTTAATCACGACCGTTTCGTCGTAGATTTCCGGCACTTCCATCTCGAACAGCCGGCGCAGTAGTTCCGGCGAAGTACGCGACACTTCGACCTGCGGCCCTTTCGATTCCTTCGAAACGTTGTTGATAACGACGCGAATGCGCTCTCCCTGGTTCCACTGCTCGCCGCGCGATTGTTGCGAACGGGGCAGGATGGCTTCCAGATTGCCGAGGTCGACAATAATGTTGCCGCGTTCAAAGCGCTTCACGAAGCCGTTCACCAAATCGCCAATCTTGTCGACATACTGCTCATACACGTTGGAGCGGACGGCATCGCGGACCTTTTGGAAAAGAATCTGCTTGGCGGTCTGCGCAGCAATACGTCCCAGTTCTTCCATCGGCAGCGGCAGCAGCAAGGCATCTCCGATTTCCACTTCATCGCCGGCCATCTCCCGAGCTTCCTCGATGGAAAGCTCGATCGCCGGATCGGTGACTTCATCAACGACAACTTTTGAAGCGGAGAGCTCGATGCCGGTATCGGGGTTCCAGTCCACCTGAATATCTTCGCCGGACTTGAACTGTTTCTTGGCTGCCGCACGGACGGCTTCCTTCATGGCGTCGATCACCAGATCGCGCTCAATGCCCTGTTCCTGGCAGAGCGCTTCGATGTTTTGCCCGATGGATGTGCTCATAATTCTTCGTTCGTCCCAGTCGAATCGCCTATGCTCGATTCATCAGCTCGCGCTCTTTTGCTTTTCGAAACTCTTCTTCAACGTCCATTTCCAAATTAGCTTTGGTGATGTCTCCGAACGGCAAACTAACTTCGCCGCTGGTGCGGTCGTCGAAAATCACCGCCTCACCCTTGATCCCGACTATTCGTCCACGAAAATTACGTTGCCCGCTAAGCGGCTGGCGCACTTTGATTTTTGCCAGCTTTCCCGCAAAGCGTTCGTAATCCCGTAACTGGTAAAGACCACGCTCCAACCCCGGCGATGAAACTTCCAGGGTGTAGGCTGAGTGGATAAAGTCTTCCACGTCCAGGACCGTGCCGAGGTGCAAACTAACCTTCGCGCAATCCTCGTGCGTCACACCTTCCGGCTTGTCAATAAACAGTCGCAGGATTGGCTTGCCTTCGGGGCCGGCCACTTCCGCATGGACCAGTTCCAGCCCATTCTCGGCTGCCACCCGCCCGGCTAACACCCTAACTCGTTCTTCAATCGATCCGGCGCCCATCGTCCGCCTCATTTGGCACAGACTGGAGTCTGTGGCTTCAACCGACAGCACAGACTAAAACTGCGCTACTACCTGCCCCCAAAAGAAAAAGTGGGCGCGAACCCACCGGACAACACCGCCGCGCTTCGAGCAAGCGGAGGATTATACGGAAAGCAAACAGCATAAGCAAGCGCAGGGCAGGCCGGAATTTATTGGGTTTTTGGTGAGATTGCAGTGAAATCGCCAAGTGGGTCTAATGAGGCGCTTTTCCCCCGTTTTGTAGGGGCGGCACTCCGTGGCCGCCCCGTTCCTCGCTCCTTACTGAACAGAAGAAGCGAAAGCAATTTCCATATATCATTTGCCATTTCTCATTTTCCAATCTGGTTTGCTGTGCTCAGATCCTGGTTCAAGCAAGAATCGTTCGACGGTGTCCAGCCGGTTTTAAATGGCAAACGAAAAATGGCAAATGGCATATGGAAAATCTTCTTTTGCACCGGTCGTGACATGCCCCATAACCGGAAGGGGGTGGCCACGGAGTGCCACCCCTACAGCCTGCTCTACGCGCTCAGTTTCGCTTTTACCAAATCGCTCAGGGTCTTGCCATCGGCGTTGCGGCCGGCCAGCCGGGCTTGCGCCGCCTTCATCACGGCGCCCATTTCACGCATCGACTTCGCCCCGGTCTCTTCAATCGCGACCTGGATGGCCTGCTCGATTTCGGCCGCCGAAGCCCCCTGCGGCAGATAGGATTCAATGATCTCGATTTCGCTGGTTTCTTTTGCGGCCAGCTCCTGACGACCTGCCTTTTCATACTGCTCAACCGAATCGCGCCGTTGCTTCACCAGGCTGCGCAGAACCTTCATCAGTTCGTCGTCGGTCAGGTCTTCGCCCTTTTCGATTTCGCGATTCTTCACGGCCGCCTTGACCATGCGCAAAGTGGAAGTCCGCAGAGCGTCCTTTGCTTTCATCGCCTCAGTCAAATGCACGGTTATCTGGTCTTTCAACATCATCAGGATCTAACTCCGTTCACGTTCGCAGGATGGGGAGCACCACTCTAACGCAATTGCAGCCAAGGTAAGGCAAGCGGGGCGCGATCTACTTTTCGATCTTCTTTAGCAGGCGCGCCGCATGATTGCGAGCCATCAGCGGGATGCGTTCGTCGGTCTTCAGCTCGCGCAGCAGCGGAACCAACTGCTGGGGATCGGAAAGGCCGCTGCCCTTCAACATGATTTCCAATTGGTCCATTAACTTGGGCGCGTCCAACGGCCGGTTCTCACGAGCGACAGTTATGTCGAAGATGAACGTCCCTTGATCGGCGAGGCGACGATATTCATTTACCAGCGCCGCCGCGTCACTGTTGTGCGTCCAATTGAACTCAGAATTCCGGAAACGCGATCCGGAACGCATACTCAATCGAACCGTTCCCATGTGGGGGAACTGCTTCTCGCTCTGGTAATTCGTTTCGGAATCAAGGAAACGCAATGCCTGCCACAGCGCCGTAATCCTGGCTAACGCCGCCGCCGAGACTTCCAGCGGTTCGATGATCGGCGTTGTCTCACCCAGTCGTTCCAGCAGCAACCGGCCGTGCCCCGCCGAATCGTGTTCGACCAGCACGTGTGTGATCAGGAAATGCGGTTGCGAAAACTCATACGTATAAGTGCCGAGGCTTGCCGCCGACGGGCTTGCCGAAACAGCCGGCGGGTTAGCAGGAATTGTAACGGTCGGCGCCAGCTCAGGCGGCCGATTGTTCTGTTTCTTCGCCGGAGTCTGCCCACACGTTAAAATCGCCGCCCCTGAAACCAACAGGGCGGCGGAGAGAATGTGCTTAAGGGCTGGGTACTTAAATAACAACAACTATCGAAAACGTCTCCGAATCGTCTTATGCTCTGATGCCAATCTCAGGCTTTCGCGTTGGATTTACCAGAGCGCGTAAACTAACACTTTTGCGCTTACTTATTCAAACTTCACTGAGACCAGCTTCGACACGCCGGCTTCTTCCATGGTCACGCCGTATAGCGCGCGCGCCATTTCCATCGTCCGCTTGTTGTGCGTAATCACAATGAACTGCGTGTTGGCTGACATCTGCGCCACTTTGTTCGTAAAGCGACCCACATTGGCCTCGTCGAGCGGCGCATCAACTTCGTCGAGCAGGCAGAAGGGCGACGGGCGATAATGAAATATCCCAAGTACGAGCGCCAGCGCCGCCATCGCCTTCTCGCCGCCGGAGAGCAGCAGAACATTCTGCAGTCGCTTGCCGGGTGGTTGGGCGATCACGTCGATACCTGACTCTAACGCGTCATCCGCGTCAATCAAACTCATCTCGCCGCGGCCGCCGCCGAACAATTCTTTGAACAACTCGCCGAAGTTCTGATTGATTTGTTCAAAGGCCGCACGGAAACGCTCGCGCGAACGGCGCTTGATTTCGCGCAGCGCTTCCTCGGTTGAGGCGATGCCCTGGAAAATGTCTTCGCGTTGCGCGGTCAGGAAAGTGAAACGCTCTTCAGATTCCGCAAGCTCTTCCAACGCCATCATGTTTACAGCGCCAAAACCTTCAATGCGAGTTCGCAACTCGTCGACCCGCGCGCGTCCCGATTCCAAATCGAAATCGTCGCTCACCGGTTGTTCCGTAGCCAACTCCGCGAGATTCTGGCCCAACTCAGTGGTGCACGCTTCGCGCACGTAATTGAGACGCGCGAGACTTTCGGCCCGCTGGACTTCGATGGCGGCACGCGCATCCCGCGAAGTCGCCGCTCGCCGGTTGACCTCTGCTAGTTCTGCAGCGATCGCATCCGCCCGATCTCTGGCTTCATTGAGTTTTGCGGTGGCAGCGGAAATCTGCTGCTCTTCCTGCGCCCGCTCTTCCTCCACTGTCGCCGCACGCGCGTCGATCTCACCGATGGAAAGTCGCAGCTGCTCGAGGCGCGTGATGATTTCCGAAATTTCCTGCTCGTGTCGCGTCACGCGGGATTTCAACTCGACACTTTCCGCGTGTAACCGGCGCAACTCGCTGCCAGTACTGCGGCGTCGCTCTGCGGCCGCGGCGGCTACAGAACGCTGCTCATTCAACAACTCGTTTTCTGACTCGGCTTCCCGCCGCGCCGCCAACAGCCGTACCGATGCTTCGCCGACTCGATCGATCGTTGCCAGACGGGCCCGTTCCGCTGCTTCCGCGTCGGCCACCGCGTTAACCCGCCGGGCCGCCAGCTCAGACTGTTCAGCCGTTAGCCTTTCAGCGTCGTCGGCCACCACGCGCATGTGGCGCACTGCGCGTTCGAGATCCTGCTTCAGATTCTCGGCGGTGAGCTCTCGTCCCAAGCCATCTCGTTCTTCGCGGCCAATCACTTCATTCAGAAGCACGACGGCTTCTTCTAAATCAACCAAACGCGCCCGCGCTTCTTTGACCGCTTCGGTTGCTCGCGCGGTTTGGTCAGCCAGTTCGCCGGCACTTAATTCAAGCTCGCGCAACTCGCGTTTGAAACCGAGCAACCCCGCGCTTTCCTCAAGCGCATGCGCATTGCCCGCACTAACGAACTGGCCGCCGGCAACCCAGTCCCCATCGACGGTAACGAACATATCGCCGGTCGCCAGCGACAGCGCCAGGGCGTCGTCGATAGTGTCGACGATGCGCGCATTCATCTTTTCCGGGAGGGTTCGCTCCAGCAGCGCCAACAACTCCGGTGTCGTCTGCAGAATATCGCCGACTCGTGGACCATCAATTCCCACCGGCGCGTACCCGTAGGCCGATCTTTCAGAAGTAAACGGCCGGTAGCCTGCAACGTCGATTTCGCCGCTGGCGCCATGGAAACCCGTGACCAGAAACGCAGCCCGGCCAGCCTTGTTGTCTCGCAACCACATGGATGCGCGCGCCGCGTCCTCAGGCGTGGGCACGAGGACGGTTTGCAGGGACGAGCCGAAGATTCCCTCGACGGCTTCTTCCCAGCGCGAGTCCACCTGAATGGCATCGGCGAGCGTACCGATGAAATGTAAATCCTCTTCGGCATTTGCCGAAAAGACTTTCTGTACGCTGGATGAATAGTTAGCGCGTCGCTGATCTAATTCCCGAAGACTCTCCAGCCGGTGTTGCGTCCGTGAATGCTCATCACGGATACGGGTCAATTCCGCGTCAGTGTCGGAAACGCGTTCGTGACCCTCGACCACAGCGCGCAGGGCGCTCTCACGCTCAGCGACCAACCTGGCCAGCCGTTCGCGCGCGGTGCTGATCTCGCCTTCCAGCTTCTCTGCTTCCGCGGTCCGTTCGGCATGCGCCCTCGCAGCGCGCTCGCCCTCATGCATCAAGCCCTCGGCCTGTTGCGCCAGCCGCTCAATGGCACTCTCCAGCTGATGGGCAATTTCGCTGAGTCGCTCGGCCGCGGCCGTATGCGTCAAAAGCTGCGCGCGCGTTTCTTCGATTTCCGATTCGGCCCGAGTCACTTCCACCAGCCGCTGGGCGTACGTCTCTTCGGCACTGAGTAGCAACAAAGCGCTCTCGTCGTTTTCTGCGGCGAGGCGAGCTTCCAACTCGCTTAGCCGTTGCGCTTCAGCCTCGACCAGCACGAGGCGCGCATTCAAGGCCTCAATCTCGCGTTGCAATTCCGTGTGGCGCAGTTCCAGCGAACCAATCTGTTCCTGCTGATAACTGCGTTCGCGAATGCTGCGATCTCGCTGCAGCGCAGCTTCCGCCACGGCGGCGCGCACCTGGGCGAGATGGCCTTCGAGATCGCGAGCTTCCTGTGTGGCAGTGTGGCTGTCCGCTTCGCGCTGACTCAGCTCCGCGGCGAGTGATACTTCGGTACGATTCGCTTCTTCGAGTTGCTGTTGGGTGTGATCGAGTAACGTTGAAAGACTGCGATCCTCAGCGACATAGACCGCGCGCAATAACTCGCGCAGTTCTTCTCGCGAAACGCGGTAGCGCTTGGCCTTGGCGGCCTGCCGGCGCAGGCTGTTCACCTGGCGATCGATTTCCGCGATGATGTCGGAGATGCGCGAAAGATTTCCGCGCGCCGATTCCAGCCGCGCTTCAGCGGCCCGTTGGCGCACGCGAAACTTTGTGATCCCGGCCGCCTCTTCGATGATCGTGCGGCGGTCCATCGGCTTGGCTGAAAGGATTTGGCCGATGCGCCCCTGCTCAATGATCGCGTAATGGCCGCCCGACAACCCTGTCCCGGAGAACAGATCCTGAATATCGCGCAGGCGACACGGCCGATCATTTAAGAGGTATTCGCTTTCGCCCGAACGATAGAGCCGGCGCGTAACCGATACGGCTTCGCCCGGCGCAAACTCCAAAGCTTGATGGCGACGCCAATGCCGCTTGCCGTGTGCTCTTGTAGTTTGCGGCTGGAGAGCTTCGGTGGGAATGTCAGCTTGAGTGCCCGCTTCCGCGGTCGCAGCGTCGCTAGCGGCTGCCGTTACATCCTCAACTACCGTCGAGGTGTCGGCCAGAGCGGGCGCATCGATAACCACCGCTTGTTCGTCAATCTCCTCAAGGGTGGAATCGATGTCCTCAATGTCCGGCTCGTTTTCGACGGTTTCGTCGCGCACCAGGTGGAGCACAACTTCGGCCATGCCACTGGGCGGACGATTGCGCGATCCCTGAAAAATCACGTCCTGCATCGATGCGCCGCGCAGGTGCTTGATTCTTTGCTCACCCAAGACCCAGCCGATGGCGTCGGCTACGTTGCTCTTGCCGCACCCGTTGGGGCCCACCACGGCGGTGATACCGTCTCCGGTGAAGACGAGGTTCGTATAGTCTGCAAAGGATTTAAAGCCAGTGATTTCTAGCCGTTGAAGTTTGAACATGTATGGGTCTGCCGGTTAATACACCAAAACGCACTACACCACCGGTGCGGTCTCTTCGAAAGCAAGCCACTATAAGTTGGACTTTGCTGCGATGTCAACCAAAACATTAGCTGAGGCGAGTTTATTTGTGTCAGCAGCGAGTTTATCAAATCGAGGGGAAAAATCGGCTTCAATGGGGTTTAGAAGACCGCTGCGAGAGCGCATGTTTCCGAGGGTCCGAATACCTCAATGGTGAGTCTGGTGCAGATAGTCGATGGCGCGCCTGATGCCCTGCGGGGTTGTAGCCTCAGTCCGCAACTGATTGCCATCCAGCACCAGCGTTGGCGTCCCGGTAATTCCCAGGGATTGGGCTTGTTTGGAATCGGCGCTGACTTTCTCGTCAACCTCTTTGCTGCTCATGTCGGCCGTGAATTTCGCCGTATCCAGTCCCAAATCGCGGGCATAACCCACGAAGATTGACTGAGCGTCGGCCCCTTCCGCCCAGGCTTTTTGATTGACGTAAAGCCGGTCGTGCATTTCCCAAAAGTGATTCTGCCGCGCCGCCGCTTCCGCTGCATGGGCTGCCGCGAGTGCATTCTTGTGAATATTCGTTAATGGCAAGTGATGAAAGACAATGCGAATGCTGCTCCCATATTCGCTTTCGATTTTCTTCAGCTCCGGATACAGCAAGCCGCAGGGCGGGCATTGATAGTCGCCATACTCATCAATGGTGACCACATGCGTAGAGGTCGTCTTTGCCTTCCCTGGGGTAGTCGGAGCGGCCTCCCGCGTCAGCGTTTCCTCCGCCGAGCGGTGGTCGCGCGTCAGGGCCCAAACGACGCCGACAACAATCAGCAGGGTTGCGCCGATAATAATAAAAGGAAGAAATCGTTTCATTGGTCTACCGGGTTCAGGGCCAAGTGTATTTTTCCTTGGGCCGCGCGTCAAATCGCTAATGTAAGCAGTCGGCGAAGCTGACGTCATATCAGTAGCCCACAGCGCGAGCTGTGGGTAACCAGCCAGAGAAAAGATGAAGCCCCACAAGGGGCGACATCCGCCGATCGTTCCGGTTTAAGATCGCAGAGCTAATGTTGGCCGCCTCCAACATGAATGGTACTGCTATGTCGCCCGCCTTCGCGGGCTTTGTTCTGTGTGACTGCGATTACCCACAGCGCGCGCTGTGGGCTACGAATATGCCGCCCGCCTCGGGCGGGCTATGTTAGGAGGTGCGCAAAAACGCACTCCTTATTGGCTGGCGCGATCAGCGGTAGAAGAAGGGCGGCCACGAGACCGCCGCCCCCAACCAAGAATTGAAGCCTCCTCTTGATGTCTTGAAACCTATGGTCCGATCGAGCCGCACTCGCTGTTACTGTGCGTCACGATGGCGCCGAATCGTTGCTGATATTCCTGCGAAGTCAGGAAGGCGCAAACCATCCCGCGATAGTTTCCAGGCTCACGATTTGCCAAAACGTTTACCCAGAAATTGTAGCCATCCTCTTCGGCGTTCCGTCTCAAGTATCCAAAGTATTCCGCCAGCACAAACGCACGCGTGTATTCAGCGTCGACCACTTCGGGATAGTCGACAACTTTGACCAGGACCCGGGCCCTTCGGTTTTCCTGCGTGCTACTGCCCGTGCTGTACTCATTAATTAAGTCCGTCTTGTGGCCGACTATGTTGACTCCCGACGACTGACTCACCGACTGAATAAGCGCATCTACGTATTCTGAGGCGCTCTGGCTGAGCGGATACTTCGTGACGAACTCCGAACGTTGCACGAACTCTTCCGCTAAGGCCAGACGATCGGCGCTGAGATTTGTCCCGGCGTGTAAACGATTGCGATCGCGCATGAACTCCGTGTAGGTAGGCCGGCGTACCAGCGCTTCCTTGTAAATCAGGTAGACAAACGACCCGGTATCCTGGAACTCATCTTCGACGAAGAACGATCCGGAGACACCGACCCGGCGGTTGCGAATGCATTGCTGGTCGTTACCGCACTTCGTGATCTCGTTGGTCCAATAAGCCTGGCCTTCCGCGTCAGGCTGCCGGTTGAGAAAATCGTGGTAATGCGTGCAGACGAATGTCGCCGGATCATCGATTGGATTTGTGTTCGGCGTCGACGAGTCGTTGTCGTTGATATTCAAAGTAGTGGAAGTGTCGGGCCCGAGGACCGCGTCTCCCAATGGATTGTTCAGTGTCAAGGTCAACGCCTCGGTGCCTTCGACGTAGCCGTCCTCATTAATCAACACCGGAATCGACCTGCTAGTCTGCCCCGGATTGAAAATCAGACGTCCGGCGGCGAATTCATAGTCCCCGTGTTGCTGTGCCGTACCATCGTGCGTGGTGTAGTCCACCGATGCCGAAGCGGCGGTTGAACCGGAACGGACCACGGTGATGTTGATGAAGGTGCAGCCCTCCGTTTTCGCGAAGTTGGGCGATCCGAATTGAATCGTCGAACCCCCGGGTGACGGTGTTGGAGTCGGCGTCGGGCTCGGCGTCGGCGTCGGTGTTGGAGTAGGCGTCGGAGTCGCGGCCGGACACGGTGTGTTACCGACGATTTGATAACTCATGCCCGTGTACGGATCCTGCGCTCCTGCGGCATTCGTAGTGTCGATCGCCGAGTTGGAACGCAGCGTCTGGCTCCCATTCCCCGCGAAGGTCCGACCAATCATAGCGCCGATGACATCGCCGATCTTGGGACTGCCGATCTTATTAGCGGACACCACAATCGAGATGATACCGGTTGCCTGATCGACCGAGCCGCTGTCGGCTGGGCCAATCAAATTCGGTAACGAAGCGTTGGCCGGCACTGCTTCAACCGTAGTCACAGTGCCGTATTCAAAGGACGGCGTGCCGGAACCATCGGTGTTCATGCCAACGTAGTACGAACCTGTGAACGGCGTCGTAGCATCCGGCGGCGTCGGATAGTTCCAAAGAACACGCCACTGCCGGTTGGGCAACAATGTCGAACCCGGCGTGCCCAGATTCGCCATCTTTAATTTGAATGTGATCTGCTGGTTGGTGGCAACCACGTTGTCCGCAGCGCGAACTTCCAGAACATCGAGGTCGGCGTTGGCTGGAGCCGATTTTTGATCGCCGGCTGGATCGATCACTTCGGTCAAACCCGCGCACTGCGAATCGCCGATCGGGACTGACTTAACCTCGTTGCTGCCACAGGAACTTCCCTGCGCGTTTGTTGCCGTCACTTTGTAGTAGTAAGTCGTGAAGCGATCAGCGGTGGTGTCGTCATACTTGATAGCAGTGCCGACGTTCGCCAGGAACGTTTCGCCGCCGCTGGTCGTGCCGCGCAACACCGCATAGTTCGTAACCGCTGAACCACCGTCGTTAGGCTCGGACCAGGTCAAGTGGGCTACCTTTAGCTGGGCGAGGTCGTCGACGCGCGAGTCTCGACCAACAGTCAGATATGGCGCTCCGGGAATAGTAGGTTCCGCCGGATCACTTCCAGCGAACAAACGACGCCCGCCGGCCTGGCGCGCGACGGCTGCGATTTGCGTGTATGAGTTTCCTGTCGCCGTATTCGGCGCCTGGATACACGCTGGCCCGGTGCAACCGTCCGCGTAGCCAACTACGATCCGTCCCTGCTTATCCACGTCGATGCCGATGAAATCAAGCAAGTTCCGATGTGGCGGCGAACCGCCTCCCAGGTGAATCCCATTACGTTGGACCGGATCATTCGGCGTCGCATCGGACAGCAGCCAATGAGCGCCGCCGTCGTATGTGGTCGCGACGTATAGGTGCCAGAGGCCCGGGAATGTTTTTGCGTCCGGCGCTCCTGCGGTGGTCGATCCCAGGAAGGCATAAGCCGCGCGATCGTCGTCGCCCGCAACTATGGTGGGAAACGCTACCGCCTTAATCCCTCCCAGATCACCTACGTCGAAACTGTTTTTCCAGGTCAGCCCGCGATCGTCAGACACCGAAACTCCCGGCACGCTGTCGCTGCTGCCAAAAGCTGCGTACAACCGGCCGACAGGTTTCGGCGCGACGCCGCCCGTAGTAACTACATCACCACGACCCAGCGCCACCGCTGGATCGCTACTCGAAGTATTGCTGCCGGGGATCGCGCGTATATTCCAGGTGATGCCGTTGTCTTCCGAAACAATAACCACGGTGAGGGTATTGCAACTCCGATTAGGCACGTACACCGTACCGTCGGGCCCCACCTTTACGTGACCGTGAAGCCCGGAACAACTGGTGTTGGAACCGTAGATGGGCACGCCCGCGCCGAAGGTCAAACCACCGTTGTCGCTGCGCGCGCAGAAAGCAGTCACGATGTCCTGTGAGCAGTAATAGACCGCATGCTGATAGCCGGGAACGCCTCCAGTCAACGGAGCATGAAACGGACCGGCGCCAACACTCTGGTGATCAACTCCGGAAGGAATCCCACCTCCCTGACTCGGAACCCACGTGTCGCCATCATCCTCGGTGTAAGCGGTCAAACTGTCCTGGCCGGAGAGTTGCGACACAAAAGTGCGTTTCACGTCCGGCGTGACTGTGTTGTAACCATGATCCGTGAAAAGAATTGGATCCAGACTGTTCACACTGTTGGGGGCACTCTTGTCTTCCCAGACAGCGGTCGGCGAGGTGGGGCACGTGTCATCAAAAGTCAGACGAAAGGTCGTTAAGTAAGAAACATACATTCCCTTCCCGGTTACCCAGTTGATACCAACTGAAGGCTCGCCGGCATCGACGCCCTTGCCTAGCGCGATCTGAGCCGGAGTTGGAAACAGGTTTTGAAATCTCGGAGCTAAGCCGGATCCTGCCAGCGCCGGTGTCAGTCCGGGCACAACGCTGGCGGTCCCATGGTATTGATCCGAATTAGGCGGCACGACTGCGTACCCAACGTGCACGGTGTACAGGCCCACTCCGGTGGCGCTGGGATCGATCAATGCAACCTCTTCTGTTCCCGGTTGTCCCTGGTTAGCGCCGCTGGCGGCTACTGGCCCGGTAAGGTCGCCCTTATGCACGTAAAGATCGTAGTCCGTACTCGGCAGGTTCCACGCGACCCTGACCTGGGCCAGCTTGCCGCTCCAATCTGATTCGGCGCCGCTGATTGTTAATTGGAAACTGTCGCAGTTCTGCGCTGGACCACTGTCAATACAATTGCCCTCCCCCAACGTGCCGCCAGTTCCACTAACGGTTCCCACCCAGTTTACCGGCGGACCAGCGGGCGCGAGAGTGCCGCCGGTGGGATTCGACGCGCGCACGCGCGCAAACCGGAACAGAGGCATAACGCACGCTGCCGCCACAACGATCAAAGCGGACAGCAGCACGGCCCAGCGAATCCTGTCATCCGACCTGCGCTGAAGTTGGGACTTGCTCATGGAACCCTCCTGATGAAACGGTCCGAGACCGTAAACCCAAAGCGGTTACCAGCCTACTGCGAGCCGCTGTTAGTGGTTCGCGCTCCGGCTCAATTGGTATCCGCGTAAATGGCAGACAAATTCGATTTTGAACTAGCTGAACAGTAACGCCCGCCGGTTGAGGAAAACTTGAGAATGCGAGTCATCCTCAGCGCGGGCTGTTAATGATGCGAAATGAAATCAAATCGCAATGAACCGTTCATTTTTGACGGGGCAACCGGGGAACTGTTAATACGAATTAACGAGCCGATGCGATTTGTCTGGTCTGATTTGGTCCGCGTAGATCGGCGGCCATCTTAGGAGGAGGAAAACGGGGGTCGTCGGGTTGCGCAAAAAATTACCACTCGGACAGCCCGGCTGTCCAGAGTGGCGCGAGGCATTTGAAGTCAGTTAACGTGCGACATCCTTTCGCACAAATAGCAATAGATCCACACCCGGCCGCAACGCATAACTTCCATTCGCAACCGACGGGTTGCGGACTTGCTCGTAACGATCGCCGAAGGTCGCGCGCAGCTCTGCCTCTTGTGCTGTCGATCCAAGGACGACGGGTTCGGTTGAAGGCGTCATGCGACTGAAGTAACCCACCCGTTTCAGATCGCGAAGGTACCAGGGCAATGGCCAATAATCCGGCGAGACGACCGTCACGCCTGTGTTCGCGCCCTGAGTACGCGCGGCAACGCGATTGATTTCGTCAACCATGCTGAGAAAGTCGCGACGGGTGTGGGCGTAAACATACGTATAGCGATCGTCATCGTAATGCACAAAGTTGAGCGCATACATTTGCGCACTACACACGACGATGAGGGCGGCCGCGCTCAGGTAATAGTGCACGCGCCCCTGGTTCCTAACCGAACTACTCCAAAAAGAGAAGACGGCAAACAGATAGCCACACGCGAGCATGAGGGGAATCCCCAGATACCAGTTGTGTCGTAGATTAATTTCGTAGCCCAGAAAAGCGATGGCTCCGATCGCCAGCGCCAGCGGGATCATCGGCCCCTCAAATTTCCGGTAAAGGACATCC
The DNA here is from genome assembly GCA_034665305.1 of Blastocatellia bacterium. Taxonomy (GTDB): domain Bacteria; phylum Acidobacteriota; class Blastocatellia; order Pyrinomonadales; family Pyrinomonadaceae; genus DASXRU01. The sequence continues at coordinate 39,058 of JAXDFZ010000003.1, read as the reverse complement.
AGCACGTAACCACCAGTGATCGCCATGGGAACCACAAAATTCAAAGCAATCCACGGAGTCTTGTATCCGACCAGCGAGTAGGCGGCCAGTGATCCAAACGCCCATTGAGCTACAAAGACCGCGAAACGATTATCCGTGCGCCAGACTGCATACGCCGCGCCAACGATCGCCACAATCAGGATTGGCGATTCCGATTCCCGCAGCCACTCCAGGTATTGGCCCATCGAGTGTACGTGCTCCTGAGTTCGATGCGACCATAAGCTTAATGTTAACAGCCCGTCGTAGACGCCCTTGGGATAGTTCTTGAAGAAGGAAGAATAGAAAAGGATGTTTACGATCAGGAAAATCGCCAGCGCGATTAGTGCGACCGTAGCAACGGATGTTGGACCACCAAAGCGATCGAGCGCATCGTTTATTCGTTGGCCCAACGGCGGGCGCTTTCCGGGTTTACGTTTTTGCCCGCTGCCACGCAGCCAAAAATAGACGATCGTGGTGGTGAGCGCGATCAGGAGCACTGGCCCGTTGATGATCCACGTTTCCTTGGTTGCCGTCATCAACGCCGCCGACACTGCGGCTAACACCAGGTAACTTCCCTGGGCCGTGTCGTAATACTTCAACGCGGCAACGACGACACCCAAAGCAAAAAAGACAAAAAGCGTTTCGTGAATAAAATATCGCGACAGATAAACTGCGCCGGGCGAAATGGCCAGCATTCCTGCTGCCGATAGAGCGCCGATACTGCCAATGCGGCGGCGTAACAACAACACAAGCCAGACTGTCCCCAGTCCGAACAAAACGGTCACCAGACGAATATTAAAAGTCGTCAGCCCCTGGGCATCGCGGAACGCCGGGCCGCCAAAGAAACGGGCCAGCCAGGGAATGATGGCGGCGAAGTAATAGAGTGTCGGGCCGTGATAATTGGTGGGGTTGTAAAGATAATCGCCACTGCGGACCAGGGTAACCAGGAAGTTTCCATTTACCCCTTCGTCGTGATGCAGCGGGACGAGCGTCAGATCATAGAGGCGCAGAAATGCGGCGACGAACATCACCGCTGCCGACGCAGTCAACCAGGCACGCTCACTAAGCTCCGTCGGTTTGTCCACCGGCGCCGTCTCCGCAGCCTTTTTTGCACCGCTGGCGGGTGCAGCGACGGCTGATTGTCTACGGCGTGATTTTGTAGAGCCGGTACCCACCTGTTTCTCCCAGTTGCGGATAACGCGCAAAGAATGCTTCGTTCACGGGAAACTCGTGTGCCTCCCAGGGACTGACGACAACGTAATTGACCCCGTAGGTCGCGAGCAAGCCCGGCGCGTCAGGCCCGCCGGCGTAAATGCGTCTGATGTCTGATTGCCGTTGCGCGAATTGAAGTCCATGGGTCCAGATGTGTCCCGGGTAACCCATCACGGAACGGCGGCCCGTAAGAAACACGGGATGGTTGTGAATCGGCGCGTGCAGCACGACGGCGTGCTCCGGTGTCTGTTCCTTGATTGACTCCGCGAACGAAATACCTTCGCGGTCGAATTCCCGATATTCACCCTGGCTGGTAGCAAGGGCAAAGACATCAAGCGCGCCTGCAAAGGTCAACACTACCAACAAGCTCGCCGCGAGTATGCGCCGGGCAGCGCTTCCCTGCCACAGTTTGGCGATTACTAATGCTACCAGCGGCGCTGATGCGACCCACCAATAAAAAAGCACCTTCACGTTGTCCCAGATCCACGGCGCCATTTTCACCATATTGGGAATAACGAAACAAAACGTGAAAGGCAAATAGAACCAGAGCAAGCGGCGCGACACCAGTCGCCCACCCTTTCGCCAACTCAACGCCGCGATAAGCAGTGGAATGAAGGCGCCCGTATTTTTGAACCAGAACCAGGCGATATCCAGAAAGCGAATTACGATTGCCCGCACGCCCGGGATCGTTGGTTGCGATTGATCCAAAAGCGCCGTCTTAAAGAAAATTTCGTCGGCACTGTCCCAACCGAACTGCCATCCGAGGAACGAGCCGGCCTGCACCGCGCTGCCATGCGTGGACCACCACAACTGCGGCAAAGCAACTACCAGCGACGCCAAAAAGAAAACCAACCATTGCAGCCGGTGTGCCGGCGGCAGCAAATACCACACAATCAATGACACCCCGGCAGCGACAATCGGGAAAACAATTTTGAGAGACGAAGCCGAGAACAAATTAACCGAGTAACCCAGCGCCAGCAACAAGAGCGCAGCCAGCGCCACAGCCCACGCGCGCCAGTACGTTCCCAACGCCAGGGCTGCGCCCACGCCCATCACGACGACGAAAGTGTGCGCATGGACCAGAGGGAGTAAACCGGCGACGATACCAGCGGCCAGCATGCGCTTTGCGGCCGGAGAAAAAGGGAAAAGGGAAAAAGGGAAGGTGGACGTTGGCGGCTCTGCGACGTCTTTTTGTTTCCGCTGACCAGCAGTCTTCTTACCTTTTACTTTGCGTCCTTCACCGCCTCCCGCTTTTCCCTTTTTCCCTTTTTCCCCGCTTCCCTGCGTCTCGCCTTCGCCCGCCAACCACCATTGCGTAAACACGATCACGGCGAGCGGAATGCCCAGCAGAATTCCTCGCTGCGTCAGTAGCAGCGACGTCATCGCGTTTCCCCAACGCCAGGTGGTTTCGGGGACGATCGTATACGAGTGCGGGAGTTTCTTCAGCAAACCGAGAACCCCAACTTCACTGTCCTTAGCGTTCTTCAGAAACACCAGCCAACCCAGCCCGCCGCTCAAAACGATCAGCACCGGCGTAATCACTGCGGCCAGACGGTCACGCAACAGCCGCAACGCCCAGTAATGAATCACGCCGACAAAGGCTACTGCCAGAATGATGTTCTCGATGAACATCGAATCGCGCAGGCTGGCCCCGGCGCGAACAAACATTGCGGATACCAGGTCAGTCAGGAAGGGGTAAGTAAATCGGACGCCCGCGTACGTTGGATCCTCGGGCGGGAAATTCTGACCAAACGCAAAGCGCGTGATCACGCTCAGGTGAAACGGCAGGTCGCCGAAATTGTTCAAGACGCCCGTGTAAATGCCGTCCGGCCGTTCGAACATTGCGTTCGCAAATGACAGCCACATGACGAGCGTGACCGCGAGGTAGAATCCTATGTAGCAGACCGTCCAGCGATCCACACGCAGCACGTTGTGGCGAAAGCCGCGATATGACGTTGCGATGTCATTGAAGATCAACACGCGCCGGCGCGCATTGAATAAAAGGACAAAGGGCGCGGCGATAACGAGTGTGGAAACAACGAGTGTGGCCGGTCCGAGACCGAGAAAAGAAGCAACGACGAAACCGGCGAGCCCTAACAGCGCAAAACCGATGCACGCGCCGGAACAAAAACGCGAAGCGAGCGGCGCGTCTTCATCATAAAGATAAGTGGCCAGCGCGCCGCCCGTAGTTGCAATCAGGGAAAGGGCCAGGGCAAAAATCATCAGGGCATTCTAAGACGCGCGGTGAGTTTTGGATACTCAAGATTTTGGCTTTGCCTCAAAAGTTATGAGCGATGTGAAATTCGGACCCACAGCTTGCGCTGTGGGCTACTGATATGCCGCCCGCGATGCGGGCTCCAACGCCGCTTGCGCCCACAGTGCGAAGTGTTGAGGAGACAGACTTTTGAAATCTTGGGCCTTAGTATAAAAATCCTCGACTCGTGGAATTCGGCTTTGCCGCCGGATGTGAGGCGGTGGCTAAGCCCCGCCGACAGCAGCCGGGTTATTCGCCGGGCTACGCCCGTGGTCCGGGCTTAGCCCTTTGGGTTTTGTTGGGCCAAAGGCCGCACCTAGGGCATAGCCCAAAACATATGACGGCCCACTACGGCGGGGCAGAGCCGCCGCCTCACATCCGGCGGCAGAGCCGAAGGCGCAAGCTGTGGGTTCAGGCGCAAATGATCAGAGCGGAGCCCCAGCGAGGCGACATAAATGCGTCGGTGGGTTCATCGGGCGGTGCAACTTATGTCGCTCGCTTCGCGAGCTAGAATTTCAATCTCCTGCGTGAACCCACAGCTTGCGCTGTGGGCTACGGGTATCGCCGCCCGCTGTGCGGGCTATTTGAATAGACGGTCAACCAGTTGGCGAAGCCAACGAAATATCAGTAGCCCACGGCGCAAGCTGTGGGTAATGTGGCAATCATCACGATCGGAGCCCCAGCGGGGCGATATAGATTTCGTCCGTGGGTTCATCGACCGGGTCCATTTATGCCGCTCGCTTCGCGAGCTCGGATTTCAATCTCCTGCGTGAACCCACAGCTTGCGCTGTGGGCTACTGATATGTCGCCCGCACATGCGGGCTCTGGGCAAGCGCCGATCATCCAGATGACGCCCATTGCGTTTCAACTGGACACGCGCCGAGCCCACAGTGTAAAGAATTGCTTTTACTTTTCCCGTCCTGATAAGAAGGTGATACATGCTTCGCGCCGGAATTGTTGGTCTTCCTAATGTCGGCAAGTCTACGCTGTTCAATGCGCTGACGGCCCAAACCGCGGCATTCGCCGCGAATTATCCGTTCGCTACTATCGAACCAAACGTGGGTGTCGTAGCGGTTCCCGACGAACGTTTGGAACCCCTAGCCCGCATCGTCAAGACGGAAAAGATTGTGCCCGCCACCGTCGAGTTTCTCGACATCGCCGGCCTCGTTCGCGGCGCCTCCAAAGGCGAAGGCCTGGGCAACCAGTTCCTCGCCAACATTCGCGAGACCGACACCGTGGTCCAGGTTGTGCGCTGCTTCGAAGACGACGCCGTGGTCCACGTCGAAGGCTCGGTCGATCCCCTCCGGGATATCGAAACGATCCAGATCGAACTCGCGCTGGCGGACATGGCCACGGCCGAACGTCGTCGCGACAAAGCCCAGAAGGCCGCGAAGAGTGGCGACAAATCCGCCCGCGCCGAAATCGAACTGCTCGACAAACTGCAGCCCGTGCTCGAACAAGGCAAACCAGCTCGCACGGTCGTGCTCACCGATGACGAACGCGCCCTCGCCCGTTCTTTCTTTCTCTTGACCATGAAGCCAACGATTTACGCAGCCAATGTTGACGAAGCAACCCTCGCGAATCCTGAGGCCAACGCGCATGTTCGCAATGTGCAGCAAGTCGCAGCCGGCGAAGCGGCCGAGTGTGTCGTGATTTGCGCGCAACTGGAAGCAGAGTTGGTCGAACTCCCACCCGATGAGCGCCTTGATTATTTGAAACAAGTCGGCGTCAACAGCAGCGGCGTCGATCGCTTGATCAAGAGCGCCTATCATCTTTTAGGATTGATGTCGTTCCTGACGGCTGGTGAAAAGGAAGTGCGCGCCTGGACCATCGCGCAGGGAACGCGAGCGCAATCCGCGGCCGGAGAAATTCACACCGACATCGAGCGCGGCTTCATCCGGGCCGAGATCGTCGGCTACGACGATCTGACGCGGACCGGATCCTACGCCGCCGCCAAGGAACAAGGCCTGACGCGGCTCGAAGGCAAAGACTACATCATGCAGGAAGGCGACATCGTCAATTTCAGATTCAATGTGTAGGCGACGTAAAGGCAAACTATTAATTTGGCCGTCGCGCCAGGTTCGCTCATCTCGAATCATTTTGAAATTATAACCCGAGGCTTGGGAGCGCCCGGTTCCTTACGCCGAAGGCGTTGCATAACTCAGCCCAGGGTAACATCTTGGGTAAATACGAGGATCGCGATTCGTTACCCTGAAAGGGTTGAATAGCCGACGCCTTGATGAAAACGTGTTCAACCCTTTCGGGGTAGATACAGATGATTGCTCTTAACCCAGGGTGGTACCCGGGGCTGAGTTATTCAACGCCTTCGGCGTGAAAAATCCAACAAACGATCTGCGATCCTGCATTTCATGAAGAGCGAGACAACACGGATTGATCAAGTTTCCCCAGCTCAATTCGGCCTGCGTCCGGATGATTGGCGCATCGTCGGCATGATTGCCGCGATCAAGGTCCTTTTGTTTATATACGCGACGCGCGCGTACCAGGTGTTGGATGGCAAGGCCATCATCGGCTGGTTCGGCTGGTTGGAGATTTGGAACCGCTGGGACTCAGTCAATTATCTAAAGTTGGCGGAACTCGGATACAGCGCGGCGGGAGAAACCCGAACGTTGATGGGGTTCTATCCTCTTTACCCCTGGATGATTCGAGTCCTGGCGTTGGGTAGCGGGCAGTACCTGATTAGCGCCGTCGTGATCACAACCATCGCCGCCTTCGCGGCCGGACTCCTCTTCCGGCGTTTGCTGCTGTTGGATTACCCGCAGCAACTTGCCGAGCGCGCAGTGTGTTTACTTTTCATTTTTCCTACCAGCTACTTCCTGCACATCGGCTATACCGAAAGTCTTTTTCTGGTGCTGGTGTTTGGCGCGTTTCTGGCGGCGCGTTCCAATCGCTGGTGGATTGCCGGCGTGCTGGGCGCGCTTTCCTGCATGACGCGGGCGATGGGACCAATTCTGATTCCGGCGCTGATGGTCGAGGCATTTTTGCAGTATCGCGAAACTCGCCGCTGGCAATGGCGGTGGTTGTGGATCGCCTTCATCGGCGTCGGTCTGCTGGGATACCTGGCGTTGAACTATCGCGCGACGGGCGATCCATTTGCCTTCATGGCAATTCGCAAACAGTATTTTTTCTCGTCGCCGGCGTGGTTCTGGGTGGGCATTCGCGCCAAGATGGCGGCGATGAACTTTACGACCAGCGATGGTGAGATGGTCGCAAATCAGGAAGTCTTTTTTATTCTGTTGGGGCTGGTCTGCTCGATTGTGAGCTGGATAAAACTGCGGCCCTCGTATGCGGTTTGGATTACGGGAAACTGGCTGCTGGCCACCAGCCTGGCGTTCATTCTTGGAGTGCCGCGCTACACCGTGGTCATGTTTCCGATCTTCATCCTCTTTGCCCAACTGGCGTCGCGCTTTGTTTGGCGCATCGTAATCGTGGCGTGGTCGTTGATGTTTCTGGCATTGTTCGCCGCCCAGTTTGTGCGCGGCCGGTGGGCCTTCTGACCGTCACGCACTTTTGGTTTGCCTGGTTTATTTCAGCACCGCGCGCACACCGACAAGAATCAGGTAAATCACCGCGATCACAATCGCAACTTTGATTAGCAGCACGGCCAACCCCAACAGGAAACCGAAAATTCCGAGGGCAATTCCTGCCGCCGTCAACACCAGTGGCACTCCGACCACCAGGACGAATAGTCCCAGTAACAGCATGCCGGCAATTCGTAAAACGTCCTTCGCTTCTTTCATCAACCGATCCTCCCGAATCATCTTTTCGAGCTTTATTTGTTGGCTCGTTTGAATATACGTGAGGTGCGGCCGGATCGTTCCGTCGATTTCTCAGCGGGGCTGCCGGTTCGGTCTGTCAGAACCGCCGGCGGTAGCGGGCGGGCCCGGCGATTGCGGATTTCGGATCTCGGATTAGAATGCCGCTGGTTTTTCAATTCTGCAATCTGCAATCTGCAATCCGCAATCGCAGCGCCCGCCCGCTACCGCAGGCGGTTCTGACTTGTAGGCTGTGCTAATCTGGTTTCAACAATGTCAGACTTAACGAGTGGCAGTTTGTTTCCTGAACTCAGCCGGGACGCTGCCGACCATTCTGATGCGCTGACGCCGGGCCCGCTTGCCGACAGGATGCGACCGCGCGCGCTCGAGGAATTTGTCGGCCAGGAACATTTGGTTGGCGAGGGCCGCGTCCTACGTCGCTTGATTGAAGGCGGTGGAACTTTCCCCTCCCTGATTCTTTGGGGCCCTCCTGGCACGGGCAAGACGACGCTGGGGCGTTTGCTTTCCAGGAAAACTGGCGCGCGTTTCGTCGCTCTCTCCGCCGTGTTTTCCGGCGTCAAAGATCTACGTGCCGCCATCGCCGAAGCGCGTCAGGAACGTAGCCGAGGCCGCCGCACGATCCTATTCATTGACGAGATCCACCGCTTCAACAAAGCGCAGCAGGACGCTTTGCTGCCGGCCGTCGAAGACGGCACTGTAACGCTGATCGGCGCCACGACGGAAAACCCTTCTTTCGAAGTTAACGGCGCCCTCCTCTCGCGGAGTCGCGTGCTGGTGCTGAACCCGCTAATCGATCATGATGTAGAAACGATCCTGCGTCGCGCGCTGGCGGATGAAGAGCGCGGACTGGCAAGTTTGCATCCGCAGATCGCAGAGGACTTACTCGCAAAGCTTGCGCATTCAGCCGGCGGCGACGCGCGCGTTGCCCTTGCCGCCCTTGGCGCTGCGGTCGAAGCGACGTCCCCGGGTGACGCAGGCAAGCGCGAAGTGACTGACGAGTTGCTGGTGGAAGCATTGGGCCGCGCGCACTTTGCCTATGACAAAGGTGGCGAGGACCATTACAACCTGGTCTCGGCTCTAATTAAGTCGCTGCGAAATTCAGACGTGAACGCCGGCCTTTACTGGCTGGCTCGCCTAATCGAAGGCGGCGCCGATCCGATCTTCATCGCGCGTCGCCTTTGCATCCTTGCTTCCGAAGACATCGGGCTGGCCGATCCGAATGCCATGGTCCAGGCAGCGGCCGCCGCCGACATAACTAAACTCATTGGATTGCCTGAGGCCCTGTTCCCGCTTTCGCAAGCGACGATTTACCTGGCCCGCGCGCCCAAATCGAATGCCGTGAAACACGCATACCAGGCGGCCGTGAGCGACGCTACTGAGACTTCGCGCGAGCCGGTGCCGTTACACTTGCGCAATGCCGTCACGCCTTTGATGAAAGCCGTTGGCTACGGCGGAGGCTATCGCTACGTACACAACGATCCGCAGGCGAAGGACGAGATGGAATGCCTGCCGGAGAAGTTGCGCGGCCGAGTCTACTTCGACGAAGAGGGGCCCAGCGCCAAGAGCTAAGGGCAAAGAGCAAAGGCGCTTGGCTCTTACAGTCCGAATGACTCCATAGCCTGCCAGCTCCACAGCATTTTACACTTAGCTCTTGGCCCATTGCCTTTTGCTCTTGGCCCTTAGCCACATCATGAAATCAGAGAAAGAACTCGCCTTTCTGCAAGACCTCTACGTCGCCACTGATTGGGGCGAGCGCTTTGCCGAACTCGTCGATCAACATGTCAAAGTTCCGAAGAAGGGCAAGGCCCTTTACGTAGGCGCTGGCACCGGCGGTCATGCGATGGCCTTGCAGGCCCAGGCAGGGGGCGAACTCAAGTGGCTCTGCGTGGACGAGAGCGAGGAATGCCTTGAGCTGGCGCGCGCCAAAGCGGTCGCGATGAACGAGCCCACTGAGTTTCAGCGCGCCGCAGTCGAAAGTCTTCCGCTCACAGATGATCGCTTTGACCTCGTGCTGGGAAATGCCTCGATGCTCGCACCGGCGCGGCTGGGCCCGATGTTCTCTGAATTGGTCCGCGTCGCCAAGCCGGGTGCGTTCGTTGCTCTCTGGCTGCCGACAGCGTCGAGTTTCGGCGAGTTCTTTTCCATCTATTGGGAGGCGCTGATTAACCTCGATCTTGCGGATTACGCTTCGGAAGCCGAAGTTCTGCTCAAGGAGTCGCCGGCAGTTTCGGATGTGGAAGCCATCGCCGAGTTGGAAGGTCTGGAAAAACTGAGTTCGTGGACGACCGTGGAAGAGTTTGACTATGAATCAGGCGATCAGTTTCTTAACTCGCCGCTGATTACCGAATTTCTTCTGCCCCGTTGGCTGCAATCATTGCCCGCAGCGAATCAATCCCCTGTCGCTACCGAAATCGGCCGCATCATCGACGCTGAACGTCACGCGGCCGATTTTGTTTTGTCCGTGAAGGCGACGCTCGTCATGGGGCGGAAAACTAAACTGCCGGTGGTGGGATGACCTCGGTAACGCAAACTGTTAGTTTGCGGAACGCCGCGACGGCGCACATGAAAATTTCGATCACTCACAGAAAAACCAACAGGCGCGAAAGCCTCAGCTCTCGCGCCTGTCATGTTCAATAAATTAGAACTCGCAGATTCTTCCGCTTAATCGTTCTTCCCTTCACTCACGCGCAAACGCGCCCGGCGCCGCGCTTCTTCAAAAAGCTCTTCGTCGTCAACGGATGCCAGCGAAGCGGGCTTAGCCGGTTTCGCCAGGGCTTCGTCTTCATCGGCCTCAGCAATGCCTTCACGGAAAGCCTTCTTGCTCTGGCCCAGGGCCTTAGCGAGTTGTGGCAACTTGCTGCCGCCGAATAGCAGAAAAATTACTGCGATTACGAAAATCCAGATCATGGGGCTTTCGGGCAGTAAGAACATCAATAGTGTCATGAAAAACTCCTTTGCCAATCAGGGCTTTGTACACTGCGCGATCGGCGTTTCAAATAAGATCATTCGTTTACGCAAAGATTACTGGCTGCGTTTGATTCATAGAATAAATATTTTCGCCACGTTTCATCGGCGCGACCCAGGTACCGCATGATCTGGCGGTTCACATGCAACGAGAAACCTCGGGGCCGACGCGAGAGGTGCATGCCCGACTCCTCCGGCGTGCGGTTGCCCTTGCGATGATTGCAGCGCTTGCAACAGGCGACCAGATTGTCCCAGGTGGAATCACCGCCACGCGAGCGGGGCAACACATGGTCCAGCGTCAATTCCGCCGGCGTAAACTGCTTCCCGCAATACTGGCAGCACGAGTGGTCCCGCAGCAGGATGTTCTTGCGCGAAAGCGAACGGCGCTCAAACGGAATATGTATGTACTCAGTCAAACGAATGACTGAAGGCGCATGAATAGATAGCTTGGCGGAGTGGAGCATGTGGCCGTTGTGCTCCTCCATGCGCGCCACGCCCTTAAAAATCATCACCACCGCGCGCCGCTCAGTGCAGACATTGATCGGCTCGAATGATGTGTTCAGCACTAAAACACGTGCATTCATACCGAGGGGATATTACGCGAGGGCCAAAAATAAGGCAAAAGTAAACGACAGAAAGACACATTCCAAATGGCTGACAACGTAGGAGCCAACAGGAATCTGGGCTTACTTGCAGTTGGGAAGGGCGGCGTGCCCCCGCCTGCTTTGAGTGCAATTGCGCCAAGAAGCGGGGGTAAACCACCCTTACCAACTGCAAGTATTCGATAGTTCGCGACGATGCGAGGCGTGACAAGCCCAGCCTTTAGCCTACCGAAATCCGTCCGTAGCCTCGACCAGCGCACTGGTGTTCCCAAGTTCCATCATCGAGTGGCCGGCATCGGGGGTGATGTGCAGTTTCGCTTCCGGCCAGGCGCGATGCAGGTCCCACGCACTCATGATGGGACAAACAACATCATAGCGGCCATGCACGATCACCGCCGGGAGGTGCCGAATCTTACCGACATTCTCCAGCAGGAAATTGTCGGACGGAAAGAAGCAGTTGTTAATGAAGTAGTGACATTCGATTCGCGCGAAGGCCTTGGCAAACTCAGCGTCCGCAAACTTTTCGATGGAATCTTCATCAAAGAAAAGTTTCGAAGTACTGCCTTCCCAGATACTCCAGGCGCGCGCTGCTTCCAACAGCACCGCCTCATCGCTGCTGGTCAGCCGGCGATGATAGGCGGCGACCATGTCACCGCGCTCCGCTTCCGGAATGACCTTCACATATTCTTCCCACACGTCCGGGAAAATCGCGCTGGCGCCTTCCTGATAGAACCACTGGATTTCTTTCTTGCGACAGAGAAAAATTCCGCGCAGCACTAACTGCGTAGCGCGCGCGGGATGCGTTTCCGCGTAAGCGAGGGAAAGCGTGCTGCCCCACGAACCACCGAACACTTGCCACTTCTCAATACCGAAATGCTCGCGCAGTTTTTCAATGTCGGCGACCAGATCCCAGGTCGTGTTCTCTTCGAGCGAAGCATGCGGCGTGCTCTTCCCGGAGCCGCGCTGATCGAAAAGAATCACGCGGTACGCGCTGGGATCGTGAAACTGGCGGTACTCCGGCACGATGCCACCGCCGGGCCCGCCATGCAGAAAAACCACCGGCTTGCCGTTCGGATTACCGGCCTGCTCGTAATAAATCTCGTGAAGATCGGAGACCTTCAGGCGGCCCGTGTCATAAGGTTCGATGGGAGGGTAAAGCGTCCTAAGTTGGGTCATGGTGCTGGACATCATACGCCAGGACACTGGAGTTGATGCAAGTTGCTAACCCGATAAAGTCAACAAAGTCTCATTCACACCTGACTTCAGTCAGGTATCACAGTGAACGTCAAATGACTGAAAACCGTTTCAACGGTTTCACTCTTGGTGACGCTTGTTTACGAGGACGATTATTCACGGGAAACCGTTGAAACGGTTTCCGATGATTCTGCTGCGTCAGCACCTGATGAAGTCAGGTGCTAGTGAGAAAAGTGGTTACGCGTGCGAGAATTCTGTTTAGCAGCCCGTGGCAACTATCTCAGCTAATCTGAGGGCGAGCGATCGTCAGAACAAAAACATCCATTGCGCCGGCCGCTTTCAACTTATGCGCGCACGCGGAGACGGTGGCGCCGGTCGTGAAAACATCGTCAATGAGCAGGATGGTCTCGTTCTGAATCAAGCGAGGGCGTTTGACCGCGAACGCATCGGCGACGCTCTCGCGGCGGGCGCGCGCGTCCATGGCGGTGCGGTGACGCTCAGTGTGAACTGAGCGAACCAGCGAATGTTCGTCGGAGGGCAAACCGGTAGATTTTGCCAGTGAGCGCGCCAGGACTGCCGCCTGATTGAACCCGCGCTCGCGTTCGCGTTCGGGATGAAGCGGGACCGGGATGATCAATGTTGCTGTGTGGAGGGGATGGCGACGGCTGGCCTCAAACATCAATCGCGCGAGGCGCAACGGCAAATGCGCCCGGCGTTTCAACTCCAGCACCGCAGCGCGCAAAGCGCCTTCATAAAGTCCACATGCACGTGCAGCCGTAAACCAGTCTTCATCACAACGGCGACAACGGACCTGCTCTTTCTTGTCGTCCGCGATATGGCCCAACGATAGTAAGCCACACTTCCAACAAATCGTTTCCGCGCCGGAAAAGATTGATGTCCCTTCCCAACATCCGGCGCACGCCACGCCATCGGCGCGCGCGTCTACGCTCCCGTTACAGACTGCGCATGCTTGCGGATAAACGACGGCGAGCGCGGCGTCGTAAAGAAAACTGGTCTTGGCAGCAAATGACATAAATTTGGAGTGCGGCGACCTGTGGCCGTTTTGGTTCTTGCAGCGACCCGTCGCGGCATTCTGGCAAACGGCTCGCGACCGGTCGCGAGCGGGGAAAGCGCTGACAGGTCAGCGCACTCCAAAACAAACGGCCTCCGGAGGGTTGCTCCGAAGGCCGCGAATTATGTCATGCGTGGTGGTTCGTTCCTACTCGTCGTCCTGGTTCAGCAGGCCGCGCTCGTTCAGATCCTGACACTGCAGACAGTGACGCGCCCAGGGCACGGCCTGCAGTCTCTTTTCCATAATCGGGTTTCCGCAGTGGATACATTTGCCGTACTGGCCGCTTTCAATTCTTTCCAATGCTTCATCGATTGAATCCAGCAGCCGCCGATCGTTAGCCGACATCGATACCAGCAATTCCTTGGTGTACGCGTTAGCGGCCATGTCCGCCGGATCCTGCGTCGATTCCGAATCGCGTTCGCGACTGTAGGCTTCGGCTTCCTGTACCTGGCCCACCAGGCCTTCGCGCCGGCTCAGCAGTTTGTCGTGATAGGTTTTTGTTTTCCTCTTATCCATTTTTTATTTAGTCCATCCTCCGCTTCATTTCTGATACGGCAAGCCGTTAACAATCGTGTAGGCCCGGTAAATCTGTTCGATCGCAATCACCCGCGCCATCTCGTGCGTCAGCGTCAGCCGGGATAAAGACCACTTAACTTTCGCCTGGGCGGCCACCGACTTTGAAACTCCATTCGGCCCGCCGATAATCACCGCTACTTCTTTCGCCCCGCTCTGTTCCCAACGCTGCAGCTCGGTGGCGAGTTCCGGCGAAGTCCATTCGCGGCCGCGCTCGTCCAATAAAACTGCCAGCGCGCCGGAATGAAGCCCGTCTGAGATGCGCTTGCCATCCTTTTCGATGCCAGAGCCGTCTTTGCCGGCCGGGCTCTCGCGCATCTCCACTATTTCGCAGCGCACGAAGCGCGACAGCCGCTGCAAATACTCGTCAATCAGACCGCGCATGCGCGCATCTTTCGTTTTGCCGGTCCAGATGAAGCGGATACGCATAGGCGCAAGGCGAGGGGAAAAGGGTAATGGGTAAAAGGGGAAGTGGGTTAAACGAAAGATAACCTACTAGCCAATTTGATTTTCTGGTTCAGCCGTTTCCCCTTTTCCCCGTTTCCCCCGCTTCCGCTTCTTCCATCCTTGCCAGGCGCTCGTAAAGGTTCTTGCGGCTAATGCCCAACATGCGCGCGGCTTCGGTCTTGTTGCCGCCGGCGGCCGCCAGCGTTTCCTTTATGTGCTGCTCTTCGACTTCTCCCAAAGTCAGCCGGCGACTGCCACGCGCGTGCACCGCCGCCGCCGCGCGCACCGTTTCCGGAATGTCGCCTTCACCGATCTGCTCACCCCGCGAAACGATTACGGCCCGTTCGATCGTATTCGCCAGCTCGCGTACGTTCCCCGGAAAATCGTAATCCTGCAACAACTGCAAAGCTGCGGGGGTGATTTTCTGGACTTTGCGACCGTGCCTGGCCGCAAAGTCCTTAAGAAACACGCGCACCAGTTGCGGCACATCCTTGCCGCGCTCGCGCAACGGCGGCACCCTGATACGCACGACGTTCAAGCGATAAAAAAGATCCTCGCGGAACGTTCCAAGTCTGACCGCATCTTCCAGGTCGACATTTGTCAGCGCAATCAAACGCGCATCGACTTTGATTGTGCGGCGCGCGCCCAGGCGTTCGAACTCACGCATTTCGATGAGCCGCAACAACTTTGCCTGCGCGCCCACCGAGAGGTGCGTGATCTCGTCCAGCACCATAGTGCCGTGGTGGGCCGCTTCCAACCTTCCGGGTTTCGCCTCAGTCGCGCCGGTGAATGCGCCGGCCTCGTAACCAAACAGCTCGGCTTCAAGTAAGTCCGGCGGCAGCGTCGCGCAATCGATCTTCACTAACGGCCCGGTGGCGCGGCGCGAACTCGAATGGATGAACAGCGCCAGTTCATCCTTGCCGGCTCCGGACTCGCCTGTGATCAGAACGTTCGCATCCGTGGCAGCGACCCGCTCACCGAGGCGGACCACCTCGCGCATCGTTTCCGACAGCGCTACGGGAGGAATCATTTTCTCAAAGAACTTTCGCTATCGTTGCCGCCAGCCAACGGCACGTCGTAGCGTGGCGCATCACGCCAGAGACGTTCCAAATCGTAAAAGCGGCGCGCCTTGTCTTCGAAAACGTGCACGATAAAGTCGCCATAGTCGACCAGTATCCATTCACCCTTTTGATAGCCTTCCACGCGCGCCGCGCGCGTACCCAGCTTCTTTAGTTGATCGACTACTTCGTCGGCAATCGCCTGCACCTGGCGCAGGTTCGTGCCGCCGGCAATGATGAAATAGTCAGTAAAACTGGCAATCTCCTGCAGATCGAGCACGGCCACGCCGAGAGCTTTCTTCTCAGCGGCTGCATGCAGCGCGGCCCTGACGCGTTCGTCTAACTTAGAGACGTCAAACTTGCGCTCGAAGGCAACCAGTGGGTCCTCGATCGTCGCGGGCTCATGCCGCAATATTTCTTCCTTGATGGTGTTCTGTTTCATTCGCTCTTGTATAACTCGTACTTCAATATGTAATCAGCCACCGGGGGCGGCACCAGCGTGCTGAGTTGCTCACGGTTGGCGTTCGCCGCCAGCTCCCGAATCTTTGTCGCCGATACATCGGCATTGACTGCGTCAGTGAAGTAAATCCGCGCTTCGCCGGAATCCTGCAACCGGGCGCTAAGCTCGCGCTGTTCCAGTCCGCGCAGATCAATTATGCGATCGCGCACATCCGCGCCGACGTGCGTCGTTGCGATTTCGTAACCAGGTCGCGTCACCACAATGTGATGACTGGCGTTTAGCACTCGCTCCCACTGATGCCAGGTCGTAATCTCGGCCCACGAATCCGCACCCATTACAAAGAAGACATCCGTGGCCTCTCCAAATGCGGCCCTGATTCGTCCAAGGGTCTCAACTGTGTACGGCTGTTCCGGGGCGTCCAGTTCAATCGTCGAGACCCGCAGGCGTTCATCGTGCTGCGTGGCCAGCGCCAGCATCGTGTAGCGATGCAGGGCGCGCGAAACGTTCAGCTTCCGCTTGTGCGGAGGCACGTACGCCGGAATGAAAAGAACTTCAGCGAGCGCAAACAATTCTTGCAGCCGCCAGGCCACTTCGAGGTGTCCCAAATGGATCGGATCGAACGTTCCGCCGTAAAGAGCAACCCGCCGTTTCTGTGCCACTAGGCGCTCCTGCGAAATGCTTCATCTTCAAGAGTCACCGTCTCAGCTGCGCGCGTCTTGATCTCGTCCAGGGCCCGGGCGGCAGCGACGACGAGATCACGCACCCCGGTCTGGGCAACTGCTGAAATAGCAAAGAAGCTGCGACCGTCCTGCGATACGCGCAACTTCAAGTTCTCCAAACGCTCAGGTTCATCCAGCGCATCGATCTTAGTTGCGACGACAATTTGCGGCGCCGACGCCAACCGCGCGTCATAGGCGGCAAGCTCCCGATTGATTGTTTCGTAATCACTGACCGGATCTCGACCCGAGGCTGATGAAACATCCACCAGATGCAACAGCAGGCGGGTCCGCTCAATGTGCCGTAGGAAACGATCGCCCAAACCGGCGCCTTCGTGCGCACCTTCGATCAAACCGGGAATATCAGCCACCACAAAAGTATTGAAATCGCCGAGGTCGACAACGCCAAGGTGCGGCTCGAGGGTGGTAAACGGATAATCCGCAATCTTCGGTTTAGCCGCGGAGATAGTTGAGATCAAGGTTGACTTGCCCGCGTTGGGGTAACCAACCAAACCGACATCGGCCAGCAGTTTTAGTTCAAGCTGTAACTCGAACTCTTCACCGGGTGAACCATCCTGATGGTAACGAGGAGCGCGGTTGGTGGACGTCGCAAAGTGCGCGTTCCCAAAACCGCCACGTCCACCGCGGGCCACCAGCCAGCGTTGACCGTGTTCCGTAAAGTCGTGAATCAAGTCTCCGTTCGCCGCGTCGAAAATCTGCGTGCCCACCGGAACGCGCACCGTTATGTCGGCGCCCTCATGGCCGGTACAGTTTGAGCCTTCGCCATGCCGTCCGCGCGGTGCGAGATGCAAAGGGTTGTAACGAAGATGCAGTAGCGTGTTCAACGACTCATCCGCCTCAATCCAAACGTCGCCGCCGCGGCCGCCGTCGCCGCCCGACGGCCCGCCACGCGGCACGAATTTTTCGCGACGAAAGGCCAACACGCCGTTGCCGCCGTGACCACCCTGCACCTTGATTTTTGCGCGATCGATGAACATTTAGAAATCGAAAGCGACGCCCACCGTCACTTCAGCACCGGCAGGCGTCGCATTAATTGAGCTCTCAATTGTTTATGCTGCCGCTGCGGGCGCTCCTGCGGGTGTCGGTTCGGGATAGACGCTGATAAATTTGCCCGAGCGGCCCTTGTCTTCGAACTTCACGAAACCTTCGACCATCGCAAACAACGTATCGTCTTTACCACGACCCACGTTCTTGCCCGGTTTCCACTTGGTACCGCGCTGCCGGGCCAGGATGTTGCCGCCCAGCACGTGCTCGCCGCCAAATTTCTTCAGACCCAATCGCTGGGAATTCGAATCCCTTCCGTTGCGCGATGAGCCGACTCCTTTTTTATGTGCCATACGAAACTCCGTTTCGGGGTCTCAGGTAACAGGTGTCAGGTGTCAGGTTTCGGGTGCCCGGTGTCAGCAAGAAAAATCTTAACCGACACCTCATACCTGATACCCGGTACCTTACCCGATCGAATCCACTTTCAATGTCGTGTAACCCTGACGATGACCTTTAGTGCGCTTGTAGTGTTTGCGCCGTTTCTTCTTGAAGACGGTGATCTTCGGCGCCCGGTCATGGCCGGTAACGCTGGCGGTCACGCGCGCGCCAGTAACGATTGGTCCGCCAACCTGCGTCTCGCCATCGCCGCCCAGCAACAGCACATCCAGGTCGACCGACTCGCCGACTTTTTTGTTGATTGAGGGCACGCGCACCGTCGCTCCCTCGGCGACGCGAAACTGCTTGCCGCCCGTCTTAATAATTGCGTATGCCATATACCCTCAGCCCCCTTTGACGGGATCCGCCCATCATGGAAAAGTCGTTCATTATAGGAGTAGATCAGTGGCTCGTCAACGCGCCGGCAGCGCTGGTTTGCGGCTGCTTCTTGGCGCCGTCCCCGGACAGCAAATACTCCATAAAACCTGTGTGAATATCTCCGGCGACAAACCTGGGATCATCCATAATCTTCAAATGCAGGGGAATCGTGGTTTGGATTCCCTCGACCACCATGGCGCCCAGCGCGCGTCGCATGCGGGCAATCGCCAGTTCCCTGGTGCGCGCGTGCACGATGACCTTCGCGATCATCGAATCATAAAACGGCGGCACCTTGTACCCGGGATAGACATAGGTGTCGACGCGCACGCCCGGCCCGCCCGGCAAATTAAATGCAGTGATCGTTCCCGGCGAAGGCTTGAACGTTTCAGGAGACTCGGCATTAATGCGGCACTCGATCGCGTGGCCCACAATGATGACGTCGTCCTGCGTGAAACCCAGCGGCTCCCCTTCAGCGATGCGAATCTGATTGCGCACAATGTCGGCCAGGGTAACCATCTCGGTCACGGCATGCTCGACCTGAATGCGCGTGTTCATCTCCATGAAGTAGAACTTGTTGTCTTTGTCCAGAAGGAACTCGACGGTGCCGGCACTCGAATAGTTGATGCTCTTGCACGCGGCCACGGCCGCTTCGCCCATCCTGCGTCTCAACTTCGGCGTTAAGATTGAGGAAGGCGCTTCCTCCAGCAACTTCTGATGACGCCGTTGAATCGAGCATTCCCGTTCACCCAGATAAACGCACTTGCCGTGTTCGTCGGCCAGCACCTGGATCTCGATGTGCCGCGGATTCTCTATAAAGCGCTCGATGAAAACGTCGCCGTCCTTGAATGCCGCTTCGGCTTCAGTGGATGCTGTTTCCAGAGCCGGACCGAGTTCCGCTTCGGTGTGAACGATGCGCATGCCGCGTCCGCCACCACCGCCGGAAGCTTTGACGATCACGGGGAAGCCGATTTCACGAGCGATCTTTAGCGCCTCTACTTCAGAAGTCAGCGCTTCCTGGCTGCCGGGTGTAATCGGCAAGCCGGCCTTCTTCATCGCCCGGCGCGCTTCCACCTTGTTGCCCATTAACTGAATGACGCTGGCGCGCGGCCCGATGAATTTGATATTGCAGGCTTCGCATATTTCGGCAAAGTAGGAAGACTCTGCAAGGAAGCCGTACCCCGGATGGATCGCGTCGACATTAAATATTTCCGCCGCACTGATGATAGCGGGAATGTTCAGGTAACTTTGTGCCGAAGGCGCGGGCCCGATGCAGACAGCTTCATCGGCAAACCTTACGTGCAAGGAGTCACGATCAACGTCGCTATGGACCGCGACCGTGCCGATTCCCATTTCCTTGCAGGTCCAGATAATGCGGCAGGCTATCTCGCCACGATTGGCGATTAGAATCTTTTTGAACTTTCTAATCTCCGGTTTCATTTTGAGTCCAAAGTCTAACGTCCAAAGTCCAATGTCTTCCGTCCCACCGGACGTTGGACGTTGGACTTTGGACGTTGGACTTACTGCCTGATACCGAACAGCGGTTGGCCGTACTCGACCGCCTGACCGTTCTCCACGTAAATCTTCGCGACTTCGCCGCTGGTCTCCGCCTGAATTTCATTCATCAGCTTCATCGCTTCGATAATGCACACGATGGTTTCCTGCTCCACGCGACTGCCAATGCGAACAAAGGTCTCAGCGGTTGGTGAGGCGGCGCGATAAAACGTTCCCACGATCGGCGAGTTAATGATGAATAAATCGTGATCTTCCGACGCCGCGGTCGCAGCCTGTGCTCCCGGGTGCTGAGCGACGCCGTGCGGCACGCTCTCTTGCGACGCAACCGGATGTGCGGCAGCGTGCCTCTCGGTTGCTTGCGGTGCGCCGGCAGAGCCTCGCGCGCCAGGGTCGCGGCTCAAACGAACCCGAAATCCCTCGCGCTCCAACTCGAACTCCGTCAAGCCGTTCTCAGTCATCAGGGCAATGAGTTCATGCAACTCGCCCATGTTGATGGCTGTGTCCGCGCCGGGTTGTGCTTCCCCAGCGGGTGACGGCTCAGTAGGTGCCTGATTTTCTTCCTGATCGCTCATGCTGTTTGATGCAAACGCCGGGCGTGGGACTTAGGCATCGGCAGCGCGGTGAGCCTGAAGCGCAGCCTATCGCCAGCCCTCCGCGTAGGAGTTTGTTTACTCTTCGGCTCCGGTTGTTTCAGCACTCGCTTCGGGAGCCTCTTCAACCACAGCCGATTTTTGCGCTTTCTTGCTGCCCGCCTTGCGATCTTCAGCCGGCGTCACAGTTTCAGATTTAGCAGATTTCTTTTTCCCGGCAGTTCCGGACTTGGCGCGCTTGCGGGCGTTTTCTTTCGCTTCCAGCTCGCGCGGGTTATCGACAAACTCGATGATTGCCAGTTCAGCATTATCGCCATCCCGCCGGCCGAGCTTCAGGATTCGCGTGTAACCACCAGGCCGATCGGCAAAGCGAACTCCCAGCTCATCAAACAAACGCTTCAGTGCAGCCACACCGGCAGTACGCGGCGGACGGACTTGTCCGCGCCGGCCGCTCAGTGCCGCCTGCGTCATGTTGCCGGCATGAAAAAATCCCGCCGCCTGCCTGCGCAGATGGACCGCGCCCGCCTTGGCGTTGTCGCCTTCGAGATTGTGCGCCTGCCGCGAAAGGGTGATCGCCTTCTCGACAAAAGGCCGCAGGTCTTTGGCCTTCGGCAGAGTAGTAACGATCCGTTCGTCCCGCGCGTTAACCAGCGAAGTCGCGAGGTTACGCAGCATCGACATACGATGTTCGGAAGTTCGGCCTAATTTTCGGTGTGCCTTCAGGTGTCGCATTACGCTTACTCTTCTTCGTCTTCGGGAAAGTCGCTGGTGTCGCCATCACGGCCGCCGGTGCCCGGAATCGGATTACCCTGCGCGTCGAATTCCATGCCGAAATCCAGACCCATGCCGTTCAGGATATCTTTGATTTCATTCAAGGACTTCTTGCCGAAATTCTTGGTAGCCAGCATTTCACGCTCCGACCTTTGCACCAGGTCCCTGATGCTCTTGATCTCGGCGTTCTTCAAACAATTGTAAGAACGAACTGAAAGTTCCAACTCGTCAACCGAACGGTCCAGCTGATCGTTTCGCGGCAAGGGGGGACGCTCCAACTTCGCATAAGCGTAGTCGTCCGTGTCTTCTTCGAAGTTAATGAAGATCGACATGTGGTCCTTGATCAGTTTCGCCGCCAGGCCGATGGCATCGTCCGGCTTAACCGAACCGTCGGTCCAAACTTCGATCGTCAACTTGTCGAATTCGGTGTTCTGGCCGAGGCGCGCGGCTTCCACGTGATAGTTCACTTTGCGCACGGGCGTGTGCACCGAGTCGATGGGAATGTAGCCCAGCGAAAGGTCCTCATCGAAGTTGCGATCGGCAGAGACGTAACCACGGCCGCGTTTCAGGCGCATCTCGATGCGCAACGTGCCGCCCTCGCTCAACGTCGCAATATGCACCGTGGGATCGAGCACTTCGACGTCGGCGTCCACTTCAATGTCGCCGGCCGTAACTTCGCCGCGGCCTTCTTTCGAAATCGTCAGGGTCTTGGACTCGCCACCGTGAAGCTTGAAGGGCACCTGCTTCAGGTTGAGTATCACGTCGGTCGCATCTTCGACCACGCCGTTGATCGAAGAGAATTCATGCTCGACGCCTTCGATTTTTACGGCCGTGATTGCCGCCCCTTCAATTGAGGAAAGCAACGCCCGCCGCAAAGAGTTGCCGACGGTCGTTCCGAAGCCACGTTCGAAAGGCTGTGCGGAAAAACGGCCGAAGCGGTCGGTCAGCGTTTCGGTATCAGCCGCCAAACGGCGCGGCATTTGAAAACCTGTCCAGAGATTATTTTGGTCCATGGCCATCATTTGTTTTCGCTTCTGCTATCTCTCAGATATCGTTGCGCCGGGCGCCTCGTTCCGGAGATATGCGTGTTTACTTACTATAAAGTTCTACGATCAACTGCTCATTAATTGAGCGATCAATGTCCGCCCGCGTTGGCAAACTGGCAACAGCCGCGCTCATTTCCGCGCCCCCCGGTGAAATCCATGAGGGACGTCCACGGCCGGCAGCGGTTTGCCACGCACCCTCGACGTGCGCGTTCTTTTTGCTGGCTTCCTTAACGCCGATTACGTCGCCGACTTTTACCTGGAACGAGGGAATATCGACTTTGCGTCCGTTAACCTCGATATGACCGTGGTTAACCAATTGCCGCGCCTGTCGCCGCGAGGTAGAAAAACCGGCGCGATAAACCGTATTGTCCAGCCGCCGCTCAAGCATGAACAAAAGGTTCTCGCCCGTAATGCCCTTTTGCCGCGCGGCGCGCTCGAAGTAGTTGCGAAACTGTCCTTCGAGAATGAAATATATGCGTTTAACTTTTTGTTTCTCGCGCAGCTGCTGACCATAGCCGGCCAGCGCCTTACCGCGACGCATAGAATTGCCGTGTTGTCCCGGCGGTTGAGTTCCGCGCTTTTCGATTGGGCAGGAAGGCTTGTAACAGCGGTCGCCCTTGAGGAAAAGTTTTGCACCTTCACGGCGGCACAGACGGCACACCGCATCTCTATACCTAGCCAAGCTTTTTATGCCTCCAGTCTAATGTTAGACGGAAAAGTTTACAGGCCGCAGCCCTTCATCCTTTAGGTTAATAAACTTCGAATTGCTGATTTCGAAATTGCGAAAATTAATCCGCATTCCGAAATCTGAAATCCGCAATCGTCACACTCTACGCCGCTTCGGCGGCCGGCAACCGTTATGCGGGATTGGGGTCGTATCGCGAATAACCGTCACGCGAATACCGGCGTTATTGATCGCCCGGATCGCTGACTCGCGGCCACCACCTGGTCCCTTCACGCGCACTTCGCATTGCTGCATGCCAGCTTCCTGGGCTTTCTTCGCCGCTTCGTATGCCGCCTGCTGCGCGGCAAAGGGAGTTCCCTTGCGCGAACCGCGAAAGCCGCGCGCGCCGGACGAAGATTGGGCCACCAGGTTCCCTTCGAGATCCGTAATCGAGATCATCGTGTTATTAAACGACGCCGCGATGTAGGCGATTCCGACCGGGATATGCTTCTTCTCTTTCTTGCGAAAGACTTTCTTTTTTGCGCCTGCTGTTTTAGTTGCCATAAACTTTTAGACTACTTCTTGCCCGGGGCTTTCTTCTTCGCGATGGTGGCACGACGCGGTCCCTTACGAGTGCGCGCGTTCGTGTGCGTGCGCTGTCCCCGAACCGGCAGGCCGCGACGATGACGCAGGCCGCGGTACGATCCGATGTCCATCAAACGTTTGATGTCCATCTGCACGCGCTTGCGCAAATCACCTTCAATGTCGCCCTGCGCCTCGAGCACCGCGCGGATGCGACCAAGTTCGTCCTCGCTCAGGTCCTTAATCCGCGCGTCAACACTAACCTGCGCTTGATTCAAAACCGAAGTGGCGCGCGATCTGCCGACGCCGTAAATGTATGTTAAGCCGATCTGTGCGCGCTTATTGGGCGGAAGATCGACGCCAGCCACACGAGCCATATCTTATCCTTGCCTCTGCTTATGCTTCGGATTGGTGCAGATCACCCGCACCACGCCTTTGCGGTGAATAACCTTGCAGTTATCACACATTTTTTTTACTGATGCCCGAACCTTCATTTGATTTCCCCTGTCGCCCACTTCACTTGTACCGGTACGTTATCCGGCCCCGGTTAAGATCGTAAGGTGAAAGCTCAACCAGGACACGATCACCGGGCAAAATCCTGATGAAATGTTTACGCATTTTCCCGGAAATATGGGCCAGCACCTGGTGCTGGTTGTCTTCCAGTTCGACACGGAACATGGCATTCGGCAAAGTCTCAAGGACCTTTGCCATGACCTCAATTGCCTCTTCCTTCGCCATATCCGATGCGGGAAGTCAATTTGCCTGTGCCGACAAACTGCACATAGTAACATGGGGCTTTCGAATTGCAAAGCCGGGACGATCTACCACTTACACGCCGACTGGTTCACGCATTTGCGGGCTTTCCCGGGTCACCCGCGTCAATACTTCCGGGCCATCCTCGGTGATGGCTATGGTGTGCTCGCTGTGGGCGCTCGGCTTGCCGTCGAGGGTCACGACCGTCCAGCCGTCCGCCAGCACTTTCGTGAAATGGGTGCCCAAATTAATCATTGGCTCCACCGCAAATACGTACCCACCCTTGATCTTGGGGCCTTTGCCGCGGAAACCGTAGTTAGGGATTTGCGGATCCTCGTGCATCCGTTTGCCGACTCCGTGGCCCACGTAATCACGCACCACTGAATAGCCGTGCTCCTCAGCGTGCTGCTGTACCACCCAGCCAATATCTCCCACGTGGTTTCCCACGCGACACTCTTCGATCGCGAGATCCAGACACTCTTCGGTGACCCGGATCAACTTTTGCACTTCCTCACTGACTTTTCCCACCGGGATCGTCGCCGCCGTGTCTCCGACAAAGCCGTAAAGCGTAGCGCCACAGTCGATTGAAAAAATGTCCCCTTCTTTTAATTCATAAGTCGAGGGAAACCCATGCACAACCTGCTCGTTAACGGACGCACAAATTGAAAAGGGAAATCCGTTATAGCCTTTGAAGGTTGGTTGCGCACCACCGTCGCGAATCATCTGTTCCGCCTTCGCGTCGAGCTCGAGCGTCGTCATGCCCGGCTCAACAGTTTCGCGCAAAGCCTGCAGCACCTGGCCGGCGAGTTGACCGGCGGCGCGCATCTTGTCGATCTCTTTTCGCGACTTACCAATTATCATGAGCAGCAAACAATCCGGGAGCGAGCTTTACGATTCTGCGGTGACGATGCTTTCAATCTCTTTGTAGATTACTTCCTTATCACGCGTGCCATCGACCCGGTGTAGCCGGCCGGACTTCGCGTAATAATCCAACAGCGGCTGGGTCTGCTCCTGGTATGTCTCCAGACGCACCCGGATCTTTTCGGGCATGTCGTCCGGCCGATGAAGCAACGTCGCTTCAGGATGCTCGTCACAGACACTATCGACGGCCGGCGGCTTTGAATAGATATTATAGATCTCGCCGCAGACGGGACAAATGCGACGGCCGGTCGCGCGCCGCTCCAGCAATTCAAATGGCACATCAACGACCAGCGAGACTATGTCCATCCCCTGGTCAAGCGCCAGACCTTCCAGCATTTCGGCCTGCACAGTGGTCCGCGGAAACCCGTCCAGCACGTAACCGTTGCTGCAGTCTTCGCGCGCCGTTCGCTCTCTGACAACGCGGATTACCAGATCGTCCGAGATCAATCTGCCCGAAGCCTGAACATTTAGCACTTCTTCCGCGAGCGGCGTTTTCTCGCGCGCCAGGGCGCGAAAAATGTCGCCGGTGGAAATCTGCGGCAGACCCAGGTGTTCCTGGAGCAAACGCGCTTGCGTTCCCTTGCCGGCGCCGGGAGCGCCCATCAATACGATTATCCTGCCCATGAAATCAAAAGTGGCGCCTGCCCCAGAAACCAGAAGCCAGAGACCGCACTCGCAGCCTCCAGCCTCGAAAAAGAACCTTCCTGCTGTCGTGAATTACGCCCGGCGCCCGCGCAGGCGGCCACCCGTCCCGAGAAATCCTTCGTAGTTTCGCATCACCAGCTGGGCCTCGATCTGCGCAACCGTATCCATGGCCACGCCGACCAGAATCAACAGCGAGGTGCCGCCGAAATAGAACTGATAACCCATACCGGTGGGGATCCACCCCAAGCCTGGCGTCGTACTGACAAACGATTCCAGCCAGGCGCCGATGAAAGGTAAACGCGCAACCTTGAAACCGCTGAGCATCAACTGCGGGAAGAACGCAACCATGGCCAGGTAGATGGCTCCGACCGTGGTCAGCCGGGTCAGAATTGTATTCAAGTATTCCGCCGTGGCGCGTCCCGGTCTGATTCCCGGCATGAAGCCGCCGTGCTTGCGCAGATTGTCCGCGACCTCCTCGACGTTGAAAACGATCGACACGTAAAAGAACGTGAAGAAAAGAATCAAAGACAGGAAGATCAGCTCATAGTAAGGATCTCCGGCGTGGAACAGTTGAAAGAAGCTGAAGATCTTAGCCCAGATCGTAGTCGGATTATTCGGATCGGGGGGAAACGCAGAGAATAAACTCTGCGGCATCGACAACACGGACGAAGCAAAGATCACCGGAATAACGCCGGCCATATTCACCTTGAGCGGCATCACGGTTTGCTGGCCGCCCACCATTTGCCGGCCCACGTGCCGCTTGGCATAACTAACCGGCACTTTACGGCGTGCCGCCTCCACAAAAACAATGAAAGCGATAATGGCCACCAGGGCGAGCACCAGTGCGATCACGCCCAGTGTTTCCATCGGGTCGCCGCCGCGCACTCGTTCAAAAACCTGCTGCACGCCACGCGGCAAACCGATCACGATACCCGCGAAAATCAGCAGCGATATTCCGTTGCCGACGCCGCGGTCAGTGATCTGTTCGCCCAGCCACATCACGAAAATGGTGCCGGTCGTGAGGGTCAAAACCGTTGTCAGCAAAAAGCCCCAGGTTGGCGCTCCGACACCGTTAACTTGCAGCCAATGGGCCACGAACGAGGTCTGAATGCCGGCCAGGCCGACCGTCAGATAACGCGTCCACTGATTAATCTTCTGCCGGCCCATCTCGCCCTCTTCCTGAAGCTTCTTCAGTTGCGGCGAGACCACGGTCATCAACTGCAGAATGATCGAGGCGGTAATGTAGGGCGTAACACCCAGCGCAAAGATTGAAATGGTGCGGAAGTTGCCGCCGGAGAAAAGATCCAGCACTCCCAGCAGCGTGCCGCTGACATCGTGCCAGACGCGCTCCAGTTGCGCCTTGTTAATTCCGGGCGCGCCGACGTGCGCACCGAGGCGATAAACCGCCAGCATGCCGAGAGTAAAAAGTATGCGCCGGCGAAGATCCGGCACATTGAACATGTTACGAACGGCTGCTAAGAATTTTTCCATAATGAAGAAAGTGCTTTGGGCTTTGTTCTTCGTCCTCTGTGCTTTGTACTTTGGCGATAGAACTTCGACGTGTTCGACTTAGCGAAAAGCCAGGGACGTGGAATCAAAGGTCAAAGTACAAAGTTTTAAGCACAAAGTACAAGGTTTACTCAATTACCGTTGCCGCGCCGCCGGCCTTCTCGATCTTTTCGCGCGCGCTTTTGGTAAACCGGTGTGCGGAAATTCGCAGGGCCTTTGAAACCTCGCCCGTGCCCAGCACGACGACGTCGCGCCGCGCCTTTTTGATTAAGCCGCGCTCATGCAGCAGCTCCGGAGTGATTTCCTCGTCCGCCTGGAAATGCTGGTCCAGGGAAGCGAGGTTAATCTCGATCCATTCTTTCTTGAAGATGTTGGTAAAGCCACGCTTCGGCAGGCGCCGGTGCAGTGGCATTTGTCCACCCTCGAAACCGATCTTCGAGGAGTATCCGGAACGCGACTTTTGACCCTTCTCGCCGCGGCCGGCAGTCTTGCCCAGGCCGGAGCCCGGACCACGGCCCACGCGCTTCTTTTTGTGCGTCGAGCCCTTCGTGGGGTGTAGATGATTTAGGCTAAGTGCCATTGTTCGCTCCTAAATCATTTTCCATTTGTCATTGTTCATCTGCCATTTGTCATTGAGCCATAGGGCACGCACCGCAACACAAGGAATGACAAATGAAAGATGTCAAATGATATATGGAAAATGGTTTCCTTTTACTCGACTATCCTTAGCAGGTGCGGCAGTTTCGCAACCAACCCGCGCGTCGAGCCGTTGTCCGGCCGTTCCACGATCTGGTTCAACTTGGTCAGGCCGACGCTGCGCACCATTTGCTTGTGCGTTTTCGGCGTAGAAATAGTGCTGCGGTAATACTGAATCTTAATCTTACCCGCCGGCTGCTCGCTGCTCTTGCTCTTTTTTGCAGTCATTTTCTTAGTCTCAAGTCTCAAGGCTCAAGCTTCAAGTGAGACTTGAGACTTGAGACTTAGTTTTAGAGTTCTTCGACCTGTTTTCCGCGCAGACGCGCCAATTCCATCGGATCCTTCATCTTCAGCAGACCATCAAAGGTCGCGCGCACTACGTTGTGCGGATTGGTGGATCCCAAAACCTTGGTGCGCACATCGTGCACTCCCACCGCCTGCATCACCGCGCGCACGGCGCCTCCGGCAATTACGCCGGTGCCCTGCGAAGCGGGCTTCATCAACACCCGGCCCGCTCCGTAGCGGCCAATCAATTGATGCGGCAGCGTGGCGTTAATCAACGGCACGCGTATCAGATTTTTCTTGGCCGACTCGATTCCCTTTTTGATTGCGAGGGGAACTTCGCGTGCTTTGCCGGTACCAAAACCAACGTGACCGGCCTCGTCGCCGACGATGACGAGCGCGGCGAAGGACATGTTCTTTCCGCCTTTGACGACCTTGGTGACGCGGTTAATAGAAATAACCTGATCTTTCAAGTCGAGTCCCTGCGCTGAAATCCTTTGCTTCGGTTGTCTCATTATTTCCTATTCCTGCTCAGCGCCCGGCTCATTAGTCGTGGCTGGCGTTGCCTCAGTCTCGGCGGGTGCCGCCGCTTCAGTCTGCTTCGTTTCTTCCGCAACCGGTGCTGCTTCTGCCGCTACTGGCGCAGACTCATCACCGGCGGGCGCTGCTTGCTTGCTGGCAGCCTTGCCTTCGCCCTTGGCCGGCTTGGCCTCGCCCTTGGCGGCTTTGCCCTTGGCGGGTTTAGCTTCGCTTGCCGCAACTGCGGCGGCTTCAGCCTCAGCGGCGTGGGCGGCTGCCTCGGCCTCCGCGGCCTTCAGCTCTTCAGGATTCAACCCGGCCTCGCGCGCGGCATCGGTCAGCGCCTTGATACGCCCATGATAAAGATAGCCACCGCGATCAAACACCACCTGGCTTACACCGGCAGCCTGAGCCCGCTCGGCGATCGTGCGACCGATCAATTTGGCGGCTTCGATATTCCCGCCGGTTGCACCCCGCAGATCCTTTTCCGTGCTCGAAGCGGACGCCAACGTCTGGCCCCGCTCGTCATCGATGATCTGCGCGTAGATATGGTTTGTGCTACGATAAATCGCGAGCCGTGGCCGCGCCGTCGAACCACGCACCTTGCGCCTGATTCGTGAATGAATAGCCCTGCGAACTATTGCTCTGTTTCTATTCGCCATTACCTTGCCTCGTGAACCGGAAACCGTGAACCGCAACCGTCTTCATGCGTTTACGGTTTACTTATTTGCCCGTCTTGCCGGGCTTCAACTTAATAGGCACGTCCGCGTAGCGTATTCCCTTGCCCTTGTAGGCATCGGGTTTGCGCAGCTTATGCAGCTCGGCGGCTACCTGGCCCAACTTCTGCTTATCAATGCTCGATAGTGTCAACGTCGTCTGGTACTGCTGGATGCTGCCCTTGGTCGTCATGCGCTCGGCCTTTGCCTCCACGCCATCCGGCAAAGGAAAGTCGATGGGATGCGAATACCCAAGCGCCAACACGATTCGCTTAGCCTGCGCGTCGGCCTTGAAGCCAACTCCGACCACGTCCATCTGTTTCGAAAATCCTTCAGTGACACCGACGATCGCGTTGTTCGCCAGGGCCCGCGCCAGACCATGCTGCGCCGCCAACTGGTCCGACGTGCGCTCGGCCTGCAACTGATCGCCGTCAATCTTGAAGCTGATGCCTTCCGGGATCGGAGTCTTCAGCACGCCCTTGGCGCCCTTCACTTCCAACTCGCGATCATGAATGGTGACGGTGACACCCTTCGGGATCGTTATCGCTTTCTTACCAATGCGAGACATAGCGTTATCCTTTAGAGGCTGGAGACTAGAGACTAGTGAAATGCTTTCGGTTTTTCCTGGTCTCTAGCCTCTAGTCTCTGCTCCTTAATAAATCTGCGCCAAAACTTCGCCGCCGATATTTTCACGTTTGGCAGTTTTGCCGCTCATCAGCCCGCGCGACGTGGACACAATGTTCACTCCGTAACCGCCCAGCACCTTGGGGATCTGCTGCGATCCCACGTACACGCGCCGGCCCGGTCGCGACACGCGCTCGAGGTGCGTAATCGAGGAGGTGCCCCGCGCATCGTAGCGTAGAAAAATTCGGACACTTCGCTTCACGCCTTCGCCTTTGATGACGAAGTTGTTGATGTAGCCCTCTTCTTTGAGGATACGAGCGATTTCCAGTTTCAGCTTTGAAGCTGGCACATCCACACGCGAATGCTTCGCAGCAATTGCGTTGCGGATTCGCGTCAACATGTCGGCTATCGGATCAGTCATTTAATAACTCCAAATCAGGTGCCAGGTTTCGGGTGTCGGGTATCAGGTGTTGGCGAACTCTCTTACTGGCACCCGACACCTGAGACCTGGCACCCACCTTCCTACCAACTCGATTTAACTACGCCGGGGATCTGCCCCTGCAATGCCAGTTCGCGGAAACAGATGCGGCATAAACTAAACTTGCGCAGATAGCCTCTTGGCCGGCCACATCGTTTGCACCGCGTATAAGCGCGCGACGAAAACTTTGGCTTGCGATTAGCTTTTGCAATTAATGATTTCTTAGCCATGTAACCTCGGTAAACCGTAAACAGTGAACAGTGAACCGTAAACAGTGAACAGTAAGTGAACTCAACATATCGCCGTCCCTTAGACGGTTTACTGTTTACGGTTCACCGTTTACTGCTTACGCCCTAAACGGCATCCCCATCGCCTTCAAAAGCGCGCGCGCCTGCTCGTCATTGCGCGCCGTCGTGACGATTGAAATATTCATTCCGCGTGCCTTGTCGACCTTGTTGAAATCGATCTCCGGAAAAATCAATTGCTCGCGCACCCCGATGGTGTAGTTGCCGCGACCATCAAACGCCTTGGGAGAAACTCCGCGAAAGTCTCTGACACGCGGCAGGGCAATCGATACCAACCGATCGAGAAACTCATACATACGCTCGCCCCGCAGCGTCACCGCTACACCGATCGGCATCGCCTGCCGCAGCTTGAAACTGGCGATAGACTTTTTGGCCTTGGTGATCACAGGTTTTTGGCCCGTGATGGCGCGCAGCTCTTCAACCGCCGTATCGAGAATCTTCGCATTGGCCACCGCCTCGCCCATGCCCATGTTCAGGACAATCTTTTGCAGGCGCGGCACGGCCATCGGGTTCTTGATATCAAACTCTTTGGCGATCGCCGGTGCGATCTCTTTTTGGTAACGCTCTTTTAACCTGGCTGCCATTGCTTTTCCTCGTCCCGCTAAACCGTGGGCTGGTAAATGGTAAATAGTGAATCGTAAATGGGGGAACAACTCAGCGGCATTCACCATTTACCGTTTACTATTCACCATTCACTTTTCAACGGAGTGCCCGCTGCTCGACGCGACTCGCGTTTTGGTGTCGCCTTCCATTTGATATCGCACCCGCCCCGGTTTCCCTGACTGCGGATCGATCAGCTGCACATTCGAGATGTGAATCCATGCTTCCTTCTCGATGATCCCGCCGCCGCGATTACCCTGGGGATTCGCCTTCTGATGCCGCTTGATCATCCCGGCGCCTTCGACTTTCACTTTGCTGGTAGCCGGCGACACATCCAGCACGCGACCGCGCTTGCCTTTGTCGCGGCCGGCAATCACCGCCACCTGATCGTTTTTTCTGATGCGGACGCGTTTGGTCCCTTTTGTTGCGATAGCCACTTAAATAACCTCCGGCGCCAGCGACACAATCTTCATGAAATTCCGATCGCGCAACTCGCGCGCTACCGGTCCAAAGACGCGTGTGCCGATTGGCGTTCCGTCTTCCTTAATTAGCACCGCCGCGTTCTGATCGAAGCGAATATAGGTGCCGTCCTTCCGCCGCACTTCTTTGCGGGTCCGGACAATTACCGCATCCTGCACGGTACCTTTTTTGATGGTGCCGTCCGGCGAAGCT
Source organism: Blastocatellia bacterium (assembly GCA_034665305.1). GTDB lineage: Bacteria > Acidobacteriota > Blastocatellia > Pyrinomonadales > Pyrinomonadaceae > DASXRU01. The sequence goes on along the minus strand of JAXDFZ010000003.1, from coordinate 6,991 downwards.
TCTTTGACCGTGACTTTGATACGGTCACCCAGGCCGGCGATCTTACCGGTCGATCCGCCAATCGGCATGATCATCTCGACCCGTCTCGCGCCCGAATTGTCCGCGACCTCCAAAGAGGTCTGCATTTGAATCATTTGCTCACTCCGTTCGCGGTCTCAGGTTTCAGGTTCCAGGTCTCAGCGCTTTTCTCTAACCGCCACCCGATACCTGATCCCCGGCACCCGCTGCTACTTCGCTGCCTTCTGCACAATTTCCACTACGCGCCAGCGCTTGCGGGCTGACAGCGGTCGTGTCTCCACGATGCGCACCTTGTCGCCAATCGTCGCACCCTTGTCGTCGTGGGCCATAAACTTCGAAGTCCGCCAAACGTAGCGGCGATACTTCAGATGCCGCACCAGGCGATCGACTCGCACGACCACCGTGCTCTGCATCTTGTCGGAACTTACAATGCCAACCTTTTGTGAGCGCCGGCCGCGCTTGGCGGATTTCGCCTCAACGCCTTCCGTTTTTCCAGCGGCGTTAGCCTCGCCTGCAACTGCCGCATCCGGTGAACCCGGCTCTAATTCTTTGTCGTTCTCAGGTGCCATTTTTAATCACAAACGGCTCGACGGCCGTGCTCGATCACAAAACTACTTCGTTGCCTGTCTTTGACGCTGCCCGACAATCGTCTTGATGCGGGCCAGGGATTTCTTCTCCTCGCGAATGCGTTTGACCGCGTCCACCTCTCCCAGCGCCAATTTAAAATTCAACCGGAAGAGCGACTCTTTGAGACGCGCGGCCTCACCATGCAAGTCCTCTTCGTTCATCTCGTTTAACTTATCGACTTCTTCGCGCCGTTTCATAATTAGATCGCGCCTCCCTCTTGCTCAGCTCGCGTCACAAACCTGGTCTTAATGGGAAGTTTCTGAGCGGCCAGGCGCATCGCCTCGCGGGCTGTCTTTTCGTCGACGCCTTCGATCTCGTAAATAATGCGGCCGGGCTTAACCACGGCTACCCAATACTCCGGCGCGCCTTTTCCTTTACCCATGCGCGTTTCCGCGGGCTTCTTGGTTACCGGCTTATCGGGAAACATCCGGATCCAAATTTTGCCGCCCCGTTTGATGTGTCGCGTCATCGCGATACGGGCGGCTTCAATCTGCCGATCGGTAATCCAGGCGGGCTCCAGGCACTTCAGACCATACTCGCCAAAACTGATCTGGCTTCCCCGCTGGGCTGCGCCGGTCATGCGTCCCCGCATTTGTTTCCGGTGCTTAACTTTCTTCGGCATCAACATAAGCAATCCTCGTAAACCGTAAACCGTGAACTGTAAACAGTGGAACCAGCTTCTGACTGTTTACGGTTTACTGTACCGTTTACTTTCCTCCGCCTCTAGCCTCTATTCTCACCCCGTGGCCGGCGACCATCGCCCCGTTCACGACCCTCACCGCCCTCACGCTCACGCCGCGTTCGCGGACGTCGCTCGCGCTGTTCGGCGCGCGGGTCGTTGATGGGATCCGAACCGGTGCCGCGGGCCATCGCCGCCCGCGCATCCAGGATCGCGCCACGATAAATCCAAACCTTCACTCCGATAATGCCGAAGGTGGTGTGCGCTTCAGCCAAACCATAGTCGATGTCGGCGCGCAAAGTATGCAGCGGCAACTGACCCTGCAAATGCCATTCACTGCGCGCAATTTCAGCACCGTTCAGGCGGCCGCTGACTTTCACCTTGATTCCCTGGGCTCCGAAACGCAGCGACTCTTCCACTGCTTTGCGCATGGCCCGGCGAAAAGCAATACGCTTCTCGAGCTGGGCGGCAATCTTCTCAGCCTGCAGTTGCGCGTTCAGTTCGGGCTTATGAATTTCCTGAATGGAGACCAGCACTTCGCGGCCGGTCTTCTCTGACAGATCGCTCTTCAGCTTATCGATCTCAGCGCCCTTGCGGCCGATGATGATTCCCGGACGCGACGTATAGATGATGATCTTCAGGCGGTTCGCAGCACGCTCAACGTCAACATGCGAAACCCCCGCGCCGGTAAAGCGCTGCTTCAGATCGCGCTTTAACCGCAGGTCCTCGATCAGAAACTCGCCGTATTGCTTTTTGGCGAACCAATGCGAGTGCCAGTCCTTGTTATAGCCGAGGCGAAATCCGTACGGGTGAACTTTCTGTCCCACAATTATCTCCGTTCAGTAAGCGGCGCGCGCTTACTCGCTCGAATCCTCTTTAGCGGCTTCCGTTGTGGAAGCCTCAGGCTTCTTCGTCGCCTTCTTGGCGGGCGCCTTATCGTCAGCCTTCGCAGACTTCTTGGCGGCGCTGGCGTCCTGCTTCTCTGCGGCCTTTGATCCTTCTTTGGAACCGGGCGCTACTCGTTTCGCCCTGGGAGCAGAAGCTGCGCCGCCGCGTTTCTTGGCCTTGCTTTCAGCAGGGGCAGCCGCTTTCTTTCCAGCTTCGGTCTTGCCGTTACCCTTAACCTTCTTGTCCGCTACCTGCTCATCGCTGGAAAGCAGAATTGTGATGTGGCAAAAATGTCGCCGCTCACGAAAGGCCCGGCCTTGCGGGGCAGGTCGCACGCGCCTGCGATTCTTCGTAGGTCCGCGATCGACGAACGCGGTCTTGACCCAAAGATCGTCGGGGTCGATCGAAATATTCGCCTTCTCAGCCGCCTCGTTGGCGTTTGCAATAGCCGAGCGGACGCACTTTTCAATTCCCTTGCCGGCGCGCTTGTTCGAATACTTCAGAATCGCCAACGCCGCGCCCACATTTTTCCCGCGGATCATATCAACTACCAGCCGCGCCTTTTGGGCCGACCCGCGAAGATACTTTGCGCTTGCTCTCGCTTCCATTCTTCGTTCCTCAGAGTTACGGGTTTCGAGTTTCGAGTTTCGAGTTCTTTTTTTTCAACTCGAAACTCGCAACTCGAAACTCGAAACTGTTCTTATGCCTTCGGCGTCACTTTAGCCGTCTTCTCCGCCTTGGTCCCCGAATGGGCTTTGAAGGTGCGCGTCGGCGCAAACTCGCCCAACTTATGACCGACCATGTTTTCGGTTACGTATATCGGCAGGTGCCGTTTGCCGTTATGCACGCCGAAAGTCAGCCCCACCATGTCCGGCGTAATAGTCGAACGACGCGACCAGGTTTTGATTGCCGGCGGTCGTGCCGCGCCGGCACGAATTCTTTCCACTGCAGCCAGCAGGCTCTTATCGACGAATGCGCCTTTTTTTACTGAACGCGCCATTAGTTACTCCACTTTCACTATTTCAAATCTGAGATCTGAATCCCAGAACCAGAAGCCAATCGAACATCCAACAAACTCTTCGTAAACAGCCCGAAAACTAAAAACCTGTTTCAAGAAACTACTCCACCGCCGCAAAACGCCAATCCGCAATCCGCAATCTGAATTCCGAAATCACTTCACTCTGCGATCGCGCACGATCATCTTTTGGGTGCGCTTGTTACTGCGTGTCTTATATCCACGTGTCGGCTGTCCCCATGGCGTTACCGGATTTCGCCCGCCGGAGGTCTTGCCTTCGCCACCACCGTGCGGGTGGTCCACCGGATTCATCGCCACGCCGCGAACGTGCGGCCTGATACCCTTCCAGCGCGAGCGGCCGGCCTTACCGTAGGAAACGTTTTCGTGCTCGGCATTCCCCACCTGACCGACGGTCGCCATACAAACCACTGGAACTCTTCGAACTTCGCCCGACGGCATGCGCAACTGGGCATAGTCGCCCTCTTTCGCAACCAGCTGTGCAAAAGCCCCGGCCGATCGCGCCATCTGGCCGCCCTTTCCCGGTCGCAGTTCAATGTTGTGAATCTGCGTGCCAAGCGGGATATTGCGAATCGGCAAAGCGTTACCCGGCAGAATGTCCGCCTCCGCGCCACTCATCACCGTCTTACCGACTTCCAATCCGATGGGAGCGATGATGTAACGCTTCTCGCCATCGATGTAAGTTACGAGGGCGATGTGCGCCGAACGATTTGGATCGTACTCAATCTGTGTCACACGTCCCGGCACGCCGGCCTTGTCGCGCTTGAAATCAATGATGCGATAGAACCGTTTGTGGCCGCCGCCGCGCCGCCGCACAGTGATGCGCCCATCGGCATTGCGCCCGGAGATTCGCGTCTTCGGCTCCAGCAGAGACTTTTCCGGCCGCGCGCCCGCGGTCAGCTCATCGCGGGTCAGATAAGTCTGGTACCGGCGGGCCGGCGATGTCGGTGTTAGTTTCTTGATTCCCATAGCTTTTTAGTTTCGGGTTTCGAGTTTCAAGTTTCGAGTTCGAGCGAAAGTACGCGTGTCTTTCTTTAACTCGAAACCCGAAGCTCGAAACTTTCCTAGATGCTTTCGCCGTAATCCACCGGCTTCTCGCCCTTCTTCAGCGTCACGTACGCTTTTTTCCAGGCGGGCCGGCGGCCTTCAAATCTGCCGCGTCGGGCCATCTTGCCCATGTAATTGATCGTGTGCACCTGTTCGACTTTTACGTCGAAAATGGATTCCACCGCCGACTTAATCTCCGGCTTGGTCGCGTGGCGATCGACCCGAAAGGTCAGCAACTGGCGCGCATCCTGCGTTTCTTCCTTCGCGACCAGCGCCTTCTCTGTAATCACAGGCGAGCGGATGATGTCCCAAATAGTTCGCATCGGTTATGCCGCCTCCTTCTTCTTACGCGGTGCGCGCTTCGGTTTCTTTTCCTCAACTGCTTCAGGTTCTGCTTCAGGCTCAGCGGCGCTGGCTTTCTTCGTTTCCGGGTTAAGCAACTCCGCCAGCTCTTCCGCCGCGGCGCGGGTCAGCACCAGCTTGTCGTGATAAAGCAAATCGTAAATGTTCAAGCCGTAGCTGTTGACGATCTTGGTCCGCTTTACATTGCGCGACGCCAGCACCAGATTTGTGTTGTCCCGCGAATCGACGATCAGCGTCTTGCCGGCCAGTTCCAGATCACCCAGCAGCGAAATGAAATCTTTCGTTTTCGGCTGCTCCAACTTCCACTCGTCCAGCACCAGCAGGTTCCCTTCCCGCAATCGCTCTGACAAAGCCGAACGCAGAGCGCCCTGCTTCATTTTGCGCGGAAAGTTATAGGACCAGTCGCGTGGCTGCGGGCCGTGAACGTTGCCGCCGCCTTTCCACAAAGGCGAACGCAGACTCGCGATGCGCGCCCGGCCAGTTCCCTTTTGCTTCCAAAGCTTGCGGCCGGCGCCGGAAACGTCGCCGCGCGTCTTGGTCGCTGAAGTGCCGGCCCGGGCGTTAGCCTGGAAATTTCTCACCGCCGCATGAATCAGCGATTCGTTTAGCGTGGCGCCAAACACTGCGTCGGACAACTCCAGGTCGCCGACTTCTTTGTTCTGCAGATTGCGCACCTTGACGGTAGGCATAACTCGTCTCCCGGGTCTCAGGTCTCAGGTCTCAGGTCTCAAGTTCTCTGAAGCGAACCTGAGACTTGAGACCTGAAAACTTGAGACTATTTTTTCTGCCTTGCGGCCTTCTTTACGATCACCACACTGCCGGATGGGCCGGGCACCGCACCGCGCACCAGCAGCAAATTGTTTTCGACATCGACCCGCGCCACCGTCAGACCCTTGATGGTGATGCGCACATCACCCATGTGACCGGACGAACGCATGCCCTTCACGACTCGCGAGGGATAGGCCGAAGCGCCAATGGAACCCGGCGCGCGCACGTTCATCGAACCGTGCGACTCAGGACCGCGATTGAACTTGTGGCGTTTGACAGTGCCGGCAAAACCCCGACCCTTCGACGTGCCTACCACTTCAATCTGATCGCCATCGGCAAACAGGTCCACCAGGACTGTGTCGCCGACGTTCGACTCGCTCGCGGTCTCCAAACGAAACTCTTTCAGCACGCGCGTGGGCGGAATGCCGCCACCGGTCTTCTCAAAATGCCCGCGCATGGGTTTGTTCACGCGCTTCAGTTTCACCGGGCGATCTTCGACCAGGCCCAATTGGACCGCGTCATAGCCATCGGGTCCGGCGGCTGATTTCTTTTGCACGATCACACACGGCCCGGCTTTGATCACGGTTACCGGAGTAACCGTTCCGTCCGCCGCAAACAACTGCGTCATGCCGACTTTTTTACCGATGATTCCGTTGATCATCATTTACCTCTGGAGGCTTGTCTTACCCCAGCCTCAGCCTCAAGTCTCTAGCCTCGGCTGTAATTAACTGCGACCGAATGCTTTGATTTCCACGTCCACGCCCGCAGGCAAGTCCAGCTTCATCAGCGCGTCCACCGTTTGGGGTGTGGGATCGAGAATGTCCATCAGGCGCTTATGCGTTCTGATCTCAAACTGCTCGCGCGACTTCTTATCCACGTGCGGCGAGCGCAGTACCGTCCACTTGTTTTTCAAAGTAGGAAGCGGTATCGGACCGGCAACCCGGGCACCGGTGCGCTTCGCAGTCTCGACAATTTCCGAAGTCGACTGGTCCAGCACGCGATGATCGTAGGCTTTCAGCCTGATTCTGATTTTTTCATTCAGCATAATTTGTACTTAGCGCTTTGTGCTTTGTGCTTTGTGCTTTGTACTTAGTTCGTTGAACTTCGTACTCACCTCTTAGAACTTTTCGTCCCGGTACCTAGCTTTTCGTCCTCGTACCTGGCTTTTCGTCCTCGTACCTAGCTTTTCGTCCTCGTACCTAGCTTTTCGTGCTCGTACTTAGCTTTGCCTGGTACTCAGCTTTTCGTCCTCGCACTTAGTTCCTGGACGTCTTGATTCGTTCCTGGACGTTCCTGGTTCCGGGACGCTTGTTCGTCTTTCTTTTCATCTGAGATCTCAAATCTCAAATCTGAGATCTCAGATTCCTAAAGCTATTCCACGATATCCGAAACCGTGCCGGCCCCAACCGTGCGGCCGCCCTCGCGAATAGCGAAGCGCAATCCCTTCTCCATCGCGATCGGCGCAATCAGCTCGATCTCCATCTGCACATTGTCTCCCGGCATCACCATCTCCACTCCCGCCGGCAAGTGCGCCACCCCCGTCACGTCCGTGGTCCGGAAGTAGAACT
>JAXDFZ010000002.1:0-11535 GCA_034665305.1 Blastocatellia bacterium | reverse complement strand
CCGGGTAAGCTGCGTATAGTTCATTGGAGTGCTTCTTTGGCTTGGCGGTTAGAAAAGCACCCTGACGCTATCGCAGCTTGCTCTTAATCACCAATCTCAAAGTTGCACTTCAGGTTGAATCCACCATCCACAAAAACCCACGACCAGGTGAGCAATGGCAGATTGCAGATGAAACTTGGAAGTGCCACAGGTTTCGCTCCAGCGGAGCGAGATGTTTATAGCTGACGCTGTTAACTCGACAACTCACGCGCTCCAGCGGAGCGCAATGTTTCCGGCAATAGTCCAGGGGAACCGACTGCGTTTCGCTCCGCTGGAGTGAGGCGAGATCCTTTGGCGATCGCGCGTTCTATGAACCCCTCGCCCCTAATGGGGCGAAGGACGACGACCATCTGTAGCACTTCCAAGTTGAATCTGCGCATGCAAAATGACAAATGGAAAATGGTTTTCTCGACAGGAGGAGGCGATATCCAGATCCTAGCCTATTCCCACTCGATGGTGCTGGGCGGTTTTGAGCTGATGTCGTAAACGACCCGGTTGATTCCTTTCACTTCCGAAACAATCCGCGTAGAGATTCGCGCCAGCACCTCGTGCGGCAGGCGGGCCCAGTCAGCCGTCATTCCGTCGACACTGGTCACCGCTCTCACGGCGATCACCCGTTCATAAGTACGCTCGTCACCCATCACGCCCACCGTTGAGATAGGAAGCAGTACCGCGAAAGCCTGCCAGACCGAGTTATAGAGTCCGGCGAGCCGCAGTTCTTCGTCAACTATGCGATCGGCTGACTGCAACAACCGGACGCGGTCATGCGTCACTTCGCCAAGGATTCGCACCGCGAGCCCCGGTCCCGGAAAAGGATGCCGTCCGAGGATTTCTTCAGGCACGCCCAGCTCCCGGCCGATCAATCGCACTTCATCCTTAAAGAACTCACGCAGCGGTTCTACTAATAACAAACGCATTTTTTCGGGCAAACCGCCGACGTTGTGATGGCTTTTGATAACTGCTGACGGGCCCGCTACTGAAACCGATTCGATCACATCCGGATAGAGCGTGCCTTGCACCAGGAAATCTACCTGGCCTATGCGTTGCGCTTCTTCCTCGAAGGCATCAATGAATAGACCGCCAATGGTCTTGCGCTTAGTTTCCGGATCCGTGACGCCGCGCAAACCCTCCATGAACCGCTCAGCGGAATCCACGCCAATCACATTCAGGTGCATCGATTGCTGCAGCAGCGCCAGGGTTGTTTCAAACTCCCCTTCCCTCATCACACCGTTGTTGACGAGAATGCAGGTTTGCCGTTCCCCAATGGCGCGGTGCACAAGCGCGGCGGCAACGGCTGAATCTACGCCGCCTGAAAGTCCGCAGATGGCACGGCCGGTTGGCCCGATCTGCTTTTGAATCCGTTCCGTTTGCTCCGCAATGGCCGCTGCAGGCGACCAATCGCCCGCACATTTGCAGATATTGAAAAGAAAGTTTCGAATGATTTGGGCACCGAGTGGCGTGTGAGCGACTTCCGGATGAAACTGCAGGCCGAACATTTGCCGCTCAGGGTTTTCGAACGCATTCAGTGCGTCGGCCGTGATGGCTGTCACGCGAAACCCGGGCGGCGCCGTACTGACCTTATCGCCGTGACTCATCCAGACATCCATCTCCGCCGGTAGGCCGGCAAACAATTGGCTGGTCTGATCCAATACCTCCAGACGCGCGTAGCCGAATTCACGGCTGCTGGACGGCTGGACCTGTCCGCCCATCTCGTGAGCGAAAAGCTGGAGCCCGTAGCAAATCCCGAGAATCGGACAGCCCAGCTGCTCAAGGGCCGCGAGCGATACGCGCGGTGCGTTCTTATCGTAGACCGACGAAGGTCCTCCCGAGAGGATTACGCCGCGCGGCTGACGGTCCTGAATTTTTTCGAAGGGTACGTTGAAGGGTAGGATTTCCGAATAAACTCCGGCTTCGCGCACCCGCCTCGCTATTAGCTGAGTGTATTGCGAACCGAAGTCAAGTATGATGATAACTTCATGGTGATGTTGCTCGTGCAAAGAATTCCTCCGCAAGCCCGACCGTATCAAGTGGTGCCGTCAAACTACGTCTATGGTTTTTGGGATTATAGTTTGACGAAACAATAACTCACAACATGCCTCAAATATTTTCGGGTCCCCTTAATCACAACCTCTGAACTCTAATAAGTTTTCGCATGAACGTCATACCGGCACAAACTAGAGAGACTCCGCGCGCCCTGATTGCTGGATTGTTACTCTGCATCTTGTTTATGGCCCCGGCGCAGTTTGCACAAACGGCGGCCGGGAACAAGTTGCTGGCGCTCTCTCAACCCCTGGTCATCCGATGGCAATATAAATCAGACCAAACGACAAGCCTGACGCCGGCCACCGATGGTCAACGCGTCTTCCTCCCACTGGCCGGAGGCACGATCGTTTCGTTGAATTCCAGCGACGGCCGCCTGAACTGGAAATCCGATACCGGCGGCGAGATTTCTGCTTCGCCTATCGCCGACGACCGTGGCATTTACGTCGCTTCCGAGTACGGTGATGTAGCGAGCGTCAGTCGCATGACAAAAGGCGCTTTGCGGGCTTTGGGACAGGAGTCGGGCGTTACCAGATGGATGAGGACTTTGCCCGCACCGATTCGCGGGAGCCTGGCGGTCAGTGCCACCACGTTGTTTGGCGGTGCCAGCGACGGAACGGTTTACGCAATTGATAAGCAGAACGGACTGACGCGTTGGTCCACGCGTTACTCCGGTGCGTTCGCCAGCCAACCGATATTGTCCGGCGCGCTTCTGTTCATTGGTAGCGACGACGGGTCACTTCACGCGCTCGATCAACTCACGGGCAAAGCCGCGTGGAGCTACCGCACGCATGGTCCCATTCGCGGGCCGGTGGCAGTAATCTCAGGCGTGGTCTACTTCGGCTCTGGCGATGCGTACGCATATGCGGTGAGCGAAAGCACCGGCAAGTTGCTCTGGCGTTCACGCACTGGCGCCTCAGTACAATCCGTAGCCGGCACCAGCGAAGGCGTGCTGGTCGCATCGCTCGATAACTTCGTTTACCTCTTTTCGCTGAATCGCGGGCGGCGCATTTGGAAACGCCAGCTCTCCGGCCGTATCTCATCACAGCCACTGACGGCAACGGATGGCGCGCTCTATGTCCCGCTTTCCAGTAACAGCGGTGTGGTGCTGGCGCTGCGCGATGGCAAACAGGTCAACACTCTTCCAATTGGTGAGGACAACAGCATCGGCGCTTCACCGATTGGCGTGGAAAACCTCGTGCTATTGACCACCATTCACGGGCTGCTCGCGTTTTCACCTCCGCAATCGCCTTCTTAGACACAATCACAGTTCAAATAACGCAAACCTTAGTGGTTAGCGTTGGGTTACTGCCCAACCAAGCGGTCGGCAGCTCGCTCCTAAAACAATAGGACCAGCGCTTGTTGCCGATTAGTCTCTTAAGATTAATGTTCGCGATGAGGCCGGAACGATGTCGCGATGCGGGATCCGAATCCATGCAGAATGTAGAGAGTGACGATGCTAAGCAGTACCCAGCGCGAATAGAGATAAATCAAAGCGCCGATGGCCACGCCGAGAATTATGATGCGCATGCTGCGCACTCTGGCGCCGACCGTTTTGAAACTGGAGAACTTTATCGTACTGACCATTAGCAGGCTGAGTAGCCCCACGAGCGCCATCGCCAACCCTGCCAGGAGTTGAGCGCGACGGGGTTCGTACTGCATCAGCGGCGCGGGCGCGAAATGCACGATGGCTCCAATCATCCCGCCGGCGACAGGAATAGGCAGACCGACAAAGTTTTTCTTATCGACCTTCGGCGCACCTTCCGATAACACGTGTGGTCGTGAAGCCTGGACATTGAACCGGGCCAAACGAAATCCGCCGCACATCAAATACATGAAGCAGAGGAACCAGGCGAGTTTGTGCACCCCGCTGCCTTCCTGCAACGTCGCGCCAAAACCCCACACAAAGGCCAACACCGCCGGGGCAAGTCCGAACGAAACCACGTCCGCAATCGAGTCCAGCTGAATTCCTATCTCAGTTGTGGTCTTGGTCAGGCGGGCGATGCGCCCGTCAAGCGTGTCGAACAGCAAAGCCCAGCCGATGGCCATCGCGGCATAATCGAAGTATTCGGTGGCGGCCAGCAGGTTTGCGGCGCCGCCAATCCCCACGAGTTGAAACCCGCGCAGCGACGCCATGATTGAATAGAAACCGGCGAAGATATTGACGGCCGTGAACAGCGAGGGGACAACGTAGAGGCCTTTCTTCATTCCGCGCCGTTGCACGGATTCCGCCTCTTTGCCAACTCTGATGCGATGAACACTCATCATTGATTGCGCAGTCTGGCGATAATTGTTTCGCCGCCGCGAACCCGCGTTCCCACTTTCACCAGAAGGTCTATTTCTGAGGGCATCAACAAATCGGTTCGCGATCCAAACTTGATCATGCCGAACCTTTCTCCGAGCGCCACATCATCGCCGACGTTTTTCCAACAGACTATTCGCCGCGCCAGGATGCCGGCGATTTGCTTGCAGCCTACAGTCAGGCCATTTCCCGTAATTGTCAACGAATTCTGCTCGTTAAGCAAACTGGCCTGGTCGCTGGTGGCCATCAAAAATCGGCCCTTACTGTATTTCATCTCCGTGATTTTTCCCGCCACCGGAGAACGGTTGATATGGACATCCAGTGGGGAAAGGAAAATGCTGACCAGCACGGCCGAATCCGCGTCTTCAGGAGTCACGGGACCAGCCAGTGTCACGCGGCCATCGGCGGGCGCCAGGATTAGCCCCGGCTCCGTCGGAGGATAGCGGCGCGGGTCGCGAAAGAAGTAAGCCATGAACGCCGCGACCGCCAGGAACGCAATCGCGACCGGCCAGTAGCCAATCAGGAACGCAAGAATCGCGAGCCCGAGCGGAACAAAAACATAAGGTATGCCGTCACGCACCATGATTTCAGTAGGACAGACATTCCTGTCTGTTCCCTTCTAACAACCAGTCTGTTCTCGCAAACATGGGACAGGCAGGAATGGCTGTCCTACTCTAAAGAAAAAGCGGGCCGCCGCCGGAAAACTCCTCGCGTCCCGCTTTCTCGTGTTTAAAAATGCTTCAGCAATCAGCCATCAATGATCCGATTGGTGGCCCTTCTCAAACTGAAGCATGATCGAATGCATTTGATCTTTAAGCGCCAATTTCTTCTTCTTCAGCGTAATCTCTTCCAACTGCTCATCATCGTTGGGATACGAGAGTGCGGACAACTCGCTCAAGCGTTGCTCGTAGCGACCATGTTCACGAGCCAGCTCACGAAATTCGGGATCCATAGTCATGAGCTGCTCCTTTAAGTTGTCCGTCTTGGTTATTTCCATCTCGGGAGTTCTCCTTTCGGAAGTCAGGTGATTGGAAGTTGAATAATAAGAAAACCTTAAGAAAACGCGGCCCTCAGCCATTCATTGTTCAATCTGCTGGAATGCGAAAATGGTAGCGCAACCCTTCGCGTAGATCAAGGTAAATAGCGCCCTTAACTATTCCCTCCAAACGGCCCTTCGACCCGGTTGGCGTCCACCAACCGCACTGTCATCAGCAACGCATCTTCAACCGGATGATGGTAATAGTCTCGACGCACTCCAGCGGCCCGGAATCCGCAACGCTCATACAGCGTCTGCGCCGTTTTATTTCCGGTCCGGACCTCCAGCCACGCTGAAACCGCGCTTTGTGCGGCAGCCTGATTCAGCGCTTCCTCCAACAACGCCACGCCAATGCCATGACGCCGCAACTCCGGACGTACTGCCACGTTGTTCACATGCAATTCGTCAGCGACCAGTCGTGCCACGATGAAGCCCGCCAGGCGTTTGCCGTTTTCGAGCGAACGGTCCGCGCTGACGGCGACCAGCATGATCGCGGCACTTCCCTGCGCGAACTCTGCGTGGTAAGCGTCCCAGCCCCACGGACTCAAACCGCATGTTTGCTCAATCTCCACGACCTCAAGCAGATCGTGTTCGCTCATGCGACTGATGGCGACGCTGTAGTCGCCTACCTGGATGGCTGCTTCGGCGTGGGCCATTTCTGGTTCAACTCCGCATCGGATGGTCGAACGTAAATTGCGTGCAGCTCTTCCGCAGAGACTGTCTTGCCTCTTTGGAATTCAAGCAGTGCGATAGCGGCTATGGAAACGGCGAGCGGCCGGGGAGGCACTACCATCCACGCCCCGTCCTCGCTGTTTTCACCGTTCGCATTATCAAGCCACACGTATTGATGGGCGAGGGCTTGATCACTTAACGCCGCAGCGTGGGCCACAGCGCCTTCACCGGCCCAACGCACTGAGGAAAAATCAGCGTACTTCCTACACGCGTCTTCGGGCTTTAAATAAGCAGCTTCGTTGAGGGCATCTATTTCGCCCGCCGCTCCAACTGAAAACATTTGCGTGAACAACTCGCCGCGCCCGGCCGGCAAAAGGACAACGGTACGATCCGATGGACCAGCGGCGTGCGCGATAGCTTCCAATGTAGGAACGCCCACGCACGGCCGGCCAATCGTAGCGGCGAACGCCTTGAGCGTCGCCAGCCCTATCCGCACCCCCGTGAAACTGCCTGGACCTGAAGCCGCAGCAAACACGTCGACTTCATCCAGCGCGCAGTTCGCATTGGTCAAAGTCTGTTCAATGGTATTGAGCAGATGGGCGGAATGAGACGACTGTGTCTCAAGCGGGGCGGCAGAAAGAATTGTATCGCCACGAGCCAGGCAAACGCTTCCCAAGCGGGTGGCAGTCTCGAGACTCAGGATGAGCGGCGTCTGCGAAATACGGGCCTCGGGTTATTTAGTCCGCAGATCACACAGATCCCGCAGATTGGTTAATCCGCTCTGCCATTCTGTGTAATCTGCGAAATCTGCGGATAACGACTACTGGCCGCATTCGGCGTTGCTGTGCGTTACCACTGAACTAAACCGCTGCTGATATTCAGTAGAAGTAATGAACGAACAAACCATCCCGCGATAATTGCCCACATCCCCGTTTGTCACCACGTTCAGCCAGAAGTTATACCCCTCCGGTTCCGGATTCCGTTGGAGATAGCTGAAATATTCAGTCAACACGAAGGCAGCATTGTACTCCACCTTTTTCAAGGCTGCGTTATCCGCCAACGCTTCAAGGACGTGACTGCGGCTTTCATTCAGGTTCGCCCCGGTATGATATTCGTTGATGAGAGCGCCGCGCTCGTTCGTCAGATCAATTCCCGACGTCTGCCGCACGGTGGCCAACAACGCGTCAACAAACGAAGCATCCGTTGTGTTCGCCTGGTACTTTGCCGTGAATTCGGGGCGTTGCACAAACGCAGCGGCAAAAGCTTCCTTCTGACTTTCCAGCGCGGGACCGCCAATTACCTGCTTCCGGTCCGCAGTGTATTCGACAAAAACCGGCCGCCGGCCCAACGCCGCTTTGTACGTGTCGTAAATGAACGAACCCGTATCCTGGAATTCTTCGGCCATGAAAAACGCCGCCGCAACGTCGCGCCTTCGGCGATCGAGGCAAGCTGAGTCGCCGGCGCAGAGGCTGAGTTCGTTGCTCCAGTAATTGAAACCACCTTCATCAGGCTCGCGTCCTAAGACGTCCAGATACTGTTGCCTGACAAAATACTCCGGTGTATCCAGAGGATTACTGTGGTCCCCATTGAACGACGCGCTAAAAGCCGCGTCGGTGTGATTGCCCAACTGACTGAACGATTTGCTGGTCGGGCTGAATGAGTAATTCGTGCGTGACGGGGTAACGACGTAAAAGCCGGTCGGCGCCACATCGTCGAATTCATAACGACCCTTCGCGTCAGTTATCGTCTTGCGATTCTGTGCGCCGCTCAGCGTCACAACTGCTCCGGCGACCGCCCAGCCATGTTCGTCGGTAATCGTGCCGTCGACAGTAGCATTTTCAGCAGTCGGCGCGGATCCGAGTGCGACTACGAAGGGCGACAAACTCGGGGCGTTGCCGCAGATGAGCTTGCTGCCGAAATTCTCACCGGTGGTGACATCGACAAGTCCGCCGCCATTGTTGTGCAGTAACTTCAGATTTGCGAAAGCCGCCGGGTCGGTGATGTATGGCACGTTGATGCAAACGTTGTACGGTCCCGTGGTGGCGGCCGTGGTTGTAATGTTGAAAGCAGGCCCGACCAGACTGTATCCACCCGGCGCCGTTCCCGCGGAACTCGGCTCAACCGGCGTAGCGGTGGTAGTTCCCGGGCTCGAGACGCCACCGAAGACAACGCTCACATCGCCGGCCTGTGTCGCAACATTCGACCCCGCGGCCGTCGATCCGTTTTGCGCCGTGGGGAATGCGATATCGAGGATGCTGTGAATCTCGATCCCATTAGGCGCCACACCGGTTTGACCGTGAATAAAGTCGAAGAATCCGACTCCAGTAATTCGCACAGGAATGCCCGGGTTTTGGAAGAACTCCGTCGCCGTCAGCCGGGAATCGAAGGCCTGCCGGGCGCCGGCTATGCGCGGCTCAAACGGACTGCCCAGGGCGCAACAAGGACACGGAACCTCCGTGATGACGGTTGTTCCGGCACCATCCTGGACCACGATGTGATAATCAACGTCGTCCTCTTTCTTGTAGTTTATGAGCGTGCCGTGAATCACCCACACCGTCGTCTCGTACGGCGCGACGCGCGAGTTCAGCGGCGGCGACCCTGGCGCCGGCCAACCCCTCATGGTCGCCATAGTCACGGGAGTGGCTTTCGTAAGGTCAACCAGATTCGCATTCGGATCGGTGCCGACCTTAACCGACCAGCGCTCGACTCCACAGGTTGGACTGGCGACTGAAACTGCGATTCCCGCAAAAGCCATTCGAGCCTGGGCATCAGTCACGGTTGCCGGAATGTCTTTCACGCCGGTGGTTATGGCCACTCCTACTGTCGCCAGGAAAGAATAAACATTGTCGCCCGAAACCAGATCTCCGTTCGTTCCGTCGTCAAAAAACTGCTGACCGGCTGGACCGCCGATCGCAGTCAGATTAGCAACGACTGCAACGCCGGTGCTCGCCGGACTCGTTGCTGTGGTAACGGTTACCGTCAAGAGAACGTTCTGCGCTGGATCGACGGAGGTGGGAGTCGAACCTCCCACGGCGCCGAGCTGGGTCGGATCGCCGCCGCAGGTGTTTATCGGAGAACTGCTGTTCCTTGGGATGGGCCCACCACTCGTCACAAAGTCATTAAAGTTATGGTCCGTATCGGTGCAACCACCGTTCTTGCGAATCGCTGCCTGAGTGTTGCTTATCAAACCAGTCGGTGAAGTCTCCGAACAATCAGCAGCGCCATACCCGACGAAATCCACGATGCCGTTGGTGGCAAAGTTAGGGCAGTTGCCACTCAGAACAGTCGTGTTATTGACGAGGGCAACTTTGCCTTGCGTTCCTCCCATTAAGATCGGGCTGGCCGGGGCTAAGTCAGCAGTGGGAAGATCAGTAGTTCCTCCAGCGCCGGCCCCTTCCTTAATTAGAAAATAATGGCCCGGTTGAATTGTCCCAGAGAGATTTGTCGTAAGCGGCGTCGGAGGTACCAAAGATGACTGCGCCGCAAAAGCCGCGGTAGCGCCCGTGTACTGTACGGACCAACCCGACAGATTTACGGGCGCCGAGCCGCGGTTATAGAGTTCGATGAAATCATTCTTGAAAGTCGAGCCGCTGTTACCACCGCCGCCATAGACCTGGCTAATCACAACCGCCGCTGATCCGACGCCTTCATCATTCAGGATCGTGCCGACTGCCTGATTGTCGATAACGGCCGCGCCCACGACGTTAGAAATGTTGACGAGGAAACTTTGATTTGGCTCTACCGTCGTGTCGCCATTCACCTGCACTGTGAAACTCCGGGAAGACGATCCCGCCGGAATAGTCAGGCCAGTGGCGTGAAATCCGATGTAATCGCTGTCGGCAGTAGTGGCGGTGTCGTCAACTGTATCGACGTCGAAGGTGACGCCTCCGGCTAGCTCAGACGACAACAAGGTGACGGTAAACATGAACGGAGTTGTGCTGCTGTTGCCTTCCGCTTTTGACAGGTCGCTGATGAAGACAGCCGGCGTCGCTGCCGGAGTTGGTGTCGGAGTAGGTGTCGGGGACGGCGTCGGAGTTGGCGAAGGCGTGACTGTCGGCGAAGGCGTAGGTGTCGGCGACGCGGCGGCGAACGTCTGGCCAGTGTTGGGGGCATTCTGCGTGTTCGCAAGCGATGTCGCGTTCCAGGTGAAGTCTCCGTATGTGCCGCCCGTGCCCTGCAATTGCAGCGAGGTGCCGGCGGCATTTGTTCCGCTTTGGGAAACGCCGATGTCAGTACAAGTCACGCCATTGGCAAGGCCGCCGACGCCAACGAACGTGCCTTCGTAGCAAAGGAACTGCACGAGGGTGCTCGTTGAAGTGTTGATGAGAGCGATGCCGTCGGGTGAACCGTTCTGGATACCGTTCGATGGGTAGGAAATTGAAACAGTTCCGTATCCGCCATTCTGGTTCGTGGTCGTGCCGGTTAAGGCGTCGGTATCGTAGATGGCGCCGCCGCTCCCGTTATAAAGCACGATGGAATAGTTTGCCATGTTCGTGCCCGCGGGCGCAGCAACCTCGATAAATTCGCCTGCGTCAGTGCCGTTAATGTCGTATAGAATTTCGTTGATGAAAACATTGGAGCCAGGATTTGCGAACAGGGGTTGGTTCCCCTTCCCGTCAGCAGTCATCGCGAAACTGCCGTGGACAATTAGTTCTCTAACCGAACCCTGGGTCAGCGCCAGCGCGCCGATCATAAGGATCAGGGCCGTTAGCAGCTTGAAGCGACTTACAAAGAGCTTTTGACGAGATGACATGGGAAGCTACCTCTTATGATTAGGGCGATGTGGTGGTGAGCGCGTGACGCATCCAAACACATGAAGAATTGACTCCGAAACCGGGGGGCCGTTGAGTTTTCGCAGACACCCACGACATAACCCAACCTAAATTTTTGCAGGCGACTTGCGGCGCATTATATGCGATGCAAAAACTTTTGCATAGACAAGGCAGGCCAATGCCGACGAATGAGAGAGACGTTGAACTGATTAGAGCGACTGACTGTGAGAGAGGTTAGGTAGGAGTTTTCGACTGCGGAATGCGGACCTGGCGATTGCGGAATTCGGATTTCGGACTGCGGATTAAAAGCTCCGCCTCCGTCCAATCCGCAATCCGCATTCTGCAATCCGCAATCACCAGGCCCGTCCGCTACCGCAGGCGGTTCTTACTACTGAGCGCATTCGGCGTTGCTGTGTGTTGCCACTGTGCTGAACCGTTGCTGGTATTCCGTCGAAGTGATGAACGAACACACCATCCCGCGATAGTTCCCCACATCCCCGTTCGTTACCACGTTCAGCCAGAAGTCATAGCCTTCCGGTTCCGGGTTCCGCCGCAGGTACCCGAAGTATTCCGTCAGCACAAACGCCGCATTGTATTCCTTCTGCTTCAGCGCAGCGTTGTCCGCCAAACTCCGCAGCACCAGACTCCGACTCTGGGCCAACGTGCCGCCCGCG
>JAXDFZ010000001.1:0-344204 GCA_034665305.1 Blastocatellia bacterium | reverse complement strand
CAACGTCGCCAAGCAGCACGGCATGGTCTGCTCGTTCATTACTTCGGCCGAGTACCAGCAACGCTTCGGAGTTAATGCACCCAGGACCAATGCTGAGTGCACCCCGTAGGACAGGCATTCCTGCCGGGCCACCCTGACAAGACCGTCAGCTCAACCCTCCTACTTAATGCCCTCTCCCTTGGGAGAGGGTTGGGGAGAGGGCCTACGCAACCAAGTAATGAAGAGAACTACGCGCTGCCTCGACGGCCGCGCGTAGTTTTCTTTTAAGTGCTCGCCACTAGGACCCTCCCATGGGGATGGAAAATCCATAACAACCAGATCCGCCTGTTTGTTCCACCAAACGCGAACTGTTATTGTCCCCTGGAAAGAAGTTCTACACCGACCAACTTTCCAAAGAAAGGGACAGACAGGAATGTCTGTCCTACATTGATATGCGATTTGAGTTTTACCATGATGGTCTGGCCACCGTGCCAAAACTGTCCGTCGACGGCACAGTCGACAACGCCGTTCACTTTTCCCACTGGCAGGGCAATGAAACTCCAGCTTCAGTAAAGGCCGACACCTCGACTGAGATTGCCCTTAATCTGCTCGCCGCGCCGGATCGCGAGTCGCTCACTCGCGGAATCGATCTCGTCACCAACAATCACTTTGATACCGACGGTGTGCTGTCCGTTTGGACGGTTCTGGAAGGCGAGCGTGCGCTCGAGTTGCGCCAGAAACTAATCGCGGCGGCGGAAGCGGGAGACTTTTCTGAGTTCACCGGCGAAGACGCGGTGCGGGCGAGCATAGTGATTCAGGGATCTGAGTCACCCGTTGATGAAGAAGCGGGATCGCCTCTCGCGAATCAGCTCGCCGGCAAGACGGTTGACGACGACGCGCACTGCTACGAATTGGTGCTGCCGAAAGTCGCTCACGTGCTGAAACACACCAACGATTACGAAGCGCTGTGGCGGCCGGCGTGGGAACGCATCGCTGCCGCGCTGGACAGTTTTTCAAAAGGGAGCTCACGGGTCATCGAAGATCCGGCCGCGAAGTTTTCCCTCGTTCTTCTGGCGCCCGAAGTCTTCAGCGCTGCCGGTTTCAATCCCACCAGCCACGCGGCGCCATACACGGCAATTTCGCACCACGCGCGCGGCGAACTCTTTGTCATCGCCCGGCCGGTCGGCGATGGTTGGAGTTATCGTATTGACTACCCGTACTACTCCTGGGCCGAAACGATTGTGCGGCCGCGAATTACGCGCCGTGACTTTTCATCTCTGGTTGCGCGACTGAACGCGCTGGAGAAACCAGGCGCCGCCTCATGGAAACTCAACAGCAGCGAGATGACTTCGGCTATCAAGTTTTCGGATCAAAGTGGAGCGTTAGGCACTTCCTCACTGCAGCCCGATGACGTAGCCGCCGAAGTGCGAGCAGAGTTGTTGCCGATTGTCTTGTCAGCACCACCTGTGATAGCGGGTGGTTGATCGTGCGCTGCTCCCATCTTGATTCCCCGATCAACCGCCCGCTACCGCAGGCGGTTCTGACCTCAACCACACCTGTTTGCCAAATCGAAAATCGACAACCTACAATCCAGTCTGACTTATGCATGATGTTTTGATTATTGGCGCCGGACCGGCCGGCTTGTCTGCGGCCAACTGGTGCGATGAACTCGGACTGGATACTCTCGTGCTCGAACAGAACAGCGAAGTCGGCGGGCAGCTACTGTCTGTTCATAACCGGATCGAAAACTACCTCGGCGTCAGCGCCGCGAACGGGAAAGAGCTGCGCGACATTTTTCTGGAGCAGAAGCCGGATGCTGAGTTCGATCTGTGGACGAACGTTGAAATCGCAAACATCGATTTGCGCGCGCGTCGGGTTGAGTTGCGCAGCGGTGAGGCCCTCAACGCCATCAGCATGATTATTGCCACGGGTGTGCGCCGGCGCCGGCTTGGCATTCCCGGCGAAATGGAATTTGCCGGACGCGGCATAATTGAATCCGGAACTCGCGATCGTGACTTTTTTGCCAGCAAAGACGTTTGCGTGATCGGTGGCGGTGACGCTGCGGCGGAGAACGCGCTGCTGCTGAGCGAAGTATGTCCCACGGTAACGATGGTCCATCGCGGACGAAAACTGAGCGCCCGCAGGGAGTTTTCCGAAGCCCTGGCGACCAACCATTGCATTACCGTCTTTAAGGAGTCTCACGTACAGCGAATCCTCGGCGACGAGGAAATCGAAGCCGTTGAAATTCTGCGTGGTGGCGCCATCAAACCTTTTCAGATGGCCGTAAAGGGTGTCTTGATCCGGATCGGAGTGGAACCGAACACCGACTTGTTTCGCGATCAATTAGCCGCTGACGACCGTGGTTATGTCGTCGTCAACGGACAACAGGAAACCAGCGTCGCAAACGTTTTCGCGATTGGCGACGTCGCGAATCCCCTGGCGCCAACGATTGCCGGTGCGGTGGGCGCCGGTGCGAGCGCTGCGAAGGTGATTGCAGCCCGGCTGCATTGATTTGGAGTGCGGCGGCAGCGCAGCGGCGACGCCGCTTTGGATCGCTTGAATCTCGGAACCAAAGAATCCAAAGGGCCGTCGCCGCTTCGCTCTGCGGCGCACTCCAAATAGTTGAGCTTATGAACGAGCGACCACACTACACCGACGCGCACCTGGCGGCGTACCCGGTTGAGTACATTGCCGGCATCGATCTTTACAATGCGCGTGAGTTTCATGCGGCGCATGATGCGTGGGAGGATCGTTGGCTGGGGCCGGTGGGCCAACAGGAAAAACTTTTCCTGCAGGCGATGATTCAGTCCGCAGTAGCGTTCCACCATCTGGAGATAGGCCGCCCAGGCGCGGCGCGACGTATGTATCAGGCAGCCAAAGAAAAGTTCGCGCGGCTGAAGACAAATGCTTTTATGTCGCTGGACCTGGAAGACTACCAGGCGCAACTAGATCGTTCCCTTTCATGGCTCATGACGGTTCCCGATCCGCGCGAGTTGACTCCGCCCGAGGTCGATCCGCCGGTGATCAGACTGTTGACTGACGTAATGGAGTTTGACTGAGCGTTCGTTGCCGTGGACCAGTTGAAAAGGAAAAAATTCCCTATGTCATTTATCATTTTCCATCGCTCATTTGAGAGCTCGACCTGTTCAGCTTGTTGGGAAGCGCGCTCTGAACAGTGTCCGGGTACGAAATAATGCAAAACGTACGACTACTACTGCTCGGCTTATGGCTGGGCGCGGCAATTTTCTTCAGCGCGGTGGTGGCGCCGGCGGCTTTCCGTGTAATGCTGAACTATGACCTCAATAACGCCCGCGAAGTGGCCGGCGCTCTGGTTACGCGCACGTTGTCGGTAATCAACACCACCGGATTCGTGACTGCTATCTTCCTGCTAATCACCGCGTTCCTGCTCAAGAAAGCGTCAAAGGGAACCTTCTACGGAGAGACCTTGCTGCTGGCTCTGACTGCCGGATGCTGCGCGATCGGCCAATGGATAGTCTCGCCAAAGATGGTAGCGCTGCGAACTTCGTTGCCGCAGCCCATCGATCAAGTCGCGCGCGATCATCCCACGCGCATCGCCTTTGACAACCTGCACCAGTATTCCGTAGCTCTGCTGACGATCGCCATGTTAGCCTCCCTGATTGCCTTTTTTCTGATAGCCCGCCGGCGTTCAATCACTTGAAATCAATACCGCACATTCGCGCTGGATTGTTGGTCCTCTGGCTTTGCTGCGGCAGCTGTTTTCTTTACGGCGAGATCGCGCGCACGGTTCGGGCACAAGAGCCCGCCGCCACAATCGCCCCGGCGGCATCGCCGACTCCGTCCCCCACTCCGGAAATTACCGCCGCGCAAAAGCGTCAACAGTCTTTCGATATTGTTTGGGCTACCATCAACCAGTTTTTCTATGATCCAACGTTCGGCGGCGTAGACTGGAACGGAGCGCGGCGACGTTACGAGCCGCTTGTCCTCAAGGCGAAAAGCGATGCCGAAGTCCATCAGTTGTTGCAACTGATGGTCAATGAATTGCACCAGTCGCATTTCCTGATTATCCCGCCCGAAGCGATCCCGCAGGTCCTGGATGACCAAGGCGACGACGGGGAAACTGGCCCCAACGAGCCCGGGAAAAAAGAGGCAGTAAAACGACTTTTGAAGGGCAACGCGGAGTTGACTCAAAAGCTGGTCACCGGCATCGGCATCGACGTGCGCGTTATCGACAACGTGGTCGTAGTCTCACGCGTGGCCCATGGATCAGCGGCGGCGCGGGCAGGCTTGCGAGCTGGCTTCGTGATCAAAAAAGCAAACGGCAAGTCGTTGGAGCGAATAATTGCTGAGACGTTACAATCTCCGCTTTATCACGCCATCATCCGGCCGGAACTGCCCCTGATGCTGGTTGCCGGTTTTATCAACGGCCCGCCGGGAACATCTGTGCGACTGGAATATCTTGATGGCCGCAATCGACCGCGCACTCTCAACATCAAGCGCGAACGCCTGGAGGGCGAGATGTCGGCGCCCGTCGGCAATCTTCCCGCGATGTACGGCGAAGTCGAATCGCGCCGGCTAAAGAATGGCATTGGCTATCTCAAGTTCAACGCGTTCGTGCCACCGTTGATGGAAAAGATTTGTAGCGCCCTGCGCTCGATGAGCGATGCGCGCGGCATCGTGCTGGATCTGCGGGGAAACCGCGGCGGACTGCTGGGGATGTTGGGCGGCCTTTCCGGACTGCTGAATTATGAGCCGGTTGGGCTGGGATTTCTCGAGACGCGGGGCGGACGGACTCCTCTTTACGCGTTTCCGCAAACACGCCCCTTCAGCGGAACGCTCGCGATTCTAATCGACGCCTCCACCGAATCGGCTGCGGAAATGTTCGCCAGCGGCATGCAGGAATCGCATCGCGCCACTGTCGTCGGCGAGACAAGCGCCGGCAGCACGTTGCCTTCGACCATTAAGGAATTGCCGACCGGCGCGCTCTTTCAATATGCGTTTGCTAATTATCACACCACTGGCGGCACTTTGCTGGAAGGACGCGGAGTAAAACCTGATTTGGAAGTGAAGCTAACCCGTAAAGCGCTGCTCGCCGGCCGCGACCCACAACTCGCAGCCGGCATTCGTAAAATCTTGGAGGAATCGCGCGCCGGAGGGATTATCGGGCCCGAGTTGATTGCCGACGTTGCAGCGTCGCAACTACCAGGTGCGGCGCCGCCCAAAGTCACAATCGCGGAACCGCCGCCACCGCCGCGACCGCAACCAACTCCGGAAAATAAGCCAGCGCCAATCACCTCGCCAGCCGACGGTGTGCCGACAACGGATCAGATCATCCAGAAGTACATCGCGGCCGCCGGCGGCAAAGCGGCATTTGAAAAACTGCACAGCCGCGTGAGCAAAGGGCGAGCAGAATTATCAACGATGGGAGTCAGCGGTGCGCTCGAAGTTTATGAAGCCGCGCCCGATAAGCTCGCCCGCTTCATTACTGTTCCCGGATTGGGTGTCATGATGCGCGGCAATAATGACAAAGCTGCGTGGTGGCAAGATTCGCTTCAGGGATACATTGAGCTGCCGCGCGGGCCCGGCTTCGAAGCTTTTCGAGACGGTGATTTTCACAAGGCGATCCATTTGCCGACCATGTTTCCGAAGTGGGAGTTCAAAGGAAAAGAGAAAGTCGCCGGGCGCGACGTTTATGTTTTGCAGGGAGCCGGCCTCGTGCCGCTACGATTCTATTTTGATACCGAAACCGGGCTGCTGTTGCGCCAGGGCAACACATTCTATGAAGACTATCGCGAAGTCGATGGGGTCAAGCTGCCATTCATGGTCCGCGAGGACTCATTGCTGGGCGTGTCCTTTGTCTATAAAATCAGCGAGATAAAACATAACGTTCCCATAGATGAAAACAAATTCGCGCCATATCCAAGTTGCTTTACCAGGCCGGAACAGTAGGGCGCGCTTTGCGGTTGATTGTGCCGGTTCCTTTGAGTACGTAAGGAGGAAAGACGTTAGTGGAAATTCTTGAACGAAGCGATGATTGGGCGCGGCGTTACGACGCCTGGAAAAGCAATCATCGGATCGAGAGCAGTAGCCCGAACGTGGGAGACGATTATCCTTTCGCAGAGAACAAGCGCGCACCGTTTGTTCCGGCCCGCAGCGCCCTCCCGATGATCAATCTCGGCCTGATTTCTTCCGCCGGGGCCTATCTGGACGGCACGGATCCATTCGACGCCAATTCCTCTGACGGTGACGTTTCGTTTCGTGAGATACCGACGGAAATCGAAGCGGACGATTTGAGATTTGTCACTCGCGGTTATGACGGAGTCGCCGTGGGCCAGGATCTGAATTCTCAGATACCGCTCGAACGACTGGCGGAGTTTACTGGTAACGGCATCATTGGCCAACTGAATCCGGCCTTTTGGAGTTTCTCCGGTTTTATTCCTAACGCTGGGCGGTTGGTGGATGAGATGCTTCCCAAACTGGTTGAGCGGTTGCAGCGTTACCAGGTGCAAGCGGCGTTGTTGATTCCGGCGTCACAACTTTGTCATCAATCGGTTGCCCTCGCCGCGCGGGCCATCGAAGCGGCCGGCATCCCCACGATGACTCTGTGCGTGGACAAGGACATGATGGAACGCGTGCGCGCGCCGCGGGCGGCGTTCTACAAAGGCGAACTCGGTAGTGTGGCCGGCAAGCCGCTCTGGCCCGAACACCAACGGCGCATACTTGATGAAGCGCTACGTTGGCTGGAGCCGCTCGATCAGCCGGGCGTGTTCAATCTGGGTGTCGAAATGGAGAGTGGCGTGGAGAAAGAGCGTGGGGAACGGTGACGTTGAACTGCGCGAATGCCTTAAAGAATCAAGCGCGCATTTTACGCCGATGGCGTTGCATAACTCAGCCCAAGGTAACACCCTGGGTAAAAGGCGCAGCAAATAATTCATCACCCTGAAAAGCATGACAGAATCGCACTGCCGACAAAACCTGTTTCAACCCTTTCAGGGTAGGAACCGAATGTCCGCTTCTTCCCCAGGGTGTTACCCTGGGCTGAGTTATTCAACGCCTCCGGCGTAGGAGTAACCTTGAGACGGCGAACCACAGTCGATAAGTAATCGCTTTACACCCCAATGTTCCGAGCGCGACATGCCGTTAGAATGTAAGACATGCCCCCTAAACACCAAAAAGAAGTGACGATTTTTTGCGACGGCTCGAGCCTTGGTAACGGGCAAGCGGCCACACGGGCGGCGGCGGTAGCGTTGCTCGGTTATCAGGGAATCTGGCGCGCGGTTGGCTCGTACCTCGGCTGTGCCACGAACCAGCAGGCGGAGGTTGCGGCAGCGGCTCTGGGACTTGAGTCTTTGCGCGAACCTTGCAAGGTGCATCTGTTTACCGATTCGCGCTATGTCGTGGAAACTATGTCCGGCCGTTTCCGGCGCAAGACAAATCATTCCTGGTGGGAGCGTCTGGACAAGGCCGCCGCCCGCCACGCAATCAAATGGGAATGGACCAAAGGCCACAACGGTCATGTGGTCCAGGAGGCCACCGATCGCGCTGCTCGCCGCATCGCAGCCCTGGAACGCGTGGACGAAGAAGTGCTGCAAGAGGCGGTCGACAGGATTGGGGTCGCAGAGATCTAATCGCGCGATGAATAATATTGCCGTAGAGGAATTACGATCCGCTCCCGCGCCGGAAACTTCCGCAGTGGCGCGTCTCGCTCTGATCGAGATCCTGCAGAACGCTTTCTCCGGCGAGTTGGCCGCCGCCTATGCCTACCGCGGCCATTGGAAATCCGTGAGCGATCAAGGCGAGCGCGAGAACATCAGCAGCATCGAGAACGATGAATGGATCCATCGCGAGAATGTCAGGCGCATGCTGTCGCAGCTTGGCGCCGGTCCGCGGCAGATCCGCGAAGCCAGATTCTGGCTAATTGGCCGGACTCTCGGCATTGGCTGCCACTTCATTGGTTGGTTTTTGCCGATGTATTTTGCGGGCCGGCTGGAAAGCCGGAACATCATCGAATATGAAGAAGCGGCGACGCATGCGCGCACGCTGGGCCTGTCCGAGTATCTGGCCGAACTGGGCGTGATGGCCGACGTGGAACGCGAACATGAAGCCTTCTTCCGCGAAAAAGTCGCTAACCACCGGTTGTTGCCAATGTTCCGCTCCATTTTCAAGTGGGGTTAGTCACGTCCATTCGCTTTCGCAATCCGCGGCCTCTATAATCCTGTCTCCCGATAAAGCGGCCAGTTTGTAAAACTCCCCGGTTCGTTCAGTCGGGACTATTGATGCGCCTGCAAATCACCATTCCCGGTTCCTTCCACCCCCCGGGGCGGCGCTGCGTGTTTCGCGTTGGTTTAGCCCTCGCGCTGCTGATCGTGCCGGTTTCCCTCGCACAATCCCAGTTTCCGACCCGGGCCTGGCAATGGCAAAATCCCCTCCCGCAGGGCAACGCCATCAATGCGATACGCTTTGCGCCCGACAAGCGGCATGGTTGGGCGGTCGGATCTGATGGCGCAATTCTCTACACCAAGGACGGCGGCTTCAGCTGGGAACCACAAAGCTCACCGGTTCTGACGACGCTGAATGGTCTTTACGTTAAAGATAAAGATCGTGCGCTTGCAGTAGGAGCGCGCGGCACTGTCCTGCTGACCACCAACGGCGGCGAAAGGTGGCTGCAAAAACCCTCCGGGGTCACCGACCATCTTTACGGTATTGCTTTCGCGCCTGACGATAAATCCTACGGATGGGCCGTGGGCACGTATGGACGCATCGTTGCCACTACGGATGGCGGGCTAACCTGGCGTTTGCAAAACGCGAACCTGCGCACGCATCTCTTCTCCGTTTCCTTCGCTAATAAAACTACCGGCATCGCAGTCGGCGACCGCGGGGCTTTGCTGCTCACGCGCGATGGCGGAGCAAACTGGGAAAGGAAATCGGGAGTCGCGGAGCAGCCGCTAACCAGCGTCGCCTTTCTTTCCCCGCTACGGGCCGTCGCGGTCGGCTATGGCGGCCGGGTATTGATGACGGACGACGCCGGCGTACATTGGCAGGCTGCAGAAACCTTGATCACGACCGATCTGCTTTCCGTTTCCTTTTCCGATGAAACTCACGGGTGGGCTTCCGGTGACAATGGCGTCGTGCTGATGACCGGCGACGGCGGCAACCTCTGGCTGCCCGTCAACGTGCGCACCGCGCCGCGACTGGTCACCGTCTATTTCGCCGATCAAACTACGGGATGGGCCGCGGGCGTCGACGGGCTGGTGTTGCGGACGGATGACGGCGGGTTGGGCTGGCGGCGTTTGACCGAAGGCGGACGCGATGACTTGTCGGACATTTTCTTTCTCGACGGTTCGCGTGGCTGGGCTGTCGGCGCGCGCGGGCGAATTCTGGCGACGACGTCGGGCGGTGAACGTTGGACCGTGCGCCCGGTGGAAACTACCGCGCGCCTGAATGCCGTCACCTTCATCAACAACAAACTCGGATGGATCGTTGGTGACAAAGGCACGATCCTCTCGTCGAACGACGGCGGCATAGTTTGGAACCAGCAGAAAACGGAAGTGCGCGAAGAATTGCTGGGAGTCCATTTTGTTTCGCCGCAACAGGGCTGGGCCGTGGGGGCGCGCGGCCTGATTCTCCATACGCAGGACGGCGGTCTGGGCTGGCATGCGCAACATCCCAACACTTTCTCGTGGCTCGAAGACGTTCATTTCACCGACTTGAAGCACGGTGTCGCCGTCGGCTCTCACGGAACGATTCTGCGCACCGAAGATGCCGGCGCTCACTGGAAACAGATTTCGATCCGGCTAAAGGAGTGGCTGTACGCCGTGACCTTCGCCGACACGCAGCGCGGCTACGTGGTAGGAGAAAAAGGGATCATCCTGCGCACCGATGACGGCGGTGAGACGTGGAAAGATTTGGAAAGCGGAATCAACACCAACCTCTTCGCGGTCGCAGTCGGAACCCGCGACGAGGTTTTGATCGCAGGCGACCAGGGACGGGTGATGATGACAAGGGATGCCGGCGCTACCTGGGCGACCCAGCCGACCGTAACCAGCACCTCTCTGTTTGCGATCGCCTACCGCGGCGAGTCCGCCACTTGGGTCGCAGGCCACGGCGGCGCAATCCTGAGGCGCAGCGGCGGCGTTGCTACTTTGAAGATTCCGACGCCGAAGATGCCACCCATCCTGAGGCGCGAGCCAAAGCTCAAACCCGGCACACAGCCACTACTCGTCGACGACGGCGATATTCCCAGAGCGATTCCACAACAGGAAAAGAAACCCGCGAAACCGTGAACTCGTCAGGAGGCAGACGGCAGGGGCAGTCGGCAGGAAGCAAAAACAGCTTTCTACTCGCCTGCTTTCATTTCCTGCCGACTGCTCCTGCCGACTGCCTACTGACCTAACCACCGGCCTTTAACCTGAACTCCCGCGGCACGAACTCCATTGTGATCGCGGTCCCGGCGGCGGGGGTCCGCGACTCGCCGACGCGTTTGTAGGTCACTACCACAGCGTCGGCATGCTCTCGCACTCCGCACGTAATCTCGCGCTTAATGGTTTGAGTAAACGTCCGGAAGCTCATCTCTTTGAAACTTTCAGTTTGAACTTTCATCAGGCTCTCGCCCACCTGGATTGTGAATACGATTGTCTTCGCACCACAATCGACGCGGATGAGGTTGCCCACTACTCTGTGTTCGCCCGCGGCGGGTTTTCGAAGCGCCGCTTCCAACTCAGCAATTGGATCCAGAGTGATTTCCGTATCCTGCGATTCAGGGAGACTGTTACCCCGGCCGCGATTGCGATTGAATTCTGCCTGTTTCTCGCGCAAATCCTCTACGAAAGTCGCGCGATCCAAAAGACTCTGGGCGCGTTGCCTTAATTCTTTGTCGGCGCCGGATTGGGCCAGCGGCTGGAACAGCTGCCGGGCCAGGTCAAACTTCTCCTGGTTCAGATAAATCTGCCCCAGCACAAAGACGTACTCAGGCCTTTCCGGAGACAAAGTCAGCGCTTTCTTCATTAATCCAATGGACTCATCAAGCTGCTCGCTGGCGACCAGGTTAACGAATGCCAGCAAGTGATAACCTTCGGCAAAGTCAGGCGCCAGTTCAATCACCTTCTGCAGCTCGCGTCGCATCACGCCCAACGATTCCGGAGCGTATGCGTAGACGACGTTGTTCGAGTCCATGCCCTGCCGGCTCAACGCCAGGGCGTAGTAGTAATGGGCCAGGTAGTTCTGGCTGTTGGCCGCCACCGCTCTTTCCAGATGCTGGCGCGCCTCTTCAAAACGTCCCTGTCGCGCCCGCAGCAATCCCAACGACGAATTCGCCATTCCCAACGCGGGATTAAGACTCAGAGCTTTTTGCAGGTAAGCTTCCGCGTCAGGCCGTTGGCTGTGCAACAACAAGTCACCCAGATACGCTTGGGCCTCAGCGTCACTCAACAGCGTGCTTACGATTTCGCTATCCGCGCCTAACTTATTTTTGAAGACCATAGTTTGCGCCGGATAAGTGTCGCGCTGGATATACTCCTGCAGCTCTTTTTCCAGCGCTTCGTATGTCGTTTGAAAAGCTTCAGTGAAAGCGGCATCGGTTGATTTGCCGGTATTAATCAAGTCCAGAAAGCGGCCCATCTGGCGATTGCGTTGGCCGTGGTTGCCGAGGACCAGGTAATGGACCAGGGCCCAGGCCTGCGCGTAAAAAACATTCGCCTGGTCCTTCTCGTTGTAGTAAGGCGAAGTGTGATCCACCGCAAATAGCGTGCGCAGCGGCAGCAACTTCTGCTGGCGCAGGAACAACACGTGATTGCCCACCACGCGCCCCAGCGTAACCTTGCGATCGTCGCTCATGCTAAAGCTGCTGTAATACTCAGCCAGCCCTTCGCTGAACCAGGTAGGCACGTTTCCGAGGGTGCTATTGACCATCAGGTGAACGTATTCGTGAAAGATTACGCGGAACGGCTCATCGTTCCTGGCCATTCCTTCACTCGTCAACGTTATGTAATTCACGTCTTCGCCGGCCTGAAAATATCCGGCAGTGTAAGCGGTAGGTTTGAATGGCTTGTACGAGTTGTCGTTCTTGAAAACAATTACCGTTGTGGGAACGAGAGGCTTGGTGGGGGCATTGCTGAAGAGCAGCGTGAAAGCTTCGCGGAATTGCTCCAGCCGGATGGCCACCTGGCGGATCTCCTTCTCGCTGGCGTCGCCCACCAGCAGGAAATTCTTAGAACGCACACTCGTCCAGGTGTCTTTCGCAGAAGCGATCGGGGCCGCCGGCAGCACGAGCAGCAGCAACAGACCGGTTGTCCGCAGAACACGAGCCAGGGGAAAATGGCGATAAACCACGATGCGCTTTCGGGTCAAGGACTAACCAACTCGAAGGGAGACAATTGTGCGGCAATCGGTGCGCTGCTGGGCTCAGCGCCCTGACTTTAGAGCAGGCCCATTAGAAGCGTCAAGAGAGGGATCCGGTTTCAAGTTTCAGGTTTCAGGTTTCAGGTTTCAAGTTTCAAGTTTGGTTTCACGTTTTCACAGTTCGTTTGAACCCGAAACTTGAAACCTGAAACCTGAGACCCTTCCTAACGGTCGGGCTACTGCCTCATACCCACGATTTCCGCAGCCTTAGTCACCGCGTCTTCCCAAACCCGATCGCGGCAAATGATTTCCATCTCGCCTCCCAGCAGATCGGCGACACTGCGCGTGTGCGACTGTGAGACTCCGCCATGAGGATCTGCCTGTTCGGCGTTGATAACGGTTTCCAGATGCAGACCGTCGGCACTGCGCGTCACCGCGAAAGTGAGGGGCGACTCGGTCGCCAGCTCCACCCGCGCCAAACGGCCAGGCTGCAGTTGCGGCCGTTCAACCTCGACGAAGGCAACGTCGATCTTTCGCCCATGGTTTTCGAAGCGCACCGTTTGAGAGCTGTCAGCTGCGCGGGCGGCGTTCCCGATCAACTTCCAATCGAGCCTGTCCGCCAGCCAACCGGCGATTAGCAACGGTTGCGCCGAAAGCCCGCCAGAGTCGCACGCCGAGTACTCGATCACGACGCTAACTAGTTTCCCCAGCGCATCGCGATTTGGCGTGGTATCAAAGAAACTCGCCAACAGCGCGCGCCATGACGTTAGCCGCGCCCAATTTATGTCGCTGAACGCGGTCTGCTCGTCGGGCTCCGCAGCTAACAAAGATCGCAGCGCACTAATTTGCTTGCCGCCGTCAGTGAAGTTGGCCGAATCAATAATCACGCGATCGGCCCGGTGGGCCAACTCGGTGAAAACGTCTGCGTTGGTTTGCAGATCGTCCTGCCACCAAAGAAACACGGGCAAATCAGGTACCAGCAATGGAATTGCCGCGCTTGGCAGTTCTACCACGAACCGCCCGCTGGCTTTCAACGCTACTTCTTCGCAGCAAAGATGGCGCCGTTGTTGCTTCGCATTTTCATGGCAAAAAGAATCTACGGAAACCTGAATGTCGTGATCGTCACGGTCCTGCGAATCAATCATTACCAGCGCACGACAGGGATGCCGGGCACTCAGTTCCTGCAACACCTCCTCGATCTTCTCGAGCGACGCAGCCTTCGACCCGTACACCATCAGGTTGGCCGCGCGCGCTCTCAGCGTCGCGCGCTCTTTCCCTGGCTCCAAATCGCGTAGCTGTGCCGACGCGGTCTGTTGCCAGAGCTGCACCAACTCACGCTCGATAACTTCCGGATTTGTTTCCTGGCTCATATCACTGTCAAGACCATTCAAGCTCTTAACTGGGATCGCGGGCGTCCTGCCCGCTTATCTTCGTTACTTGGATCTGCCGTGGCGTTGCGGGCGGGACGCCCGCGGTCCCAGTGAAGAGCTTGAGTTTTGCTCTGTTCATTGCTCACTGCCCACTGCCCACTGATTACAGCTCCCGCCACTCTCGCCCATCCCTCCGCATCAACTCCTGCGCCTGTTCCGGCCCTGACGAGCCGGCCGCATAATTCGGAAAGTCTTTAGCCGGTTGTTTCCACGTTTCCAGAAGCGGCGTCACGATCTCCCACCCGCGCTCCGTCATGTCGCGGCGCGCGTACAGCGTGGAGTCGCCCAGCATGCAATCCAACAACAAACGCTCATAGGCTTCGGGCGGCTCGGTACCGAATGATGAAGCGTAGCGAAAGTCCATGTTCACCCAGCGAATGCGCATCGCCTGCCCCGGCAACTTGGCGCCGAAGCGCAGCGTGATGCCTTCGTTCGGCTGAATGCGCATCACCAGCACGTTCGCTTTCAGTGGCGCATCACATTCACTGAAGAGCGAATGGGGAGTTTTTTTGAACTCGATCGCGATCTCCGTTACGCGCCGCGTTAGCCGCTTGCCGGAACGAATGTAGAACGGCACGTCCTGCCAGCGCGGGTTGTCGAAATAGAGCTTCAGGGCCGCAAACGTTTCGGTTGATGAGTCGGGCGCGACGCCTGGCTCTTCGCGGTAACCCGGGACTTTGTCGCCGAGCACGAAGCCTGGCCCATACTGGCCGCGCACACTGAGTTCGGAAACATCCGCGGCGGCGATGGCCCGGACAGTTCGCATCACCTTTACCTTTTCGTCGCGAATCGCGTCGGCGGTCAGCGCTGCCGGAGGCTCCATGGCAATCAACGAGGTCACTTGAAACACGTGACTCTGAATCATGTCGCGCACCGCGCCGGCTTTTTCATAAAATGCGCCGCGGCCCTCGACGCCGAGCGCTTCGGCGTTAGTTATCTGCACGTGATCGACGTATTCCCGGTTCCACACCGGCTCAAAGATGCTGTTGGCAAAACGAAACACCAGCAGGTTCTGTACCGTTTCTTTGCCCAGGTAATGATCGATGCGATAGACCTGTTCCTCGGTAAAGACGTGGGCCAACTCTTCGTTCAAAGCACGCGCGCTTTGAAGATCGTGTCCAAACGGCTTCTCGACAATGATGCGCGTCCAACGCCCTTCGTCCGCTTGCGCCAGTCCTGCGTCACCCAGTTGTTTCGCGATGAGACCAAAAAAATCCGGCGCCGTGGCGAGATAGTAGAGGCGGTTACCATTCGTCCCGCGTTGTCCTTCAACGCGCTCCAAAGTTTCTCGCAGTCGGCTGAACGTTTCCGCTTCGGCAAACTCGCCCTGCAGATAGAAAAGTCCGGAGGCGAAACTATTCCAAACGACATCATCGGCAGCGTCACCTTCGTGTTCGGCGACCGCGGCGTGCATTTGCGAGCGAAAGTCTTCATCGCTCATTTGCTGGCGCGCAACGCCGACGACGGCAAACTCCGACGGGAGCAGCCGCTCTTGCGCGAGCCGGTAAAGCGCCGGCAGCAGTTTTCGTTTCGTGAGATCGCCGGACGCGCCAAAGATCACCACGGCGCACGGCGGGGCGCTGTGTTCAATCCGCATCCCCGCTCGCAGAGGATTGGCGGATTCGCCTGCAGGTTCTGGGTTAGTTTCTGACATCAATTCGCCACTGCTCTTAAAGTGCCGAAGGCGCGAAAGGGAATATTATGGCCTCGCGCTATTAACCCTGGATCTTACGCCATATAGTTGCGCTGCAACGCTGGTGGTAAAAACTTCTGCCGCTTACCGTCGTAACCATCCCGCGCGAATCAGCAACTGCGCGGTTGTCGGGTGTGCCACTTCCACCAGCCGATAGTCGAGCACCTCGCGCACCCCAACGTTCATGGTCACTTCTTTTTCTTCTTCGCCGCGTTTGACCATTAGTTTTACAGTCTGGCCCGCCAAACCACCCAATGAAGCCCGACGAATTTCGCTTCCGTTGAGTTTGGTAATTATGTCGCCCACTTCGAGCCCGGCCGCAGTGGCCGGCGAGTTCTGCTGCAGCGCCTGCACGCGAAACCCGCCGCCGCGAAACCTGCCGTCAAATCCGAACACCGGCGTTTTCCCGGAAACCCTTTCCACGTGATAGCCCGCATAGCCATAGATTGTTTCATAAGGCGGAACGTCCACACCCCATACGTACCGGCTAAAAAACTCGCGATAGTCGCGGTGCGTCAAGCCCTGGATGATCCCGAGCATGTCAGCCATCGTGAATCCGCGCCCTCGTTGGTAGTAGTCGCGATACAACGCCCGCATCACATCATCAAGACTGGCGCGGCCGTTAGTGTCATGACGAATCGAAAGATCCAGCAGCGCGCCCAGATTCTGTCCCTGAACATAATACGAAATACCGAAAGCTACCGGCGTGTCGTACCCCACCCACGTGGAGACCGACGATTCCGCCGGTGAAATGAAGTTGCGGGCGGGATTGTTCTCCACGTCGGAGATGGCGCCCGCCGCGCGATCCAAAAACGCTTCCTTCGTGGTGACGCCGGCGCGATAGGTGCCGACGACTCCGTAATAGTTCGTGAAACCCTCCGAGACCCACAGCAGCGGCGTCTCGTCCTCGCGCGCATAATCGTAGGGCCACATCTCTGCCGGGCGAATGCGCTTCACGTTCCAGGTGTGGAAGAACTCATGCGACGCCGTGCCGATCATGTTTTCCGGTTGGGCCACGTTTCCCGGCGGCGCGAAACTGACATGCGAGTTTTGGTGTTCGAGAGCGCCGCTGGCATTGGATTCGGGCGGCAGGAAAAAATAGAAGTACACGTACTTTTCGTAAGGCAGGCCGTGAAAGATTGCACTCTGGGCCACCGCAACTTTTGCCAGCAGATCGGTAAATTTACCAGCCTTCTCGGTGGCGAAAGCTCCCGCAGGCGTGGCCACGAAATAGTGAGGTTTACCTTCTACTTCGAAATGGACTACGTCGAATCGGCCCATTTCCGTCGGCGAATCCACCAGCGTGTCGTAATCAGCTGCCGTGTAGCGGAAAGGATCGGACGTCTCGCGCAGTGCGGAAATGATTCGCCAAGCGGTAGGAATAACAAATCGGACCGAACTCGGACTGGCCCGATGCCCCTCGGCCATCAGGAACAGTTGAGTGCCGGTGAAGAAGGCAAAATCTTTTGTAATCTTTGCTTGATTGAGGCCAAGGGTGTCAGCGCGGTAGTCAAACTCAACCACGATTCGGTTGCGTCCCGCCGTTTCAACTTGCCACGTTTGCTTGCGCGTCAGGGTATGGGCCAGACGCTTACCCCGCGTGTCCTTGATGGTGAAACGCAAAATGTTCTTCGCGTAGTTCTCGATCGTGTACCAGCCCGGCGTCCAGGTCGGCAGCGAAAGTTGCAACTCCGCTTGCCTGATGTTTTTGACATCCGCCGTCACGTGAAACAAGCCGGCCTCAGGGTTTTGCACCTCGACTGTGTAATCGACACGAAACTGATTAGTCTGCGCCGCCGCCGGCGCAACCACAACGACCAACAACCACAAGAGCGCGGAACTCAGGCGGCAAGCGATATTTTTTCTTAACATTAATATCTCCTCGTTGGAGTGCTGCCCTCCCCTCTCCGCGAGCGGAGAGGTGTTGGGGGAGAGGAAACGGCGCGCGTTGACCCCAACCCCACCCCTAGCCCCTCCCGCTTGCGGGGAGGGGAAACCAACTAGGATGGCGTCATGGTTCCCAATCCGTATGGACCGCACCCAACTCCGGTTTATCGACTCGATGATAAGTATGCGCCCCGAAGAAATCGCGCTGCGCTTGCGTTAAGTTCTGCGGCAAGTTCGCCGCGCGGTAACTGTCAAAGTAGGCAAGACTCGCTGCCATCGCCGGCACCGGCACGCCATGCGCTTGAGCGGAGCCGATCGCGCTGCGCCAATTGGCCTGGCCGGTCTGCAACCAGTCGCGCAGGTCCGACGCCAGCATCAAGTTCGCCAGATCGGGATCGGATTTGTACGCGGTCTTGATGCTGTCCAGAAACTTCGCGCGAATGATGCAACCGCCCTTCCAAATCCGCGCCATCTCACTTAGGTCGATGTTCCACTTCCACTCGTTCGATCCGGCGCGCATCAAGCTAAAGCCTTGGGCATACGAACAAATCTTGGAAGCGTAGAGTGCATCATGCAGACACTGAAGAAAGTTTTCAGAACTAAGAGCGGGGGCAAGCCCGCCTTCCTGACTGCGAGCTGGGAATGTCTCGCGCTCATCGGAACTGGAAACACTTGCAGTCAGGAAGGGCGGCTTGCCCCCGCTCTTTCCATCGCTAAATTGAGCGCTGGCCTTAATCCGCTCTTCCTTCGAACTCGACATCAACCGCGCATCGATCGCCGCATTGATAGTCGGTATGGCCACTCCTAAATCCAAAGCCACCTGCGCCGTCCACTTGCCGGTGCCCTTCTGCTCAGCCTGATCGAGAATCAGATCCACGAGGGGCTTTCCAGTTTCCGGTTCATTGAAGCGAAGGATTTGCGCGGTGATCTCAATCAAATATGACTCTAAGGTTCCGCGGTTCCACTCCTCAAAGACGTTCGCAATCTCTCCGGCGGTTAGCCCCAGGACGCGGCGCAGGATGTCGTAGACTTCAGCGATCAATTGCATATCGCCATACTCGATTCCGTTATGGACCATCTTCACAAAATGGCCGGCTCCGTCCGGGCCTACGTAGGTGGTACACGGCCCATCATTGGTCTTCGCAGCGATCGCTTCCCAGATGGGCCGGATCTCTTCATACGCTGCCCGCGCTCCGCCCGGCATTAATGAAGGACCGTTCAGCGCGCCCTCTTCACCGCCGGACACTCCCGAGCCGATGAAGCGCAGGCCTTCGGTTGCCAACGCGGCTTCGCGCCGCCGCGTGTCCTGAAAAAAAGAATTGCCGCCGTCGATTAGTATGTCGTCCTGCTCCAGAAACGGTTTGAATTGTTCCACCGTCCAATCGACGGGCGGGCCGGCTTTAACCATCATGAGAATCTTGCGCGGGCGTTTGATGGCCCGCACGAATTCCTCCGGCGTCTGGTACGGAGTAATTCGTTTTCCCGCTTCGACGTGCGACATCGCCTGGGCCAGAAAGGCCGGATCACGATCCCAGACCGCTACCGCAAAGCCATTGCGTTCCATGTTGCGCGCCAGGTTCGAACCCATGACGCCCACACCGGCAATGCCGATGTCAGCTTCCGCCATTTCCCGCCTCCAATCGACTCCTACTGTCAGATGATTTCGTGCTTGTTTTATAACCCATTTCTCAAGCGACTGCTATAATCCGCCGCGCTATGAAAAATAAATATCGCGCGGGAGCCGTGCTGCTCCCGTGTTTCATTCTATGCCTCGCGTTTGGCGCGATAGCGCAGACCCAAACCAAAAGACCCGCGAAGAAAACTCAAAAGGAGAAGCTAGTGACGAAACATGCCAGCGGCACATTTGATGTGAAGGTGAAGCCGCAATCGGATGAACAATCAGATGGTCCTACGGTGGGCCGCATGACTCTGGACAAACAATTTCATGGCGACCTCGACGGCACCAGCAAAGGCCAGATGCTGGCTTACAGTACGGAAGTGAAAGGTTCGGCAGGTTACGTCGCGATGGAGCGAGTGAACGGAAGCTTGCAGGGAAAGAGCGGGAGCTTTGCGTTGCAGCACAGCGGGACAATGGATCGCGGCAAACCGCACCTTCTCATCACCGTCGTTCCCGACTCCGGCACCGGCGACCTCGCAGGATTGTCAGGCAAGATGACAATCAATATCGTCGACGGCAAACACTTCTACGAGTTCGACTACACCTTAGCTAAATGATCTGCACGGGCGGCACTCCGTGGCCGCGCCCTTCGTGCCTTCCGAAAAGAGGAAGCGAAAGCAATTTTCCATATATCATTTTCCATTTCTCATTTTCCATCGTGGTTTGCTGTTCCCAGATCGAGGTTCAAGCTGCGCAAGAATGGTTAGACGTGCGCAGCCGGTTTTCAATGGCAAAACGAAAAATGGCAAATGACATATGGAAAATCTTTCTTTAGCACCTGTCGTGCCGTGCCCCATGATCCGAAAGGGGTGGCCACGGAGTGCCACGCCTACACTTTCCCAAAACAATACAACGCACTGCGGGTCCTGATATAGATCCGCCCGTCGGCAATCGCCGGCGTCGCAAAACATTCGTCGTCCAACTCATTCACCGCCAGGATTTGCCAATCGCCGCCGGCCTTCAACACGGACACCGCGCCCGCTTCGCCTATTAAAAACACTTTGTCATCCGCGGCCACCGGCGACGAGAAGTACTTGTCGATCGCTCCGTGCAGGCGTCCCTGTTTGAGCACGTTGCCGGTTGCCGGATCAAACGAAAGCAGAATCCCGCTGTCGTTGATCATGTAGAGCACGCCTTTGTAGAGCAGCGTCGAGGGCACCTGCGGCACCGGCTTGAAATAGCGCCAACGAATCGCCTTCGCAGTTTGATCGCCTTCCCCGCCTAACTTGATGGACAACAGACCATTTTCCGACGCCATCATCGCGCGAAAAACTTCCCAGTCCTTGGCGCTTAACTTTTCGTCGCGGTCGGTATCAAACGCCTCAAAGGCGCCGCTCAACATCTTGTCTATCTTCTCGGTGCCGGAGATTTCCGTCTTGGCGATCTGCCGGTCGCCATTCTTGTCATAACGCGGCAGCGCTTCCTCGAAAGGAACGGTGGGCAGTTGCTGCCCGGCCTGGTTCTGCGGAAAGCCCCACCCGTTAATGTAGAGGTAATCGCCATCGTTGCTGGCAATGGATTTCATTTCGCATGCCAGCCCGCGCACCCACCAGACTCGCTTGCCATCGGCGACCGAGTAGGCCGAGAGTTGAAACGACTCGGGAATTACAACCTGCTTCGGCCCCTGCTTTGGTTGATAGATGATCGGCGTCGAATATCCGGAGATGACAACGGGCCGATCAACTTTCCAACGCACCCGTCCGCTGTTTTTATCAATCGCGATCAGATACGAACTGGGACTGTCCTGATCGACCGGCAAGATCACTTTGTCATCGACCAGGATCGGCGAGGCGCCAAAACCATAGAACATGTTGAACGGACCGAGCGGCATACGCCAACGCTCTTTGCCGGCGCCGTCGTAAGAAACCAGGCCAAACTCCTGGAAGAAGACGTAAACATTCGTGCCATCAGTGACCGGACTCGGCGACGCCGGTCCATTGACGAGTTGCAGGCGGCCGCTATGCGTGCGCGGCACTTCACGCTGCCAGAGAATCTTTCCGGTCGCCCGATCGAGGCAGATTACGAGTAGTTTGTAAGTGTCCTTTTCCTTCGTGTGCGCCGTCACAAAGATGCGATTGCGCGTCAGCACCGGCGACGAATGGCCCGGGGGGAGGGCCGTCTTCCACACCACATTCTTTTCCGGACCAAATAGATCCGGCAGTCCAACAGTAGCTGAAACTCCGGTCCCGTTTGGTCCGCGAAACTGTGACCAGTCGTCCGTGGCCGCGATTGCCGCGGGAGTGATCGTAATCAGAAACGCGAGTGACAAAAGGAATTTTATGCGCATCATTTTTGGAAATGCTCCTCCGGAATTGTGTCCGCAGATTACACCGATTGCGCAGATTAAGAAACACTGCGCCGCTCACTCGCCCACAGCCAACGGCAAACAAGCGGACCTGATGATCGTGAAAGGCAACCCTGCCACCACCATCGCCGACATCGAAAAAGTCGAAATCGTTTTCAAAGACGGCGTCGGCTACGACTCCCAGAAGTTGATCCAATCGGTGCAGGGGCTGGTGGGTATCCGTTGAAGTTGTAGGGTCACTCGTTTATGGAGTGCGCCGGCAGAGCGAAGCGACGACGACGCTTTGGATTACTCTTTCTTTCTGTCCCCTCCCAGTGGGAGGGGATTGAGGGGAGGGCCTGCCCGAAACAGTTTTTAAATGACTTAGTAGCCCTGAAAGGGCGAGTTTTTGGAATCGCAGCCGGCGAGTATGTGGCCGACCGTTCTTATGTGGCCGTAGTTAACCGGGCAGTAGCCCGACCGTGAGGGAGGGCTCCGGTTAAGTGCATGCCGGCGGGAGCCCTGCCTCACGGTCGGGCTACTGCCCCGCTCCGCGTAACAACAACAGCCCAAAACGAGTCAAATCGATTTCGCCCTTTCAGGGCTTTTGACTTCTGGGTGATCGGTCGCGTAAACCCTCCCCTACCCCCTCCCAACGGGAGGGGAAATCTATCCAAAGCGGTGTCGCGCTCCGCTTGCCACCGCACTCCAAATAGAACAAAAAATCTTTACACCAACGCTTCTCACCCGTAGCATCCCCAATGTTCCACTCGAGCCTTACCCCCTGGAGGAGCAAAGTCTCATGTCCCAAGGTTCCCTCTGGTCCGTTTCCGCAGCGTGCGTACTAATCATCACGGCCACTCTCCTGGTTGGAC
The DNA here is from genome assembly GCA_034665305.1 of Blastocatellia bacterium. Lineage (GTDB taxonomy): Bacteria > Acidobacteriota > Blastocatellia > Pyrinomonadales > Pyrinomonadaceae > DASXRU01. Next base: position 322,063 of record JAXDFZ010000001.1, on the reverse strand, counting down.
TGCGCGCCACGACAGCTAATAACTCGGCAACGCTTACTTCGACAGGCTCATCCCCGGCGCAGTGTTTCAATCCGTCCGCGAAGATTAGACTTACCGGAAAAAATTGTGGGCCGGTTCCCGAGGTGCAGCTCAGTTGTTACCTGCCTGCTGACATGGCCCAACCGCTGCCCTCGCCTTCGCCGTCGTCGACGATGCCATCGCTGAACTTCAACACGCTGCAACGTTCGGCCGATATATTTTCGTGGCAGGAATTTTTCGCGCTGAACTGGCCGGCGCGCGCGGACATGCGCGGCGAGCCCGACACCAATAAGAACATTACCGATCGCGGGCCGCGAGTGTGGGAAACGTGGAAGGAAGAATACGAAGTCTATTTGAAGGACGGCCGCAAGCCGAAGCCATGGAACGATCACGAGCCAGTTCCGGGAACATGCGGCGGCGACGCCGACAAAGTTTTCTTTCGCACGCAGAAGATCGACGACGTAGTCGACGCAACCCTGCAAGCCGCGGCCGCTGACGGCACCCTTCCGGCCACGCTCACCGATCAGAGAGGCAAGCTCGTTCGCTACGAGATTCGGCTTAACAAAGTGCTCTTTGATTACGTCGTCGAAAACAGACTTTACAACGCCGGCGTCCAGGCGCTCGCGAATTCCGTAAACTTTCCCAACGGCGCCATCCTGATCAAAGCCGCCTGGCGCGAAGTGTCGCCCGCCGAAGAAAAACAATTTCACAGCGTCACAGCCTGCGTCTGCGACAAAGACAAACAGGGCCGCATGGTGAACTGCCGACGGCAGCGGATGGGGCTGGTAGGTTTTCACATTACGCAGAAGACGCCGTTCGCGCCGCAGTGGGTCTGGTCCACTTTTGAACAGGTCAATAACGTTCCGGGCTACGCCGCCAAGGAACCGTTCTCATTCAACAACCCATCTTGCCCGACGTGTCCGGTGAACAAGCAAACACAGCGGGGCACGCCGAATCAGATGACTCGGGCTATCAACATCCCCGTCGCCGAACCGCACTGCGACGCTCCGGATCAAGCAGTCGACAATGTGCGGCGGCTGAACCGCGATGTGCGCAAAGCCCTGGAGGAAGCGCGATCCGTCTTCCAATACTACGAACTGATCAATACGCAGTGGCCGGTACCGCAGGCGAGCGACAACCCCGAAACAGTTTTTACTGTGCGCCCACTCGCGCTCGGCAACACGACGATGGAATCCTTCGTGCAACCGACGTCGACTTGCATGGGTTGTCATTCGACCGCGCGCACCGTGAACGCAAACAACTTCGTTTCGTCCGATTTCAGTTTCACGCTCAACAACGCGCAACCGGCGCAGTCGAATTGCAAAGTCATTCCGCCTCCGGCTAAGCCCCGAACGATGTGGGAACGCACGCACTGGGCGAAGATCATGCGCGGGTACGCGCTGGCCACCCAAACGTATGAGTTGCTGCCCACCTTCGTGCCGACAGCGAAACTGCACTGTGCCAGTTGTCATTTAGGAGCCGGCGGGAATTCCGACGCCGCGTGGTGGGTGAATCTGACAGCCGAATATCCAACCAAGCCGCTGCTGCAGTCGCGCATCAATCACTGCTTCACGAACAGTCTCAACGGCAACGCGCTGTGCACACCCGCGAGCAAAGGCGACCAGGGAAACTGCGATACCAATCACGACATGGATGCTTTTCTCATTTACATGGAATGGCTCGACACCCAGTCAAAGGGTATGCGTCTGTGCAATACGGTGCAGCACGGCTACCCGACAATCTCCTGCTTACCCGGCGATCCCGTCGCCGGCCAACAAGTGTTCATTCAAAAATGCGCCGTGTGTCACGGACTGGACGGCCAGGGCAGGTATGAGAGCAACACTTACTTTCGCCCCGCGCTGTGGGGACCCCATTCATTCAACCAAGCCGCCGGCATGTTCAGCGACCCATCATTCCTCGCCGCGTTCGTCCGCTGGAATATGCCCCTAATGGCCGGCGGCGAACTAACCGATCAGGAAGCCTGGGACGTGGAAGCATTCATCCACTCAAAAGATCGCCCCAAAACACCCGGTGCCAAGAGATTTCAGAAGTGAATTTTATGGAGTGCGCCGGCAGAGCGAAGCGGCGACGGCGCTTTGGATTTGAGTGGCGCGCAACAGTCTTTGATAATTGCAAGGAATTAGATTCATAGAGATCTGTGGCGACTCAGGGTTGACGCTTCATATCGCTGGTTCGGTGCTTTTCGCGTAAATCCTGGGGTTTCCCTCTTAAATGGGCCGTTCTTAACGTCGTGCGCGGCGTTTTTGCACCAGCGCGCCGGGATCCTGCAGCTGCGCACGGCGATCTGCAGCTGTGCACGGCGAGTTTGCACCTGCGCGCGGCGATCTAGCAGCTGGGCATGGCGATCTTGCACCTGCGCACGGCGATCTTGCGCCTGCGCACGGCGATCTTGCACCTGCGCGCGGCGATCTTGCAGCTGCGCGGGACGATTTTGCTGCTGCGCGGGACGATTTTGCTGCTGCGCGCGGAGGTGGTGCAAGACCGCACGGCGGGTTACCGCAGACTTTTTTGGAACTTGCAGTTCCGCACGGCGTGCAAAACACCACGATTTAGTTTGTCCCCGAGGTTGCGCCGTTTGCACTTCCAACGCCGTCCGAACGACACCCGCAATATTCGTTGAATTAGGAGATCGATCATGTCGAAAAGAAACTTGTTGATCTTATGGCTGGCTTTCGCTGTTTCACTTGCTGTGTTTGCCGCTGGTGTAGTTGCCAGCACGCACGTTGATGGTGCGCAAAGTGAAGGCCTGCGCTATTCAGGCGGACCGATCGGCGCCGCCCAGGAAGTGAAGACGGGCACGTGGACCGGTTCGCTCGCGGAAAAGAAAGAGAAGCTCAATCTGAACTTTGAATTGAGTAAAGAACCCGGGCACCAACATTCGATGGGACAGACATATGAGTTCTCCGAGTTGGGCTTGACGCGCGAACAGGTTGTGAACGGGGGCCCGGTCAAGTTCACGCTCGCGCGTGAAGCCGGGACTATTGATTGCGAAGGCAGTTTTCAAAACGGCAAGGGCTCCGGCACGTTTCGTTTTACCGGCAACCCGGCGTTTGTTGCGGCAATGAAAAGCCGCGGCTTTGACTTCGAAAAGGATTCCGGCGGCAACAATAATCATCGCCTTGAGGACCGGCTTTTCACGGCCACTTGTTTGAATGTCACCACGGCACGTGCGGATGATCTGGCCTCGGCCGGATTCAAACTCGACGTCGACGATCTCTTCAAGGCCACCATCTTCAAGATCGATTCCACGTACATGCGCGAGATGAGCGCCACTGGGTTTCCGAACCTGAGCATGGAAGACCTGGTCAAAACGCGCATCTTCAAGATCGACGCCGACCTGGTGAGACAGGCGACGCAAATGGGTTTTGCCAAGCAAGGCATGGAAGAGCTTGTCAAAATGCGCATCTTCAAAGTCACGCCTGAATTCATTTCCGAAGTTCGCAATGAAGGTTTGACGGACCTGTCGCTTGAGGAGCTCGTGAAGCTGCGAATCTTTAACATCGACAGCGATTTTATTCGGAAGGCCAAAGCCGACGGCGTGCCGCTTGAGGTTGAGAAACTAGTGCAACGGCGCCTCGGTACCCCCGGCGGCCGTAAGCGCGCGATCTAACAGGAATTCGAATTGGTAATTGCAGGGGCGGCACTTCGTGGCCGCCCCTTTTTTTTGCAAGTCACCATCCTGAGGGGCTCAGGTGATGTCATTTAAGCCAAACTGTGGGGGATCTATTTTGCAACCCAGAGGGTTGTTGAAAGTAGCCGGAGGTCGGAGCGTAGCGAAGATCTCCGTTGTGCGTTGATCGATTCGCACCCTGAAGGGGTGCCAGCTTTCGCCTGATCGATCAAGACGTCTCGCACCCTGTCAGGATGCCGAGGGGCTTTTGGGATTGCGTTCCGGCGGTCTGGCGACCACCGGCTACTATCTCGCAGCCCTCCGGGCTGCTAAGACCGATCTGCTCACTCGAGTTTGTCATGCCTTTCTTGTTGAAAGTAGACTACCAATAAGAGTTCACCCAAGTGGTTCCACCGATGACGGTTTTAGACCAACTAGCATCATCCCTTAATCGCCGCGACGAAGTCCCCAATCAGGAACTGGCGCAAAGAATCGCCGCCGCTAACAACAAGGGCGCCGTGAAAGAACTCGTGGACAACCTGCACAATAAGAACAAGGAAATACCCGGTGACTGCATAAAGGTCCTTTACGAGATAGGTGCGGTCCGGCCCGATCTCATCGCCGGCTATTACAAAGAATTCGGCGAGCTGCTGCAGAGTAAGACCAACCGGCTGGTGTGGGGAGCGATGACGGCGCTGGACTCAATCGCACTCAAAGAGCCGAAGCATGTTCACGCGCTGTTGCCACGGATACTGGCCGCGGCCGACGCGGGCTCGGTGATAACCAAAGACCACGCTGTGGGCATTCTGGCAAAGCTGGCAACGGTCAAAGCCTACCGCGATGACTGCATCTCGTTGTTACTCGAGGAATTGATGAAGAGCCCGCACAATCAATTCCCGATGTACGTTGAAACAGCGTTGCCGGTGATCGGGGAACAAGCGAGACAACGATTTCAAGCGATCATAATGAAACGATTGCCGGAGCTGGAACGGGAATCAGCGAAAAAACGCGTGATGAAAGTTCTGAAGAAGGTGGCGAGCAAAACAGTTTCGTAGGATATAACTGCTGCGAACGTTTCATTCACTTCTGTTAGACCAGTCACCCCGACAACCAACCGTATAATCCGCTCCAAGCCAATTTGTCTCACGACCGAAACTTGTTTGTGAAACTGTGCCGGTACCTTTGAGGGATAAGACGTTATGACATTCATGCCGGTAACCAGGAGGGTTTGTGAGCGAGGACGAATCCGATTTTCAGAAACTACGCGAAATGATCAAGGACATCGATTCGATCCAAAGCGCCGTCGCCGCTTCGCTCTCCCGGCGCACTCCAAATTAGGGCACTACGCCAAGGGGAGAGGGCTTGCATTCCGGTGTACACTGATGTGCTTGCAGTAAGCAGAATCCAAAAACCGTAAGGAGAAGCCTCTTGAAGAAAGAACCCATGTCCGCCGGAATAGTTACGGTCTTATCTCTGATTCCCATCGTAATCCTGTTCGCGGTCGCCAACGTCGCCGCGCAAAACCAACCCACGATCGCCAAAGACTCGGTCCAGGTCACTGCGTTCACCTTCAACGTCTACAAAGGAAACTACGACAATTGGAGCTGGGTGCCGCGAATGCAGTACCGGGTGAATGGGCCCATCGAAAGCGGCAGCCAACTCTATGCTGAGTTTACAATTCCCGGCACCGGACCCTGGGTCAAGTTTGACTGCAGCACTGACAACATACAGACCGGCTATTGGTGGAAGACGGAATGCGGCGGGCGCGACATCCCGGAAGACAAAGGGTCAACTTACACTGGCCCTGTAAACTTCGTGATCAAGTTGCGCAACGAACTGGCAGGCACCGACACCACGCTCTTTACCGGCAAGATGAAAGTTGCCAAGGCACATTCGAACGAGGCCGGACCTAAAGCCGTGAACAAGTTTGTCTACTTCGTCGATCACGATTGGAACTTGCCGATCGGTTACGTCTTTCTCACCGCAAATGATCTCAAGGGCTGGGACGTTCCGGATTTTCATACCGCCTTCTGGGTGAGAGGTGAATCAGTAAGATTTGAACCGCACCTGTTCTACCAGGGCAAGGAGGTCGGCAAAAAATTCTACGACGGCACCGAAGTAGGCAAGGCCAGTTGCGAAGCCGAAGTAGAAAATAACACCACGCATTATGTGGAAGACGCGTTGCCGCAGAAGGCAAAGTGGGCTCGCGTCATCTGCGATTTTCCGAATGTGAAAGGCAAGGATCAAACTGGAGGAGAGCCGGGAATGTTTGGGCCACTACACATTCTGGCCGACAACCCCGGCGAGTACGAGTTCAAGTTGCTATGGAACAATCGCCTGGCGCGATCTATAAAGTTCACCGTAGCGCCGGGTGGAAGATTCGACAACGGCATTGCGACCAGCAACAAGCTGGGCAGCAACCGCGTTATCTTTCCGGTGCAGATTATCGGAGACCAGGACGGGCAGTGGGACCGCAACGCGTGGAAGACCGATGCATTTTATGGTAACCCGCTGACGGGATTTACGCCGGTGCCCTGAATTTGGTGAAGACTCAACTCGCTAAGCGGTAGCTGGCTCGTTGACGATGCGCAGCAATTCCGTCAAACCGTCAGCAACCGCACCGCCCAGGTGGACGCGAAGCGCGCGCCGCTCATGCGCTGCCAGCGAGGAAAAATCGCCGAGCGCCTGCGCCTGCCTCAGGATGCCGAACGTATAGGGCTCGCCGGGAATTGTCAGGTCGCTCATCGCGTCGCAAGTCAGTTGGATGAAGACGCCGCTGCCGGGGCCGCCCTTGTGCAACTGCCCGGTTGAATGTAGAAAGCGTGGGCCATAACCCGTGGTCGTGGCGACATGAAAGCGATCCCGGAAGAGTGTGCGAATCTCCTGCAGCAGGTCTTCGTGCGCGGGCGTTTCCTGGATATACGCGAGCAAAGCGATGTAGTCATTCGACTTCACTCCCGACAAGTGCTGCTTAACGATTTCACTTGCAGTCGAGCCGCCTGAGGGTGTGCCGTAAATTTTCAAACCGTGATCGTCGGCAAGTAGTTCCTGTTCCGGCAACTTTCCGTTTTGCTTGAATTCATCCAGCAGGCTGTTCGTGTTGTCCTTGCTCTCCTGCACATTCGGCTGATCGAAAGGATTGATTTGCAGGAGGGCCCCGGCAACCGCCGTGGCAAATTCCCAAGCGAAAAACTCGGCCCCTATATCGAGCGGATCATTCAAGACGCGGTGGATGGCGGGATGGCCGGCCGCCTGCAAAGTGCTCAGCCTGTCGTTCTCCGCACTTTCCAACTGGCCCACGCTGACGGCAACGAAGACGCGATCGTTTCCGTAGACTTCTGGTGCTCCGAGCGGCTCGCCCGCGATGGGAACAATTCCCTTGTCTTCCTTGCCGGTGCTTTCCGCAACGAGCTGCTCTATCCACAATCCGAGCGATGAAATCTCCTGACCCGCAACGAGGGTGAGTTTATCCCGGCCACTCATCGCCAACGCGCCAAGGGCGCAACCAAGTCTCAGGGCCTCGTTGGCCTCCGCAGTTGCCCCCGGTGACATTTCTACCGCGCTCAATGTGCGGTGCAGAATCTCGCGCACATCGCAACCCATCAACGCCGCCGGCACCATTCCAAAATACGAAAGCGCGGAGTAACGGCCGCCAATGTCCGGCGGGTTCAGAAAGATGCGACGGAATTGTGCGTCCCGCGCCGTTCGTTCCATCAAGGTCCCGGGATCGGTGATGGCGATAAAGTTCTCGCCCGCTCGCTCCGCCTTAATTGAACGGACCCGGTCGAAGAAATATTTGTAGAAGGAAAGCGGTTCGATCGTGCTGCCTGATTTTGAAGAGACGATGAAAAGTGTTTTAGCGAGATCAATGCGAGCTTCGAGGTTTGCGATCGTGTCGGGATCAGTTGTGTCCAACACCAGTAACTCCGGAAAGCCTTCGCGCTTCCCAAAAGTACGGCTGAACACTTCCGGACAAAGACTGGAGCCGCCCATTCCTAAAAGCATCAGGTAACGAAAACCTGCGTCGCGCACTTCGCGGCTGAACGCTTCGATCTCGTCGATGCGGTCCATCGAAAACCGCGGCGCTGCCAGCCAGCCGAGGGAGTTGCCTATAATTTTTTGGTGCGCGGCGTCCGTCTTCCAAAGCGATGCGTCGGCCTTCCAGATCCGCGGTACGAATTCATCCCGCGCAGCCCGCTGCAACGCCGCTTCGAAAAGGGATTGGTATTGGCCCAGACTTTCGGTTTGCTGTGGCAAGTTTCCCATCGATTGTTCCTTCAGGATTCGCGGCAAAGAATACCACGAGGACAATCAATGGCGGCAAAGGATACTACTTTGATCTGTAACGCAAACTGTTAGTTTGCGATGGTGAAGAGCATTCACCGTGCGCGCAAACTAGACAGTTTGCGTTACGGAAAACGACATCAAGGCTCTAGCGGCAAAGCGGGTCGGTGGAGGTCAGACGCGAATCGGATGTTTTTTGGCGTAGCGATAAGCGAAATACGCCGAGAGAATATGCAGAATCCAGCCCAGTGTGCCCGCAGATCCAATCCAGGAGACACCGGTAATGAAAAGCCAGACCACGCCGATAACTATCCGGCCATTATAGATCTGGCCGATTCCGGGAATAAGGAAACTCAGGACTCCGGCAATGTAGGGATCGCGCATCCAATCAACCTCCGTGCGAGGCTATACGCTCGGTGTTGGGGATTTGTTCAGGAAAGTTGCGGAGCCGCCTGGAAGCATGAGGGGGGTGAAGAGGAAGACGTTTTCTATTTTCAATTGTCATTTTTCATTTGTCATGGAGGGGGAAACTGGATTGCTTTTGTTCTTGGTCTACAACAGGGACTTCGCGCCTTAAATGAGAAATGAAAAATGACATATGGAAAATCCCGTCCCCTACCTCCCGCCGCCGTGAGTGAGTCAGCAGACGGCTGGAACGAGTAGCGAGTCTTTCCTGCCGACTGCGCCTGCCGTCTGCTCCTACCGTCTCATTCCCCACGAACGCGCTTCACTTCCACTATCTCCCCGCGAAACGTCCGCAACAATTGTTGCACCGCCGGGTGTTCTTCCGCTGCCTGACGCAGGCGCTGTTGGTCGCGCCGATCTTCTTCCTCAGGACTTAGCGGCCCCTGCTCGTCCGCCGTTTTGATTACGAATCGCAGGCTGATTGCCCGCCCCAATACGTCCTTACAGAGATCCTGGAGGATTTTCGAATTCGCCTTATCAAAAGTTTCCCTTAGGTGCTTCGCTTCAGGAGCGAATTCAGCGCACAACTCATCGCCCGCAAGGAAAACCGTTTGCGCGCCGTCGAGGGCCGCTAACAAACGCATGCGCCTCTTCTCCTCGAGTGCAAATCGGATTTGATCGTAGGCACTAGTTTCACCGCCAGCCGAAGGAGCGGCGCTCACTACGTCAGCAACGGGCGGGGGCGTGATTGCGGCTTCGGACTGCAACGGTACTGTGCTTTCCGATACTGCCGTCATCACACCGCGTTCGCGCGCCGGCGCTGTTGCAGCCGCAACGGTCCGCATCGCGCCGCCGTTCGCCGCAGGAACATCCTCAGCCGCCGATCGCGATCCACCTGCTGCGGACCGGATGGGCCCTCCGGAGGGTTTTCCTCCGCCGCCGGGAACACTGCCTCCGGAGCTACCAGAAGATCCTCCCTTTGCACTCAACGCCTTTCCGGTGCGGAGACTTTCTTCCAGGGCGGCGACGCGTTCGACCAATTGAGTCAGCGGCGCCAGGCGTCGCATCTCCATGAGTTTCACCAGTCCTACTTCCACCTGGTAACGCGGGTGTGCCGCCTCTTTCAGGTTTACCTCGGTCTCTGCCAGGGAATGAAAGAAACGGACCAGATCAGACTCGGAAAACTGATCGGCATGTCGCTGCAACTCAGCAGAACTACCGGCTGAAGTTTCCAACAGCCGCGCATCACCCGCGACCTTCACCACCATCAGATCGCGAAAATAAGCGAGCAGGTCGCGGCAAAAGTTCCTGAGGTCATGACCGCGCATGACGATTTCATCGACGACTGCCAGGGCTTCGGCAGAATTGTTCGCGGCGATACCGTTCACTACGCGCGCCAGAATTTCTGCGCCGGCAATTCCCAGCGCCTTCTCTACATCCTCGGTCTTGATCTGATTGCCTGCGAAACTGATCACTTGATCAAAAGCGGATTGGGCGTCGCGCATCGAGCCTTCGCCGGCGCGGGCGATTTCGCGTAGCGCTTCGTCGGGAACCTTGAGACCTTCAGCATCCGCGATGTATCGCAGACGCTCCGCAATTTTCGCCGTCGCGATAGTGCGAAACTCGAAAAGCTGGCAGCGCGAAAGGATCGTCTCCGGAACTTTGTGCCTGGCCGTCGTGGCCATGATGAAGACTACCTGGGGCGGCGGCTCTTCGATCGTCTTCAGCAGGGCATTAAATGCCGAAGCCGACAACATGTGTACCTCATCGATGATGAAGACGCGGTAACGAGCTCGCCCTTCCCACATCGCGGCTTTGACGTCGATGTTATCGAGGATGACTTCGCGAACGTTGTCGACGCCGGTGTTTGAAGCGGCGTCGATTTCGCGGACATCCATCGATCGGCCTTCGACAATTTCGCGGCATGACTTACAGGCATTCTCGTCACCGCTGATACACGGAGTCGCAGTCGGCCCACCCGCTTTCTGGCAGTTCAGCGCCTTGGCCAGCAATCGCGCCGTCGTAGTTTTTCCAACACCGCGGGCCCCGGAAAAAAGATAGGCGTGATGTAGCCGCCCATGCGCGATCGCATTCGTCAGCGTCTGAGTGATGGCTTCCTGGCCGGTTACATCCGCGAACGTTTGCGGGCGCCATTTGCGAGCAATGACTTGATAGGTCATGAATTTTTCAATCCGGTCTAATTATTTGCCGCGATCCAGTTTAGGTGGGGAAAACCGCCGCAGAAGTTTCCAGGTGAGCACAACGCTGCCGTCGGCATCCTTTCTAACCAGGTGAAACGCTACCAGTACATCGCTGCGCTCGTAGTCAATGGAGCGGAGCAGATAAGTCGCACCCTCCTGGACCGGCAGCCTCCCGCGATAGACCGCGCCATCAACTATAACGCCTTCACGGGAATTGAAGCGGCGTCTTTCTGCGCGCGCCTGCCCTTCCGGTTTCGGCGGGCGATAACTTGAAAGGTATGCAACTCGCTGGTCTTCAATCGTAATCGAATCCAGCGACACAGCACCGAGGTTAGTAATCATGCCGAAGGCCGCTCCGGCAAAGCCCACCGACAGGTGATCATTTTGCAATTCGATATCCGAACCGAAGCCGTAATAGTGCGTCAGGATGGCGAACGAATAGTAAGCGCCGCCGCCGCGGAACAGGACATGCTGTTTGTTGTAAACCGGCGCCGAGTTTTCCGCGATTTCGCGCGGTAATAAGCGGACCAATCCGGTATTGGGTTGTTTCAGGAAAGTCCTGGCGGCCAGGCGGTCGTCGGCCGAAACCTGGAACGGCCCTTCTTTCAGCACGCGACCCTCTGGCCACAAGCGTGTAAACCTCGGCTCGGTCGGCGCTCTATCACCGAAGTCGTCGGCGGGAAATTTAGGTCCCTTGAACTCATCGGACGGCGGCGATTGGCTCGGGAGTTGCGCCACCGCTGTGACGGCAGTGAAGCCTAGCAGGAATAGCAAAAACGGACCAATCAAGAGCTTTCTCATGAGCGCCTTCTTTTTCTTTCGAACATGTCCGGAGACTTTACCAGAGGAACATCATGCCAGCAATGCAGAGTGTTTAATGCAAAAAGGACGGCCGAGGTGATCCTCAAGCCGCCCGCTTTTCGCGCCGCAATTTGGCCAGACCCCGGACTTACCCGCAACACACGCCGCCGTTGCTACCGTTGCTCCGTTCCCGGCCTGGCGGGGTTCGCAAGGCAAGCGTTGTGCGGAGCCCGGGATCTGATAACTCAGTCGGACAGGCATTCCTGCCTGTCCATCAATCTTCAAAAGCGACAGGCAAGAATGCCTGTCCTACTTAAATCGCTGTCTTCCGGTGCGCGATCATCCGTAACAGTCCGTTAATCGCTAAATGCAACAAGGCATAAGCAATGATGGCAATAACAATTGGCATCAACAAAGTGTGCCCACCGTCCGCCGTCGGACTGGCGACGATACCACGGAACGGAAGATAGAACGGATCGGTCACTGCCACAATGAATCGCACAAATCCGGCACTGCTGCGTGCTGCCAGCAGGGCCAACAGAAAACGCAGCCCCAGCAACGCGTAAAGCAGAAAGAAAATGTAGTCGATGATCTGCGAAATCCGGGCCGCACCACGTCCCCGCTGCACCTCTCGCTCAGTATCGATAACTTCATCAACTGCTTTTGACCGAAAGTCGCCGGCGACTTCTTGGATTCTTTGTGACTCAGCGGGAGCCGGAACTTGTGCTTCGGCAATCTCAGCCTGCACTTCGCCTTCGACTTGCGCCTTCACCGATTCATGCTGGACGGAGCGTCTGGCTTCGTCGTTCGCCAATTTGTCGTCCATAGTTTTTCGTAGGACAAGCATACCTGCCTGTCCTTCCCTTCTGTTTTCGTAGGACACGCATTCCTGCCTGTCCCTCCCTTCTTTCACAAGTAGGACAGACAAGAATGTCTGTCCTGCTTCTTACGTCCCGTTAAAGCCGGCGCGCATGAGTTTAATGTAAGCTCCGGGAAACTGTCCCGTCGCTTTTACGGCCGCCAGAAAACGGTTGGCCTGCGCCGCAGTCGCACCGGCGTAGACCGCCATGATCAGACGGCCACCGCTGGTGTTCGTGTAAAAAAGTTGCCCTGGCTCAGCACAGCGGGACGTAAAGACTTTATGATCAGGAAACAGTTCCTGCGCTGCCAGCCGGTCGGTCTCGGCAATGAAAACAGAGCAATCCTCGTCGCCTTCCTTCATCGCCACCTTCATGCTCTTCAGAATAACTGCATGAAAGTTTTCAGACTCCCAAATCACCGCGTTCTCTGGCAGTCGAAACGGCAAATCATAAGGCTGAAACGTTACGCTCGACTTGCAGGCGAGCTTCGGATTGCCGCAGATGGCCGCTCGACGGGCCCGCCGGCGACTCTGGCCAGCCACATCGCCGGACAGATTTGCAAAAGCCACGAACAGTGCGAGGGCCATCAGCACTAATTTGAGTCTGCTCTTCATCAATTCCTGAGATGATTCCTTCATGAAATCCGCAATCCGAAATCTGCATTCCGCAATGGTCTGGCGGAGAGGGTGGGATTCGAACCCACGGAACGGTTTCCCGCTCACAGCATTTCCAGTGCTGCCAATTCAACCACTCTTGCACCTCTCCAGCGATTGCAGATTGCGGAATTCGGATTGCAGAATCCAAGCACGGCCCGTGCTCGCTTCTTTAAATCCGCAGTCCGAAATCCGCATTCCGAAATCGTATGGCGGAGAGGGTGGGATTTGAACCCACGGTGGAGTTTCCCCCACTCCGGTTTTCGAGACCGGTGCACTAAGCCACTATGCGACCTCTCCGCATGTCAGTACCGCGGTACTGATCTTCTTTTCCGAAAAAACTCCTGCATCAATGCACGACACTCGGCTTCCAGCACACCCGCGGTTACCTCGATGCGATGATTCAGCATGTCCGCGTCGCAAATATGAAAGTGCGAGGCGACGGCCCCAGCTTTTTCATCGCGCGCGCCATAAACCAGACGACCGATGCGCGCTTGAACCAACGCTCCCGCGCACATCGCGCACGGTTCGATAGTCGAATAAACAACCGCCTCCGGCAGGCGATAGTTTCCCAAGCTTCGTGCGGCTGCGCGCAGGGCCACCAGCTCCGCGTGTGCCGTGGGATCGCATTCAGTACGGGTCAGGTTTCCCGCCACCGCCAACAACTCCGCTCCCACAACGACGCAGGCTCCGATCGGCACTTCGCCACGCTGCTCAGCTTCGCTCGCGGCCAACAACGCAGCGCGCATCCAGCGCTCGTCCGCAACGCTTACCTCGCCCGGATTGATAGCCGTGTCACTGCTTTTAGAAATCTCAGTGTCAAACAACACAGAGTTGAACTATAGGGACGCACTTTGAGGGTGTCAAGCAACGGCTTTTTTTGAAAACTGTGCGGGAAAATCGGACGTTCAAAGTTGCTGCGTGCTATTATCTGGCACGCTGCGCGGCAACCTGCCGGTCGGTACTGTTTTCAGAATTTCGCATCGCCAATGGCTACGAATCGCGATCCCAGGCAAAGAGGAAGTGGGCCTTCGTCCGCCGAGCAATCGGCCGCGCGACTGCGCCCGGCGCCGCCGCCATCAACTGATCCAAACGCCGAACGAGCCCATCCGCAATCGCCGCTTGCGGTCATGCGACGATTCGCCCCGTCGGAATTCAATACCGCGATGGTCCACTTCTATCGCGGCGAAGTGCAGCGTTCCAACACCTGGCGTAACCGGCTCGACACGACGACCAATTGGGCCGTACTGACCGCGGGAGCAACACTTTCTTTCACCTTCGGCTCGCCCACCAACACACACTTTGTCATCCCGATCAATTCGATACTGGTGGCGATCTTTTTGTTGATGGAAGCGCGGCGTTATCGCTACTACGAAATCTGGTCCAGTCGCGTACGCGTGATGGAGACGGGATACTTTGCACAACTGCTGGCTCCCGAAAGCTTGCCGGCCGATGAAGAGTGGGCCGCGCACCTGGCTTCTGATCTGATAACTCCACATTTCACCATCAGCGAATGGGAAGCGGTGGGCCGGCGCTTGCGCCGAAACTATCTATGGATTTTTGCGTTGCTGGCGTTGAGTTGGATTCTGAAAGTTTATTTGCACCCGGATCCGGCTTACAGCTTCGATATTTTTATTGAACGGGCGAAGGTCGGTATCATCCCCGGCTGGATAGTTTTTATTATCGGCATCTTGTTCAATTTCGCGGTCGCAATTTTTGCCATCGGCACCATCAAGCTGCGCGAGGCCACGGGCGAGGTCCTGCCGCGACACGAATTGTCGCTGCATCCCCTGCAGCGCGTCAGCAGCTGGACCCGGGCCGCGGCGGATACCAGCCGGCGGACTGTGCGGCGCACCAAGCGCGCGCGCCATCGCGTGCGCACCAGCGGCGCGACCACCGGAGAATTCAAGAAGATCGATTTAAGCGAAACACCGGACAGGCGATGATCAGAGGGCAGTGGGCGGTGGGCAGTGAGCAGTTAATCCGCAGATTACGCAGATTACACAGACTGCAATGGGAATGACGGCCGACTCTCATTTTTCGGCGTTGCTTTCAAACTGCTTGCTCTGTGTAATCTGCGGATTCTTTTATGGAACTCGACGGTCAAAAACTCTCCTTAGAACTAATATCAAACGTCGCTTCCGGCGATGAACCCATAACTCTTTCGGCTCAGGCCCGCGAACGCGTGAGCCGGTCCCGGCGCGTCGTCGAAAAGATCCTTGCCGAGGGCCGCATCGTGTACGGCGTAAACACGGGCTTTGGCAGACTCTCTGACGTTCACGTCCCACCGGGTGATCTTCGCCAACTGCAACTGAATCTCGTGCGCAGCACCGCCTGTGGCGTGGGCCTACCGCTGTCAATTGCGGAAGCACGCGCCATGTTGTTGCTGCGCGCGAACGTGCTGGCGCGCGGATACAGCGGCGCGCGTCCCGAAGTTATTGACGTGCTGCTGGCTATGTTGGAGCACGGCGTGACTCCGGTCATTCCGGAAAAAGGTTCAGTCGGCGCCAGCGGCGATCTCGCGCCCCTCGCCCATCTCGCGCTCGTAGTAATCGGCGAAGGCGAAGCGTTTTATCGCAAAGAGCGGATGCCCGGCGCGGAAGCACTTCGCCTCGCCGGAATCGAACCAATCCAACTAGAGGCGAAGGAAGGCCTCGCACTCTTAAACGGCACGCAGGCCATGTGCGCAGTCGGCGGACTGATGTTGCATCGCGCGAGCCGCCTCGCCGGCATTGCCGATCTTTCCGGAGCGATGACGCTCGAAGCGTTGCGCGGCACTCCCGTCGCCTTCGACGAGCGGCTGCATGAGGCCCGCCCGCACACGGGGCAAATCGAAACGGCGGCGCATCTGCGCGAACTCCTCCGCGACAGTCAAATTCGCGAATCGCATATTCGAAACGATCCCCGGGTGCAGGACGCATACAGCCTGCGTTGCATGCCGCAGGTACACGGCGCCGTGCGCGATGCGCTGACGCATGCGCGCAATGTCGTGGAAACTGAAACCGGCAGTGTCACGGATAATCCGGTGGTGTTCTCGGACACAGAAGAAGTGTTGTCAGGAGGAAATTTTCACGGCGCCCCGGTCGCCCTGGTGCTGGATTTTGCGGCGATTGCTTTAACTGATCTCGCTAGCATCAGTGAACGCCGTACCGAGCGTTTGATCAATCCTGATCTGAATGAAGGCCTGCCGCCTTTCCTGACTACCGATCCCGGCACTTCATCCGGCTACATGATTGCGCAGGTCACGGCCGTTGCGCTTTTGAATGAAATGAAGATCCTGGCCCATCCCGCCAGCATCGATAACCTGCCAACGTCCGGTGGCAAAGAAGATCACGTTTCAATGGGCATGACCGCGGCGACGAAACTGCGCACGATTGTTCAGAACGCTGAGTACGTGATCGCAATTGAGTTGTTGGCGGCAGCCGAAGGTCTGGAATATCGCGCGCCGCTGCTACCCGGCGTGGGTGTGCGCCGCGGTTACGAAATCGTGCGGCGGCACGTGCCCAGGCTAATTGAAGATCGGGCCCTGTCTTCTGATATTGAAAAGGTTGCGGAAGCGATTCGCAAGGGCGAGTTTGTCGAGTGAGACGAGATCGAACTGCACCGCGAACTGGTTACGCCCTCCAGGGGTGATTCCTGTTCAGGGGGCTCTAGAGGGTGACGACACTTCTCGCTTTCGCAACGAGCCACAACACGCAATACGCCAAAAAGGAATAGAGAGAAATAGCAAAGGCAAAACTTGCAAGAAACGCGAACGGGTGGGGAAACCAAGTCGATTCGAAACCAAGACGGCTAAACAAAGGCACGAATATTCGTTGGGGCCAAAAAGATACAACCTGTAAGCAGTTACCAAGATTAGGATAGCCTAGTGCAAAAGCAACGGCGTCTCCCACCAGACACAAGCTCATGAAAGTTACGCCTATGGCTGCGGCGATGCCTTGACGAGTTCGTTTATTCATAACTCTAAACACGCGACTCTCTGTTCAGCGGGCCTTCTTTCACCGGGAACCCGCAGGCAGTCAAGTAGATAATTACTGAAAACCACGATCGGCCTTTTTGTGCAACGTAACCCAGTGATTCAGCCTCAGTTCATTGGAAATCCCGTATGTCCCGGAATGGCTTGTCGCTATCGCTGAAATCCGGCCGGTAGTAATGCGCGGCGCCGTCGTACTCCTGCATCCAACCTTCTTCCATCCCAAACTCTTCCAGCAAGGCAGCGGCGCGCAGCCATTCCGACTCGGTGATCCGTCGCGAAAGCAACACGAACCGCTCGTTGGTGGCCGCTTGATTGGTCGCGTAGTACTGCGCCATCAAAGAGATTGTTACTCGCGGGCTTAGCTCTTCCTTAATCCACTGCAACGACTCACGCACGCCGGCAATGTCATTCGGCAGTACCAACAGACGGATTATCAAGCCGCGTCGCAACAAACCATCGGAATGGAAAACCGGCTCATCACCCATCTGGCGATACATCTCGGCGATAGCCAGGCGCGCGCAGTCTTTGTAACTCTTAACCTTTGAATACAAATAGCCGGCTTCGTTTTCGGCGTATTTCAAATCGGGCAAATAGACATCAACGATGCCATCCAGCAGGCGCAGGACCTCCACCGAATCGTACGCGTTGGTGTTGTAAACGATTGGCAGACGCAGTCCCTGTTCGGCTGCGATCAGAATTGCGCGGGCCATTTGCGGCGCAAAATGCGTAGGCGAAACGAAGTTGATGTTGTGACAGCCGCGCGCCTGTAACTCCAGCATCATCTCGGCCAGGCGCTCGTGAGTGACTTCGTTCTTGAGCTGCTCTTTGTGCGTTTGCGAGATTTGATAGTTCTGGCAGTAGACGCAGCGCAGGTTGCAGTTGCCGAAAAAAATATTGCCGGCGCCGTGGGTGCCGACGAGGGCGGGCTCTTCGCCAAAATGCGCGGTGTAACTGGAAACGATCGGCAGGCGTCCTGAATAACAGGCGGCGATTTCATTCTCCAACCGGTTGTTGAAGCAATCGCGGGGACAGATATTGCAGCTGGCGAGTAGGTTTTCCAGCGCGACGACGCGGCTCTCCAACTCGCCCGAGTTAAGCAATCGCAGGTAAGACGGGCCCTTCCAGTTTGCAGCTATGGAGTTAAAGTTTTCCGCTGTGTCCATTGTTGTGAGGGGAAGAGCGGGGGCAAGCCGCCCTTCCTGACTGCAAGTCTGGGTAGTTGTGTTACTAAAGCTCGTATTGAATCAACAAGTATCCCCGACTCTGATCTCCGTTCTCTGTTCTCCGCCCTCCGACCCCCGACCCCCGACCTCTGGCTCTCACTCATGTTTTCGAAAATGCACGAAGTGCGGCTTGTGTTGCTGCAGTAACTCCTCCGGCATGTAGCGCTTGGTGATGCCCCAGAGAAAATCCATCTCGGCGTGCGTGGTACTCAGGGCCAGCCGCGCTTCGAAGATCAGCAACATGCTGCCATAAAACAAAAGGCACGCCCCTAACAGTCCCATCACAATCGGTATCCAACTGTAGCGCGTGGCGGTAACCGCCACTAAACCGATTGCTACACTGGTTGCGACAAAGATTGCTACCGCAACATAAAAGCTGGTCAGGCCGCGTTGCAGCAAACGCGAACGGCTGGTCAGTTTATCCAGTTGATCGAACAACATTGCGCGTCGCTCTTCCAGGAACTCCGTCTTCGCCGGATGATCGCGCGAAATCTCTTCCAGCCGATCTGAGAGCGAGCGCACGCGATCCACCACCCGGCCCAAACGAGTTGAAGTCGACAGAATCATCGTGCCGCTGGCGGAAATCAAAACCGCGGGCGTGATCATGGCGGTCAGCACCGCCAGTGATGAAGAGAGCGTGTCCATTGGAATGTTCCACCTGCATCGTATTTATAGTGGTGCGGTAACGCAAGTTGTCGCTTGCCTACCATTCTTGCCGTTGTGATATTCTGCCACCCAAATTTACAAGCAAAGCTAACGAACCCGAATGGCTGCCGATGCGCACGGGTTCACCAACCTGTTTCAAACGAGGAGAGATTCAAGTGGCTAAGCAAAACAAGGGCAATCAGAGTTCAAATCGTGGGACCGATGTTGGCGGGGCGAGTGAAAGCGAAGCAGCGAGCCGGGAAGATTCCGGTTCGGGAGGCACAGCGATGGGACGCACTACTGGTTTCGCTTTCGGCGGATCCGCCGGAGAGGAAGGAGGCGGCGCGGCTGGCAGTGACGACAGTTCTACCTACAAAGAAATGAAAGGCGGCCGGCGCACCGGCGTGAAGGGCGGCGCCAAAACCGGCGGCAATGCGGGCGGCGGTCACGGCAGCACCGGCGGCAAAGGAAAGAAGCGGCCTTCCAAATCCGGAACCAAAGGCAGCAGCAAAGGCGGAGCCGGCAAGGGCGGCAGTCGCGGTAGTTCCGGTGGTCGCGGTGGGGCGACTCGCCCGGCGATCAAAGCCGGACCCAAGAGCGGCGCCAACGAGAGACAACCAGGCCAGTCCGCCAAGCGCGGCTCGGGCAGCACTCCCGGCAGTCCGCGCAAAGGCGGGGCCGGTGGCGCGAAAAAGAAAGGCGGCGGAACCCGCGGCGGTCAGGGCGGCGGCGGCCGCATAGCCGGCCCGAAGTGATTGCGGGTTGCGGATTTCGGATTGCGGAACTTAAGGAACGGGAAGTTCACTTAACACTGTAACCCCTCTTCAAATCCGCATTCCGCAATCTGAAATCCGAAATCGAAACGTGCGTCTTTGGCTTTCCAAAAGCAGTGAAGTGCCCTTGCGTGAGCAACTGGTGCGACAGATCAAGCTCGGTATTGTCAGTCGCGATTTGCCCGCCGGTGAACGTCTGCCCAGCACGCGCGAATTGGCCCGCCGCTTCGCCATCCATTCCAACACCGTCAGCGCTGCTTATCGCGAGTTGGCCCAGCGCGGCTGGGTAGACTTTCGCAAAGGCAGCGGTGTGTATGTTCGCGAGCTGGCCGCCGAGCCGAAGCTTGAGGGTTTGCTGGAGTTGGACCATCTGGCCGCGGCGCTGGTAAAAACGGCACGCGAGAAGGGTTTCACGCCCGAAGAAATTCGCTCGCGCCTGCATCATCAACTGGAGATGCAACCACCGGATCATGTGGTGGTAGTTGAACCTGATCCGGAGCTACGCGAAATACTGGTCGAAGAGATCGCTGATGCGATTCGCCTTCCCGTCAGTGGCGCGGACTTAGAAACGTGTCGCGACGCCAAACTTCTGGCAAACGCCTTAGTGGTCGCTATGTATTCCCAGGGCCAGGCGGTGCATGAAGCGTTGCCCACCGGCGCCGAACCGATCCTTTTGCATTCAAGTTCCCTGCCTGGTGAGATGACCGGAAAGACGCGGCCGACTGCCGACGCGCTCGTAGCAATCGTTTCGCGCTGGCCGGAGTTCCTGAAGTGGTCCCGGGCGATCCTGGTTGCGGCCGGGCTCGACGCCGATGCGCTGGACTTTCGTGATGCGCGAGTGCGCGGGTGGGAACGGGGCTTACGCTCTTGCGCCTTTGTGATCACCGACGCCGCCACTGTCAAAAGACTTCCGCCCGGCTGCGACGCGCGCGTGTTTCGCGCTGTGTCCGAAGAATCAATCGCCGAACTGCGGCGCCTCACCGCCAATGAACTCTTCTAAAGTGGCTTGCTGAATTTCTGGTAAGCGTCAATTCCTCCGTTCCCCCTGTCAGTCTGGACAAGTTCCACGTCATCGTTTAGAAGCTCTTACGAATTTGGAGTGCGCCGGCAGAGCGAAGCGGCGACGGCGCTTTGGATCCCCGGGTTGGATGATCGGTGTTCACGATCCAGAGCGGCGTCGCGCTTCGCTTGCCGCCGCACTCCAAAAAGTCGCCGCAAGACGAACCTCTTTCCAACTGATGCCGTTATTCATCACCAGCAGCCAACTCGAACGGAAGGAGGCGTTGCGTCGCATTAATTTACTTGCCGGAAAGGACCTGCGCCCGCTCGCCAATCAATTCAGCATCACGGTTTGGAAGAACGGTCGCAAGAACAAGGGCTGGGCGGGCCAGGTAATTGAGCGCTATCTCGGACTGGCTCAGAATTCATTGCAAGCGCCGGATTTCGGCTCGTGGGAGTTGAAAGTCGTGCCGCTGAAACGTGGACCGGACAATGAACTGCGCGTCAAGGAAACGATGGCGATTACGATGATCGAACCCGCTGAAGTCATCGCGAACCGTTTCGCAGACAGCCACCTGTACGACAAACTGCGCAGCATGATTGTCGTCAGTCGAATTTTCGAAAACGTCGAAGAGACTTCCTCGAGGCTGCATGCCGCAGCGGAATTCGATCTGAACAACCCGGTGATTTACGACCGCGTAAAGAAAGACTATGAGGTTATCCGCGAACGCATCCGCGCATCGGGAATCGAATCGGTAAACGGCAGCCTGGGAGAATTGGTGCAGGCGCGGACCAAGGGCCGTGGACACGGCAGCATCTCGCAAGCCTTCTATGCGCGCACCGGGTTCGTCGCGCATATTCTAAATCTTCACAAGCTGGCCTCGATGCCGCGCGTGTTTGCCGGAGAGTTTATGAGTTCGGACTCGGCGTACGTAAGCTAAGCATTACGCCGAGAGGGTGGGAAGGATCGAGCTGCCTAATCGTTCGTTCGATCGAAAGATCCGGCCGAGCGCTGTGCTCGTTCCACTTCTTCCGCCATCTTGCCTGAGATCATCAGGCCGATCATTTTGTAGTCACCAATAAACGACCAGAGCGGATGCTTGAAGGTTGCGGGGCGGTTCTTTTCGATAAAGAAATGGCCAATCCATGCCGCGCCATAGCCGGGAACGAAAGCGAGCGGAAAGAGCCACCACCGGCCCATTGATACAAACGCGATC
The DNA here is from genome assembly GCA_034665305.1 of Blastocatellia bacterium. Lineage (GTDB taxonomy): Bacteria > Acidobacteriota > Blastocatellia > Pyrinomonadales > Pyrinomonadaceae > DASXRU01. Next base: position 300,377 of record JAXDFZ010000001.1, on the reverse strand, counting down.
AGGCAAAATAGACCCGCGGTGGTGCCAAAGAAATGAAGCGCGCGCGTAACGGGATGGCTGTGTTCCCGTACATAAAAAGGCCAAAACTCAGAAAAAGAATCGAACTGTTTATCCATTAAGAACTTTCCGCCGGATAGCGATCTGGCCCCAATCATGGACAGGCAGGAATGCCTGTCCTACTCTGCGAACACTTTAACAAAATCCTCGGGCAGCGCCGGCTCGACCCGTAGCAGTTGCAGGTTCTCTTCCACATGCGCGCGGTGGCTCATGCCGACCAGCGCCGTGGTTATGCCGGGCGTTGAGCGAACAAACTGAATCGCCGTTTGGGCATCCGTCGCGAGGGCCCCGAGCGGTTCCCGGATCTCTTGCGGGAGGCCGCTGGCCACGCGACCCTGAAGTATGGAGGCACTGGCCATTACAGTTATTCCCAAAGCCTCCGCCGCTTCCAAAGTTGAAACAGACTTCCCGTTCAAATCCTGATTCGGCAGCGCCAGCGCCTCAGGCATGGCGAGGTTGAACGGCAACTGAATGATGCGAAAGTTGTGGTCCTCGCCGCCGGCTTCCCGGGCGGTTGTCACCATGAGCGCCAACGAATGATAACCGCGCGCTTCCGCTGGAACCCGAAAACCGTTCCAGGTGGCCACTCCATACATCCGAATCTTTCCCGCTGCGACATTCTGCTCGAGCAATGCAAACGCATCCCGCAGCCGCCGGTAAAACTCTTCGGCAGAGACTACGCCGAGTTGCGATTCTGGATTATGAACATAATAGACGTCGACGCAGGCAAGCTGCAGGTTAGCCAGCGACTGATCGATTTGATTCTGCAGGTAGGCGGGCGTCATGCAATGACTACCGCCGGCGAAATCGGCAAACGTAGCAATTCCGGGCCGCACAAAAGTTTCTTCTACGTACGAGCGGACGTCGGCCGGCGGCGCCCCATCGAAAGGCAAATAGCCGCCTTTGGTGCAGATCAGAAGTTGGTCCCGGGCGTGTGCCTCAGTCGTCGCTAATTCTCGCAACGCGGCGCCTATGGCCCGCTCGCTGCGTTGAAAACGATAATTGGCGGCGGTATCGATGACGTTCGCTCCGAGCTCGACGGCCCGCGTCACGGCATCAGTGTACAGACGATCGGTGGCATCATCCGCGTTTCCCAGGTAAGTCCCGAGGCCGATCGAAGAGAGCCAAAGGTTCTGCTCGAAGCGATAATGATTGGCGGCCGCGCTGCTCTGAAATCGCTCGCGATAGCGTGTTGTGCCTTGCAGCGAGGCGTAGCCCTCAATTGTCATAATCAGTTCAGTCCTTAGCGCCGGCAGGAAGATTAGCTGCGTCAATATACTCGACGCGGTGGCTGCGTGGGTAGTTTCGAATGCGCCACCGCGTATGATAGGTTGTCAGCCGATCGAATTGATTTGCGAATTGTCATTGAAGTTACCGTAACTGTTTACTCGTTCTTCAACTTTCGTCACTCCTGGAGCCGTTGCTTGAAGGTCGCATCAACAGATAATCCCGAACGTAGTACTTCAGGTTCCGCTTCGCTGGACATGGAGCCGGACGATCTCCGCGCGCTTTCGGAAAGAGCCATGGAACTGGTGGCGAATTACTTCGCAAACATTTCCGAGTTGCCAATTTTTCCGGACATGTCGGGCGAAGATATTAAGGCGCAGTTCGATTCAACGCTGCCCGAGATGGGTGCGCCTCTCGAAACAATCTTTGCGGACTACGAAAAGATCATCGGCGCCAGCCGTCACAACGGCCATCCGCGGTTCTTCGGATACGTCGCGTCGCCGGCCACACCTCCCGGCGCCTTCGCCGATCTGGTTGCGTCAACCTTGAACACAAATGTAACTGCCTGGCGGTCTGCCCCGGCGGCGACGGAGATTGAAAGAACGACGGTGCGCTGGCTGGGCTCGCTGGTCGGTTTTAGCAGTGACGCGCACGGTTTACTTACCAGCGGTGGTTCAATGGCGAACCTAACTGCGCTGCTGATGGCCCAACGATCGCGCGCGCCGACGACTTCGTCCGAATCGGGCCTCTGGAACGCCGGGCCGCCCATGACCGCCTATGCTTCAGATCAGACTCATCTTTCGATCGCGAAGGCCGCCGACATTCTCGGGTTCGGACGCAATCACATGCGGCCGGTGAAATCCGATGCGTCCTTCAAGCTCGACATTAGAGACTTAAGCGAGCAGATCGCTGCGGACCGCGAAAACGGACTCCGTCCCTTTTGCGTCGTTGCCAGCGCCGGCACAACCAGCACCGGCGCAATCGATCCGCTCATGGACGTGGCGGACGTCGCTGCGGCAAACGACTTATGGTTTCACGTCGATGGCGCGTACGGCGCGCTCGGCGCCATGGCGCAGCAGGCACGCGGTAGTTTCGCCGGGATTGAGAAGGCGGATTCGCTTACGCTCGATCCGCACAAGTGGCTCTACACACCTGTGGACAGCGGCTGCCTGCTGTTTCGTAATCCGGCGGCGGCCCGTCACGCTTTTTCCACTGACGCCGACTACATCAAAGTTCATCAGCAAGGCGAAACGGAAGCGTTCGCGTTCTGGGACTACGGGATGGAGCTCTCGCGCCGCTTTCGCGCCCTGAAAATCTGGATGACCTTGCGCCATTACGGCGCCCGGCGGATCGCGGCGGCGATCGAACACGACATTGCTATGGCCCGTTACATGGCTACGTGTGTTGAAGCGTCCGACGATTTTGAATTGCTGGCGCCGGTTGAATTGAGCATCTGTTGTTTTCGATATCTGCCGCCCGGCACGATAGCTCGCCTGGCTCATGCTAACGAAAGTGAACGCGCCGACTTGGATGGTGAATTGAACGAGCTCAACGCGCGCATCATGCATGCGGTACAACGCGAGGGACGCGCTTATCTTTCCAGTGCGGACCTCGACGGGAAATTTGCGTTGCGGGCCTGCATCATGAACTTTCGTACCGAACGAGCCGATATCGATGCCACACTGGACATCGTGCGCGAGGCAGCGGGCTAGAAATTTGGAGTGCGCGGGCAGAGCGCGGCGACGACGGCGCTTGGGATTGCGCGGAGAATATTCAAAGCAAGCTAAAGCTTGAACTCTATACGCCTGTGGCGCGCGTTAAGGCTGCTATCCCTACAGGTGTATAGAGTTCAAACTTTAATTTGCTCCCGCGGAAAGGCGAAAGCTGCGTTGTCGCGCTTCACTTGCCACCGCACTTCAAAAAAGACTCGTTATGATTCAAGCGAAATTTCCCACTTACCATCGGGAGTTGGAACTCGCGCTGCGGCTCGCGCGCGAAGCCGGCGCCGCTATCCTTGATTATTATGATCAGCCGATCGTAGTTGAACAAAAAAGGGATGCCAGCGATTTCGAGCCTGTTACCCAGGCAGACCGCACCGCCAACGAACTGATCGTCAGCGGCATTCGTGAAGCTTTTCCCGATGACGGCATTCTGGCCGAGGAGTCCGTCGATACCGATCGGCGCCTGGAAAAACCGCGCGTCTGGGTCATTGATCCGATGGATGGCACCAATGGTTTCATCAACCGTGACGGTGATTTCGCCGTACAAATCGGTTTGGCCGTTAAGGGAAATCCGGTGCTCGGCGTCGTTTATCAGCCATTACCGGGAGTACTTTATCGGGCGGTTCAGGGAGGCGGCTCCTGGATCGAGCGAGCCGGATTTCCTCCGCAACTGGCAACGGTTAGCAACAACGAGGAGCCCGCTACTATGCGTCTCGCCGCCAGCCGCTCGCACCGCAGCCCGCGCATGGATCAGGTGGTCCAGGCGTTTGGCTTCAAAGAAGAAGTCAGACGCGGATCAGTCGGTGTGAAGATTGGCCTGATCATTGAGCGCCAGTGCGACCTTTACATTCACCTGTCTTCGCGGACGAAGCAGTGGGATACTTGCGCGCCGGAAATAATCCTGCGAGAAAGCGGCGGGCGGCTAACGGACCTCTTTGGCGGCGAGCTACGCTACAATGCGCGTCAGGTCAAGAACGAGAATGGCGTGGTCGCGACTAATGGCTGGTCCCATCCGATGGTCATTGGAAAATTAGCGCCCTTGCTGGCGGGATTTGGCCGGCTACCAGTTTAAGGTTATTCCCCCTCACTCACCGTCACTGGGCAAATGACTCAAGCTACGCATCTCGCGACGTCTCCACGGTCGTCCCGAGTTGGTTCCGGGAGAATTCGTGAAACTTCGGCCAAAGCTCTTCCTCTTAATCTTTGCGATTACCTTTGCCGGCCTGCTGCTGTTGTGCCTTTTGAACTACTGGCAGAACACGCGTCAAACAGAATCAGCCTTGCGCGAGGCACTGCGGCGGGATGCGGACTGGATATCCATTCGCCTTATTGCAGGATTGAATGAACGCGAGGCTAGTCTCTCAACGCTGGCGCAAAGCAGCGCCTTGCGTTCGTACCTGCGATGTCATCCACCCCGGCTATTCCTTTCCAACCATGCCAGGTCTCCCGCTGGAGTTAGACAGTTGCCGGCGATTGAAACTACCAGCCCCGCCGATAACGATCCTGTGGAAAAGGCGCTTGATGGTTTCAAGAAACGCCTGGTGGGTTGTAAGGATCAGCCCAACGTCAAATCAGTCCCCGCTGATCTTGAGGGTATCTTCACGGATTTTCTGAGGGAAAACCGGAAATACTATGGTCCAGTTTCCCTCCTTAATGGTGAAGCAGTGCCCCTGCTGCGAGGAAAGATTGGTCAGGCTGATGCGTCAACTCAGAACGAAGCGCCCGCCGTATCTTTTCAAACCGACGGCTTGCCTATCAATAGCGCCGGTGGTCCTGACGGGATCGGCGGCGACACAGCGTTTGTTCACGCGCAAAATCCCCAGCCAGTACGTGTTCTCCTTGAGCGAGGTCCATTAGGACCGTCAGTGCGCTACACCGTTCCGGTCCTGCCCGCGGGCAACGATCCCTCGCGGGATTCATATCCCGTCTTGGGGGCCGTCGTCGCAGATTTCAGACTTGATCAATTATTCAAAGAGCAGGTGAGCGATGTTATCGGCGCTTTGAATGGAGTCCCCACCGGCATGCAAACAGCCCGTGTGGTAGTCGTTCTGGAACAAAGTGGCATAGTCTATTACCACTCAAGCTCACCGGTCAGCTATCAACCTGTCGCTACTTCGCTGCCGGACTTTAAATCCGTCGCTGCGGCCATGATGGCTGAGGAGATCGGGGCGATGTCCTATCGGGCTTCCGATGGCCATCATTGGCTTGCAGCTTACCGTCCGCTGAATCAGCACGGCCTCTCGCTGGCAGTAACAACGGACTACAATCGGGCCCTGGCGGCGGCCACAAATGAACTACTGCGGAACCTTTTGTTTTCATTATTGATTGCGTTGATCGCCGCGTTGCCGCTGACCCTGATCGCTCAACGTCGCTCCGGCCGTAGCCTGGAGCGTCTGACTCAGGGCGCGGTGGCGATAGCCGGCGGCCGCCTCGATCAGCAACTGGTAGTCTCCAGCGCCGAGAACCAGTTACTCGCCGACAGCGTGAACAAAGTCACCGCGCGCTTGCGCGAACAACTGGCACGCGAGGCCGAGTCGCGCCAGTTCGATTCTTTCCTGCGTTTATCGGCAATGCTGACGCACGATCTCAAGAACGCGATTTCGGGGCTTTCCCTGCTGGTCGGGAATATGGATCGGCAATTTGATAAGCCGGAGTTTCGCGCCGACGCTATGGAGTCGCTCAGAGATGCGACCGGCAAATTGCAAAAACTGGTCACTAAGCTTAGCGACCCTATCAACACCATGAGCGGCGAGCACCAACGTCCGCGGCCGACCGATCTGGTCCCCTTGCTGCGGCGCGTGCTGAACTCCCTGACCAGTAAGGAGAGCCAATTTCACAGGATTCAAGTTGAATTGCCGCCGGAGTTGATCGCTGAAACCGAAGCGGAGCGAATGGAAAAAGTAATCGAGAATCTGATCATTAATGGCCTGGAGGCGATGGGCTCGAAAAGCGGGGTGCTGACAATTGCCGGCGGCGATGCCGGAGCCGGAAAAGTTTTCTTCACAGTGGCGGACACGGGACCGGGAATGTCGAAGGAGTTTCAGGAGCGGCGATTGTTTCATCCGTTTGCGACTACTAAACATGGCGGCGTGGGATTGGGTCTTTATACTTGCCGCGAAGTTGTCCGCGCGTTCGGCGGATCAATTTCCGCAACGTCCGAAACTGGTGTTGGAACAACTTTTCGCGTCGTGTTACCATCCGTCCAACCCGGCGACCAGCAACACTAAAGTTTTTCTTCACCGGCCGAGCCGGCAAATCGGGTATTACCAGCCAGCACAGGAATGCGAGTTTCGATTGCGCTCTCGTCGCGCGACCGAAGCCTCCGCCACGGAAACTCTTAGAGTTCATGCCGTTAAGGTTTTCGAACTTCGATGGGACAAGATAAACCTACTGTCCTTGTGGTCGATGATGATGCGACGATCCGCAGCGGCCTGAATTGGGCCTTGCGGGAGAACTATTGCGTGCTGCAGGCCGGCAACCGCATTGAGGCCGAGGAACACTTGCAACGCGCCGATATCGATGTGGTGTTGAGCGATCTCCGCCTGCCGCCCCACCCGAATGAGATCACCGAAGGCTTGGCGATTGTGGAACTGGCCCGCTCGCGCCGGCCGCCCGTCCCGGTAATCGTGGTTACCGGGAGCGGTTCGAAGGAGGCAGCCCTGGAAGCGATTCGCCGTGGCGCATATGGATTTTTTGAAAAGCCTTTCAACCCGGACGAGGTCATGCACCTGGTCCATCAGGCGGCGCGGCTGCGTGGTTTGGAACAGGAAATTATCCGGCTGCGCTCGGAGATAAACGTTGGTCGGGGATTTGAGGTTCTGGTTGGCGCCAGCCTCTCCCTCAATAAAGTTATCAGACAAGCTCGCGCAGTTGCCGTAACGAATGCCACCACCTTGCTGATCGGCGAGAACGGGACGGGGAAAGAGTTATTGGCGCGCGCCATTCACGAAGAAAGCCCGCGAGCGCAGCAACCTTTCATTGCGGTCAGTTGCGCCGCACTACCGGAGGCTTTGATCGAGTCTGAACTCTTCGGTCATGAAAAAGGCGCGTTCACCGGAGCCTTCCAGTCGCGCAAAGGAAGATTCGAAATGGCGGATGGCGGGACTCTCTTCCTCGATGAAATCAGTGAGCTGTCACCGCCGGTACAAGTCAAACTGCTGCGCGTTTTGCAGGAGCGAAACTTCGAACGCGTCGGCAGCAACAAGACCCAGACAGTCGACATTCGGTTGATCGCCGCCAGCAATACGGATCTGGAAGCGGAGGTTGGCGCCAAGAGATTTCGTCGCGACCTCTTCTATCGCCTAAACGTTGTGCCGCTCGTTCTGCCCCCGCTGCGCGAGCGTGTAGACGACATTCCGCTGCTGGCAAAACATTTCGCAGCCAAGGCAGCCACGAAACACAGCCGCAGCGAACCATCGCTGGAGCCCGCGCTGCTCGATGCGCTCCTCGACTATGAGTGGCCGGGAAATCTTCGCGAGTTGGAAAATGTGATGGAGCGGCTGGTGGTATTAACGGAAGAATCGCGACTGGGTTTGGAGTTCCTGCCGGAAAAAATGCTGCGCGTCTTGCCCTCTACCGCTGCTGGTGACGAAACGACTTTGGAGGGCGCCACTACTTGCCTGAAGCGCCGAATGATTGGCGAAGCTTTGCGCTGCGAAGGCGGGAACAAGGCCGCCGCCGCTAAGCGTTTGGGCATCAGCCGCTCCTATCTCCATCGACTGATCAGCGACCTTGGCAGTGGCGCAGCCGACCCGCGACTGTCTACAAATGAGGACTGATTCCCTGGCCAGTGTGGCATGAAGGAAACAGGAAGAATCCTTGCAAGCCACGCTATGATCCGCGTTTCCTGCCTGCCGAAAGTTTTTTGAGCCTGTCCCCGGCGCGGAACAAACATTGCGATCAGTTCAGTGAAAACTTCCCTCGGGAGAAATTTGGTATGAAACCCCGACTGTTGATTGTTGATGATGATGCTGCCATTACGCAGCAACTTTTCTGGACCCTAAGCGAACACTACGAAGTGATCGCAGCCAGCGATTTGCAATCCGCTTTGCGCCGTTCGATGGTTTACGCGCCGGACGTGGCCATCATCGATTTGCACCTCCCGCCGACGGCCGATTCCCCCGAAGCCGGAATGGGTTTGTTGGAATACCTCAAGGCCCACGTGCCCGATTCGAAGGTGCTGGTGATGAGTTCGGCCAACTCCGAAAGAGCGGCGTGCCTGGAGCGCGGCGCGGACGGATTCCTCGACAAGCCTTTTGAAACGGAACAGATTCTCGCTATCGTGCACCGCCTCGCACCTGAGCGTCAGTTCGATATGGCGTGATTCTTCAAGTCGTCCAAAGACCAAGGTCTAAAGTCCAACGTCGACAAACCCGCTAGAAAAGCCTGGAGTCGAACCAGCGAGTTCGACATTGGACATTGGACTTTAGACTTTGGACGCTGGTCATAGTTTGCTGACTTCTGACATCTGCTCTGCGATAATACGCCCGCACAATTACTTCCCATTCCGCCAATCCAGCGTGCCGATCGGGTTACAGGAGAACGTGTTTCATGAGTGAAGCCTTAGACAGGGTGCGAGGCGTCCGCGAACTTCCGCTTTTTCCTTTGCCGATCGTTTTGTTTCCCGGCGTGCCTTTGCCCCTCCACATTTTTGAGCCGCGCTATCGCGAGATGCTCAGCGATATTCGCGCGACGGGAAATCTGTTTGGCCTCTCTTTTTTTGACGCGGCTGCGGCCGACACTGAAATCCCTCCCGCCGGACACTTTGGATGTGTTGCCGAAGTCACCGAGACGCAATCACTGCCTGATGGCCGCTCAAACATTATGACCCTGGGGTTGGTACGTTATCGCCTGAAGTCTTATATCGAACGCGGTGATTCTTATCTGGTCGGCCGCGTCTCCTATTTCGAGGATGACGACGAAGAAACAGAAGTGCTGCTGGAACATTCACGCGTCGTCGCGGAAATGTTCATGAGGGTAGCGCGTGCCGTGCGCACCATTAATGATGAACGGGCGAACCTGCCGGATATCTCCGACACAGAACCGCAAAGGCTTTCTTTTCTGGTCGCGGCGGCCATGGAAATGGAGACCGACGTCAAAATGGAAATGCTGGAACTGCGTTCGACCTCGGATCGGCTCGAACGACTGCGCGAACAACTGGAGCAAGCATTGCCCGGCTACGAGGAACGCGCGCGGATTCATTCCCTGGCCAAAGGCAACGGGCACGCCGGACGTCACATCGACATCGAGTAAGCGCAAAGTCATAACGCAAACTGTTAGTTTGCGCTGAATAAATGCCGTCCCAGGTCGGCGCAAGCTAACAGCTTGCGTTACAAAAATGGAAAATCCCCACGACAACCAGATGCAATCAGTGCGCGTCCATGTCCTGTTCTTCGGCGCCGCGCGCGATACTGCCGGCCGCGAGCAGGTTGAAATGGAACTTGCGCGCGCCAGCCGCGCCGCCGATGCCTTCGCCCAGGTGCTGACCCTTTTCCCAAGCCTGCAACGGTTCGGGCGCTCGTTACTGTTTGCGGTCAATCAGGAATACGCCAGCGCCGATCGCGAAATTCAGGATGGGGATGAGTTGGCCATCTTTCCGCCAGTTAGCGGCGGTTCCGCGTCGAGCGCCGTTGATGAAGAAATCGCTGCGCATGACTTTTTTGAAGTAACCACCGACGCCATCGATGTCGGCGCCGTGGCGCGCAGAGTTGTACTTCCCGAATGCGGTGCGACGGTCACGCTGGACGGCTACGCGCGCGAGTGGACGCGCGGGCGTCGCACTTTGCATCTGGTCTATGAGGCGTATGTCCCGATGGCGCTCAGCGAAATGCAGCGTCTGGGACGCGAAGCCCATGATCGCTTCGAGATTTCACATTTAGGAATCGTGCACCGAACGGGCAAACTGGAGATTGGGGAGACCAGCGTGGTCATCGCCGTCAGTGCCCCGCACCGGCGTGCTGCATTTGAAGCCTGTGAGTGGGCCATACGCGAATTGAAGCGTACCGTTCCAATCTGGAAGAAAGAGATTTTCGAGGACGGCGAAGTATGGGTCGAAGGCGAAGGCGCGCCGCCGCAAGGTTGAGTTCGCTCTGCGGTTCCCCTTTGCAATATTTATCGAATCCACAGATTACGCAGACGTTAAGAATGCCCAATCCTCTCGATCCTGATGCGTCCTTGTCTGGTGGTTCTTGAACCTGTGAAATCTGCGGATCTTACGCGTGGCGATGAGGTCTACGATGAAAGCGATAAGATTCTTCACACCCTTTCTGCTGATATCGGCAGTCGTTGTTCCCTCCTTCTCGGCTGTAATAAGTCACGCCCAACAACCCGTTCCGAAGCATTCGCCCAGTGCGGACGAAATTGTGCGCGTTAGCACGGAACTGGTGCAGACGGACCTTACCGTCGTGGACAAGCGGGGAAACTTCGTGCCGGGCTTGCGGCCGGAACAGTTTGAGCTAACGCTCGACGGCAAGTCACAGACAATATCGTTCTTCGAACAAGTGTCAGCCGGCAGCGCAAAGGAGGCACGGCAACTTGTCACCGCCCGCGGCGGCCCTGCAAACACAGCCGCCGCCATGAACTTCGCCGAAGAAAAAGGGCGCGTGATCTTTTTCTTTCTCGACGACGTCCATCTCAGCGGCGCCAGCCTGATTCGCGCACGGAAGGCCCTGACCGAATTCATCGACAACCAGATGAATGAGAACGATCAGATGGCGATCGTTTCGACCAGCGGACAAGTCGGGTTTCTGCAACAGCTGACCGACTACCGGCCCATGTTACACGCCGCCGTTGAGCGCCTTTACTACAAAAAGAATTCGGAAACCGTTGCCGGCAAAGTACCAATCACCGACTATGAAGCGTCGCAGGTTGCGGATAATAACGATCGCGAGCTGTTCCTTTACCTGGTTACGGCGACGATGAACGAATACCAGGCCAAAGGGGCGTTGCGCCGGGTGGCGATGAACATGGTCCAAAACCGTGTGCGCCAAATTTCGGCGCAATCCAGAATGGTAACCACTGATCTGCTTGAGGTGTTGGAGAGCCTGATGAGGTCTTCCGCTTCGTTACCCGGGCGCAAACTCGTTTTCTTCATCTCTGATGGATTTATCACCAACGTGCGCGGCTCAAATGCTCTGGTGTTGCTGAAGCGAGTTACCGATCTGGCGGCGCAATCCGGCGTCGTCGTTTACACCATGGACGCGCGCGGCACCATCACCGATCCTCTGGTTGACGCGGGACGAAATGATTTTCCGGATGGCATGGCATCCGGCACGCAGGCACGACATCCATCACTCGAAAATGTAGCTATGCAGGAACCACTTTACCTGCTGGCAGATGATACTGGGGGACGCGCGATCATCGGTTCCAATTCCTTCGCCGAAGCTTTTCAGCAGGCGGTCGATGAAACTTCAAACTACTACCTGCTTGCCTGGCGCCCGGCCAACGACGAACAGAAGGCGGGTAAGGCGCGAATCAAAGTCACGGTCAAAGATCGCCCGGACCTGCGTGTGCGCCTGCGTCGCAATTACTACGTACCGCCGGCCGCGGCGCGGGAAACAAAAACCGGCGAACCGAACCAGGTTGAGCCGGCGATAGCGCAATCGCCGGAAGCCGGATTGCTGGAGGCCTTGGGCACGTTGTATCCCCGCCAGGTCCTTCGCACATCGCTTGCCGTCGGATACATGAACACGCCGGATCAGGGATTGGTGCTGAAGGCTGCCATGCAAATCGATCGGGCGGCGCTGGATCTTTCGGCGACTGGTATGCAGAAATCGGAACTTGATGTGGTCGGTGCGGCAATCGACGATCGCGGCACGATCGTTACCTTCAAACAACTTCTCACCGTTAACTTCGATCCCGCCGCAGAAAAACAATCACCAAATGTAGTTTGGAACCAGCAACTGCGCATTCCGCCCGGCTTGTATCAGGTGCGGGTTGCGGTGCGCGAACGTAGCAGCGGATTGACCGGCGGTGCGCGGCAGTGGATTGAAGTTCCTGATGTTTCCGGCGGAAAACTTCAGATCAGCAGCCTGTTCCTGGGGGAACGCCGGAACGCCGCGACCGGCGCCAAGACCAACATTCCGCAGGCCGTCTTAATTGACGTCGATCAGCATTTCGCACGTTCGTCGGTGTTGCGCTATCAGACCTACATCTACAACGCCGCCAAAGACACTTTGCCGGCGGATGTGGAGATTCAGACCAGGGTGCTCCGCGATCACCGTCCGGTGGTTACGATGCCTGCCACGAAACTCCCGACCGATACCACGAAAGACCGCGCGCGTTTTCCTTACTGGGCGGAGATCTCTTTGAACCAACTGCCGCCAGGTCGTTACGCGCTGCAAGTGACTGCAATCGATCGCGCCACGAAAAGTACCGCGTCACAAACCACGAGTTTCGTCATCGAATGAGTGGGTGTTAACCGGACGGCTTTGCAAAACGAGTCTTTGACGGTCACTCCAAGCGCCAAAGGCGCGTAATGCAAAAGCCCAGGCCAGCGGCCTGGGTCACATCTGCGTCCGAGTTTCCAAGCGCTGAAAGCGCGCAATCAGATTCATCACGGATCGCAGCTATTGCATAAATTCCCATCTATTTCGCGCTTTCAGCGCTAGTGATGATTGCTTCGGTTTAATCCTGGGGCGCTGACCCAGGCTTTTGCTTTTCGCGCCGTTGGCGCTGGAAGACAAGATCCTCAGACAGCGAATGCACTCTGCTGCGAAGGACGACCCCATGGGCAGTTTATTCGACCGAAAATTTTATTCGCTGCGAGGACGTGCGGTTTTGAGTTTTATCGGTAGCCGACACGAGCAGCACATATTTCCCCGCCGGCAAACTGTCGAGCGGAATTTCCGACCAATACGGAAGGCGCGCGACATCCGGGGTCGTCAATGGCACCTGGTCGGGTGCGATGCCAATCACCTGCCGGCGATTGCGAAACACCTGCGCCTGGATCCATACATCCGGTGAAGCGTTGGCGTGCGATGCGTTGTAAACATAGGTTTGAAAGCGCAAAACTGACGCTCGGGAAAACCGATGATCGACGTCTACCGTTATTGAGTGCGCTCCCGACGCGGCGGACTTCGGTGAATTGTTTCGCTCCGTTCGTTCCCCCAAAAACAAACTGCTCAGCGCGAAATTACCGGCGGAGGTGTTCGGGATTTCAATCCACTCCATAGCGCTACCCATACGCCCGCTACTGCGTTCCCGCACCGCAACCCGCACCTGATACAGACCGGGCTTGAGTTGCAACTGTTGGTTCCAGGTCACTGCGCGTTGTTGGGAACCAGGATCGGGAACTACGGTCAACACTTGCTTGAAACTGGAAAACTGCCCGCGATCATCAACGGCGACTCCGATCACATCAACTTCCGCTTTTTTCGAACCGTTCTCATCCGAGGACAGAAACTGTCTTTCGATTTGCATCGACGCTTTCAACAGCGTGCCGGTGGCGGGTGAGTTTACATAACCTACCGCCAGCGAAACCGGCAGCGCCTTCTGTGGATATACAGCGTCCCGCGCCGTTAGCAACTCCGCTTCGGCCGACGTCGCAACCACATTTTTCTTTTCGTTGTTGTCCGCAGTTGATTTGGCCGGCGTTGCTGAGGCCGGAGTGTAGTTGCTACGAAAACGCACCTGCAACTCAGGTCGATCTTTGATCGTTACCTCCACCCGCGGCTTCCCTTGCAACGCTTCAGCGGAGTCGGCGCGCCACGCCAGGAGGTAGTAATCTGAAGTTTCCGCGATTGCCTGCCGAATGCCATCACCTATCGAATTCGAATTAAAGATGGCGCGCCCGCCGGTCTCATCCGCAATCAACTTCAGCGGTTCCTGCATAGCGTTGATTTCGCCAAAGGCCACACCCGCACGTCGCGCCGAGGCGTCCGCATAATTATTCGTACTCGCGTCGACTGACGATCCCAAGCTCACTGCCGGCCCGCGCAGGTCCATTGTGTAAACAATGACTCCGGCACGCGCGGCCGCTTGCGTGACCCGTTGCAGAGTTTCCAATGCGCCCGCCTTGCGTTCGTTGATAATGAAACCATCGGAGAGGAAGAAGACGACTTTGCGACCGGGGAGAGCGGCTGACGACTGCATCAAACTTTCCAGCCCGCCCAGCGTCTCATCGGTTGTCAAACGTCCCTGGGCATTTATCTGCCGCAAACGATTGCGCAGGTAAGGCGCGGCGGAATAGGAAGCGGCCAGGCCGTGGTCGCCATGCCGGTTTCCCGGCCCCATCTGTTGCTCAACTTTGATTGATTCAAGCAGGTACGCGTACAACTCACGGTTGCCGGAATCCAGGACCTGACTGGCCATGTATTCGCTGATCTGCGTTTTGCCGGTATACGCTTCCGGATTCATCTTGTAATTCAGCCGGGCGATCGCCGCATGCAGAACGACCGGGTTATCGGTGAGCTGCTGCAAAAAACCAATTTGTCCACTGGTGGAGACGATCGCCACTTGATCGTTGGGATTCATCTGTTCGTCCACGAACTTCTGCAGCGCTTCACGCGCCCGAACCAGACTGGCCGGCGACAGATGTACATCATCCAGAAAAAAGAAAAGCATGCGCCCGCGTTCAATTGGGGCAACGTTTGTGTTGTGCAACTCCGCTTTGCCGGGTACTGAACCGCGCGCCGCCGATAGTTGAATGGCCTCCAATGCACTGCCCGCCGTGACGCGTTCAAAAAACGAAACCGGTTGTTTCGTCCCGTTGAGGTTCAGTTGGAACTGTTCCGGCTTCAGGTCCCTAACAAAGCGGCCCTTTCGATCAAACACCATCACTTCCGTTTGGACCAACGCCGTGTTAATGCGGATCACCTCATCGATTCGTTCGGACGATTCCGGGCGATTAGTCTGTTGAGCGTAAGTTGCCGAAGCCAGAAGCGACAGGGCAAGGGCGGCGAAAACGAATCCCCGCCGGAGATACTTAGGAAAAGACATGGAAACAGGCCTCGCCGCAGATTTGGCGGCTTGAATCAACGAACAAAGAAACTAGCGGGGTGACCGGAGGAGATTATAACTCAGCTCGCCCTAAATCAAACGCAACCCGACAGACCACCCCGCAGGTCTGATGACGCATCATAGGCGCGAAGATCGATCACGTCTCGCTCCGCTATTCAGTCAGGAGTAATCCATGCAACGCGTGAAGGATTGTTCTCGAGTCCTACTGCTGGTGGCGGCCGCACTTTGTCTCGCATCCCCCGCGCTCGGGCAAGGTAGAGCTCCGCAAGATAGGAAACAGAAGCCAACCAAAGCACCACCCGAAGAGATCGTGCGCGTGAACTCTTCCCTCGTCCAGACTGATATTACCGTTCTGGATAAGCAGGGACGATTCGCTCGCGGGCTTACCGCGGATCAGTTTGAACTGTTTGTCGACGGTCGCCCGCAGGCTATTTCCTTCTTCGAGCCGGTCATGGCGCAGGAACCAATCGCGAGCGATCAGGGGACAAGGCCAGGGACAAGCGAAGTATCTGCGACAACGCCGGCGCCCGCGCCCCCGGTCTCAAAGTCGGCTGATCGCGGGCGCGTGATTTTCTTTTTCATCGATGACGTACACCTTGCCCCTGAGAACCTGATCCGGGCCCGCAAAGCACTACTGAGTTTTGTCGAGAATGAAATGCGGCAGAACGATCAGGTGGCGATCGTTTCCACGAGCGGAAAGATCGGGTTCCTGCAACAACTAACGGAGAATCGCGGCGTGCTGCGCGAAGCAATTGCCCGCCTTAACAATCAAAGCAACCCCGAAGCGTACGCGGGCAAAGTCCCGATCAGCGAGTATGACGCTGCGCAGGTTTCCGAACACTTCAATCGAGAGTTGTTTCAATATCTGGTTGAGGCCACTGCCGCCGAATTTCAAACGGACCTGGTTACGGCCGCCGCCAATGTCGTGAACCGGGTCCATCAGGTCGGTTTCAACTCGCGCACCGCTACCAGCAACACCATGGGCGCGCTCCTCGGACTGATGCGATCGTCCGCGGTTTTGCCGGGACGCAAGATCGTCTTTTTTATGACTGACGGTTTTGTCGCCGATCCGCGCAGCTCCGGCGTGATGGAGATGTTGAAACTGGTGACGCAGACCGCGGCGCAGGTGGGCGCGGTAATCTACGCCATGGATGCGCGCGGGACCTTCTCCGATCCCGGAGTGGACGCCACGCAGAATCGCTATCCGGACTTCACCGGCCACGTGTCCCGGAATCTGCTGGGCGAGTCAACTGCCACGCAGGAGCCATTGCAAATCCTGGCGGCCAACACGGGCGGACGGGCGATTATCAATTCGAACTCATTTCAGGAAGGGTTTGCGCGCGCGCTCGACGAATCGTCGAGCTATTACCTGTTGGCATGGCGACCAACCAATGAAGGCCAACAAAGCGACAAGTCTCGCGTCACGGTACGGGTCAGGAATAGACCTGACTTGAAGGTGCGTGTCCGGCGCGGCTTTATTGAAGCTCCTACCGGCTTCGCGAGCAACCGCGATGGCGCAAAGAGTGGCGGACCGACGTCTTCGCCTGATGATCAATTGCGCGCAGCCTTAGCTTCACTTTATCCCCGGCGCGATCTCCCCATCGCCTTGTCGGTCGGATACATGAACTTACTTAAAGGCGGCACGGTGTTGACTGCCTCGATGA
Organism: Blastocatellia bacterium; assembly: GCA_034665305.1. Taxonomy (GTDB): domain Bacteria; phylum Acidobacteriota; class Blastocatellia; order Pyrinomonadales; family Pyrinomonadaceae; genus DASXRU01. Next base: position 283,750 of record JAXDFZ010000001.1, on the reverse strand, counting down.
AGATTGACGCCGGCACTCTGGATTCAATTCCACTTTCTGACAACCAGCAGGCGGAGTTGGACGTTCTGGGAACGGCCATTGACGATCGCGACGCGATCGCCAGTTTTAAGCAGAAGGTTTCCATCGACGCGCGCGCAAAGGCGGAGAACCGGCCACTGCTGTGGAACCAGCAGATGCCCCTCGCGCCCGGTCTCTATCAGGTGCGGGTCGCGGTGCGGGAACGGCAAAGCGGGCGCACGGGCAGCGCCATGCAATGGTTGGAAGTGCCGGAGATCACTTCACAGTTGGCGATGAGTAGTTTATTTCTCGGGGCTCGCGATCCTGACGAAGCGGTGGCGGTCAATGTCACCGCCGCGCCGCGACCGGTGATGATCAACGCCGATCGTCACTTTGCGGCAGGCTCAGTGCTGCGCTTTCAAAGTTATATCTACAACGCCGCCCAGGCGGGTGGCGCTGCGGAACTAATGATCCAGGCGCGCGTCTTTCGTAATGATGTCGTGGTACTGACGTTACCGGCAGCAATGGTCCCGGCCGATACAACGAGCGATCAGATGCGCCTGCCGTACTGGGCCGAAATCGCCCTGGAAAAGTTTCCCGCCGGAAAGTATGTGCTGGAGGTGACGACGATCGACCGTCGCACCAAAGCGACGGCGATGCAACAGGCGAGTTTTGTGGTTGATTAAATTAGAAGCGGGAAAGCCCGCGCCGCGGGCGACGATATTCGTAGCCCACAGCGCAAGCTGTGGGTACGCCATTCACCAACAGTAACGAGCCCCGCAAGGGGCGACATCTAGTCCGCCAGCGAATTATGGCGCCCGCGTCGCGGGCTGGATGATCAATGGCAATCGAGACCCACGGCTGGCGCCGTGGGCCACGTATTTGGCGTCGGCTTCGCCGACTATTCGGCCGGCACGTCTTCGTCCTCGGTTTCAGTGGCCGCCTCGACGAGTGATGCACTGGTAACCTTATCGCCGCCATCGGTCTTGATCAGGCGCACGCCCTGAGCGCTGCGGCCGGTCTTGCGAATGCTATCGGCCTCAATGCGAATCAACTTGCCTTGCTGCGTGATGATCATGATTTCCGATTCAGCATCGACCGGGAAAACGGCCACCACCTTGCCGGTTTTGTCCGTCGTCTTCATGTTGATGACACCCTTGCCGCCGCGCGATTGCAGCCGGTAAGTGGTGATCGGTGTTTGCTTCCCATAGCCCTGTTCCGACACGGAAAGCATCTTCTCAGAATCATCTGCCGAAACCGGGCAAACTGACACGACGAAGTCATCCTTGCGTAGATCGATGCCGCGTACGCCGCGTGTCGCCCGGCCCATCGGACGAACATTTTTCTCGTCGAAGCGGATGGCCTGGCCGCTGTGCGTGGCAATGAAAATTCGCTTGGTGCCGTCTGTCAGGACGACGTCCAGAAGTTCGTCGCCTTCGTCGATGTTGATGGCGTTGATCCCGTTAGTGCGGATGTTTTGAAAATCCGAGAGCGCCGTTTTCTTGATCACGCCTTTACGGGTTACCAGCAGGACGTAACGTCCTTCGGAAAACTCGCGCACGGCCACGACGCCGGCGAGTTTGCGTTCCGTCGGAATACTGATCAGATTGACGACTGCCTTGCCGCGAGCAGAAGCGGCGGCATCGGGCACTTCATGGACCTTTAGTTTGTAGACTTGCCCGTCGTCCGTGAAGATCATGATGTAGGCGTGCGTGGAGGCGATGAATAAATGCTCCACGTAGTCATCGCCCTTCGCAGCCGCCCCAAACCGGCCCTTGCCGCCGCGGCCCTGCCGTTGATACGTCGTGATCGGCGTACGTTTGATGTAGCCGCTGTGGGTCACGGTGATGGCTACGTCTTCGTCGGCAATCAGATCTTCGATCGAGAGTTCGACACCTTCTTCGACAATTTCTGTGCGGCGCGCGTCGCCAAAATCCTTCTTCACCTCTTCCAACTCGTTGGCGATTACGCGGCGCAACGATTTTTCGTTGGCCAGAATCTCCTGCAGCTCGGCGATCAGTTTGATCACTGCTTCGTACTCGTCGGTTATCTTTTGGCGTTCGAGCGCGGACAAGCGGCGCAGTTGCAGATCGAGGATGGCCTGGGCCTGAAGTTCTGAAAACGCGAGCCGCTCCATTATTTTCCGAAGTTTGGGCAGGTATTTCGCGATCGGTTCGCTGGAGGGAACGCCCTTCCAGACCTTCACCTCGCTCATGTTCGCGGTGTTGCCCATCAACCACTGGCGGGCCTCATCGACTGAGCGCGAGTTGCGAATCAACGTCACGATCGAATCCAGCGCATCGATCGCCTTGGTCAGTCCTTCCAGAATATGGGCCCGCGCCTGCGCCTTCCGTAGTTCATATTCAGTACGCCGGCGCACCACTTCGCGGCGAAACTCGATGAAGCACTCCAGCATCTGCTTCAGGTTGAGGACGCGGGGCTGGCCGTTCACGATTGCAAGATTGATCACGCCGAAGGACGATTGCATCGGCGTCAGTTTGTAGAGCTTGTTCAGCACCACCTGAGGCACTGCGTCGCGCTTCAGTTCCACCACGATGCGCATGCCTTCGCGATCCGATTCATCGCGCAGGTCCGAAACGCCTTCGATCTTCTTCTCGTTCATCAACTCGGCGATGCGCTCGATCAACCGGGCCTTGTTAACCTGGAACGGAATTTCCGTGATGATGATGGCATCGCGCTCGGTCGTGCCGCGGCCAATTCGATCGATGCCGGCGCGCGCGCGCATCTGAATAATGCCGCGGCCATATTTATAAGAATTCTTGAGTTCCTCTCCGCCGTAGATGAAACCGCCGGTCGGAAAATCCGGACCTTTCACGAATTCCATCAGGTCTTCGACCGTGACCGTGTTTGGATCACCCCGCAACAACTTCAAGGTAGCGTCCACAATTTCGGTCAGGTTGTGCGGCGGGATCTTCGTGGCCATGCCGACGGCGATGCCATCTGAACCATTTATCAGCAGATTCGGAACGCGCGCGGGCAGGACTGTCGGCTCACTCAGTGATTCGTCATAGTTCGGTTGGAAATTGACCGTTTCCTTTTCAATGTCGGCCAGTATTTCATTGGCCAGCCGGGCCATGCGCACTTCCGTATAACGCATCGCGGCCGCCGCATCGCCATCCACGGAACCAAAATTCCCCTGACCATCGATCAGCGGATAGCGCATCGAGAAGCTTTGCGCGAGTCGCACGATCGTGTCGTAAACCGCGGTATCACCGTGCGGGTGATATTTACCGATAACGTCGCCGACGACACGGGCGCTTTTCTTGTAAGCTTTGTTATAGGCGTTGCCCAGTTCATGCATGGCCCAGAGCACGCGGCGGTGCACCGGCTTCAAGCCATCACGCACGTCGGGGAGCGCGCGACCGATAATCACGGACATGGCGTAATCCAGATAGGACCGCCGCATCTCTTCTTCAATCGCTATATGATTTCGTTCGGTTGTTTCCATTAATCAAACCTTTCCAGTACAATCGGCCGTCCTGCTGGCTGGCGCTTTTAGTCTTATCATGGCTTCTAAACGCCGCTCGCGGACCACCGCAAAGCCACTGGGAATTCCGTATAAGATGTGGGATTAGAGTGCTATTTTTCGAGATTTCCTGCGCCCCTCGGGCGCTGGTTTTTGATCCTTCGAAGTAAACATTATTTTAGCCTGAATCGAACGCTTTGGCAAACCGGCAAAAGCGAGCCAAGTTCAATAAAATCAGGCCGTTCAGCGCCTTTCAGCCTGATCATAACCGCCCGGTGTTTTCGGGCTTGCCAAACTATCTTTGCCCGTCCGTGAACGGGGCGCGGATCTCGAAAAAAGTCTGATGCCTTTCGAGGGAAAATCCCGGCGCGTGCGTGAACGCGTACCACTGAACATCCCGGTGCGCGTCCTCTGTCGCGAAAGCCAGGACCATGAATGGACTGAGATGTCGCGGCTGCTTGACGTGACTCCATTCGGCGCCGGGTTTCCCATCTCTCATCCCACTGAACCTGGCCGCCTGCTGCACCTGACAATGCCGATGCCGCGACAGTTGCGCTGCTTCGATCATGTCGAGGATACGTATCGCGTGTGGGCACTGGTGCGAAACGTCAGGTCCTTACCGCCTTTGCCCAAGCAAGCCCTGCGCTTCAATGTCGGCGTTGCCTTCATCGGTAAACGACCGCCCAGCACGTATGCCGAAGCGCCCGGTAAGCGCTATGAGATTGCACGTACTGCGTTAGAAGCGGCAGTGTGGAGGGTTCAGGAAGACGCCGACAAGATGGTGTCGCATCTACCGAGCAGCGATCAACGGATCGACACTCGTCATCATATTCCAATCAACGTAACGATGGAGGTCATAGACGTAAACGGCGCAGTCGGTACCATGGAAAGTACCGTGACCGAAAATATCAGCCGCCGGGGTGCTGCGGTCATGACGACAATGAACGTGGAGGACGGGCGCTTTGTGCGCTTGAGCAGCCAGGAGTTTGGGATCGCAGTACTCGCCGCTGTGCGCGGCCGGCGCACTGGAGCTGATGGCGTGCTGCGACTGCACCTGGAGTTTATCGATCGTGATTGGCCGCTCGGGGGCGTCGACTGAACGCCGCAGCACTCGCTCTAAAGTTGCGCCGCTATACAACGCAGGTTACGAATTGAGTCTGCTGTTCATCTACATCTGAAGTATTTTCTTAATGTCAGAAAGTACTAAAACAACTTCAGAACCGGTGGTCTTGCCGCAGTGGCTTCTGGACACTTTGCGCCCTGCCGCCGGCGCGCTCTGTAACCTGATGTGGAATATTCGCTATCGGGGAAAGGAGCATATTCCGGCTAGCGGCGGTCTGCTGGTGGCGGCCAATCATCAGACTTACATGGATCCTCTGTGGATCGCCTTGCCAATAAAGCGGCCGTTGCGGTTCCTGGCGTGGGATGCCGCTTTCAGTTGGCCCATCGTTGGACCAGCAATGGGGTTTTTCGGCGCCTGGCCATTACAGATCGAAGGAAACGATCGCGCTCCGATTCGAAAGTCCTTGCAGTGGTTGCGGCAGGGCGGCGGTGTGGTAATTTTTCCGGAGGGGGGCCGGGGAAAACCAGATGGTTCAATGATCAAGTTCAAAGCCGGCGCCGTGCGCATGGCCATCGAAGCCTCAGTACCGATTCTGCCGGTGACGATTCGCGGGGCGCACCGCGTTTGGCCACCGAATAAGCGCTTGCCCCGGCCCGGTGACGTGGACATCATTTATCATGAGCCGCTTCGTATCGCGCTACCCGCCGGCGACGACTTCCGCTCCTGCGTTCAGAGGGAGAACGAGAGACTGGCAACCATCATTCGCTCGGCTCTCTGACGATTGCGGACTGCGGATTGTCGGAATAAGGCCAAACCAACTCGCCTCTTCTTCAATCCGCAGTCCGCAATCTGAAATCCGCAATCGCCTGACATTTCTTTACAAACTCTTTACATCCGCGGCGGATGGGTGTGCGTCTAAACTACCGTTCGAACATTCCAGCCGCATGGATACTGAGTATTCGTTTCTTCAAGCGGCCACACATTCAGCCGACCGTCACCATCAAGCAGGGTTTAGAACAAGGAATCAGGGGCGCACTGGCTTCGCTATTCTTTCAAGCATGTCCGGTGCATGAGCATTTGCAGTCTATTTTCTTACTGGAAACGGAGAGAAGAAAACGCATGCGCCCACTGTCCGTCTCGCGTCTTATCGTCTCATTACTGCTGTTGGCTTTCGCCGGCAACCTCATACCCGCTTCGCGGATCCAGGGCCAATCGATTACCGCGGCGCTCATGGCGCCCTCGGAAGTTTCAGCCTCTGACGGCGCGTACGTTACCAAAGTGGTCATCACGTGGGCGGCGGTCCGGGACGCTACGTCGTATCGCGTGTTTCGAAATACGTCGAACGATGCGGCTTCGGCGCTGATACTGGGAAACACGGCAGAGGGAGCATTCTTTGATAACACCGGCATCGCCGGCCAGACTTACTTCTACTGGGTACGAGCAGATAGCGCGGGCGGGGTTAGTCCACTAAGTGCGCCGGACCAGGGCCTGCGCGCCGTGGGGATGATCAATGGTCCAGTTCCGCCGCTCAATCCGCCGGTCGCGCCCGATGGCAATGCGGTAACGGCGGCTAAGGCCTACCTCGGCAAGACCTTGTTCTGGGACGAACAACTTTCTTCCACTCGCACCGTCGCTTGCGGCACCTGTCACTTTTCTTCCAGTGGCGGTTCCGATGCGCGAGCCATCGTTAACAACCTGCGCGCGACGAACCCCGGAGCCGATGGAAGCTATGCCACAGCGGATGACGTCTATGCTTCGCCCGGTGTGATTAGCAACAACAGTGACGGCACATACAACTGGTTATCGCTTTACGGTTTTCGGGAACAGGTTACCGGCCGCAAGTCCAGATCCTATATCGACGCGGGATACTCCAATTCACTTTTCTGGGACGGACGTGCGACGCAGTTATTCACCGATCCGATTTCTGGCGCGGTAGTGCTGCCGGCCGGGGCCGCGCTTGAAAGCCAGGCGTTGGGACCGCCGGTGAGTTCCGCGGAAATGGCCCATGGTGGGCGTGACTGGAACAGCGTCGCTACCCGGGTGGCAGTATCGACGCCGCTGGGGCTTTCACCGTCGATCCCGCCAGCACTAAAAGAATGGATCGGCGAGCGCAGTTATGCGGAACTTTTTACCGACGCGTTTGGTACACCCGAAATTACGCCGGCGCGGATCGCCATGGCGATCGCAACTTTCGAGCGCACCCTTTATTCCGACCGCACTCCGTTTGATGCCAGCGTCGCACAGATTGCGCCGCTGACCGCCGCGGAAGTGCGTGGGCAGGGTGTATTCAACCAGTCACGTTGTAATGTTTGTCATGCCGGACCGTTGTTCAGCGACAATCAGTTTCACAACATCGGCGTGCGGCCGCAGACCGAAGACACCGGGCGCTTTCAGGTTACCGGCAACGGAAACAACCTCGGCGAATTTCGCACTCCCAGTTTGAGAAACGTTGCGTTGCGCGCGCCTTACATGCACAACGGTCGTTTCGCGGGCCTCGCAGACGTGGTCGAATTCTATAATCGCGGCGGCGACTTTGATGCGCCCAACATTAATCACAATCTGATTCGGCCACTGAACCTTACGACGCAGCAGAAGGCTGATCTGCTAGCCTTCCTTAGCCGGCCTTTGATTGATCCCAGAGTTGCGATGGCGACCGCGCCCTTTGATCGCCCGGTGTTGTACACCGAATCGAATCGCGCGCCGACAATCAATGGCAGCGGCGTCGCCGGCTCCGGCGGGAATGTTCCGCAGGCCATAGCCATTGAGCCGCCCGTGCTCGGCAACCCGAGTTTCACTGTCGCGGTCGCAAATGGTTTGGGCGGAGCATCCGCAGTTCTTGCCATTGACAGCAACGATCCCGGCGCCGGCCCAACAGTTCCACCGGTCGCGTCGCTTGCGCGTAAGAGTGTGCAACTCTCCGGCAACGGGAGTGGGAACGGATATGCTTCCGTAAGCCTGGCCATTCCCAACAACTCGTCGTTGATTGGTTCAACTTTCTATGGCCGTTGGTATGTTTCCGACCCCACAGCGGCCGGCGGCATCGCCGTGAGCCCGGTGTTCAAGTTCACGATCTTTGGCGCCGGCAATGCGACAGCCGCCACTTCTAATCCGATTGATGACGTTGCGACTTTTGTCAGGCAACACTATCTCGATTTCCTTAACCGCGAACCTGATTCCGGAGGCTTCACTTATTGGAGCGATCAAATTGCGGGCAGCAGCAGCAGCTCGCCGGCCGCGTGTGCCGCAGCGGAAACCGGATGCGTACTGCAGCGCCGGATCGGCGTGTCGGGCGCATTCTTTGTCGAAAATGAATTTCAGTTGACCGGCTCCTACATCTACCGGATGTACACGACGTCGCTGGGCCGCCAACCTACGTATTCGGAATTCAAAACGGATCGCAATCAGATCGTGGTCGGCACGAACCTGGAACCAAGCAAGGCGGTGTTCGCTGACGCCTGGGTACAGCGGCAGGCTTTCGTAACGAAATATGGCAGCAATCCGGCGCCGGCCACTTTCGTCGACGCGCTGTTGGCGACCTTGAAGTCTTTCGACGGCGTTGACCTTGGATCAAAACGCGCGACGTACATTAATGAACTGCAGGCGGGTGCATCTCGCGGGCAAATTGTCAGGGAGATGGCTGAGGACGAGTTGGTAAAAGCTACGGAATACAATCCTTCGTTTGTGCAGATGCAGTACTTCGGATATTTGCGCCGCGACCCGGAAGCTGAGGGTTACACGTTTTGGCTTAACGTGCTGAACAATCGCGAGCCCAATAACTATCGCGGTATGATTTGCGCGTTTCTCACTTCCGCGGAATACCAGCACAGGTTTGGGTCGGTGTTATCGCGGAGTAACGCGGACTGCTCGCGTTAGGTGCACCTTCAGCTCACCGCTTGCAGCACACGCATCATAGCGTCGTGCACGAGGCCGTTGCTGGCCACGATCGGTGGATGGTAAATGTCGAAGGGCGCGCCGTCATAGCGCGTTACGCGGCCCCCCGCTTCTTCGATCATCAAAACTCCGGCGGCGACATCCCACGGTCGCAGGCCTTCTTCCCAAAATCCGTCGAACCGCCCGCACGCCACATAGGCCAGATCGAGCGCTGCCGTGCCGTCGCGGCGCACGGCCTGGGCATTCATGATGAAGTTCGTAAAGTGCCGTGCGAATTGACTACGCTCACGCACGTCGTAAGGAAAGCCGGTGCACAACATCGCGCGATTCAGATCGTCGATTTGGGAGACGTGCACCGTTCGTCCATTCAACGCTGCGCCCTGGCCCCGCTCCGCGGTGAAGAGTTCATCGCGCATCGGATCATAAATCACGCCGAGCTCCAAACGGCCTTTATACTCGGCCGCGATCGACACGCAGAAACATGGATAACCGTGAGCGTAGTTGGTGGTCCCATCAAGCGGATCGATGATCCACTTCCATTCGGCAGACTCGCCTGCAGCGCGTGCTGAATCAATGCCTTCGCTGGCTCCTGACTCTTCCGCCAGAATTGCATGCCGCGGGTAATGTGATTTGATGCGGTCGATGATCAATCGCTCAGCCGCCAGGTCGGATTCCGTCACCAAATCGATGTCGCCCTTGTTGGAAATCTGGACCCGGCCCACGCGCTCGGCGAGCACACTTCCCGCTTCGCGTGCGGTTTGAATTGCAAAATTAAGCAAAGAAATCTCCTGGGAATACCGTAAACCGTAAACCGTGAACCGGTGGATGGGACTGGGATTCCTCATCCGCGTCCAATATGCTCACGGCTTACGGTTCACTGTTCACGGTTTACGGTTTACGGTTCACGGCTTACGGTTCACGTTTCACACTCATCCGTACCTCGGCCCTCTGTAACACATCTCGTACCTGCCGGTCCCAATAGGCCCACTCGTGAGTGCCCGGTAACTCGCGGTACTCGTGCGGAATCTTTCGCTGCTCCAGGATTAATTTTAACTCGCGATTCGTCGCCAGGAACGCGTCTTCAGTGCCGCAGTCGAGATAAAGAAACGGCAGCGATGAAATGCGTTTGCCCGGCACTTCGCGCAGCAGGCGATATAGATCGTTGTCACGACGGACTGGACTGTTGTCCGCTCCAAAAACTCCAAGAATAGAAGGGCGAACAAACCCCCACGCAACTCCCGGCTTCGCATCATTGTGCAAAACCGGATCCAGCGCCCCGCTTATGGAAGCCGCAAACACAAACAGGCTGGGATATTTCACGCCAAACTTCAAAGCGCCGTAGCCGCCCATGGAAAGCCCCGCAATCGCCCGCCCCTGTTTCTTTTTGATGGCTCGATAACGGCGCTCAACATCCGGAATCAATTCGCGCACCAGGTAAGTTTCATACTTGTCGCTGGCGACGGTGGCGCTGTCGGTGTACCAGCCGTCGTTGCCTTCCGGCGTAACAACGATCAGGCGGTGTTGCGCCGCGTATGAGATCAGCCCGGTTTTGCTGGTCCAGTTATCGTGATGCCCGGCCAGACCGTGCAAGAGATATATGACGGGATACGTTCTGCGTCCGGCTGCGTCATACCCCGGCGGCAGTACAACGTTGTAAGGCAAAGTGGCGCCGACAAGTTTGCTCTGGAACTGAACCGTTTCGACGCGAGCAGTTGACGCACTTTGAGCGTGAGCGCTCAGCGTCAGACACAACAGCAGCCAGAATGGAAAGGACCGCGAGATTTTTAGCATTAGTTACTGGCGCCAATGAACTGTCGTCCAGAATTGCGGGTCAAAAAGTTTGCTATCCAGCGTCACGTTGGCGCGCATTTCAGAGTACGCTTCAGTAGTGACGATGCGGCCATCAATCAGAAATATGACTTCCGGAGAAATCCAGCCGCCACCGAGTTTTTGATATTTATTGAACTGCGTCTCTGAGGTTTGCTTCCCATCCTTGCCCGCCGGCCGCAACATACGCACGAAGTAAAGGTCCTTCTGGTCGATCCAGAACTGCGGTGAATGCGAATCGCCCGTCTTAGCGCCCACCACATAAATGGGCCTGCCCTGCCAAGTGTCCTCGCGGAAAATGGAAAGGTCGAACTTCAATTTCTTCAGCGTATCGATCACATCCGCGGCGGGCAGCTTGTAAATATCAAAGCCGAGAATCATGAGTGGATGCACGAACGGCCGCGTGTTTTCCACCTTGCCATCTTTGAAGGAATAAATAGTGCGGTTCGTAAACAGCAGTCCGTTGCCTTCTTTGATCGGCGTGAAATCAATCCGCAGATTTCCCGGCACCGACAACGCTTCATACCAGGTCGAGACCTTCGCCGTGCCGTCCTCCGCAAACTCCGTGGTGCGTTGCACAAAAGTCGCGGTCCGGTACCACGACTTGCCATACTTCTTCTGCATGGCCGCAACCAGGTCTTCCGTCGTGGCAATCTTCCTGGTCTGCGCCGCAATCGGGGAAGCTGCGACCATCATCAAAAGCATCATTAACAAATAGCGCATCGCTTAGTCCTTTGAACCTTAATCGGCGAGCATTGGTATCTTGATGCCCTTACCTTGAGCTGTAGCTAACGCCTCGTCATACCCGGCATCGACGTGGCGCGCTACGCCCAGGCCCGGATCGTTGGTCAGCACTCGATTCAAACGTTTGGCGGCTTCGGGTGTGCCATCGGCGACAGAGACCTGGCCGGCGTGCAGCGAATAACCAATGCCCACTCCACCGCCGTGATGAAATGAAACCCAGCTGGCGCCGCTGGCGGTGTTGAGCAACGCGTTCAGAATCGGCCAATCCGCAACCGCGTCCGATCCGTCCTTCATCGCTTCGGTCTCGCGATAGGGTGACGCTACCGAACCCGTATCCAGATGGTCGCGGCCAATTGCGATCGGCGCTTTCAATTCTCCGCGCTTCACCAGATCGTTGATGGCCTCGCCCATCTCCGCGCGCTCGCCGTAACCCAGCCAGCAAATTCGCGCCGGTAGTCCCTGAAACTGAATGCGATCGCGCGCCAGCCGCAGCCAACGATTCAGAGTCGCGTCATTGGGAAAAAGTTCGAGGGCCAGGTCGTCCGTTTTCCGTATGTCTTCCGCATCACCGGAGAGTGCGACCCAGCGAAACGGGCCCTTGCCTTCGCAAAACAACGGACGAATGTATTCGGGGACGAAGCCGGGGATGTCGAACGCGTTTGCCACGCCGGCATCGAACGCCATCTTTCGAATGTTGTTACCGTAATCAAACGTCACCGCGCCGGCGCGTTTCAAATTCAACATCGCCTCCACGTGACGGGCCATCGACTCCATTGCGCGCGCGACGTAGGCGGCGGGATCTGTTCTGCGAAGTTCTTCCGCGTCCGCGAGCGTGAGCCCGGCAGGAACATAACCGTTCAAAGGATCGTGGGCGCTGGTTTGATCGGTAACAACATCGATTTCGATTCCGCGTCGCGCGAGCTCCGGCAACACCTCTGCGCAGTTTCCCACCAGACCGACCGACAAAGCCCGCTTCTGCTCGCGCGCGTCCTGGCAAATATCGAGCGCCTCGTCCAGGTTGAGGGCGAGCCGATCGCAGTAACCCGTCATCACGCGTCGCTCAATCCGGGCCGGATCAACGTCGATTCCGAGAAAAACTCCGCCATTCAACGTTGCCGCGAGTGGCTGTGCGCCGCCCATTCCGCCCATCCCGCCGGAGACGACCAGTCTGCCGGTAAGGTCGCCGCTGAAGTGTTTATCGGCCAACGCCGCGAAGGTTTCAAACGTTCCTTGAACGATGCCCTGCGTGCCAATGTAAATCCAACTACCGGCCGTCATCTGACCGTACATCATCAGGCCTTTGCGTTCGAGTTCGTGGAAATGTTCCCAGTTGGCCCACGCGCCGACCAGATTCGAGTTTGCGATCAAGACCCGCGGCGCATACTCGTGCGTGCGAAACACGCCGACGGGCTTACCGGATTGGACCAGGAGAGTTTCATCGTTCCGTAGCGCTTGCAGCTCACGCACGATTGCATCGAAGCACGCCCAGTTACGCGCCGCCTTGCCGGCCCCGCCGTAAACCACCAGGTCATCAGGCTTCTCGGCTACGTCCGGATCGAGGTTGTTCATCAGGCAGCGCAACGCCGCCTCTTGTTGCCAACTCTGGCAACTCAAGACGGGGCCACGCGGAGCGCGTATGGTTCTGGCAGACATCGAACGGTATTGGTGTGCGCTAATCAAATGGAAGCGAACTATTCGGTAGATCCACCCAGGAGCCGCCCGAACCAATTGCCGCCTTCACGTTTCATCAATTGCGACAGCTCGCCCGAATCAAGCCAGATCCCGCCGCACTTCTCGCACGTGTCGATGGCTACTTCTTCAAACTGGCTCTCTTTCAGCGCGCCATCGCACCGCGGACAACGCATTGACGAAGTCCCGGCTGCCTTGTGTTCATCGGACACCTTCATCTTCTCGCGCAACTTTTCAATTGCCTCTTGGTTTTTGCGGTGGAAATACTCATCCTCCAAACCTTTTCTGCGATCGTCCAGGCCGTCTCCCATTCGTTCTCCTTCAGTTTGAATCAAGCAACACCGTTTAGCAGCGGGCCAACCGTCCGCTTCAGTCCGGCGCAAGATCGGCGGGCAGGAGCCCGCCGCTAAACAGTCACACCGTAGTCAGGGCTGTAACCGGAATGCAAATTTGCTATCAAGGTAATCGATAGCAGAAAAGATTTCAAAGGGCGACGCAGTTCTCTAAGTTGCTTTTGTAACGCAAACTGTTAGTTTGCGTGAACGTGGAAGGCAATCAGGAATCGCAAACTAACAGTTTGCGTTACGAGGCTCGCGCGCTTCATGACACCGACTAATGCTATGATTCTTAAGCAGAAAAAAATCATGACAAAAACAAACAGCGCTGGTGTCGCAGAGATGGCTCCGGATTTCACTCTTCCGGATGGCGACGGCAAAACCTGGGACCTCGCGAGCCATCGCGGCCAGGTCGTAGTGTTGCTGTTCTATCCCGGTGATGAGACCCCGATCTGCACGAAGCAAATGTGTTCCCTGCGCGATCGCTGGGAAGACTACACTGCGACTGGGGCCGAGGTCGTCGGAATCTCAACCAACACTGTGGAATCGCATCAGAAATTTGCCGCGCACCATCAACTGCCGCTGCGGCTGCTGGCTGATACGGATGGCGCGGTATCCAAACTCTACGGTGCGATATCGCTGCTGCCGGGACGCACCGCGCGATCGGTTTTCGTCATCGACGCGGCCGGCGTGATTCGCTACCGCGACGTGCGGGCGATCGGCATCATGCGGCCGAAGGACGACGACACGCTGCGTGCCATCAGAGCGGCAAAGAGCGAAGGGCAAAGCGCCAAGAGCCAGGACTAGTCTTTGTTTTTGGCCCTTTGCGCTTCGCCCTTTGCGCTTTACCATGCTTCCCAAGGAGATTTCATGGCCGATACAATCAAATGCAAACACTGCGGTGAAAAACGTCCGGCGCTGGGATTCGCGCCCTTTCCTACCGAGTTGGGCCAGAAAGTCAGCAGGGAGATTTGTAATCCGTGCTGGCAGGACTGGACCAAAAAGCAAATGCAGATCATCAACCATTACGGATTGGATCTCTCAAATCCCGACGCGCAGAATTTCCTCTTCGACAACATGAAGGGTTATCTCTTTAACGAGAGCCTGCCGACCGCCGAGATCGACACCGCCAAGGAAGGCAGCATTAAGTGGTGATGATTAGAGGCTGGAGACTAGAGGCTAGGTATTAGCCGACCATAAGCGAAGCACGGTTCTTCCTAGCCTCTAGTCTCCAGCCTCTATCTTGCCCTCAACCCCCAACTGGGCTAAGCTTGCTTCCCGATCCCTTCCCTTCTGCAAAACCCCTTGTGTTCGAATCCCAACCGGTTAATGAATAGGCCGGAGGTTTGAACTTTCGTCAACCTCGTCCAGAGGAAATTACAGGAGGGATTATGAAAAGCCACACACTCGCAATTTTAATCACCGGCATCTTGCTACTGACCTTGGCTGCCGGCTGCGAAAGCACGACGAATGAAAACGCGAACGCGAACGTCAGAGCAACTCCGACGGCCACGGCGACTCCCGTTGCCACGGCAAAGAAAGGAACTCGAGAGGAGTATGAAAAGAACAAGGCAACCTACTCCCAACAGGCGAAAGATGTCGGAAGCAAAATCGGTACCGGCATCAACGATGGCTGGCTCTGGACCAAAGCACGTTTCGATCTGGCAGCGGCAGATGATCTGCGCGATTCCACCATCAATGTCGACGTCGACAACGAAGTCCTGACGTTATCCGGAACGGTGGCAACTGCAGCGCAGAAAGCGCAGGCTGAAACCATCGCGAAGGCCGTCGAGGGTGTGAAGCAAGTGAAGAATATGCTGAAGGTCACGCCGCCAGCGAACCCTAACGCAAACGCGAAACCGAAAACGAAGTAGCCAGGACGTTCGATCAAAAAAGATACCCAGTCGCCCCGCGCCGCGGGTATGCCGAAGGCATTTCATAACTCAGCCCAGGGTAACACCCTGGGTGAAAAGAAATTCTACCCCGACGTACCCTGAAAGGGTTCGATATTTTGCCGCTTCGATCGACTGTTTCACCCTTTCAGGGTGATGAATCGATCCGCTGTATCGTGACCCAGGGTGTTACCCTGGGCTGAGTTATGCAACGCCTTCGGCGTACACGCAGTCGCAGGCGAGAAGCATCGGACTTCAGCGAAATTCCGGTCGGGAAATATCTCGGCGATCTTTGATTGATGACCTGGTGACAGGTCTCACTTCAATTCTTTGACGAGGAAGAGATCCGTCAGATGCCGGGCAAAGGCATAGATATAGCCTTTGCCGTCCGGCGTCAGCAGGACGTTGATTGGTCCCAGTACTCCCGCAGGATCGGCCGGCGCGATCTCTCTCGCCAGCTCCTTACGTCCCGTAGCAATATCCAACTTATAGATTTTTAGCGGGCGTTCCTTGTCGCGATAGACGTAGAGCGATTGCGGATCCGTGCCCCAGCGAATTACCCGGTCTTCAGCCTCCAGTCCGGGAATTGGACGCGGCTCCCCTCCATCCAATGAATAGAGCGCTTTCGTTTCGTTGAGATCTTTGCCGACCAGCAGTTTGCCATCGGGTGAGACCAGATAGCCCGCGATTCCTTCCGGCGTCACCGGACGCGGCGACCCGCCGTTAACGTTTTGAACGAAGGTGCGCGTCTGATGACCCTTCTCCTTACCGAGAAAGACGATGTTCTTTCCATCCGGCAACCATGCGGCGCCGTAGCCATACTGTTCGATCTCAAACCGCTCCAGGCTCCTCGCCTGTCCCGCGCCCGTGGGCAGCAGCACAATCTGCGGCGGATTGATTAAGACGGAAATCACCCACTTGCCGTCCGGCGATCGGCCCAGTCCGTAACCATCACCGAGTCTCACGCCCGGCGAACCGTCGGTGTGGCCGAGATAGATGGCATAGTTCGAGCCACTTCCCTGGCCGTACTCGCTAAAAATGAAAGAGGTACCGTCGGGGGATAACTCGGTCACGCGAACTCCGGTCAACCAGGACAGGTCACGCTCCCGGCTTTCGCCTGGCAGCTCGCCGGTGATGGGCGTCGATTCGTGACTGGCGCTCAACAACACCTCGCCATCAGCCGAAATATCGTGGAGCCGAATGCTCACCGGCGTGCGCAGGATCACGCGCACCTTTCCTGAAAGCGAGGTGGCATAAAGCGCCTGCAATTCTCCGCCCCGAGTTGCGGTAAACCAAACCTCGTCTCCGGAAGGCGCCCAGGCCAGGCCGTCCTCTCCGCTCCAGTCTTCCGTAAGCTTCTGCTTCGCACCATTCGCGTCAACGATCATTACTGAGCCGCGGCTGTCGCCATTAAGCGGATGGTCCATGAAGGCCACGCGGTCACCCTGGGGTGAAATGCGCACGTTGCTGATGTAACCTTCAGTACTGTAGAGCTTTTTACCGCTGGGAAACTCAAGCACGTTTTGCGCGTGGTCCAGGCGCACGACCGCCATGTTGTTGCCGACCGGACTCCAGTCCGCTTCCTGCACGTTCTCCATTATCTCGCGCGGCGCACCGCCGGTAAGCGGCATGCGGGCCAGCGTTCCGAGGTTAATGAAGTGGAACTGCCATTTGCTTCGCAACAGCACCGCCATTTCACCACTCGGCGAAATTGAAAGCACTTGCGTATTGGGCATCGCTCCGAGGTTTTGCACTTCCGGCGACTCTACGCGCATCGATGAAATATCCAGCGGGTTTCCGTTCCAGGCAGCGCTGAAGTAAATCCCCTTGCCGTCCGGCGTAAATCGCGCCGTGTAAATCGAGCCGCGACGAAAAGTCAGTTGCGTGTAAACCGGTAGCTGCGGCGTCGACATTTTCCGGCCCAGGAAAAAGACAAGGGCCAACAAACCGGCAGACAGCAGAAGCAGCGCGGCCAGCATCGGCCACTTACGTGATTTAGCTGCCGGTGGCGTGAGGCGGCTGCCCGAAACCGAGCTGTACACTCCCGACTGACTGGTAATCGATTCGAGGTTGAAAGCGAGATCTCGCGCGGATTGGAAACGATCCTGCGGTTGCTTTTCCAGGCAGTGGGCGATGAAGCGTTCCAGGGCCGGCCCGATGCCTCGCTCCATAATATCGATTGGCGGCGGTTCATCCTTCAGGATCGAGTTCATCGTTTCCACGGACGATTCGCCGCGGAACGCCCGCTGCCCCGTAACCATTTCGTAGAGCACCGCGCCGAACGAGAAGATATCGGAGCGTGAGTCCGTGGGCCGCCCGCGCACTTGCTCCGGCGACATGTATCCGGCAGAGCCCAACACCGTCCCCGGCTGAGTGCTGATGCGCCTGGTCGGAGCTTGAGAGGAGCTATCGTCGGCCGCTACTGGTTCATCAATCAGTTTGGCGAGGCCAAAGTCGAGAATCTTGGTGTGCCCATCGACCGTCAGGAATACGTTTTCCGGTTTCAGATCGCGATGGATGATGCCCTTGTCATGAGCGGCGCCCAGTCCGCGCGCGATCTGGACCGCGCACTCGATCGCCTTGCGCGCGGGGAGGGCGCTGGTAATCAGGCGGTCGCGGAGGGTTTCCCCGGTCAGCAGTTCGGAAACAATGTAGGGTGAACCCTGATAGTTGCCGAAGTCGAAAATCGCGACGATGTTCGGATGATTCAGCGCGCTGGTCGCGCGCGCTTCCTGTTCGAATCGCTGCAGGCGGTCGGCGTTCAATGACAAGTCCGGGGGCAAAACTTTGATCGCTACATCGCGACCGAGCGATTTATCGGTGGCCCGATAAACCTCGCCCATCCCTCCCGCGCCGATGAGCGCGCGGATTTCGTAGCGGCCCAGCAGAGTACCCGTCGCAATATTCATGGAACTGTAGTGTGTAAACCCCTTGTTTGGTGGTGCTGCCCTGATGGATAAGCGCCGTCATTCTAAATGAGTTCTGGCGGGCGCGCCAGCGTCATCTTCCCGCATGGTTTGTTTTGGAGTGTGGTGGCAGAGCGAAGCGGCGACACCGCTTTGGATCGTTCTGAGTGGAACCTCGCTCCAAGCAATTAACGGGGCAGTAGCCCGACCGTTAGGGAGGGCTCCGGTTGAATGCCTGCGAGAGGGAGCCCTCCCTAACGGTCGGGCTACTGCCCCGCTCCGCGGAACAAATCTGGAAGCTGTTTTAGATTGTTTGGAATTCAGGTGACCGCTCCACAGACGGAAGTATCAATCCAAAGCGCCGTCGCCGCTGCGCTCTGCCGGCGCTCTCCAAAGACATCAATCTTCCGGCAATGTCTTCATGAACTCGGCAAAGCGCTCGACGTCCGTGCGGGTGAGTTCTAAACGGCGACGGCTTTCGAGATAGGCGGCCCAATTGGGAGTTTGGGTTAGTGCTTTTGTAGTGTCTTCGTCCAACACCTGGGCCATCATCGCAATCAAGTCGCTGATGACTCGCGTGTGCTCCAGCAACGATTCGATGATTGAGAAGGCAAGCTGCGCCTGCTGATAGTCCAGATCGCGTGTGGTTGCTGATTGCGTTTCGTCTGTCATAGGGTTCTGACTAGAGACTGGAGACTGGAGGCTAAAGACTAGGAGTCTCAGGTCTCAGGTCTCATTCAATCTGCGGGGTCTCGTCTCTCCAGCCTCTAGCCTCCCGGTTCGTACCAACTTCCACGCACGAACGGTAGCTCTGCGACTTGGGCGGAATGCTCGGCCTCGTCCTGAATCACCCTCACAGTCGTACCCGCCGCCAGGAATTCGTACTTCACATAAGCGAGCGCAATCGTACGGCCGAGCTGGGGCGAATACGCTACTGAAGTTACGCGTCCGGCATCCTTATCAGCCGCGGTGATCCTGGCGCCGGCGCTTACTCCGTCGCCGTTATCAAATATCAACCCGGTCAGTTTCTTGGCCACGTGTCCGCGATACTTGATGCGGGCGATGATTTCCTGGCCGATGTAACAACCCTTGGTAAAACTGACTGCGTCATCGAGATTGGTTTCAGAAACGATAGTGGTTTCATCCATGTCTACGCCATAGCGCGCTACGCCGGCTTCCACCCGCAGAAGTTCCAGCATGTCCGGTTCAATCGCCTGCGCGCCTCCGGCTAGCAACACATCCCATAGCGACCGCGCGTGTTCGGCAGCGATGAAAAGATCGAAACCATCTTCCCCGCTGTGAGTGCTGCGAATCACAGAAACCAGCGCGCCGTCGGCGTTATTCGTTTGGAGGATTCGCTGGCGCTCGACGGTTGCAGCTGCTTCGCCCAACGCGTTTTCCACGACCGCGGGAGCGCCGGCGCCCTGCACTGAAAACGAAACCGTCTGCGAGGTTACGTCTGTCACGCGAAAGTCTCCCGCCAAGGTAAAGCGTTCCAGCAACTGCCGGACTTTCGCATAGGTGGCGGGTTCAGTATCGATCAGGAAATGTTCGCCCTGGTTTAGTATCCGAACGACAGCCAGCATCCGACCTTGCACGTTGGGAAACGCCGCGGTCATCCAGGATCCGGACGCGAGAGACTTCACATCGTTTGTGATCAAGCCATTGAGAAACGGCACCGCTTCGCTACCGCTGAGCTGTATGCGGCCGCGACTCGAGAAATCGATCAACCCGGCGCCGCCGCCACGCACCGCAGCGTACTGTGCGGGCGCATCGCCATACTCGGCCGGTATCGAGATCCTTTCAACTACTTCGCTCATTTCACAATCTTTCGCGTCACTGTTGCAGTTCACGCAGCGCGCGCGCCACCACTTGATAATCGCGCAGTTGCGCTATTTCTTTGCGGCTCGTGATCAGAACCTGGGGACTGGGATGATAAAGCGACACCAACAGCCGCCCGTTCCACCTTTGAATCCTGCCGGCAGAGTCTTTCAGATTCAGTTGATGTGGGCAAATCGCTTTCAGTGCCTCAAGCGCGACGCCACCGAGCGTGACTACCAGTTCCGGGTCGACGAGCTCCAGCGTCCGCCGTAGAAACTCGGAGCAGTTTGCCACCTCACTGGCGGCCGGCCGGCGATTTGCGCCGGAGGCTGCGCGCGGATTACATAATGCGGCACTCGTAATGAAGATCTGATCGCGTCCCAGCCCAATTGAAGCAAGGAAGCGATCGAAGTTCTTTCCGGACTGATCTCCCGAAAACGGAACTCGCGTTCGATCAGCACCCTTCCGCCCCGGTGCTTCACCGATAAACATCACGCGCGCATTGAGCGGGCCGTTTAGTTCGCTGAAAACTGCCGCTTGCCCGCACATCGCCGGGCAAAGCGTGCAGGACGCCGCCGCCGCCGCGAGCGTGTTGAATTGAATTTGCCTCTCGCTGGTTACCATTCAAAAAAAGTAGGACAGGCATTCCTGCCTGTCCCATCTGTGTAACGCAAACCGTTAGTTTGCGAGCGGACGACAGCGAAAACAGATTTTCTCCATCCTCGACCCGGTAGCTCCGAACGCAAACTAACAGTTTGCGTTACGCCAAGCAGGGACAGGCAGGAATGCCTGTCCTACTTCGTCACTGTTATTTCACGATTCGTCGAGTTGTAACCGCCGTTGTCCACCAGGTTGCCATTCTTATCGACTAGCTCCAGCTTCACACTGTGCTTACCATTAATCCAACCGGCGAGCCAGATTGGTTCCCACTTGTCGATGAACTTCGCTTCGCCGCCATCAACATAATAGCGGACGCGAAACTCGCCGCCGTCGCCCTGAAGTTTTGCATTCGACAGCCAGAAATCAATCATGATCGGGTCGGCATCTTCACCCTTGTACTCGCCTTTGGGACGGCTATAAGTCAGCAGCGGTTTCGTAGCGGCTATTTCGCCGGCCTGGCTTGGCGCCACGTCTTTGCCTTCGGGTGGCGCGGGCGTGGGCGTCGCTGTGGCGCCGGCCGCCGCAGGTTTCGGCGTAGGCGTGCCCTTCGCGTTCGCGTTGTTGTTCGCCATCACCTGTCCGCTATTGGTGGTGGTGGGTTTGCTGGCGTCGCCGCCGCCTTTCATCGTGAAGCTCACCATTTGGAACGACCCATCGTTCTTGTAACTTTCATGCCAGGGACGCGACGCAAAAACGCGCAACGTGTGTGGTCCTTCAGTAACGTTCCGCAGCTCGAACGGGTGATCCAATTCGTAGTAGGCCTCGTAAGGCTGGTTGTCGAGAATTACGTGGATGTGATTGCCCTTGCCGCTGGCCGGATCCTTGTGCGGCTTGTAGCCCTTCAGATCGCCACTCAGCGCCAACTTAACTTCGACCTTCGACCCGTTAACCGTCGCGTTCTTTGCTGGAGACGTAATCTGCAAAACCGGCGCGGCGTTATCCTGCTCGCCCCGCTCTTTCATCATAGCCACGATCTTTTCCGGGCGCGGCACGACCGACAGGTTTTGAATTGCCGGCGGCGTTGCGGTGGTAGTTACCGTAGTGTTGGCGTTGTCGCTGGCCGGCTGGCATCCGGTAAATAGAACTCCGGCGACGATGAAAGCAATGCAAAAAAGAATGGCTTTATGTGATTTCATTTCTCCTCCAAATGGTGCTCCCGGCAGTCGTGGACGTCCGCCGGATTTACTTACATCCTGAATGGGGTTGCGCGTCGGAATATCACACAAAAAGCGGGCGGGGACAAGCGATTATGGAAGGCAGCGGCAGAGCGCAGCGGCGCCGGTGCTTTGGATTGAAAGTGGCACAGATTTTAGGAAGCTCTGATCAAGTTCATCACCAATTTGATTTTCCTTAGCCCGCGGAGCGCGGCGATAGCGTAAAGCCTGGGTGGAGCGAAGCGAAACCCCAGGTTGGCGACCATTATGAAATCAAGCGCGCGAAGCGTGCGATAGCGCAAACGCTGCGAGTTACTGACGATGAATAGGTTGTCGCCCACTTCGCGGGCTGCGACTTGGTATTATTTCGGATCCTGGGGTGCCGCTCACCAAGCCTCGCTTCACCCAGGCTTTACGCTATCGCCACGCTCCGCGGGCTAAGGCAACCACACATAAAATGAACTTTCTTCTGAGCTTCCTTTAGTCTGTGATCCTTTTGCCCCCTAATCATCACACGCTGCAGTCTGTGCCGCTCCAAATCAAAGCTACGAGGTTGCGGAACGCGCGGTCGGTTGTTGCAATCGGCGTTCGCTGGCTTGCCAGTCGATATTGGAAAAGAACGCCTCAATGTATTTGGGGCGATCAGCCGGTTTGTAGTCCAGCAGGTACGCGTGTTCCCAAACATCCATCACCAGCACCGGTGCAAAGCCCGCGACATTTCCCATCTCATGCAGCGAGATCCAATGATTTGAGATTCTGCTGTTGGCCGGGTTTTGGCAACAGATGGCCCAACCGACACCTCGCATTTTGCCGATGCCGACAAAGTCCGCTTTCCAAATCTCGTAACTGCCAAAGCTGGTTTCCGCTGCCTGTCGAAACGCCGATGGCGGGGCCGGGTCGCCGGTGCCACCATAGCTCTTCATGTTTTCGAAGTAGTATTCATGCAGCACCATGCCGTTGTATTCAAAGCCGAGGCGCCGCGTCAGTTCTGAATACGCCGGCATTTCCTCCTGATCGACCGTACCGTCTTTGATGAACTCGGCGATTCGCTCATTCAGTTTGTTCGTTTCCTTAACATAGCCCTCGTAGAGTTTGAAATGCATTTCCAACGTCTCGTCAGAAATGCCTTTCAGATTACTCAGGTTGAATTCTCTTGCCTTGTAGGTATTGAGGTCCGACATGCTTCTTCCTCCCTTTGATTGCGTGCGGCCACTGCGCGCTTATGATTTCCCGTCTAATTATCAGCGACTATCTGCGCGAAGTGTGGCGAATGGATGGAGAGGTTTAACTATTAGTGTTGCAAAGATTGTAGGGGTGGCCCTCCGTGGCCACCCCATTGTCTTTTAGGCTCGAATAGAAAAGAAAAGGGGCGGCCACCGAGTGCCGCCCCTACAAATTCACCGACATCACCGCATCAGCCATTCTTTCCGCTGAAGATCAACCAATCACCATGCGATGTGGCCATGAACAGCAACATCGGCAGGGAAAGCCAGGCGTTGGTCCGCGAAGCAAGAAAGGCCTGGCGCGCCAGCTCCGGAGCCGCGGGTGGTCCCCCCTGAAGTCCGCCGATGATCCGTTTGTTGCAAGGCCAGATAATGCCCCAGACGTTCAGCAGCATGAGCACGCCGTACGCACCGCCTACACCAATCGAGTAAGTCTTATTGCTCGGCACGTAGCCGCCGACGGTCAGTTTCGCCGACAGGAACATCAAGATCCCGTAGCTGACAACGCCTACGAGTATCAGCATGACGACCGCAAAGATGCGACCGTCCTTCGTTATCGCCGCGACCTTTTTAATAATCAGCATCTCGACAATAAACAGCACAATCGGATAGCTCAACCACGCAAGCAGGACGACCCAAACATTCAGGTGCGCGCCGCCGATCGTGTTGGCGTTGTTCACGTCAGGCGCGAGGATATACATCGCGAAGTACGCGAGCCCTACCAGCACTGTCACCAGCGCACCCCAACGGAAAAACCAAAGCGAAGGCAGCAACAGATCCGGATTAACCTTTTTCTTCGTCTCCGGATCCAGCTTCTTTTGCAACGGCACGTTGACCAGGTTGAAGAAGTAAAGCAATCCAATCCAGGTGATGCCGGCAAGGAAGTGCAGCCAGCGAAGCGCAATGCGTGCAAACTCGGGGCCGTCGGGCGCTTTGAAAAGACCGTCAAGCATCGCCAGACTGATGGGGAGATGAACAGGCTCGATTAGCATACGTCCTCCAAAGTTAGTAGGACAGACATTCTTGTCTGTCCAATTTACAGAGAGGGACAGGCAGGAATGCCTGTCCTAAGTGATGGAAATTATTACGCGGCGAAGATACACCCCTCGGACGCGGGACGCAATAATCGAATTCCGGGCCCGCGAGTCTATTCGTCAAACGGCCGCGGTCCGGCATCCATGCCGCGCACGCTGGCCTGGTTCACGACCCGGACTGTCATATCGTCATTGACGCGTACCTGGCAAGACAGTCGCACGTTCTCTGCCAGATCCGTTTCGACCGCGAGCCGGTTACGTTCCAATTCCTGCATTTCGCCGGGATCGCCGGCCAACACTTCGACGCGGCAGGTAGTACAACGCGCATTGCCGCCGCACCGGTGCAGTATGTCAATTCCCGCGTCTTCAATCGCCAAGACCAGTTTCTTTCCCGCTTCGGCCTCAAAAACCTGCGGGCCACTTGCAGTTTCTGCTTCTATCCGTGGCATAATTCAGCACTCCAAAAGTTATATGTGAAAGCGGTTTGACTTTGGCACAACTGTCTGCCGCGAGCAAGTGACCGTAGGACAGACATTCTTGACTGTCCCCTTGACCAGAGGCTACTAAGGAAAAGAGAGAGGACAGGTAGGAAGGCCTGCACCACCAAGGACCCGATCATGAAACCTGAAATTCTGAGCTTCGAAACTGCGAACGGCGATACCACGGCTGTCGTCGCCCGGCCGGCAATCGAAGCTGAAAGCGCGGTCATTCTCATTCACGAGTGGTGGGGCATTACCGATCACATCCGCGACCTTGCCGCCCGTTACGCCAAAGAGGGTTACCTTTGCGTCGCGCCTGATCTGTATCGCGGTAAGGTGACCGCCAACGCGGAAGAAGCTTCCAAACTAATGCACGGTCTATCGATTGAAGATGGGCTCGATACGATTGCCAGCGCCTTCGCGGAGATCGAACACAGTTTCGCTGTCGATCAGGTCGGCATCACCGGCTTTTGCATGGGCGGCACATTCGCCTTGCGTGCCGCGTGCGAGATGGAAGACTTGGCCGCGGCCGCCGCGTTCTATGGCGACATTCCGGAGGATGAAGTTTTGTCGCGACTGACCGTGCCGACTTTATTCATCGCCGGATCTCGGGACAACTGGATCACGCCGGAAAAAGTTGCCGCGCTGAAGGCTGCGGCGCAAAAGCACGATCTGCCGCTGGAAGCCGTAAGTTACGACGCCGATCACGCTTTCTTCAACGACACGCGCCCTGAAGTCTACGACGCCAAAGCCGCCATCGACGCGTGGCGCCGCGTGTTGGCCCACTTTAGAAAGTATTTACCTATCCCCGAAGCTGACGAGGAATAATTAGAATGGGGCGGAGTGGCAAGCTAAAGCTTGAACTCTCTCCGCCTGTCACGCGCCTTGAGTCTTCTGTCCCCCAACAGGTGTTTAGAGTTCAAACTTCAGTTTCTTACTCAACGCTTCCTAGCCAACCGGATGATGTTTCGAGGGCACGTTTTCGCGGCCCCATTTCAACGTGCGGCTCATCCAAACAAGCTCATCAAGAAAACCTTTTGCGCGCTCTTCGAAGGCTGCGTCTAATAATTTTCCCTCAGCATCAAACGTTTTTTGCACAAAGGGAAAGTTGAGATCCGTGAAGGTTACGGCTAGACCGAGTTCGCGGACCATCGGCACCATCGACTCAATGACTCGCGTGCCGCCCCATGGCCCCGCCGAGACGCCGACCAGCGCCACCGCTTTATGTATGTATTCCTTCAACATTAAATCCAGGATCGCTTTCAAAATTCCCGGATAGCCGTGGTTGTACTCGGGAGTGACGATCACCAAACCATCGGCGCGAACGATTGCGTCGCACCAATCAGGAAAGTTGTTCTTTATTCCCTGCCCGTAATCATCGTGGGGAAAAGCGAAATCCCTGGCATCGAATAATTTGGTTTCAATCTCCGGACGCTTCTGCATCTCGGCGACCAACCAGCGCGCCGGATGCTCGCTGTTGCGGTGCGCCCGGTTGGTTCCCAAAATGACCGGCAGAAATAACTTTTCCACTACGATCCTCCTTTTGTGTCAATGAACTCGTGCAACTCTTTCACCGACGGTAACGCTGTGCGCGCGCCTAACGCCCGGCATTTCAGGGCGGCTACGGCATTCGCAATTTTGAGGCTCGACTCCAGGTCTTCGCCACGCAACATTCCGTAAATAACCCCGGCATGGAAAGCGTCACCGGCGCCAGTCGTGTCACGACAAACACCAGGAACAGGGAAAGCGGGCGATTCGATAAACTGGTCATTGCAGTAAACAAGTGAACCGCGCGGACCCATTGTCATTCCCACGATCGCACACCCGAAACGCGCTTTTATTTCCTGCAGAGAATTTCGCTCGTCGCTAATGCCGGTCAGCCGTTCTGGAAACTCCGCCGACGAAATCAGGACGTCAACCAATGGCAGCAATTCCGGCAACCCTTTGTAGCTGTTGTCGACGTCGAGCGAAACAATCACACCGGCCGCACGCGCCGCCAATGCCATTTGGACGCAGGCGGGCGGATCATGCGCATCCAGGTGCAGCACGCGTCCCCTCGTCGCAAGCGCTGTTGGGGCTTCATCTCTGTCATAGGCCAAACGATCATCGCGATCCCAGATGATCGTGCGTTCCCCGTTGCGCTCGTCGATGATAATGAAAGCGATCTGATTACCGGCATCTGGAACCACTTTCGCGTATTCCAGGTTGACGCCTTCATCCTTCAGAGTTTGCAAGCCGAACTTGCCGGCATCATCCGATCCAAAAGTTCCGGCGTAGGCGGTGCGCATTCCCAACCGCTGCAACGCCACCATCGCAGTCGCCGTCTGTCCGCCCGCCGATCGCGTGTACTCTGTCAGCCGCACCTTCGAATCAAAAGCCGGATATTCAGGAACGACAATCAGATGATCGACTGCGTTCAGGCCAAAGCCGACCGCGTCGAACTCTCTTTCATTGGGAATCTCTAGAGGAATGCGCATGTTGTTTCGCTTAGGAGCGGGGGCAAGCCGCCCTTCCTGACTGCAAGTAGGTTAAGTTGGAACACACCGCAAAACATTAATTGCAGTCAACCTGAAAATCGTCAACCAGTCCTACTTGCAGTCGGGAAGGGCGGCTTGCCCCCGCTCCTTATGTTTTCAGATACTTGAGGAAAGCCTTAATAGTGTTCAGTGCTACGGTGCGTTAGAATGTTAACAGTCATCCCCCGCAAATTCTGACATTAAGCCTGTGACTTTAGACGAAAAGCTCAAAGAAATCCCGCTTTCTCCGGGTGTTTACCTGCACAAGGATGCGGCGGGCAAAGTGCTGTATATCGGCAAGGCCAAGAACCTGCGCCATCGGGTGCGCTCTTACTTTCAGCCCGGCCGTCACGCACCGCACAGTTATGGTCTGAAGACTGATGAGCTGGTGCGGCGCATCGCCGACGTCGATTTCATCGTTACCGACAATGAGGTCGAAGCGCTAATCCTGGAAGCAACCCTGGTTAAGAAACATCAACCGCGCTTTAACTTCAATCTGAAAGACGACAAGTCTTATCCGCATCTGAAACTAACCATCAACGAGCCGTTTCCGAAAGTAATAATCACGCGGCGCTTGCAGCGTGACGGCGCGTTGTACTTCGGTCCCTTCCTGCCGGCTTCGCTCGCGCGCAAAACGATCGATCTGATTAACCGAACTTTTCAGTTGCGCACCTGCGACATAGAAATTGACGGCAAGGCGCCGCGACCGTGTCTGGAGTATCACATCAAACGCTGTCTCGGCCCGTGCGTCAAGGGACTCTGCACGCCCGATCAATATCAGGAAGCGGTGCGCGACGTACGCATGCTGTTGGAAGGAAAAAACACCGAGCTGGCCGACAAGCTGGAAGACCGCATGATGCAGGCGTCGGACGAGATGCGCTTTGAGATGGCGGCCAAGTATCGCGACCTGCGCAAGACCGTCAACGCGCTCGCGGAGCAGCAGAAGATGGCGACGTCGCCGGAACGTGACGTGGATATCTTCGCTTACTACCGCGAAGGACGTCTGCTGGCGCTGCAGCTATTCACGATGCGTGAAGGCAACATCGTGGGGCGTCGCGAGTTCTACTGGGAAGACTTGCCGTTGGAGGGTTTCGATCCGGCTGAATTTCTGAGCGACGTGCTGGGCCAGTATTACACCCGCGATTACGTGCCCCGCGAAATCCTGGTGCCGGTGGATTTTGAAGATCGCGCGTTAATGGAAAAAGCCCTCAGCGCCCAGAAAGGCCGGCGCGTCCGCATCTCGGCTCCGCAACGTGGCGAAAAGCGCGACCTGATCGATCTGATCGAGAAGAACGCCAAGCTGGCCTTCGAGCAGCGCTTTCGCGTGCTGAAGCCGGACATGAAACTTGTGCTCGAGGAATTGCAGGAGACGTTGGAACTGCCGCGCTTTCCCGAACGCATCGAATCGTTCGACATCTCGCACATTCAGGGCGCGGACAATGTTGCCGGTATGGTCGTTTGCGAAAACGGAAAGATGAATCGTTCCGCGTATCGCAAGTTTCGCATTCGTTCGGTCGAAGGCGCCAACGATGTCGCTTCAATGAAAGAGGTCGTGTTACGACGCTACCGGCGCTTGCTTGATGAAGGAAAGCCGCTACCGGATCTGATCCTGATCGATGGCGGCAAAGCGCAGCTCTCGGCTGCGGCCGCGGCGACGCATGAATTGGATTTGGAGGCGGTGCCGATGGTCGGTGTGGTAAAGCCGCCGCTGCGGCATAACGAAGTTTCGTACCTTCTGGTTAAGGGCCGCGAACACGAACCCATTTATCTGGACCCGCATTCACCGATTCTCCGTCTGGTGCAAATGATTCGTGATGAGACGCATCGCTACGCAGTCGCCTATCACCGCAAGCGGCGGGAGTTGCGCGATTTCTCTTCGGAGTTGTCAGAAATTCCCGGTGTCGGAGAGAAGCGGAAAACACGTTTGCTGCGCAACCTGGGATCGATCCAGCGAGTGGCCGCCGCCAGCGTGGCCGAATTGACGCCGTTCGTCGGACGCAAGACGGCGCAGGAGATTGCCGATCATTTCGAGCGCCAACGGGCATTGGCTGAGGTAACAGCCGCTGAAACGCCTCGGTAAACGCGGTAACCGCAAAGCAGTTACGTCCTCCAGCCCAGGGTTGGCGCGCTTCGCGCCTACCCTGGGAAGAAAAGATGAAAGGGATGCCAACCTCAACGGGGTTGCGGCAAACTTTCGTGCCCAGTGGTAACGTTAAGACTCAGGGTCATTCGCCAGTTTAGTAAAACCGTCGCAACCCCGTCGGGGTTGGGATTCTATGATGCCTCCGTTCCCAGGGGAGCGGCGGCAGCGCGGCCACCCTGGGCTGGGGGCGGAACCGCGTTGCGGTTCAACGATCAGGCGCAATTCACACGCCTACCTGACAAATTGAAAGGAGAAATACATGGAAAGCAGAGCACGTATCGGAGGACATCCGATTCACCCTATGTTGGTACCGTTTCCCATAGCGCTTTGGACCACGTCGTTCGTAGCCGACGTGATTTTTTACTTTCAACGAAATAGCTCTTTCTTGTTTGTCGCTAAATTTCTGCTCGCGGCCGGCATTCTGGGCGCACTCGGCGCGGCCGTGGTGGGATTCATTGATTGGATGGCAATTAAGGATCAGGGGGCGAAGAAAGTTGCCAACTGGCACGCGCGTTTGAATATGCTCGCGCTGATTCTCTTTTTGCTGAGTTTCTTTTTTCGCCTGGGCCGGTATGGAGGCTTAGTGGGTCACCATCTGACAATACCGTTTTGTTTGTCAGCAGCCGGCGTGATCCTGATCTCGATTTCCGGCTACCTCGGCGGGGAGTTGGCTTATAGATACGGCATCGGTCTCTCGCTTAAGGCGGGCGCGCCGGTGGAGTGACTCGATTGCGGAATGCAGAATGCGGACTGTGGATTAGCAGACAGCTCCGTCACTTTCTTGAAATCCGCATTCCGAAATCCGCAATCCGCAATCGGCTCATCCTTTATTCAGTTCGCCCTTCACGGCGCTGAAGTCGTAAGTGATGTGAAAACGCACTGCGCCTTCCACGACTTCCGCCCGCACATCCTTGACCTGGGCCTTCAAGGTTCCGCCGCTTGCTTCCACCGGCATGGAGAGCGCCAGCTGTTGGGCGCGCAGCACTACAAACGGATTCACTCGCTCATTGATCGCGTTCTGGACAAAGACAGTCACAAAGTTATTCGCGAGCGGCGGCACGTTTTCGAGATTCATGCCCTCGATATTCAACTGGCCATACACCGTCTGTTTCGATTGATCGAACGAGAGCGAAACAGAGGTATCGGCTGAGCCTTTGAACTGCATGCAGCTACCCAAAAGATTGTAGCTGCCGCTGAATGCGAGAGGCGCAGTTATCTTGCCGCCGACAAATCGGACCCCGGTCTTTACGTTACTGCCGTCGGCAGCCAGCGTGAGGGCATTCGTACAATCGCCCTGTAACGCCGCCGGAGTGATCGTCGCGAGCCCCGGAGGCGGGTACGTCCGCGATAGTTTAAATTGCGGCGGACCGAGACCGTTGAAAACTGTTCCCAACAACGCATCGAAAAACTTATCGTTGAGCACTACCTGCGCTGTACCGGGAACATCGCCGCCCGGGTCGGGAGCGCCCACGGCCTGCCCCGGAAGCGAACGCAGCCGCGGCGCCCCGAGTAAAAAAATCGCCAGCACGCCGCCGAGCACTACTCCCAATACCAGTACCAAAAGATATTTCATTCGTTCGCTCCCGGGTTCGGTAAGTTATCTAGGAGAAGCTGCCACCGTTGGCGCGGGTGATGTTGCCGGCACTGATGGATTTGAGCTCTGCATGCTGCTCATCATTGCCTTCAAGACGGAAGCGACGGCGCCGGTTAGCGCTTCAATCTGTTGCCGCACCTGCTCGGGCGTAACCTTATTCATACCGGCCGGCACTTCGAACATCGTTGTATCCACAGTCGTCGAAATGTCGCGAATCTCCGCCATGATGTGCGCACCTCGAACGCCCTTAATGTCGCCAGTCGTTTCGGCGAACAATTCAGATCGCAGCGGCAAGCCAGTTTCCTTGTCGACGTAGATAAAAGCTTCGGTTGCAACTTCGCCAGCCTTCGTATTGGTATTTGCGGTCGTGGCGTAACGATACTTGTCCGCCTTGCGGCCGTTGATTTCATCGTCGCCGACGCGGGTAACGCCCTTCATTCGTTCCAGCCGCTCGACCAGCTGTCCCGGTGTCATTAGTTTTTGAATTTGCATTCCCGTCGCTTCGGAGGTTAGTTCGGCATATTGTTTCCGGCTCGGCGCGACCACGTAATGCTTGTTCTCGTGATCGATATAAATCAGATCAGTGCCGTCAGGAAGTTTGAATGACACGCGACGATCTTCACCGTTGCGCGCG
Organism: Blastocatellia bacterium; assembly: GCA_034665305.1. Lineage (GTDB taxonomy): Bacteria > Acidobacteriota > Blastocatellia > Pyrinomonadales > Pyrinomonadaceae > DASXRU01. Next base: position 252,661 of record JAXDFZ010000001.1, on the reverse strand, counting down.
ATGTCAGCTGACAGTGTGGGAATCCCGATCGTCTTGTCGCCGCCTTCCGTCTGCGCTGTAAAGACGATCGTGGCGCGATACTTTTCGGGCTCGCGAGTATTAATTATCACTCCGGCATCGCCGCCAGGACTCGCATTCACATTCGCGGGTGTCGCGTTAGTATTTGCCAGGTTCGTATTTGTGTTGGTGTTCGTCGCCGTTTGGCAGCCGCTCGCACCCAAAATCAGCGCCATTGCAAAGGTCGACAAAAGAATTCCAATTCTCGAAAGGTTGGTTCGCATAGGACTCTCCCGGTTGAAGCGATGCGTTGCCGCAGCGCTGACATCGATAGTGAAATGGCAGGGGGTTGCGGGTCTAGCATAACACACGATAAGTAGGACAGACATTCCTGTCTGTCCCCGCAGTTTTGGAAAGTTAGCTTTAGGAAAGTGCGACCGGCAGGAATGCCTGTCCTACATGGGAAGCTTGACTCCGGCGGCGATCTGGAATAGAAGGCGCATGTTCTCTCAGTCCAAAACCGTATGAGGTCGAATGAAACAGCTTCCCCTATTAATCACGCTGGCCCTTTCCCTTGCTCTCTGCAATCTAGCCGACAAATTCAAAAAAGGTGCTAATTCAAATTCACCGTCGTCCGGCACATCTGCCACCAGTGGAGGAGAGAAGGCCGAACTGCCCGCGCCAACCAGTGCGCAACAAGCGGCCATCGCGAATGGCAAAACTGCAACCTGGGACCAGCAGGGCATGTCCTGGACTGTGCCTGCAAACTGGAAAGAGACCACCAACGAATCGAAATCGCTCTTGTGGCGCTCACCCGGATCCTGGGACGCCGCCAACCTGATCGTCAGCATCTCGCCAATGGACGAGAGTTTTCCGACCGACATCAGCATTAAGGCGTTCTATGACGGTGCAAAAACGCGCTCGAAGAATGGCGAAGTTGACGAACTGAAGTGGCTGGAGCTGGACGGAGTGAAAGGGGTGCAGTTTCGCGAGTCGAATCCTGAAAAGCCGGACGGCATCCGCAGGTTACAGTGGTTGGCTTATCGCAAATATGCCGGCCAGGTGCAAATGGTCAACGTGATGCTTTCCAGCAGCGGCAAGGGCTTTCCGCAGCATGAGGACGAGATGTATGCCGTGCTGTATTCCACCAAGCTCGTTCACTGAAGTGACAGGAGGCAGACGGCAGGAGCAGGAAGCAGGAGAACGGAATAGTTCGTCGTTCTTTCCTGCCGTCTGCTCCTGCCTCCTGACCCTAGTCTTTCTTAATGTAGTTCCGATGCACCCAGACTTCTTTTTGCGCGCGGTCGCGCGTCTCAAAGAAGATGTTTGCGTCGGACTCGCGGGTTACCAGTTGAATCCGCTTCGTCAGGTCTTCTGATTTCTCGGCCGCCTTACCGGTTTCTGAATCACCCAGAAAAGATTTCACCGCATCTTTCTGCACCGGAGCGAACCTTGCGTTTTTACGAAATTCAGCAATCGCTTCGATCGCACTGCCCTTCAAAAGTTTCGGCCACAGTTTCTTGAACAGACCGCTGGAGGCATAAACGTCCGCACTGTTCATCTTGCCATTGATGGCAAACGCATAGCCGATGACATCGTCCTGTCCGTTAACGATCCCGGACAGCGCCTTAATATATTCGACGGCGTTCTTTTGCACGGCCTTGTTTTCCAAAGCGAGTTGCAGACTCGATTCTGACGCTGCGCCGTTCACGCGGCCGCCGACGTTCTGGCTGAGTTTGTCCTGGGCCACGGTGACGTTTTGCCAAACCGCGCCTTGCGACCTGGCGCTCTTCGCCGCCAACTTGAGATCCCGGGTCGAAACGACTTCGGCTGAACTACTGAAGACGGTAACTTGTTCCGTGCCGCGCTTGCTCCAACGGCCGTGCTCGACACAGAAAGCGGCAATGGGCATCTTTCCGGATTTTGGCGGCACAATCATATCAATCGCCAGGGCCCGATCCTGTTGCCCGCCCTTAACGATCTCGCCGGACTGCACATAAATGTCATCGTTCGAGATGTTTTCGATCGCCAACTCATTGACGGACCGCGTCTCGTAAACGATGACCTTCTTTTGCGTGAGTGCTTCCTGCAAAGTAATAAACGTCTTACCGACGATGCGGTCCTTGCCATGGACCAGGAACACCGAAAGATTGTCATGAGTATAGGGCCCGCTGAGCTTGTAATTCCCTGCCTCCGGCGCATGGCCCACTGGCCCAGTGATGTAATTCTGCGCGCTCCCCCTCAATCCAAACGGCACCACCAACGCCAGTGCCAACAAACCCAGAATCGTACTGAGAAACTTTGCGCTGCTAAGAAACTTGTTACGACCGAGAAACTTGATCTTCATTTTTCACACTCCTCCACAGAGATTTTCAAACACCACCAAAAGAATTAGTGGGGAGACGCTCAACTGCGATACGCCTGGTTCTCCCATGCAGACGTCAGCCGGAGACGTGCTGCGTTACTTCCCGGGGAGATAACTGGTTCCGTAGAGACGAGTGATGCGGAACTTGTAGGTAGAACGGGGTGGGGGAACTTCCTTGCGCGGTCGCAAGAAAAAACCGGACCCAACAGCCTCCTTGCTCGGTCGCAAAAGGGACTACTCGCTCTTCGGGCTCAGCTCGGAAGGAGACCGAGGGCTTTCAGTAGAGAAACACTTTCATCGTCCCGGTCATTCATTATTGAAGGACGCTCTTAAGGATTCGTTGAGAAGCACTCGGTATCACGTGAGGGTGAGAAAGTTTTCCGTTGACACAGTTCGGGCTAAGGAATAGCCTGTCGCCGCTTGGGACTTTCAGTATTGCCTCCGGTAATTCTTTTTCAGGCCTCGCCAGTTTCCTTCGCCAGGGAGAGGCCGATCAAGGATTCGCTACCGAGGACCTCGGGCATCGCTGCTACCATCGAGTCAGCGTCCTTCATCTCAATGACCTGGCACCAACGCGCGACAAATAACTTGCACCGGCAAAGGCCCGCAAATCAATGCTCGTAAAGAATTGAGCGTCGTAGGTCAAGCTGTCCAACACATTGATCTCATCGGGGTGAGCGCTCGTACTTTGGATTTCATCCTCGCTCGTAGGTCAATCAAAAACATGAGAGCCGGGTAACGGTTTATGCAAACTGCCGTAAGGAGGATTTCCAATGTCTGCCAAGACTCGCACTAGCGCCAAATCCAATACCTATCCTATTGGAAAGCGAAACCGAAAGACTGATTGGTGTCTGCTGTTCTATATAGCCGGAGACGACTTTCTATCTCCGAGTATGGTTTCCCAGCTCAAAGATCTCACCTCCGCGGGATTCAATGAAGACACCCGGGTGCTTGTTTATTTCGATCCCAACTGCAACGGCAAACCTGCCAGAATCTTTAACGTAAATGATCGGCGTAAACAGCAAAGTAACGAAGAAGGCGAGCCGACAGTTATCGGCGACGGAGCAGATCCGTATGTCCGCAATATCTTCGAGGACTGCCATGTTCTGGGGCTCGAGGAAAAAGAGGCCGCGACTTCACTCCGTTATTTCCTCGAGTATTCAAGGTATTACTATCCGGCCAGGAACTACATGTTGGTTCTGATGGGACACGGCGTGATCGTGGGCAATGATTCATTCTTGCCGGATACGGACGATGATTCCGCCATCACCCTGCGGCAACTGGATTGGATTCTCCATAGGTTTGCCAAAAAAGTCAGAGCCGAGAAGGGCGAATTCCAGTTGGTGGGTCTCCACAGTTGCTCGATGAATTCGGTCGAATTGGCGTACCAGCTCGCAGGTTCAGCCCGGTACCTGATAGGAACTCAGGGAATGGCCTTTCCCGGCAGTTGGCCCTATCGCCAGGTCCTGAAGAAAGTCTTCAATACACTGCGGCGGAACAAAGGTAAAAAAGAGCGTGGAGGGAGTAACGCCCCGACGCTGGTTCAAAAAATCCTGACTGGAATCCAGGATCTGACCTTTTACAACAGCCTTGATTTCGGCGTGGCCGGCTTCTCAGCGGATTTGAGCTTGTGCAGTCTGGACAAAGATAAAGTCAACCGGCTGACGGTACCACTACGGCGGCTGACCCGCGCCCTGAAGAAGGGACTGTCAACCCCGGAAACAAAAGAAGCTATTCTATTGGCCCATTGGGAGTCTCAAAGTTACTGGGGTGAGAACTACACCGACCTCTATGATTTTTGCGACCGGCTCGCGAAGTACTGCGACCAGCCAACCGGCCCTCAGATTCTCATTAAGGAAGCCTGCAAAACCATTGTCGAGGTACTGACTTCTCAAAGACGACGTGGCTTGAGCAGCTTAGTGGGAAACTTCGATCGGCTGGTAGTTTATTCGGATTACTTTGGGCCCGCTTACCAGTTCTCGCATGGTCTCTCGATTTATTTTCCGTGGACGCGCCCGACACGTAAAGTGATTGAGAGGTATGAGCAATATGCTTTTACTCAAAAGAACCAGTCCGAGTCCTGGCTAAGTTTTCTGGAGGAGTATTTTCAAAAGACCGAGCGCGACCTAAGAGGTTTCAAACCCGGTAAGGACAAAGTGGCGGGAATGGGCCCGCCGCCAAACAAGGTACCCGGCATGGGACCGCCACCAGACAAGTTGCCGGGGATGGGACCGCGGTCTGATCGCAAGCTCCTGTCGCTGGGCCCACCGCCTGACAAAGCACCAGGGCTGGGACCGCCACCAAATAAGGTTCCGGGTTTGGGGCCGCCGCCTAACAAAGTGCCGGGAATGGGCCCGCCTCCGGACAAGGTCCCCGGCATGGGACCGCCGCCGGATAAAATACCCGGCATGGGACTCTTTGGGTTAACGATGGTCAAGAACTTCGCGGCGCCGGAGCATGTTTTTATTACTTCTCGTCCGAAACGAATTAACGGTAACGGACGTGGCGGTAAGGCAGCGAACGGTCCGAGTAAGAAACGACTTAAAGCTTCGAAAACAAGATGATCATTCGCCGCCTGTTGCTTTTCGTTCTGACGTTGAGTTTCGTGTCGTGTGCGATGGCGCAAGCTCGACCCGCTGACGACGCAACGATCATCGAGGAAGATTGCCGGATTAGAAGCGTTGCAGAACGTCAGCGCACGGTGTCCAACCTTCTCGCCAGGGTTGATGAACTGCAAAGCTCCGGAGAGTGGATAGAAGCGGTCCGCACGTTAAATCGTGTGGGCCGCTTTCAAATACGAATGTACGTGCCCGAAGAGGCAGTCAAAACCTTTCAGCGAGGCCTGGAGCTCCTCCAGCATCAACCCGACGTCAAAACCCGCATCGACAGTCTTAACGGACTGGCCTCGAGCTTCGACTACCTCAGCAAGTGTGATCTGGCAACGCCTCACGTTGATGAAGCGATCGTTCTTAGCCGGGAAAACGGTTATGTTGCGGGACAGGCAGAGGCACTGCTCACGCTCAGCGATTGTCAGAATCACAGCGATCATGCTCTCGCTCTACAGACAGCGCTCGAGTCGCTCAATCTTTGGCAATCAATAGGTCGCAAACGAGGGATGGCGGAGGCCTATGTAGTTATTGGGCACGACCACCTGACGCAAAACAACCTGACAGAATCCACCAGTGCACTTGACGCGGCGCTCAGCCTCTATCGCGAGCTGGACGAGGTGAATGAACAAGCATCGGTACTCATCTACTTTGGCTATATTGAATTCCGGAAAGGCGCCTGGCAGAACGCGCTCGCTTTTCACGCCGAGGCCGAATCCATGATTGATCCCCAGGCCGAGCCTTACAAAATGGGGCAGATAACCGGCGGGCTGGCTGAGGCCTTTCTTGAAAGTGGAATGCCTGAGGTAGCTCTGGGGAAATATCGCGAGGCGCTTGAGTACTTTCAGCTGACCAAAAATCAGCGCGCGGTTATGGCCATGGGTTGGTCAATTGGCAGAGCTCAGTACTTCCTGGGAAAGTTTCAGGAAGCTCTTGATAGCCTGCAAACCGCTCGCAATGAAGCTGCGTCCAGCAAGGACACCACCCTCATGGCCTTTTGTGACGACTTCCTGGGGCGCACTTATCTCGCCTTGAATAATTATCCGCAAGCGCTCAGCCGGCTTCAGGCTGCTTTTGATGGCTTTTCAAAAGCGGGAAACACCATGGAACGGTCACGCACGTTGGCCCTCATCGGCGAGGTATATCAACAACAGAAGGATATTGGCAGAGCGCGGAACACTTATCAGAAGGCGCTTACCGCTTTCCGCGGCCTTACCGACCGCGTGAACGAATCAGCCATACTCTTTGCGCTGGGCAAACTGGAACTGCGGACGAACGCCCTGGACGCGGCGGAAGATTACTTGAGGCAGTCGATTGACGTTACTGAAAACATTAGACGCGGCTCGACGAGCAGCGACTTAATGGTTGCCTTCTCGGCGGCGATCCACGAACGCTATCAGAGTTATATCGAATGCCTCATGCGCCAACATCAAGCCCATCCGGGCCAGGGTTGGGAGGTGCGCGCGTTTCAGGCTAGCGAACAGGCGCGCGCGCGCTCGCTGGCGGAATTATTGCGCGCCATGCAAACAACCCTCGCCCCGGGTGTCGATCCTCAGTTGGCTCAACGTGAAAAATCAACGCGTCAAGCACTGCAGGTCAAGGAAGATGAGAAAGTGAGTATGTTGGCCCGCCATCACGAACCAGAAGAGCTGACTAAATTAGATGTCGAGTTGGCCCGGCTTGATGGTGAATACAAGGCAGTCACTGAAACCATTCGCGCCCGCTTCCCTGCGTACGACCAGATGAATCGCCCGCAGAGTTGGGACCTGGCAAAACTCCAGCAACAGGTTTTTGTGGATGACCAGACAGCGCTCTTGGAATACTCGCTGGGCGAGGAACATAGCTATGCCTGGATCGTGACTCGCAACAGTATCAGCAGCCACGAATTGCCCGCCGCCGCCACAATCAATGGCGCCGCAGGAGAGGTTTATAAGTTTTTGACAACTCCGCCCGGAGCGGACACGCAGAACGAGCTAAGCGCGTCCGTTAGTAAGCTGAGTGAAATGATTCTGGCACCCGTCGCGTCAGAGCTGCAACAGCGCCGGGTCATTGTCGTAGCGGACGAGGCCTTAAATTACATACCTTTCCAAATCCTGCATCCCCGCGCGGATCAAGACGAGCCCATGGTCGCGAGCTACGAAATTGTCAACGCTCCATCGGCCTCTATCCTGGGACAGATGAGTCAGGAAACTGCGCGGCGGCGACCGCCTGACAAGTTACTGGCAGCCTTTGGCGATCCGAAATTTGCCTCAGACTACGCGCAGGCCAACGACTCGAACAACAGCCAGCAAATAGCACAACTGCGGCCCTCTGACGACCGGCGGTTGGATCATTCCCTGCGCGATATTGAGGTCGCCGGAGACTCTTTCAACCCCGCGCTCATGCAAAGGCTCTTTTACGCCAGGTACGAGTTGGCGAATTTGCGGAATCTGGTTTCGGATACGGGAAGCTTCGTGGCCACCGAGTTCGAAGCTTCGCGCGAGCGTTTGCGCACGACAGATTTCACCGGCTTCGCAATCCTTCATTTCGCCACCCACGGTTTTCTCGATCCGGTTCGCCCTGAAAACTCGGGGCTGATCTTGTCGACAGTAAATCGCGAAGGACAGCCGCAGGAGGGATTTGTTGGGTTGCGAGAAATCTATGACCTGCGAGCGCCGGTCGATCTTGTGGTGCTTAGTGCGTGCCGAACAGGTTTGGGCAAAGACGTGCGCGGCGAGGGCTTAATCGGACTTACGCGCGGTTTCATGTACGCCGGCGCCTCGAGCGTGGTTGCCAGCTTGTGGAAGGTGGACGATGAAGCAACTGCGGAACTGATGAAGCATTTCTACGCGAACATGCTGCAACGAGGAATGCCGCCGTCGGCGGCCCTTCGAGAAGCGCAGAACACTATTCGCCAGCAACCTCTCTGGCATTCTCCTTATTTCTGGGCCGCATTTACGTTACAGGGTGACTATCAACACACGATTCATGCGCCCCAGGCACCACGGGGGAAATTCCAATTGAAGATAATCACGGGCGTGATGCTCGTGTTGCTATTGTCAGGCGGAGCTTGGTGGTGGCGGCGGCGGGGTGAAATGAAAAGCGCTTAGCGTCTTAACGTTCGACCGTGAAGAACGAACTGCCAACTCTCTGCTCATTGCCGGCTTCACCTATTGAGTAGAGTTTCAAAGCGTATTGGCCAGGGGGCAATTGGTTCGCTGGAATATCTACCAAAACCGATTGCGCGTCCCGCCGAGATGTTTCCAAAGTCCTCTGTGCACCTTCCGTAGTATCCAATTCTGCTCGATAGCGACTCGCCGGATTCAAGTTTGGCGGTAAGTTTAGGGTAATTCTAAGCAAGCCAGCCTGAGGTCCAAGTTTTATCCTGGTAACCGCAACCGGATCAGCGCGGTTGTTGCTAACGTTGAGGTTCAATGTCAGCTCGGCAACAGACAAAGGTACGGTTGTCCGAGTTCGATAGAACCAGAGTCCGGCCACGACGATTAGCAAAACAGCGAAGGCCGTCGCGATTCGCATCGTGGGCCTGCTACTCCCCCAGCCCGCCCAGAACGAGGCAGTTGGAGCCGGTTCGGGAAGCGATTCCTGATGTACATAATGACGCAACGTGCGCGCGAATCGCAAAGTCTGCTGCCGCTCCGGAGTGACGAGGAAGTTCTGTTCGAACTGGGTTTTCTCTTCTGCGCTTAAAACGCCGGCGAGGTATTCATCGACAAGGTCGTCCTCGGCAGCTTCCAGCTCCTCATAGGCCTGCGGATTCACCATCAGGCTCTGCTCAAACTCCTGACGGCTTTCACTGGCCAGTGAACCCAACAGATACAGTTTGAGTAACGATCGATCTTGGCTGGCGAACTCCATTGCGAGGTGCCTTTAGAAACAAGACACCGCCCCCCCTAAATACTTATGGCAATAGCCCTGAAAGCGTTTCAGTTTACGGTCTTCTGTTCCAGGCAACCAGTCACGCACCGTTGTAACTGCGAGCGTATGCGATGAGCGCGAATTCTCAACGCATTCACCGCGATGCCCAGTTGTTCCGCCAAGCGCCGGCGGTGGTCTATCTTGGCGCGCTTAATGTCCTGATAGTACTCAAGAACCAGACGGCGGTTGTCACCCGGCAAGCGATTAAGGCACTGGTCCAGACATTCATATTCCTGCTCGTCCACTTCCGGTTCTACCACCGGCGGTGGCGGCGTCGGTCGTGGTCGCATCTGTCTCAGGTATTCGAGATGGATCTTCTGAGCGACTCCATAGAAATACAAGGCCGGATCCCCTGAGTAGGTTTCACTTATTTCCTGAAGCTTTACCGTCACGCGATTGATAGTCTCATCCGCCAAATCTTCAGCTTCACTACAGCCCCGACAAGTAAAAATCTTGATCAGCCTCTGTCGGATCGCCTCATACTTCCTGCCGGCAGTGTCCCGATCGGAGTCCAGCCAATCGAGTAGTCGGTCGAAGTCCTCCTGGCTAATTTCCCACTGTTTTTTCATTGGGGCAACTATCTCGCTTCTGCTGTAGGCGTCATTCAGCAAAGCATCTATCGGCCTCGGGCAATGGTTTCGCGAGAATTAAATATGGAGACAAAAGAACCAGCGAACGCCGGGTTCACCAGCGCCGTGCTGGTGGCGACGCAATTGATGTATCCGGTCACAGTCGAAATCAATGGCGACTGCTATGACGAAAGTAGGCGCAGATTAAACAGATCGCTATGTTATGTCAATCGAGTCGCTGAATTGGTTGTATTCAACCTCAGGCCAACGTCCGGCTCGGGCAATACCGAAGAGCCGGCCGTAGCGCCCAATGCTGTCCGCCCGAACTGCGGGATCTCTTAAGCAAGCCAAATCGTCTGAAACGTTTCTTCTCTTTGGATCATTAAGAATGAAGATCCAAAAACGTTCGATGATGTTCCCCAGCGACATGGACGTTTTGACCGGCCGAGTTTCCCTTTGGACCATTAGCCCCGGAACCTGTTCTCACCCCCGCCCACTGACGCTCGCTTGCGAAAACCGCGGCGAGCGTCATTGTCCACCACCTCGTCCTCGTTACTGACATTCACACCTCGTTTGTCACTCAATTATGTTATTCCGTTAAGACAGTTTCTGATTATTGAGTTTCACTAGCCCACCAAGCTGAGCCCCGTTGTGAAAGATCTTCAAACTGGCACCAACACGAGCTATTGTTTTGAGCTTGAAATAGCCTAACTCAAGAGTACAATGGCTCGCTCAGTCAGTTTCCCGACCTGTCTCTTCCTGGGACGTCTTCAACCGTAAGTCTATTTCGCGAACCAGGACTGGGGAATCTTCACGTATGAAACGGTCAGATCCTCTCTCCCTACAGAATTATGAGGAGCCTGGGACACCGCGGTGGGCGTTGGTCTCGGCAGCGAAAGATCAGCCTTGTCAAGGTTGGCAAGGTGTCTTCCGATTGCGCGACAATCGGCCGAAATTTTTGGCGGACCTGCTAAGAGGCTTAATTGGCTGACTCACAAGAACCATTTGATGCCTTGCTGGACTGGCTGGATCCTGACCGCGACACCGCGGGCCAGAAATACGAAACCATTCGTGCCGGTCTGATTCGCATCTTCGTCGGTAAGGGGTTTTGCGATGCCGAGACGTTGGCCGATGAGGCCATCGAGCGCGTAACCAAGCGCTTGCCGGAAATCCGCGACAGCTATGTGGGAAACCCGGCCCATTACTTTCATGGCGTCGCTCGCTACCTCATTCTCGAAGCTTATAGACCAAAGGAAATAGCAACAGATGTAACCCCGGTAGCGTCGATTCAAGTAACGAACGGGAGTGACGAATATGACTGTCTGCTGCGATGCCTGGAATTCCTCACTCCCAAAAAACGTGAACTGATCCTTGACTACCACGTTTACGAAGGACACAACAAGATTAAGCAGCACCAGATCATGGCCGAGGAGCTCGAAATTTCGAAAGGCGCCTTGCGTCTTCGGGCTCATCACATCAGAAGCGATTTGGAAGAATGTGTTAAGAATTGCCTTAAAAATATTGACAAGCAAACAAAAGTGTCGCCAGAAGCATGTTAGATAGCGGTGCCTTCCCCAGGAGCGTCAGCCATGGCCCGGGCAGAAGAACATAAGATTAGAGAATATTTGCTGGGCCACCTTACCGAGGCCGAAGAGGAGCAGGTCGAACTGCGCCTGCTCACCGAACCCGATTTTGCTGAGGAGTACGACATTGTCGTCAATGAGGTAACCGACGATTACATTGCGGGCAAGTTCGACGGGGAAGATCTCAAGCATGTGGAAGAGGATTTTTTCCAATCTCCTGCCCGCAGGGACAAGCTGAAATTCGCGCTCACCTTGAAGCAGCGAAAATCTGAGTTGGACACTGAGAAGCGATACAAGCAGAGACCGTTCAGACGTTACCTGGCGATAGCCGCTTCGCTCCTGCTGGCTATCGGAGGGTTTTACGCCTGGCAAATCTTTTTTCACCAATCAGAAGTTGAGAAGGGTTTGCTGGCGTTGAATGCCGCCTACCGCGAACAGCGACCGCTTGAGTTACGAATTTCGAGACTGGACTATGCGCCTTACTCGCCCACCCGCGGGCCCGGCAACGAGAAACTAGATCAAAACGCATTGACCCGAGCCGAACTGGGGTTGCAGGAGGAGCTCAAAAAGAATCCCACACCAGCCGTCTATCACGCCCTTGGCAAAGTCTACCTGGCCAAAAGAGACTATGAGCGAGCCCAAGAGAATTTTGAGGCGTCTCTAAAGGGTGATCCCCTCAATGCGCAACTGTACAGCGATTTGGGCGCCGCGCTTATCGAGAAAGGAGAAAAAGATAAGGCGGGAGCTGAACCAGGCAGGGCCGCTGAGGAGTTGGCGCGCGGACGCGAAAATCTCACGAGAGCTCTGAGCCTTAATCCCAGTCTTCTCGAAGCCCTCTTTAACCGTGCCTTGTGCAGCGAGTACCAGCAACTCCATGAGCAAGCAAAAGTGGAATGGAAGCAATATCTGGCCGCCGACTCGACTTCCCTTTGGGCGATTGAGGCCCGGGAGCGTCTCCGGAAGCTGGAGGAACAAAGTGAACGGGCCTCACGATCCAGCCAGGATCTACCGCAGGATTTTCTGGCGGCTTACCAGTTCCAAAATAACGAAGAGGCTTGGGCAGCGCTGAGCCGCAGCCGCACCCGTTTTGGTAACTCAATTGTCGAAGCCCTGCTCGATGACTATCTGCGTCTGGCAACCAATGGCTCCAGCGTGGCGGCGACCGACGTATTGCAGAGGATTTCATACGCCGGAAGGGTTGAGGAAACCAGAGTTGGCGATCGCTATACATCTGATTTGGCTCGATTCTATCGGCGAACCGGCGCCGATAAGCAGAGCAAGCTCCTACAAGCGCGCACGCTGATGAAAGAGGCCAGGAAGCTTTATGAAAAAGGGGAATGGAAACCAGCCAGCGCCTTCTATCTTCAGGCCAAAGAGTCTTTTCTCGTCTTGGCCGACGAATGCGAGAGCCTGCTTGCTGACAGCCTTGCGGGCTATTGTTACCTGAGAATTCCAAAGCCCGAAGAGAGTATTTTGATATTCCAGCGCCTGTCCGAGGAATTTGAAACGCGACACTATCGATCCCTGTTTGCGCAATCCTTCCCGGCGCTAGCCGATGCGGAATCGAGTCTGGGCGAATTTTCAAAAACTCTCGACTATGCGAATCGCGGACTAAGAATGTCCCAGGAGATTCAAGATACGGTCCTGGGAGTCCGCTGCCTGGGACAAAACATTTCAACCCAGCTGGCCCTGGGAGATTATCGCGGCTCCTTGGAGTCACTAAATGAAGCGGTTGAGCTGGCCGACACGCTTGGGCCCAATCCGAAGCTTACCTGGCAGTTGTACGTTCAAGGCGCGCTCAATTTTCATTTTCTCGACTTTCCGTCGTCGGCGTTGGCCTTCCAGCAGGAAGCTCTGAGATTGGCCAACGCCTCAAACGTGGCTTTGCTCAGATCCCGGACCTGGGAACAGATGGGGGTACTCCTTGGCGAACAGAAGAATTATGACGCAGCGATCAAGAGCGGCGAAAAAGCCCTGGCTGAGGGGCAAAACATCGACGATATAAGCAGTCGCAAGAATGTCGTGGCTCATGCAACCTTAACGCTGGGAAAGCTTCACCTCGCTGCGGGTCACCAGCTAATCGCCATCCAGAAATTCGACGAATCAATTTCAATCTATCAGCAACTCAAATTCTATGCTTACCTCTACGAAGCTCACAAAGAAAAGCTTCGCGCCCTGATTGCTCTTCAGGAGAACGAGGCGGCCAGGGTGGAACTGGGAACTGTGCTCGCACTCCTTGAGGCGAACCGGCCAAAGATTTCTGAAGAAAGTAATCGGGACATGTTTTTCGATGCCGGCCAGGACACCTATGACATCGCTGCGGACTTTGCGTACTCGCGTCTCAAAGATGAGAAACGCGCCTTCGAATATGCCGAAGCTTCGCGCGCGCGTTCCCTTAGCGAAATGATGAAACGTGGAGCCCGGGTGGAGGATGGCCGGAGGTTGCCGGACATCGACCTCGGTTCGCATACCGATAATCTCAAGTTGGACCAGATTCAATCGAGTTTGCCCGAAGGGGTTCAGATCGTTGAATACTCGCTGTTGCCGGACAAATTGATCATTTGGGTCATTACGAAAAGGAACTTCCAGAGCGCGATGGTTGGACTCGAACAAGCCGAGTTCGAGCGCTCAATTTACGACTATCAGAAGCTGGTCAGGAAAGGTTCCAGCGCCGACGAGGAAACGCGCCGGACAACAGCCAAAGAACTTTACGCTCGGCTGATAAGTCCGGTCGAGAGCAGTCTCGATCCTAATCTTCAGACCTTCATCGCGGCCGACAAGGCTTTGCACTACCTGCCTTTTACCACTCTTATTTCTCCGGCCACCAATAAGTACCTGATTGAAAATTACGCGATCGAGACAGTCCCGAGCGCCACCGTTTTGATCTGGACTTCTGACCAGGCAAAGAAAAAAGGCGGCGCGCGGGACGAAAGGGTTTTGAGTGTCGGAAAGCCAAATTTCGATCAAAATGCCTTTCCCGGATTACCGGGACTGCCCGGCGCCGATCGTGAAGCGAGAGCAGTCGCTGCAGCCTATCGCTCCAGAACCTTGTTGATAGGCGCGGATGCTTTAGCAAGCAGAGTTAAACATGAATTGAAGGGTGCCGATGTGATTCACGTCGCCACGCATGCGGTCACCGATGCCCGCTCGTCGCTGCTTACTAAGCTTCTGCTTACCGGCGGCCGGCAAGACGGTGTCAGCAGTCATCATGCGAACAACGGATTTCTCCAAGCGTCGGAGATCTATGAGATGAATCTTCCGCGAGCGCGTTTGGTAGTGCTGTCGGCGTGCCAGACCGGAATCGAACGTGCTTACCGGGGGGAAGGAGCAATTGGCATGGCGCGGCCGTTTCTAGTCGCCGGCGTTCCTATTGTGGTGGCAAGCCTATGGCCGGTTGATTCCGAATCGACGGCGGACCTGATGATCAAGTTTCACGAATACCGAACTCGGGAGGATAAACCCACAATCGAGGCGTTGCGCCTGGCGCAGCTTTACATGATTAATCACCCACCACCCGGTTCACAGGGAACTTTGAACTGGGCCGCCTTCGTCGCCATTGGCGGCTATGCGGAGTATTGACGTGGCCGCACACAAACAAAGGGTGAGAAACGCTGATCGGAAACCGCTTCGAGAGACTCACGCGGAGAAGGAGCCCTTATATGACTAATCTAAATCGAAGAAGTTTACTGGCCATGCTGGCTTCAGTCCCGCTCTTCAGTAAGCTAGTTGCCCAAGCACAAAGACGTCCGCCAGCGCGAAAACCGCGCAGTAAGTCCATTAAACTTGAGTTCGCAGTTCCTCCGAAGTGGCCCACATCGCCCACGCCTCCGGTTGAGACAAATCCAGGTGTGCGATTGATTTTTCAGGGACTCACATCTTTCTGCCACAGAGGCAAGGAGTGTGATATCGCATTCTTGAGGGATGATCATGATCACCCGGTCGAAGTTACGATTTTCGAAATCACCGCCAAATGTCGAAAGATATTCGCGACAACTGATAGCACCGATCCGGTTTTCATCAAGAAAATATCAGTAGAAGTTGAGGGACAAAGTAGCGGTGTGTCGTTCTATAACGAACCTGGCGCGTTTGATCGGATCACCGGAAAGATAAACGATTTCCGATGGCTGCTCGATCTTGACGGTATTTACGGTAAGAAGCTTGATAAGGAGAAGCCCAAAACTAAGTTAACCGTTAAGAACGGACAGTTCTACACCTATCAACGCACGAACTCGACTTTTCAAGGAGTCAACGGACCGTTTCCCGGGACGGGGAAAGACCTTGGATACATTGCCAAGATTATGGCTGCCGATATTCCCCTCACGTTGGGGCAATCGGTGTTGGTCAAGTTCAACGGGAATGCCGATGTGATTCGGCTAAAACTCAATCCCAGCACGAGGTACGAGATTTACTTCAGCAATGAGTGCTTTAAAGACGATGAAAAGTGCACCGACAGTGATTTCGATCTCAACTTTAAGCTTACGAAGCTCGCTACGCCGGAAAAATTCAGGCTCGAGATGAAAACCCAGGGCGCCGACGAGGCTCCTCTGGGCCTCTGTATCACCGACGAGTACCTCAGGCGCTTGCGACGCCTTGAGAAGAAGCGCAGGAAAGGCACTGATAGAGCGCCTTGTATGGGAGTTGGATTTGGTGAAGGGGACGGCTTCCCCTAGCGGCCTGGTGCTCAAGGACAGGTTGTCCAAGACAGCGGTATTCCAGATCCAGATCCCCAACTTCTTAAGATCCCGCGCGTCAAAATACTCAGAAGGCCGCCGATCATATCTTGCAGGAAGCCACGGCTCCACGGCTGAATCCCAAACTGATTCCACAACAAAAATCGCTCGAGGCATTCCTGCTCCGAGCGATTTTCTTAACCGGAGAAGTTTCAGTTCGAAACTTATCCGCCGACGGGAACCGCCATGCAGGGCGCTCGGTCCTTTGAGAATTCCAGTGATACTCAAAGATGGGGCGTCTACGGCTGACGGACGGAGACGGATCATCAAAAAGCTGCCGCGGGTCAAACGGACAGTCCTGTCAACCTCTGCGGGTTTACTCGTCATGCACCGTCGGTGCATCCGCGTGGGGGACAAAGCATCTGCGGCAGCGGGCTTCGTACATGTCGGCGGCGCCGACGGCAACGCGCTCTTCGGATTCGAAGGTGCGTTGCGAGTAGTTGGCGGGTTGGCCGCACTTCATGCAGATCGCATGGGTCTTGGTTATGTACTCCGCGATCGCCAGGAGTTGTGGCATCGGCTCGAAGGGCTTGCCCGTGTAATCCTGATCAAGACCCGCGATAATTACTCGCACCCCGCGCTGGGCCAGGGTGTTCGCAACTTCCACCAATTCATTGTCAAAGAATTGGCCTTCGTCAATACCGACGACCTCGGTATCTTTCTCAACCCGGGCCAACACGTCAGCAGCACTGCGGGTTTTGGATGATTCGTGTCGCATCTCAGAATGGGACACGATGTGGTCCTGCGAAAAGCGCGTGTCAACTTCCGGTTTGAATACCTGAACTTTTTGCCGCGCGATTTTTGCTCGACGCAGACGGCGAATTAGCTCCTCTGATTTACCTGAGAACATCGAGCCGGCAATAACTTCAATCCAGCCCGCGTTGGGTCGCGAATAAGAGGTTGGCTCGTGATCTGCTTGTGCGAAACGTTCTTCCATATTTGTTTTTAATTCTTAGCACTTTCTAAGTTGCAGCTGCTGCGGTCGATTCAGTCGTACAGCTCAGGATTGTAAAAGGGCGCGAAGGCGGCAATCAGCGCGGCTTCAAAACTCATCGCCCGCGTCAGTAAGTCGCGTGAAAGAATTCCCCATGCGCCTTGCCGGCTGCGCACGTCGCGGGCGCCCGCAACTTCGTCAATCACGAGGCCCAATTCGCGACGGCCTTCCACGACGCTTTTCACGATTGAGTCCGGAACGCTGACTGAAGGCGCCGCTCCAAAACTTCCTTTTGTTCCATCGGTGGCGTAGGCCCAGCCTCGCAGAAACGTGTGCCACTCTCCGTCCACCGATATTGAATGGAAGCCACCTTCGAGTCCGACGTACAGATCGGCGCCGAGGTTCTGTTCCAGCAATATCTCCATAACTGCCAGCGCACGTTCGCGGGCCCCTTGCATCAACTGCCAATCAGTCAGCGGCATTGCGGGTACGCTGGTCGTTACCGCCCGGGCAACCACGCGGGCGTTACTCCAGGCAGCATCGATCTCGGCGACCCGCGCGATGCCGGCTCGCACCGCCATGATCTTCGCCGCCCGGTCGGAACCGAGCCCGACGGTGTTTATCAAAGTTCGGGAACCTGACCGACCCAAGGTTTTGAAACCTCAACCGCAGAGTCAAAAAATCCGAGAGAGGCTATAACACACCACCAGCGAACGTCAAAACGTGCTGTTTTACCCTCCCTTGACTTTCATCTTAACGGTTGCTGTAATCCCACTCGAATCGATCACCAATTACTTTCACCAAAAGCTATCAATGAGAATCTTTCATGTCCGTTGAAGAATTAATCTACGACTGGAATCGCATCGAACCGTCGCTCCGTGCGCCGGACCGCCACATCGGCTTTGACGACGAAACGTTGCGGGATGGACTGCAGTCGCCATCCGTATGCGAGCCTTCGATTGAGAAAAAGATTGCGCTGCTGCATTTAATGGATGCGCTGGAGATTGATACTGCCGACATAGGTCTACCCGGCGCCGGCGGCACACATGCAGCAGGCGTCGAGCGTTTGGCGCGCGAAATTGCCGAGAAGAATCTGAAGATTAGGCCCAATTGCGCTGCCCGCACGATTCGGAGCGATATCGCACCTATCGTTGAGATTTCGCAACGCGCCGGCATAGCCATCGAAGCCTGCACCTTCATCGGATCCTCGCCGATACGGTTTTATGCCGAGGAATGGACCCTGGATAAACTGCTGCAACTCACCGAAGAAGCAGTTACGTTTGCGGTGAGCGAGGGCCTGCCCGTGATGTTTGTCACCGAAGACACGACACGTGCCGACCCGGAAACGATACGCGCACTCTATACCACGGCGATTCGTCATGGAGCTCGCGCCGTATGCGTCTGCGATACCGTGGGCCACGCAACGCCAGATGGCGCCCGCTCCGTCGTGCGATTCGTAAAAAGTATTATTCAGGAGCAGGGAGAAGATGTGCGGCTGGATTGGCATGGACACCAGGATCGCGGTCTCGGAGTTATCAATTCCATTGCCGCGATCGAAGGCGGCGCCGATCAGCTTCATGGGTCGGCGTTAGGTATGGGGGAGCGCGTGGGCAATACCCCCATGGATCAGCTGCTGGTGAATCTAAAACTATTAGGATGGATCGACAATGACGTTTCGCGCCTGCGTGAATATTGCGATACGGCAGCGGACGCTTGCGGCTGGACAATCCCGCTGAACTATCCGGTGTTCGGACATGACGCGTTTCGTACGGCAACCGGAGTTCATGCTGCTGCCGTGATCAAGAGCTATCGCAAGGGTGATACCCAACTAGCTGATCTGATTTACTCGGGTGTTCCCGCCGGCTTGTTCGGCATGAAGCAAATGATCGAGATTGGGCCGATGAGCGGCAAATCGAATGTCATTTACTGGCTTGAGACTCGGGGCATCGAAGCAAACGAAGAACGGATTCGACGAATCTATGATCACGCCAAAAACTCCAACGCAGTGCTGACAGAAGACGAGGTTATGGAGCTTGTTGCTACTCCCTAAATAACGACGAAAGCTCCGTAAAAAAGAAAGAAGGCAAGAGATGTTCTCTTGCCTTCTTTTATTATGTTTGCCGCGCTCCGATGCGTTGCGGCACGCGGCGCCTTAATTGATGGGAATCGTTACGGTAGTTGACCCGGCCTTTCCAGCCGGAAAGCGTTTTTGCCGCGCAATTCGCAACGCCGTTGCATCGCCGCCTGAAGCTTGTGTGACGCGGCCGTTCTCATCGTAACTAACTTGAACCGTGATCTTTTTCGGAGCCGAAGATAAGGCCGTTGGTTTCTTAGCGGCGTCGCCACTTCCGTCCTGAACCACAGGAGGTTTCGTTGCGGCCGCAGCATCCGCTTTCTCCTCACGAGCCTTGGCCCTTTCGCGGTCGCGTGCTTCACGTTCGCGACGAGCCGCCAGTGATGCCGCATCGGAAGCATGGACTGAACTGTCAGACACCGCAGGCTCCACGGGTGCCGTTGTCATGTCAACCGGCGCAGATGTCGCTGATTGCTCCACTACAGGCGCTGGCTGCGAAGCTACTGCGACCGCTTTCTTCTTGCTATACCACCCGGCAGGAACGCCTACCACTGCAACTATCAAAACTATGACTGCGACTACCGCCGCGGTGACCAATTTGCTCCGTCGGGACGCTGCGTCTCCACCAAACCCGGATAGAAAACCCGGCAGATGAGACGTCCCGTCCGAAACGGCTGGTGACGCATCCTGATCAAACTCTCCTTCGTCCTCATCGGGTGTATAGCCTGCGGGAAAGGCTTCCCCGGGTATCACACCCTCGTCCATGCGGCGTAAGCCTTCGAGAACCACTTGGGTCCAGGGCTGGTTGATACTGCGTTCAGGCGCTTCCACCAGAGGACTAAATGTGAACGAAGCATTTGGCAATGTCAGCGCCGAATAGACCGCATCAATGCCGCGCAAGGAACCGATCCGCGCGTGCACCACTGAGCCGGCCTGCAGGTAGAAATAGCCGGCACCGTGTGGATAAATAATCTTGAGACAGCCGGTCTTTCGTTGATTACAGAAGAATTCGATCAATTCAGCCAGCGACAGATCGCTTAGCTCACCAGTCAATGCCATTGCGTTACTCCTCAGGTTGTGGAAGCAAGAAAGCGCGGGGGAGTTCCTCAGGGTCAGCCGGGCGACCGACCCTTGCAGAGAAGGGCGCTATTGAGAAAGGTTGAAATTGTAATTGATGACGCCGGCGACCTTCACCGGTTGACCCGAAAGCTTGGTGGGAGAGAAGCGAGCACGATGTGCTGCTTGTATGGCAGCATCACGCAGCATAGTGTTTCCAGTTACTGCGCGGGCCGATACGACTTTTCCGTTTTCGTCGATAACTACTTCGACCGTCACTTGGCCCGAAGCCCGCATGCGTCGCGCCACTTCAGGATAAACCGGCGACGGAAGATTCAAGGCGGCTCCGTTCAGCACGCCACCCGACACGGGCTTGAGTAGTGGCTTCACTGCGGGCATGGCAGGTGGCTCACTGCCGGTTTCGACTGCGGATGTTTTAGTCGCTATTGGGTTACCCGCATCGCTGGGTAGCGCCACCGAGGAACGCGACTTATCAGGTGCGGCAGGTGCGGGAACCGCCGCCGCAAGTTTGTTGACTTCGGGCTTGCTTACGGGTTGCGAGCCAGCCTCTCCCGCCTTTGGCGACGAACCTGCCACCACATTTCCGGAGGGCGACGAGACTGGCACGGGCGCTGGCTGCAGCATCTTCTCCATATTCTCGTCGAGGTAATACATGATTGTGCGGTAGGTGACTTCGGTGGGCTCGAAACTCAGCTTTCCACCTTCGACCACCGCCACTGACGTGGTCATCCTGGTCCAGTTGCCGGCGAAGTCATAATCGTATTTATAAACTTCTTTGCTGATCAGCGAACCATCGGAGGTGTGCAACGTCATCTCGCTGATGTTTCCCTTGTCGTCGTATTTGTAAACCTCTCGGCCGGTGAGCGTCGCTCCCGCCACAGGAAAGTACGCGTTCTCAATCTTTTTGCCTTTCAGATCATAGGCAGACGACTCAAGCATGACTCTTTTTTGCTCAACTGATTTGCCGGAGACGTTCGCCAGTTTTGCGATTTCGGTCTTTATGCGCCGCACCGGACCGACAAGTCCATCCTGTAGGCGATCGTTCTCAGTCGCGGCCGGGGCGCTCGGCGGTTGCGGTTGAAAAGAGTTTGCTTTGGCGGCGAGGTTACCTTGCGCCTGCAACACTCCGACACAGCCGGTCAGCATGAAAGTGACAACGATGCTACAAACTCGCTTTGTCATAGGGATCTCCTGTTGGAACGATTTTCCGCTTGGAAGGTGAGAACTGTATTTGGAACTCTGGTTCCTGGGGGCCGCTAGTCCAGTACAGCCGTTCAAAACGGCAGCGCTCATAATAGCGAGTTCAACAGAGTTTGTCTAGGACAAACACAGATGGGCGGCCTGTGAAATCCCTATTTTTTGAGGAGTTTTTGACGATTTGAGGAAGGATAATCGGCCAATGCCTGTCCGATTCGGTCGATAACCGACGAGCTGTTGCCTCGCGCGGTGGCGTCATTACAAATAATCGAAAAAGCCAGGGTTTCACCGTCGGACGTTGTTGCATAACCGGAGAGGGCATCGTCATATGTCAGAGAACCGGTCTTGGCGACGATGCGACCTTCCGTGCCCTCCATCCTCGAATAGAGCGTACCGTCTTTTCCTGCTATCGGCAGTGAACTTTGAAACGCACCAAAAATTGAGGTTTTCGCTGTCGCTGCCAGTAAGCGAGCCGCAGCTTCCGGAGTAATCAGATCCAGTCGCGACAAACCCGATCCATCATGTAACGCCAAGCGGGTGCTACTGATGCCCGACCGCTCCAGCCAGAGCCTGATCACCGCCAGGCCGGCTTCATCGTCCCCGCGTTCTCGCGCTTGCCTATCGCTGGCGGGAACCATAACGCCGCGCTCTTTCCCAAGTGTGCGGAGAATCAACTCCGCATTTAGATTAATACTTCGCTTGTTGGTTTCCGTAACAATCTCTGCAAGCGACTTGCTCGTGACCGCTGCCAACTCAAAAGCTTTCTGAGGATCGAATTGCTCTGGCGCGCGAAAGTCGCGCTGAACAGGCTGGCCGTCAACAACGATCCCACGAGCGACCAGCGCATCGCGCAACAAGTTCGCAGCCCAGAACGCAGGATGCGGAACGGAAAGGCGCGCACTGAAACCTCTTCCACCGGCCGGGAATTCTCCCCAAACTACAAACTCGTTGTCGGCGCGGCCCCGGTTGATACCCACCCGGGGCTTGATGCTCGATTCTCGAGTAGCCACATTATTTACAACCTTAAAAAAGTCAGGACTTCGATCCACCGTTACGGCAGCGCCAGTGCCGGCGCGACTTGCCGGCGTGACACTAAGATTAATCTCATTGCTATGGATCGTGAGGGCGCTGGCCTCGGCACCGAAATACCATTGAACATCATTCCAGAGCCAGCCATCTCCAAACTGATTTCCTTGAAAATAACTCTCGTCTCCGACTACATTCCCTTTCACTCGACGCACGCCGCCCGCGTACAGTGCATCCGCCAGTTGGGCCAGGGACGATTGATTCTCTTGAGAATGTGAAACTAGATCGGGCGCGCCGCGTCCATATAGCGTCAGATCCCCGTTTATGGTTCCGGCGGCATCCGGTTCCGCCGCTGCATAGACGGAAGTTCGCCAGCGGAAGTCGGACCCCAACAGATCTAAAGCGACTGCGGTGGTGAAGATCTTCATGTTGGACGCCGGCGTGAAGAGCTTATCGCCATCGCGCGAATAAAGGACCCGCCCGTCGCGCAATGACATTACGAATACGCCCCAGCGTGCCGAAGCAAACTTACTCTCGGCGATAGCCTGATCGATTGCCCTGCCGAGTTCGATGTCGGTCGCCGTCGCGGCGCGGCGAGCTTCCGACGTCGCGCCAGGAGTCTTGTGGTCCAACTTGTCCGAACTTGCATAGGCAGAAGCGTCCTTTGGCTCGCGGTCAAAACCTAGCACAAACAGAGCGGCGGCGAACGCAAGCAAGAGAATCACAGCAATTCGAATTCTCATTCTCATGTGTCTTTCTTTCAGATTAGTTTTTGTTACGAGAGGAACGGGGGGCTTAATAATACTTCAGCTGGCGAATAATGTTTCGGTGCGCGCGGTGGCAAGCAACTCACGGGTGGCACTGTAGACTTCTTCCACTGATATCTCGGGAATGGTGCTGCTATAGATCACGCGACGCTGGGAAGCGCGCGGCAGGTAGCTATCGGGCGCGCGCTTGTCCAGTAAAAGAACGATGGGAGATCCAACCGCGGCTGCAACGTGCATTGGGCCGGTATCGTTTGACACGAACACCGTCAAGCGCGCCTGCGCGGCCGCTAACTCCTGGATACTCAACCGATCCAGAATCAAAGTCGCTTTCGGGAACAAGGTGCGCATCGCCGGTAGTAACGGACGCTCTTCCGGCCCACAAAACACAAGAACGCAGGCTCCCTGATTGCGTATCAAAAAGTCCGCCAACTCAGCAAATCTTTCCAACGGCCAGCAGCGACTAGGATGACCAGCACCAGGGAAAAGCCCAACCAACGGAGCGCCAATGTCGGCCTTGGCTTTCTTTAGTAGGCGTTCAATCTTTTGGTCGTCGACCGCGCGCGTCGCCAGGCGAGGGACCGCCGGCGCGTTTTGAAGTTCGAGCGGTGTCAGAACATCCAGATAGCGATCCACCAGATGACGCTCGCGATGATCCGCTTCAAGTGGGGGGCGGGGCTTGAAGTTAGCAAGAAAGTCCAATGAACGAGGCCGCCGCGAATAGAGTCGCCTGGGAGCTCCGGAGAGAAAACCGAGAAGATTGGTTTCGGACAAGCTGTGCAGGTCAATCACGAAATCAAATTGCCGGCGGCGTACATCTCTCACCAGTTGCAGCAGGCGCAAAACTGACAGCGGCTTAAAACCATCACGCAACGCCACGCGGTCGACCGCCAGAGTCTCGTCGGCACAACGCGAAAGCTCGATCAAATCTGCGCACGGTTTGCCCACGGCCACCGTGATGCGAGCGCGCGGGAATTTATCGCGTATCGCGCGCAACGCAGGCAGACTCATAACCACGTCACCTAACTGCCCAAAGTCGATTACTAAAATGTTACTTGGATCAAAACCCATTTCAGATTCGGAAGCCTCATTCATCCGCTGTTATGATTCGCTTCTCTTAAGTCGCGGCCAGTCATGTCCGCAGGCTGCTCCATCCCGAGCAGGCCAATAATTGTCGGAGCGACATCCTCGAGCGCGCCCCCCGTTCGCAGCTTCATTCCCCGCGCGGCAGGATCAATCAGATGGAACGGAACGGGATTAGTCGTATGCGCTGTGTGTGGCTGACCGGTTTTAGGATCGACCATTTGTTCGGCGTTGCCGTGATCTGCGGTGATAAGCGTTATGCCTCGCGCTCGCGAGATTCCCTTGGTTATCCAACCCAGACAGGTATCCACGTATTGACAAGCGGCGATAGTGGGTTCGAGCTTTCCCGTGTGTCCAACCATGTCCGGATTGGCGAAGTTTACGATCAGCACATCGGTTTCGCCTTCGTCGATGGCACGTAACACGTTGTTAGTTATTTTGAAGGCTGCCATTTCCGGTTGGAGATCGTAGGTCGCAATTTTTGGTGAGGGCACCAGCAGACGGCGCTCGCAGGGAAACTCTTTTTCCGTGCCGCCATTGAAGAAATAAGTGACGTGCGCATATTTCTCAGTTTCCGACAGGCGGAAGTTTTGCACTCCTGCGCTAAACACATCGGCGAGAATGTTGTTGTGATGTCGCGGCGGAAACGCTACGGCCAGCGGAAACGTGACGTCGTAGACCGAGAAACAAACGAAATCGACGCGCGGCCGATTCGGAACCGGAAATTCTGAGAAGCCAGGCACGGCGAGCGCGCGCGTTAATTGACGGGCCCGATCGGGTCTGAAATTGAAGAAGATAATCGCATCATCGTTTTCAAGCCTGGCGATTGGCGCCCCGTTGCCATCCTTAATAACCAGCGGTTCAACAAACTCGTCGGTCAGTCCTTTCAGGTAGGATTCCTTGATAGCCGCCACCGGATCGACCGCGCTGCTCCCTACACAGTTCACCAGCAGGTCATAAGCGCGCTGCGTACGCTCCCAACGCTTGTCGCGATCCATTGCATAGTATCGTCCGATGACAGTCGCGATACTTCCGCACCCGATCTCTTCAATCTTCTCCTGTAGAGCTGCAACGTACTCAGCACCGGAGGCTGGTGGCGTATCACGCCCATCAAGAAAGCAATGAACAAAGACGCGCTCCAGACCCTGTTGCCTGGCCATTCGCAACAGCGCGTAAAGGTGCTCCTGAGAAGAATGCACCTGCCCATCGGAGATTAGGCCCATCAGGTGCAGCGCTCGACTGCGTTCCCGGGCCCCAATCATCGCGTTCTGCAGAATTCCATTTTGAAAAAAACTTCCGGTCGCGATTTCGTGATCAATCAACGAAATATCCATGCGCACTACGCGGCCCGACCCCAGATTCAAATGGCCCACTTCTGAGTTGCCCATAACTCCGGCCGGCAACCCGACTCGCGTGCCGGAAGCTTCCAATAATGTGTGTGGATATTTTTCAGCGAGTTCGTCGTAGTAAGGCTTGGCCGCCTGCGCGATCGCGTTGCCTTCGCGCGTGGGTGAATAGCCCCAGCCATCAATAATGATCAGGGCAAGTGGTCCTCTTTTGGTATTCAACTTTTTGTCCACAAAGATTTCGCTGTGACTGCACTCTCAACCCGGCGTTAACGCTTCTCGTGCCAATAATCCGGGTTCTCCTGCATGTTTGGATCAGGACGTTCCATCCAGCGTTCCGGCCGGTGCAACTCGCGAAACCCGAAGCGCCGGTAAAGCTCATGCGCGTCCTTGGTCGCCAGGACCCAACGGCGGAAGCCCTGCAATTGAGGATGCGACAAGATCACTTCCACTAACCATTTTGCCAGTCCCCGCCCGCGAAATTCCGTGACCACAAACACATCGGCTATCCACGCGAAGGTTGCGTAGTCAGTGACCACGCGCGCAAATCCAATCAGATCTTTTCCATGGTACAGGCCAAACGGGAGGGAGTTGTCGACCGAGCGCTGGACCGTTTCCACGGCTCGGCCTGGCGCCCAATACGACTCAGAGGAAAGAAATGCGTGGATGACTTTTATGTCCAGTCGTGTGCGATCGTCGCTGATGACATATTCATCGCGCTGCCACTCATTAGCCATGTCTGAATTCCAGGTCCTACCGAGTTTTCCGTGGTTTAGTTTTTGAAGTCTGAGCCTTGCTCGCGGACTCAAGTTGATAAAAAGCGGCGAGGCCGGGAAACACAGCGGCGCCACGCAAATCTTCTTCGATACGAAGCAACTGATTGTACTTGGCGATGCGATCGGTTCGTGAAAGCGAACCCGTTTTGATTTGCCCGGCATTTGTAGCCACCGCCAGGTCGGCAATAAACGGATCCTCAGTCTCGCCAGACCGATGGGAAATAACGGCTGTCATCCGATGGGTTTTCGCTAACTCGATGCAATTCAACGTCTCGCTGAGGGTTCCGATCTGATTAACCTTGATCAGAATTGAGTTGGCTACACCCAGGTCGATTCCCTTTTGCAAAAAACTGGTGTTGGTAACGAAGAGATCGTCTCCCACTAGTTGAATCTGTTTACCCACGCTGTCGGTGAGCGTCTTCCAACCGGTCCAGTCGTTCTCGGCCATCCCGTCTTCGATCGAAATAATCGGATATTGCCGCACCCAGTCCGTCCAAAACGCTGCCATCTGCTCGCTCGAAAGCCTCCGCCCATCCGACTTTTTGAATACATAAGACTTGCCGTCAAAGAACTCACTGGCCGCTGGATCAAGTGCCAACAGCACATCGCTTCCAGCCGCGTAGCCAGCTTTCGTGATCGCCTGCAGAATGGTTTCCAGGGCTTCTTCGTTAGTGCGAAGGTTTGGCGCGAAGCCGCCTTCGTCGCCAACGCTGGTCGCATAGCCGAGCTTCTTCAGCACCGCCTTCAACGAATGAAAGATCTCCGTTCCCATGCGCAAAGCATCGCGAAATGTTTTGGCGCCAACCGGAACGATCATGAACTCCTGAAAGTCGACATTGTTGTCGGCGTGGGCGCCGCCGTTGATGATGTTCATCATCGGCACAGGCAGAGTGCGCGCGTTTGGTCCGCCTAGATATCTGTAGAGCGGGACCTCGGTGTACTCAGCCGCCGCACGCGCCGTCGCCAGCGACACCGCCAGCAACGCGTTCGCACCCAGTTTCGATTTATTTGGAGTGCCGTCCAGGTCAATCAGCGCACGATCGATCTCGGCTTGATCCAGCGCGTCCATGCCCTCGAGGGCACGGGCAACTCCCTCGTTGATGTTACGTACCGCCTTCAAAACTCCTTTGCCGCCGTAACGCTTCTTGTCGCCATCGCGCAGTTCCACCGCTTCATGTTCGCCGGTTGAAGCGCCTGACGGCACCGCGGCACGCCCCATTTCACCGCCGATCAGAAACACTTCGGCTTCGACAGTAGGATTTCCGCGGGAGTCGAGAATCTCGCGCGCATTTATCTGTTCAATCAGGCTCATGGTTTATAGGGAATCCAAATCAATCTTAAGCGTGCGTCTGTTTTGCGGCGCCGCCATTTTCAGACGCGCCCGGCTTTTTTTCCGGAAGGGGAATTTCTAATTTCACTTCCACCAGCCGGCGGCGCTCGACGCGCTCCACGTGAAAGACGAGTCCGTCATAGAGGACGTCTTCGCCAGCGTGCAGTACGTGGCCGGCCTCCCTCATCAGGAAACCCCCGATGGTTGTGTAAGCCTCTGACTCCGGCACCGTCAACTTCAAACGGCGGTTGAGATCGCGTACCGCAAGCTTGCCATCAAGCAAATAAGTTCGTTCGCCAAGTGGCTTGATCTGTTCGTTCACTTCTTCATCGTGCTCGTCTGAGATCTCGCCGACAATTTCTTCCAACAAATCTTCGAGAGTAATAATGCCTTCGAGGCCGCCATGTTCGTCGACGACAAATCCAAAGTGCGACTTGGCCCGTTGCATTTGTCGCAGCACGTCCTCGAGTCTGGCAGTGTCCACTACATAAACCGGCGCTTGCAGCACGTCTTCCAGGCGAAACTTTTCCGGACGCAACAGGTATGGCATGACATCCTTGCTGTGAATGAAGCCCAGCACGTCGTCCAACGATTCCCTGTAGACCGGCAGCCGCGAGTATCGATGTTGTTCAAATGCGAGTGTAATTTGCTCCAGGGTACAGTTCGAAGAAATCGCCGCCATTTCGGTGCGCGGGACCATCGCCTCTCGCACCAGCGTATCGGAAAACTCGAACACGCGATGAATCAAGCGCCGCTCTTCTGCGCGCAGGTGACCCGTTTCGCGCGAGATATCGACGAGCTGGCGAATCTCGGTCTCGTTATAAACAGCGGTATGTTCTAACGTCGACTTCAGCCCAATCGCACGCGCCAGTGTCGTCCCGGTCGAGTTAAATACCCAGAGCGGCCATTGAAAGATTTTCGCAAACAACTCCAGCGGACGCGCGGCAAATAAAGCCAAGGGTTCGGCACGTTCCAATGCGATCATCTTTGGCATTAACTCGCCCAACACAATGTGCATAAAAGTGATCGCAGAGAACGCCACGATGATCGCCAGCAGGTGCGCAATGTAGCCGGCACGTCCCTCAGTCGCGATGCTGGATGCAATTGGTTCCAACATGGCGGCCACGGTCGGTTCGCCGATCCACCCCAACGCAAGCGAGGCAACCGTGATCCCCATTTGTGTGGCGGAAATAAAAAGCGTGGGATTGTCGAGCAAACGCAGAGCAGACTGTGCTCGCTTGCTGCCGGCTGCGGCGCGCGCCTCGAGTCGCGGCCGGCGCACTGATACCAGCGCAAACTCCGAGCCGACAAAGAACCCGTTGGCGCCGACTAATAGCAACACAGCGAGCAGGCGCAGAGCGATCCCCATGGCGCTCAAATGAATCTCTGGTGTATCGGTAAGAAAAAGAGTTGAGAGATAACTCGCAGGTTCGTCCATCGCTTTAGCGCAGGTACGTCAGCAGCCGTAACGTGTAGTAGTTGTACCAGCCGATTATACCATGAGGGCGCGACGATACCGCGTTTCAGGAATTGCAAACGTGGGCTTAGTGCAGTAGTAACCTTTGAGTGCTAACGCAATGACTAATTGGCGGCGGCAGCGGCTTGCGCGCGTACCGGGTTATGTCCGTGCTTGGTGCAAGCTTTGGCGAGGGCTTCCTCGACGCGCGGCTGAATATTGCATTCCGGCTGGCGACAAACAGCGGCCAATTCTGAAACCACAAGGTAATAGGCTCGCTCCACCATTCTCTGCTCGCGGAACGACAGCGGCTTCAAATGACTTAGATAGGTCAAATGTTTGAGGACATTTGCCACTTCGAAAATATCTCCGGAACGCATTTTTTCAGAGAAATCTTTGAAACGGTCCTTCCAGTCGTTGGCCGGGGCTTTGAAATCGTCGGCAAGCGCTTTGAAGAGGATGTCGCACTCACCCGAGGTAATTGGGGACCGCAGGCCGACCTCGGCTGCGTTCGAGACGGGAACCAGGACCACCGAATTCGTAGCAGCGAGTCGAAGCATATAAAAAGGCAGCGCTGTCGCACCAATCTGCTTCTGTTCGATCTGCTCTATGGTTCCTATCCCGTGGTTGGGATAAACAACCTTTTGGCCGACCTTAAAGCCCACCATTCGTCACCTCCGTTGAATTACAAAAATCAGACTGCGTCGCTTGTGCGGGTCTGGGGTTACTTTGAGCGACGCAGCTCGGCGTCGGGTTAGTTGAATATGCAACGAGTGTAACAGGCGCTCTCGTAAACGGTCAAGGTTGAGCTTTAGGGGCTCTGGAACAAGCGTTTGCCTGCCGTTCCCGCTGGCTGATCGATGGACCATTCCTGATCGCGCCAGCCCTTTTTCGAGTCCACTTGAGTGCATCTTGTGCTAGTTTCAACCCATTGTGAGTTGCTCGTGACGTTATACGCTGTTAGGATCGCAACCGGTCTCCAATAGGCAACTCCGCGGGTCATCGCTCCAGCGACACTCCAGTAAACGGAGATCGCTCTGTAGCTTCCAGGAACATCTGAATCCATTATGGCTTTAGTCAAAATCATAGACGCCAGCGGGCGTCAGTGGCAATACGAACTGGCGCCTCAAGCTCCCTGCACAATCGGCCGCGCCCCGGACAATTGCATTGTTCTCGACGACCCGCGCGTATCGCGCTATCACGCCCATATCCGATCGGAGGACGAAAGCGGCTTCACGCTGGTGGACGGGATGTTGGTTGACGGCCAGTTACGCCGGAGTGCGAATAAAGTTTACATAAACGGTGATCCGCGGCTGGAACAGAAGCTAAAGGATGGCGACCGAATTACCATCGGCGCCAGCACGCTGAGATTCGAACAGAGCGCCGAAGAAAGCGTGACCGACGTTCACTATGACGATAAGCCGTTAGGTCACACGCAACTGTTGATCTCCGCCAACGACGTGATGACGACGGTTTTGCGCACCAAAGCCGATGCGAGCGCATCGCGCGATCGCGTCCTCGAAGCGCTGCAGCGCAAAGCAAACATCCTGACTGAGCTTTATGAGATGAGTAAGACGCTGGGCTCCGTCTTTGATTTGAACGCGATCTTTGCGAAAGCAACTGACATTATCTTTCGCGCCACTCCGGCTGATCGAGTCGTAGCGTTGCTCGCCGACAAGAGCGTCTCCGGAGATGCCGAGGACGTCGAACTTCATCCTGTGGCCACCCGCGCACGCGATGAAAAACTTGAAGCACATGCGCGCAAACTCACAATCG
Organism: Blastocatellia bacterium; assembly: GCA_034665305.1. Lineage (GTDB taxonomy): Bacteria > Acidobacteriota > Blastocatellia > Pyrinomonadales > Pyrinomonadaceae > DASXRU01. The sequence continues at coordinate 222,057 of JAXDFZ010000001.1, read as the reverse complement.
GGCGCACCATTACTCGCAAAGTAATGAAGGAGCGCGTGGCCCTGTTGTCCCAGGATGCTGCAGCCGATGAACAGTTTGCCGGCGTCGACTCGATCGTATCGCAAGGTGTGCGCTCCACAATTTGCGCTCCGATGGTCGCGGAGTCAGGGGTGCACGGAGCGCTGTATGCGGATCGACTGGATCCTTTTAGCGCTTTTCGACCGGACGATTTGGAACTGATCAGTGCGGTGGCTTCGCAGACGGCGATCGCCGTTGAAAACGCGCGCGCGCACGAGCGCCTGGCCCGCGAAGAGGTAGCCCGAGCAAACTATGGGCGGTTCCTTCCTGAATATGTCGTGAAGCAGATATTGGAGAACCCCGATTCCTTCAAGCTCGGTGGTGTGATGCAAACGATCACCGTGCTCTTCGCAGACATTCGCGGTTTCACGCGCATCTCCGAACACGCGTCGCCGGAAAAAATCGTGCACTTGCTGAACAAATATTTTTCGGCCATGACTGACATCATCTTTGCGCATGGCGGCACGCTCGATAAGTATCTGGGTGACGGCCTGATGGCTTTGTTCGGCGCCCCGACGGCGACACCCAAGGATGCCGGTAACGCACTCAGTGCCGCAGTGGCGATGCAACGGCGCATGATGGGGATTAACGAGGAACTGAAAGCCGAAGGCTTTGCAGAGATCGGCGTCGGCATGGGACTACACACCGGCGAAGTCACGGTTGGCTACATCGGATCGGAGCGACGATCGGAATACACGGCGATCGGCGATACCGTCAACACCGCCTCGCGGCTTGAATCCAACGCCCTTGGCGGTCAGATCCTGATCAGCGACGCGACTGCGAAAGCGGCGCACACTCGCTATCAGTTGAAACCGCGTGAACCGATCAGCGTAAAGAACCGCGAACAACCCGTGCCGCTCTTCGAAGTAGAATGGCAAAAAGCCAGTGGGGCTTAATCGCGGCCGGCGCAACTATCAGAAGCAGACGGCAAACGCTGTCGCACATCCATGGGCTTTAACCTCAAGGCTCTCTACCGGCGGCAAATCCTCGTAGCGCGGGTTTACCGGATTCCGGTTCGCATCGATTACCGCTGGTTCGTCATCTTTGCGCTCAGCGTTCTGCTGATCGCGTCAAATCTTCAGCAACACACATTGCAATTGGGCAGTTTGCGATTGCCGCCCACTGGCGTAGTGACGGCCTGGATCCTCGGCGTTATCACCACCGTCGCGCTCTTCCTCTCGGTATTCGGTCATGAACTGTCGCATGCACTAATGGGTCGGGCCGAGGGCATTGAAATAGATGAGATTGTGCTTCATCCGTTCGGCGGTCTGGCCCGCATGCGCACTCAACCGGAAAGTCCCAGTGCGGAGTTTCGCATTGCTATCGCCGGGCCGGCCGCGAGTTTTATCTTCTCGCTGTTGGGCTTTGCTGGTGCGAAACTCGCTGCGTTACTCCACTTCAATTCCGTTCTCATCGTTTTCTTTTTTGTAGCCTGGGGAAACTTGCTGCTGGCCGTCTTCAACCTCTTTCCCGGATATCCGCTCGATGGCGGGCGAGTCTTGCGCGCGATTCTGTGGCGCAAGACAGGCAGCATCGGCACGGCCACCAGGCTCTCCGGCATTTGTGGAATGTTGGTGGCCGCCACTTTGATTATCTTCGGAGTGTACATGGCCGTGGCTCCGAGTTTCCGCGCCTACTTTATGGGAGGCTGGTCCGTGCTGGTGGGAATCTTTCTGTTTACCGCCGCAGCCGGCATCGTTCGCAGTGCACGAGGACCAGAAGATGTAACGGTTGCGGAGGCCATGTCAGCGCCAATCTCACTGGCGCCCGATTTACTGATTAGCCGTTTCATCGACGAGACCTTACCGCTTCATCGACAGGTAAGTTTTCCAGTTGCTGATCAAAGACGGCTATTGGGGATTCTTTCGCTTGCAGACCTCAAAGCTTTACCACGAGAAAAGTGGCGTGAACGTCGCGCGCGGGACGTCATGCGGCCGGTCAACTCTTCGCTCTTCATCCATCCCTCGGCCACGATGGCGCAGGCGAATAGTCTGATGGCCCGTAACGGAGCGGGCTCGCTGGCTGTGATTGATGAGGGCGGAAGGTTAGTGGGGTTTCTGCAGAGTGGAAACCTGACGCGCCGAAAGAAAACGTAGCGTCGCCTCCTGCAGAGACCTAAACCTGCAGCCGCTCTGTTTCCTTCAAACCTAAACGATCGCGTTTTCCAACGACGTTGCTTCGGATCGTTTTTTACCCGATAATCCAAACAGAACTATCATTTTCAGGGTGAGGAAGACTGTAGATGCTGGCAGTTTTGGGGGCGCTCTTTGCCAACGCCATAATCGCGATCTTGAAATTCGCGGCCGCAATTATCACCGGTTCATCAGGCATGATGGCCGAAGCCCTGCATTCTTTTGCGGACACAACCAACCAGGTCTTTCTGCTGTTTGGGTTGCGTTCTTATCAACGTCCTCCCACCGCAAAACACCCGTTTGGTTATGGCAAAGAGCGATTCTTCTGGTCATTTATTGCGGCGATCTTCATCTTCGGCGTAGGCGCCACCTACGCGTTGTACGAAGGCTATTTGAAATTGTCGCATCCTCATCCGCCTGAGCATCTGGCTGTGGCGTATTGGGTTTTGGCTATCTCTTTTGTCCTGGAGTCAGGATCGATTTGCCTCGCGTTATGGCAGGAGCTAAAAGAAGCAAAACACGAAGGTCTTACGTTCTGGGAATACCTGCGTGAGTCAAAAGATCCAACGGCAAAGACCGTAATTTTTGAAGACGGCGCGGCGTTGCTGGGGATTCTGATCGCGGGCGCGGGTATTTACCTTACCGACCATCACATGGGTCCCGGCAGCGGCGGTTACTGGGATGGTTTGGCGTCAATGGCCATCGGGGTCGTGCTGGCCATCGTGGCTTTCGCGCTGGCCCGCTCGTCGCGTGCGCTGCTACTGGGGGAAGCTGCGACCCCAAAGGCCATCGGTCGAATTCATGACGCCATTAATCAACACCCGGACATTGTTGAAGTGGTGGAGTTGTTGACGATGCATTTGGCGCCGAAACAGATACTGGTTAACGCGCACATAAAGTTGCGGCCTGAGCTGACGACTGTAGAGATTGAGCGCGTCATTTCTCAGGTGGAGAGCGCGATCAAAAGCGCCGAGCCGAAAGTTTATGAGATCTTTCTCGAGGCCGCCGGCGGAAAATCGAATGAGATCCTGATTGAATCGGTGCAGCGGTGAAGCGGCTCGAGGAAGTAGCTTGCCAAGCTTGCCGGCAACAGCAAAAACGGATCTAACGTGAACTTCGGATCACTGCGCGATGCTGGTTCTACTGCCACTAAACGATTACCTCGGAAGACTCGGCGGGCTGCGCGGTCTTGCCGACGTGGCACTGGTCTACCTGCTCGTTTATGGCGTGTTGAAGTTGATGCGCGGTACGCGGGCCGCCCCTATGGCTGCGGGCATGGCAGCATTTGCTTTGCTTTACTGGCTCGCAGTAAGCCAGAACCTGTCAACTCTGGAGTTCGTCCTTCGTGGCGCCTTGCCCTACATCGGCGTCGCGATTGTAGTTCTCTTTCAATCTGAGATTCGGCAGGCTTTAATCACATTCGGAAATCGCTTTAGAGTTCCTTTCGCGCATCGGCACGGCGGCCAATTTGGTGAAGGCGTTTATGACGAGATTGTGCTGGCAGCCACCACTCTTGCTTCGACTAAGACCGGCGCACTCATAGTTATCGAACGGAACGTTGGACTCAAGAACGTAATTGACGGCGGTGTGAGACTTGACGCGGAATTAAGTTACGATCTGCTGGTAACAATCTTTCATACGGCCTCACCGCTTCATGACGGTGCCATCGTTGTGCGGCGACACCGCATCGCCGCCGCCTCCTGTTTTCTGCCCCTCACGTTGAATCCGCGCCTGTCAAAAGATCTTGGTACCAGACACAGGGCCGCCATCGGCGTTACCGAAGATTCCGACGCCGTTGTAATCGTCGTGTCGGAAGAAACTGGTTTGATTTCCTTTGTACAGGGCGGAGAGATTCGGCGCGGCCTGGATGCAACAAAACTACGGGCGGCGATACTGCAGGCTATTGAAGCGCCGGCATTCAGCAAGAGAAGCAAGAAACTTGCTGATTCCGAAACGGAGACGGAAGGTGTCGCTTCGATCTGAAGTGTTTTTCAAGCAAGTAAAGAAACAGTCATGTCCTTTCGAGAAACCGCAAATCGTCCTTTTCATTTACCGAGGAAGCCTAATTCTTCCGCACCGCTCCTGCGTCGGATCTTTCTGGATCATTGGAACCTGAAGCTGCTGGCGCTGGCTATTACCCTGGGACTTTGGCTCGCGGTAAACGGGCAACGGGCGCCTATCACGGAACGGTTCCCGGCGGTGCAACTTAACTTTCAACTGCCCAGTGGTATGAGCATCGGCAACAATCCTCCGGACGAGATCGAGCTAACATTGACCGGGCCCCAGAGAGATTTGGACCTTATTAATCCGCGCGATCTAAATGCCATGGTCGATATAACGGATCGAAGACCAGGCGACCGGTTAGTGCAACTAATTCCTGGCCGATTGAGAATAGATTTGCCTTCCGGGGTAAGGCTGGAAAAGATCCAGCCCGCGACCATCCAGATTCACCTGGAGCCTGTGCTAGAACGAGAATTGGAAATTGAAGTCAGACTTGAAGGAAAGCCTCTCCCCGGCTACGAACTCGCGGGTGTGGACATTAAACCTCAGAAGGTCCGGGCGCGCGGTCCTTCGAGTCATGTGCTGGCAATTAACAAAGCCACTACCGAAACGCTCTTATTGGATGGCCACCGGGAAGACTTCAGTGTTCCGCAAATGGCCGTCGACATTTCCGATCATAAAGTAGAACTGCTTGATACGGCGGTAGATATTTCCGTTCGCATTCGTCCTGCGAAGATAACGAACGAACGGCCGCTTCGCTAGAATTCATAACTATGGCAAAACTCTTTGGCACAGACGGCATTCGGGGCAAGGCCGGCGTTTTCCCCCTTGATCCACCGACCGTCGAACTGATCGGCTGGTCACTCGCGCGGCATCTGCGTGCCGGCACTGACGAACCCGATCCCCTAATCGTAATCGGGCGGGACACGCGCGAATCCGGCGAATGGATTGAACGGGCCCTGCTCCGCGGGGCAGCGCGTGCCGGCGCCCGATGCGAGTCGGCCGGAGTCATCACTACACCAGGGATCGCTTTCCTTACGCGCACGTTGGGCTCCGCTGCGGGAGTTGTTATCAGCGCTTCCCACAATCCGTACGACGACAATGGCATCAAGGTATTCGAGCCATCAGGACGAAAACTAAACGAGAGTCTTGAGCGCCGGATAGAAGCGGATGTCAGTTCAGAAACACCGGACCTGACGATGGCGGAAGCCACCGGTGAGGTGACTGTTGACGAACCTCACGCCGCCGAACTAAGAGAACGCTACTCAAGGTATTTGCTCGAAGAGGTCGCGGGCGGCCTGACCCTGGCCGGACTTTCGTTGGTTCTGGACTGTGCCAACGGCGCGGCATCCGACATTGCGCCTGAGTTATTCCGCCAGTTGGATGCTCACGTGATTACGATGAACAATCTGCCTGACGGCAAGAACATAAATCGCGATTGTGGCTCGCTGCATCTGGAAAGCTTGAGACGGCGGGTTTTGGAAGAAGGCGCACATGTGGGAGTGGCCTTTGACGGCGATGCGGACCGCGCCTTATTCGTGGATCGAAGCGGTAATTTCGTAGACGGTGACGCAACCCTCTGGATTCTGGCGAAGCAACTTCAGACGGCCGGCCTCTTAAATGATCAAATTGTTGTCGCAACGGTCATGAGTAACATCGGGCTGGAGCTAGCCTTGAGCAGCCGTGGGATTAAGCTTCTGAGAACTGACGTTGGCGACAAATATGTACTGGACGAGCTGATAAAGACGGGAGCGAGCATCGGCGGTGAACAGTCGGGCCACATCATCTTTCCGAAACTTAGCCTGGCAGGCGATGGCATCATGACCACTCTTTACCTGCTTCGTGCTCTGCAGGATTCGCAAAAGGAGTTAGAGGAATTGACCTCGGGCTTTCAACGCTACCCCCAGATTCTGGTTAACGTCAGAGTGCGGGAGAAGCGAGACTTTAGTGAGTTGCCGGCAGTCGCGCGCCTGGCGAGTGAAACACAAGAAAAACTCGGTGCAAAAGGGCGCCTGCTGCTACGATATTCAGGAACAGAGTCGTTGGCGAGGGTGATGATCGAAGGTGAGAGTCAGACGGAAATTGACGGTTACGCCCGGAGGCTCGCCGATGCGATCACCGCCGAATTAGGTCCGTCGCATGAAGCCGTTTAGCGAAGAATTCTTACGCGCCCATAGATGTAATGCTTACGCGTACGGGTAACTTCTGAAACGCTCCAAGACCAACAATTACAACGAGAATCGGCGAATCCTAAGTGAATCTCAAGTGGGACAAATCTACACGATTTCCGGTTGCGCGGCACGAACATTGCGATGTATATTGTGGGGCAAGAGAGACGGTTGGTGAATCCTCCGTCTCAAGTGGTTGCTGGGGTGAGGACAGTAACCACGAAAATGAATGGGCGCGACACACTCCCACGTTGTCGCGCCCATTCGCTTTTTCTTTTTACGCTTCCCGATGTAACACTTCCTCACACAGTTTCAAATCTTCTGCCTTAGAACTCCTTAGCAAGCAACAGGCTATAATGCTGAAAGCCTCAATTTGTAAATCGACCGTGGCTTAATATCACGAAGTATTGGATCGCAACGTGATGAAAACGATAAGCGTGCCCTTTAAGACGCGCGCAGAGCGCTGCGAGATAAGCGCCGGCGACGGACTCTTCGATGACCTCGGTCGTCAAGCACAGCGTGTGCTCGATCCTGCAACGCAAAAGATTGCCATCATATCCAATCCTAAAGTTTTCGGTTTGTTTGGCAAAGAGGTGGCTGGGGCCCTAAGAAGATCCGGCTTTATGGTCAATGAGTGGCTCATGGGCGATGGTGAGCGGTACAAGAGCTTGGGAACGCTAGCCAACGCCTTGGAATTTCTCGCCCGCTTCAATCTGGGAAGAAGTGATGCGGTCTTATCATTAGGCGGTGGAGTGGTTGGCGATTTAGCCGGATTGGCTGCCGCTTTGCACTTGCGAGGAGTTCAGCTAGCGCACGCGCCTACCACATTCCTGGCACAGATCGATGCTTCAATTGGCGGCAAGACGGCCGTTAACACCAGAGTGGGCAAGAACATTATTGGTGCAATTCATCAGCCTGTCGCAGTCTGGATTGACACGGCCACGCTGCAGACACTGCCTCGCCGCGAACTTACGTCCGGCTGGTGTGAAGCGATAAAACAGGGAGCGGCCGGAAGTGGCGTACTCTTCCGCGAGACGTACCAGTTTCTAAAAGCGAGCCAGGCATCAAAACCCACGGCCGTACCTTCGCTATCGATACTGTTGGCACATTGCAGGTTCAAAGCGGAAATTGTGTCGCGCGACCAGCGAGAAGATCCGAATCGCGTCGATCATAAATCGCGCCGGATTCTCAACTTCGGACATACCACGGCCCACGCGCTTGAAAGCGTTACGGGCTACCGGCGTTTTCGGCATGGCGAAGCCGTCGGCCACGGCATGATGGTCGCAGGCGAGATTTCGGCGAGACTAGGCTTGCTTCCGGCTTCGGAGTTAGAATTGTTGCGTTCTGCGGTTCGCCTCTGTGGACGCTTGCCCCGCGCAGCTGAAGTCGATGGCGCAAAGATCATTGATGCTCTTACGCATGACAAGAAACGCCGCCACGGCGAGCCGCAATGGGTTCTGCTTGAACGGATTGGCCGCGCCCGGATCGTCGCCGGCAGAGAAGTTTCTCGCCGTCTCCTGCGTGCCTCACTCAAGGCCGGTTTACAGGCTCTTAATTGAGATCGAGAAAGGAATCGCATGGAACCATCGAATCGACTTCCGACAAGGAAGGGTGAACGCGGCGCGGCGCGCGCGAAACTCTTAATCTTCCTGGTATTTGCGGGAGCGATGATCTATGCAGGTTACCTCTACTTGCCGGTAGCCTATGACGCGTATCTGTTCAAGGATTTAATGCAGCACAATGTTGACGTGGCAGTCACACAAGGATATCAACCCTCATGGGTACAGGATCAATTGACGAAGAGCCTGGCCGAATACAATGTTCCCGCCAATGCGATTATCACGCCGGTCCAACGCGACCAACGCGTGGAAGTAAGAGTGCAGTTCACCCGCCCAATTGAGCTCCCCGGTTACACCTACGAGTACGAATTCGATCACACAGCGAAAAGCACGGCCTTCCTAACAATCAAATAGATCGTCAGCCCTGATCATGAGTTGAAAGGAATTCAGGCGATCGCGAAGGCCCGGGCCACCGCAGTGGATCGTCCCTGCAGCTGAATAAGATTGGCAGGTGCGGTTGCGAGCCAGGTTGTGGGACAAACTCCGCAGCGCGTACATTCGCTAACAGAAGGACACGGCGCAGTAGACTTCGCGATATGGGCGCGTCCATGTTCCTGTTGCATGAACTCACGCGATAGACCGGAGTCCACGATTTCCCACGGAAGTATTTCTTCGTAACTCCGATCGCGACTTGTGTAAAAGGCGGGATCGATGCCGGTTTCGCGCAACCCTGCGCGCAGGTCGCCATTTAACCGGGCCGCCGCTTCGATTACCCGGGCCACCCGGCGGTCACCGGAAGAGAAAAGCGCCTGTTCGTGCGCGATGCGCCCAGACATGGCGCGGACTTCAACATTCGGAATTCGCGCAAGGTTCTTACAAACCCATTTCAACCGGCGCTTCAATTCTCTTTCATCACAAATGGCGTCCCACTGCAACGGCGTGTTTGGTTTTGGCACGAACCCGTTGAGCGAAGGAATAATCTTTCCAGCCCGTCCGAATCGTTGTCCCGCCTCGAGCATCCGGTTTTTGATGCGCTCGACCAGCACAACCATTTCTTCAAGATCTACGTCCGTCTCAGTGGGTAATCCCACCATCAAATAAAGCTTGACCGTCAACATGCCTCGATCAAAAACCGCGCCGCAGATGTCGACGATCTCATCGTTCGTCAGGTTTTTGTTGATTACCTTCCGCAAACGATCTGAACCGGTCTCTGGTGCAACCGCGATCTGCTGGTCACGGGATTCGACCAAAGCGTCCAGTAACTCGTCGGAGATTTGATCGAGACGCAACGACGAAACCGAAATGCGGTATTCCATCGCCCTGAGGCCCTGTAGGATTTCACTAATTTCAGGATGGTCGCAAACGGCGGTCGAGACGAGGCCAATCTTATCAGTCTTCCCCCGCCAGGCTTGCGCCTTCGCCAAAATGTCGCGGGCGGGTACGACGCGCGGCGGCCAATAATTGAATCCGGCCCAGCAGAAGCGACAGCCTTGGGAACAGCCGCGCGAAATTTCAATCAGAAAGCGTTTGCCCATTTCGGCTTGCGGCGCCCAAATACTGGTGGAAGGAGCGAACACTTCCTCTGTGCGCAGCTGTTCGGCGATTTCAGTCTCACCGCGGCGAATTGCCCGCCGCAGACTGCCTTCCTTCGGATTCTCTGCTGCGACCGCGCGGCCAACTCGCTTACTGACCGCCGCGTCGGCTGGTTCATAAGCCTTCACGGTGCCATCGTCGTTGTAAGTAACGTCGTACAAAGACGGCACGTAGAATCCGCGGCCGAACTTTGCGAGCGCCAGGAGCGCTTCAGTTTTGTCGGGATTCTCCAACAAAACATCGACCAATTGCGGCCCGAGAATCTCGCCCTCACCAACGCCTATGACGTCCGTAAAATCCGCTATCGGCTCAGGATTTAGAAACGAAGCGGCGCCGCCCATAACGATCAGCGGATCACGCAGCCCACGATCCTTCGCCCAGACCGGCACACCACTTAAGCGCAGCATCCGAGCCATATTCAAATAATCGGTCTCGAACGAAATCGAGAAAGCCACTACATCAAAATCGCGCACCGGCGTTTGCGACTCCAGGGAAAGCAAAGACTTGCGCGATGCTTCGTAGTCGCGCATTTCCGCTTCATCCGGAAGGAAGACGCGCGCACAGGAAACTTCGGGAATGCGATTGAAGATTTCATACATCGCATGAAAGCCCAGGTTCGCCATCCCGATGCCATAGAAATTGGGATAGCAAAGCGCTATGCGAAGCGAGGCTCCGCGCTTTAGTACCCAGCCTTCTTCGCTGGCAAGTTTTTGACGATAACTCTCGGCTATTTTTTGCTTCATGAAATGACAGCACCGGGCTGATTGGAGCTAGAACTCCGCTCAGCCTGAAACTTTCGCAGTTCGCTCAGCGCGACTCTTACCTTTGCACGTTTTCGAGAAATGCTTTGAGCTTTCGCGAGCGTGAGGGATGACGCAGTTTACGCAGCGCCTTCGCCTCGATTTGGCGAATGCGCTCGCGAGTGACGGCAAAATGTTGGCCCACTTCTTCCAGGGTGTGTTCCGACCCGCTGGTCCCGAGACCAAAACGCATCTTGATTACTTTTTCCTCGCGCGGCGTCAAGGTGGCCAGGACTTCGTCCGTAATCTCGCGCAGGTTGGAAGCTACGACTGCATCAGCAGGATTCAAGATCGACTTGTCTTCGATGAAGTCGCCCAGATGCGAATCTTCTTCTTCGCCGATCGGGGTTTCCAGCGAAATCGGTTCCTGCGCGATCTTCAAAACCTTGCGGACTTTGGAAACCGGGATATCCATCTTCTTCGCGATTTCTTCGCTGGTCGGCTCGCGGCCGAGTTCCTGCACCAACGCTCGCGACGTCCGGATGAGCTTATTGATCGTCTCAATCATGTGGACGGGGATACGAATCGTGCGGGCCTGATCCGCAATCGCGCGAGTGATCGCCTGACGAATCCACCACGTTGCATAGGTCGAAAACTTGTAACCGCGGCGCCACTCAAACTTGTCCACCGCCTTCATCAGGCCGATGTTCCCTTCCTGAATCAGATCCAGGAACTGCAGTCCACGATTGGTATATTTCTTGGCAATGGAAACGACCAGCCGGAGGTTGGCTTCAACTAACTCACGCTTGGCTTGGCCGGTTTGGAGTTCGCCAGTAACGATTGATTGCAAGGAGCGCTTGATCTCAACTGGCGCGACGTTATGGTCCAGCTCAATTTGTCCAAGTTTTTTCCGCGCCACTGAAATGCGCTTCTTGAACTCTTTAACGTCCTCCGCCTTGATGCGCTTTTTGGTGAGTTTTTCGGTATAAGTCTCGATCTCTCGTTCCGACGCACGCACTTCCTTTTGCACGTGACGGATCGCATTGATCAGGCGCTGGCGAGCTCGTTCGGTCAGGTTCAGACGGCCAATCTCCTGCGCAATTTCCAAACGGAGACGGGCCACTTTCCGTCGCAAGCGCAAAAGCTTCTTGCTCTTTTTGCCGCGGGTAATCTTTTGCTCGGCCCGCAGCTTGGCCCATTCCTTAAGGCCATTCTTGAAAACCTTCTTGATGTTCTCAATACCTTCGACGGTCCACGAGCGGTATTCGTCGGCCTTATCAGCGTCTTCGGTCAGCTCAGCCTGTTCGGAGAACGTAACGATTTCGCGGATATTCAGCTGTTGCGCTGCCAGCATCTCGCCGATTCGGATCAGTTCGGCAACGGCAATCGGGGAACGTGCAATCGCTTTCTGAGTTTTGATTTGACCGCGTTCAATGCGTTTGGCGATTGCAACTTCGCCTTCGCGCGTCAGCAGCGGAACCACGCCCATTTCGCGCAGGTAAAGCCGCACCGGATCGTTGGTCTTTTCCAATGCGCCGGCTGAGAGGTCCAGCTCAACATCTTCGTCGCCGGCATCCTCTTCATCGTCGGTGGCGATTGCCGCCGCCTGTTCGATCAATCGCTCTTCGGAATCAGCAACGGGAATGTTCGAACCTTCTAGTTTTTGCAGCACATCCTCAATGTCATCCGGTGAGACAACATTGTCAGGCAATTCACGATTGAGGTCGTCGAAAGTCAAATATTTTTTATCTCCGCCAAGTTCCAGCAGTCTCTGCATAACATCGTCTCGATCTTTGTCTTCAATACTCACGATTATTTTTTCCAGAAATTCCGGGACGTTTTTCAGTTTCGATTAAAGGCTGTAAAGCTCAGTTATCGTTGCCCGCCCGGATCAAACGTAAACTACAAATTGTTACTGGCCGCATCTGCCATTGGCAATAATGCCGCCCGGCGCCTGGTTAACTCCAAGTGTGCGACGGCCACGCGCCCGCTCTTTTCGCTGTCCCCTGCTCGTTCCGCTTCGGCAAGCTCGGCGCTCAACTCATTTATCCGCCGGTCTACCGTCATCAATCGTAACGCGTTCAAGCAACTCGCCGCAGTCGCCGGCAAACGTTCGGCTGTTACACTCTCCGTCGCGTCGCTTATCAAAAGCCGGGGTAGCATCTCAGCCGCCACCGGATCGGCTTCAACTCTGGCGCTCAAAGAATCAAAGTTAACCGGCAAGCCATCCCGGTCCAGTTCAAGCAGCGAAGCGAATATGGTCGCCGTCGGCAAACCTTCGTAATCCGCCACTTCCAGCTGCGGCAGGATCGCACGCCGCAAGTCTTCATCAGCCAGGAGCAGCTCGAGCAGCTTCTCTTCGGCAACCGTTGGCTTCGTTGCCACGCTGCGAGTTACTGTTCCCTGAACGGTGGCCGGCTCCGCGCTTGCACCCAGTCGCACACGCTGCCAGATTTCGCGTCGCTGCTCCGGCTGCATGCGCAACGCATCCATGGCAATGTCAAAGTATTCGCGCTTCTGTATCCGACTACGAACCGCGCGAACAAACGGGAGCACCTCCTCCACTGCCGCGGCCTTATCCGCCGGGCGATGAAGGTTGCGATCCCGCACCGCTTGATCGATCACAAATTGTATATGGGGTTGTGCCTCGCCTCGCCGCCGCTGATACTCCGTAACGCCCTTATTTCTGATGAATTCGTCAGGATCGGAGTTGTCCGGCAGGACCAACACCTTCACCTCGAGATCCTCTGCCAGAAGCGTCTCTATCGCCCGTTTCGCTGCCTGCACACCCGCGCTGTCACCATCATAGTTGACTACCACCTTACGCGCAAACCTAGCTAACAGTTTCACTTGCTCGGGTGTCAGCGCCGTTCCCAGACTGGCCGCGATGTTTCTTACGCCAAATTGGTACGGAACTATTAGATCGAGAAAGCCCTCAACCAAAATTACGTAGCCCTGCCGCCTGATTTCATCCCGCGTGAGGTTGATACCGAACAGGTTCCGTCCTTTTACATAAGCCGCAGTTTCGGGGGAATTAATGTACTTTGCGTCTTCGCCTTTCAGCGTCCTCGCGCCAAAAGCAATCGGCTTTCCCTGAATGTCCAGAACTGGAAAAACCACGCGTCCGCGAAAACGATCGTAGGAACCGCCTTCTTCCTTTTTAACTACCAAACCGCTGCGCTCAATTTGCAGCAAGGTGGCGCCCTGACGTTTCAAGTGAGACGATAAAGCCTCCCAACTATCCGGCGCATATCCCAGGCGGAAAGTCTTGCGCGTCTCGTCCGAGATCTCTCGTTGCGCAAGATACTCGCGGGCGATCCGCGCTTCACCCGTTTCGAGCTGTTGCTCCCACCATTCCAGCGCCCACTTGTTCAGTTGAATAACATCGTCAGCTTCCTGACGACGGGTTTCAAAACGGCTGTCATCAACCAGTTTCGGCAGCGGCACGCCGCTCTTTTCCGCAACGATCTTGATCGCCTCGGGAAAGGTTACGCGTTCAACCTCCATCACGAAGTTGAAGACAGATCCGCCTTTATGACAACCGAAGCAATAGTAGATTTCCTTTGCCGGACTCACTGAAAACGACGGCGTCTTCTCTTTGTGAAAAGGGCAACACGCCATCCAGTTCGCGCCCTTTTTCTTCAGCGAGACGTAGTCCTGGACCACCTTGACGATATCCGCCTGCCGTTTGAGGTCGTCGATGAAGATTTGGGGATAACGCATTAGTGAAAAGTCGTTAGTGTTTCAATTCAACCAGCGTAGCACCTGAACCACCCTGATCTTGCGGCGCCGCCAGGAACCGCTCAACGTGCGGATGCCCCTTCAATAATTCGGACACTGCTCTGCGAAGCGCGCCGGTGCCGTGTCCATGAATTATGCGTAGCTGGCCCTGATTGTTCATAAACGCATGGTCCAGGAATTTATCTACAGCATCGACGGCCTCGTCAGTAGTCTGTCCGATAACATTCAACTCCACTGTGGCACCGCTGTCATCACTGTGAGTACCTAAGGCGCTTGCACTTCGGGCCCGCAACTTTGCCAGGCGGCCACCATCATTCTTTGCCGGAGTCACCGCCTCAACCAATTCCAAGTTCTCCAGTTTTTCCCTCATTCGCAGCGACTTCACACGGACCTCGACGTCGTCGCCTTTGATTTGGTCGACAATTCCGATTGAGCCGAACGAGCGCAGTTTAACTTTGTCGCCAACCACAATCTCTCGCGGCGCACTGGCTGCGTAATCAGGTTCCTCCGTCTCTGCGCCGAATCCCTTCTCCACAACCTGGCCGTCACGCATAACTTTGACGCCGCGCCCACTCGTGCTCGCCGGCGCAGGAGAAATCGCTTCGCGTTTCCCGCCTACGCTCGCGGCGCGCTGCGCTTCGCGCTTTAACTCGGCTATGCGGCGTTGCGATTCGCGTTCAACCTTCAGCCGTTGAGAGCGGTCCTGAATTGTCGCTACCATTTCCCGCGATCGTTTTTCAAACTCGCTGACGGTCTTGTCCAGTGCCCGTTTGAATGAGGCTTGCCGCTCGCTTTCACGTTGTTGCGCCTGTTGATCCAGCAGGGCGTATTTCTCAGCCACCGCGGCCCGTTCTTCGTCCAGCGCGCGCCGTAAAGTTTCCGCTTCGCCGGCGTCATGCTTGATGCGACGCAGATACTCGGCCGCGTCTCGCGACGATTCATCCACCTGCGCGTTTGCGGCGTTGACGACTTCTTCAGGAATGCCGAAGCGGCGCGCGATCTCGAGCCCCGAAGACGATCCTGCAATGCCGACCAGGAGGCGATAAGTTGGCCGCAAAGTTTTCTCGTCAAACTCGACGCTGGCGTTTATCACGCCGGATTCATTGCCTGCATACATCTTCAGGCCGCGATAATGCGTTGTCGCGATCACATTCGCGCGGCAGATGCGGCGGAACTGATCCACCACCGCCACCCCCAGCGCTGAGCCTTCTTCCGGATCCGTACCCGTTCCCACTTCGTCAAGCAACACCAGCGCCGGCGCTTCGCAAATCCGAATCATCGACGCGATGTTCGCGACGTGCGAGGTGAAGGTGGAAAGATTTGCCGCAATCGATTGGTGATCTCCGATGTCCGCCAACACCGACGCGTAGCAAGGCAGGCGCATTGCGCGGGCCGGAACAGGCAGACCGGAAAGCGCCATCAATGAAAGCAGACCGGCCGTTTTCAAGACCACCGTTTTGCCGCCCGCATTAGCTCCGGAAATAACCATGGAGTCTTTTTCGGAGTCCAACGAAAATGAAACCGGTACCACTTCTCCGCCAGAAGCGCGCAGGTTTTCTTCGAGCAAGGGATGGCGCGCTTCATTCAACTCCAAAATGGCCGAGCCTGCGTCCTTTGCCACAACCTCTGGAACGACGCAGTTGAACCTTTCGGAGAGCTTTGCCTTTGCCGCGACGAAATCCAATGCCGCAACTGCGTCAACGGCCTGGCCGATCGCCGGAAGTTCACGACGCAAATCCTCAGAGAGCGCAAACAGAATTTTGGCGATCTCCCGCTCTTCCGCTTCGCGCAACGATTGCAATTCGTTGTTCGCATCAATGGTTTTCAGCGGCTCAATAAATACCGTTGCGCCGGAAGATGAAAAACCATGTGCCACGCCATTCACTTGCCCGCGATGATCGGCGCGCACGGGAATTACAAATCGATCGTTGCGAATTGTTACCAGCTCGTCCTGGATTGCAGCGGGCGTTTGCCGCATCAGGTTTTCCAAAGAGCGAGTGATGTTGGAGCGCAGGCGCGCGATGTCATGTCGAATGCGCGCCAACTCCGGGCTGGCCCGATCATCCAGTTCGCCGCTCGGCAGAATCTTGTGGGTAACGCGCGCGGCGATGCTATTCAACTCGCCCGGCAATTCCGCTACCAATCGGAACAACGTTGGGCCGGTATCTCGCTCTGCCAGGATCGATGCGCGCACGCCCATCGCAATTTCACACCATCGCGCCACCGCCAGGAGGGCGAGCGGATCCAAACCGATCCCCGAGACGCGCAGGCGTGAAAGCGCGTCGGCAGGATCAGGCAAGTCTTCAAACGACCAGCGCACGCCGCGCTTTCGCAAGGCCATACATTCAGCCACGGATTCCAGATCCTGTTGGAGCACGTTCAGATCGCCGGCGGGCTTTAAGCTTTCGACTGCGGCACGCCCCATTGTCGTTTGTGCACCGCGCTGTACCAGCGCTCGCAGTTGATCGAATTCCAGAGTTTTGAATGCTTGTTCGTTCATAAGAAGGGATTTGAGTATTTATCTTAACACCGGCGCTGAAATCTTTCAGGGGCAGCGCGTTTTAAGTCTCATCCTCTCTGACAAGGGTGTAGCCGTTATTTGCTCTCCCGTCTTTGCTCGCTTTCGGCTTTTGGCATATATTGCTTCACTTCCATTTGCAGGTTCATAACAGCGGAAAGGCATTCCATCAAATATGGCTAACACTGTCCCCATAACTGTGGCCCACGGCGACGGCATCGGACCCGAAATCATGAAGGCCACGCTTCGAATCTTAAAAGAGGCCGGCGCGCGTTTAGAGATTGAAACCATCGATATCGGCGAGAAGGTTTACCTCGCCGGCAACAGCGCCGGAATCGAGCCCAGCTCGTGGGAAAGCTTGCGCCGCACTAAAGTCTTTCTCAAAGCGCCGATCACCACTCCCCAGGGCGGCGGCTTTAAAAGCCTGAATGTGACCGTGCGCAAAACGCTGGGGCTTTACGCGAACGTGCGACCCTGCGTTTCTTATCATCCGTTTGTGGAAACAAAACATCCCAACATGGATGTGGTTATCGTGCGCGAGAACGAGGAAGACCTGTACGCGGGAATCGAGCACCGGCAAACCGATCAGGTCACTCAATGTCTGAAACTGATCTCCCGGCCCGGCTCCGAAAAAATCGTGCGTTACGCATTCGAATATGCCCGGCTGCATAATCGTAAAAAAGTTACCTGCTTTACCAAAGACAACATCATGAAAATCACCGACGGCCTGTTTCACCGGGTCTTCGATGAAATCGCCGCCGAGTATCCCGAATTTGAAAACGAGCATTGGATCGTCGACATCGGCGCGGCCAAACTTGCCGACACGCCTACGGTGTTCGACGTAATCGTCATGCCGAATCTTTATGGAGATGTACTTTCAGACGTGGCCGCACAAATCGCCGGCTCAGTCGGTCTGGCGGGTTCCGCGAACATAGGCGAAAAAGTAGCAATGTTCGAGGCGATCCACGGTTCCGCGCCGCGGCGCGCCGGCCAGAACCTGGCGAACCCTTCGGGATTACTGCTGGGCGCGGTGATGATGCTGGTCCACATCGGTCAGAACAGCATGGCTGAAAGAGTTCACAACGCCTGGCTGCGGACTATCGAGGATGGCGTGCATACTTACGACATCTATGACGAGAGCGTCAGCAAACAAAAAGTCGGCACCCAGGAGTTTGCCAACGCAGTGATTGAACGGCTGGGCAAGAAACCGAAGACGCTTAAGGCCGTCGCTTACAAGGACCCCATCGGAGGCTTTGCGGACGAGACGATCGTTAAGGAACGCTCGTGCACCAAGAAGGAACTCGTGGGCGTCGATGTGTTCCTCGATTGGCTGAAGGGCAGTCCGGACAATCTGGGTGAATCGCTAGGCAAGGTCGCCGGCGAGGAGTTGAAGTTAACGATGATCAGCAACCGCGGCGTTAAGGTTTGGCCCGGGGGCAAGTCAGAAACTTTCTGCTCCGACCATTGGCGTTGCCGCTTTATGCCAAAGGCTGAAGGCGCGAATATCACGCACGGGCAAATTGTGTCGTTGCTGGATCGCGTGGCCGGAGCGGGCTTTGACTTTATTAAGACTGAGAATCTTTGTAACTTTGACGGCGAGCGCGGCTATTCCCTGGATCAGGGAGAGTAGCCTGCGGCGATTATTAGCGGGGAGGAACTAACATGAGCGAACAAGAAAAATCTTCTGTATCCGAAGATCAGAAACCTGAAACCGAGCTGAGTCCGACGGAAAAGCTCGAAAGCGACAATCCCGATCGCGACCGCATTCCCGGCGCCCAGAACCCTGACAGCGAGACGGTCAAGGATGAATTCAACCCCAATACGGAATGACAGGGACCGTTGTTTTCTAAGCGCGTTTCATCTGACTGAGATCCAAAGAGACGATTTTCTAATTAACTCGAGTGAGAACATGGCGAACAACAACGCAGACAATCAAACCGAATCCGCATCCCCGCTCGTGGGGATCATCATGGGCAGCAAATCTGATTGGGACACGATGAGTGCGGCCGCGGAGACGCTCACACAGTTTGGCGTTCCTCACGAATGCCGGGTCATGTCCGCACATCGCAGTCCCGCACTCGCCGCGGAATTCGCTGCGAGCGCCGAATCGCGCGGGCTACAAGTAGTTATCGCCGGGGCGGGAGGCGCGGCGCATCTCGCGGGCGTGATGGCCGCTCACACGCTCTTGCCGGTGCTGGGTGTACCGATGAAAAGTGATGCGCTGAAAGGCCTCGACTCTTTACTCTCAACGGTGCAAATGCCCGCCGGTATCCCCGTCGGGACCCTCGCCATCGGTAAAGCCGGGGCAACAAACGCCGCCCTGCTGGCGATCGCGATCATTGCGAATGGCAATTCTGAATTAAGAGAAAAACTACGCCGCTATCGCGAACAGATGGAGCAAAAGATTCGCGCTACTGAACTGCCTTAAACCACCTAAATCCGCGAGCTTAATGGCGCCCGGATCCAAGCCGGAGAGGTTTCTCGGAGACGGGCGCCTCGACCCTGATTAGCGACCTCACTGCAAAGTCTCCTGCATCTTGAATTCCCATGCTTTTTAGAGCAGAATGCGCTGCATCCGGAAACTGACTCACAGCTAAAGCTTCCGGACCTTTCGATTCGCAGGTCGCCCCGCTGTCTTAATCAACTCTCTTATTTGTTCGAGTCCCGATCCGGATATACACATGATCGGCCAGACGGTGTCGCACTACAAAATCGTCGAACTGCTGGGCACCGGCGGCATGGGCGTCGTGTACCGGGCAATCGATACGCACCTGGAACGACATGTAGCCATCAAATTCCTGACCGCCTCGTCCGACCCGCAATATCGTGCGCGCTTCATAAGTGAAGCCCGTGCGGTTTCGTTGCTTAGTCATCCGAACATTGCGACGGTTTACGACTACGGCGAGACACCCGAAGGCCAACCTTTTATCGTGATGGAGTTGGTAACGGGAAAGACGCTGGGCGAACTGCTCGATCGCAGCGCGCTTAGCCTGGGCCGCGCAGTTGAGATCATTGAAGGCGTTGCAGCCGCGCTCGGCGAAGCGCACGAGCACAAGATCGTCCACCGCGACGTGAAGCCTTCGAACGTAATCGTTACTGAGCGCGGTCGGGTCAAGGTCGTCGACTTTGGCCTGGTTAAAGATCTTAAAGAAGATGGGGAAGTGCGTTTCGGCGCGCAAACCCGCAGCGATGTTACCGTGGGCACGCCGTTGTACCTCTCTCCGGAGCAGGCGACTAATGGCGCGGTCGACGGACGCAGCGATTTGTTTGCCCTTGGCGCAGTGCTTTACGAATGCATCACCGGCCGTTCGGCTTTTTCAGGCTACACCCTGTTTGAGATCGGCGCTCAGGTCATTCACTTTGATCCGCCCAAGCCCTCCAGCATCAATTCCCGCATTCCGCCGGAACTCGATCGCATTACCATGAAGGCGCTCGCCAAAAAGCCCGAGCAGCGCTATCAGACTGCGGCTGAGATGATCACCGATCTACAAAGAGTAGGCAGCGTGCTGGGCACTGCGGGCCCGCATACCACCAGGATTTCGCGGCCATCGGAAACTCATCCCAGCGCTTTGATGAAATTGTCAGACACGCTGCGGCGGCCGCGGCTCTCCCTCGGGGTGCTGGTCATTGTTTTTGTCATCGCAGCTGCAGCGGTTTGGTCGGTATCTCGTTTGTGGCGCGCCGCGCCGTACAAACCTTCGGCTAACGGTGAGGTGTTCTATCAAGCGGGAATCAAGGCCATGACCGCCGGCGCCTACCAACAAGCTGCTAAGTCATTTGAGAAAGCCCTGGAGACCGACAAAAAATTCGCGTTGGCCCACGTGCGGCGGGCTGAGGCCTTGCTGGAGCAGGATTATGCGGATCGAGGAAGAGACGAACTGTTGTTGGCGGGCCAGCTATTACCTGATCGCTCGGTGCTTTCCCCTGCTGACGGTTTGTATGTGGATGCGATCGGAGCAATTGCAGTGCATGACTATGACAAGGCCATCGAGCTTTATCGAGAAATCGTGAAGCAGGATCCGGGGCAGGCGCAGGCGTACCTCGATCTGGGACGAGCTTACGAGAAGAATGAGCAGACTGACGAGGCGATCAATAGTTACGTGCAGGCAAATGCGCAAGATCCCGACTATGCTCCCGCGCTCCTGCGCGTGGCCATGCTTTACCAGCGCAAGCAGCAGAACCCTACGGCGCTGAAGGCTTACGAGAAAGCCGACTCCCTGTTTCACGCGCTGGGAAGCATGGAAGGAAAGATTGAAGTGTTGCTGAACCGAGGTTCAATGTGGTGCAACGAAGGCAAATTTGCCGAGGCGCGAGCTGAGTTGCAACAGGCATTCAATCTCGCTGACGCGAACAAGAGTGAATTACAAACGATCAATGCGCTGATCGAGCTTGGCCGCGTGGCCTACAGCGCGGGTGATATCGGGCTGGCTGAGGTTTATCAGAAACAAGCGATTGAATTCGCGCAGCAGAACCATTTGGAGAATCCGGCGGGGCGCACCCTCATCACTCTCGGCGATACGCTGCTGCCCAAGGGTAACTATGACGAAGTCGAGAAGGACTATAGCCGGGCGTTGGCAATTGCCAAGCGCAACAACTCGGCTTACCTGGAAGCGCTCAGTCTTACGGGTTTGGCGACCCTCCGGATAAAGCAACTGCGCACTGACGAAGGACTGCAACTCGCCGAGAGTGCGTTGGCAATTTTCGAAGCGGGCAAGTACCGAAATAACGTCATTACCTGTCTCTCACTCATCGGTCGCGCCCGGAGGCGTAAAGGCGACTACGATGGCGCCCGCAGCGCGCTCGAACAAAGGCTGAGCCTGGCGGAAACTGCCGGAAATGAACGCCAGATCGCATCCAGCTATGCAGACCTGGCAATGGTTCTCTTTGAGTTAGAGCGTTTTCCTGAGGCCGTCGCACGCTATGAACAGAGTTACGAAATTTACCGGCGGCTGAACGACGACATAAACATTGCGTATAACCTGATGAACCGCGGTAATGCGTTATGGCGGCTGGGCGATTACACCCAAGCCGAAACCAAGCTCAACGATGCACAGAGGCTGGCAACTCCGAAAAAATACGAAGCCGTGTTGGCGGAGATTGAAATAATCAAAGCGCAGATGGCGTACAGCCGGCAACGATATGCGGAGGCTATCCGCCTTGCACAAAAAGTGCCCGGAGACTTCAAAGGCGAAGGCGTTCCCATCCAGGCAAAATTCACTCTGGGTTTGGCGCAATCTGCTTTGGGTTCCGGCTCGAGGGGCCAAATTAGTTGTGAAGCGGCGCTGAAACTCGCCCGAGACTCCGGCGATGCTGCGCTGCTATCGAGAGCGTTGCTGGCGCTGGCTGAAGTTCAGTTGAAGGATAGGTCTGCGGCGACCGCCCTCACCAATGCGCGCGAAGCCGAAGGAAGATTCACCGCGGCCGGGCAGATGGAATCAGTTTGGCGAGCATCGGTCGTCGTCGCGCTCGCCAATCGCGCCCTGCACGACGAAGCCGCAGCCACTCGATCGCTGAGCAATGCCGAAGAAGTATTTTCAGGATTGCGACAAAAATGGGGCGACGAAGTCTTCAAGCGTTATCTCTCACGACCAGACATCCAAGTATGGCAGAAACAACTCGGTGGCCAATCGGTCGCTGCGACAGGAACTCCCACAACTCAGTAAGGAGAAATCAAATGAATCCCTCCCACATCAGTCTCTTTGAAGATCCTCTTTTCAACGTCGGCCTTTTCGCCGAGACTCCTGTAGACCCAGATGCCGAAGGCGATCCGCCACCCAACCTTGAACCGCCGGTCGAGGGCGATCCGCCACCCAACCTTAATCCGCCGCTCGAGGGCGATCCGCCGCCGAATGAAGATCCGCCGACCGATCCGGACGACACTCCAGTTGGATAACTCAGCTGGGTTATCAAGATGGACCTGGCGCAGGCGTTCCTTAACGAATCGCCTGCGCCATTTTTTTTGAGAAGTTTCCGACGGCCAGCGGGTTTACACGCCGCGGCGGCGCGTCAGCAAACTGATCACGGCAACAAACAACGCCGCGCCGATGATTGACCAGATAATGGGAAAGCCGGTCGAGCCGATCCGCACTGGCAACAATTCCGGCAGCCCGAGCTTTCCGGCCAACCAGGAGCCGATCAGAGCGCCGACGAAACCCAGCGCGATCGAAACCAGACAACCACCGCGGGAAAATCCGCTGATAGCCTGCCCCAGCGATCCGCAAATCCCGGCAATCAACAGCAGAAGTAATAGGTCAATAAGTGTCATCGGTTTAAGCCTCGCATCAAATTTCTGATTGCCCTAACGTCGCCCTTCAGCCGACAGGATTAACAGGCTTTACAGGATAGTAAGAAAGCCCGTTTCGACCTCTTTCCGTAGCCTGTTTTCTTATCCGGTGAATCCTTAATCCTGTCAATATTTCCGCGCTTCTCTACCGCCCCAGATCGTTACGGAAGACGGCCCCGCCCTTCATCACAAATCGCACCCGCTCGAGTTCTGTAATATCGCGCAGCGGATCGCTGACAACCGCAATGATGTCAGCGTACTTTCCCGCTTCAATAGCGCCCATGTCATTTGATCGCTCCAGCAAATCCGCAGCGACCGTGGTGGCTGATTGAATTGCCTGCATCGGTGTCATTCCGTACTGCACCATGTACGCGAATTCTTTTGCCTGATTAACGGTCCACGCATAGCCACCAACGTCTGTGCCATAGGCAATCTTCACACCCTTGCGAACTGCGATGGGGAAAGCCTTCGCTTCCAGATCGCGCATCGCGATCCAGATCGGAGCGCCCGCAGCCGCGCGCCCTTCGGCGACGTAGACGCCCACGTAAATCGTCGGGCACCAATAAACTCCCTGCTTCACCATGCGGTCCATCAGTTTTTCATCGAGGCCGTAGCCGTGTTCAATTGAATCCACATTGGCCCTCAGGGCTGCGTCGATACCGTCGCGTCCCATCGCGTGGGCAGCTACTCGCCGGCCCAGCCGGTGCGCCTCTCCAACCATCGCCTGCATCTCTTCATCAGTGAAGTTCACCCAACTGCGCAGCGCGCCGTCTTTCATGTAATAGCGACGGTCACAATAAAACTTGATCCAGTCTGCGCCATATTTTACTTGCTCGCGCACCGCCTTACGGATGGCGTCCGGCCCATCGACTATTTGTACTCCTTCCGGCATTTTCAATTCCCACGAGTAGCCCGACAACGGATACATGCCGGTGGCCGAAAAGGCGCGGGTCGAGACAAACATGCGCGGCCCGGGAATGACATCGCGGTTGATGGCCTGCTTCACATCGACGTCGGCATACATTGCACCTTCCGTCTCCAGATCGCGTATCGCCGTAAAACCATTAGTCAACGCCGTGCGCACTGCGACGGTCGCCCGAATCGTGCGATAGGGAATCGATTCCTTCAA
This sequence comes from Blastocatellia bacterium, assembly GCA_034665305.1. GTDB lineage: Bacteria > Acidobacteriota > Blastocatellia > Pyrinomonadales > Pyrinomonadaceae > DASXRU01. Next base: position 198,136 of record JAXDFZ010000001.1, on the reverse strand, counting down.
CAACTGCGCGTCATAATCTTCCGCCGTTATGTCGCCCTGCAGGAGGATGTGCGTGTGACAATCAGCCAGGCCGGGCAGCACCGTCGCGCGGGAAAGATCGATGATGCGAGCCCGCGGATCGATCAGCGCCAAGGTCTGCTGCAACGGACCGACCGACTTGATGCGATCGCCTTCGATGAGAATCCCCTGGTTTTCTTCTACCCGGCCCGTTCTGACGTTTATTAATCTTCCCGCCTTGATGAAGACCAAATCGGCGGGCTTAACCGACGCCTGCTGGCCGGGGATGTAACTCTGACAAAAAGTGGCAATCAGAAAGATGGCAAGCAAAGCTTTTTTCATTTTGTTCCTCGTGGGGGAAAAGTCGAACAAACCCTGCAGCGACTACTCGCATCAGAGCCAATCGCCAACCAGAACACAACCGGGTTGGCGAGAATCGAGCGAAAAACTTTAGATTACGAAGTGATTGGTCGTATAATCCAATCAAGGCCGGTACGCCGGTCTCTCCGATCCACAGATATTGAAGTGGCCTCAGCGCCCATCGTCCTCTGAAATCTTTACAAACAGGAGTTAAGAAGAATGCGCAAACTATTCACCGCGTCGCTTATGATTGCTGTCACCTTCGCCATCGGATTGGCCCAGGGTGGCGGCGCCATGCAGAATCCAGACGAACCGCAAAATATGGGTCGTGCTCCCAAAGAGCCCAACGGCGTCGGCCGTGCTGATGTACGGATTGTTGACGAGAACGGCAATCCTATCAGAAACGCAGTAGTCAAACTAGAATCAACTCGTTCGGATGGCTATTTTTGTGAGACTGACTGGGGACTGACCAACGAACGCGGGGTCATGGTGCTGCCGCCGCTGCATATGGGCGAGCTCAAGTTACGGGTCAAAGCGAAAGGTTATCGTTCACAGGAACTTGAGATACCGGCCAGCTCTTTAAATGAGCCGGTCAGAGTTACGCTGCACCGGAAGTAACGGCGCGGTCGTTCCAAAAAGAAAAGGGAGCACGTTGCACGCGTGCTCCCTTTTTTGTTTTCAAGAAGAGTTAAATTAAGCGGACTACCTAATGTGTGGCAGCTTTTGGCTGGGCCGAAGCGGGAACCAGCGGCTGCACCTGATCCGCTGGGGCAAAATACAGAATGCGATTACAGTTATCGCAAGTGATCACTTCCTCGCCACGCCGTACCTGGGCCATAACCTGCGGCCGCAGGGTCATCAGACAAGCCGTACACGCTCCGTTGCGGGCCTCCGCCATGGCCACCCCGCCGCGAATGCGAGCACTGATGCGATTGTACATTGAGCTCATCGACTTCGGCAGCGCGTTCAAGAGCCGTTCGCGTTCGGCGCGGTAGGCTGAAACTTCATCCGCCTGCGTGCGAGTTTGTTCATCGAAAGCGGCAAACCGTTCTGCCATTTCGGCGCCCAATTTTTCAACTTCCGGAGCGCGCTCGGCCAGGTCTTTTTCAGCTTGGTCGAATGTTTCCATCTGCTCCAACACCTGAGTCTCAAGAGCCGAGCTTTGTTTCCGCGCGGCATCGGCTTCCCGAATTGCAGCAGTGTATTCGTCCTGCTTTTGTGAAGACATCAGGTTGCGGTCGGCGCGTTCGGCGCGTGTCTTCTGTTCCTGGATTTCCATTTCCAATCGCGCCCGCTCATGCCGGGCCTGGTCACGCTTGGCCTCAAGGGCGCGAATTTCAAAGGCGCGCTGATCGAATTCTCTTTCGATCCCGGCGCGCCTCTCAGGTATGGATTCTAATTCGGTTTGTAGTCTGCGTATGGTCGTATCGATGTTCTGTAAAGCGATCAGTTGCGATAATTCCGCTTTCACTCTTATCTGCTCCTCAAAAGATCTGGTTGGTAAATGGTGGCATTCATTACGCTAATAATCACACATTGGACGGCTAACTGGCAAGTGACCACGTGGGATCGGATGACGGAAATGCGCCGTGCAGCGATGCGGTCACCACGCTCATTGCAGATCGCCAAAACGATTCTGCAACAGCGCCGCCGCCGTAATGGCTGCCGTTTCAGCGCGCAGCGTTCTTCCGCCGAGAGTCACGAGGTTCCAATTTGCTGCGACAGACGCGGCAATTTCTTCGTCGGTCCATCCACCCTCAGACCCCACGAGGGCAATCATGTCTTGCAGCTCTCGCGCGGCGCCATCTTCCAAATCGGACAACTTGCCGCCGTCTCTTTCTGAGAACATGACCCGGCGCGCATTCTGAAGTTCTTTATCAGAAACCAAGGTTAAAAAGTTAACCGGGACTGTTACCTGCGGAACAAACGCGCGGCCCGACTGCTTGGCAGCCTCGAGGGCGATGCGTTGCCAGCGCGAAACTCGCTTCGCGGCGTCGGCGTTATCGGGCAAGCGAATGTCTGCGCGCGTCGTCTTCACCGGGACAATGCGTGTGACTCCCAGCTCCGTTGCCTTCTGCACTACGAGATCAAACTTCTCACCCTTCAGCAGCGCGACGGCCAATGTCAGTTTCAAAGGAGACTCGCTGCACGCAGGCGCAACTTCTTCAATCACGTTGACAGTGCTCGACGCGCGTTCGACATCACTGACCACGCAACGATACTCACTACCCGCGCCGTCGAACAGGAAAACCTCATCGCCCGCAGCAAGGCGAAGCACATCGCGCAAGTGACGCGCTTCATCGCCGGCCAGAACAGCGGTTGTCACATCCGAATTGAACGCCTCGGGTGGCGCATAAAACCTACGACGAGTCATTAAACTATGATGGCGGCCCATTCACCGTCAGGCACGACTTCGTATCCGTTAAGCACGCCGAGCTCGCCCAGACGCGACTGAATTCGCTCGACTTGCTCCGTCAGAATCCCGGAAAGAATCAGCCGGCCGCAAGTCGCGCCCAGCAGTGCCGGCAAGATCGGAAGAATTGTGTCCGCAGTCAGGTTTGCGCACACACAATCAGCGGAGGCTGCGGTTTCCTGAATAGTGCCCACGCGAAACGTGATCGCAACGTCGTTCAGCCGCGCATTCTCGCGCGCGATCGCAACCGCTTCCGGATCTGTATCGCAACCGGAAACCATGGCATCGGTGAAAAGTTTGGCAGCGGCGATGGCAAGGATCCCGGTGCCCGTCCCGACATCAAGAAAACTTCCGCCGCTGAAATGTTTTTCAATCGCGAGCAGACACAACCGCGTGGTCTCATGCGTGCCGGTGCCAAAAGCCATTCCCGGCTCAATGCGAATCACGATGCGATTTTCATTGGCGTCGATTTGGCTCCACGGCGGCGCAATTAGGAAACGTTCGCCGACTGCCACCGGCTGCCAACTCTTTTTCCATTCCGCCAGCCAATCGCGATTAGCAACTTGCCGCCGCTGCAATTGGGGCAACTCGCTTATCGGCAGGTTGTAGATTCTGAACGACCCAATTAACTGGCCATTAATTTCCGCGTCGTCAATCGGATCACTGAAATATCCGGTAACTTGAAGTCGGCCCGTCTCCAGCGAGTTCGTTTCGGTTCCCAGCGCGCCCGCCTCCATCAATCCATACTCGCAGGCCTCCACGGCATCGGGCCCAACGACGAGGTCCAGCGCTAACCAGACGGGAGTTTTAACTGAATCGGAATTGACTACCGGCTCGGTAGCGGAGAGCGTTTCTGATTGGGAATTACTCACGGTGGATCACTTGAGCGGCTGCTGATATTGCTCGACGAGAAATAACCAAACCGTCTTATCCTTATTCGATCTCAACCCGCCAGGCGCAATCAGATAGAGATCCACCACCTCTCCCTTTTTTAGATCCTCTGGAAAATATTTCGCGACGTCCTGCTGCACCGGCAGCCAGTAATCCTCCGCACCCGCCTTGAATAAATACTCAGCGACGTAGAGATTTGCGTATCCAGAGTTTCTGAAATACGAGAGGGCGTACTTTTGAATGAACTTCTTTCGCTCAGCACTCAATGGCCGCGACTCGCCGGTGTAGTTCACCGTTACCACCGAAGGCAGTCTGGAATCTCGAAACACAAATTGTGTTTCATCTGGCGTCCGTTGAATGTTTTCGCTCTCTTCACGCTCGTTAATCTTCACTAACTCCGGCAGCGTGCGACGTTCAAAATCGTTCCAGGGAAAGCCCTGGGCCGCCGCGGGCGCCGGCCGCAAAGCCGCCACCATCATGATTACTCCGAACCAAAAAACGTTCTGCATGATTCCATTCCCCAGGTAACGCGAACCGTTAGTTCGCGGCGGTAGCCTTAACGGCTGCGGATTCCTAAATCGTCCAGCAGATACTCTTTATTCCGCCAGTCCTCTTCCACCTTCACGAAAAGTTCCAGATGGCAACGGTGCCCCAAAAGTTGCTCAATGTGCTGCCGCGCCCGCGTGCCAATTTGCTTCAGACGATCGGCGCCGTGCCCGATAATGATTTTCTTCTGCGATCCGCGTTCGACAAAAATCGTGCAGTAGATGCGCGTGAAATCCTCGCGGACCTCCTCGAACCGTTCGGTGACCACGGCCGTTACGTAGGGAATCTCATCGCCAGTCGTTTCCAGGATTTGCTCACGCACAATCTCTGCGGCCATGGAGCGCACCGACTGATCGGTGAATTCATCATCGCCGAATAACGGTTCGCTCTCCGGCAGTTGTTTGATGATCTCGGCAAGCACGACGTCGATCATGTCGCCCTTCAACGCAGAAAGCGGGACGACGGATTTCCATTCCCACTCCTGCGCGTACGTTTCCATGAGGGGCAGCAGTTTCGACTTACTCGCCAGTTTGTCAGTTTTATTCAGCAACAGTAGGGCCGGCTTGCCCGATTGCTTCACCAGATCGAGCACGAAACGATCGCCATTTCCGAGGGCAACTGAGGCGTCGCGAATCAGGCAAACGAGGTCGACGCCTTCGAGCGCGTCATGGACGGCCGCCATCATGCGCCGGTTCAACGCATAGCCCGGCTTGTGCACACCGGGAGTGTCCACCAGCACAATCTGGCCGTCCGGCCGGTTGATAATTCCCTGGATCTTGAAACGAGTGGTCTGCGGCTTGTTGGAAACCGCCGCGATCTTTTCGCCCACGAGGCGGTTGAGGAGCGTGGACTTGCCGGCATTGGGCCGGCCGATCAGGGCCACGTACCCGGCGCGATGGCTGGGCTTTTCGGTTATGTCGGTCAAAGTCGGCGTCTCATCATCGTTTCGGCAACTGCCTTCACCGTTTCTTTGGATCGGGCGGGGGAGATGCTGATCCAGTGGGAGGAACAATGAGCCCTCGTTCAGCAAGTCGGCCCATAACCGCATGGATATCTTTAAGAAGTGGCAGTTCTAAGCTATGAACCGTTTTATGGTAAAGAATCGCCATGCTCATGAATGAGAAGACGAGGGCTGTGTCACCATAGTTACTCCAAGCACGAACGTCTTTTGAGAAACCCCATTTGCCTCTTTTGTATCCGAGAGTTACGAAAGAATCGACATGGGCAATGCTTGAGGCTTCCTTGTAGAAAGAGTGATAAAGTTGGTTCAGCCCCGCACTGTCGGCAAGTCGTTTTATGGTCTTTCCATGCCACTTATTCTGACCAAAGTGCCTCTTTAAACGGTCGTAGTCCGCCTTCTGTTTGAAGGCCTCTAAATACTCTTCCTCGGCGCCTGTTTGTTCGGCGACTTCGTAGCCAATCACTTTGCCATAGTCGATGAAATCGTTTAGCTTGCCCGGATTGTCGATCAAGAAGATTGTTCCAATCACTAATTCAAATAGGTTTCTACATAGAATCATCGCATTGAGACTGTAATCGTAGCCAACCAGGCATTGGATTGAATTGAACACCTCCCATCCTACCCGACATTGATTAATCACAGCCTCGCCCAGCATCCCGCTAGCTTCGCATCTATTAATTTTCATTCCTAAGTTTGCGAAAACAATCGCATCGTTCCAGTAGTCGGGATACTGAAGGACTAGATTGTGAAGATATTCCGGTAGTTCTCTTTCGCCTTCATCTAAATACAAGACGATCTCTTCAGGCGGGACAACCGTAACCTTTTCCCCTGCCCCTAGGGCGATGGGGTTTCCGAGCCTCTTGTGAATCAAGAGTTCGCGAAGTGCGGCGCGTTTCAGAATCTGCTCAATAGTTTGAGCTTGGCTCGCGAAGTCTATTTTTTCAAAGGTTGCTTGGCTCATAGTGATGAATCTCTCAACATTCTCCAGAGTGCGGGCTGAGCAACTCTTTCGGCCATTCTTAGCCGACCGGCCGCTACTAAGGAAGGAGAGGCATTGGTATTGTCATACATTACCCATGTGTCAGCTATAGGCTGATACAAATTGAAGAAGTTAGCAAGACCGCGCTGGTAGCGCCTGCGAATTATTGCTTCATCTATGGCGTGCCCACCTGCTCGCACGCGTGTGGCCACTCTCTCAACGGCTAGTTCAGCACTGCGTAGACAAAGGAACAGCAGATGAAATTCGTAACCTGTTCTCCGAAGACTGATGAGCCAACGTAAGTAGGAGCGTGTAGCCAGCGTGCTTTCAAAAGCAAAGCTTCCTTCGCTTCGCGCTAACTCATGAAGAGTTGTAAGCATTACGCGTCCAGCATCGAATGACGCAGCCTCAGGTCTAAAAGCTGATAGTCCCGCTGAGATCGTATCTGCATTCACGAATGTCGATAAGCCGTAAGTGTCTCGCAGGAGTGTCGGCGCGTACGTCGTTTTCCCGGCCCCATTTGGACCAGCTATGATGACGACTTGAGGGCCCGTTTCATTCATGCTGGTTCAATCTGAACTGTCGATTACAAACTCGCAACGGCTGGCGGAAAGTGAACCCAACCAGGGAATCGCTCTTTTTTTTACTTGCTAAGTGCGTTGTTAGCTCTTCCCCGCCAGCTCGCCGTTTAGTTTCAGAATCTCGACGGTCATCTCTGCAGCGGCGTACATATCTTTCACGTCGAGCCATTCCTTGACGGTGTGAATCGCCCGCATGCCGGTGCCGAGGTTGGCGCACTCAATGCCGCGCCGGTTGAAAATGTTCGCGTCGCAGCCACCACCTGACGCCATCGTCTTCACATCAAGTCCCATGCGCGAGGCTGCCTGCAACACGAGTTGCACCACGTGCGAACTGTCAGACACATCCATTGACGAGTATTCACGCACCACGTGCGCTTCGACTGAGGCCTTCGTAGTTTTACCCGCCACCGTGACTTCGTACTTCGCGGCCGCATCCTGAAAACACTTTTCCATGTGCTCGGTCTGCGCGGTTAGTTTGTCTTCGCTGTGCGAACGCGCTTCGCCCTTCAGGACCACCAGGTTCGGAATGATATTGGTCGCCATGCCGCCTTCGATCTGGCCAATGTTCGCGGTCGTTTCATCATCGATGCGGCCCAGGTTCATCCCGGCGATTGCTTCCGCGGCGATCTTGATCGCCGAGATTCCTTCCTCAGGCGCAACGCCGGCGTGTGACTCCAAACCATGAATGCGATATTCCATGTGGTTCGCCGAAGGACCTTTAGTGAACAGGAATCCCGGATCGTCAGAATCGAAAACGATGCCGTACTTCGATTTTAGTTTTGAGACATCAACATGCTTGGCGCCCAACAAGCCCACCTCTTCGCAAATGGAAAAGACGGCTTCGATGGGCGTGTGCGGAATGTTATGTTCCTGCAAACAGCGAATCGTTTCGATGATTACCGCGCAGCCGCTCTTGTCATCGCCTCCCAATACCGTCGTCTCGTCGGTGCGAATGATGTCGCCTTCCACGATCGGCTTGACGCCTTCGCCGGGGACGACTGTGTCCATATGCGCACTCATCATGATCGTTTCAGCGCCGGGGATGGTGCCGGGAAAGCGCGCGATGACGTTACCGGAATTGCCGCCGACTTTTTCGCCGGCATCGTCGATTTCAACTTCGGCGCCCATCTCTTCGCAATGCTTTTTGATCCGTTCAGCGACGTCGCGCTCTTTGCGCGAATGACTGTCGATTTGAACCAACTCCAGCAGCAGGTTTTTAACTCGTTCCTGATTTATCATCGATCCTCCGGCAACTTCCTGGGTTTCGGTTGATGGAACGCAAACTTTAGGTTGCGCGAGCAAGCCAAAGCTGGCGGTAAAAAAGTGTAAATTGAGAGAGCTTTATACTACACGCCAGCACCGTCAGGCTATTCCCGGGCCTTACGCCACGCATCGCCGCGTTCGTTAATTCGATCGAGGGCGCGCTGCAACTCGACCCGCTTCGATTCGAGGGCCTGGTCGTCCGCATCGGGACCAACATAGATCGGGGACGCGATGACCACCAGGGCCCGCGTGAAAGGATGCGGTATCTGAGATTGATCCCAACTCTTACTCACGCTCCAGAAACGTCGCGGCGAAATGGTGAATGGCAAAATCGGATTGCCCGTCTTCTTGGCCAGCAGCACGGCCCCCATTTTTGCGACATAACGCGGGCCCTTTGGGCCATCGCTGGTGAAAGCGGTGGGACAGCCGGCGCGCATCAACCGGATCATTTCCCGCAACGCCCCGACAGCACCCCGCGTGCTGGAGCCGCGCACCGCACCGTAACCAAATCGTTGATGAAAGCGCGCGATGTATTCGCCATCAAAGCTCCGGGAAGTCATGGCGACAATGCCGCGCCTTTGCCAGAAATAGGTGGCCAGAAAAATTCGATTGTGCCACAACGCCAGGATAGGAATATGGTTATCGCGGAATACGGCTTCCCAGTTTTCCCACCCTTCAATTTCAAAACGGACCGTAGCTCCAATCAACTTGATCAAAATGAAAAAGCTCATCGCGGCAGTGCGAATCAACAGTCGTTGTTTGAAAGAATAGGACGACAGGTCGGCGAAGCTGTACGCACGTTGCATGCTTCTGGCCGCGCGCCCCTCCGCGTTAGTCGCCGCGGATTTGTCTTGAGTGTGAGCCCGCATAAAGTGGTTCGCCCGCGGATCCTACAGATAAATCTCCGGTTCGCCGGGCGGCCGCGTCTTCCAGCGCTTATGAATCCATAGCCACTGTTCCGGATACAGGCGAATCATGCGCTCCATCGCCGCCGCGAAATTGGCGGTGTTCACTTCGACATCGCGCTGGTGGTCGCCGGTGCGGACCAGTTCAACTTGAGGATCGCCGTGAAAAAAGTATTTGCCGCGCTTTGCGTTCCACACCGCACAAGTTGGAATCACGACTGCGTCAGTTTTCAGGGCGAGGGTTGCAATGCCCGCGTTCGTGCAGGCCAGCTTTCCGAAGAACGGCACAAACACGCCCTCGAATGGCTGGGTGTTTAGATCGGAAAGAATACCCAGCGTCCCTTTCTGGCGCAGCACTCGCAACGCCTGGCGCGCTGCGGATTTCTTATCGATGGCAATGTTGCCAAAACGAGTTCTTTCCTTCTCAACCATCTCCTCAATCCGCGGGTTATCGATGGGCCGCACCAGGAAGCTGAGTGGGTATTCCAGCGCCGACCAGCCAAAGCTTAGTATTTCCCAAGCGCCCAGATGTCCCGTCAAAAAAATAACGCCCTGCTCATTCTTCTCCGCGTCCCGCAAATGGGCCAACCCGACTTGATCGTACTCGATCATTTCTCGCAGCGATTCGCGAGTCATGCGCGGAAACTGGCTGAACTCTGCCAGCAAACGGCCCAGGCTTTCGAATGAGCCACGCAACAATCTCTGTTTCTCATCGTCTGCCATTTCCGGAAAGGCGATCGCCAGGTTCCGCTCACCGGTGCGACGCAGTTTCAGCGGCAGCCGGTATCCAATTCGCCCCAGCGTTTTCCCCACACCGAGGGCCATCGATCGCGGCAGGGCACCCAGCGTCCCCAGGATCGAGCGGGCTAAGAAGTATTCCAGATTCAGTTGAAACGGTGACTTGGCCATCGCGATGGATCAAAGAGCGCGTAGTGTAACGCATGCCCTGCGATTGCGGAATTCGGGTTGCGGAGTGCGGATTTTAAGAACTCCTTCGGTAACCGGCCCCAGCAGTAGCCCGATCATCAGGAGCGCGTGAGCGATTGCGGATCGGGGAATGCGGAAGCGGAATTACTAACTCCCAGAAGGGTGTGCGCCGTAGGGGACCTTCGAAACCGAATCCGCAATCCGAATTCCTCAATGGGCTTACCCTTTTCAGACGTTCTGTATTAGACTCTCGCGCGTTGCGGCTAAACCGGTAAGGCCCGCTGGCGGCGCAGAACAAACCCTGCGTTCTCCGAGCGGCTCGCCTCAAATCCAAATAGTTCGAACAGATTTACCGTCGCCTCGTATAAGGAAACACGGGAACAGTATTGCACCCGCTCTCTCCAGGCTCTTCCACTCGGAAAAAGTAGATGCTTTAGACCTGAGCGTGATGGCGAAACGCAGAATTCTGATTGTCGATAATAGCGAGGAACTTCGCACGAGTTTGCCTGCCGACCTCGCTGCGCTGGGCCACGAGGTAATCGCCATCGCCGAGCGCGCTGATGCGTTACTGCGTACCGACCTCGACGAATTCGACGTCATTATCAGCGATTTAGTTGAGGACTCGGACGTTGCGCCTGAGGCAAACGGTAGCGGACCCAGCAAAGGAAAGCGCCTGTTTGTTGCCCCGGTCAGTCCCAAACCCGAGCTGCCGGAACCCCTCATCGTCAAAGCCTTCAAGATAGCCACCGTAGATTTGACCGAGTCAAACGACCCCAGCGACTTGCGTGAGATCGTCGAAAAAGTCCTTTCCTCCAAACTTCAATGCGTTGACGACCCGAAGGTGCTGGCCCAAACACACGAGAAGATCGATCTTGAATTGCCCAGCGATCTCTCCTTGATGAGTTGCGTGCTGCAGTACTTACTTGAGCGCGTAGCACGTCTCGGTTTGATTCAGCCGGAACGATCCAATCTGTTCATCGCCCTCGATGAGGCTTTCGTAAACGCCGTGAAGCATGGCAACAAGAACAATCCCGGGAAGCTCCTGCGCATCACGGCCGAGTTGTCGCCGCATGAGGCTGTGTTCACAGTTGAGGATGAAGGCGAGGGTTTTGACGTGCAGCAGATCCCCGATCCGACTGATCCGGCCAACCTGTTCAAGACATCTGGTCGCGGTGTACTGCTGATTTACAACATCATGGATGAAGTTGAGTACAATGCGCAGGGCAATCTGTTGAAAATGGTGAAGCGTCCCGAAGAAGTCATCCGTTAAAGGCAAACGCCTCTCTGCCTAACTCCCAAAACTGATGAAGACACCGGCAGCCCTCGACCTGGCTGCAACAGATTACCGGACACAGTCAGGGGCACGGCATGCCGTGCCCTTAACATTTCGTGCCGCCTGGCCCTATTGGCTTATGCCTGCGCTGCTGGCGTTGGTGCTGACACTGATTTTCCTCAATCCTTTCATCGGCGACTGGGATGGACTTGATTACACCGTGTTGTCGGTGCGCGGTTATCCGTCGTCGATGGCCCTAGGTCGATCGCTCTTCATTTTTTTCAATCATGCCCTTTATCGTCTGGGTCACTCGCTGTTCGGGGTTCCGGCGGCGGATGCCTATCTGATTTTTAAGTATGCAGTCGTGCTTCAGTGCCCGCTCGCGGTAATCGCCTGCTGGACCCTCGCCCGCGATCTAACCAGGTCGGTACACGTAGCCACAGCGAGTGCCATGCTGGTGGCAGTTTCGCCAGTTTTCGTTCTCTACAGCGGACAGGTGATGACCGATGTGCCTTCGGTGCTGCTGGTCGCGCTGGCGCTTATTGTTTACCTGCGGGGCGCGCAACAGCGGAAACTTTGGTTGCTGTTTGCGGGCGCAGTACTATTCGGGGCTGGGGTCAATGTGCGCGAGACAACGGCCTTTTATGCCCCCTGGCTTGTCGTTGCACCAATGATTTGCGGCTGGAAATGGAAACGGCGTGACTTAGCAATCATCGCGGCCGTCGTGGTTGTGTTTATCCTCGTCGCCCTGAGCGGATTCGGTTTTTGGTACCTTTCGGATCCGGTCTATCGAATGTCATGGCATATCTGGCTGGCCTCTATGCACGACGAGACGGCACTGCATCCGGTAACTTTGCGCAGCGCGTTGCCGTTTGTCGTTTTCTTTTTCCTGACCGCGCCGCTCGTGTTTGTCGCGCTTCCGGCAGCAGCATGGAAAGAGTGGCGGGCGCATTCATTCTCTCCGCTCCTGGCTTGCGCGGCGGTCGGTTTGCTTTCGAACCTGCTACTTATTTTTAACTACAGCACGGCAGTTAACTGGCGATATTTTTTGACGGGACTTCCCGCGCTGGCGCCCCTCGTAGGCTCCTATTTCGTTGGTTACGAGACTGAGAGATTGGGGAGCAGGCGCCGGGGATTTGCGGTGGCCATTCTGGGACCATTGTTGATTACCGCCATCCTGGTAGTACTCGTGCGACCGGCCAGCAGCGATCACTTCAACAAACTGTCGGTCGCAAAGGACTACATCACGCGCCTGTCACTGTTGCCGCGTGACGCGGTGGTGATGGCAGGTTCACAAACAGTCGCGGTTACTTATTGGCACGGCGTGGGCGCGGGCGAGTGGGAGGTCATCGGCATTGGCGGAGGATGGCCCGGAGCGCAATTGGAAACTGTTATTGAGAACCACTTGCAGAAAGGCCGGCGGGTTTTTCTCGATGCCGATCCGCACTTGTGGCTTCCCTGCGGCTGGCGGGCGAGTGAGTTACCAACGCTCGTTGAGCTGCAGTCACGTTTTCACTTTCAGCGTGTGTCGGAAACGATCTTCGAAATCAAGGATCTGCATGACGCCTCCGCTCGTGATCAGCCGCAATTGGAAAGACTATTGCCCGAACACCGGCCCGCCGATGTGAAAAAGTGCTTTTCCGTCGGCAAGACGAACTGACCTTATGCCCTACGAAGTTTTTCTCGCGTTGCGATACCTTCGCGCCCGGCGTCGTGCGCGGCTCGCGAGCGTGACCGCACTGGCCGCCATCGCGGGCGTGGCGTTCGGAGTTGCAGCGTTGATTGTGACCACCGCGATCGCCAACGGCTTCCGCGACGAAATGCGTGACAAGATTCTGCGCGGCACGGCCCACGTGACATTAATGCGCGCCGACGGGACCCCGATTACGGATTATCAGTCCATCGTTTCGCGCTTGAAGTCGGTTAAAGGAATTTCAGCCGCTTTTCCCACCACCTACAACGGCGCCCTGCTAGCCGGTCCTAATGGATCTGGCTACGCAATTTTGCGCGGCATAGATCCGCAGTCGCATGAATCAGTTTCTGAAATTCGCCGGACGATGATCTCCGGCTCCGCCGAGTCACTTGGCCAGGTTTCGGCCATTGAAATAAAATCCTCGGGAAAAACAGATAAGATCCAACTCGAAGGCGCGACCGAACCAAACGTAGTCATTGGCGCTGAACTGGCGGCTCGGACCGGTCTAACGGTCGGCAGCGAAGGCGCATTGATTTCCGGAGATGCCCAAAGGCTTTCAATGGGCGGAACGCCGCGCGAGCAACGCGTGCGGATCACGGGAGTTTTTCGGTCTGGCCTTTTTGATTACGACTCATCATGGGTTTACCTCGAGCTGAACGAAGCGGCCCACCTTTCCGGCGTGCCCGGAACGGCATCGGTTATCAGCATCCAGGTCAATGATATTTACCACGCGCCGCAAGTTGCTTCCGCTGTGCGCGCATTAATGGGTAACGAGTTCTCCACGCTTGATTGGCAAGAGGCTAACCGTCCATTGTTCGGCGCGCTCACGCTGGAGCGGCGCATGGTGCTGTTCATTATTTCCCTGGTAGCACTGATCGCAGCGCTGAACATTACGACGACACTGATCCTCCTCGTAGCAGAAAAACGATCCGATATTGCCATCCTGACGGCGATGGGTGCGCGCCGCGCCGGCATCATGACGGTGTTCATCATAGAAGGCGCGCTGGTTGGACTTTTGGGAACCGTGATGGGCGCGGTGTTAGGGATAGTCGCCTGTGCCCTCGGCAACCGTTATCGATTGGTGAGTTTACCGGCCGAGGTTTATTCGCTCAGTAGTATTCCGTTCCACCTGCGGGCGGGCGACGTTGCGATCGCAATCGCGATCGCTTTTGGCCTGTGCCTAATCGCCAGCATTTATCCGGCCAGCGCCGCCGCGCGCATGCGCCCTGCAGAAGTCTTGCGAGACAGTTAATCGAGCGTCGAAAGTCCAAGATCCAATGTCCAACGTCCAACGTCCGCTTGAACTGGTTGAGGCCACTCTCGATGACGCCGCTAGCGCGCCGGCCACAGAAGAGGGCTTCGGACATTCGACGTTGGACATTGGACGTAGCGACATTCGATTAACTGTTAAGGGTCTTTCCAAATCGTTTCAGTCCCCGGACGGCAAACTGATCGAAGTACTGCGGGGCGTCTCATTTCGAATTGGCCCAGGTGAAACGGTTGCAGTCACGGGAGCGTCGGGCGCAGGCAAATCAACGTTGCTGCATTTGCTGGGCGGGCTCGAAGATGCGGGTGAGGGTCGCATCATGTTCGGCGAGGCCGACCTCACGCAGTGTTCTCCCGGTGTCATGGCGCGAATTCGGAACGAGACCATTGGCTTTGTATTTCAGTTTCACCATCTCTTGCCAGATCTGACCGCCGCAGAGAACGTGGCGATGCCTCTGTTTATCAGCCGCGCATCGCGAACGGAAAGTATGGCCCGCGCGCTCGCATTGCTTGCAAGCCTTGGGTTGAGCGATCGTGCCGCCCATCCGGTGCGTCAGCTCTCCGGCGGCGAACAACAGCGGGTGGCCGTCGCGCGCGCCCTCGTCAAACGCCCAACACTGGTGCTCGCTGATGAACCTACCGGTAATCTCGACAACGAAACCGGCAACGAAATCGCTGAGGTTCTTCTCTCCTATGCTCGATCGCAACAGGCCCTGGTGATTATTGCCACACATCTCAAAACCCTCGCGGGCCGATGCCACCGCACCCTCGTATTGTCTGAAGGCAAATTAACACTGGGGTAAATGGAGGGGCATTTAGTGCCGGCGGGGTGACGCAAAGCGATACCCCAAAGCCTTCGTTTTGTTCGGCCACCGCTGACAACCTCTATCAGACATCCAACATCTACACTCGTTACCTTGACGCGACGTGATCCTCATTGAGATGTAACACCGCCAGAGAGGTAGCTTGTGTTGCTCCTGTCAAAGCCCACGCCAGTGCGTGACTTTGATCGGCGAACAACGTTCAGTTCTAAATACTCACGAGGGAAAAAATTAATGAAATCCGCAAAGAAAACCCCTCTCTTGATTCTTGCCCTGCTGGCCGTAATTGGCGTTACTGCTTTAACGGCTTTGCATGGTCAAACTCAAAAGAGTTCGTCTGCCGCCCATCAGGACAACCTGAAAAGGGCTCAGGAAGATTTTTACACTGTTACTGATTACGAGGCCGCTGAACCTACCGAGGCGCGGAAACGGGCCTTACGGCGCGTGCGGGCCGAGCGCCATAACATGCGCGTCCAAAAAGGTGTTGACCCCCGACGGTTCATGCTTACGGAAGACAGAGAGTCTTCCTTTGCCACCCCGCCCTTTGACGTCCCCCTGGGCTCGCCACTTCCCGCAACCACCAGCGACGCGGTCGTGGTTGGCGAGGTCAGCAACGCTGAGGCCTTCCTCACGGAAGATAAGACCGCGATCATCTCCGAGTTCACCGTCCAGTTAAGCGAGGTGCTCAAAGACAATCCGACTGTTCCGCTGGTTTCCGGTACCTCAATCGATGTCAACCGGAGCGGCGGCGCAGTACGTTTCGCCTCGGGAAAAGTCATACGTCAAGGCATGTTCGGAAGCCCCTTACCCAGAGTGGGCCGGAAATATGTCTTCTTCCTTAAATACGATAGTGAGGGACAGGACTTCAAAATCGTCACTGCTTACGAGTTGAATGCGGGTCGGATCGCGCCCCTGGATGGCATTAGCATCGATGGCAATCCCTCCAATCGTTATCCTGATTACCAGAAGTATCGTGGCTGGGACGAGGGGACCTTCCTAAACGAAGTCAGGCAGGCCGTAATCAATATTTCCGTGGGGGGAAGAGCGAAATGAATTACTCCCACGCAAGATCCTCAAAACTGCACTTGTTCCTCCTCTGCGGCCTGGTACTGGGGTTACTGACCACGCAACTGGTCAAAGTTGGCGCCCAAAGCACCACCTGCCCCGCAG
This sequence comes from Blastocatellia bacterium, assembly GCA_034665305.1. GTDB lineage: Bacteria > Acidobacteriota > Blastocatellia > Pyrinomonadales > Pyrinomonadaceae > DASXRU01. The sequence goes on along the minus strand of JAXDFZ010000001.1, from coordinate 182,090 downwards.
GCGATACTCCCGCCTTAAGCCCCAACGGCCGCTTGGACGCTTGGCCGCAAAATGCGCTCGTCTCAGTGAACGTCAGCTCGAACGACTTCACTCGGGAACAATACGATTGCATGCGCCAGGTGTTCGAAAACTTTAACCTGATTAACGGCGCTACCCAGGGAAACAGTTCTGGTGTTCGATACTCGGTTACTTATAGTCCCAACGCCGTGGCCTCGCAAAATGCTCAGGGCGGTTCTACCAACGCGCCGGGCATAACCAATGGCCTGCAAATCAACGGGCCGGATATGGGTCCGCTTACTTTTGGCACTACAGCCAACGGTAATAATGGCACCACCCGCAACAGCGCGGTCATCAGCCTCAATTCACGTATTGGCAACACGCCGGCTACTTCCTGCGCGGGGTTCGCCATGGATTTAGCTCACGAACTTGGCCATACCCAGGGACTCGATCACTGCAACGGTAGTAACGGCGATTGCAACACCGAGGGGGCCTCAATCATGAATCGCGGACCGTGTGCGCAACTTGATGCAAACGGGCAATGCGCCCAGTCTGCCTTTGATAACACAGCCTATGGTCAAACAGCTCCGACTAACTGTGATAACTCAAGGATTCAACAAGCAGGCCAATACAATCCGAACAGCGTGAGTCAGCCGCCGGAGGTTAATCCCTGTCACACAACTTGCCCTAATAACCGTTACACAGTCGATCCTGAAACGTGTGAATGTGTTTACACTTATCAATACAGTGGAGAGGATTTCACGGGACAGAGCCCCATTCTCATTGACGTAAGCGGTGACGGATTCGACCTGACAGATGTAGCAAACGGGGTTTACTTCGATCTGGACAATAACAGCTCAGCGGAGCATCTTGCCTGGACCAGCGCCGACTCAGATGACGGCTGGTTGGCGTTGGACCGTAATGGCAACAGCATGATCGACAATGGTGCGGAACTATTTGGCAACTTCACTCCGCAGCCTGAGCCGCCAGCAGGCGAAAGCCGGAACGGGTTCCTGGCTCTGGCTGAGTACGACAAGGCCGCGAATGGCGGTAAGGTTGACGGACGGCTGGATAGCACGGACGCCATCTGGTCCAGCCTGCGCCTCTGGCAGGATACAAATCACAACGGAATATCTGAGGCTGGTGAGTTACGCACTCTCTCCTCCCTGAATGTCGAGTCCATCTTGCTCGACTACCGGGAATCTCACCGTCGCGATCGCTACGGAAACATCTTCAGATATCGCGCAAAAGTCTACGGCTCAGGCACGAGCGAGCCTGGACGTTGGGCTTGGGATGTCTATTTGCTTGGCGGCCCATAAACGGTCCGCCAATCCACTTGCACTCAGGAAGGATGGACCACCAGGTCCGTCCTTTTTGTTTGGTTAGACTGTCGGGGGTCAAGGAGGACACGATCTAAGGGCTTCCGAGGTTCTCAGGCTTAGGCTATAATCCCGGCAGCAAGTGGCCGGCGACTCTCCCTGACCGGCGGGCAATCAAGAGACAGCAAAGCAAGAAGCAAAATGTTCGAACGCTATACCGAAAAAGCGCGGCGTGTAATTTTCTTCGCTCGTTACGAGGCGTCGCAGTTTGGCGCCCCCGCGATCGAGCCGGAGCATCTGCTGCTGGGGCTGATGCGCGAAGATAAGACCCTGACCGGGCGCTTTTTCCCGCGCGCCCAGGTTTCGATCGAATCAATCCGCAAGGAAATAGAAGGCCGCACCCTGCTGCGCGAAAAGATTTCCACTTCGGTCGAGTTGCCCCTCGCACCGGAAACCAAGCGCGTGCTGCACTACGCGCACGAAGAATCCGACCGGCTGCAACATCGCCATATCGGCACGGAGCATTTATTGCTCGGTCTGTTGCGCGAAGAACGATCGATGGCGGCCGAAATACTTTACGAGCGCGGCCTGCGCCTGAATGCAGTGCGTGACGAGATTGCGCGCCAAACCGGTGTCGATCGCAGTTCGCACAAACGCGACACTCCGCACCTTGTGGAATTCTCACGCGATCTCACCGAAGACGCTGCGAACGACAAACTCGATCCGTTGGTTGGACGCGAGGCGGAAATTGAGCGCCTGATTCAAATTCTCTGCCGCCGCACCAAAAACAACCCAGTGCTTATCGGCGAACCGGGCGTTGGCAAGACCGCCATCGTCGAGGGCCTGGCGCAAAGAATCATCAGCGGCGACGTTCCATCGTTCCTGGAAAACAAACGCATCCTTTCGCTCGATCTTTCGCTGATCGTCGCCGGGACCAAATACCGCGGGCAATTCGAAGAGCGCTTGAAACAGATCATGCGCGAACTGGTTGAGAACCCGCATTACATAGTTTTCATCGACGAGTTGCATACCCTCGTGGGCGCCGGTTCCGCTGAGGGGTCACTCGATGCCGCTAACATCCTGAAGCCGGCCTTGTCACGCGGCGAGTTGCAGTGCATTGGCGCCACGACGCCGGCCGAGTTCCGCAAATCAATTGAAAAGGACCGTTCCCTCGAACGGCGTTTTCAGGCTGTAAAAGTGCCGCCGCCGTCCGAGGAAGAGGCCGTTTCCATACTCGATGGCGTGCGTGAACGTTACGAGACTTTTCACCAGGTGCGCTACACGGATGACGCACTGGAAGCGGCTGTCTATCAATCGCACCGTTACATTCCCGATCGGTTCCTGCCGGACAAGGCCATCGACGTAATGGACGAAGCCGGAGCTCGCGTGAAGCTGCGAGTGCGTCACGATCGGGGCAACCTCGAGGATTGGAGTTCGAACCTGGTGGATTGGTCACGCGCGACGGCCAGCTCTGACCGTTTACTGGCCACTACCGGAATTGAGGAAGACGCTATCGTTACTGGCGAAGTCACGCGCGACGATATCGAGGAAGTGATCGCGCGGTGGACTGGAATTCCGGTGACGTCGCTGAAAGAGGAAGACACGCAAAAGTTGCTGCGGATCGAATCCGAGTTGCACCGGCGTGTAGTTTCGCAGCGGCCCGCTATCTCCGCCCTGGCCCGCGCCATTCGTCGTTCGCGCGCCGGCTTGAAGAATCCGCTACGGCCGGTCGGCTCGTTTCTCTTCCTGGGCCCGACTGGTGTCGGCAAAACGGAAGTGGCCCGTTCGCTGGCCCAGTTTCTGTTCTCCAGTGAGCGCGCGCTGATTCGCTTCGACATGTCCGAATTCATGGAGAAGCATTCGGTGTCTAAACTGATCGGCTCGCCTCCAGGTTACGTCGGTCACGAAGAAGGCGGCCAGTTGACGGAACGTGTGAAGCGGTCTCCTTACTCGGTTTTGCTTTTTGACGAGATCGAGAAGGCGCACCCGGACATCTTCAATATCCTGTTGCAGGTTTTCGAAGACGGAATTTTGACGGACGCCCTGGGTAACACGGTCGACTTCAAGAATGTAATCATCATCATGACCTCGAACATCGGCGCCCGCTTCATTCAGAAGAAGGGGGCGATGGGCTTTCAGGGTTCCGCCGACGTGTCGCGCGAAAAAATGGAAGAGATGGTGATGTCGGCGGTGCGCCAGACATTCAACCCGGAGTTCGTGAACCGTCTCGATGAAATCATTGTGTTCGATGAGCTTGGCGATGAGGAACTCCTGGAAGTGGTCCAGCTGCAAATCGATCAGATCAACCGCACGATGACCCGGCACGGGTTCGAGGTGCGACTAACTGAAGAAGCGAAACGCTGGATAGTTAAGAAGACTTGTGCCGATCGCACCTACGGAGCTCGCCCTTTGCGCCGCGCGCTGCAAAAGCACGTTGAAGATCCGCTATCCGAAGCCTTGATTCAGGGTCATCTGCGCGATGCCTCAATAATCGACGTCTTTGTTGAGGGCGATGATCTGAATTATCGGCCGGTCGGCTTGGAAGAAACCGGCGATCTGTTGCTGATTCATTGAAGCGGCGCTCTAAAGTTCTACTCCCCAAAGCCCAACCACGTTTGACACAAGGCGCACAGCAGGAATTTGCACTGCTAACCGCGCTTCATGAGGCTGCCTCGTGTCTTGCCGCAGGCGTTTGACGGGGATTTTTGCGCGCGGGGCTCAAATACCATCTGAAATGCGAGGAAACTGACGGCCCCCGAATTCATTCGCGGGGTTGCTCTTTGGACTTTCCAGCTTTCTTGCTTGTATAATGCGCCACTTCGCGGGGCAAGGAACTGGCAACGTGGCTGTACCGGCTTGAATCCAAGCCGCTGCCAGTTAATTGCGGCCCGCGTCGTTTTGTAAATATCTTTATTCTGTTTTTCTGACCTGGTAGTTCATCTGTATGCTCCCTGAAGTCCGTGATCTCTAAAGGGATTCGCTCTTATGCCATTTTTCCGCGTCCTTTGCCTGGTGTTTCTGACTGCCGCCATCGGAACCACCTCGCTGTTTGTAATTACCAGACACTCTCACGCGCAACAGGCGCAACGGCTGGTGGAGTCGGTCGACATAACCGGCAACCGCCGCTTGCGTAAAGAAGACGTTCTCTATTGGGTCCAAACCCGCGCGGGTGATCCGTATAGCGCAGCTCAAGTAGAGCGCGATCTGCAAACCATTCTCGGCCTCGGTTTCTTCGATAAGACTGCTACCAAAGTTCTGATCGAGGATGGTCCCCGCGGTGGCGTCAACGTTATCTTCGAAGTCCAGGAACTTCCCATCATTCGCGACCTTCAGTTTGAAGGCTTGCACTCAGTTTCGGAATCCGATGTCTTAAAGAGCTTTCGCGAAAAACGCGTCGGTGTGTCGAAAGAGGCGATTTACGATCCCGTAAGAGTTCGCACCGCCGTCCGCACCATCAAAGAGCTGCTGTCAGCGCGCGGCTACCCGAACGCGATTGTCGAGCCCAGCACCGAAGCGGTTTCGGCGACGTCAACAGCAATCACTTTCAAAGTAGAAGAAGGCGACCGCGTCCGCGTCGTGGAAATTGAGTTCGAGGGAAACAAGATCTTCAGCGACGGCAAACTGCGCAGCCAGATGAAGTACGTGCAGGAGGCCGGACTGATTACGCGCTTCAAGAGTTTGGATATTCTCGATCGCGACAAGCTCGACTATGACCTGCACAACGTAGACAACTACATGCGCTCCAAGGGTTACCTTCAGGCCCGGCACGGCGAGCCGCGCGTGGAAAGTGTCGGCCCGAGACGAACCGGACTTCCCATTTTGCCGCTGCCCTTCCTGTCTTCAGTCGATGAAGGACTGCGCGTCACGGTACCCATCAACGAAGGAAAACTTTACCGGATCGGCGAACTCAAGATCGAGGGCAACTCGATCTTCTCAGAACAAATCATCCGCGCCATCATCGGCTTGAAGCCTGGAGACGTTGCCGACGGCAAACGCATCAGCGACTCTCTTTTCAAGACCCTCAAAGAGTATTACGGCGCGCAGGGTTTTATTCAGTACACGTCGGAGCCGTCGCCTACCTTTAAGGAGAACCCGCAGAAGCCCGACGAAGGCATCGTTGATTTCGTTGTCACTATTGATGAAGGAAAGCAGTTTACGCTGCGCCGCCTGGAGTTTCTGGGCAACACCTTCACTCGCGACAACGTGCTGCGCCGCGAAGTGCTGCTGAACGAAGGCGATATCTACAACCAACGCTTCTTTGAGATCTCCGTCCTCAGGCTTAACCAGTTGGGATACTTCGATCCGATTGATAAAGACAAGGACGCCGACTTTCGCACGAACGAAGAAGAAGGACTTGTCGATATCAACGTGAAAGTCGCTGAGAAAGGCCGGCAACAAATATCTTTCAACGGCGGTATCTCCGGCATCGGCGGCTCTTATTTTGGTCTGGATTATTCGACCAACAACCTGTTCGGACGGGGTGAGGTGCTGGCAGTGCAATTGGCGGCCGGCAATCGTCAGAAGTCCCTTCAATTTTCCTTCACTGAACCCTACGTGCGAAATCGCCCCATTACTGTGGGCCTTTCGGTGTTTGCTTTCAAACAGAAATTCTTTGGCGAAGGGACAGCATTGTCCTCGAACGCAGAGGCGCGCCAGGGTATCTTTGGTTCCACCCTCGATTTTCTGAGCACGAACGAGGAAAACCTGTTTACCCGGACCAGCTACGGCGGTTCCATTTTTGCCAGCGCGCCCCTATCTGAGTTCTATCGCAAACGCCCCTTCACACAGTTTTCGCGCGTCGGGCTTTCGTATCAGATTTCGCAATCCAGCACCAAGCAACCTGAGGTGAACGCCGCAAACAATCCCGATACGTTCATCCCGGAACTCTATACTCAGCCAAACATCCTAACGAGCCGGGCCACAGGAACGTTTATTTACGACACTCGCAACGGCAGTATCGATCCCACGGCCGGTCGTGAGGTCTCGGTCGGTATCGGACTCGCTGGGTTGGGGGGCGATGTGCGCACCTATCAGCCGACCGCGTCCCTTATTCAATACATACCGATGCGAAACAAAAACTCGAATCGACCGCAGGTGTTTGGATTCCGCATCCAGGCGGGCACGGTCTCGAGCTTTGCGACTTCCTCGAAGATTAAGAACGCTAACTCGCTCGCCTTTGTCGACGGCGTTCCGATTTTCGAGCGCTTTTGGCTCGGCGGCGAAGATACGATTCGCGGGTACAACGTGCGATCGATCACGCCGCGCGCACCGCTGGATACTTTCTTCACGTCGCGTGGCGTAATCCTGGCGGCGAACAGTACCGGTCCTGCGGTTCCCGTTACGGGACTACCGAGTAGTTTGGCCGATGTTGGAGTTTTTACCGGCACTACGGGAAGCAACCAGGCGCGCCTGCCTCGCGCATTTACGCCAATCGGTGGCGACACTCAGCTGTTGGGAAACTTTGAGTATCGCATTCCGCTCGTCGGGCCGGTAAGTGTCGCTGCATTTTTAGATATCGGCACAACCTTTAATATCTGGACCAAGGGCGATCAGGTAATTAATAGTAACTTCCTGAGTGATGAGCTTTTATTCTCAACGGTGGGCAGCACTCTGTGTCCGCGGGCGCCTGGCGGGGTCGTGCAGGTCACCCTGAGCACTCTGGTTGCGTGCAACAACGGTGGGAAACTGGCGCTGACTCCGCTGTTCGGTGGCTTATTGGTCAAGGATAATCGATTCGTTACCCGCGAAGAATTTGACAACATCCCCCGTGATGGCCCGAAGGATCCATTGACTGGCTTGCCAATTGGGATGCAGCAGGTATTCCTGCGCGGCGAAGCCCAGACGAACACACTCATCAAACTGGACGAAAGCATTTTTTCGAAGTTTGGTGACTTCCACACGAGCATGGGCGCCGAAGTGCGTTTCCAGATTCCGGTTGTCAACGTGCCTTTTCGGCTGATCTTTGCTTATAATCCGAGGGCCCGGCAGAACCAGTTCGTCCAGGGCTTCCCTTTGATCTTTAACGAGAAGAGATTTGTTCCCCGTTTCAGTGTAGGTCGCACTTTTTAGACCTCCAGCAACCATACAGGCGCCCGATACAACTAAGTGCGGTAACTTCGATAATTCGCCTTTCACCGTAAGGAGCATTACAAAACGCTATGAAGACTATTCGTTTGATCGCCGCCGCTATCATGCTTGCGGTCGTCGTCGCTATCTCGGCCTCGGCCCAGACTCGGCCTGGTGCGGCCACCCCCAAACCGGCTGCACCGCAAACTCAGGCCGCTCCGGCTCCAACCGGTCCGATTCCTGACAGCAAAATTGCATACATTGATACCGGCGCCTTCGGTGAAGACAAAGGCGGCATTACCCGTCTGGTCACCGCGATGACTGCATTGGAGCGAGAGTTCAAACCCCGCCAGGACGAGTTGAACGCTCTTCAGGCGCGCCTAAAAACCATCGCTGACGAAATCAGTAAGCTCAGCGGCAGCCCCGTTGTCTCGCAGCAAACGATTCAGGCGAAGCAGGACGAGGGTGAAAAACTGCAGCGCGAACTGAAATACAAAAAAGAACAAGCCGACGCGGACTTTGCCAAGCGCTACAAGGAAGTGATCGACCCAATCTCCGCCGATATTTTTAAGGCCCTGAATCAGTTCGCCGGCCAGCGCGGCATCACCATGATTCTGGATATCAGCAAGTTGGCGCCCAACGGCGTTGTCCTGACTGCTAATCCGAACATGGACGTGACGCAGGCTTTCATTACTGAGTTCAACGCCAAACCGGCAACCGCTTCAGCAGCGGCGCCGAAGTAAGCTTGCAAATCTTTCGGAAACAATGAATGGTGAATGGCAAGTGGACGAGCTTTCGTCCGGGGTCATTCACCATTTCTAGTTTTATGATTCAGACGTTCGCGTGACCTTCTATGGAAACGGTACTCGACGCCTCCGCCATCCAGCAGCTTCTGCCGCACCGTTACCCTTTTCTCCTGGTCGACCGCATTATTGAACTGGTGCCGCGCCAGCGCATCGTCGGCATTAAGCAAGTCAGTATCAACGAGCCTTTCTTCCAGGGACATTTTCCCGGCACACCGGTCATGCCAGGCGTGCTGGTGGTCGAGGCCCTGGCACAAGTTGGCGCGGTGCTGGCGTTGCGGGAAATCGAAGACCGGGACAGCAAACTGGTATTGTTCACCGGAATCAAAGAGGCGCGCTTTCGCCGGCCGGTAGTGCCCGGCGATACGCTGGTGCTGGAAGTGACGGCGGTACGCATCGGCTCGCGGGTGCAACGCATGCGCGGCGAAGCCAAGGTTGACGGTGTTCTGGCGGCTGATGCCGACATCATGAGCATCATCGCCGATCGCGATATCAAGAAGTAGTCACTGAGGACTACCAACACCGGACCGTCTGAATTCAAACTACTGCTATTTCAAATTTCCTTTCCTGCGTGACACTGATTTCATGACCGCTGCAACTCATTCAGGCCGAATTCATAGCACCGCCGTGGTTAGCCCGGAGGCCACTGTCGGGCGCGATTGCGTCATCGGTCCCTATGTCGTGATTGGCGCCGATGTCACGCTTGGCAACGGGGTAATATTGGATTCGCATTGCGTCGTCGATGGTTTCACCACGCTCGGCGATGAAACTCATGTCTTTCCTTTCGTATCGATCGGACTGGCGCCCCAGGACCTGAAATATCACGGAGAGCCGACCGAAACGCGCATCGGACGTCGCAATCAAATTCGCGAGTTTGTCACTATCCATCGAGGCACCGAAGGCGGCGGCAGATTGACGGAGATTGGCGACGACTGCCTGATCATGGCCCAGGCACACATCGCTCACGACTGCCTGTTGGGAAACCAAGTCATCATGGCCAATGCGGCCACGTTGGCCGGGCACGTGGTGGTTGAAGACGGAGCGAACATCGGCGCCTATTCCGGCGTGCACCAGTTCTGTCGCGTGGGTCGCGAAGGTTACGTCGGCGGTTACTCCGTCGTGGTTAAGGACGCGCTTCCCTTTGCGCTGACCGTGGGAAACCACGCCAGATGTTATGGCCTGAACACGACGGGGATGAAACGCCGGGGCTATTCCCGCGCGATCATTGATACGCTGCATCATGCTTTTCACCTGCTACTGTCGTCGAAGCTGAACACTTCGCAAGCGCTGGAGCGAATCCGGCAGGAGATTTCTGACTCAGCGGAAGTGGACTTCCTCGCAAACTTCATCGAAACGTCGCAACGCGGAGTGGTCAAGTAGGCGGCGGGGAGAAAAGTTGGAGGCGAGGAAAACCATTTTCCATATATCATTTCTTATTTCTCATTTTCCATTGACGCTTTCAACGATCCGATGGCAAGCCGTCTTCCCGCCGCGGAAAAACGATGGCAAATGTGAAATGAAAAATGACAAATGGAAAATGGGTTCTCTCCCAACCTTCCCTTACAGGTCCTAGTCAATGCACTACGGTCTAATCGCCGGCAACGGTCAGTTCCCTTTCCGAGTCCTGGAAGGCGCCAAACGCGCCGGCGCTTCCCTGGCCGTCGTTGCAATCCGTGAAGAGACAGATCCGGACATCGAGCGCGCGGCAGCCGCTGCGGGCGGGAGCGTGACCTGGGTTGGTCTGGGCCAGCTCGGCAAGATGATTCGCTTTTTGAAAAATGCCGGAGTCGCACAAGCGATTATGGCCGGCCAGGTGAAACACACGCAGATTTTCAGCGGAGCTGTTCCCGACGCGCGCATGCTCAAGATGATCCTGAAGCTACAGCGCCGCAACACCACATCGCTAATCGGTGCGGTTGCCGATGAACTCCTGACCGAAGGCATTACCCTGATCGACTCCACTCATTTTCTGCAGGATGAATTGCCGCAAGCTGGTACCTTAACCACGCGCGCGCCCAACGAGCGCGAACGCGGCGATATCGACTATGGGCTGGAAATCGCACATTCGCTTGCCGAACTGGACCTGGGCCAGACGCTCGTAGTTCGCGCCCGTGCGTGCGTCGCAATAGAAGCGATGGAAGGCACCGACGCCACGATTCGCCGCGCGGGCGAGGTCTTCAGAAAAACTTCGAAAGAAACAAGCGAAGAAGTATCGGCCGAAGGGAAATCGGTAGCCGGCTCTGCCGGCAAGCTTTTGTTACAGGGCCTGAACAGGATAAGAGGCGGCGGCGTACTGTCCGGATTCGGACTGACGGTTTTGAAGATTGCCAAGCCAAACCAGGACATGCGGTTTGACGTCCCAGTGATCGGAGTGCCGACGATTGAAAGTATGATCGAGGCCGGAGCCGGCTGCCTTTGTATTTCCGCAGGCAAAACGCTGATGTTTGATCGTGAAGAGATGATCGCTCTGGCTGACGAGAAACGGATTGCGATCGTCGCGTTGGGAGCGACGGGAGCTAAGGGCTAAGAACCCAGGAAGAAGCGAAGGGCAAGGGGCCACGACGTTTTGCCCCTTGCCCTTTGCCTTTAGCTCGGTCCGTTGGCGGCTGCGGTTTGCGCGGCCTTGGGATCGAAGGCATTCGCTTTGAATTTCTTGGCTACCGCCTGCGCCCCGTCGTAATCGACGCCTGTCTGCAAGGCTTTGTCATATTCGTACATGGCCTTCGGTCGATCACCCTTTGCATCGTAAGCGTTGCCGCGTTTGATGTGGCCCCAAACCTCAATCCAGGTCGGTTTCACGTTGGGACTCTCCAGCGCTAACTGGAAATTATCCAACGCCAACTGCCAGTTACGCTGTTCCAGGAACAAGAGCCCGAGGTTGTAGTAAACCCAGGAGTTGCTGCGATCCAACTTTAACGCGGATTCGAATTGCTGTTGCGCTTCGGCGTATTGACCTTCTTTGAACAGCTCGATACCGCGGCGCGCGATGATTGACACGCGCAGGTCATCCGACATCCGCAGAATCTTGTTGTTGGGATCGACTAAAACTTCCAACGGCTGGCCGTTCGACTCGAAATCAAAGTCCTCGCTACGGCCTTCGAGCGGAAGCGTCGTTACCTGATTGTCGCCCTCGGCGCGCAACATCAACTCAATTGGCAGCCGCAGCGATTCCATGTTCTGTTTCACTGTACCCCGCGTGCGAAACTTGCCCGCACGCGTACGAATGATTTGATAGTCGACACTGAACTCCGGCACGCCGGTGCCCTCGACCCACTGTGCAAAGAAGTAACGCATGTTCTTTTGCGCCACCTGGGTAGTCAGACGTTCGAAGTCGTCGATGGATGCGCTCTTGCCGCGATACTGATCCAGAAAGTTGCGCAGCAGTTGATTAAACTTCTCGCCGCCCAGCGTCGCCCGCAGCATGCGCAGCACCATCGCGCCTTTGTAGAAAACAATCGACTGGTAGGCGGCTGACTGATCGTCCAGCGCTACCGGCGCCCGGGCGATCGACGCCGTCTGTTCAAAGGTCAGCGCGCGCTCCTGCTCTTCGCGTTGGGCCGCGTCGAGCGAGCCGCCCGTCAGGGCCGATTCGCGAAGGGCAAACGCACTCCATTCAGCCAGGCCTTGCGAAACCCACGCATCATCAAAAGACTTTAGGCCGACCGTTTGTCCCCACCACTGGTAAGCGACTTCGCGCTGCAGCCGATCCTCGGGAATCGGACGCGACGAATCAAAGAACCGCGACGCCAGGAACAACATGCCGGAGGCCGAGTAAGCTTCGAGAGCCTCATCGTCGGTTTGCGCGATCGTAAAGCGCGTGCCGAAACCCGGCGGACCATACTGTTTCGAATAAAACTCCAGGGCGCGACCCATTAACTCGCCATAATCGTCGATGCGATTTTCGCTTCCCAGCTTTACGTAAAACTGTAACTGGTAATTGCCGTACTTGAGTGTCTTCGCGATGTACTGCCCGGCGATAAAGTTTCCGATCAGCGCCGGCTGCTTGTTGACGAAGCGGAAACGCGTGGTCCCGTTCTTGTCGACCTGCGGCGCAATGGCTTCGTCGCTGGCGCCACCCACTTGATAGCCGGTGGGCACAATCAGCGAGATGTCGGCGGTGGCCCGATCCGCCGCATAATCATGAAATGGAAACCAGCGCGCCGCATACATCAGGTACGAGCCGTCGGTACCAACGTAGGCCAGGCGCTTCGTAGCCAGGGGTCCACCCTCGGGTGAAACCAGCGCGCCGCTCCAACGAATGCGAACGGTCAAGGGCTGGTTTGCCGGCACGACTGATCCCAGATCGATGCGGACATTCGGACCCAGCGCTCCCGCGCCTACGGCGTCCTGCACAAAACCTGTCAGCGCATGGCCGTTCATTTCAACGCCATCGACATGTAGCGAACCATTGAGCTCGAACACTATCGAACGCGTTGCTTCCAACGGTGTCAGGGTAACGTCCGCACCGGCCCGCAGCAGATGTTCTTCCGGGAACAGTTGCGCCTCGATGCGATAGTTGGTGACGTCAAACCGGCTGCCGGGGGCCGCAGCGGGCTGTTGCGCGCTGGCGATAGCAAACGAAACCGCCAGGAGACACGTGAGCGTGAATATGCGGGAAAGGCTGGGCTTTATGCTGATCATGAACTCTTCTTCTTAGTTGTTTGGAGGTCGAAATTATACAGTTACCGGCACACTTAACGTTAGTCGCAACGCCCCGATTGGGGTGACTGGCCGGCTGCGTTTAATCGAGCAGGCATAAGATGGTAGGAAGCGGCCGGCGGTTGGCTGCGAAGAAAGCCAGCCGCGTTTTTCCTTTATTATCCTGACTTGACAACGATGCCAGCCCCGCCTAGATTCACTACGTTCCGATTGCCTAGAGCCTTGTCAGACTGTTGTCAGGGTGTATGACCCCCGTCCGGGCCTCGCTGAGTGCCTGAGTTTTCCTAATCGCTCGTACCACATTTTAAGGAGCTTGTTCGCATGAGATTCGTCCGCCAACTCTCGCTCCCGGGACTCGTGGTTTTGCTGTTGACCAGCAGCACCATGGCCCAGGTCGCACGCAAAGTCCATGTGGATTTCAAAGAGACCAAACTGAAGAACGGCCTCCGCGTAATCACCGTCCAGGACAAAAGCGCACCGGTAATCGCCGTCAACGTCACCTACAATGTCGGGTCGCGAAATGAGCGCGCCGGCCGTACCGGTTTTGCACACCTCTTCGAGCATATGATGTTTCAGGGCTCGGAAAACGTCGGTAAGTCCGAACACTTTATTTTGGTGCAAACCAACGGCGGTACCATGAACGGTACCACCAATGAAGACCGAACGAATTACTTTGAAGCCCTGCCTTCCAATCAACTCGAGCTCGCACTTTATCTGGAGTCGGATCGCATGCGCAGCCTGGCCGTAAACCAGGAGAACCTTGACAACCAACGTCATGTGGTTCAGGAAGAGCGGCGCATCGGGCTCGACAATGCTGCCTATGGAAAGAGCGGCGAGCTGCTGCAGGAATTGATGTACGACAACTTTGCCTACAAGCATGACACGATCGGATCAATGGACGATCTGAATGCAGCCTCGGTTGAAGATGTCAGCGCTTTCTTCAAGACCTACTACGCGCCCAACAACGCCGTCTTGACGGTCGTAGGCGACTTCGAAACCGGGGACGCCCTGGCGCGCATCAGGAAATATTTCGAAGGCATTCCGCGGCAACCGGATCCTCCGCCCGTGGATGCGACCGAGCCGGAACAAAAAGCCGAACGGCGCGCATCGGTTGACGACGTTCTGGCCCGCCTGGCGCGCGTGGCCATCGCTTATAAAACGGTTCCGGGCAACACCGCCGACTTCTATGCACTGCAGGTGCTGGCGAACGTTCTCGGTGGTGGCGGCGGTTTCGGCGGTGGTGGCGGGGGCGGTGGTGGCGGAGGCGGTAGCTCCAGCGCGCGGCTTTACCAAAAGATGGTCCGCGACCGCGAAATGGTTACGAATGTGAGCAGCAATGCGCGCGAGGCGCGCGGCGTCGGCGGTTTTTTCGTTACCGCGACACTCAGAAACGGTGTGAAGGCCGAAGACGCAGAAGCAGCCATCTACGAAGAGATCGCGCGGCTGCAGAAAGAGCCGATTGCCGACTGGGAGTTACAGAAAGCGAAGAACAGCGCGCGCCGGAACTTCATCAACGGGTTGCAGAGTTCGCTTTCCCGCGCGAATACGATTGGACAGTATGCCGTCTACTACGGTGAGCCGGGTCTGATCAATACGCGCCTGGACAAAGTTGCCGCCGTCACGAAAGAAGATGTGCAACGCGTTGCGAGCAAATACCTGCAACCAGCAAATCGCACCGTCGTCATGACGGTCGCGAAGGGTGGAGGCCGGGGCGGCCAGACGCCCGGGGGCATGCAATAGCACGAGGAGCAGAACCTATGAAAAATACAAACTTGAAAACTAAATCCCTAATGACGCTGCTCGCGCTCGTTTTGTTTGCGGTAACGGCCGCCGCCCAGGTGGGAACGGGTCAGGCGGAAGTTCAAACTACTAAAGGCGCCGTGCTCAAAGGGCGCGCGCCGGTAAACAAAACCATTCTCAAGGTAAAGCGGCCCAAGGCCGGAGAAGCAATTCTGACCAACGGCTTGCACGTGATGGTGCTTGAGAGTTCGCGGGTCCCTACCTTCTCGATGGAGATGGTAGTGATGAGTGGCGGTCTGTCCGATCCGGCGGACATGCGCGGTTTGGCAAACGCTACCGCGTCACTGTTGCGGGAGGGCACCGCCAAACACAACAGCAAAGAAATCGCCGAACAGTTGGACACGATGGGTGCGAGCATCGGAGCTAATTCGGGACTCGCGTCATTTACGAGCAGTGTTACTGCATCCGGTTTAGTTGAAAACTTCGATCAAGTGCTGGACTTGTTTACGGAAGTAGTGCGCACGCCAACCTTCCCGGCAACTGAAGTCGAACGATACAAAAGCCGCACGCTTTCTTCACAACCGTTGCTGCGAGGACAGGCCGGGTTTCTCGCGCAGGAACGTTTGAACCAGGCGATTTACGGGACCCACCCGGCTTCGTTGGTGTTGCCACCCGCGGAAGCCATCAAGAAAATTACCCCGGCTGACCTGGTTCGCTTTCACGCGCAAAACTACCTGCCGAACAACGCGATGCTGGCCATCGTCGGCGATGTGAAACTGAAAGACATCCTACCCAAACTGGAACGCGCCTTCGGAGATTGGAAGAGTGGGCCGACCCCGCAAACTTCCATTCCCGCGGCGCCGGCGCAAAGCGCGTCGAAGATTTTCCTGATCAACCGGCCCGGTTCGGTGCAGACTGTTTTCCAGATTGGTTCGCTCGCAATCGACCGCAACGATCCTGATTATCCGGCCATGGCGGTGATGAATCGGATTCTCGGTGGCGGCGGTTCTTCCCGTCTGTTTCTGAATATTCGCGAAGACAAGAGCTATGCCTATTCGGTCGGCAGCAACTTTAACAGCTCAAAATATCGCGGCACGTTTGTGGCGAGCTCGCCGGTGCGCACCGAAGCCACCGAGGGCGCGCTGCGTGAGTTCATGAATGAATTCAACCGCATTCGCAACGAGCAGGTCTCGCCGACTGAGTTGGAAAATGCGAAACGCGCTATCGTGGGTAACTTCGCGCTGTCGCTGGAGAACTCCGGCGCCATTCTGCAAAACATCATCACGCAGAAACTCTACGGTTTCCCCGCGGATTACTGGGACACTTATCCGCAAAAGATCGAGGCCGTCACTGCGGAAGATGTGCAACGCGTAGCACGGAAATACATTGACCTGGACCACCTGCAAATCGTGGCCGTAGGCGATGCGGCAAAAGCCAAAGAAGCTCTGGCGAAGTTTGGCACCGTCGTGGAGTACGATGGCGAAGGCAAACCGATGCACGCCGCTTTGAAGAACTAGCGCGCAGGCTTTCTGTTAGAACAAAACGCCCGCAAGCTCAATTGGCTTGCGGGCATTTTTTTGGAAAAGCTCTCATGCGGTCTAGCTAATCACTGGTCACCTGAACCAACCAGGAAGACATCCCAGGCCCACCGTCCGACTTTCTTATGTTTGGCATCGTCAACCTTGGCGCGATAGCGGAAGCTATTTCCAAACTGGTCGGTGCGCTTTGATATCTTGAAATCGAGCGAGATAGTTTCCACACCGAGATCGGGATCAAACGTCATTCTGAAATGTGTCGCGTTTGTCAGGCACACGACTCCTGCGTTCTCACATTCCCCAGGATTCGGAATCGATGATAGGTATCCGGTGTGCCGTTGCCCAATTCTACGACTCACGCAGTACTCATAGTCGCTGTCACATTGGTATGCGAGTTCACCACCCTTAATCTGATTACATGTTTGAGTAGATTGAACCTGCGTGTAGCTAGTTTTGAACCCAATAAGCGTGAAGCCAGCCGGTTGCTGTGACCGGCTGGCTCCAGGAAGGACTTGCCTTAGTAGACTCGTTCCCGGCGGCTTGGCTTTATCAACTGGATCCCACTTGTAAAGGTTGTTAGGATCCCGGCGGAGAAGGATGCCCCTAGACCACTTGACGTCTTCGCTGAAGTAAGCATCATCGAGCGAGAAGCTTACCGTGGATAGGTTCGCATCCACCCCGTATTCTTTCATTCTTCCTAGCGCTCGCTCCAGCAACCGATCCGTAACTTCGAGGTCAATTTCATCACCCGGTTGCAGCGGTTCACTTTTCAGATCTTTGGTCCAAACCATGGGTAAGCTAAACAACATCTTTACGCCTTGCTGCTCAAAGTGAAGGCCCGCTCTGATCCCGTATATTGGCTTGCCCGAAACGTTCCGCATCTTAATCTTCACGTGCTTGAACCATCCCCCTTGTTCCTTGAACTTCACGGTGTCAAGCCCCCATTTGCTTGTGTTTTCCCTAAGCCTAACCTTGATTCCCTCTTTGACGCCTTTGTCACGAATTTTCACATCCACCAACTCTAGAGGTTCATTTGGATATCTTTCGATGTCCAGAGATTTCTCGTCATCTTGTGAGGCATGCCCGAGAGAATAGAATAGTAGGCCCGCCATGCCTACAAACAGTAGAACCAGCGTAATGCTTAAACGTGAGTGTTTCATTTTAGCTCCTAACCAAGGTAAGGAGGGGCGTTAACTACTGGGGCATCAGGCGACGTGAGAGTAGAGAGACGTTTGCTGACCGCACTATACCCGCTGACCTTCAAAGGTCAAGCATTTCACTTCACGATAGCAAGCAGAATCATGCCAAAGAACGAGCAACAACGAGCGTGCGCGAACCGGCCCGCGGTGATCTGCGTTCTGAAGCGTCCATCGTCTTCCAAACCGTGATCGACATCTAACCGTTTAGAGATGGGCTACTGCCCGAATGTTTCGCAGGGAAACGATCGGCGGGGAGTAGCCCGCCGCTAAAAGAGAGAGAGGGACTTGTTTTTGTTAACGGGGTCACGGTGCCGGCGCTGATGCCGGCGCGGTGGCGAACGGCGAGGGGCCAATCTTTTCATCCAGTCCGTCCAACGACCCGTTGACCTTGCGGTAAAGCGCTTCGATGACCGCGCGGTGTATGGGATCGGGAAGCCCGGTGACGTAATTCTTCATGTAATAGAGCAGGGCCTGTTGCGACTTGCCGTCGGCCTCCAACGCCGCGCCCAGATGCCATAGAGCTTCGCGCCAGATCGGCGTTCGCTCTGGCAGCACGCCGACCGCCAGCCGCAGATGAGTGATGGCCTCTTCCTTCTTGTCCTGATTGAAAAGGGCCCACCCGATCTGATCTTCGATCCGGCCGCGGAGCAAGGCGGAGAGTGCATAGCGCGGCGCTTCCTGAATCGAAGGCGTGCCGCCCACGGAAATCGCCGTCGCGCGAATCTCCTTCATGTCATCGGCCTGAACCGCTACCGTTGCCGCCGGCGCATCGACTGCGGCCTCCACACCAAGCATCGCCGCCTGGCTCAGCTCGATGACATTAGCCATGGCGATCCGTCTTTTCAAAAGCCGGCTGGCAACATAAACCTGACGATAGGCGCGCATCGGATCGTCGCCGCCGATAAACTCCTGGCCGGCGGCTAGCGCATCCGCTTCACTGATCGTCTGGCCGGCCGGTGGATTAATCACTTCCGTGAAGGCCATCAGCGCCTGGAGCAACTTCGAATTAGTTTCGCTGTCGGCGGCTGTTGCTTGAAAGATGCTGGCCTGTCTTTCGCGCGCCAGCAATTCTGTGAACCCGGCGGCCCGCGTCAGCACCCTGCCCGCCAGTTTTGTTTCCACCTCGCCGTTCTTCAAAGTGAAAGAACGCGACAACTCAGCGACCGCTTCGTCGTAGAGTCCCAGCGAAGCGAGCACCGTGGCCAGTTCATAATCCAACGTTGGAAATCTGCCGTACTTGCGCACAAACCGCAGCGCGCGCTCCGCATCGAGAGGCCGCTTGCTGGCGACCAGGCCGCGGGCCATCGCGATCTGGGCCCAGGTATATCGCGGTTCAATATCGACGGCCTTCTGGCCCAACTCCACCGCCCGCGTCGCCTGGTTGTGTGCCGCGTACCAGTAAGCCGCGCCGGTCAGCAACAGGATGTTGCGCTCGTCTTCTTTCAAAGTTGACGCCAGTTCTGCTTCCGCTTCGTCTTTCTTTCCCAAATCAAAGAGCGAGAGAATCAAGCCGGTGCGCGCCGCATTGTCCTTTGGATTGGCTTGCAAAAGTTCGCGGTACAGCGCCTCCGCCTCTTGAGATTTACCGGCAGCACGTTTCAAATCGGCCAGGCCGCGCCGCGCTGCTAACAGTTTCGAATCCAACTCAAGCGCGCGGGAGTATTCCGCCGCCGCTTCATCCAACAGCAACCCGATATGCCGTGCTGAGCCCAGCGCCTGATGCGCCGCTGCCAGGTCGGGAGCTACCTTCACCGCGAACTCGGCGATGCGGGTTGCTTCGGCAACGTCTTCGAGCGCGAGGTAAAAAGACGCCAGGGCCAACAGCCGTTTGGGATTCAGCCGCACGAGCGCTTCGATGGTATGCGCCGAATCAATTGCCGCAGCGCGTTGGCCGCGAAGGATTAGATTCACCGGAATCTTTGACACGACGTCGTTGTAAAGATAGTCAGTCATCTCCGCCGGCGTTTCAGCAAGCGCCAAGCGAAACATTTCCAACCCTCCGGGGACATCGCCCGCTTGCAATTTTTGATCGCCCAGCGTAGCGCGGGCCACGACGATCAGTTCCGTGGCCCTGAGGCGGGCGGGCGATCGGGGATGCGTCTGCAGGAAAGCCTTCAGCTTGTCGATCCTTTTGTCAGCCGGCAGTGTTTCCGTCAGATCAACCTCATCATCATCCGCTGATCTCGTTCCTACGTTCACTGGTTGCGGGTTTTCAGTTCCGGTCGCCGAGGGAACTTTTGATTCCACCGGGGTTTCAACCGGCGCTGCCGCCGGCGTCGGCTCCGGAGTATTTGTTACCGCAGGTTCTGCCGTTGGTGCGGGCGTGGCTGCCGCTGTTGGTTCCGGTGTCGGCGGCGCCGTGGGTTCAGGAGTCGGCGTAGCCACGACCCGAGGACGCCCGGTTGGTGTGGCAGTCTCAGCAGCTGCCGGACTTTCGGAAGTGACCGGCTTGTCGGCTACGACGTGGTCGGTTCCCGCCGGCGTTTTAGTTTCGGCACTGGTGGCAGGATTCTCGACCGGCGTCGCCTGCGCGATCTCTCGCGGAGCCTGATCGATGTTTACCAGACTGAACCCCTTGTTCTCGGCCAGAAGATTCACAAAGGTCTGAACCCCCAACGCCAGGCCGTCGCTGAATTCACGGACATCGAGTTGCGTCTGCATGCGCCGGCGCATCTCTCCGAGGATGCCGTCCGGCAAATCGCCCCTGACACTTCTGCTGGCTTGCGCAAACGATTTTCCGGTATCAGCGGCGACAACCAGCAACAGGGTTTTCTGTTTGCCGCTGCCCGCGATTTTCCATTCGTCGGCCATCTGGCGCGAGTAAATGCCGATATCCAGATCTCCGGTGGATTTGACCGTGGCGACGACCAATTCAACCTCGGAACGTTGCAGAAGATTTCGCAGAGTGTTCTCCAGCCGTTGTTTCGTCGCGCTATCGAGCACACCCGCAAAATCGTTAACGTAACCCGTGCGTGGCGGGGACAGCGGCGCCCTGTTTTGCGCGAACGACGCGTGGACCGGCAGTGTAAATCCGCCGCATACAACCACTACGGCCAGCAGCAACGCCAAGGCGCGAGCATTTAGTTTTGATAATTTCATGTCTTCTTTAGTTAGTAGGCTTCGTCTGCGATAACCCAACATAATCACGGCACTTATGAGTTAAATGCATAACGAAACTATTATGGGAGACCCGTTGAGCAGGCATGATAACATCGCGCTCATTATGGGAGCGAGCGAGCGCAGGAATCAGAAGAGGGTACGGCGTGAGTGAATTGGAGGACCAATGGACCAGCGCGCTGGCTGAGGCCGAGCGGCGAGCGCGCGCCCAGGGCCGGCAGGACATTGCTGAATATGTGGCGCTACGCTCGACTAACGACCGGGCGCGCCGGACCGCCATTGACTGGCTGATCACGACGTTTAGTGAGTTGGCCGCCGACGTAAATCGAGCCGGATCAAGTTTTCAAACCGATCACGTAGACGGCCACCGCTTCCGTATTGGATCGGCAACCATGGCCGGAAGATTATTGACGCTGCGTTTCGGCGCGCGCGAGTTACAGGTTGAAGCGGGTTGGCCCCGGACCCCTCGCGATGGGTTCATACGTGGAGGCGGATTCGCTTGCGCGC
Source organism: Blastocatellia bacterium (assembly GCA_034665305.1). GTDB lineage: Bacteria > Acidobacteriota > Blastocatellia > Pyrinomonadales > Pyrinomonadaceae > DASXRU01. The sequence continues at coordinate 161,148 of JAXDFZ010000001.1, read as the reverse complement.
ATATCCGGCATATCGGTAAATCGCATTTGAACGACGAGTTGTTGCTAACAAGATCGGCTGCAAGCGCGCCGGAGTGGACCGTTTTGAAGAAGGACGGCAAGCGCGCCGTGCTGACAAAAGAGAGCATTGCGAAACATCTGGCCGAACTCGGAAAAACTTGAAACTAGGGATTCTCATTTCCGGACGCGGTTCGAATATGATCGCGCTCGCTAATGCCGTGCGCTCGGGTCGTATCCCGAACGCTGAAGTGGCGGTGGTGGTAAGTGATCAGCCGGCCGCAAAAGGATTAACGAGTGCGGCTGAGCTTGGCCTTCCTATTCGCGTTGTCGCACGCCGTGGCCGGTTGCGGAATGAACACGATCGCGAGATCGTCAGCACGTTGCAAACGTTCGGCGTCGAGCTGGTTTGCCTGGCCGGTTACATGCGCGTCCTTTCGCGCGAATTCCTCGACGCCTATCGCGGTCGCATTCTGAATATTCATCCCAGCCTGCTGCCGGCCTTTCCCGGGCTGGACGTCCAACGGCAGACACTGGCGGCAGGTGTGAAGTGGACGGGATGCACCGTTCACTTTGTCGATGAAACTCTTGACGGCGGTCCCATCATTGCGCAACGAAAAGTGGTAGTGCGCGATGACGACACGGACGAAAGCTTGTCTGTCCGAATTCTGATTCAGGAGCACGAGCTTTATCCGGAAGCGGTTGCTTTGGTTTTGAGTCAGAAAGCGAAACTTTTACCGCATGACGATTGACGAACAAATTGCGTACCTGCGCAAAGGCACGATCGAAATTATTCGCGAGGACGAACTCCGCGCGAAGTTGCTGAAGTCTGCCCAAACGCAGAAACCTCTGCGCGTGAAACTAGGAGCCGATCCTACGGCGCCGGACATACACCTGGGCCATACCGTCGTGATTCGCAAGTTGCGCGCTTTTCAGGAGCTGGGTCACACGGTGATCTTCTTAATCGGCGACTTTACCGGGCTGATTGGCGATCCTTCGGGCAAGAACGCCACCCGGCCGCAACTGACACGTGCAGAAATCAACGCGAACGCGGAAACCTACAAAGCGCAAATCTTCAAACTCCTGGATCCCGAAAAAACTGAGATACGCTTCAACTCGGAGTGGATGGATAAACTCGGTTCCGATGGTTTTATTCGGCTGGCTTCACATGTCACCGTCAAACAGATTCTGGAACGCGATGACTTTGCCAAACGGCTCGCCGAAGAAAAGCCTATCGCGCTGCATGAATTGCTGTACCCCCTAACACAAGCGTACGACTCAGTCGCGCTGGAAGCCGACGTGGAACTGGGTGGGACGGATCAGAAGTTCAATTTGTTGATGGGCCGCAACCTGCAACGCGAGTATCAGCAGGAGGCCCAAATCTGCGTCATCATGCCGCTGCTGGAGGGCACCGATGGCGTGCAGAAGATGTCGAAGAGTTTGGGAAACTACATCGGCATCAGCGACGCTCCGTCAGAAATGTTCGGCAAGGTAATGTCGATTTCCGATGAGCTGATGTGGCGCTATTACGAGCTATTAACTGATCAGACAGTTCCCCAGATTGCAGCGATGCGTGACGCCGCGACGCGAGGTGAGCGCAACCCGCGCGATCTAAAGGTCGAGCTCGCGAAACAGATCATTAGCGATTTTCATTCTGCTGCTGATGCCACTCGCGCTGAGGAAGAATTCATCCGGCAGTTCCGCAACAAAGAAACCCCTGATGAAGTGGAAACGGTAGGCCTGGAGTCCGGGCTTTGGAAGTTGCCTCGGCTCCTGGTTGAAATCAAACTCGCACCGTCAATGGCCGAGGCGCGCCGGCTAATCGAACAAGGCGGCGTACAGGTTGATAATGAGCGGCACGCGCGTGTTGATTACGAACTAAGCTTGGCGACAGGACACGCGGTGCTCATTCAAGTCGGCAAGCGCAAATTTCTGCGGGTTCGCGGAATTTAGATCGGCCGCTACACTCTTTGCCCAGGTGCTGAAGCAAGATTGCCGGCGCCGCATGATGGAATGTCCGCCACACTTGCCACCGAAGACATCCTGATAATTGAAACGCCGGAGCGCGTGCCGCTGCATTTCGCCCTCGCTTCGATTGGGAACCGCTTCCTGGCTTGCGCAATCGACCATGCGATTCAGGTGCTTTCTCTCGCCCTGATGGTCGTTGCTTTCTTCATCATCGCGAGCCAGGTGGATATTGAAGGCCGGCTGACTAATGCGCCGAAATGGGTGATCGCACTGCTCATCATCGTCCTGTTCCTGATTGTCTCGACCTACTTTGCGTTCTTTGAATGGATCTGGCGAGGGCAAACGCCGGGGAAGCGCTGGATGAAGTTGCGCGTTATTCGCGAAGACGGCCGCCCGGTAACTTTCTGGGAAGCTTCAGTCAGGAACCTGCTGCGAAGCTTCGACATGATGCCGTGGCCGTTTTATTCCATTGGCCTGATTTCAGTTTTCACGAGCTCCCGCGATCAACGGGTGGGAGACATGATCGCCGGCACTGTCGTGGTGCGCGAGCGTGAGGCGGAAGCCCCGGCGTTTGCCAAAGTGTTTGCCGCTCCTGTTTTGGATGCCGCCCTGCGCCGGACTTTCAAGCCGGTGCCCTTCACGGCTGATGTGAATAGTTTGAGCGAGACTGAGATTGCGGTCGTGGAGACATTTCTGCGGCGACGTTGGGATTTAAGCGACGCGCCGCGTCAATGGATGGCATGGCGCGTGGCGATGCCGATCCTCTACAAACTGCGCCCCACTTATGACATGCCTACGTTTACTTACGAAGGCTTTCTCGAAGAGCTGCTGCACCGCTATCGGGCGCAACACCGGTTTGTCGATTAGTTCAACTCCCCGCCCGGCGAAAGTTAAAGCTAATTCCGCTTCCATTCGATGGGAAACATCGCACCTGCTTTTTCCGGATTGATCTTCATGCCGGCGAGTTCCGCTGCCCGGGAAAGAACCGGATCGCGTTTGGCTGCCAAATCTGCTCCGGTGGGCAACAGCAATTCATCAGGTGTGACGCCGGTGTGCTCAAGACTCTTGCCGTCTCCCATAATCACATCGGCATCGGTGATGCTTGCGGCATAACCGAGCACGGCGTTGGCTCCCATCGTGTAGTCAAAAGTTTGAGAGCGCATCACAGCGCCCGCGCTCTGATCGCCGATAACCACCCCGCGCTTTTCAAGTTGCACTACGCGCGCAAGGATCTCGGCAGACGAACCCGACAAACTATCAATTAAAACGATCAGTTGGCCCTTAAAAGCGTCCTGCCCTCGCGTCTTAGCGATGATGGGCTTCGTTTCTTTGCGCCGCTTTACCTCCTGGAACTTCAGATCGTGATCGAACAAATTACCGATCAGGCGCTTCAGTGTTTCTTCGTAACCACCGCCGTTACCGCGCAGGTCCAGGATGAGAGCTTTATGTTTCGACGCCTTATTCATCAGCTCATCGACCTTGTCGTTTGGCAGATCAAACTGGGGCATCTTCCAAATAAAAGCATCGAGGTTTTCGATGTAACGGTGACGGTTGATCCGATCTTCCTCATTAATTGAACGCAAGACTGCTTCGATATCTTCCACCCCGGAGTCGCCGGTGAAATCCAACTTGCGCTTGCCTTGAATTATTTTCGCTTTGAGATCCAAATCGCGCGGCGCTTCGTCGCCGGTTTGCGCTACAACCTGAATCCCCGCCTGCGGCCGCAGCACGTTGTAGCGATATTCCATTTTCCAGAGAGTGTCCCTGCTCGGTGGGAAACCGTCGACCTTGAGGATTCGATCACCGCCCTTGAGTCCCTTGGCTTCGGCATCACTGCCGGGCTTTACGCCGGAGACCAGACAGTCATTACCGATCATCTGCATCCGCCAACCATAGTTGGGGTATGCAGGTCGCGCGGGCGGCAGAAAATAGAGATGCGAATCATTAAACTCGCTTAACACCTGCGCAATGACTCCATACGCCTGTCCCAGAGAATCTATTGCCTTGATTTTTTCTTCGGCCGCTTTGAACCTGGCGTCAATATCAATCCCGCGGAATGTCGGATCGTAATAATTCTTTTTGATATCGCCCTTGATTACGTTCAGCATCCCGCGCACACGTTCGCGATCCAGGCTGCTGAATGACTGTGCCTGCAGCGGTTGAAACGCACTCATAAACCCGAGCAGCAGGGCGCAGTAAATCACCCGCAGAACGAGTGGTGTGAAACTGGACCTGGAATTCTTGCACAAAGCTTTTCGACTCCTTGAATAAATTGTTTTACTACTGAATAGTTGAGCCAGGGCCGCAGTGTTCACGGTGAAGTGAAGAAAGCGGCGTCGAGAACGGCACTCTACCACAGGCCTCGCCGCACGATGGAGCGCAATTGCGCCGGTGCTGCTCAAACAGGCGACGCGTTTCGATGCCAAATTGACGACGTGGTTTGCCTTTGCTAGGCTGTCCGTTTCGTAAATCGGACAATTTTTTCGTAGGAGGCAATAACCGAAGTATGTCTCGTGATGTTTTCATTTTGGGTGGGAAGCGCACTGCGATGGGCGAATATGTCGGCGCGCTAAAGGACATCTCCGCGATTGAACTGGGAGCGATCGCGGCCCGTGGCGCCCTCGAATCAACTGGCGTCCCCGCAGCGGAAATCGATCATACAATTATCGGCAACGCATTGCAGACCTCGGGCGACGCCATTTACGGCGCCCGCCATGTGGCGCTCAAGGCCGGCGTTCCCTTCGACCGTCCGGCCCTGACTGTTAACCGGCTCTGCGGCAGTGGGATTCAATCAATAATTTCCGGCGCCCAGATGATCCAGCTTGACGAAGCCGGCACCGCATTGGTTGGCGGAATGGAGTCGATGTCGCAGGCGCCGCACGTAATTTACGGAGCGCGTTCTGGATTTGCACTCGGCCAGGGCAAGCTCGAAGACAGTCTGATGGTGGCGCTGCTTGATACCTACTGCAACACCCCTATGGCTGGGACCGCCGAAAACCTTGCCCGCAAATACGAAATTTCGCGGGAAGATCAGGACGCTTACGCGTTGCGCTCGCAACAGGAAGCAAAGCGAGCACATGAGGCGGGAATCTTCGCCGACGAAATCGTACCGGTCGAGGTCAAGACTCGAAAGGGTTCGACAATGTTCGCTCATGACGATCACATGCGTCCCGACACAACTCTGGAAGGGTTGGCAAAGCTCAGACCCGCGTTCAGCAAGGACGGGTTTGTGACGGCCGGCAATGCCTCCGGTATCGTGGATGGAGCGGCGGCGTTGGTCATTGCCGGTGAAGCTTATGTGAACGCGAAAAAGTTGCAGCCCCTGGGACGCATCGTGAGCTGGGCGTACGCAGGTGTCGAGCCTGAGATCATGGGGATCGGGCCAGTACCCGCAACGCGGAAGGCTCTCGAGAAAGCCGGTCTAACACTCGAGGACATCGACCTCGTCGAAGTGAACGAAGCATTCGCGGCGCAGTACCTGGCAGTAGAAAAGGATCTCGGCTTGGATCGCAATCGTTGCAACGTGAACGGAGGAGCAATTGCTCTGGGTCACCCCCTGGCGGCAACGGGTACGCGTATCGTGCTTACGTTGCTGCATGAATTACGGCGACGCGGCGGACGGTACGGCTTGGCGACGGCATGCATTGGCGGCGGTCAGGGAATCGCTATGATTTGCGAGCGCCTCTAATTGCCGGGGCAGCGATTAGCAAAGGCTGTTCTCCTGATTTTCGTATAAAATCCAAATTCCTGAGGGAAACATCGCGTTGCAATAATGAGAAGCGGCATTAACCCATGCAATAGCGCGCTTATTTCAACCGGCCGACCGTAAAAGACTAAGGCACGAATGTTGCGACATTCATGGTGAAAAGTTGTGTCGACCACGATTGACCCAGGAACAACGAGTTTTCTTTTGGCGTATAGGCCATCGCCAATCTCTCAAAAAAAGCTTTTCCGAGTGTTATCAATTTCCAGCTCAAACGTTTTGCCAGAGCACGGCACAGTTACCCTAAACCTTCTTCGATTGCTTAAGGAGTCTCCTTCTATGTGCAAATTTCTTCGCTTTTCATTACTCAGCTCCTTCTTAGTTATTTTTGGCGCCATGTCTGCCAGCGCTCAGTCCACCGTGTCTGGAGCGATTGGCGGCGTCGTGACCAATGCCGCCAAAGAGGTGGTCACCGGGGCGACTGTTTTGGTGCGGAGCACCGACACGAACAAGGAAAACACAGCGACCACCGACGATCAGGGTCGGTTCGTAGTGTCCAACCTTCAGCCTGGCAACTACGCAATAACAATTAACGCGGCCGGCTTTAGCGCCTTCTCCCAGGAGAACATCGTGGTCGAAGTCGGTCGAACGACGTCGCTCGATGTTCCGCTCTCGATCGGACCGGTGACCGGCACGGTAGAGGTCCAGGCGGACCAGCCGGTTATCAATACGACGCAGCAGGATTTCTCGACCAACATGAATCAGACGTCGATCAACGAACTGCCGGTGAATGGCCGTCGCTGGTCCAACTTCGCGATTCTCACCCCCGGCACAGTGCCTGACGGTACTTTCGGCCTGATTAGTTTCCGCGGCATCTCAGGACTGCTGAACAACAATACGGTTGATGGCGGCGACAACAACCAGGCGTTCTTCTCAGAAGAGCGCGGCCGCACTCGTATCGGTTATTCGGTCAGCCAGGCAGCCATCCGCGAGTTTCAGGTGAACACCTCAAACTACTCGGCCGAGTACGGTCGTTCGGCTGGCGGTGTTAGCAATGCTGTTACCAAGAGTGGAACGAATGAGTTTCACGGTCAGCTCTTTTACTATCAGCGCAACAACAAATGGGGCGCACGCAATCCGCTCAGCACGGTCAATCAACTCGTGAATGGTGTTTCGACGCCCGTCGCGCTGAAACCGAAGGATGTGCGCCACCAATACGGCGGCGTTATCGGCGGCCCGATCGTCAAGGACAAGGCGTTTTTCTTCTTCAGCTACGACGAACAGAAACGCGACTTCCCTGGCATTGCCCGGTTCACCAATCCCGCTTACCTGAGCACCGTCAACCTCTGCGCTTCGGCAGCCGCTCCTGGTTGCACCGCCGCCCTGTTCACTGCGTCGTTAAAGAATCCCACGCGGGTTTTGACCGACGATCAAATCAATTCATCACTGAGCTTTATTAACAGCCTGACAGGCGTCGTACCGCGTCGTGGCGATCAGCGGTTGATCCTACCGAAGTTTGACTGGCACATCACCGACAATCACACGTTCACCGCAACTTACAACCGGCTCCGTTGGGCTTCGCCGGCAGGCGTCCAGACCGCTGCGACGGTAACTCGCGATCGCGCTGGTTTCGGCGATGACTTTGTCGAGGTCGATTCAATTAATCTTCGCCTCTCGTCGAGTCTCTCCCCGACCCTGCTTAATGAAGGTCGCTTTCAGTACGCCCACGAGCTTGACTCGCAAATTGCGAATCCTCCGCTCCCCGGTGAGCCGACCACCGCGAACGGCAATTCACCTCAGGTCGCGCTAACCAACGGTCTGACGTTTGGCAAAGCCACCTCGCTAGATCGCAAAGCGCTGCCGGACGAGAAACGTTATCAGGTCGTTGACGCCCTGACCCTTTCTGCCGGAAACCACACGATCAAGTGGGGCTTTGACATCAACTACGTTAAGGACATCGACGACAACCTGTTCACCGGAGCCGGTTCTTATACGTATGCCAACATCAACGACTTCATCGTCGACTACTTGAACTTCACTTCCGCCGGCGCATTGCGCACGGCCGGTAAGCTCTGTTCCAGCAGCACGCGTCTGGCGGGCCGATGCTACACCAGCAATTATGCGCAGGGCTTCGGACAGGCTCGTTTTGGAATTGCCACTACCGATTACGCTTACTTTGTTCAGGATGACTGGCGCGCAACGCCGCGGCTGACTTTGAACCTCGGCTTGCGTTGGGAGTACGAGCAGTTTCCGCAACCTTTCCTGATCAACCCGGCATTGCCCCAAACGGCGAACCGCCCGGCCGATAAGAACAACTTTGGCCCGCGCCTCGGTTTTGCATATGACGTCACTGGCGACGGCAAAACCAGCGTGCGCGGTGGTTACGGGATGTATTACGGTCGCGTGATTGGCTCGACCATCATCAACGCTCTGATCAATACCGGGATTGCGCCGGGCCAGGCGGTTAGCTCTATATCAGCTACAGCCCCGACGGGCACTCCCGCCGGTCTGATTCCTGCTGGTAATCCGGCGGCGCCGATTTTCCCGAACGTCCTGACAACCGCACCTGCGGGCACTGCGACGATCAACTACTTCAAAGACGGTTTCCAAAACCCGCTAATCCATCAGGGCGACATGGTTGTTGAGCGAGAAATCGCGCGCAACACCGTCATCTCAGCTTCGTATCTCTTCAGCTTCGGCAAACATCTGCCGACGTTTGTCGACACGAACCTGAGCGCGCCCACAGTTTCGCGAACGGTTAACATTATCGATGGCCCGTTCGCCGGCCAAAACTGGACCTTCCCGTACTTCCTGGGAGCTACCCGGCCAAACACTGCGTTTGGGCAAATCCAGGAGATTCGCGATTCAGTTCAGACCAAGTATCACGCGTTGGTGTTGCAGGCAAATCGTCGTATGACAAATGGCCTGCAGTTCCAGAGCAGCTATACCCTGTCCCGCGCCTTCGACAACGGACAGAACTCGACGACGTTTACGCCAGGCTTTTCGGCGCCTTTCAATTCGTTTGATCCGCAGAACGAAAATGGTTACTCCAGCTACGACCGGCGCCATAAGTTTGTGGCCAGCGTCGTGTACAACACCAACTTCGCCAGCATGAAGGACAACAAGGTGGGACGCGCCATTTTCAATGGCTGGACGATCGCGCCTATCCTGAATGCTTTCTCCGGAGCGCGTTATACCGGAACCACCTCAGGCTCCACCGTTAGTGGTGTCTTCGGCTTCAGTCAGGCCGGCGGCGTCAACGGTTCCAATGGATCCCTGCGGTTTGCTTTGGTTCCGAATAATTACTTCAAACAGCCGAATATCTGGTACGTGGACATGCGCCTCTCGCGCCGGTTCCACATAACGGAAGGCACCAACCTGGAACTGCTGGTAGAAGGATTCAATGTCTTCAACCGCACTCAGGTCACGGCTGTAAACAGTTCGCTCTATAACATCGCCATCTCGGGCACGAGCGTGCAAGCCACGTACAACCCGACGTTCGGTACCACGACTGGCGCGGACGGCTTCTTCTTCCGTGAGCGTCAGGTTCAGATGGCAGTTCGATTCGAATTCTAATCGAACTGACGCCGACTAAACTTAAGGCGTGCTCCGCAAGGGGCACGCCTTTTTCTTTGACCGCGGTCCTGCCAAAACTCTCTCTGGCGGCAACATTCCACGGCCGAGTTACTTAAGGCCACAGCTTCCCAAAAACCGGCCCCCGCGACAGGGTTTTATTTAACTAAGAAGAGCTTGCGCTGGGCATAGAACGCATGGTAGAAAGCCATAGCCAATAATAAGATTCAGGTCTATTCGTCGTCATTCCTTCTGATAAGTGTTCCAGCGTTCTCGGGTTTAGATCAGCTTTCTGTCCCCGGCCGCGTGTGCGGACGAATGAAATCTCTGCTAACTGCTTAAGGAGAGTTCCCTCTATGTGCAAAATTCTCAGGCTTTCCCTACTCGCCACCTTGTTTATCGTGCTGGGTGCGATGACGGCCGCGGCCCAAACGACCACTGGTGGAATCGGGGGCATCGTCACGAACCCGGCGGGAGAAGTCGTTCCCGGCGCCAGTGTTGCCGTGCGCAATGTTGAGACAAACAAAGAGGCCACGGCGACCACTGACGATCAGGGCCGATTCATGGTCGGCCAACTTGATCCGGGCAGTTACTCGGTGACGATTTCCTCGACCGGGTTCAGCGTATTCACTCAACCAAAGGTAACTGTCGAGGTCGGCCGTACTACTACTTTGGAAGTGCCGCTGTCCGTCGGACAAGTCGACGCCGGCACGGTCAACATCGTCTCAGAAGCGCCGGTGATTAACACGACGCAGCAGGACTTCTCGACTAACATCAATCAGACCTCGATCAACGAGTTGCCGATTAACGGTCGCCGCTGGTCAAACTTTGCGCTGCTGACTCCCGGAGCAGTTCCTGATGGCACCTTCGGGCTGATTAGTTTCCGCGGCATTTCGGGCTTGCTGAACAACAACACCATCGATGGTGGTGACAATAATCAGGCGTTCTTTGCTGAAGAGCGCGGCCGTACTCGCAGCCCTTACTCGGTCAGTCAGGGAGCAATTCGCGAGTTTCAGGTTAATACTTCCAGCTACTCCGCTGAATACGGCCGTTCGGCCGGCGGTGTGGTGAATGCCGTCACCAAGAGTGGAACCAACGAGTTCCACGGTGGGGCTTTTTACTACCAGCGAAATAATAGTTGGGGCGCGCGCAACCCTCAGGCTACTAGGCAGGCTCTGGTGAGTGGTGTCTTCACACCCATCGCTTACAAGCCGGAAGATGTGCGCCACCAGTTTGGCGGCACCATTGGCGGACCGATTGTTAAGGACCGCGCGTTTTTCTTCTTTAGTTATGACGAGCAACGCCGCAACTTTCCTGGATTGTCCGTGTTTTCCAGTCCCAGTTTTCTGAATTCGTACAACGCCACCCTGCTGACAGCGCGGGGACTGAACGCCACGCAAATCAGTAATGCGGTTAATTTTCTCCAAAGCATTTCCGGTCCCGTAGCCCGGCGTGGAGACCAACGGATTTACCTGCCGAAGGTCGACTGGCGTATTACCGATAACCACACTCTGACGGCGACTTATAACCGGCTGCGCTGGAAATCACCCGCGGGCATTCAGACGCAGGCAACCAACACCCGCGCAGTGGATAACTTCGGTGACGATTTCGTTGATATTGACTCCTTGAACATGCGCCTCGCTTCAACGCTGTCGCCGACCCTGCTTAACGAAGCCCGTTTCCAGTGGAGTCGCGACTTTGAATACGAGTTCAGTCAGCCACCGCTGCCTGGCGAACCCACCACCTCGATCGGTGGCCGGTCACCCCAGACGTTCATTACGAATGGCTTCTCCTTCGGAATTCCGGAGTTCCTCGAGCGCGTGTCGTATCCGGATGAACGGCGCGTACAGTTCGCCGATACCCTCACGTACACTGCCGGCAACCACACGATCAAGTGGGGTGGCGACATTAATTTCGTGAAGGACATCCTGAACAATCTTCGTTTCTCCGGTGGGGAATTCAACTACACCGGTGGCAATGCCATCAACGACTTCATCTTTGACTACACCAACTTCACCTCGGGTGGCGCGATTCGCCTCCTGAATCCGGTGAACGTGGCCGGGCAGCGGAATCTGGGAATTTGCCCACGGGTGGCCGACGCCAGCGGGACGACTCTGAACACTTCGACTTTGCGCGCCGGCCAATGTTACGCCGGGAATTTCAATCAGGGTTTTGGCGTGCTCGGTCTGACGATGAAAACGCAGGACTTCAACTATTTCATCCAGGACGATTGGCGGGTCTCTCAGCGTCTGACGTTGAATCTCGGACTACGCTACGAATATCAGCGGAATCCTTTTGCGATAAACATCAACGGCCTGCTACCCCAGACTGGCAATCGGGTGGACGACCGAAACAACTTCGGACCGAGAGTCGGCTTTGCTTACGATGTTAGCGGCGATGGCAAAACATCGGTTCGCGGCGGCTGGGGACTCTATTACGGTCGCGTCATCAACTCCACTGTTTACCAGGCGTTGATTGGCACGGGCGTAGGCGCCGACCGTTCGCAACGACAGGTTTCCGTAGCCTCGAACAATGCGATCGCGCCGATCTATCCGGCCTTGATCCCGCCCGGGACTTTGACACCGACGTCGGTGCAGTATTTCGCTTCCAACTTCCAGCTGCCGCAAATCCATCAACTGGATGTGGTTTTTGAGCGAGAGATCGGGCGGAACACCGTGGTCTCCGCTTCTTACCTGGCCAGCTTTGCGAATTCACTTCCGAATTTCGTAGACACTAACCTGCCGGCTCCGACCAAGAACGTGGGCATCACTGTCATTGGCGGACCGTTTGACGGCCAGGTTTTCAACGATCCCATATTCCTCGGCGCCACTCAGACGCTCGCCACTAAGACGTCCCGGCCGAACGCGGATTTCGCTCAGATCACCGAAATTCGTAGCAATGTTTTCTCCAAATACAATGCTTTGGTTCTGCAGGCAAACCGGCGCCTAACCAACGGTCTGCAGTTTCAGACCAGTTACACGCTTTCGAGGTCGGCCGATAATGGTCAGACATCTCAAACCTTTACCAATAACAACGTGCCGTTCAATGCGTACGATCAAGCCAATGAGAATGGTTTGTCAGCCTTTGACCGGCGGCATAAATTGAATATCAGCGTTGTCTATAACACCCACTTCTTTAAAGATGGTGAGAACAAAGTGGGCCGAGCCCTATTCAATGGCTGGACCCTGGCGCCGATCTTCAACGCCTTCTCGGGACAACGTTACAGCGGACTGGTCTCGGGCAGCATCACTCCTGCTGCTTATGGTTTCACGACCTGCACCAGCGGCGGCGTAACGGCAAATTGCGTCACGCCACAGGGCGGCGTTAATGGCTCGGGCGGCTCAGGACGGTTCGCCCTGGCCCCGCGAAACTTCTTCAAGCAGCCGAACATCTGGTACGTCGACATGCGCGTTTCCCGGCGTTTCAGCTTAACGGAAAACACAAAACTTGAATTGTTGGCCGAAGGCTTCAATGTCTTCAACCGCACTCAAGTAACGACGGTGAACACGACTCTTTATAACTTCGCCACCGGTTCGTCCACTCCGCCATGTCCTGCGGGCATTGCGCAGTGCTTGACCTATAATCCGTCCTTCGGAACTACCACAGGAGCGGACAGCACTTTGTTCCGGGAGCGGCAAGTCCAGTTGGCGATCCGTTTGGAGTTCTAAAACTGAAATAAGATCTCGCCGCTTAACCGGCGTTAACTTATCGGGTGCGCTTCGCCAGAGGCGCACCCTTTTTCTTGATTGGTCCCCCTCCTTCGCACACTGTTCCAAGACCGCGCAATCCGGCGCTGGACTGTATGAAAACCCTGATGCGGTTGCTGAGGCGCAGACGACTCCCCCGCATTTAAGCCCTTTTCGTTGATGATTTACGGTAGAAACGGAGCGGTGAAAGGCAGATGGCATGTTCTTTGCCGTCAAAACCTCCAACAGCGATGTCTGATTCGATCATGGGTACGCAAACATAAGGAGGAACACAATGGGTCTACCAAACGAAGACGAAGTAAAAGGAAAATTCGATCAAGCCAAAGGTGCGGTCAAAGAAAATGTTGGCCGCGCGACCAACGATCCGGATCTGGAAAGTGAAGGCCAGGCCGATCGGGCCGGGGGCAATCTCCGCGAAGGTTTCGGCACGGCGCGCCGCAAAGTTGGCGACGCGATCGAAGATATCGGTGAAAAGATTTCGCACTAGTGGTGCGAACTCCTATTAGCAACTGAGGGCCGGCATGCTGACTTCATCAGCTCGCCGGCCCTCAATCTTTCTTCGTACTTGTTGGTTTGGGTTTATTCCGTTCGCACGTGCTCGGCGCCCACATCTTCCAACAAGTGTTCCAGCCGATCCACATCCTCATCGGTTTTAGCTTCTACGCCAAGAAGGATCCCGCCGCCACGCACTCCGGTCTCATAGACCTTAGCGCGGTGCTCGGGAATGCCGACCCCGATCAGGGCGCCGATCAAGCCGCCGGTTGCGCCGCCCGCTCCTGCCCCAACCAATGCAGCAGCAATTGGCCCGGCAACAAAAATACCGATACCGGGAATAGCAATCGAAGTACCGATCGCGGCGATCGCCGCCAGCACTGCGCCCACCGTGCCACCGATGGCTCCGCCGATCCCCGCGCCATCGGCCGCATGCGTGCGCGTCTGCAAGGCAAATTCCTTCGTCTTCGTAGCGTCTGACATCAGCACGCTAATGTCATCTCGCGTGTAGCCTCGCCGGAGAATAGCGTCCACTGCTGCCTCTGCAGCAACGCGCGTTTTAAACAAGCCTGTAACAAGTTTGACTTTTGCCATGATCAATCACTCCTTCATACCGCTTAATCTAAAAAGAAATAAGAGCCCAAAACTGCCCCCCGCTGCCCATCATCAGGGCAATACGCGTGCCGACTCTGCCACCGTTGGTTCTTCTGCTCGCGATACTTCGCTGCTGCCTGTAACTACGCTTTGTTGTTGAGTTCTGGCAAAGTTTGGTTAAGGGACGATTCAGCTGCGTCGTACGAAAGCAAAACATTCGCCACTGGATTCTGTTCCAGTTTGTAAACTGGTCGGGCATGCGCTGACCCTCCCGGAAAGACACCGTCAGCCTTCCTGTTGTACTCTGCATCCATTCGAACGGAGGATCGAGGACAGATGATCAAGGCAGTGATTTTTGATATCGATGGCACGCTGGTGGATTCAGTGGATCTCCATACGCAAGCATGGAAAGAGGCCTTCAAACATTTTGGGAAAGACATTCCCTTTCAAATGATTCGCCACCAGATCGGCAAAGGCGGCGATCAGCTGATGCCGGTCTTTTTCAGTCGCGAGGAGTTGGAAGAGTTTGGCGAAGAGCTGGAGAAGTTTCGCGGCGAACTCTTCAAAAGTGATTTTCTCAAGCGAGTCCGTCCCTTTCACAAAGTACGAGAATTATTTCTGCGGGTTAAAGATGATGGAAACAAGATTGCCCTCGCTTCTTCCGCTAAAGAAGATGAGCTCAAGATCTATAAGAAACTTGCGAACATCGAGGATCTCGTCGAAGAGGAAACCAGTTCTGACGACGTGGAGAAATCGAAACCGCATCCCGATATTTTTGCGGTAGCTCTCGATCGCCTCGACGTCAATGCCGGCGAAGCCATTGCCGTTGGCGACACACCTTATGACGCCGAAGCTGCAGGTAAACTGGGTCTGCGCACAATTGGGATGCTTTGTGGTGGATTCACCGAGCGCGAGTTATTGTCAGCGGGGTGTATTGAACTTTATGAAGATCCCGCCGATCTGCTCAGTCGCTACGAAGAGTCGGCATTAGGGAAACCGAAGCCTTAGAACCTGAAGCTGCGATGGACCACAACGTAGATCACGAGATTCCCGCCTGTCGCTTTCTCCTGATTGAGCCAAAAGAATGAGGATCCTGCAAATCAGTTCGGCCCGCGCGATGGGCGGTGGCGAACGCCATCTGCTGGACCTGGCGCACGGCCTCGCCGCCAGAGGTCATGAAATACATGTCGCGCTGACGCCGCGTTCGCCCCTGGCAAAACGGTTGACGGGCATACCTAAAGAAAACATTGTCAGTCTGCCGCTGCGTAATGCGCTTGACGCAGCCAGTGCACTCGACCTGGCCCGCCTGATTAGCAAGAAACAGATCGATATAGTTCACGTTCACATGGCTCGCGACTACCCGCTGGCTGCATACGCCACCCGCCGTAATCGGAGTTCCAGACTGATAATCACACGTCACGTTCTCTTCCCGCTGAGCCGTCTGCACGGTGTCACGCTGTCCAACGTCGCCCGCGTGATTGCTGTTTCCGAAGCGGTGGCGCTCAGACTTCGCGAACAACAACTCTTCGCCGAAGAAAAGATCGTCACTATCCATAACGGCATTGACGTGGATCGTTTCGCAGCCACGCGCCAGAGTTTCAATAACGCCGACTTTCGCCGCCGGTTAAAACTTCCGGCGCAGGGCTTGCTCGCCGGAACAGTGGGAGAGATTAATCCGTTGAAGGGCCACGAAGATTTTGTGCGGGCCGCCGTTTTAGTTGCCGAACAGTTTCCTGATCTTCATTTCATCATTGCCGGTGAAGATTCTTCTGCAACCAAAGAGCATCTGGCCAACTTACAAAAACTGATCAACGAGCACGGCTTGGAAAACCGCGTGCACCATTTTGGCTGGCTTGAGGACATTGGCGAACTTTACTGTGCCTTCGATCTTTTTGTCTCCACTTCGCACAGCGAATCGTTTGGCCTGGCGATGGCGGAAGCCATGGCCTGCGGCACGCCTGTGATTGCTACCGCGACCGACGGCGCGAAGGAAATAATTAATGATGGCGTGACCGGGCTGCTGGTCCCGGTTGCTGATGCGGAGGCAACGGCCGGCGCGATCGCGAAATTAATCGATGACAAAGAGCGGCGACAGCGTATCGCCGAAGCCGGACGCGACAGTGTGCGCGAGCGTTTCAATCTTGACGAGATGATTTCCCAGACCGAAGCAGTCTACCGCGCCGCGATGGCTTAGGTTTACGGTGAATTGGGAAGCTGATCGATCTTGGCCGCCAAAATAAAATCGCTTTCGGTCAGGCCATCGATTTTATGCGTCCAGATCGTGATTTCTGCTTTTCCCCAGCCGAAGCAAATATCCGGGTGATGGCCCTGTTCTTCGGCCAGCCCGCCAATTCGATTAACGAATTTCAAAGCCTCGCGAAAGTCCTTAAACTCATAAACCTTTCGCAAGTGATGATCGTCAACCGCAACCCAGCCGTGCAACTCTCGTAACAGACGCTGGATTGAGTCATGGTCCAATGGCGGGATTCCGCCCCGGCAGGGAATGCAGTCGCGGCTCGCCAGATCGTTCATTTGCACCTCCGCAAAACCTTAACTCGAAATTGCAACTACAGAGTTCAGCGTGCAGTTTACAACCATTCCTGGTTGAGCGCTTTCGGTTCTTCATATCCGCTAACAGCGATGAAAACGGGATCCGGGTACCTCAAAGACCGCTTAATCGCGCCGCCAACTTGGCAAACCGCATCGCAAAAAGATAGTCTTAGGTCACAAACCGTAAAGTGTGATCACGAAAACTGAGGAGAGGCCTGAACTCCAAATCCTGATGAGCTACGATCCGCGATCCCCTGACCAAAGGAGACTTGCCGTTGTCTGTCATTCGTCCTTTTAAGGCCCTGCGACCGCCCGAGGTACGCGCCGCTGAAGTCGCCAGTGTGCCTTATGACGTTGTGAATACCGAAGAAGCGCGCGCCCTGGCTGCAGGAAACCCTTTGAGTTTCCTTCATGTTTCGCGCCCGGAAATTGATTTGCCGGAAGGGACTGATATTCACAGCGACGCCGTTTACGGCCGCGCCGGTGATAATTTTCAAAGACTCGTCAAGGACTGCCCGCTGGTCGAAGAGGAAGAGCCAAGCATCTACCTTTATCGCCTGTTGATGGGCGGACACGTCCAGATTGGGATCGTCGCCTGTTGCTCGATTGATGAGTACGACAGCAATCAGATTCGAAAACACGAGCGGACCCGGCGTGATAAGGAAGACGATCGCACCCGGCACATGATGGTTTTGCGGGCCCAAACCGGACCGGTGTTCCTTACCTATCGCGCAAACGCTGGGATCGACAAACTGGTGTGGGAAGTTAGTAACGACTACCCCCCGGTATATGACTTCGTCGCTAACGATGGCATTCGACACACCATCTGGCGAGTTCCCGATCCTGATCCTTTCGTCGCTGCCTTTCGCGACGTGCCCAATCTTTACATCGCCGACGGCCATCACCGGGCCGCCAGTGCCAGCCGCGCGCGCGCGGAATTTAAGGAGCACGGATTTTCTTTTATCGGCACGGAAGAGTTCAACTTCTTTCTGACGGTTATGTTTCCCGACAACCAGCTGCAGATACTTCCTTACAACCGGGTGGTGCGCGATCTAAACGGACTCTCCCGGGAAGAGTTTCTGCAACAGGTCGGACGAGTTTTCGACGTCTCACCGCATGGGACATCTGCGCCACGATCCCCGGGCACGTGGAGCATGTACCTCGGCGGGGAATGGTATGGTTTGAGTTTGCCGGCGGACACGCCAAAGCCTGCGGGGACGGTGGAGTCTCTGGACGTGAGCGTTTTACAGGACCGGCTACTGGAGCCGATTCTCGGCATCAAGGACATCCGCACCGACAAGCGCGTTGATTTTGTCGGCGGCATACGCGGTCCGGAAGAACTCGAGGCGTTGGTCAATCAGGGCCGCGCCGCAGTGGCGTTTTCGCTTTATCCGACCACTATCGACGATTTATTGACCGTCTCCGATGCGGGCGAGATCATGCCGCCAAAGTCGACGTGGTTTGAACCGAAACTGCGAGATGGATTATTGATTCATACTTTTTAGTAGGACAAACATTCTTGTCTGTCCCGATTTCTGTTATCGCAGCTACTCTAAAAATGGACAGACAGGAATGTCTATCCTACAAACAATGCACGTACTAATTGCTGACAAATTCGAAGAATCGGGGCGCGCTGGGTTGGAGGCCATCGGGTGCGAGGTTTCGTACCAACCGGACTTGAAAGACGATGCGCTGGCCCAGGCGATCGCCACGGCGCAGCCGGACGTTTTGGTAGTTCGCGGAACAAAAGTTACCGAAGCGATGCTGGAAGCAGGCGCATTAAAACTGGTGGTACGCGCGGGCGCCGGCTACAACACCATCGATGTCGCGGCAGCTTCGCGGCGCGGCATTTACGTTTCGAATTGCCCTGGCAAAAACTCAATTGCCGTAGCAGAACTCGCGTTCGCCCTGATCCTCGCGCTGGACCGGCGCGTGGTGGACAACGTAATTACGCTGCGACGGGGAGAATGGAACAAGAAAGAGTTTTCCAAAGCGCGCGGGCTGTTCGGCCGCACGCTGGGACTGATCGGAGTGGGAAAAATTGGTCAGGAAATGATTCCGCGCGCAAAAGCCTTTGGCATGCCCGTGATCGCATGGAGTCGCAGTCTGACTCCGGAACGCGCCGCCGCTTTAGGAATCGAATTAGCGGAATCGCCAAAGAAAGTTGCGGAAGCGGCGGACATAGTCAGCGTACATGTCGCGTTGACCGCTGACACGCGTTCCCTCGTCAACGCCGACATTTTCCATGCGATGCGGGAGGGCGCTTACTTCATCAATACCGCCAGGGGCGAAGTAGTCGATCAAGCAGCCCTCGTGAACGCCATGCATGCGCGCGGCATTCGCGCCGGTTTGGATGTCTACGCCGGCGAGCCAACCTCGAGCGCCGGCGAGTTCACCGACGAGATCGCTAAGGAGCCGAATCTTTACGGAACGCATCACGTTGGCGCCTCAACCGATCAGGCGCAGGAAGCTATTGCCGCGGAAACGGTCCGCATAATCCAGTCATTCAAAGAAACCGGGAAAGTTCCGAACGTCGTTAACCTGGCCCGGCAAACACCCGCGACGCATCGGCTGGTGGTACGACACCGCGATCGCCCGGGCGTGTTAGCCCAGGTGCTGGAGGCAATCAAAGCCGAACACATCAACGTGCAGGAGATGGAAAACATCGTATTCGAAGGCGCGGAGGCGGCCGTGGCGCGCATCAATCTGGACAACGCTCCCTCGCGAGAAGCGCTCGATAGCCTGCGTGGTAAGAATGCAGATATCATTGAACTCAATGTCCTGGAAATCAGCTAGCTAGATAAACCACAGTGAAAACTACACTCATCACCGGAGCATCTTCAGGAATCGGCGAAGTCTTTGCCCGCAAGCTGGCCGCGCGCGGCGACAACGTTTTGCTGGTCGCACGTTCCGAAGACAAGCTAATGACTCTGTGCAATGAGTTGGGCCGCATCAACAGCATTCGGGCGCAGTACGTGGCGATCGACTTATCAAAACCCGACGCACCGGCGCAGTTGTTTGCGGAAACTCAAAAGCGCGAACTGGAAATCGATTTCCTTATCAACAACGCCGGTTTCGGCTCGATGGGCGATTTCACGAAACTCGATCTCACCCGCGAGTTGAATATGATCGATCTTAATGTGCGTGCCCTCGTCGAACTAACTCAACGCTTTCTGGTTCCCATGCGTGAACGAAAAAGCGGAGCTATTATTAACGTCGCTTCCACGGCCGGCTTTCAGGCAGTGCCGTTCATGGCGACTTATGCCGCCACCAAAGCGTTCGTGCTCTCTTTCTCAGAAGCACTTTGGGAAGAAAACCGCTCGCACGGGATTAAGGTTATGGCGCTCTGTCCCGGCGTCACCGAAACTGGGTTTTTCGAGGCCGCCAGCATCGATTTGCCGCCGATGCGCGCCGTCCAATCGGCTGACGACGTAGTCGAAACCGCTCTGCGCGGACTGAAACGCGGCAAGGGCCACATCATTTCCGGCTGGGCCAACTTCATGATGATCGAATCGGAAAGACTGGTGCCCCGCTCATTAGTAGCGCGCATGGCCGGAAAGGTTTTACGTAAAGAACATGAATAGGTGCCGGGTATCAGGTGCCGGGTGCCCGCCTAAAGACGTGCTGTTACTGACAGCTGGCACCCGATACTGAAACCCGACACCCGACACCCGATACCTGACACCTCGGAGAGAACATGACGGAACGAATTCATAACTTTAGTGCGGGACCCGCCGTCCTGCCATTAGAGGTACTGGAGGAAGCGCAGCGTGAACTAGTCAGCCTTCCCGGTGTCGGCATGTCGGTGATGGAAATCAGCCACCGCTCCGGCGCGTTTGATGAAATCATTTCCGGCGCCGATCGCGGCATACGCGACCTGATGGGTGTGCCTGACAACTATCACGTGCTGTTTCTGCAGGGCGGCGCCAGTCTACAGTTTTCCATGCTGGCGATGAATTTCCTGCCGCCGGATATGAGCGCCGATTACGTTCTTACCGGAAGCTGGGGCAAGAAGGCCGTCAAAGAAGCGCGGCGCTCCGGACTGGTGAACATTGCCGCGACCATGGCCGATGGCGGCTTCACGCGAGTACCGACGCAGGATGAAATCAAACTCGATCCGCACGCCGCCTATGTTCACATCACTACGAACGAAACGATCGAGGGCGTGGAATGGAAGACAGAACCTGACGTCGGCGACGTGCCGTTGATTGCTGATGCTTCTTCAGACATTCTTTCGCGCGTGGTGCCGGTGGACAAGTACGCAATGATCTACGCCGGCGCGCAAAAGAACATTGGGCCGAGCGGGGTGACCCTCGTGATAGTTCGCGACGATTTGCTACAGCGTATCCCCGAAGGCCTGCACACGATGCTGGACTATCGCACACACGTGGAAAACAAATCTCTCTACAACACGCCGAACACCTGGGGTATCTACATCATCAACCTCGTCTGCAAATGGTTGAAAGAAAAGGGCGGCCTCGCAGCCATGCAGCGCGAGAACGAAATCAAGGCTAAAATACTTTACGATGCCATCGACGCTACTGACTTTTATCGCGGCCATGCCGACGCCGACTCGCGTTCGCAGATGAATGTGACGTTTCGCTTGCCTTCGGAAGAACTGGAAAAGAAGTTTGCGACAGAGGCCACTGCGGCCCGACTCGACGGTCTGAAGGGCCATCGCTCGCTGGGCGGCATTCGCGCCTCCATCTACAACGCTTTTCCGCGCGAGGGGGTGGAGGCACTCGTCGCCTTTATGAAGGAATTTGAAAGAAACAACGGCTGACCCCGAAGGTCCGGCGCCGAACACGTACTATCAAAATGAAAACTTCCCCCGCAATAGTCATCGTCCTTCTTCTTTTAGCGTTTTGTTCGTCGGGGCCGAAATCCGACGCCGCACATGGAAACGCTGACCTTTTGCTCCCACAGGAGAAGCATCTGCGAAACCTGAGACAGTTGACCTTTGGCGGCGAAAACGCGGAAGCGTATTTTTCAGCCGACGGCAAGCGGTTGAGCTTTCAATCAACGCGCGACGGCCACCAGTGCGACCAGATCTACTCAATGAATATTGACGGCTCCGACGTGCGAATGGTTTCCAATGGTGACGGCCGCACGACCTGCGCGTATTACCTGCCCAACGGTAAGCGAATTCTCTATTCGTCGACACATCAAGCCGCGAAAGAGTGCCCGCCGCGGCCTGACTTTTCCAAGGGTTATGTCTGGGCGGTATATCCTTCGTTCGATATCTTCACCGCCAAACCGGATGGATCAGATCTGAAACAACTGACAAACACTCCGGGCTATGACGCGGAGACGACCATTTCGAAAAGTGGCAAGCTCGTGTTCACGTCCATGCGTGACGGTGATCTGGACATCTACACGATGGATGCCGACGGGAAAAACGTGCGGCGACTAACCAACGAACTCGGGTACGACGGCGGGCCGTTCTGGTCATACGACGGCAAGCAGATCGTCTATCGCGCGCACCATCCGCAATCCGCAAAAGACAAGAGTGACTATCTCGATTTATTGAAGCAAAACCTGATTCGCCCGTCGACGCTGGAAATCTGGGTGATGAACGCGGATGGATCAAACAAGCGGCAGGTAACGAACAACGGCAAAGCGAACTTCGCGCCCTACTTTCTTCCGGATGGCAAGCGCATCATCTTCGCCTCCAACGTGGCCGATGAGAAGGGCCGCGATTTCGACCTCTATGTCATTAATGTCGACGGCACAGGACTCGAACGTATCACTTACAACGACACCTTCGACGGTTTCCCAATGTTTTCGCCCGACGGCCGGAGATTGGTTTTCGCTTCAAATCGCAACGCGCAGTCTCGCGGCGACACGAACCTTTTCATCGCGGATTGGGTAGAGTCTGATGGAACTCTCGCGGGTCTGATCCTGGATCCGATGGGAGCGCGCGTGCCTGGTGCCAGTATTGAAGCGCAATCCAAAGACTTCAGAAAAACAGTCTTGTCTGGTCAGGTCGGCAACTATCGAATGGAACTCCCGCCTGGCGAATACTCGGTAACGGTTTCGACGGCAGTATTCCTGCCGGGGCGACGCCAGCACATCCGCATTAGTTCGAACGGCGCCACAAATGTCGATTGGACTCTCAAGGTGAAAGACGGGGATGGTGGAAAATTAGTCGTGACGCCTGCGCGACACTGATCTGCCTGACAGTAATAAAAGGAAGGCTCCGCCGTGAACAAACCTGTCCCACCGGCAAAGTTCAGTCAGATCGTTCCGCCGAACGCAAACTACACTTACTTCGAAGACAAGGAACCCTATCCTTTCAATCCAAATGCGATCGGTTTCGATCTCGTCAACGCGGGATGGTTAGCCGACTTTGCTCTGCTCGCTTACGGCGAAGAGGACTTTATCAGTGGCCGGTTAGAAGCATCCGGGCTGACCGCCGCTGGCTTCGCTTTCAAATTTTTCACACGCCAAACCACGCAGTGTTTCGTGGCCCACAACGAGGCGTTCGCGGTGTTGTCTTTCCGCGGCACGGAAATCGATAACTTCATGGGAGCGTTCGCGGACTGGGCGCGGAACCTCGATTTCAAACCGGTTGAAGATTCATCGGGCGGCCGCGTGCATCGCGGTTTTGCGCAGAACATCGCGGCGGTCTGGGATGACACCGGCGAAGCGAGTTTAAGAAACCACCTACAGCGAATACTGGAGTCGGGAACAATAACCCTCTGGATCACGGGCCACAGTCTGGGTGCCGCCCTGGCCGTACTCGCAGCCGAACGGGCTGTGCGGGAAGCTGATTTCGTCGTTAACGGAGTTTATGCTTTCGGTTGTCCTCGCATCGGGGATGGCGGTTTCAAGGACCATTACACCGCGCAAGGTCTGCACGACCGCACATATCGTTTCGTCAACGACCTCGATGTGGTCCGGCGACTGCCGCCGGGAAGCGATTATCAACATGTCGGTAAATTGAAGTTATTCGATGCCAACGGCATTATGGGCGAAGAATTTGCGATAGAGCCAAAAGATGACGGAGACTTGCCGCAGCCGACACATGGGCAGGAGCGGGCGGTTCGCATGTCGCGGTTAATGGGCCGTAAGCTCGCCGCGATCTCTGAAAGCCTTTTTGACTTAACTATTCCGGCGCCTTTCGCGGATCACGCGCCGATCTATTACGCTGTGCATAGCTGGAATAATTTGTTCGACAGGAATGTGAATTGACCATGACTTATATTTGTCAGCTGATATCAAAAGACCGCGCGCGCCTGGCTTTATTGCAAGTGCTCCTAATCAGCGTCGCCGCGGGAGTATCGCTGGCGCAACTGCCGCGCTTATCCTCAGATGGACCGGACGTAGAGCGGCTGCGCGCGCACATCGCCTACCTGGCGTCTGACAAACTGGAAGGGCGTCGCACCGGAAGTGCCGGCGCAAAATTAGCCGCCGAATATATAGCAAGGGAATTTGCCCGCCTTGGTTTGCGCCGAACCAACGGGGTCGACCTGCCGGGCATGTCGATATTGGAAGCCGATTCACCCCGGCGTTATCTACAGGGATTTCCTTACGTCTCGAATGTCGAGTTAGGTAAGACCAATCGATTCTTTCTGAATTCTCAGCGCCCAGACGGTTCGGCTGAGTTTATGGTCAGCGAAGACTGGATTCCATTAGGCTTTTCGTCGAATGCTGAGATCAAGGACGCTGAAGTAGTTTTTGCGGGCTACGGCATTTCGGCGCCGGAATTGAAATATGATGACTATGACTCGGGCGTAAAGAATCGCGTGGCGATCGTCTTCGCCGGCATGCCCGACGGCGATAGCCCGCACAGCCAATTTGCGCGCGCCGCCGAGATTCGCTTCAGAGTTGCTGCTGCGCGGGCAGCCGGCGCCCGGGCATTGCTGATTATCGCAACTGAGGCGAACTTCAAGGACGATAGACTGTACCGGCTGTCCTATGATAATGCCGGCGAGGGCGGGATACCGGTTATTGCCATCTCACAAGCGATAGCTGCGAAAATCCTGGAAACCAACGGTGTAAGCCTTTCAGCTTACGAGAAGGTAGCCGACGCAAGAAAGGCAGCCCCAACTGGGCCAGTCAGTGATGGTGAAACGACGCTAGCGAATGCAATCACGATGGCGTCAATTCTGCGTCTCTCTCCTCGCGACAGAAAAATAACTATCGCAACCGACGTGGTCCGGCGTGAGGCGCCTTCATTCAACGTTGTGGGGATTTTGCCAGGCAGCGATCCAAAGCTAAAAGATGAAGCGATAGTAATCGGCGCGCATTACGATCATCTGGGGCACGGTGGCGAAGGCAGCCTGGCGCCGCGCGAAGGCGAGATACATCATGGCGCGGACGATAATGCTTCCGGCGTCGCCGGCATGCTGGAACTGGCGCGAATCTTTTCCGCGCAGGGGGCGCGACCAAAACGCACCATCGTCTTCATTGCCTTCGGTGGTGAAGAAGAAGGCCTTATTGGCTCAAACTACTACATCAACCATCCGGTCATTCCACTTACGCAGACAGTGGCCATGATCAATATGGACATGATCGGGCGGATGAAAAACAATAATTTGATCGTGGGCGGCATCGGGACAGCGCCCGAATGGCGTTCAATGATCGAATCTGAAAATCAGATGCAAGGCCTGACAATCAACGCCAGCGCTACGGCGGGAGAATCAATGGATAACCGGAGCCGACCTCCAAACGGTGCTCCTCTCGTAGTAGGTGCGAATGGCAGGACGATCGTCAGCACTGAACCGGGAAAGAATTTCGTGCTCACCTTAAACGAAGACGGCTTTGGTCCCAGCGATCATTCGTCGTTTTATTCCAAGCAGATTCCGGTGCTATTTTTCTGGACCGGTACGCACGAGGATTATCACAAACCCTCCGACACTGCGGACAAGATCAACTACGAAGGCGAAGCTCACATTCTTTCCCTGGTCGCCCGGACCGTGCGGGACATTGACAAGAATGAGAAGCGGCCCAGTTACACCGTCGCCAAGACTGAATCGACCGGACGATCGATGGGGTTTCGGGTATACCTGGGAACGATTCCCAACTACGCGGATTCAACCAACGGCCTGCTGCTGGACGGCGTTCGTGATGATTCGCCGGCGGCTAAGGCGGGTCTGAAAGGAGGAGACCGAATCGTTAAGCTGGCCGGACGCGAGGTCAAAAACGTCTACGATTACACTTACGCGCTGGGAGAAATGAAAGCCGGGCAGGAGTATGAGGTCGAGGCTTTGCGAGGCGCTGAAAAAGTCTCGTTGAAAATCACACCGGCAGCACGCAAATAGAATACGAGCACAGGCGAAAATATAAAAGCCGGAGACGCGTGCGTCCCCGGCTTTTGCTTTTTGATTCTGTTTGGCGCGCCTACCAGCGTGGCTCACGGTCATTGCGGCCGCCTCCGCCGCCGCCACCGCCGTAATCGCGATCACGTCCGCCGCCACCGCCACCATAGCCGCCGCCGCCGCCGCGATAGCCGCCGCCGCCACTACGTTCGGTCTTCGGCTTGGCCTCGTTGACGGTCAAATTGCGGCCGCCCAGATCCTTGCCATTGAATTGTTCAATTGCGGCCGCAGCTTCCTCCGCAGTAGCCATCTCGACGAAGCCAAAGCCGCGCGAACGACCCGTCTCCCGATCTTCGATTACACTTACGGATTCCACTGTGCCTGCCTGCGCAAATAGTTCCCGCAACTCCTCGCCCGTCGTGCGGAACGAAAGGTTACCTACATACAGTTTGGTAGTCATGTCTAACTTAACCTCAGGATAGAACGAAGCCCGAGCTGATGTGGAATCGCAGATGGAAAGGGGGGAGCTTAATCCTTCTCGGCGAAACGCGACGCGCTCAGTGCTCTTAACAGTAGCGAGAGCGGCTTCTAACAAGTTGATAACCAGCCTAACTCTCTCTTCAGCCCAACGTCGTCGCTTTCCGAACACTGGCAGGCGCAATCACCTTTGATGCGCGAGAGCAGGAACCTGAACGGGCTAAAGTATGCCGCGAAATTTTCTCCAGTGCAAGCGCATTCGCAGCGGTTTCAGTCACTTCCGGGCACCCCTAAAAGCGCCGGCGCCGGCGCTCCCGCTGCTGCATTGTGGCGCCAAATAGGCGGGAAACATCGATTATCTCAATCAGATCGGCCTCTCGTCTTAGCGTCCCGGAGATTATTCCTGCATGGTCTTCCTTCACTCCCTCAATGTCCGTCGCAGAGATCTGAATGGCGCCGCAGCTGGAGTCGGCGATGATTGCTACCTGTTCTTCGCCACTCAAAGCCACGATTATCGAGGGCGGGCCGGCGATGGCTGAATCTCCTATCAGCAAGAGCGGATCAATGACTGTTAACATTCGCCCGCGAAACGCGATGACTCCCAACACCGACGCCGGTGCCCGCGGCAAGGGCGTCGGCACCTTGCCATTCGCGATTCCCGCAACATGCTCGGTGAAAATTCCCAGCAGGTGCTCTCGCGACTGAATTACGAGCAATTCCCGGCGTTGCGGCTCCTCGGGAGCGATCGATTTGGATTCGGTGTCCATGGTGACAATTGTTGAGGTAGCGATAAAAACACGGAGCTTGGGCCCTGTCAAACACAGTCTCGTTCCAATGACCTTTGTGGCTAGCGATTGTAAAGCGGCCCAGCTTCTCTATGATAAAGTCAGTCAGACCTCGCACTGCAATGGCCGCAATCCTATTGGAGGAACCAACTCGTATGGATGAATTTGATAGTTATCGAGCGGAGATGAATGAGAAGCTATTGGGCAGCGATCATCTGGGAATCAAGCGATTCTTCGCGCTCGATACTCAGGCTTACGAAGCAGGAGCTCTGGACAAACGGACCAAGGAGTTGATGGGTCTGACAGCTTCCATCGTCCTGCGTTGCGACGACTGCATTACATATCACGTAAAGCAGTGTGCCTCGGTCGGCGTAAGCCGGGAGGAATTCATGGACGCATTCAACGTGGCGCTGGTAGTAGGAGGCTCAATTACGATTCCGCACTTGCGACGTGCAGTTGATCGGCTTGATCAAATTCTGGAGAGCTGATGGCAACTGGAAACTTAGTGAGCGAAATCGGATTGCAGTTCCAGTTCGTTATTACCGAGAGAAGAGTCAGGAATGCCTATCTTATTCAACGCCGATTCCGATGCTGGAGCTTTCGCGATGACAGGTTTGGAGGCCAGAGCGGCCGCCAGCAATCCTGATGCTTCCTCAAGGCGCCGCTCATGATCAGCGGTGTATTCCGCAAGGTCTGACGAATAGAGCGTGACGGCGCCCAGCACCGTTTCATCTTTCAGCAAAGGAAAGACTGCCAACGTTCGATAATCCGTAAAGAATTCGCTGAGTTCAACCGGTAGGTCGAGTCGCGGATCAGCATTGGCAAATGGTCGACGATTGGCGAGCGCCCAACCCGTGGCGCCATCACCCAGTGATATTTCGCGGCCCTTCAGTAACGCCGCTTTTTCACCGGCAGCGTACCTGACGACGCACTTGCCGGATTCGCTGGCCGCCAACGAAACGGCGCACGAGTTGAACGGAACTATCGCGGGCAGCCGTTTCAAGAACACCTCAATGACTTTACCCTGATCGGGTGCCCCGCTAATTTCCTGGGACAGTTCATAAAAGAGTTTTAATTCCGGTTGCGTCAGCTCTCTTGCGTTTGTCATTGTTACGGCCTGGGCGAGCCCGGCGGCTGGAGTTACCAGGCGCGCGGCTGCAGATAGTTTCTCCAACGGCTCGATGCCAAAAGTAGGAACTTGTCCGCTACGATGGGCGAGTATTTCCGCTTCAAACTCGGGCAGATGCGTGATAAACGTGCCCACCACCTGCGGATCGTACATTGTGCCGCTACCACTCATGATAAAGGCGATCGCTTCGTCGCGTGTCATAGCCTTGCGATACTGGCGGTCTTCGCGCACAGCATCAAAGCAATCCACCACCGAAAGGATTCTGGCGGTTAAAGGAATGGCTTCTCCACTGAGCCCGTCGGGATAACCTTTTCCGTCCCAACGTTCGTGGTGATGACGTACGACGGGAACAACCGGGAACGGGAAACCCACGCGACCCAGGATCTGAGCGCCGACTGTTGTGTGGAGTTTCATTCGTTCAAACTCGTCGGCGGTAAGTTTTCCCGGCTTATTCAGAATGTAGTCTGGCACCGCAATCTTGCCGATATCATGCAAGAGCGCGCCGGCGCGCAAGGCTTCGATCTCGCCTTCATTGCAGTTCAACAGTCGCGCCACGCCTGCGGCATAGATTTGCACTCGCAGTACGTGTTCATGAGTAACTTTGTCTTTTGCGTTAATCGCCACCGCCAGCGCTTCAATGGTTTCGCGATGGCCCTTTTCCATGATGCGGATCCGTTCCTGAATGCTTTCGCCATACCGGCGATGACCGAAATAGATAGCCAGTAGAATCGGCCCCCCGATCATGGCCATCACAAATCCGTCGTAGTGGACGGCGAGGTACAGCAGGCTGGCGGCAGTGCCGGTAGGCAAAAACATCGGCACGGCCCAAACCAGCTTTTCTTTCCATTCACGCAGGATTGGATTGCCGTGGCGCAGCGCCAGTAACGTCGAAAGCAAGCCCCAGTTTGCAATCACCTGGATGATGCTTCCAACCAGGAGGGCCACGGTGGCCGCGCGAAAGGGATAGGCATGACC
Source organism: Blastocatellia bacterium (assembly GCA_034665305.1). GTDB lineage: Bacteria > Acidobacteriota > Blastocatellia > Pyrinomonadales > Pyrinomonadaceae > DASXRU01. The sequence continues at coordinate 131,936 of JAXDFZ010000001.1, read as the reverse complement.
ACTCGGATATTCGCCGAAACCGTAGCCCAAAACACCTTTAAGTGCATAACCGCCTGCCGCTGCCGAGATCGACAACATGCCGGCGGAAAAGAAATTGCTCGACAGCCGACGAATCGTGCGGAAGGACGAGATAAAGGCTTCGATGCCGGCAATGACTACTGCCGGAAAGACGCCATAGGTACAAGCGACCAGCAGAATGAACGCATCTGACAGGGTGAATGTAATCGTTTCGCGCGTTACCTTCAGGCCAGAGGGCAAAGCGAAGGAGGTCGGAAACATTCCCACCACGACTACGAGGGGGATTACTGCGAGTACGACTAAATGTTCGCGCAGAGAGTATTGAAACAGCAGGACAAATGTCGCTAGGACCCAGAGGCCGAGCCCTGCAGCTGTCACCACCGTTTGATAAATTAAGGCTTTCCTGTTCACGTTGGTCTGGGCCATACTCTCCCGCACTTTCTGAAAGTAGGTCTGTTGCGCTTACTCGCCGGGGCAACTAAGGCTTGGGATAAAACTTACTCTTGTTGGTGATTCGCTTGATGTTGTCTGGCAGGGCCTGCTCGCCCTGGACCATGACTTCCTCTTCATTGGAACTCGTGGAAGTGGGCTCGATCATGTTCGAAGCCCACGTTTGCTGTTCGCTAAAGCACCAGCCGCTTTTTGCTCCGGTAGACAACGTTCCATCGCCATCTCCGTACTGGCTTCCCAGGACATAACCGCTGCCGAGTACGTATCCGCTCCCGAGCACATAACCACTGCCGAGCACGTAACCACTGCCGAGCACGTAACCACTGCCAAGCACGTAGCCGTTTGAAAAGACGTAGCTGCCATCCATGTTCAGATAGCCATCGGCGATTACGAATCCGTTGCTCAGAATCGTGCCGTCAGACAACTGATAACCGTTGGTAACCAGGAGACGATCAGTGAATGCAACGCCTTCAACCCAAACGATGCCGTTGTTCAAGGGAAGGGTTTCGCCCGCGATCGGGCTGGTAACGCCACTGGTAGAGTAGGTGAGGTTCTTATTCGTGATCAGGTTCTCCCCCAGCTTTGCTTTGTTCGCATCTTTCCGTATCACCTTAGCGACGGTTACCGCTGCGCTGGTGTTGAGTTCGCCGGCGCCTTCTGTAATCGCGCGTTCAAAGGAGGTCATCTGCTTGGCGGCAATTAGTTTTTCGTAGGCGGGCAGGCGCTGCGCCGTACGCATTAGTACGGCCTTAATGAATGCGGGGCTGAGAGACGGGTTCGCCTCAAGCATGATCGCGACCGTTCCGGAAACCATCGGCGCCGCGAAGGAAGTGCCGCTAAGAATCTCGTAGGTTCCGGTGGCTTGGGGAGTGTTGGTGCTGGTATCGCCGCTTAGCAGGCCGCCTATCAAACCGCCGCCGCCGGTTGAGTTGTACTCATACGAAGCCGTCGGTGAAGCAACCGCCGTTTCGGCCGCTCCCGTCCGATTTCCCGGCGCAACCAAATCAGGTTTTACCAGGCCATCAACGAGAGTTGGACCACGTGAAGAGTAGGTCGTGACGGTATCATCTGAGCGAACGTCGGTCTGCTGCGTATTAACTGCGCCGACGGTGATAACTCTGGGCGAATTCGCGGGCGAGAGAATTCCGCCGTAGATTAGATTACCGTATGAGTCTTTGCCCCAGTTTCCTGCCGCAACGACGACCACGATACCGGCGTCAACGGCCTTGGCAACCGCCTGGCACAGCGGATCCGTCTTGTAGCTTTGCGTTATCGGCGTGCCGAGTGAAAGGTTAATCACTCCGATCTGGTAGGTGCTCTTGTTCTGGATGGCCCAGTTGATTCCGGCGATCACGTTGGAAACTGTGCCCATGCCCTGCGAGTTCAAGACCCGCACATCAATCAGGTTTGCCCCCGTCGCGGTGCCTCCATAGGTTGGAGATCCTGCCGTCGAAGCTGCGTGGTCTTCGCTTGACTGTCCGGTACCGGCAGCGATGCCCGCCGTATGAGTACCGTGACCGTAAGCGTCCTGCGACTTGGCCTCACCCGTGAAATCGACGTGCTTCTTAATCCGGTTGTACGATGCGAGGTACTGTTGACCGAGGAGCCCGGTACCGAGCAGACCGTCGCTCGTCCGCCACTCATAACCCACAAACTCTGCTGCGTCGGCCGGGCTAATGCCGCTGTCCAGAATTGCGATTCCAACATCGTTTCCGGCTCCGCCATCGGCCATCTTATTGTTATCCACAGGTAGAAACTTGCTGGCGCCCGACGTTACTTCAACGTGACTCGTGTTATTGGTAGAGGTTGCCAGCGATGTAACCTCCTGATCCGGGGAGACCCAAACAATTTCCTGATGCGAAGCCAGAGCCGTCAGGCTTGCCAGCGGCATTTCAGCCGTCATCAATCCAACTGCATCCAGTTGCCGAGTTACGTGCGCGCCCGCTGCTTCCAATTGCTTGCGAACCACGCCGGAGTTGGCTCCGTCAGCCGCTTTTACAATTACGTTAACTCGTTCAGAGCTGAGGGCACGCGACCGCAGAGAGCGCTGCAATGGGGCAGCTATTTTCTTCATCGCTGCTCGCTCATCGGTCGCGGCTCTTTGCACGGCTGGAACCAGAAACATTGCGGCAACGGCAACAGCCGCAGCTAACATTACGAAAAGAGAAAACCTACGCATTCAGGGGGACTCCTTCACCAAGAAATAAGAACTGGGGGCCTTGTCGCGCGGTACGCGGGGGACATATGGCGGGATTTGCTATTACAAGAAGCATGCCGGGGCTTTTGACTGAATAAAGCCCTCAGAAACGAGCGAATCCCTTAGGGCAAAAGCTGGTCTGGTCTGCTTGAACGAAATCCTGTCAGCTTTTTAGGTCAAACAGATTGATCACGGCCGTAATTGGGCCCACCTTCTCCCTCCTGAGCCACAAACGGTCGATCCCAGACCGCAGCAGCGGGCGCACCCTGCACAGTTCCAGAAAACAAATCCGTTCAAGAAGGGTCGGTTTCGTGAAGCCGGCTAACGCCTCATTGAGAGTTTCCCGTTTTTTCGGCCAACTTGCTCCACCTTCAACTAAGCGAGTAATATCGAGCCTCCAGAAAATCAAAAGACGGGGAGACAGGCATCGTGGGTGATAAACCATTTCTCACTGACATTAAGACTCTGCGCGAACGAGCACGTCGTCACATCGAGCAGGGCGCGGTCACTGAAGGTTACAGCGCCGATCGCGAAACAGTGATCAAGCTTCTGAACGAAGCGCTGGCCACTGAGATCGTTTGCGTGCTGCGCTACAGACGTCACTACTTCATGGCTACCGGCATCCATGCGGAAGGCGTCGCCGCGGAATTCCTGCAACATGCAAACGAGGAGCAGGGTCACGCAGATCTCATTGCACAACGGATTGTGCAACTCGGCGGGGAGCCCAACTTTTCGCCCGAAGGTCTGTTGACGCGCAGCCACGCCGAGTATGTTGAAGGCGACACGCTAAACGACATGATCCGAGAAGATCTGGTCGCCGAACGCGTCGCTATCGACAGCTATCGTGAAATGATTGCTTATACGGCCAACGACGATCCCACTACGCGGCGGATGCTGGAAGGCATACTGGCGATGGAAGAGGAACATGCCGACGATCTGGTCAGCCTGCTGGAGACAATTGGGGCATAGGCCAGCCAGTTTGCCGGGGGATCGATAAACGTCGCTTTTAGGCCGGAAGCAAAAAATGAATCTTGAGGGAAGGCCGTCGCTCTGTCGCAGTTGTGGCGCCATCGTCGGATCTGGACAAACTTCGTGCGCTGTTTGCGGTGCCGATCTGGCTGCTTCGGCAGTCCGTAACAGCCGGCCGCGGCCAAGCTTCAACGGCGATGCCATGCGATTTGCGCGGGCCGTTTTGAATCGCTCCTACCTCTTCACCATTCTTTTTCTGGTTGCCAACTTTTTTGTTTTTCTGCTGATGTGGCAATCCAGTGGAATGAAGAGCGGTGCGCTGTCATTTTTTCCGGAACCAGTTCTGCTGGCTTATGGCGCGAAGCTTAATTTTCTTATCAGGCAGAATCGCGAGTGGTGGCGTTTTGTAACTCCTATCTTTATTCACGTGAACCTGCTCCACCTGCTGGTCAACATGTACAGCCTCTGGATGATTGGCCCTTACGTTGAGAAGCTTTACGGTTCAGCAAAATTCGTTTTCTTTTGGGTCGTCACTGGCGTGGCCGGTGTAGCTGCCAGCTATCTCACGGTGCAGCCGCAGTGGGCCCGCGGACTCCCGGGTAGTTTTATCTTTAAAGCTCTTGACAGTCCGTCGGCAGGCGCATCAGGGGCGCTTTTCGGACTAATCGGTGTCCTCTTCGTTTTCGGAATCAGGTTTCGCCGCGAATTGCCTGAAGGGTTCAAACGCGCCTTTGGCACAGGTCTATTGCCAGTCATCTTGATCAATCTCTTTATCGGCTTTGTGGGACGTGGTTTTATTGATAACGCCGCGCATCTTGGTGGTCTGGCTTCGGGGGCGGCGCTCGGGATGGTCATCGATTACAAGCGGCCGGGAGAACGCGCCACGATTACGATTACGTGGCGAATTTTGCAGATACTGGCACTGGCCCTGGTGGTCATCAGCTTCGCGATGGTCGCGCGCAACTTCAATCGACAGTTAATTGCTTCGCAGCAGTCCGCCCTTCCGGTCCTATCGATTAGTAAAGAGGACCAGGCGGTAGAATCCTATCTAACTGCCCTCAATGAAGGCCAAAGAGCATTCAACTCTGCCTTAACGGCAAAGCCGGATGCCGCAGCGATCGATCACGCACTGGAACTTCTGAACCAGGTGACCGGCCCTGATGAGACGGCTGAGCAGTTAAGGATAGAAATGAAATCGTTGTTGGAGCGGGCGCGCGGGCTCCCTCAACCTGATAACAAGAACCGCCAGTCAGTTGAATCGGCGGCGCAAACCAAAAAGTTGCTTCAGGATTTTCAGACCTGGATAAAAACGCGGGACGAGTGGATTAAGAATAAAGGGGACCAATTTCATATCGAATTGGTAACGCCGGCGGATCCCGCTGATACCTCCGGTCAAGAAACCCCAGCGACCGCGCCCACCGCGACTCCCGGAACTGGCCGTGCTCGCTAGCACACCGCCCGCACGATGGATACCCGCTAAAACAAGAAAGAACAAATAGTTTTTTTGAGGAGAATAAACGAGATGGAAATCAAGAAAGTTGGCGTGCTCGGCTGTGGCCTGATGGGCGCCGGAATTGCCCAGACCGCTGCGACCGCCGGATTCCAAACGGTGGTGCGCGAAGTGTCCGAGGATCTAATCGCCAAGGGGTTCGCCGGGATTGAGAAATCATTGGCGCGTTTCGCTGAGAAAGGTTCGATCACACCCGAACAGCAAAGCGAAATCCGCGGACGACTGACAGGTACGACTGCGCTGGAGGACCTCGCGGATTGCGACATTATCATCGAAGCTATTATCGAGAACCTGGACATCAAGCGCGAAACTTATGTGCGGCTGGATGACCTCTGCGGACCGGAAACGATCTTCGCCTCGAACACTTCGTCTCTGTCAATCACGGAGATGATGAACGTCACTTCCGCCGCCCGCCAACAGCGTTTCATCGGCTTACACTTCTTCAATCCCGTACCGCTGATGAAGTTGGTTGAGGTGGTACGCACCATCCTGACGGACGAAGGGGTCTATGAACAGGCAGTCGAGTTTGGAAGGAAACTAGGGAAGACTCCGGTGCGCGCTTCGGACAAAACTGGCTTCATCGTCAATCGACTACTGGTGCCTTACCTGCTGGACGCGATTCGGGCCTTGGAGGAGGGCGTCGGTTCAACAGTGGACATCGACAACGCCATGAAACTCGGATGCGGTTATCCGATGGGCCCGCTGACACTGGGAGATTTTGTGGGGCTGGATACTACCTACTACATTGCTGAAATCATGTTCAATGAGTTTCGCGAAAAACGGTTTGCGCCGCCACCGCTACTGAAGCGCATGGTGATGGCGGGGCTCTATGGCCGCAAGACGGGTCGCGGCTTCTACGATTACACGGCCGATCCGAAGAATCCCAAACCGATGAGCTTGGTTTAGCAATTGTAGGGGCGGCACTCCGTGGCCGCCCCTCCTAATTTCAAGAAGCGCGACGAACGTCCTGCCGCACCCCTCATCACCATCACTCACTTCATTGTTTACGCTTCTTCGCCAGCCGCCGTTTGAAGCCCGTTTCTCCGCCGCTCTCGCCTTTATTTCCGCCGGTTGTCATCGCCGGCGTAGAAGGAGAGTTCATGCGCGGCGTCACCGCATCGCCCCCGGTATGCTGAGTCGATCCGTCGGCGAACATTTTGTTGCGACGCTTCAAATCACCTCGCAAAGCCGGCGTGTTATCCATCTCTTGGCGATTCTGATCCGGCGTTCCTTTGGTTCCCATCTCCTGGCCCCGCCGCTTTTCTCGTATTCCAGCTTTCGACTGACACTTCTTATTAACCATGGGTCCTCCCTCCTTGACCGCAGGGTTCATTCCATTTCCATTCGCTCAACCGCCAGTTCCAAAATCTCGATCAGCGTGTCCTTACCTTCGCCCTCCAACGGCGAGAACTGGTAACGCACGGGCCAGGCGCGAAAGAACCGCCACGACATCACGATCTCGGTATGGTCCTCGTTCTGCAATTGGACCGTGATATTGCGGGCGGAATTCACGTTGCCATTGCGGACGTCGTTCCACCATTGATAGAGATCAAGTGAACCAATCACTCCGCGCTTCAATACCAGATTACCGTAATGAACGCGGCCAGGAATTTTCCGGGTTCCGGATTCCTTGTCATTGCCGCCACGGTACTCAATTACATCGATCGTGGCCGGCGGCAGGATAACCTCTGAGAAAGCGGCCAGCGGCCCGGATGGATCGCCGGTGCCCAGGTCAACGAGGAAGTTATAATTCGAGTAGGGCTTTTCGCGCATAACTGCCATGGTATGTCTCCTTCGTAAGGTAATTGAGGATAACTGGCGGCCTCACGAGTTCGCCGCCCAAACAATGGGGCGCTCTGATTATTTCTTTCGCGCGAGTGACCATTTTAGCGCAGGCGGCGTAACCAGTGTCGTCACAAAAACCATAATCACGACGGCCCCAAATGTCGCCGCATTAACCACAGGTACTGCAACGCCCATCGCGTCCGGCAACATCAAGGTTGCTCCGATGCCGGCCACGATCAATCCTACTTCACCGCGCGGGACCATTCCCACTCCGATCGCCAGCCGGTTTAAGCCGCGCTCCGCAACGGCCAGCGAACAAATTTGCTTACCTAAGATCGCCGCTAATGTCAGCATCACAGCGAATCCAATGATTGCCGGATTCGCGAACGCGCGCAGATCGACCTTCATACCCATCAGCACAAAAAAGATCGGGACGAAAATCGTCGTCACCGGCGTGATTAGCTCCTGCAAGGTTCGCTCGCCGCGTTCATGAAACTTTTTGAAGTGAACTTCTTCGAGCACCAATCCCGCCGCAAAGGCGCCCACAATGGGGGCGAGTCCCACTTTTCCCGCCATCCAGGAAAGCAGAAAACAAAATGCAATGGCTAATGATAAAAGTACGCCGCGCGTTTCCAGTCGTCCTGCACCGCGAAAGATCGGCGGCGCCAGAGACAACCCGACGGCAAAGGCGCCCACAAAAAAGAGCAATGCCTTAGCAGCGATCCAACCCAAACCAACCAGGGAAACCTGGACGCCTGAATTCCCTGCCCCTACGACGCCCACCACGACCGCAAGAATCAACAAGCCAATCACATCATCGATCACAGCGGCGCCCAGGATGATGCGGGCTTCGCGCGTGGACAGTTTTTTGAGGTCCTTTAGCACGCGCGCGGTGATTCCCACGCTGGTGGCGCACAAAACAGACCCGATGAAAATATGGGCCAGACGCGATTCGTTTGGCAGGAAATAAGCGGAAACGCCCCAGCCAAGAAAAAATGGCGCGATCACTCCGGCAACCGCGGCCAGAAGCGATGACCAGCCCACCTCGCGCATGTCAGCCAGTTTTGTTTCCAGGCCGACTTCAAATAAAAGCAGGACCACGCCAATCTCTGCCAGCGCGCCGAGTACCGCATTCGTCTTCAATGGCTCAAGACCATAAAAGCCGAGCAGCACCAGGTTACCCAGCACGATCCCAGCGATCAATTCCCCCAGCACCGCCGGTTGGTGGATTCTTTCAAAGAGCTCGCCACCCAACTTTGCGGCAACCAGGATTACAGCGATGGCGACCAGCACCATTGGATCGAGTGTGTGGTCGGCCTCACTACTCGTCAGTGGCGTGACGGCATTGGACGATCCAAACACAATTGCCGCACAGCAAAACACACTGACGCCCACAATCAATCCAACAAGGTTCCGCGTTGTCATATTGGCCGGCAATTATCTCACAGAGGTAAGCGACGGCAAGTAATTACTTGTTTCAACGCTCTTGTTGGGCCGCGCTGGCTCGTGTAGCATGACCGCGCTCAGCGACATTTGTTGGTGGCCCAGATATCTAGCTTGCGCTCTTCCCGACGTAAACCAACCGTTTGCGTTTGTGAATTCAAACCTAACTGCATCGCCGGAATTGAAAAAATTATGTGTACTGACAGACGAGGTTTCCTTCGCCTATCGGCCGGCATGGCCGGCGCAGCTCTGCTTAGCGGAAACGTGCGGGCAGAAAGCGAGACATCTCAGTCCTCGCAGCAACGCGACTTGCCTGAACCGATTCGCAAGCTGAAAAAAATGACCGATGGCGTGGCGCCGATTTCCGCCGCCGAACGCAACGCGCGAATTGAGAAAGCGCGCCGCCTGATGCGGGCAAATCGCATTGACGCGATTTACATTGAGCCCGGCGCAACGATGTCCTATTACACCGGCATGCGCTGGGGCACCAGCGAACGTATGTTCGCGCTCGTGATTCCGATTCGCGGCGAAGTCGCATGGGTCTGTCCAAAGTTCGAAGAAGAACGCGCGCGCGAACTCATCAAGGTTGGCAACGACATTCGCACCTGGGAAGAAGACGAAAGCCCCTACCAGCGAGTTGCTGAAATCTTTCGCGATCGTGGCATCCGCACCGGACGCATCGGAATGGAGGAACGCGTGCGCTTCTTCCTTTTCGATGGCATACGCAAGGCGGCGCCGGGTTTGCAGTTTGTCAGCGCCACAGCCGTCACTGCCGGCGGGCGAATGTTTAAGTCGCCTGCGGAAATTGCATTGATGCAACGCGCTAACGACATCACGATCGTCGCTTACAAAGCGACCCGCGACAGCATGCGCGAGGGAATGACGCAGGACGAATTTGCGGCGAACTGCGCTGAGGCCTTTCGCGCCCTCGGGGCGCCGGGCGGTGTGTTTGTGAGCTTTGGGAAATACACGGCATTTCCACATGGCAGCAGCACCCCGCAAAAACTAAAGGAGGGTGACGTGGTGTTGATGGATGGCGGATGCGGCGTCGAGGGTTATCAATCCGACATCACCCGCACGTTTGTTTTCGGCAAACCAACGCAACGCCAGCGCGACATTTGGGATCTGGAACGCAGGTCACAGGACGCAGGCTTTGCTGCCGCAAGAGTCGGAGCGCCGTGTGAAGCTGTCGACGCCGCCGCGCGCAAAGTCATCACCGATGCGGGCTTCGGCCCTGACTACAAGACGCCCGGCCTACCGCATCGTACCGGCCACGGTATTGGCATGGAAGGTCACGAGTGGACCAACTTCGTCCGCGGCAACAAAACTCCCATCCAGCCGGGGATGTGCTTCAGCGATGAACCCACGATTGTGATCTACGGCGAGTTTGGCATTCGCCTGGAAGATTGTCTCTACATCACTGAAAACGGTCCTAAGTTTTTCACCGAGCAGAGCCCATCGATCGACAAGCCGTTCGGTTGATAACGTGCCCGAGCCGCCGCACGACATTAGCCGCAGATAAACGCAGATCAGATCAAAAACTACTAATGCGCCGGCTTCTAATTTGGTTTTCCCTCTTTTGAATCCGCGTTTATCCGCGTAAATCTGCGGCTAGTTTTCTAATAACGCCGCTCAAAAGCCCGGAAGTCCTCTTCCAACTTCCATTGCAACCTGGCCTTTTCACTGCCGGCCAGGTATCGCGTGCAATCGGCCGAAGTGAGACTCATCACCGCAACATCTCGAGTGCACTGCGCAACCGGAACGAACTTCTGCGGATCATTCCAAATACTTCCGCCTGAGATGAATGCGTATTGAATGCTGTTCCGAGCCATAGTCTTGAGCTGAAGATAAGCCGCACCCTGATCTTCGACCGCTTTCAAGAATTCCCGCGAGATTTCCGAGCGCGAGACTCCTTCATCATCAGTGGCCAGCGCCACCGGCACACCGAATTCCAGGTAGGTTGCCAAAGGATGCTGCCGGCCGCTGATCCCGAGGATCGAGTCATTACTCGATAAACAGATTTCGATCATCACCTTGCGGCGCGCCATTTCCTTCAGCAACTCGAACGGCTCGTCCTCATGCATGATGTCCACGCCATGGCCGATGCGTTCCGCGCCGGCAACCATCACCGATTCACGTATGTGAAACGACATGCCTTCCGGCGGCACGATCCCCGGCGAGAGTTCGCCGGCATGTAAAGTGAGATGGGCGCGGGGATAAAGCGGACGAAGAAATTTCAACATCTGCATGTGCAAAGAGAAATTCTGCATTGAGCCGAGACCGTCTTCGCCCTGCACCAAATTCAACGCTACCACCTTTGAGTTTGGATCGTTGGCCAACGCGAATCCTGTGACCATTTGCGCGAAGACCGGTCCCAGCGCGGAGCCGCGCGCTACCTGTGCGACGTAACGAACTGTCACCGAACATCCGGGATCAGCCTGGGGTGTTCCGCATTTCAAGAGTCGGGCTTTCTCAGTTTCCGCGGCTTGCAGGTTTTTGATTCCGATGGCCGCGGCGTTCGCAATTCCGTTTTGCTTAAGTTTTTCGAACGTGCTTTCAAAGTCGCCATCCCAACCAGTTTTCTCGCCTATCTGGCTGGACATTACGCCGGTGGGCGTGCCGTCCGGAGTCAACATCAATTCCATGTAACTTACGCGTCCGCGCGCGGCGCGTGACACGGTCTCAGCCAGCATTGCTCCCGTTTGGTTGTAGGTTGCTACGCCAAACTTGCCGAACGTATCGAAGAAATGATCGTGACCGCTTTGATCAGAGAGCTGCCAGTTACGCATGGACCAGGCATCGATCATTTGCCGGTAAAGGACCGAGTTCTTCAGCGCCGTGGCGGCGGGAGTCTGCCCGGCAGCGCAAGGTGGCAGGCTCAGCGTCAGCGAGACATTGTTCACGCAGGCGCCGGCGTCGGCTGCCCACTGAATATACGACTCTGCATAGATTGCGCCCGACAGGTGGTTATGCAGATCGCCGCCTTTCGGCATCGTCAGGAGAAACGCCAGTCGCTGTGGTGGGACTTTCTGCAGGGAATCAAAGTACTTTGCTGTCCGTTGCTCCGCCGATTCCTGGCTCGCCCGGCTTCGGTTCGATTTGACTGTCGTCGTCGATTGGGCCGAGGCGGCCACAACAAACAACAATAGAGCCACCAGAGTCCTACCGAGGTGCGCTGGTCGTCCCAACGCTTTTTGTTTACTCATTTTCATCTCCTGTTAGTTCGTTTGCGGATGAGGCAAGGCAGCGCGTGGATCGATGAAAGTGACGAGGCTGTCTTGTTTCCGCCGCATTGTAATCGCTCGCTAAACGCGGAGTCCATAACAATTGACAAGAGCTTCCGCTGAGCATAAAAGGTACCTGCATACAGGAGGAGGACAACGAGTAGGACAGGCATTCCTGCCTGTCCCTCTCTTGCCTATAAAAATCTTGCTGAAAAGTCTGAAGGGACAGACAGGAATGTCTGTCCTGCTAAAATTGATAGTTTGGCTGTCACTCCTAGCAATCTGCAGTTTGGCTGCGTTATCCCATCCGGCCGTCAGAACGGTTCACGCGAACTCCGCTTATCTTTTTGTGGAGGTCGAAACCACGGTGCATCGCGCCGGCGTTGAGACGAGCAGCGAAAACCCCGAAGAGCGCCGCTGGTACATCTCGAATGTCGTCGTCCAACCCGAGGACGTGCCGAGCTACTCGCTGGTGAAACAGAAACTCGTCCCGTACTTCAGTCGCAACGTAATGGACCCTGCTGAAAAGCGAGGCATCGGCATCGACTATGGCGAGCAGGACGTGCGGGTAAACAGTGAAACTTCGCGGTCGAATTACGAGACGCGCCAGCAGGCCGAGGAGGCGCGTAAGGAAGCGATCGAGTATCGCAAGGGACAAAGCGGAAACATCTATTCATTCGTCTTGGAATTTGGGCCGGCAAAGGGCGAAGAAACCAGCAAGCCGCAATTGATCTATCGAGACAAAGAGCAGCCGAACTACGACGGCGCGAAAGGCGGCAAACAGTAAATCCAGTTATGCCGGCCGCGATGTTGGATGACAAGGTTTGGTGGAACCTGGAACGCAAGCTCGCCGGCATTTGCGACGCAATCGTCGCGATTACGTCCGCAGGTCGCAACGTCCTGTTGCTGGCCCATTTCGAAGGCACACTTGCGGGCTTGGAAACTGCGTTGCGAACCAGGCACATCGAACACGAAAGATTTGCCACGTCTATTTCATCAATGCTGTGCCGCGTAAACTCAGACGGGAGCGGAAAAATCTGGGCCGGGCGGGCAGACGCATTTCTTCCGTCAAATACATTGGGAGCAAAGGACCCACACCGTCGTGACACTTCGCCTGAACTCCTTCTTGAAATCATCGTCGCCGATCATCATCCGTTGCGATCGAAAGATGAACCTTTGGTCAAGACTGCGGCCTCGCTCGCTTGCCAGTCGCAAATTACTTTTCATATCTCGCTCGATGACCCCCTGCTGGTACACTTTGGGGTCACTTCCATACAACATTTATTCAAGCAACTCGGTATGGACGAGGAGACGTCTCTTTCAAACTCCCTCATAACGGCCGCCATTCGCAGGGCACAGGAAAAGATTGAAAGCGGGACCCCGAAGGATTTGCCGGCGCACTCAATCGCAGACTGGTTCAAGTACAACCACACCCGTTGATGGCTAACTTAATTAGAGAACCCTGTGACGAAGGCGCCATTCTTTCCGGCAAGTCTCTCGCTCCATGCACCAAACGCCACGCTAAATGGATTCTGGCGGCCACTATCCTCGCTTCCAGCATGGCATTTATTGACGGCACCGTCGTCAATGTGGCGCTGCCCTCGCTGCAAAAAAACCTGAGCGCGACCGTCATCGGCGTGCAATGGGTAGTTGAGGCCTATTCGCTCTTCCTTTCGGCATTACTGCTGGTGGGCGGTTCGCTCGGCGATCGCTATGGACGAAAACTGATCTTCCTGATCGGCGTCTCTCTCTTCGCTGTTGCCTCCATCGCTTGTGGCGCAGCCATCAACATCGAACAGCTCATCATCGCCCGCGCGGTTCAAGGCGTAGGCGGCGCGTTATTGGTTCCCGGAAGCCTGGCGATCATCAGCGCTTCATTCGCTCCCGACCAACGCGGCAGGGCGATCGGCACCTGGTCAGGGTTTTCGGCAATCACGACAGCGATTGGGCCCGTACTCGGCGGTTGGTTGATCGAACATGTTTCGTGGCGCGCCGTCTTTTTCATAAACGTACCGGTAGCGGTAGCCGTGCTGCTGATTTCACTTTGGCGAGTACCGGAAACCCGCGACCCTTCGGAAAGCGGGAGACTGGATTGGCCCGGAGCCGCGCTCGCAACTTTCGGTTTGGGTTCCCTGGTCTATGGTCTGATCGAATCTTCGCGGGACGGGTTTAATGCCCGCGTGTGGGCAGCACTAATCGCAGGCGTATTGCTGCTGGCGGCTTTTATCTTTAATGAAACGCGCGCGCGCAATCCGATGTTGCCGCTGAAACTATTTCGCTCGCGGGACTTCAGCGGCGCAAACCTCCTCACGCTGTTGTTATATGCGGCATTGGGCGGTTCGCTTTTCTTTCTCACATTGAACCTCATCCAGGTGCAGGGTTATTCAGCCACCGCCGCCGGCGCATCGTTCCTTCCGTTCGTTCTGATTATGTTCGGGCTTTCGCGCTGGTCCGGTGGACTCGTCGATCGTTTCGGAGCGCGCCTCCCGCTCATCATTGGACCATTGATCGCGGCTGCCGGCTTCGCACTCTTCATACTGCCGGGACAGAGCTCGAATTACTGGACCAGCATCTTTCCCGCAGTCGTAGTGTTGGGTCTGGGAATGGCGATCGCGGTCGCACCGCTCACCACTACGGTGATGGGTTCGGTCAGCGAGACGCAGTCAGGCGTCGCGTCGGGAATCAATAATTCAGTCTCGCGCACCGCCGGGTTGCTGGCTATTGCAATCTTTGGCGTCGTGTTATTGCAAACATTCAGTGGCCGCTTCGAACGACGGCTGGCCGGCATTGAAATACCAAATGATGTGCGCGTCTCGCTTTACGAACAACGCACCCGGTTGGGCGCGTTGGAGTTGCCGGCAAATCTAAATCCTGACGCCAGGAAGCAATTGCAACAGGCGATCGCGGAGTCGTTCATCTCTGGTTACCGTTTGATTATGTTTCTGGCGGCGTGTCTGGCCCTCGGCGCGGCGGCCAGCTCGTGGTTAATGATCGGAAAGAAAAAGGAGAAGCGAACCTGACCGAAGAATGTCTACATCTCGATCTGATAAGGGAAGTTACTCCGAGCGCCGATGGTTGTGAAGATTGCCTGCGGATTGGCAGCGGCTGGGTGCACCTGCGCCTCTGCCTGACATGTGGACACGTCGGCTGCTGCGACTCTTCACCGAACCGGCATGCGACGCGCCACTTTCACAGCACGCGACATCCAATAATCAAATCTTTTCAGCCGGGCGAAGATTGGGGTTGGTGCTATGTGGATGAAGTGATGTTCGACGAGTTGTGAAGTTAGAAACCGCCCTGAAGTCAGCCGCAGATGAACGCAGATAACCGCGGATAAGAACTAACCTTACTCAGTTCGAGAAGAGACTTCTTATCTGCGCGTATCCGCGTTAATCCGCGGCTAAGGGCGTTACCGTTCGCGGGCAATCATCGGTTCGGGCGCCGGCTCGCGCGCTGCGCGATCACGCTTGGAGTCGTCAGGCGGCAGCGGCGGCGGCGGATTGGAGACCAACAGCTCCAGCGCCGCATCAAGCGCCTCGCTGATGCGGGACACGAACACGATTTCCAACTCGCGACGTACTTCTTCCGGTATCTCTTCAACGTCGCCATCGTTACGAGCCGGCAGGATAATGCGGCGGATCCCGGCGCGATGTGCGGACAGCACTTTCTCTTTAATTCCGCCGACCGGGAAAACGAGTCCCGACAAAGTGATTTCGCCCGTCATCGAAGTGTCGGGGCGCACCCGCCGGCCCGTGTAAAGCGAAGCCAGCGCCGCCGTGATCGTTACTCCCGCGCTGGGCCCGTCTTTGGGAATCGCGCCGGCCGGAACGTGCAGATGCACGCCGTACTCTTTGAACATCTCCGGCTTGATGCCGAATTCGGCCGCGTGCGACCAGAGATATGACTGCGCCGCGCGCGCCGACTCCTGCATGACATCACCCAGTTGGCCCGTGATTGTGAAACCATGACCGCCGGGCAACAACGTCGCTTCGATGAACAGCACTTCGCCGCCCATTTCGGTCCACGCCATTCCCGTCGCCACGCCGGCAGGCAATTCTTTGCGCGCCTGCTCCGGATAAAAATGAGGCGGCCCGAGGTATTCTTTTAGCTCGGCAACATCGATCACGATAGGCTCAGTCCGTCCCTGGGCAACTTTCAATGCCGCCTTGCGCGCCAGCCGGCCGACGGCGCGTTCCATTTGTCGCACGCCGGCTTCGCGTGTGTAGCGCGTCGCGATCAGGCTCAAAGCATCATTCGTAATACTGAACTGATCGGGCTTCAAGCCGTTCTCTTCGACTTGCCGGGGAACTAAATACTTGAGCGCGATTTGCAGCTTCTCCTGATCGCTGTAACCGGAAAGCTGGATAATCTCCATGCGATCACGCAGCGGCGCCGGAATCGGTCCCAACTGGTTTGCCGTCGCGATGAAGAAAACTTTCGAGAGATCGAAAGGCAGATCGAGATAGTGATCCGTGAACGTGCTGTTCTGTTGCGGATCGAGTATCTCCAGCAAGGCTGACGCAGGATCGCCGCGATAATCGTTGCCTAACTTATCAATCTCATCCAGCATCATCAGCGGATTGTTTACCCCTGCGCGCCGGATTGATTGCACAATGCGGCCCGGCATCGCGCCCACGTACGTACGGCGGTGGCCGCGCAGTTCCGCTTCATCGCGAACTCCGCCCAGGCTCAGCCGCTCAAACTGCCGCCCCATAGCCCGCGCAATCGAACGTCCCAAGCTGGTCTTGCCTACGCCGGGTGGGCCAACGAAACATAGGATCGGACTCTTTGCGTCGGGACGAAGTTTGATCACGGCCAAAAACTCGAGAATGCGTTCCTTAACATCCTCCAGTCCGTAATGATCTTCATCCAGCACGCGACGCGCTTCGTTCAGATCCAGTTTGTCTTCGCTAGATTTGCGCCACGGCAGTTCCAGTATGAAATCCAAATACGTCCGAATTACGTGATAATCGGGAGCTGCGGAGGGCAGCTTTTCCATGCGGCTCAGTTCCCGCTCCGCTTCTTTGCGTACGTCATCGGGCAAGTCGGCCTTAGCCAAACGCTCGCGCAACATTTCCGCATCGGCCTGCTCGCCGGCTTCGCCCTCGCCAAGTTCCTTCTGGATCGCTTTCATTTGCTGACGCAGAACGTAATCGCGCTGCGCCTTGTCCATCTCTGACTGGGCTTCCGTAGCGATCTTCGATCGCAGCCGGATGATTTCCACTTCGCGAGCGAGGAAGTCGTGGGCGAGATGCAGCAACTCGTCGGCGGTATTCGCTTCCAGCATCTGCTGCTCTTTGTCGACGCCCAGATTGAGAATCGATCCCAAAAAGTAAGCGAGACGCACCGCATCATCGGCGGCGAGCACGGCCATCCGAACTTCCGGTGGCACCTGCGGCAACAGCGCCAAAGCTTGCTGAATGAGCGACTGCACGTTGCGCTTGGCCGCTTCTACCTGTTCGGCGTCTCGCACCTGTGGTTCGGGAAGAATTTTTACGCGCGCGCGCAGGAATGGCTCCTGCTGCACCCACTCAAGGATCTGCAATCGCTCTGTTCCCTGCGCGATCAAGTGCAAGGTGTCTCCCGCGCGCTCCATGCGTTTGATCATCACGAGCGTGCCGACAGTGTAGAGCGAGGACGGATGAACAATGTCGTCGCCTTGCTTGTCAGGCAAGTCGTCGGCACGAACGCTGACGCAGGCCAGAAGTTTTTCCTCGGTCGCCAGCGCCGCTTCCACGGCCGCAATGGAAGCGACTTTCCCTACCGCGAGGGGCACGATCGTTTCCGGGAACAGCGTCGTGTTCTGCAACGGCAACACCGCGATCTCGAAGGGAATCGATTCCGTCGCAGGTTGCCCGGTTTCCGGGGCCAGAGCCACGTTCGGCGCGGGCACTGCCGGAACTTCCGCACTCACTTCAGTTTTTGGAATATCAGCCATCTATAGTTTTGATCTAAGAGAATCGCCCTTTATCCTTCGTGCAATCTCAGCACCAACAGCCCATCTTGATAATCGCGCTGCAGCGTCGCTTTCTCAATTGAGCTCGGAAAATGAATTCGTTTTTCAAACCGGCTGTACGTGATTTCCAGTTGTTGAAAAGCAATGCCTTCAGCGTATGAACTATCGCGCCGCAGTCCCTTCAGCTCCAGCGTTGATCCCCGCAACGTAATCTGCAGGTCATCAGGGCAAACGCCGGCAAGATCGACCTTTACCAGCCAGCCGTCCCGGGTGCGATACACGTCGGCAGCCGGACACCACAGCCGGCCCGACGGCTTTCGCCCACCGGCCTGATAGATCATACGAAAAAAACGGTCAACTGATTCAGCCATTTCGGTCTTGGTTTCGAGTTTCGGGTTTCGGGTTTCGAGTTCGGAAAAATACCGGGTCGAGTTTCGGTTTCAGGTTTCAAGTTTCAGGTTTCAAGTAAAAGCGCCGATTCATCCACATCGAGCGAACTCGAAACTCGAAACCCGAAACTCGAAACTTCCGACCCTCAGCTGAACATCCGGCTCCAGAATGAAGCGCCGCTGGAAATTTCTTCCAGTGCGCCGGCGAGTTCTCGATCTTCTTCCGTCTCCAGGGCCACGTCGGCCATGGCGATGATGCCGCGTAGGTTTCCGTTCTCTCCGACGACGGGGATACGACGAACCTGTTTGTCGCCCATCTTCCTAATCACGTCGATAACGCGATCGTTGGGCTTCGCGGTGTGAATGTCCGTGGTCATTATTTCCTCGGCGCGAGTGGTGCGACAATCTTTGCCCTCTGCTATGGCGCGAATGACGACGTCACGATCCGTAATCAAGCCCACCAGTTTGCCGTTGTCATAGTGGCGTCCGTTAGTCCTGCGTGTCTCTTTGGGCGTGTCTGTCGCGGCGGTTTCACTCGCGTACTCCACTACGGGAATGACGCCGGCATCTTCTTCGCGCATCATCTTCGCCACCTCTTCCAACGAGCTATCGCGCGTCGCCACAGTGACGTCGCGCGTCATGATGTCGCGACATCGTACCCGCGAGCGTGACGCCGTTCTGTCCGTTCCAAAGCGCTGGCGCAGATACTCACGGCCTTCTTCATAGTTGGAGCGCCCGTTGCCCTCGCGCTCACTGCGCAATGACGTGCCGCCATAGCGCGGTTCGTCATTATCGTATTCGGCTCGCTCGCCGAACTTGCCTCTCGCGGAACCACGTGCCCGATCGGGTCCAAAGTCACGATCGCTCAACGGCCCGCTTTGCCGCGGATAAGAACTGTCAGTGCCAAAGTCGCGTTCTCCCCTTCGGAAGTCGCCGCGCTCAGTCTCGAATCTTGTTTGCGGGCTCCAATCCCGTTCGCGAGCACCCTCACGATAGTATCGTCCCTCGTTATCGTCTCTATATCTGCTCATGATTTCCCCTTCCTCGTTATCTGGTCAAACGCCCGGTAGTCCTGGTTGCAACCAGCGGGACCCTGATTTTCGCATGCGCCCTGGAGAAAGCCTCACGTGGAGGCGAAAACATTTTCCGGGAGGCTGAAACCTCAATGGAGGCGCGCCGCGCATACCTTTCTGTAAGGGGAACGAGCAAGAAGTATACCCCGCTCGCAGCCGGTTGTCAGCGCAGCCCTGTAGCCACGATTCACACGAAAAACCGGTGCTTGCGATTTTGCTTCGGAATCAATACGCACGCCTTCGCTACGACGCGCGTAGCGCAACCATGCAACTAGCGGCAGCGGTAATTTCTTTTGTTAGGCTGGAAAATGGGTTCTTTTTTCCTAAATCGGATCGGCGTCAAATCCAATTCCAACCAAAAAAACTATTGGCAAAATTTTGAGTAAGGTGTAAAAAGGCGCTACAGAAATTTAATGCGGCCAACTCGAAAAGCGGAACCCTCCCCAGAAAGGGTTACGAAGGTTTTAGTGCACACCATGAAGACGGGGCGGGTTTCAGAACCCGGCACCGGACTTAATCGATATTTCTTTCAAAACATGGAGCTAAGCAGCTCTGCGCGTCGCCATGGTCGGGGAATGGCGTTTCGCGTGGCTTTCCCGCCCCCGTACCTAAGGAGGAGTAAATGAAAGGTTCTAAACTTAAATCAAGGAGCAAGGGACGAATTTTAGTGTTCAGTCTTACCGCCGCCGCTTTGCTATGCGGCACCGGCTATGTCAGCAGCGTGAATGTCTCCGCCAATCACCCGGTGTTAGTCGAAGGTAACTGTGATAGCCCCGTGCCGGGCACGACGCTTGTCTCTCCGGGAACATGTGGCGATTTCGATGGCGACGGACGCATCGGAACTGCCGAAGATACTGATGGCGCGGATCGCATTTTCGGCACGCTGAACGCCGCCCTGGGACCGGGCACCGGCGCTGCTGCAGGAACGGGCGCGAACTTCAACGGCACGATCACTATCGTCGCCAACGGTCGCTTTGCCGAGCAACTATATATTGGTCAGTCAGGCTTCTTCCCAGGCTTCCCCCAATACGGAACGGCATCGCCCGGGAATGTCACTATAGAAGCAGCACCCGGCGTCCATGCTGAAATCAATGCTGTGTTGCAGGGCGACCCGACCGGCGGAAATACTGCGCGCCAGGCGAGCTGGGGATTCTACATTCTCTATCCGCAGGGAACGGCAAGTGTGGTTACGCTGCGCAATCTCGATATTCGTAACTTCGAAGAGGGCGTTACCGTTGTCCTGGGCTCGAAACTGATGATTGATAATTGTCGCATCGAGAACAATAGAGACTATGGAGTGCAAGTTAGAGATTTAGCCCAGGTCGTGATCAAGAACTCCACCATCAATAACACCGGCCGCCGGATTCCTGTCAGCGGTCCGGCGAGTCCCGGGCACGGTCTCTCGGTAGAAGGAGCAAATAATGCCCAAGCGAGGGTCTATGACTCCGTCTTTTCTAACAACGTCGGCGCCGGCATTTTTAATGACCATCCGGCGGCGAACGTCTCGCTGTTTAAGGTAGCTACCTACTTTAATGGGACGGACATCCAAGGCGCAGTGACGATCGCACCCGATCACAACTACGCTAAATGAGGCGATTCATTTCAAAGCTAAAAAGCCTGGGTGACGATCAAAAACGATCATCACCCAGGCTTTTTTATGCGATAGCAGTTCCCGCGCCTCGCTGCTTGGGCCCCTCTTCCTGCCCCTGCCGCCTGACCTAAGGGTGCGTCATTTCCTCCGGCTTCACGTACTCATCAAACTGTTCGCCCGTCAGGAAACCCAGTTTGACCGCTGACTCTCGCAGGCTGATCCCTTGCTTGTGTGCGTTCTTCGCGACCTGCGCCGCCTTGTCATAACCGATGTGCGGGTTCAGCGCCGTTACCAGCATCAGCGAACCCTGCAGGTGCTCGTCAATCTGATCTCGATTCAACTCGATACCGGCAATACAGTAGTCGACAAACCCGTGAGAGGCGTCGTGCAGCAGCCGGATAGAATGCAACAGGTTGTGAATCATCACCGGCTTGAAGACGTTCAACTCGAAGTTTCCCTGCGAGCCACCAAACGTTACCGCCACGTCGTTCCCAAACACCTGCACCGCGACCATCGTCATCGCCTCGCTCTGCGTCGGATTAACTTTGCCCGGCATTATTGAGGAGCCCGGCTCGTTTTCCGGAATGGTCAGTTCGCCCAAACCGCAGCGCGGACCCGAAGCCAGCCAGCGAATATCATTCGCGATTTTCATCAACGAAGCCGCCAGCGTTTTTAGCGCGCCGCTGGCAAACACTAACTCGTCGTGGGCCGATAGCGCGGCAAACTTGTTCGGATGAGATTTGAACGGCAGGCCGGTTAGTTCCGCGATCTTGCGAGCTGAGCGTTCGCCGAACTCGGGATGCGAGTTCAAACCCGTGCCCACGGCGGTCCCGCCAATGGCGAGATCCATTAGTCCCGGCATAGTCATTCTCAGCCGATCAAGATCGCGCTCGAGCAAGCTGGCCCATCCGGACATTTCCTGTCCGACTGTTAGCGGCGTGGCGTCCTGCAAATGCGTGCGGCCGATTTTGACCACGTCTTTGAACTTGTTTGCCTTGGCATCGATCGCGTCATGCACGCGCTGGATTGCGGGTAAGAGCTGGTCCATTCGCTCAGCTGCCGCAATGTACATCGCTGTCGGAAATGTGTCGTTCGACGACTGTGACATGTTCACGTCGTCGTTGGGATGAATGGGCTGCTTGCTGCCCAGCACGCCGCCCGCGAGTTCGATCGCGCGGTTGGAGATGACTTCGTTGGCGTTCATGTTGGTCTGCGTGCCGCTGCCCGTTTGCCAAACGCGCAAAGGGAAATGGTCGTCAAGCTTGCCGGCGATCACTTCGTCACAAGCCTCTTCGATAAGCTTCTGCTTGGCGGCCGGCAACTTACCGAGTTCCGCATTCACGATTGCCGCGGCTTTCTTAAGGATGCCAAAGGCGCGAATCATCTCCCGCGGCATCACATCGTCGCCGATATCGAAGTGGAGCAAAGAGCGCTGCGTCTGCGCTCCCCAGTAACGGTCCGCCGGGACTTCGATCTCGCCCATGGAATCGGTCTCAACGCGCGCTGCTGTCGTCATCTCTTTTCGTTCGCTTTCCTTCGGTAATGTGTGCTGCGGTTGCGGTGTGAACGTCAATCGCCGGCGCCGATTTCTATGGAGTTTACATTCTGTCAGGTCAACGTAATTCTACCTTACGTCATGCTCATCAGAAACCTTACAAGGGCGATAAAATCAAACGCTTGCATACGCCCGCCGAGAAAGTATAATGTCCCCCACGCAAGCGAAATTGCCTTCCCCAAAGGCCTCGAGATTCGGACTTGGTTCAAACAAGGAATTGGCGATGTCATCCCCCGTCAAAGGCGAATCTTTATCCCCTAACGATCCCGCACGGCGAGCACTGATTCTGGTAGTTGAACGCAACCTGGCCGTTCAGCGATTGGAAAGGTTCTTTCTGGAACAAGCAGGCTACACCGTAGAGTTTGCGGCGGACGGACTGGTAGCCCTGGCGCGCGCACAGGAACTGCGCCCCGGCATCGTCGTCACTGAAATCCTGGTGCCCCGTCTGGACGGTCTGAGTTTGTGCCGCAAACTCAAAGAGGATCCCCGAACGAGTTCGATCGTCGTGCTGGTCTTCAGCCATCTGCACGCCGAAGACCGGGCCATGGAAGCGGGAGCCGATGCGTTTATCGTAAAGCCGATTGATGAAGAACATCTAATCGACACCGTCTCGCAGCTTTTGCAACTTAGTAAAGAAAGGGCAGGCGCATAACGTTGGCGATGGAACGGCTGAAAACCGGAAACTCGGATCTGGACGATATTCTGAACGGCGGGTTTTTGGTCAACACCATCAACGTTGTGATGGGCGCCCCCGGCAGCGGCAAAACTATATTGGCGGAACAACTCGTGTTCGCCAATGCGACGGCTGAGGCTCCCGCCCTCTATCTGACAACCCTGTCAGAACCGCTCGATAAATTCATCCAGCATGGACAGTCCTATAGTTTCTTCGACTCAACAAAAGTAGCCGAGACGGTTTTCTACGAAGACCTTGGGGCCATGATACGCGAGCGCGGCATCAGCGCGTTGCCCGAGATAGTCACCGAGATTCTGATTCAGCGAAAGCCGCGATTGATCGTCATCGATTCGTTTAAAGCGCTGAACGAACTGATGGCAACTCCCGAACAGCGCCGCACCATTCTTTTCGATCTTGCGAGCGTGCTCAGCTCGTACATGTGCACTACGTTTCTGATCGGCGAATACTCGGGTGAGATGATGACCGATCTTCCTGAATTCGCCGTGGCCGACTCGATCCTGCTGCTGCTGAAACAATCGACCGGAGTCCGCGAACAAAGATTTTTACGCGTTGAGAAACTCCGGGGTTCCAGTTCAATTCCCGGCATGCATGCGTTCAATATCTCCGCCGCCGGGCTTACCTTATTTCCCCGCCTGCTCACGCCCGACATTTCTCCCGCTTACGATAACGAACCGGAACGCGTCAATACTGGAATCAAAGGCCTCGACGACATGATCGAAAAAGGCTTCTGGCGCGGCAGCACTACCCTGGTCGCCGGGCCGACCGGATCGGGCAAGACGATTATCGGGCTTCACTTCATTCACGAAGGTGCCCGGAATGATGAGCCCGGGGTCTATGTTGGTTTCCAGGAGAATCCGGTACAACTTGGCCGGGTGATGCGCAATTTTGGCTGGGATACCGAAGCGCTCGTTAAAAATGAAATGTTCGAGTTGATGTACCGGTCGCCAGTGGAAATGCAATTGGACAGCGTGGCGGCGGAACTCTTCAAGCGCGTGCGCGCGGGCAAGGTCAAGCGCGTAGTCATCGACGCCATTGGAGACTTGAAGAAAAGCAGCGCCGATCCCCAACGGTTTTCGGAGTTTATGTATGCGCTGACCCAATGGTTCGCTACGAAAAACGTCACTTGCCTGCTGTTGTACGAGCTGCATAACCTCTACGAATCTCCGCGGATCAGCGACGAAGAGATTTCCAACATAAGCGATAACATCGTGCTGCTTCATTACACGCGTGGTGCTGAAATGGCGCGATCGCTCAGGATCATCAAGACTCGTGGCAGCGCTCATAACCACCACGAACATCAGCTGAGCATTACGGACGCAGAAGTTGCGGTTGAGAAAGTCAGCTAGCGCCTATTGAGTTTTGCACCATGGGCAGAAATGAAGCCAGCGTGAAGTCGTCAT
Organism: Blastocatellia bacterium; assembly: GCA_034665305.1. GTDB lineage: Bacteria > Acidobacteriota > Blastocatellia > Pyrinomonadales > Pyrinomonadaceae > DASXRU01. The sequence goes on along the minus strand of JAXDFZ010000001.1, from coordinate 107,682 downwards.
TCGATCGGCTTGCGGCCATTAACCGGGCCATCACCACCTCATTAAACTTCAACGAAGTATTGCGGGTCATCGTCGACCACGCCACGGAGTTATTTTTAGCCGACAACAGTTTGTTGCTGTTGGCCGAAGATGACGGAATTCTACGCGTCAGGGCTGCGCACGCCGACAACGAAACCATCAGGGGATTCGTCGGGCCGATGGAGGAATCGGTCATTCGCGATTTATCGCGGCATCTCAAACTCGAACCCGGCAAAGCCCTGGTGACGGTCCCAGTCCTGGCCCATGGTTCGGTGAACGGATTTCTGGCCATCGTTCGCGATTCCCCACTCAGCACTGAAGAGCAATGGCAGTTATCAGCGCTGGCTGATCAAGCGGCGATCGCGCTAAACAATGCCCGCCTGCATGAATTTCGCACCGGCGAAGCGGTGCGGCAACGAGACGAGTCGCTGGCCGCGCTGCGCGAGGCAAATCGTAAAGTTAACAAGATTCTCGAGAGTATAACCGACCTTTACTACCAGCTTGATGGGGAATGGCGCTTCACTGATATCAACAGCCAGACGCTGAGCCGCTTCGGAAAAACACGTGAAGAACTGATCGGCAAAGTGATCTGGGAGGTTTACCCGCAAGCGGTTGAATCAGAACTGTATCCACTATTCCAACGCGCCATCGCGGAGATGAAGCCGGTTGAGTGTGACGTCGCTTCCCGAATTGTGCCGGGGACCTGGTTCGAAGCGCATGCCTATCCGACAAAAACGGGAATGTCCGTCTACCTGCGCGACATCACTGAAAGAAAGAATTTCAACGACGCGATCGCTTTTCAGGCGCGCCTCCTGAGCGCGGTGGAACAGGCCGTGATTGCTACGGATCTGGACGGCACCATTGTTTATTGGAATTCCTTTGCGGAGCATTTGTATGGCTGGACCGCAACGGAGGCAGTCGGCGCTAACATTTTGGAAATGACGCCGGCCGAAGATACCCGCACCCAGGCCACGGAAGTACTTTCAGTGCTGCAGGCCGGTAAGAGTTGGGCCGGAGAGTTTTCCGTGCGCCGCAAGGATGGTTCTGTTTTTCCGGCCATGATCACTGACTCGCCGATCTTCAATGAGAGCGGTGCGTTGACCGGAATCGTTGGCGTCTCAGTGGACATTTCCGAGCGCAAACTTGCCGAAACGGAACGTGAACGTTTGCATGAGAGTGAACGATCGGCGCGCGCCGAAGCCGAAAAGGCAAATCGTTTGAAGGACGAGTTTCTGGCGACTCTTTCGCATGAGCTGCGAAACCCGCTCAACGTAATACTCGGCTATGCGGAAGTTTTGCTGCGCAGCGACGAAGCTCGCTCTTCTGAGTTTGTGAAACATACGGCAGAGATTTTGAAGCGCAACGCCCTCGCCCAGTCGCAACTGGTTCGCGACTTGCTCGACCTTTCGCGCCTGCGAATGCGCAAGCTCGCGCTGAAACGGGACACCGTCTCCTTCTTAACCATCATCTCCAACGCGTTGGAGACGGTGAAAGCCGAAGCGGCGGCACGAGAAATTGAACTCCTTGTGGATGCGCCGGCGGAAACAATTTTCGTCGATGCCGATCGCCTGCGGCTGGAACAGGTGGTTTGGAATTTACTTAACAACGCCGTGAAGTTCACGCCTCCCGGCGGCAAAGTGACGATTCGCATGCGTGAGGAGCATGGCCGCGCCGTCCTGATAGTTGCAGACACCGGCCCCGGCATCGAACAGGAATTTCTGCCACACCTTTTCGAAATGTTCCGGCAGGCGGACGCCAGCAGCAGCCGGCCACACGGTGGGATGGGTATTGGTTTAGCGCTCGTGCAACAGTTGATTGATCTGCATGGCGGCTCCGTGTCCGTCGATTCCACACCGGGTAATGGCGCGAAGTTCACCATAGAGTTGCCGGCGAGTCGTGAAACGGAAGAGCCGCCAGATACGTCCTCTGCACCCGCCGGCGAACTGAGCCAGATGAGAATCCTGGTCGTCGACGATTCCGCAGACACCGTCGAAATGTTGCGGGCTCTGTTGGAAATGGACGGCGCGGTGGTGGCAACCGCACGCAACGGCCCTGACGCGCTGGAGCTTGCGCGCACTCACGATTTCGATGTGGTGCTGTCGGACATTTCCATGCCCGGCATGGACGGTTTCGAATTCATCCGCCACCTGCGCGCAATCACCAAAGTAGGTGACGCCGCTTCAGCAGCCGCAGCGGGCGTTGCTGGCGGAAGACAAGGTAGTACGGGTGAGGAGAATGTTAATACGGATTCAAAGGGTGCTTCGCCTTACAACGTCCCCGTCATCGCCCTAACCGGCTTCGGCCGCGCCGAAGATCTGGAACGCGCCGCCGCGGAAGGCTTCTTCTCCCACGTCACCAAACCCATCGACATAGAAGTCCTCATGGAAACCCTGCGTCAACTGCCTGCCAGAAACGCCAAGGGCACCAAACAATGGTGGCAGAACAGTAGCGTGCTCTAAAAACGTGTGTACCCCTGTGAGCGATTCGCAAGGCAAGGCTAGCGTTCCACTAACTCGGCTTGGGTCCCTCACGAAAGTTTGCCTTCCACTCGCGCCAAACTCCGCCGTGCAATGTCGGCGCTAGGCGATTTTAATCTCTCGAAGATAACTAACGCCTCGCCAAACAATCGCGCCGCTTCCGCTTTGTTGCTGGCTTTTTCCGCAAGTCTTCCCAACGAATACGAAATGCTGCCGATACGGCGCTGGTCACCGAGTTTGCCGCTTATCTCGAGGCTGGCTTCGAAAAGTCTTCGCGCCTCGAGCAAATCTCCTTGTAGCTCGGCCAACTTTCCCAGTCCTTGCAATGCATTACCCATGCCTTCCTCATGGCCCAGTTTCTTGTCAATCTCCAGACTTTCATCGTAGAGCCGGCGCGCCTCCGGCAGATCTTCGTTGTCAACGGCCAACATCGCCAGCTGGTGCAAGGTTTTTGAAACCCCTAGCAAGTTGCCGAGTTTCCTCTTTATCTCCAAACTTTCATCGTACAGGCGCCGGGCTTCTTCCCAGTCACCTTGGTGATGGGCGAGAATTCCCGACTGATGTAAACTAGCCGCGAGTTCCTGCTTTCCGTCCAGCTTCCTCGCCATGTTTATAGCCAACTCGCAATACTGTTTCGCCAGTTCATAGTTTCCTCGCACCATATACATGCTACTTAATGAGTCACTAAAAAACCCTACGTGCCAGGAATCGTTTAGCGCCTTCGCAGCTTCGAACGCTTGCATCCCACGCCGTATTGCTTCATCCCAGTAACCCCGGACTACGAGCATGCCATTCGCTGCTCCCATCTTACTCATGATTCGAATCAGATCCTTCGACTTGTTGTTTTCGGCAGCAATATCCAAGGCGTTAAATAAATTGTACTTTTCGCCTTCCAGTGCATCGTAATCTCTTGCCACCGGCCGCGAGTGCGTTTCAATGTAGGAACAAAATCGACGAAGATACCTTTCCCGCAGTGTCTTAGCTCTCGGATCGCGAACCAAGCACGCCGAGGTCAACTCGCGGGTCAAACCTTCGACAGTCAATCGTTCGCCCGCTTCAGCTGTGCGGAGGAGCCAAAGCGAGGAGAGTGTCTTTATCGCTTCTTTGAACCGCTTCTTATCCTTTTGCTTACTTAAACCGGCCACTTCAGCCAGCGCCTTGCGCGTTGCGCCGGGTACAAAGAGTGAGAGCGCAAGAAGTACAACCCTTCCCCCGTTATCCAACTGCTCCAACTCAAACGAACGATCAAAGACGCGCTCCGCAGCACTTCCCTCACCCCGCTTTAGATCATTAAGAACCTCGTTGGCGTCCTGAGCCAAATCAATCTGCCTCACAATCCACTGTAAGACGAGGGGGTTGGCTTTCGATGCTGCGATGACGCGCTCACGGTCAAGATTGGCAAAAGCATTCTTGTCATGCGCCTCTGCGACTGACCGATCCAGAAGGATTTCAGCTTCCTCAGGAAGCATATGGTCAGTTGCAATATTGCGGTGCGCAGCCCGGATATTTTCACGAGTGGTAATAAGCGCCGAACACAGCGAGGGTTGGGCAAGCCATTCGGCGCAACTGCGCCCCGCCTGAGGCGTGATCGTCTCAAAGTTATCGAATACTACGAGGGTCGGTGCACCGACAAGTATTTCTCGTGCTTGTTCCTTCTTCGTCTCCAAAGCAAGCTTGCGTATTTCATCATTTCCCGTTTGTGTGGCAATTGCGTCCAATAGCGTTGACAGACTGAAATCCTCACGTCCTTCTGCGCTCACCCAAATCACCCGATGTTCATAAATGTCGACCAATCCGCGCGCCACTTCAGCGGCGATCGCTGTCTTTCCAACGCCGCCTGCACCCCACAATGCGATAAGTTGATTCTTATGCGGCGCAAGTTCCCGCTTGAGACGTTCGACAAGGTCATTCCCCTCTCTGTCTTTGCGAGGGACAAAAGAGACTCTCAGAATATCTGGGATATCAAGGTGTGGTCCTCGTGAAGTAGGCTTGGTTTTGGACTCTTGCTGGCCTCGCGGCAACGGCTCATCTTTTAGCGTCGAGATTAAAATCCGATAACCTTCTTCAGATTTCGCTTCATCCCGAAAGTCGATTCTGTTTATGTGTGTCAAGAAAGGAGGGATCTCGCACGTGCTCAAGTAGAGCGGGATTAGCCGGGTCTGCCGCTCAGAGATGTCAATGTGATGCGTGATGTACCGTTCGATTCTCACCCAATCAGAATCGGTCGAGTCAGGTGACATCACGAGAGAGACTTTACGACTGCGCGGGAGCGCGTATTCAAGGCGTTCGACTATTGACTCGCCGGGCTTGATATCCCAAGGTGCGAAGAAAACCTTGAGCTTGCGTCCCTGCCAAGGCTCTTGCTCAAGCCGCGTCGCTAGCTGCTTGGCCCAAGACTCGTCATTCTGGTTGTAGCTGATGAAGACATCGTATTCGTAGGTGGTGGGAGTACCCATGATTTTTCGCTTTCTCGTAGTTTGAGTTCTAAGGTTCTTCAACCGGTGCGCCGGAATCTTTCCAGGCTTTCCAGCCGCCGGCCATGGACCAGACGTTGGTGTAGCCCATTTGTTGGAGGACGTCGGCGACGAGGGCGGAGCGGTAGCCACCGCCGCAGTAGAGGATCAGTTCGGTGGCTTTGTCGGGGACTTGGGTTTCGATGTCGCGTTCGATGATGCCTTTGCCGAGGTGTGCGGCATTTGCGGCGTGGGCGGCTTCCCATTCGTTGTCTTCACGGACGTCTATTAGTTTGGCGTCGGGGTTGGCGGCGAGGCGCGCTTGAGTTTCGGCGACGGTGACTTCGCGGATACGACTCTTGGCGTCGTTGACTAGTTTCAGAAAGCCTTCGGTGTGTTTCATTTTTATGCCTCTGCGACGCTACGCCGCGTTCCCTTCGGAGCGGCAAAAGCTGACGAAACGAAGTCAGCACCACCACGCGGTAGCGGGTGGGTCGCTCGCTCCGACCGATCTAACGCGTGATTGATAAGTTCACCTCTGACAAGTACTAAATCGGAAGACCCACCCGCTACCGCGTGGTGGTACTGACCTCATGCCAGCGTCGGAACGCATTTTGTAACACTTTGGGTACAGTGGCGTTGGTCAGGCTACGTTTCAGACGCGCTCAATCTGCTCAGTTGGCTGAATTACTGGCGAATGATTATAATGCCTGTCTTTAATAAGACGCACTAAATCATCAGTAGAGGCGGGACTCCGTGTCTGCCTGTGCGTCGGATCACGATCAGACGGGAATACGTTCGTCTCAAAACGGACGCAAAGAGAGGAACTCGACAAACCTTGGCCAACGAACAATTTGATGTAACGGTTATCGGCAGCGGTCCCGGTGGTTATGTAGCCGCGATTCGCGCCGCGCAGTTGGGATTGAAAGTCGCCATCGTCGAAAAAGATAAGCGACTGGGCGGCACTTGCACGTTGCGTGGCTGCATTCCCACCAAACAACTTCTGATGTCCGCACACGTCTACGAACAGATGCAGCACGCGGCTGATTTTGGCGTGCAGGCGACCGGAATCCAGCTCGCGTTTGCCGACGTGCAGAAGCGCAAAGACAAAGTAGTGATGAAGAATTCCAAGGGCATCGAGTTCCTGATGAAGAAGAATTCGATCACGCGCTGCAACGGCACCGGCCGGCTTACGCTGCCCGGCAAAGTCGAAGTCACTGGCGAAGACGGCAGCAAACAAACCGTCAACACCAAAAACATAATTATCGCCAGCGGCTCAGTCGTGCGGCCGATTCCCGGATTCGAAACTGACGGCAATCGCGTAGTCAACAGCGATCACATTCTGGAACTCAAAGAGATTCCGAAATCGCTGATCGTGATGGGCGCCGGCGCGGTAGGCGTCGAGTTTGCTTCGGTCTATTCGCGCTTTGGCGCTGAGACAACCATCGTCGAACTGATGCCGCGCCTGGTGCCGCTCGAGGACGAAGAAGTTTCGAAGGACCTGGAAAGATCGTTTCGCAAACGCGGAATCAAATCACAAGTAGATACCAAGCTTGAGAAACTCGAAAAGAGCGATAAGGGCGTTGTCGTAACCGGTAAGACTACCAAGGGCGAAGCGGTAAAGCTGGAAGCGGAAATGCTGCTCGTCGCGGTGGGCCGCATGGCTTACACGGAAGGTCTGGGCCTGGAAGGCACGAAGATCAAAGTTGAGCGCGGTTTCATACAAGTGGATGAGTTTCAGCAGACTGGCGAAAAGGGCGTCTATGCAATCGGCGACGTGGTGCCGACGCCGCTGCTCGCGCACCTGGCATCGAAAGAGGGCATCCTCGCCGCCGAACACATTGCCGGCAAAAAAGTGCAGCCGATCAATCTGCGCCTGGTGCCTAACTGCACCTACTGCGATCCCGAAGTTGCCTCCGTCGGACTGACTGAAGCAAAGGCCCGCGAGCAAGGTTATGACGTGCAAGTCGGAAAGTTCCCCTTCTCCGCGTCGGGCAAGGCGCGCATTCTCGGTGAAGAAGAAGGCTTCGTAAAAGTCGTCAGCGAAAAGAAGTATGACGAAGTCCTGGGCGTTCACATTATCGGGCCGCACGCGACCGAGTTAATCGCCGAATGCTGTGTCGCGATGCAGCTTGAGACCACCGCGGAAGAACTCGGCCGCACCATGCATGCGCATCCAACCGTCTCCGAAGCCGTGATGGAAGCGGCAGAGAACGTGCACGGCTTGGCAATTCATATTTAGAGTTACAGCGCGTTACGCCGAAGGCGTTTGATAACTTAGCCCGGGGTAACACCCCGGGGAAAAAGGAATCAAAAGATTTTCTACCCTGAAGGGGTTAGACATGCCGGTCGGACCGTAGAACCCTTTCAGAGTAGTTCGATCAATCGCAATTGTTACCCAGGGAGTTACCCTGGGCTGAGTTCTGAAGCGCTTTTAGCGCGCCATTGTCAGATGGACAAAACTAGCAACGCAAATTCTGCAAAAGCGACCGGGGGCGCCGCCAGCGCTAAGCGAAGAACGCCGCGACAGCGCCCGCAGGCTGACTCCCAAATCGGCGTCAATACAATGTATGCGCCGGTTCCCTTCGTCGCAGGACAGACACTCAGTTGCACGACGGAAACGACGTTGAAGCCCGATCAGATGCTCGAGCTTTATCGCTTTCTGAAAATGACCCGGCTGGCGGAAGAGCGCCTGGTAAATCTCTATCGGCAAACCAAGGTCGTCGGCGGTGTGTTTCGTTCCCTGGGCCAGGAAGCAACGGCTGTTGGTTCGGCTTACGCATTACGCCCGAAGGATTTTATTACGCCACTGATTCGCGACCTGGGTGCTGTGTTTGTGAAAGGTATTCGCCCGCGCGAGATTTTTGCGCAGTACATGGCTAAAGCCTGGGGACCTTCCGGCGGACGCGATCTCAATATTCACTTTGGCGACGTGGAAAAAGGTTTCATCGGGCCCATCTCGCATCTCGGTGACATGATTCCGGTGATGACCGGCGTGTTGCTGGCCGCGCGTCTGCAAAAGAAAGACACAGTCGCGATGGCGTACATCGGCGATGGCGGTATGAGCACCGGCGCGTTTCATGAAGGTTTGAACTTTGCTGCCGTCCAGCGTCTGCCGCTGCTGGTGATGGCTGAGTACAACCACTACGCGTATTCGACGCCGACCAATCTGCAAACCGCCGTGCGCAATCTCGCGGACAAAGCGGCCGGCTACGGAATTCCCGGCTACATCGTCGATGGCAACGACATCGTCGCCTGCTATGAAGTAACCAAACGTGCTGCCGATTTCGCCCGCAGCGGCGGTGGCGCCGTCTTGATCGAAGCCAAGACCTACCGGCGCAAAGGTCACGCCGAACACGACGATCAGCGGTACGTGCCGGATGGAGAGATCGATTGGTGGGAGCAGAACAACGATCCGATCGATCGATACGAGCTGTTTTTGCAGGAACGCAAGGTCGCGGACCAGAAGAAACTTGAAGAGATTACTGCAGACATCGAACGCGAACTCGACGAAGACGTGGCGTGGGCGGAAAGCTCGCCGATGCCGGATGCGGAACAGGCAGCGCACGGGGTTTTCGACAACACTATCGTGCCTCCCGCTTTTCGGCCCAAAGTTTTGGAGGGGTAATCAGAACCGCCTGCGGTAGCGGCGGATCCTCTTTTAAGTTAACAGTTGAAGAAGGCCCGCCCGCTACCGCAGGCGGTTCTGACAAACAATGTCCACTGCTACCAAAAAAGAACCAAAGGTGGAACGCCCCGAGCGGGGCGGGACCGCGACCTTCATTGAAGCGATCCGCCAGGGAATCTGGGAAGAGATGGAGCGCGACGAAACGGTCTTTTGCATCGGCGAAGATGTCGGCGTCTATGGCGGCGCGTTCAAAGTCACCGATGGCCTCTATCAAACCTTCGGCAAGGAACGCATGATCGATACTCCGATCTCTGAAGCTGCGATTGTAGGTGCGGCGTGTGGCGCGGCGCTGCTGGGCATGCGGCCAGTGGCCGAGTTTCAATTCATCGACTTCATCTCCGCGGGTTTTGATTTGCTGACAAACTATGCGGCCAAGTGTCGTTACCGCTGGGGCGCCGGCGTGGCCGCAGTTTTTCGCGGGCCGTGCGGCTCGGGCGTACGCTCGGGACCGTTTCACTCGCTTAATGCCGAATCATTTTTCCTGAACACTGCCGGACTCAAGATCGTCGAACCATCAACCGCGTACGACGCCAAGGGATTAATTAAGGCGGCGATCCGCGATCCTGATCCGGTAATATTTTTTGAACACAAGAAACTTTATCGCTTGCCGCGTTTGCGCGAAGAGTTACCGGTTGATGATTACATCGTCGAGATTGGCAAAGCGCGCACCGCGCGTGCGGGTCGCGATCTTTCCATCATCACTTTCGGTGCGATGGTGCTGACTGCGCTGGATGCCGCGGAAGAGTTGGAAAAAGAAGGGTTGGACGTTGAGGTCATTGATCTGCGAACGCTCGCGCCGCTCGACAAACCGGCGATTCTCGCCAGCGTGAAGAAAACGAGCCGCGCTCTGGTGCTGCACGAAGCGTCGCGCACCGGGGGCATCGGCGGCGAGATTGCTGCGACCATTGCCGAGGACGCATTTGAATGGCTGGACGCGCCGGTGGTGCGCGTCGCCTCAATTGATACTCCGGTTCCGTATTCGCCGCCCCTGGAAGATTACTATTTGCCGCAAACGAAAGACGTGCTGGATGCGGCGCGCAAACTGGCGGCGTATTAGTCAGGGGCTGTACATCGTTTAGCCAATGGGAGAGTGAGCTATGCCGAAATATGTAATCGAACGAGAGATTCCGGGCGCGGGAAAACTATCCGCTGAAGAGTTACAGGGAGTCTCGCAAAAGTCGTGTGGCGTGCTCCAAAACCTCGGGCCACAAATCCAGTGGGTGCAGAGTTACGTCACCGGCGACAAGATTTATTGCGTCTACATCGCGCCGAACGAAGAGATGGTTCGCGAACATGCGCGCCAGGGCGGCTTCCCTGCAAACAGCGTGGCCGAGGTTAAGACGATAATCGATCCGACTACTGCGGAAGCAAAAACGGAATCGGCCGCGCAATAATCGGTATCGCCGGTTGAGCAAGTATGGGCAGATCTAATAGTTAGGAATCGGAGTGTGTAATGGCTACTGAAGTTGTAATGCCGCAGATGGGCGAATCGATCGCCGAAGGCACAATCACCAAGTGGTTGAAAAAGGTTGGCGATACAGTCGAGCGCGATGAACCTTTGTTCGAGATTTCCACCGATAAAGTGGATGCGGAAATCCCATCGCCCGCCGCCGGCGTTCTGACGGAAATAAAATACCAGGAAGGCGAAACGGTCGAAGTGAACCTCGTCGTGGCGGTGTTGGACGGCGCGGATGGGGCGACTGCTGCAGCACCGGAAGCGGCTCCGCCTGCGGCCGAAGCGACGACGGAAGCGGCCGAAGCAACGACTGCGGAAACTCCCGCTACTACAACGCCAGCCACGTCGCGTGCGCCTGAAAAAAGCGCCGCGCCGGTTGCGGCCGAGCGCGAACAGCAGGAATCTCAAAGGGCAATGGCTGAAGCCGCGCCCGAGACACAAGCGCCGCCGCCGCAAACTCAAGCTCCCGCACCAGAAAAGACAACCACCGCGGGCACAAGCACTACGCCGGACTCAGCATCCCGGGGCGAGGCCACCGCCGAAGAACTTCGCCGCAGCAAATCGAGCCCCCTCGTGCGCAAGATCGCACAGGAACACGGCATCGACATCAAGAGCCTCGAAGGCACCGGCATGAGCGGCCGCGTCACCAAGAACGACATCTTGAGTTTCATCGAATCGGGCGCGCCGGCGGCAGGCGCACCAGCAACTCAATCGCGAACCACAGCTCCGGTGGCTGCAACCAGCGCAGCTCCGGCTGCTCCCGCGCCACGGCCGGCCGAGGGCGATCGGGTCGAAGCCATGAGCGTGATGCGCAAGAAAATCGCGGAGCACATGGTGCTCTCGCGGCGCACTTCCGCGCATGTCACCACCGTTTATGAAATCGACATGACGAAGATCGCTAAGCTCCGCGAAGAGCATCGCGATGCTTTCCTCGAACGCACCGGTACCAAGCTCACTTACATGCCGTTCGTATTTCAAGCGGTCACAAACGCGATTCGCAAGTTTCCCGTCTTCAACTCGCAAGTGAACGGCGATCAGATTATCTACAAACGCGATATCAACCTGGGCATGGCCGTAGCCCTCGACTGGGGCTTGATCGTGCCGGTGATCAAGCGCGCCGACGATCTTTCAATCGGAGGTCTGGCGCGGGCGGCCAACGACCTGGCGGATCGCGCGCGGACGAAACAGTTGAAGCCGGACGAAGTAGGCGGTGGGACTTTTACGATTACGAACCCCGGAGTTTTCGGCGGCTTGTTTGGCACGCCCATCATTAATCAGCCGCAGGTTGCGATTCTGGGCGTCGGCGCAATCGAAAAACGCGCCAAGGTCCTGACGACTCCGGAAGGCGACGATTTTATCGGCGTGCGTTACATGGCTTACTTCGCGCTCAGTTTTGATCATCGCATCATCGATGGCGCGGATGCTGAGCGGTTTCTTGCCTTCGTGAAAGAACAATTGGAAGCCGGACAATTTGCAGTCTGATAGCTCCTCAAGCCCTTCACCGCGGAAGATCGCGCATCTCCCCAGCGAGACTCCGGCGACGAGAATCCACTCAAGCTCTTAACTGGGAGCGCGGGCGTCCCGCCCGCCACTATCAGCCTTAGGCGCAAGAAACGAATAACTTCCAACCAGCGAACGGACGCCAATCTAAGTGAGGCGCCAGCCTCCCGTACTTCGGTTAGCTCGGAATGTGGCGCTGCTGAAAGGCCAATCGGTTGGTTTTGAACAAAGCCTGGCCTTTACTGGATTGTTTTCAATATAAGCAACTACCTTGCGAAAGTGCGCTGGACTTCTTACATACCTATCGTAATACTCATCCATCCAAAACTGACCACTCCGCTTCAAAACCTTGTTCGCCTCGTGAGCCGTGTATGACTTGTGAGAATGCATAATCTTCTCGAGTTTCCAGTCCTCGAATCGCGTTAGTAAATAATGGGAGTGGTTTGGCATTACCACCCACGCAATCAGGGTGTAACGGAGCGAATCAAAATCCAGCAGCGACTCCTGAACCACCGCTGCAATACGATGATTCTTCAAAAAGCAGGCTCCATATCCCTGATCAAGGTAGCTTTCGATTCGTCTTTCCAGGGCGATTCGCTTTTCTATTTCTTGCATTCGGCTGAAATCCCGTTGCCAGCGTTTGATGACCTTATCGGGAATCGAATCAGCCAGACGAATCGTAATGAATTGTGGAATCGCCAACCCATCAAAGTGAGGGAGATAACCCCGAGTGTGCCATCCCGCATCGCGAAGTTCTCTTTTGTGTGAAGCGTTAACCAGGCTCATATCTTTCCGGAATCGCGGCCACGACAGACTCTCTTCACCGGAGCGCGCCCCGTTCACCGGCATCGCTGCGGAGTGTGAAGCGTCAACTCTGATAACACAATGCTTGCTCGCTTTCCTTGGACGATGGCTACTGACAGGAATCTTGTAGGCGATCTTGCGACTCTCACACCCATGCGGGCGGGACGCCCGCGCTCCCAGTGAAGAGCTTGTCGCACTTCGTGATCATGTTGCGCCAAGATGCCGAACCGGCTCTCAAATGAAGAGCGCGTTGTGCATTGCGATTAGTGCTTGGTGCGTGAAATCCTCTTATTCCCCTCCCTCCGTATTGCAATCCCGTGATGATTCGCTAATGAATAAAATTTTGCCCGTAAATCGCGTCTCTCCCTCTTTGACTTCGGGTATTTGTTAGTTACTATTCGCCTGACTTCTTCGGGCAATCTCTTCGCTTCCCCCAGGCTCTTTAGAAGTTCAGTCAGTGGGACAACGAAGCTGACGAGTTAATCGTCACAGCACACCGAATAACCCGACGGCCTTAATACATTGCCGTCCCGACAATAAGAGAAGGAGTTTAAATTAAATGGTTATGAATCGATTCAGAATGCTGCAACCGCTTGCACTTGTTTTCGGCCTCGCGCTGATGCTTTCCCCGGCAGTCTTCGGGCAGGATTACGCCCAGAGTTCAACGCGCGCGCGCACTGTTTCCAGCGGCGAGAAGATGAAAGTCAAAGGCGTCGTAGTTAGACGTGATGCCGATACGTTCACAGTGCGTGATGCCAACGGTGTGGACACCGTGGCGCGTCTCACTGACAGGACCAGCGTAAAAACAAACGGCGGATTTCTTCGCAGCGGGCAGAATTATGGCGCTACCAATATTCTGCGCGGACTAAACCTGGAAGTTGAAGGACGCGGTGGCTCCTCCGGTGAACTAATCGCAGAGAAGGTCCGTTTCAACGATTCTGATTTGCGAGTGGCCCGCGCCGTTGATTCGCGCGCGAACCCGCTCGAAGAACGAGCCACAACTGCTGAGACCAAGCTGGCCGAAGTTGAGCAGAATTCGCAACGCCTGTCCGGACAGATCGATGAACTGGCGGCGGTTTCCAATGCCGCGCGCGGCGGAGCCAAGGCAGCTCAGGAATCTGCGGATGCTGCGATTTCCGGCGTAAATGCGACGAATGAGCGCATTTCCGCCCTCGACGATTACGTTCCACAGGAATCGCTGGCGGTGAACTTCCGTGCCGGCAGTTCGGTGATTTCGAAGACGGCAAAGACCGACCTCGACAATCTCGCGGCCAAGGCTTTGAATGCCAAAGGCTATGTGATTGAAGTTTCCGGCTTTGCGGATGCAACCGGTAGCGTGGCGACCAATCGGGCTCTCAGTCAGCGTCGCGCTGACGCAGTGATTCGTTACCTGGTTGAGACTCATCGCATTCCCCTTCGCCGCATCGTTACGCCTTATGGTTTCGGTGAGTCACAGGCAATCGCCGACAACCGCACGCGCGATGGCCGGGCCCAGAACCGGCGCGTGGAAGTGAAGGTGCTGGTAAGTAAAGGACTGCTGCAAGCGGCGCCGACAATGGCCACGCCGAGCAGCGGTTCGGTGTCGATGGTCAGCCCCGACTAACAGTGAGTAGCACTGTTCGGGAAAACAAACGTACTGCCAACTATCATGCCGTCGGACGGCATCCATTGAGTTGACTGAATGGCCGGCAACCTATCGGCCGGCGGCATGAGGAGTTGGTTGTGCAGATTCGCTTAATCACCTGGAAACATTTGTGGGCGCCCGCCATCCTCGCGATGGTCCTGGCGCCCGTTTTATTTGCTACGCGAGTTAACTCGCAGAACCCCAAGCCCGAACCAGAACCACCGCCTCCGTTCGCCAAACCCAAGCCAAGTCCTACGCCCACGCCGGCCGCGGACGATGAATATGAAGTCATACGCATCAGTTCAAATCTGGTCGTCGTTCCCGTCTCAGCGACCGACGCTGCGGGGCAGCCGGTTCAAGGGCTGAAGGTCGAAGACTTTCGTCTGCAAGAAGAAGGGCAGGAGCGACAGATTGCACAAATCGGTGATCCGGAACAGGTGCCACTGGAGATTGCCCTGTTAATCGACATCTCCGGCAGCACAAACGCCAGCTTCGATTTTGAGAAAGAAGCAGCAGCACGTTTTCTCAAGCAGGTATTGAAGGCGGAAGATCGCGCTACCATTTTTGTTATCGACCGGACTCCGCTTTTACGGCAGACGCGCGCCGCGGCAGAAGTTGCCGCCCAGGGACTGCTGAATTTGCAACCGGCATCCGATAAGGGGCCGACCGCTTTCTTTGACAGTATGGTTGATGCCGCTAAGTATTTGGGCGAGAAATCGCCGCCGCGTCACCGTCGCGTGATCGTGGCCATTACCGACGGAGTCGACAACTTCAGCGAGAAGATCAAAAAAGCGATTGGCGAAACCACCAAGGAGCAGGAGTCAGTGACACCGGAAGTCAGACGGAAGGTTTATGATCGCGCGTTGGTTGAGGTGCAGCGCGAACTTCAGCGTAGTGATGCGGTCTTCTACTCCATCAATCCCAGCGGCAACACCATGCATTTGAACGTCATGACGCGCCGGGGGCAGGAAGGAATGCAGCAACTGGCGGATGCGACGGGCGGGGCGGCGTTCATTCCCCTCGGTGCGGAGAAACTGGACTCAGTTTTCCAGCGCATCGGTTCAGAACTGCGCGCCCAATATCTGCTCCAATACTACTCCGGCGACGAATCCCCCAAAGGCAAGTTTCTGCGCATTAAAGTGTCTACTCCCACCCATCCTGATGTTCGCATCCGCTCGCGCGAAGGCTATTACGTGACGCGAAAATAATGCGAGGCAGTTTCAACCGCTGCCGAATAATTAGGATTCGGTCCAACGAGGTCAGTACCACCACGCGGTAGCGGGTGGGTCGCTCGTTCCTATGCAATGCGTCAATCAAAAAGCCGAGTGACCCACCCGCTACCGCGTGGTGGTACTGACTTCATTTGGGCGAATCTTGTGAATCCGCTGAGGCCCTCCAATCAAATTTTCGCGTCTTTAAAAAAATAAAACACTCAAAAGTTTGACGAAAAAAATGGTCTGCAGTATAACCCTCCGTGTCGCGGGGCTTACGGGTTTCGATGACCAACACAGGGATCGGCGAACGAGGCGGTAACGCCCGGGAGAGAGGAATAGCAGGCGGCTGTTGTTTCAATGACGCCCAGTGTTGAAGCCGAAAGGCTTGCTAAGGAAAGCTGCGAGGCTTTCTCGAGCGCCCGGATAAAAACGGGTAGCACCCCCTGGAAGTAAAAGCCAGAGGAAAGCCCAGTCGCTCGGGAGCAATCCTGGGCCTCGTTGCCGGGACGTAACCGGCGGTGGAGGTAAAGCCACCAAAATAACAACCTAAGGGCACCGCATCGCGAGATGCGAGATTTGGGAAACCAAGTCGCGTGCTGACCGGAGATAGCCGACCGCCGGCAATGCTTCGGGATACAAATCGGCGGCTCTAGCGTGTACATGCTGAGTTGCCAAATATGCCTCCAAGAGATCGTTTCGACGGTTTATTGGGACAAAACAGATTGCGCTGCTTTTCGACTTCGGTTGGGAGGCGGCGCAATTTGCGTTTGGGGGAGCGCTTTCCTGACGCAACTCTCCTAACTTGCAGCCAGGAAGGGTGGCTTGCCCCCGCCCAAAGGTGAGAACCATTCAATCGGCAGGGGCAAGCCGCCCTTCCCGACTGCAATTATTCTAAGAAGCGCACGCTGTCACCGTTGTCATCGACCATGGATCGTGAGAAGATTTGCCTCATATCAGACAGAGCGGAAGTCCCTCCATCGCTGGACCCCAGGGCGAACGTGTCGGGTTCATGTTTTATCCCCCTGTCTTAACTTGTCGATTGCAGTTTAAGGAGAAAAGAAATGACGGAAGCGAAAATGCAGGAAACCCCGGCTTATGCGCCCGGCACGTTTTGTTGGGTTGAACTGGCCACCAGCGACTCTGCGGCGGCCAAGAAATTCTATACGGAACTCTTCGGCTGGAGTTTCACTGACAACCCGATGGGGCCCGCCATGGTCTACACCATGCTGCAACTGGACGGTAAGGAAGTCGGCGCACTTTTTGGGATGGATAAGGAAATGGAGTCGATGGGCGTTCCCCCTAATTGGCTGTCCTATGTCTCGGTTACAAATGCTGATGAGACTTCAGCGAAAGCAACAGACGCCGGCGCCACGCTTTTGAAAGGGCCGTTCGATGTTGCTACGTATGGTCGCATGGCCGTGATCCAGGATCCGACCGGCGCTGTTTTCGCTTTGTGGCAACCCGCCACTCACATTGGTTCTGGAATCACGAACGTGCCCAACTCATTTTGCTGGAACGAGCTCGGCACGAATGACACGGGCAAGGCCGGCGACTTTTACACGACGGTTTTCGGTTGGACCAAAGATACGCAGCAGTTCGGCCCGATGGAATACACCATGTTCGCGAACGGCGAGCGGCCCGCGGGCGGCATGTACAAGATCACGCCGGAGATGGGACCCATTCCCCCACACTGGCTGGTGTATTTTGCCGTCGACGACTGCGATGCAACGGTCGCAAAAGCGGAATCGCTCGGCGCTAAAACGATGAAGCCGGCCGACGATATTCCTACCATCGGCAGGTTCGCTATCCTGACCGATCCGCAGGGTGCGGCGTTTGCGGTCATCAAGTTGGAAATGCCTCCGGCTTAGGAGCAAAATCGCAGAAACCAAGGGTTTTCCTGAGGAATAATTGCGAAACGGCCTTCTTGCCACGGTTGGTGCGAGGCCTGACAACAATGGAATCACGCCTGATTGTCTTGCAATCACGCGTGGTTCCTTTGCATTTACGCGTGATTCCCTTACCGGCCCCGTTGACTACGTTGCATTCACGCGTGAATGCGTTCTTATCCAAGCTTGGCTCCTTTGCACCCAGCGCTGTTTGCGTTGCGTTCACCGGTGATTCCAACGGAGCCAAAGATGGTTCGCACTCACTTGACCAATCCCGCCGGCTCACGTACACAAGACGAAATGAAAACGCGTCTGGTATGGCTGGTGCTGTGCTGTATTTGGGGCTCGACCTGGCTGTTCATCAAAATCGGGCTGACTGATCTTCCGCCGTTTACATTCGCCGGAATCCGATTTGTTATTGCCGCGCTGATCCTTGCTTCCCTCGTCACAATTCGGCGGGTGCGGTGGCCGCGTACGCGGCGCGACTGGTCGCTGATCGCAATCGTCGGGTTCCTGCAGTTTAGTTTGAACTATGGACTCGTGTTCTGGGGTGAGCAACACATACCTTCGGGTTTGGCGGCGGTTCTGCAAGCGACCTTCCCGCTCTTCGGCATGATCATCGCGCATCTTTACCTGCCGCAGGAACAGATGACCATGGCGAACGTCGCCGGCGTACTGCTGGGCGTGTTCGGGGTAGCGGTGATCTTTTCGGACCAGTTGTCCATCGGCGGGACCATGGCGTTGCTCGGAAGTATCGCCTTGGTCCTCAGCGCGTTTTTTGGCTCTTACGGCAACGTCCTGGTAAAAGCGAATGCCGGCAAGATCGATCCCATGGCCCTGGCCGCCGGCCAAATGATCTTCGGGTTTGTGCCCCTGCTGACGATTGGAATCATCAAGGAGGGCAACCCGCTGAACCATCACTGGACCACGATGGCCATCGTCTCGTTGATGTACCTGGTGATCGTGGGATCGGTGATCGCCTTCGCGCTCTATTACTGGTTGGTGCGAAACATGGACGTGACTAAGACGATGCTGATCGCGCTGGTCACACCTGTGGTCGCGGTTCTGCTCGGTATGGCCGTGCTGCATGAAAAATTCAACTGGCGTTTGCTTGCCGGCGGCGCGTGCATTATTTCAGGCCTCGGCCTGATTGTTTTTCGCAGGAAGGCTACACTAGCGCCGTTGAGTTGATAACTACTACCCGATCCTCTTCAGATGCCGAAGGCTTTCGTCGCGAGGGCGAACCTGCCAGTCGAAATTCAATGTTAGGTTTCATCTCGTTCAGCCAATTCACCAAGTTGTTCGGGGTCACCAGAGGAAAGAACATCGCCTCACAAAACAGGTCTCTATACGCCACACCGTCAGGAGTTGAATTCTGACGTAACATTGCAATGACTTGCTTACGAGCACTTTCGCTGTAACGTCGCTGTAATGCCCATGCCTTCCTCGATTTGGGTGGTTCCAAGTCGAACAAGAGCCCCGGCTGACCCGTTTTCTGGATCCGTGTCTGGTTACGAACGTCATCTTGTATTCTAGCAGCCTTGATTTCAGCAGCCTTGAAGACCTCGATTCCGCGGGGGTGGTTGGTTGCATATACGAGGAAATAAAGAATCGACTCTTTGGTCGGTTGCAGGATGACCGCAGAAGAAACGTACTTGAAACCACATAATTGTTTCAGACTCCGCGAATACTCGAGGACAGCGCGTTCAGCAAGCTCCTCTGCAGGAGTCTGCTGAAGCACTTCAAGTACGCCATGACGACCGAACAGCCGTCGATAGCTCTCGCTTCGATCTGGCTGGCCTAGAAAACGGTTTATGTCGCGCATCATCAGATTGATGAGCACCTCAGAACTGCGATCATGAAGAAAAGATTTGATCCCGTCCATTGGGATCTGAGCCCAGCCGGTCGGATCTAGGAGGATGAATTTGAAGGATTTATTGCCACTGTTCTTAACAAGCAGTTCAATCGCAGGGATCTCCTTGACGAACTCGCCTTGAATGGCGTGAATCTTAAACTTATCTGAGGATTCCTTTGCGGCAAACTGTTCCAGCTCGGCAAATGCTATTTTGTCGTGCTCGACAAGTACGCACTCAACCTGGAGTTCACGTCCATGCCCCTCACGCAACCCCGCCTGGCTCCGGCGAAGTGCGTTGATAGCAATGGCGAATGATGAATCAGCGTGGGTGGGGTCGTGGGTTTTCCAAGGACCCGCAAACCCATCCACGTAAGTCAGCGAATCCCACTTCTTGCCTACCCGATATGCCAATTCGGGAAGGTAGACGTCGAGAAGGCTATGCTTCACATACGCTTGTTCACGTCCCTCATAATTTGTGAGGTCAATTCTCGGCATGCATTAAAGGTGTTAGTGAGGCACCCCATTCCAAGTCGTTCCTTCAAGGGTGCGACCGGCGAGTTTTTTGCTCAGTCGCACCATTTCAACGGGTCTTTCATTCTTAAGTTCAAGAGTTCTAGGTCGAGCAATTTCTCTCGTCAGCTCTGCTGGTACCCAATGACCCCATTGTTTGAAATGAAAGGGCACATCGAACGTCTGACATTGACGCAGAAGACCTATCGCCCAATCAGGATGCATTGGGCGGGAGCCGCCGCCACTCTCCCCTCCTGCGATTACCCAATTGATTGGATGAAGTCCGCTCCTATTAAACCACGGCCTCAAATCAAGTTGACCCAAGAGAGGCTCGCATGAGAGAAAGCGAACCGCCGCTGGATGCCGCAAAAGGAATGGGAGTCGCTTTTCCGCCAAGGATTGGTTTTCTACGCTGGTGCCTAGCCAGACATTTGCCGGCCACTCTTCTCGCCACGGAACAAGGCGTTCGATGTTCTGAGGACGCTTTGTCAGAAGCAACCAGTCGAGATTTGGGGTTCGCTCAACAAGTCGCCACAGCCTCGCTCGTTCCGTATTGAGGTCAGAGCGGCGTTCAAAAACATCCGCCATGCTCGCGCAAAAGACTCTTTCACGCCGCCCTGCGAGATGTGCCTCATCATTCCAAACAAGTGGCTCCCGCCAATGGGCATCGCTAAAGAATCGTCGCGGGGCATCCGTACCCCAAAGCTGATGCCCCATACGTTTAGCCCACAACTCCGCATAGCAGTTGTCACACGCTGCAGAAACCTTCTTACAGCCCCACCAAGGATTGAAAGTGTGGTGAGTCCACTCTATATGAGAGTTTTTAGCCATTCAGCTCCCTGATTGTAGTCTTAGTTCGGTGAATTGCGAATTAGTTCCACGTTAAGCGCTAACATCGAAAAAACCCCGCGGCGAACATAAGGCGAACATAAGCGAAAACTGGCAAAGGTGTCAATTGGCGGGACGTTCAAGACGGCAACCTTAGCGGGTTCATCTCACCTGTGAAGGTGCTCGTCATCGTCCCACTCGCTTATAATTCGTTTATGCCAATTGCCTCAACTAATCCGGCCACCGGCGAAACGCTGCAGACTTTTGCCGCCCATAGCGAACATGAGATCGAAGCGAAGATCGCACTCGCGGCGGAGACTTTTCGCGCACATCGGAATGTTCCCTTTGCGGATCGCGCGCGCTTCATGAGCCGCGCCGCGGAAATCCTCGAAACCGAAAAGGATGAGTTCGCCCGGGTGATGACGCTGGAGATGGGCAAACCTATCAAGAGTGCAGTACAGGAAGTCGAAAAGTGCGCCCTCGTTTGTCGTTATTATGCTGAGCACGCTCAAAAGCACCTGGCCGATGAAGTGGTGGCAACGACTGCTCGAAAGAGTTATGTGCGCTATCAGCCGCTGGGCGTAATTCTGGCCGTGATGCCCTGGAACTTTCCTTTCTGGCAAGTGTTTCGCTTTGCCGCGCCGGCGTTAATGGCGGGCAATGTGGGTTTGTTGAAACACGCCTCGAATGTGCCGCAATGCGCGGTGGCGATCGAGGAAATATTTCGGCGCGCCGGATTTGCTGCCGGCGCGTTTCAAAGTCTGCTGGTTGGGTCAGACGTGGTCCAGAAGGTGCTCGAAGATCCACGCGTCGCAGCGGCAACGCTGACCGGTAGCGAACCTGCAGGCCGCAGTGTGGCTGGCGTCGCCGGCAAGCAAATCAAGAAAACTGTACTGGAACTCGGCGGCAGCGATCCCTTCATCGTTATGCCGTCGTGTGATTTGGACCAGGCCGTCGCCACCGCCGTCAAAGCACGGACCATCAACAACGGGCAGTCGTGTATCGCAGCCAAACGCTTCATTGTGGCGGCTGAAATTTACGAAGCATTCACTCTACGGTTTGTTGCCGGAATGAGAGCCCTGCGAGTAGGCGATCCAATGGACCACCAAACTGACATCGGCCCGCTCGCGACGGAACAGATTCTTAAAGATCTGGAAGAGCAGGTACAGCAAAGCGTGGCCGCCGGCGCGCGCGCGCTAACCGGCGGCCGGCGACCGGAGGTTGACGGCAAACCATTGCGTGGAAATTATTACGAACCGACGGTGTTGGTTGATATTCCGAAAGTTGCACCTGCCTATTGCGATGAACTATTCGGACCGGTGGCTTCCTTGTTTCGCGTCAACGGGATCGACGAAGCAATCACCCTGGCCAACGCCACTCCCTTCGGACTAGGCGCGGCCGCCTGGACCAACGACGCCGGTGAACAGGCGCGATTCATCGAAGAGATCGAAGCGGGATCGGTTTTCATCAATGGCATGGTCGCGTCCGATCCGCGCCTGCCATTTGGCGGCATCAAGAATTCCGGCTATGGCCGGGAGTTGGGTGAGTTTGGAATTCGCGAGTTTGTGAATATCAAAACCGTCTGGATTGCGTGACTTTTTGGTGCGCGCCGTTTGCGCAGCCGGAAATTTAATGCATATCGCGCAGCACGTCGGTTAACTGGTTCACCACGCCCAGTAACGTCCGGCCCGCCTGATCGAATTGATTTCTCGCCGCCAGCTCTTCGGCCTTCGCTGCACCGGCGGCCACGCCGGCCAGGCGGGCGTAGTACATCTCCAACGCCGGCGTGGTGCGAAAATAAAGCTCCAACTGGTCCAATCCATCACGCACATTCTGCAGACTGGTTTTGACGGATGCCTTACTGCTTTCCGTCTGCGCGATGACGGCCGGTGAGGCTTCGTTACGCCGGGCGGCCGCGTCCGCTGCTTCGAATCCTTTCGTGACTCCGCCCAGAAGATAAATGAACCGGGTCAGGATCTTGATTTGATCGGCGACCTTCGCTGCGCCTTCACCACGAGCGAGTTCGGCAGCGGCGTTGGCGCGAGAGGTGCGCTTCGCAGTCGTTCCGGTTGTCTTTCGCCTGGTAGTGCGCGGCCGCGATTGGGGGAAAGCAACGACCGGGAGCAACACCAGCGTGATTATCGCTAAACCAACTATTCGTTTCATCAGAGCCTCCCTACCGAACCAATGTCTGCGAGTGGCATGGAATCATAACTTCCGAAATTGTGCTTCCATATTCAGGGTTTTCCGCTGTTGGAATCAAGCTGCTAGAATACTTATCAGTCCCGCAACCTGTAACGCAAACTGTTAGTTTGCGATGAATGAATGGAGTTTAACCCTCGCGCAAACTAACAGTTTGCGTTACACCAATGGACCACAGAACCCTCAAGGTCGAACGGCTGGGCCGCGTCGAATACGGCGCCGCACTGGAAATTCAAAAGGACACTGAGCGCGCGGTTTTGACGAGAGGCCAGCCCGATACGTTGCTTCTGCTTGAGCATCCGCATACGTTGACCATCGGCCGGCGCGCTACACCCGGCGGAATCATGGCGGCGCCTGATGTTCTGAAAGCTCGTGGCGTGACTGTTTTTGAAACCAACCGCGGCGGCAAAGTTACTTACCATGGGCTGGGCCAAATCGTCGGCTACCCAATCATTAATTTGAGTCCCGATCGCGAGGACGTGCATCGCTTCGTTCGTGATTTGGAAGAGGTACTGATTCGTGCCATGGCAGATTTCGGGATCGAGGCGTTTCGCATCAAGGGGCTGACCGGCGTTCACACAGCCCGTGGGAAAGTCGCCGCCATTGGCGTGCACATCGCCCGCTGGATTACGACACATGGGTTTGCCGTGAACGTGAACACCGATCTCAGCTACTTCGATTTGATCATCGCCTGCGAGGGCGAGCCGGTTACCTCAATGCAGGAATTGCTCGGGCGTGAGCTGGAAATGCCAACCGTGGAAGATCGTATCATCGCGCGTTTCGCGGAAGTATTTGAATTGACCAGTGCCGGCAATCACAGCGTCATCGCCATGGAACCCCTCGCCGTGAGCTGATTTGAATATCCCTTCTACATCACGCTCCACTAAGTCTCCCGGTTTCTGGCTCGGCGTTATCGTCTTCGCCACCCTACTCGCGACCCTGATTAAACTCTACTTCGCTTATTTCACGGCCGGCTCGGCAGACGTGGCCGGGTACGTTGACTACGTTGCCAAGATTCATCAGTTCGGAGTCCGCGCCTACTATTACAACGGTCCCTATAACAACACCTTCAACAATCCGCCCTTCATGATCCACGCGCTGCGGGCCCTGGACTGGCTGGCCACTAAGACGCAGCTCGCGTTTCCCTTCTGGCTTAGATTGGTTTCGACGCTCGCGGATGTTGGCACCATTGCGGTGATGTATCGAGTTATCAAACGATTCTTGCCTGACCGCAAAGCGACGGTAGTCATCCTGTTGCTCGCTCTGTCTCCGATTGCGATTGTGATTTCAGGCTTCCACGGCAGCACGGCATCGGAAATGGTTTTCCTGCTGGTGTTGTCCGTATATCTGCTTGAGGATCGCGGGCGGCTAGTCATGGCCGGGGCCATGTTTGGAATGGCGCTGAATGTGAAAATATCAGCCTTGATGTTGGCCCCAGCGATTTTTCTTTACCTGCCCAACTGGCGGATACGAATCAAATTCCTGGGAACTACGGCGGCCGTGGTTATTTTCGGTTCGCTGCCGTTTCTACTGCAGGAGCCGAGGATAATTTTTCATGACGTGCTTGGCTACAGCAGCATTTACGGCAACTGGGGATGGACCAGCCTGATGTCGCGTTGGTATCCGACGCCGCCACAATATGCGCGCGAACCATTCGAGATTATTGGCATCCACGGAGTCTTTGCCACAACGGCCAAGTGGCTGATGTTGGTAATAATCGCAGGGGCCTCCGTGCTGATGAACCGGCGCCGGCCAAAGCCTTCCCTTTTCCTGCAATGCGGATTCATCATCTCGGTTTTCCTGGTGTTCACACCGGGCTTCGGCTCGCAATATATGATGTGGCTGCTGCCGTGGATTGTGATCCTGGGACTATGGCCCACGATCATCTATTATGCCGCCGGCAGTATCTACATTATGGTTACGTACGCGTGTTACTTCGCTTTTGCGTCCGCATCTTACTGTCCGGGGGAACTATTCTTTTATCCGATGTTGTTTTGCTGGCTAAGCATTATCGCTATGCTCTTCTGCTACGTTCGCGCCATGGGCCGATCCGCAGAATTACAGGAAACAAATGTTAACAGCTGAACTAATTCATGAAGCGGCGGCGAGAATTAAACCGTTTGTCCTGCGCACGCCGGTAATGACCTCGCATGCTTTCAATGAAGCGGCTGGTTGCGAAGTCTTTTTCAAGTGCGAAAACCTGCAACGCGCGGGCGCTTTCAAAGCTCGCGGCGCCACCAACAAGATTCGCTCGTTGACTGATGAAGAAAAACAACGTGGGGTCGCGGCCTTCTCATCCGGCAATCATGCGCAAGCGGTAGCACTCGCCGCCCGAGAAGCGGGAATTCGCGCGGTCGTGGCCATGCCGAACGACGCGCCGAAAGCGAAGATCGCAGCGACGCGCGGTTACGGCGCTGAAGTTCGCTTCTTCGATCGCCAGCGTGATAACCGCGAAGAGTTTGCCCGGACGATCGCAGACAGCGAAGGATTAACCATGGTTCCGCCCTACGACGACTATCTGGTGATGGCCGGACAAGCCACCTGCGGGTTGGAACTTTTGCAGGACGTTCCGGAGCTCGATGCCATCCTGACGCCGTGCAGCGGAGGCGGACTTTTCGCCGGAGTCAGCACCGTCGCGAAATCAATCAAACCGGCCATCCGATGCTTTGCCGTGGAACCGGAATCGGCGAATGACACGCTGCAGTCGTTCCGCAACGGCGCGCCCGTGACCATTCCGCCGCCGCCGACTATCGCCGACGGTTTGCGCGTGCAGACACCGGGCACGCTGACCTTTCCGATTTTGCAAAAAGTCGCTGAAGATGTGTTGACCGTCTCCGACGAAGAGATTATCGCCGCGATGAAATTCATGTTGTTTCGTATGAAACTTCTGGTCGAACCATCGGGAGCCGCTGCGGCTGCGGCCGTACTGGCTCGCAAACTGCCCGCCGATGTGCAGCGCGCCGGAGTCGTTTTGTCAGGGGGCAACGTGGATGCGGAGTTTCTAGCGCAACTTCTGAGCTGAAAGGAAATCGTGATGGACCTGCAACTGCTGCTCGACATCCCACCAGGTCGCCCGCCGGTCTCCGGAGGCGCCGGCCTTTCCGTTCTGATCGTAGTTGTCGTGGCCATGACCGCGAGCCTGATCGCGGGAGCTATTTTTCTGGTGATGAGAATAAAACGCCGGCGCCGCAGAGCTACTGAACTCGCCGCCAGGTTCCGCCAGTCATCCAAGTCAGCGGATTAGTCCAAACCAATTATTGGCGTTCAGTATTTCCCCGACCACAAACGAGGCGAGATTCGCTAGCAGGATAGCGGCGAAATCGCGCCACATCGACAGTCTTCCCAGTTGCTCGTCTTTGCCAAAAGCCAACCAGAACAACGCCGCCTCAGCGACCGGCGCGAAAGTTTCCGCAACAGTCAGGTAAACCATGCGCGACGCATGCTCGAGCACCAACGGCAGCACCAAAGTGACGATGGGATAGGTGCACGCCGTCAGCCAAACTCCTGCGAACAACTTGCGCTTGAAAGTATGCCGCGGCGATAAGCCCAGTATGAGGATCGGCGTTTCGATCAGAATCGTTAGCAGATAACCAAGCGGCAGGAACAGCCAGAGTTGCGTCGGAGTCATAACTTCAAATCGCCGCGGATTTACGCAGATAAACGCCGATCGGATCAAACACTGCTACTGCCCTGCCTCGAATTCTGTTCTGCCGTTTTCTGGTCCGTGTTTAGCCGCGTAAATCTGCGGCAAGTTTGCGTGTGTTCTCTAATTAGCTACCTCAATCCACAGACTGAAGTCTGTGCCACTATCAAATCATTCGCAGCAGAAATGGTGCTTCGGCCAAAACATGCGCAATGGCAACTGTAAAGTAAATGTCGCGCGTTAACGCGTAGTTGGTTGAGAAGCCCAGCCACAGCACCGCCACCACAAACAGCCCGACGATAAGCAATGCGGCCATAAGTCGCGGAAACCCGCGCCGGTGCCGCGCGACTGGAATAGTTTTCAAGTCCCAAATCTTTCCGCGAGATTTATCGAGCGGCGCAATCAACGGCAACGCGATCAGCCACACGCCGTAATGCAGCATCTCCAGAAACACATGCAGCGACACCAGGACCTGGCTCGAAATATTCGGCAGCAACTCTGCGCCCGCATGTTGCGTCACGCGCCAGGCCAGACCGTTGTCGTTAACGAGTGGCGCCATACGGCCCGACTGCCAGGCGATCAAGACCAACAAGAACGGCAGCAAACAGAGGCAGCGACGATAGGGCCGTAACCATTCGCGCCGGTTGCGGCTGAGGTGGCGATCGAGGAACCAAAGCGCGACCAGAGGATGCAGATAGACTATCGCTAAACTAAACAACTCCGGCGCCCACCAGTTCAGCGAGCTCAAAGCGAATGCCACGGGAAACGCCCAGAACCAATCACGTGCGCGCCGCTGGCGGCCTCGCATCCAGACCAGCGCGGCAATCCACAGCAACAGCAGCGAGTTCCAGATCGCGATTGCCATGGGCCAGTTTGCGCCCGACCAAACGTTCACATAATAAAGCAGCGGTAGTGACGCGTACGCTAAAGTCAACGCACCGATCCCGGCAAAGGCGAGCAGAAAGAAACTGCGTGAGCGACCGAAACGGGCCGGCAACCGCATGAGAAAGTAGCGCAGCTCAAACCAGTTATGAGGACCGGCGAAAAGAAACACCGTCACGATGGAAAACCGCAGTGGCAGCCAGGTAGCCAGCAGCGCCGACAAACATGCACCGACCAGGACCAGGGTTACAAACCATGTGGTCCTGGTTCGGCGCTGCGCTGAGTAGCACGCGCCGCGCCAAATCTCTGCCTGTAAATCGACCGCGCGTTCCATGACTACTCGCCCGGCTGGTTCTCAGCGGTTGTCTTGTACATCGGAACAATGAGCTTGATGCTGCTGCCTTCCGGTACTATTTCTACTTCCACTGCCCCGGTCGTTGCGACTCCGCCGTTCAGGTTCTGCGACAACTTTTGCCATTTCCAGCCCGGCGGTGGCGCGGCGTTACCACGCGTGATCAGCGCCGTGGCGCCCACCAGGGCAACGGCCAGCAGGATTCCGGCCGCGGCTTTCTGACTGCGGCTATGACCGGAACATACCAGCCAGACACCGCCGAAAGAGATCGCCAGGAACATGCAAAGGCCCGCCATTATCGTGCCCGTCGCAGTGCGCGCTGAAGTTTGGCCCAACGCATCGTCTCCGGGTCCGTTGTCGTTAGTCGCGCGCAGTTGGCGCAAACTCGATCGCGGAATTTGCAAGCGAGCAGTCCACGCGTTGGCTTCCGGCACAATTATCAGCGTTGTTTTGATCGTCTTGTTCGGCTGAACCGGCGCCGGCGATTCCTTAGGCAGCGCCAGATCGCCGAGAGTCAGAGTAGCGCCGCACATGATTACGACTAGCGCAGCGCAACACATTAGCGTTGACTTCATAAAGGGCCTCCTAATTAGTTGGAACGTAGTTTGAGCGAAAACTTGAATATCAGCATGGAATGCGGCGCAGTATAACGCAAAAGTCCGATGCCGATTGGCTGATTTGCGGAGGAGCGGAACACTGACCGCAGGTGAGTATTATGAAGTGGTGCCGCCGAAGGCGGGGCAGTAGCCCGACCGTCCGGGAGGGCTCCCACTCGCATGCACTCAACCGGAGCCCTCCCTAACGGTCGGGCTACTGCCCCCCTATGCTAGAATCAATCAAACAAAGCTTAATCGAGGTACTACAACGTTGTCGCGCGAACTTAGAGTCATCAACAACCCGCCCCCACCGAGACAGCCGAAGCCGGAATGGCTGAAGATTCGTCTCGGCGATCCTTCCAATCAGAACCATCTGTTGAAGTTGATTGAGGGTTTAAACCTGCACACGGTTTGCCAGGAAGCGCGCTGCCCCAACATCTTTGAATGCTGGTCCGATCGCACCGCGACTTTCATGCTGGGCGGCGACATCTGCACGCGTCACTGCGGCTTTTGCGCCGTCGGCAAAGGCGAGCCCGGATCGCTTGACGGTGATGAGCCGCGTCACGTCGCCGAGGCGGTGCGTCATCTGAACCTGGCCCACACCGTGATCACTTCAGTCAATCGCGACGACCTGTCGGATGGCGGCGCCGCACACTGGGCGGAAACGATTCGCGAAGTGCGCAAGTTAAATCCTGATTGCAAGATTGAAGTTCTGATTCCTGACTTTAACGGCGATGAAGCCGCACTGAATACGGTGCTCGATGCGCGACCAGACGTTCTCAATCACAATACCGAGACCATTGCGCGCCTGTATCGACGCGTCCGGCCGGATGCGAATTACCAACAGTCGCTGACTTTGATTCGCCGCACCGCCGAGCGACGTGACCGCGAACACACCGGGATGCTAACCAAGAGCGGCATCATGGTGGGCCTGGGCGAAACCTTCGATGAAGTGGTCGAACTGATGAAGGACCTGCGCGCGGCGTCCTGCGACATCATGACGATCGGGCAATATCTGCAACCTCATGCGCGGCGTCTGCCGGTCGAGCGCTATGTCACGCCGGCCGAGTTTGATGGCTGGCGCGAGATTGGCATGGAACTCGGCTTCAACCACGTACAGTCGAGTCCGCTGACACGCTCTTCCTACCACGCACGGGAACAGGCGGACGGTTCAAACGGCCAGGCACCTTCCTAACCGAATCACACATCTCACGAGCTGCCAGAGCCAATTTTTCCTTTGCCGGCTTCCCGCAGAAATGAAAGGGCAAGCTCATGAGACTTCCATTTAAAGCAGTTGCAATAGCTACGATTTTATCCAGTTGTGGCGCCGTAATCGTGAGCGCCCAAAAGGATGCGGATCCGATACTTGCGAAGGCTTCCACTTATCGCCGGTGGACCCGCGCCAACAAAGCGCCGCTGGGCGTGATTACTCTCGCTCCTGCTCGGGACAGCGCCGCGGACTTCGCCGGGGGTTGAGCCTCTGCTTTTGAGCCCGCCGGTGGCGGGTCGGCAATCACCACTTCGAGGGGAACTACGAAAATATCGCTGCGCGACATCCCTGTCTACAGCGATTCCAAAGAGCCCGACACTTCGACCGGCGGCAAGCATCTCACTTCGAGCTTTGGCGTCGTATACGTCAACGATATTGGGCGCGCGGCGATGTTTAGCACCACACCCATGAAGTTTCCCGTCGGCTCGACTATCGTTCGTGAACGACGCTGGCAACCTAACGCTTCACCCGACCTCTTGGCCGTTATGATCAAGCGGGCCTCAGGCTTCAACTCAAAAGGTGGTGATTGGGAGTTCCTGATTACCGAACCCAATGCTGTTACAGTGAAGAGTCGGGAGAAAACCGGTAGTTGCCTGGAATGTCACGCGCGGACGACTGACGATTTTGTCTTTCGCGGCTATTCACAGTAAGGGTGGGCAGGCTTCAAGCTTACGATGGTCTCGGGCTAAGTGAGAATCGTCAGTGCAGTATCGAGTACCTTCACCTTAAATCTTAACCAGTTAAGCGCGGCGAGGCTGGCCTGGCATTGAACGCTCTTGGCGTTCGCCATGTCCGGAAGCATGACTCGCTCGCGAAATTCTGCGATCAGCTGCCCGTCAGTAATCACCGCCAACGTCTCCTGGTACATGCGATAACTCAAATAATCGAAGTTCGAAGAGCCGGCGATCAAATACTGATCGTCGATCAGCATGGCCTTCAAATGGCTCATGCGGCCCTGGTAAAAACGCAAATCGATTTGCGAGAGGGTCGATTCCAGGCGCGCGTAGTCCGCGAAGAAGCCCCAATTATTTTCCTCCGGCGTCACTATCGTTACGGCCACGCCGCGCCGGCTGGCATTGCGCAATCGTTCGTAGAACGGGAACGTGATGTAAGGGCTCTCGACGAAGATTGCTTGTCGCGATGCGTCAATCAAATCCAATACGCGTCCGAATGCAGCGGCGTTCGCGTGGCCATCCAGGCTGCAAAGTTCCAGCCCTGCAAACTTCGCCCTGGCCTTACGATCGTGCCCACTCCAGGTCGAAAGAAAATCTTCACGCAGGAATGCGACTGCCTGCGGGTCTTCAATCCGCAGCATCATGTCGTGCCAGGCTGCGTTGTGTTCGCTGAAATTCATCCCGCCGAAGTATGCGACCCGCTCGTCGATGACGATCAATTTCTTGTGATTGCGGCTCAGGATGCTGCGCGGCGTGAATCCGTAAGGGTTCGTAAACTTTAGTTGAACACCGCCCTGCTTCAGTTCCTGAAACAGCTTCGTTGTTTCGCGCGCTTCCCGGCGCAACTCGGCATCAAGAAGATTGCCCGGTGAGAAGCGAAACTTGTCGCTCAGCACAATCCGGGTGAAGGAATCCGCCAGCACCCGCTTGTCAGTAGCGGGGGCGGCTAGCAAAGACGCGGCCAGCAGTTTTCCAATCGTGTCGCCTTCGCAAGCCAGTGTCTGGACAAAGATCGAGTCACGCGCGGTGCGAATGTCTTCGCTTAGCCGCGCCCAAAACTCATCAAAGTCGACCAGGATTTTTGCTTCCATAGAGGGCGGGCTGATTGTATGCGATTCCGATGCTAGAATGCACCGCGGAACTGGGTGCCGGGTTTCAGGTGTCAGGTGCCAGTATTAGATACCGAACTGAAACTTGATACCTGAAACCCGGCACCCGGCACCTGTCACCTGACACCTATTCCCATGTTGCACATTCACAACGGCGACTCGGCGGCCGGCATTGCCAAAAGATCGAATCTGCCCGGCGAACACCTCGCGTGGCGCGAGGCCTTGATTTGCGGCCCTGCGCCATCTGGTCTGCCGGAAATTGAATGGCGTCAGATGCGCGCGCACCACTTGGCGGAAGCTTATGATCTGTCTGCCGAAGACTGTGAAAAGAGCCTGCGCGATCAGGATGAAGCCCTGGCGAAGTTCGTCGATCACGAAGAGGTCGTGCTTTGGTTCGAGCATGATCTGTTCTGCCAGCTTCACCTCCTTTATCTGCTAAATTGGTTTTCTCAAAGGACAGTCGGATCCACAAAACTAAGCCTGATTTGCATCAATGAATTCCCCGGCATCAGCGACTTTCACGGCTTGGGAGAACTGACTTCCGAGCAGTTAGCCTCTTTGTTTCCCCAGCGTCACGAGGTGACGGCTGCGGAAATGGAAGTCGCGATCAAAGGTTGGGCAGCATACTCATCTGCGGACCCCGGAAATATCGCGCACCTGATAGCCGGCGACATCGCCGCACTGCCCTTCCTGCGGGCAGCATTGCAAAAGCATCTGGCTCGCTTTCCGTGGACGCTCAATGGTTTGGGCTTGATCGAAAACGTCGCGCTGGCATTGATCGCAAAGGGAGCCGCGCAATTTGATTCGCTGTTCCAAAAATTTAGCAAGGGGGAACCGACTTACGGGTTGGGTGATGCTCAGTTGCTGTTTATGCTGCGACAGTTAGCAAGTGGACCAGAACCCGTGCTGACGATTTCGAAAGGTGCGAGCCAAACCGCCACTGCGAACCCAGAAATCCGGAACACTCGATTAGCCCTCACCCCCAAGGGAGAGTCGGTGCGGCGTGGCAATAATGACTTCGTAGCTCTTAACGGAATTGAGAGTTGGCTGGGCGGCGTCCACCTGAGTGGCAGCGAAGCCGCGTGGCGTTGGGATGAGGCCCGCGGGGAGTTGCGCGCAAAGAGGTAAGGGCAAAGAGCTAAGCACTTCCGCTTTCTTCGCAACACTTTTACCCTTGGCTCTTTGCCCTTCGCCCTTGGCACTTTGCCGCCGCCTTGGAGGAGAAAACCTTGGACATCGAAAAAGTTCGCACCTACTGCCTCTCATTTCCCAACGTCACTGAAGATGTGCAATGGGAAAGTGATTTGTTGTTTCGCATCGGCAACAAGATGTTCGCCGTCGCTTCGCTGGAAGCGTCTGACCACGTGCTCTCGTTCAAGTGCACGCCGGAGAAGTTCGCCGAACTAGTCGAGCGGGACGCGATCATGCCCGCCCCGTACGTGGCTCGTTATCACTGGGTAGCGCTGGAAAAGTTTAACGCGCTAAAAGAGGCTGAGCTGAAGGCGCTCTTGCGCAACTCCTACGAGATGGTGCTGAGCAAGCTACCGAAGAAACTGCGGGAGAAATTGGGAAGTTGAACTGCTCAGGTTTTCGCTAACCACGCAGCAAGCCGCGTTTCGACTAACCTTAGTACACGAGGGTGATAGGTCAGTTTCATATTCTCATTAGCACCTGACTTCAGTCAGCTGGGGCAGCGGCGAAACATTCCCTTCTAACCGTTCCAACGGTTTACCCAGGAAAACGGTTAAAACCGTTAGTCAAATATCGGCTGTTTCGATCAATTCACTGAAGTGTGGTGCTAATGAGATTTTTAAACTGACCCACTACCGACACAACTACACTCCATTGGCGCCTATTCCCCGCGTGCTATAATTTCTGCTCCAAATGTTCCCGCAACTCTCAACCATCGATGCAGGTGTCTACCTGCACGTGCCCTTCTGCCGCTCGCGTTGTTCCTATTGCGACTTTGCGACGGGCATGTACGAATCGGGCCCGGCTGAGCGCTACGTCCAGGCGCTGGCAAAAGAGATTGCCGCGTTTCCAATCGCCCCAAAGGAGAAGGTTGACACGATTTATTTCGGCGGCGGTACGCCTTCGTTACTCTCTCCGGCGCAAATTCAAACAATTTTGAATGCCGTCACCGCGCGCTTCCATGTCGCCGCCAATGCCGAGCTGACGATGGAACTGAACCCGGGCGAGCTGCGAATGGAAGTGCTCCACGATTTCCGCCGTGTGGGAATTAACCGGGCGAGTTTTGGCGCGCAAACTTTTGCCGATCACGAATTGAAACAACTGGGCCGTACGCACACGGCCGAGGATATCCGGACGACGTTCGAGCATTTGCGCGCGGCCGGCTTCGACAACATCAGTTTCGATCTAATTGCCGGGCTGCCCGGTCAGGAGCTTGACGGCTGGCTCAGCAATTTGGACCAGGCGCTGGCGCTGCGGCCAGAACATCTGTCGCTTTATTTGTTGGAAGTTCACGAGGCCACGCCGCTGGCCGATCAGATCAAACGGGGCATGCGCCCGCAACCTGACGAAGACATGGCGGCGGAAATGTACCGCGTGATGGTCGAAAAAGTTTGTGCCGCCGGATATGATCATTACGAGATATCAAACTTCTGCCTGCCGGGATTTGAATCTCGCCATAACGCGAAGTACTGGATGGGCGCGCCCTACTACGGTTTTGGCTGTTCGGCCCATTCATTTGACGGCTACAGCCGCCGTTGGGCCAATGAGCGGGATACAGCTAAGTACGTAGACCTTATGGATCAGCAAGAGTCGCCGATCGTTGAACTCAATGAACTCAACGAGAGTGATCGACGTTCCGAGTCGGTCTTTTTGGGTTTGCGAATGTTAAAGGGAATCAGTCTGAAGGACTATCGCGACCGCTTCGGCATCGACTTGCGCACCGATCACACGAATGAGATCGAACGCTTGAGCGAAGCGGGTCTGATCGAACTGGAGAACGATGTCTTGCGACTGACAGCAACCGGCGCCTTGCTATCCAACGAAGTTTTTGCAGCTCTGGGCTAAAGTCTATGATTGATCTGCGCAGCGACACGGTAACTAAACCCACGCCCGCGATGCGTCGCGCCATGGCCGACGCCGAGGTGGGCGATGATGTTTACGGCGAAGATCCGACAATCAATCGCCTGCAAGAACGCGCCGCCGAAATCTTTGAAAAAGAAGCGGCGATCTTCGTCCCCACCGGTTCCATGGGAAACCAGACCGCCGTAAAACTGCACACGCAGCCCGGCCAGGAAGTGGTAATCGAAGAGCGCGGGCACATCTACAATTTTGAGATGGCCGCGATGGCGGCGTTCTCGGGAACACTTGCGCGACCGGTACGCAGCAATGACGGCAGCGGCATTTTGACGTGGGACGAGATCTCGACGGCGCTTCATTCCAACTCCGCTTACTACGTGGCGCCGACAGGTTTGATTGCCCTCGAAAATTCGCACAACCTGGCCGGGGGCACCTTGCTCACGAGCGAGCGCACCGCGGATATTTGCGAGCGCGCGCATGCTCTTAAGCTTCCGGTGCATCTTGACGGCGCGCGTATCTTCAACGCGGCAGTGGCGCTGGGCCGGACGGTTGCCGAACTGGTGCGACCCGTCGATTCAGTAATGTTCTGTTTGTCGAAAGGCCTGGGAGCACCTGTCGGTTCCATGCTTCTGGGCACAAGCGCATTCATCAAAGAGGCGCGTGTCGTTCGCAAGATGCTTGGCGGCGGCATGCGGCAGGCGGGCGTGCTGGCGGCGGCAGGATTGATTGCCCTCGAAGAAACGCCGCAGCGTTTGCCCGAAGATCATGAGAACGCCCGCTATCTGGCAGAAGGGTTGGCTGGCGTTCCGGGCTACAAGATCGATCCGGAAAAGGTCGTCACCAACATCGTCATCGTTGATGTTTCGAAAGCTACTCAAACTGCGGAGCAAATCTGTGTTGCGCTGCAGAAACGTGGCGTGCTGGCTTCCGGGTTCGGATCGTCCATTCGCATGGTTACGCATTACGACGTTTCACGGGCGGACATTAAGACGGCGCTGTTGGAATTAAAGTCAGTGGTCAGTGGTCAGTAGTCAGTTGTTTTCGCTTTCATGGTGCAGGATTTCAAGTCCACTAGACCCACGTACGCCGAATGACGCAACTGACAACTAACTACTGACAACTGGCAACTGACTATCATGATCATAGCTATAGACGGACCGGCAGGCTCCGGGAAATCGACGCTGGGGCGCATGCTGGCGCGGGAGTTGGGGCTGCTCTACATCGACACCGGATCGATGTACCGTGCCATAGCTCTCGCGGTGCTCGAGTCAGGCACCAAAGAGACTGACGACATCAGCGTCGGTGCTCTGGCTAACAGCGTTGACGTCATGCTGGAAGGCGATCCCGATTCCTTAAGAGTGTTACTTGACGGCCGGGATGTCACTGAACGCATCAGGGACGATGATGTGACGCAAACGTCTTCAGTCATCTCGACCATTCCCGCTGTCCGGCGCGCCATGGTCCAGCGCCAACGCGAACTCGGCGAGCGCGGTGCAGTACTGAATGGCCGCGACATTGGCACGGTGGTTTTTCCGCACGCCGACGTGAAATTCTTTCTGACTGCTTCCGCAGAGGAACGCGCGCAGCGGCGCTTTGATGAAGAGCATCCGCACGGCCTTACCTTTGAACAAGTCCATGCCGACATGGTTGAGCGCGACCGGCGCGATTCCACGCGCGCAGATTCGCCACTGTTGCAGGCGGCCGATGCTGTGCTGATAGATTCCAGCGGACTATCGATCGATGAAGTGTTCAAGCAGATGATGACGGTCGTCCGGGAGAAGTTGTAGGGGTGGCACTCCGTGGCCAACCCCTTTGTTCGATTTAGCACAAGGTCCAGTTGAACGAGGACGAAGGGGGCGCCCACGGAGGGACGCCCCTACAACAATTACGAATGTTCACCGGAATCATTGAAGAGCTGGGCCAGGTGCAAGCCATTGAGATGGGCGACGAAGATGCGCGCATGGTCATCACTGCGCGCATCGTTACTGCAGGTTCGCACGAAGGCGACTCGATTGCGGTCAACGGCGTCTGCCTGACGGCCCTCGATCTCAAACCGGATTCTTTTGCCGCAGATGTGTCGCGCGAGACTTTGATGCGCTCGACGCTGGGAAGTCTCAAAGGGGGTTCACCGGTGAACCTGGAGCGCGCTGTCACGCCGGCGACGCGTCTGGGTGGACACATAGTGCAGGGCCACGTCGATGGGCGCGGCGAATTTTTGGACACTGTGGACCACGGCGAATCGCGCACCATGCGGTTTGGCTTTCCCGCAGAGATCGGCCGTTACATCGTGCTGAAGGGCTCGATAACGGTTGAAGGCATTAGTTTGACGATTGCCAATCTGACTGATGAGTTTTTCGAGATTGCGGTGATTCCCAAGACGTGGGAAGTGACCAACTTCAAGTATTTGCAGCCGGGCGACGTGGTCAATTTAGAAGTTGATGTGATTGCCAAGTACGTGGAGCGGCTGCTCGCGGCTACTCCCCGCTAAACGCGAAAACTTCAACTCGGCCCCCTCACTGGGAGCCGGTCTTGCCGATTATCGATGAACACACCGTGGCAGCTAGGTGGACTGGCGTCATTGGTCGCAAATCTGGAGCATTCGCGCTAACATGCTCTTGTTTCGTTGAGTGGTTTAGGTGCATCCGCGGGCTGTTCTTACCTGCCCCGTGATGGTTGTTCGTGATAGTTCAGTTTGTCCGAATCGTTATTTGAGATCTCAAATTTGAGATTTGAGATCTCTGATTAATTTAAAGAACTACGAATGCAATTTGCCTCCATCGACGCCGCCGCCGCTGACATTCGCGCAGGGCGCATGATCATTGTGGTCGATGATGAAGACCGCGAGAACGAGGGCGACCTGGTTTGCGCGGCGGAAAAGATCACTCCCGAGATCATCAACTTCATGGCCACGCACGCCCGCGGCCTGATCTGCATGCCGCTCACGGAAGAGCGCTGTGACGAACTGCACCTGACGATGCAGGTGGCCGACAACACCTCCTTCCTGGGCACGGCCTTCACTGTTTCGATCGAAGCGCGCAGGGGGGTAACGACCGGCATCTCTGCCAGCGACCGCGCCACCACAATTTTGACAGCCGTCGACCCCAAAACGCGCCCGCAGGATTTAGCGCGTCCCGGCCACATCTTTCCCCTCCGCGCAAAGAAGGGCGGCGTCCTCGTGCGCCCCGGACAAACCGAAGCATCAGTGGACATGGCGCGCATTGCCGGTCTTTATCCCGCCGGCGTCATCTGCGAGATCATGAACGAAGACGGCACGATGGCGCGGTTGCCGCATCTGGACAAATTTGCGCAGCGCCATAACTTGAAAGTCATCACCGTCGCCGATCTGGTGCGTTATCGCATCAGCAAGGAAGTGCTGGTGAAGCGCGCCGTGGAAACCGATCTGCCGACCGTCTACGGCACCTTTCGCGCCGTGGCATTTGAGAATGTCATCAACGGTGACGTGCATCTGGCAATGGTGATGGGCAATGTCGCAACCGAAGAGCCGGTGCTGGTCCGCGTTCATACTGAGAATGTGACGTGCGACATGTTTGGCTCGCTGATCGACGACACCGGCTTTCAACTGCACACGGCCCTCGAAAAAATCGCGGCGGCCGGCTGTGGCGTCGTGCTGTACTTAAGACAGCGCGAGCATGGACTGGACCTCATTCACCAGTTGCACACTTACGGGATCATGCAGGAGCGTGGCGTTACCAAGCGTGAAGCCAGCCTGGAAACCGGCTACGGTCTGAATCGCGACTACGGCGTAGGCGCGCAAATTCTGCACGAGTTGGGCCTGAAGCGTATACTGTTGCTGACGAACCATCCCCCCAAGGTTACGGCGCTGGAAGGATTTGAACTAGAAGTTGTGGGCAGCATTCCCCTGGGTTCGCCTGCGCCGGAGAGAGAGGCCGAAGCCCGCGAGCTTGTTTCCATGCTGCGGACCAACGGCCCGAGACGCGCCTGAGTTCAATTCCGGGCTCCCCCCTCTGAATCCCGCGCCTTGAATTCCAGCCGTTCCAGTTGTAAAAACTTAGCAGTAGTCTGATGCGAAATACTAAAGGTTAGCGAGCCCGCGAACCGGCTTCTGCGTCTAACTGCTGGTATCTACTTTCGGGGCTCTCCCTCTAAATCAGATTTGTTCGAGAGCCGCATCGGCGGCTGTGCGCTATGCCTGTTGATAACAACGACGACGCTCCAGCCGAACTCCCGCGGGAAAATAAGAAGTCTGTCTCTGAGGCGCTGCAATCGGAGACCGATGAGCCGTTGCCGCCGGTCGCCGAGGCCATCGCCGAACGCGATGCGGCGCGCGAGCATCCGGTAACTCCGCAAGGTCGCCGCCGCCGTTTCCTAACCAAGCGAAATGCAGTCATCGCCGCGATCGCGATCGCCATCGGCGCCATCGCCGTCGTGCTGCTGATCTTCACCGCCTACAAATTAGGCTTCGTCGATAACTACGTCGCCGGACAAATCAAAGACACCTTCGCGAAGTACGGCATTCGCGCTGAGATCAAAGAGTTCCACACTTCCATTTCTCCACAGACCGTCGAGATGTTGGGTATCGAACTGTACGACGCGAAGACCGGAGAAAAACTGGGCAAGATGGATCGGATTCTGGCAAGGGTCCGCATCGAGGATCTATATGCACTGAACCTGCGGCGCAATATCAATCTGGAAGACTTGAAAATCGAAGGTCTGGAAGCGTGGGTGCTCTTCGACGAACAGGGCCGTTCGAACTTTCGCAACATCCATATCCCGCCCGCGGAATCGAACAAGCGAATTCTCTTTGCCTATTCTACGGCCCATGTCGAACTAAAAAATGCCGTCGTTCACTATGGCGATCTGCGTCACGAGATTTCGGGCGAGGCCCGCAACCTGCGCGCGATTATCGAGCCTGACGATCCGAATGCGCCCACCGTCAGTGCCATGAACCGGGTGCAGTTGAACTCCTCCAACTCGACTTTCACGTACGACGGCAAGCCAATCAACAACATCGACATCGAGCTGCGCGCGCGCGTCAACAATGTCAGCGCCGAGATACAGGAACTGGTGCTGCGCTCGCCAATCGCGGAAGCGCACCTGCAGGGAACGATGGATGACTGGCGCGCCATGCGCTATCACATGAATGTGACGTCGACGATTGACCTGACCCAGACGTCAGACATTTTCCAAACAGGCGCGACGCTGCGCGGCGCGGGAAACTTCAACGGCACCGTTAGCGGCGAAGGTGATCGCTACCAGGCGGAAGGCACGTTCAAGTCGGACGGCCTCGCGGCGGACAACCTGCGCTTGAAGGGACTGAGTGTTACCGCGAAAGGCTCCGGACAGGGAAAGAGCTACGAAGCGAACGGACGCGCTGTCGCAGATTTGCTCTCCTTCGGAGACTTTCAATTAAATGCCGTGCAACTTGCCGGCAAAGTCACCGGCACGGGGAAGGACTTTAGCTGGGTTGGGGAACTTCGCGCGGCAGCAGAAAAGAGTTACGGGACAACCATCACGGGTTTGATCCTGAGGGATGCGCGCGCCGAGATACGCGATGGAGTCTTGACCGCGTCATCGACTCAGGCAAGCGCTAACAGCGTCTCCGGATCAGGCGCGAACGCCGGTGCGGTGCAGATTAACGATGTTCGCGTGCGTTCCGCCGAGGGCGTAACGACCGCAACTGTCGCGAGCGCCAAAACTGGACAAGTAAAAGGCCGCGACGTGAGTGTCAGCAGCATCGCGGCGAACAACATCGATGCGGTAAGCAAGAATGGCGTCACCAACGTCAACATTAAGAGTTTGCAACTCGGCAGCGCCAACGCGATGGGCGCACAGACCGGCAGCATCAACATCGCCGGCGTGCGTCTCGCAATTCATGACGGCCGCGTACAGGGCTCCACCAATGATATCGATGCCGGCACCGTGACCTTCAAGGACGGGCACGCCGACGCAGTGAAGTTGGCCCGGCCGGTGTTCACGGTTGAGCCGTCGGGACGTTATCGTGCCAGCGCCGACCTCAGCATCGGCGGTGGCGTACTTGCCGAAATGAAGCTGGGCGCCGTACGCGCTGCCGTCGTGGCCACCGGCAATCAAATTCAACTAAACAACTTCAGCGCTGCAGCTCTTAACGGACGCGCCACCGGCAACGCGACGATCAGCACGGCCAAAAACGGCAACTCGCGGGTCGATGCAAACTTCACGGACCTGGATGTCGCCGGACTTGTCGCAGTCATTTCGAAACGTGTCGTCCCCGTATCCGGACGGGCCAGCGGCAAAATTGATCTGAACTTTACCGGGACGGATTTGGGTACCGCCTCGGGAAGTATTAATGCCCATCTGGTAGGTGAGGCAGCCAATGCCACGGACGGGCGGACGCCAATTACCGGCGACCTCGCGCTGACCGCGAACCAGGGTCTCTATCAAATTCAACAAGCGAACCTGCAAACCGGAACGACTACTCTGCGGGCCTCGGGTAGTTTCGGTATCGAGCGCGATTCCAATTTGCAGGTGGCCCTGAATTCCGCCGATGCCTCAGAGTTGCAGCGCCTGTTTATCTCGTCCGGATTGTTTCCTGAGGTCGAAGACCAATTGAGTAACTACGGTATCGAATTGGGTGGCAAACTCGCATTCAACGGTACGTTGCAGGGTCAACTCAAAGATCCGATCGTGAATGGCCGCGCCGAACTGGGAGCGTTGATCGTCAACGGCCAGGACCTCGGCTCGCTCGCGGCTAACATGGTTTCTACGCCCACCGAGCTGCGCATCACGGACGGGCGTTTGATTGAACGCGATGGCGGCGGCGTGCAATTCACCTTAGATGCGCCGCGCGGGCCCGGGAACAATACGACCCTCGTGGCCACGTTGGACAAGGCGAATGCCGGGAGCCTTCTGGCAGCGCTGCCATTAAAGAAAGACACGCGCGCTCAGCTGGGTAACACGCAGTCTGACGTCTCCGGCTCAATCAAGATTTCCGGCCTGCCTAATGACATGTCCGGCAATGCCGAGTTGCGTTTCGGACCGGGCCGACTGGGCGGCGAACCGCTGGAGAGCATGATTGCGCGCGCTACCTTCAGCGGCTCAACCATCAAGGTGGAAAGCGTCGATGCAAATCTGGCGACCGGACACATCGCGGGCAGCGGACAGTTTGATACCAAAACAACCAGGTTTGAGCTGAACGCAAAGGGCGATCGGGTTCAACTCAATCGACTGATGGCATTCACAAACCAGGCGGGCGCCCCACGTTTGCAGGGGACCGCGGACGTTAACGTTCAGGCTTCCGGAATCTTCACCGACTTCACTACCTACGACGTGAACTTTAGTGGCGAAGGACACGAGGTAACTATCAACGGCCGGCCGGCGGGTAGATTGTCTCTGGTTGGTCGCACGCAAAACAAGAAGCTCGATATAACCTTTACCACGGGCGTGCTGGGAGCGCCGCAGGTAGTTACCGCGCAAGTCGATCTCGGAAACGAACTCTTGCCTGCCACCATCGACACGACGTTGACGGCCGCCGACCTGACGCCAATTTTCAAGATAATTCTTCCTGAGTCAGAAGTGACGGTGACCGGCCGCGCCACCGGGACACTGCACGCCAGTGGCAATCTGATTACTCAAAATGAGGAAGACGAGGACGTCTTTTCGCTTGCGGGACTTCGCGGCACGGCGACCTTCAGTGATCTGAACGTGATCGTAAAAGACACGCAACTCACCGCAGTCTCGCCGCTGATCGTTTCGTTCACGCCTAACGAAGTGAATTTCGAGAAGACGGCATTCACCGGCCCGGGAACCAACGTCGTCCTGGGCGGGACGATTGCCACCGGGCCGCGCGGCCGGCAGAGTTTTACGGTCGATGGCAAGATCAATTTACGCGTCTTCAATGGTCTGTCGCCTGATGTTTTTTCTTCGGGAACCGCGGATCTTTCAGTGCGCGTGGCGGGCTCGTATGAAAACCCGCGAGTATCCGGGACCGCTGCGCTCGCCGGTGCCTCGGTGTCCATACTTTCCGGCGACGACCGCATGACAATTGCGAACGTTGTCGGTCGCGTGCGCTTCAACGCGAATCAGGCCCAGATCGAATCACTGCGAGGGACGCTGGGCGGCGGAACATTGACGGCATCAGGCGGTGCGTTGCTGGATGGTTTTTCGCTCTCAAGATTCTCAATCGCCGTGCACGGCAACGACGTCAGTCTTCCTTTCCCACCTGACTTCCATACCACGACCGACGGAGATCTTGAGATCAAGGGTACGGCCAGCGATCCCTGGATCACGGGGACGGTCAACCTGCGTCGGGTCGAGTACACCAAAGACATTGAACTCGCGGATTTGATCAATAGCCGGCCTGAAGCAAGCTTATCGGAAAGCGGCACCGAGTCATGGCTCTCAAGGTCGCACATTGATATTCGCGCCGAAGGCCGCAACGCTTTGTTCGTGCGCAACAACATTGCCGATCTAACGGCGTCAGTATCCTTGCGCGTAAGTGGCGAGTGGGAGGACCCGATCATTTCGGGACGCATAACCGCGACCAGCGGGACACTGACCTTCCGCAACGATCGTTATGAATTGTCCCGTGGGCTGGTGGAGCTGCCTTTCCGTCCGAATGCCGATCCGATCGTCAACATTCAGGCAGAGTCGGAAATTCGCGGTTATCGCGTGGTCGTAAATCTGACCGGGCCGCTCTCGCAACCGCAGGCCGTGGTGCGGTCCGAACCGGCGCTGCCGCAGGCCGACGTAGTTTCGCTAATCACCACCGGCAATTTGTCATTGGGAGATACCGGCGGTTCGATTCTTTCGCAATCGGGTTTGGGAACTGCGGCCAGTCTGCTAACGGACACTCTAATCAATGCTCCGGCATCGCGCGCGACCAGCAAACTGTTTGGCTTAAGCCGCTTTGAAATAAATCCCCAGTTCACCGGGCGCAGCGGCTCCACCCCCACGGCGCGATTGACCCTGGGCCGGCGTATCAGCAAAGAGCTGTCGGTGACTTATTCGACCAACGTTGCGTCGGATCCGAATCAGATATTGGCCCTGGAATACCGTCTCTCGAATCGCATGTCTTTCATTGCGCAGTATGAACAGGGCTCATTAAGAAACCTGAGTTCGCGAAACGACAACTTCAGTTTCGAGATCAGATTTAGGAAACGATTTTAAGGAATCTATTTCCCCTCCCCACGAGTGGGGAGGGATCAAGGGTGGGGTTGAGCGCGCGGTTACCTCTCCCCTAACCCCTCTCCGCGAGGCGGAGAGGGAAACAAGTCCAGTGAAACTTCTTCGATTAATAGTGTTCTGTCTTTCTTTGGCGGCCATGATCTTCATGGCTGCCGGAGTCGCCGTGGCCCAGACAGCCGACTATGAAGGCCGCCCGGTTTCGTCGGTTGAAATTGTTCTGGAAGGCTCGCCGCCGGATGAAATCGTGCAGGCGGAATTGCTTTCACTTCTCAAACTCACCCGCAATACCAATTACTCGACCGTGAACGTGCGCGATTCGCTGCAGGCTCTTTTCGACTCCAGCCGGGTCGCCTCCGCCCGCGTCGAAGTCATCGATCCCCCACCTGGCACCGGGCCAATTCGCGTTCGCTTCCTGGTGCAGCGTCAGGTAGTCCTGGGCGAAATTATTTTGGACCTGGGACCTACTACGGGCACGCCGATCTCCGCGGACGAGTTGCGCGCGCGTCTGAATCTGCTGGAGCCCGGACGGCGGTTTTCCAAACAGACGCTGGTACGGAACTCCGACGAAATTCAGTCGTACTTGCGCGAACGTGGCTACTTCAATGCGACGGTTGAATACACGGAACAGCGCGACCCGGCGGGAACGCGCACCACAGTTACTTATCACATTGTCCCGGGCGAACAGGCCCGCGTGGCCGACTTTACGATCGCCATCAAGGGCTTCGATCCCACAAAAGTACGAGGTGAGTTGACCCTGCAACCCGGCGCTTTGTTCACGCGCGAAGCGCTGGGCCAGGACCTGAATCGCGTACGCCAGGCCATTATCGATCTCGGCTTCCTCGCGCCAGTGTTGGATGACCCGACAGTAAAGCGTGACCCGCAAACCGGCCAGATTGCCGTGGGCATGGCCGGCTCCATTGGACCAAAAGTAACGGTAACGATCACCGATTACGAATTGAGCGAGAAGCGGCAGCGCGAACTGTTACCCGTGCGGCGCGAAGGAAATATTGATTACTCCGCTATCGTCGAAGGCGAACGCCGCATCCGCAACAAGCTTCAGGAAGAGGGTTATTTCTTCGCGGACGTAAAGGCCGTGTGCACGGTCACGCCCGCGCTTGCTGAGATGCCCACCAACGGCGCGAGTGAAACCTGCGAGAACCTGAATCCGGAAGAACTCGGCGGACGCACCGTCAACATTACTTACAACGTCGAACGCAGCCGGCGCCTGAAGCTGACGGACATCAGAATCACGGGCACTAATAAACTTACTTATCTCGATCTGGCGGATGAACTCAAATCACAAAAGGCCAACGTACTGGGTTTCATTCCCTATCTTGGTTACGGTCGCGGCTTTACCAGTTTGACGCTGCTGGAACAAGACAAGCGCATCATTCGCGCGCACATGCGCGACCTCGGTTACCGCCGCGCGCGCGTGGATGTACTGCAGGGCATCGCGCTCAGCGGTGAAGACTTGATCATCACTTTCCAGGTTGAT
This sequence comes from Blastocatellia bacterium, assembly GCA_034665305.1. Lineage (GTDB taxonomy): Bacteria > Acidobacteriota > Blastocatellia > Pyrinomonadales > Pyrinomonadaceae > DASXRU01. Next base: position 62,954 of record JAXDFZ010000001.1, on the reverse strand, counting down.
GAAGGGCCGCTGACGCGCGTGGCTGGAATTCAGTTTCAGGGAAACACCGCCTATCCGGACGAACGCCTGCGGCAGGAAGTGCGAACCGTTGTGGGTGCTCCCTACTCCCGCTCCCTGGTCCAGGAAGACGCCGATCGCATTTTGAATATCTACGCTCGCGATGGTTATCTCGACGCCGCAATGACACCTTCCATTGTTGAGCTCCCCAAGAAAGACGGCGACGAACAGGTGCAGGTCATCTACGGTATCTCGAACGAAGGCGACAAGTTTTTCGTCAACAACATCATCATCAATGGCGTCAGCGGCAGTGCCGGGACGCAACGCAAAAAGCGGGATGCGATTGCCCGCGTCATCGCCCTGGCCGAGGGCGATGTGCTGCGCGCCGATCGGATTTCCCAAAGCGAGCGCGACCTTTATGCAACCGATGCCTTCCGCCAGGTAATTATCTCCACGCAACCCGCCGGCGAGACGGCCACCGGGGCCAAGAAGAAGGACATCATCATCGACGTCGAGGAAACGAAACCGCGCGTGCTGGAATACGGCGGCGGTTTCTCAACCGACACCGGCCCGCTCGGCTTGCTCGAAATCAGCAACGTAAACCTCATGAACAAACTGCGCCAGGGGGCAATTCGCCTGCGCGCCAGCCCGCGGCAGCAACTGCTGCGGTTCGAGTATTTCGATCCGCGCTTCGTGCGTTACGGCAGAAGACAATTCATGCCGCTGGCGCTGTCGCTTCAGTATCAGCAGGATTCGACTATCACGCGCTTCTTTCGTTCCACCATCGATCGCGGGACGTCGGGGATTGTGCAGCGATTGGACGCCGAGGGGAACCCGGTTGATATTTTCGGCAACAAGACCAACCAGCCAACGATCAACCGGCTGACGTTCAGCGCCGAAACCCAGCGCGAGTTGGATCGCAGAACGCGCACGATAATCTTCGGCCGGTACAGCTACGAGGACGTGCGCATCTTCAACACTCAAAGTCTATTGATTCGGCCGGTGCTACAGCCCGACCGCGCCATTCGTATCTCACGCCTTGCCACTTCCCTGGTGCGGGACACGCGCCAGCATTGCGAGCCGGGTTTACGCCGGGGACGGCCAGATGAAGAAACGCTGGGTAAGCCTATCGAAGTTTGCCGTTATAACCAGCTCGATCCTACCCGCGGCGATTTTCTATCAGTGGATTACAGTCTCGCCTTGCGGCAACTGGGCGGCAACATTTCATTCAACCGGTTCCAGGCGACGTATCGCCGCTACCAGAAAGTGGATTGGTTCCGCGGGACAGTGCTGGCGGGAAACCTTTCGGTGGGCCTGGCGAATCTTTTCAGCCCGCGCGATCGCGACGGCGATGGCGTGTTGGGTGAGGCGGATCTCGCGTTGCCCATCAGTGAACGGTTTTTCTCCGGCGGTTCCACTACGTTACGCGGATTCGGCTATGAAGAAGCGGGTCCGCGCCAGGCAATCTTTCCCGAAGGAACTTTTCACGATCGCGAGGGCAATGTAGTTTTCCTGAATCCCTTCACGGTACCGTTGGGCGGGAATGCGATGGTCGTGCTGAACCTCGAAGCCCGCGTGCCGGTGACGCCGGATCTGCAGGTTGTGCCCTTCTACGATGGCGGCAACGTGTTTCGTCGCATTAGCGACATTTTTGGAAACTCTGAGCCAAACCCGAACAGCGGTCCCATCGAAGCGAACAACTTGCGCGCGCATTGGACACACACAGTTGGTCTCGGCATTCGCATCAAGACGCCGCTCGGCAGTTCGTTTGCGGTGGACTACGGGTTCCTGCTGAATCCGCCGGAGTTCCTGATTCCGCAGCGCGGGCCAAACAACACTTTCGGACCACCGGCTGTGATTCGACTGCAACAGGGACACCTGCACTTTAGATTTACCCAGACGTTCTAAGCACGGGGGCAAAAGGGAAACATGGCTACAACACTAAATCGCCCGCCAACATTAACTCCTTGGAGTGCGGCGACGTGGCGCCGCTTTGGTGGGGCCCGTCGCGCGCTTGTAAAGTTCCGGTTTTCATATCAGACGTGGGCCAAAGCGGCGTCAGGCCGCCGCACTCGAAGGAGTTGTCGCTCTTCAAAGTTGTTAAGATCTCGAATCGGACAAGCGGCAGCCTTGAGAATTCTGTTTCTGCTCCCTCTTACCCTTTTGACTCTTTCCCCCGCTACGCAGGCGCAGACTATCGCTGACAAAATGGTGGCGACGGTGAATAGTGGCGTGCGGCCGGAACTCATCACCTATTCAGATTTGCTCTGGCAGTTAGCGCTGCAGCCTTCGAGCTCTCTGACCAAACCTACTTCTGACGAACTGAACAAAGCGTTGCGCCTGTTGGAGGATCAGCATTTGATTCTGCAGGAAGCCATCAAGCTTCCCACCAGCGCTCCTTCGCCGGATGAAGTGAAGGCGGCGCGTGATGAGTTGGCACGGTACTTTGGTCCCGGCGAATTGGAGACGCGCATGGCAAAGGTTGGCCTTACGAGCGCGCGACTGAACGACATCATTAGCGACCGTCTGGCGATGGAGAAGTATCTGGATTTTCGTTTTCGCGCTTTTGTGCTGATCACGCAAAAGGACGTTGCCGACTATTACAACGAAGTTTTCGCGCCTCAGGAAAGAAGCCACGGCCGCATCGTTCCCAAGCTGGAAGAAGCGAGCGCCCGGATCGAAAAGCTCCTCACCGAAAGTAAGATCGAATCGGAGACAGACGCCTTCATCGATAGCCTGCGCGACCGTGCGGAAATCGTGATTTTGAATCCGATCTAGTTCGGAGCCGCTCGATTGGCCGAGTTGCTGAGCAAAATAGAAGTTTCTGAAGCAAGGAATGCGATTTTGATACTGCTCCGTTAGTGAGTTGCTCTTGTCCGGGTCAACAAAGTGCTTGCTGAAAGCGTTCTTTGTCCCGTAGGGACGAAATGTTTATAGACAAAGGGGCCAAAGATAAATCCCGCAAGCTCCGTAGGAGCGAAACATTATCGGCTGACTCACATTTCGCTCCTACGGAGCTAGAGTCGTTAGTACCCAGTAGTTCCTGGAAACATCCTGCTCCTACGGAGCTTAACGGTCGCGACGTCTGCGACTTGGCGCCACTCCGATCTCAGCAACACACTAACGGAGCACTACCGATTTTGGCTTAGTCACTGGCGATTCCCCATAAGGGCCTTGCAAGTGACTGGCAGGGAATCGCAAGTGACCGGCAAGGAGTTGCAAGACAGGACTTGACCTGAAGTAGTAGATTGATTGGGCTCGAAGTGATGCCTGTGATGAGCGGCTCTGCCGCCGCACAGTGCGGACAGCCTATGGCTTTCCGCCTCCAGTCTCTTAAAGTGATGGAGGCTTTGCCTTCATTTTTGAGGCGCAGCCTCAAGCAAACCAACCCTATCGGAAAGGCAGAGCTTTTCCGCACTGGGCTGCGGCAAAGCCGCCGGCACCAGAACTGTGCCAAGCTGCTATGGCCCCTCGATCCAATTCCATCAAAAAAGTACCGCGTCTGGGTCTCGCGCTTTCGGGTGGCGCCGCGCGCGGCATGGCCCATGTGGGCGTGCTGCGCGCACTTGAAGAACACGGGATTCCCATCGATTACATCAGCGGCACTTCGGCGGGCGCCCTCGTAGGCGGCGTCTATGCCGCCGGGCTGACGGTTGCCGAAGCGGAAAACATTGCCCGCGGATTGCACTGGCGGCACGTCGGGCGCCTGACGCTTTCACGTCTCGGGGTGCAATCCAACGCGCGCATGGAAGAGTTGCTACGCGCGCACTTGCCCGTGACCCGGTTTGAAGATTTGAAGATTCCCTTCGCCGCTGTGGCCACCGATCTGAATTCCGGCGCCGCCGTGGTGATGAGCGGGCATGGTGATCTGCCGTTCGCCATTCGCGCCAGTTGTTGCGTGCCCGGCTGGTACATTCCAGTGACCGATCCCGATGGCCGCCAGTTGGTGGACGGCGGTCTGGTGGCAAACATTCCGGTGACTCAGGCGCGTGATCTGGGCGCGGATCTCGTCATTGCCGTGGATGTGAACTCTGAAGGCGCAAAGTTCCTGGGGCCACCGCATTCGGTCGTCGGCATCCTGCTGCAAACTATGATGGTGGTGCAGCGGACCGCCTCTATTTATGAATTGAGATCTGCCGACGTCGTCATCCGTCCCTTAGTGGGTCATATCCGTTGGGATGAGATGAACCGGGCCGACGAACTGATCACGGCCGGCTACGATGCGGCCATCATGGTAATTGACGAAATAAAAGCTCTGCTGCAAAGTTCCCAGCCACCTTCTTCTCGTTGGTATCAACTGCGTCGCTATCGCCGGCAGCCCGGTGCTGCTCCCAAGAAACAAACACCTGCGCGCTAGTCCTGCAAACACGCTTCGCGCGAAGAGTCGCTTTATCAGTCCGCGAAGCGGACGAATGATAGTACGCGTTAGCGAGGCAGTAGCCCGACCGTGAGGGAGGGCTCCCTCTCGAATGCACTCCACCGGAGCCCCCCCTTACGGTCGGGCTACTGCCCGTTCAGAGCAGAAGGATTCGCAGTCCGTAAAGCGGACGCAGAACGAACGCGAGCAGAAATCTATTTTTTCAGCCGTCCGCTTCACGGACTGCGCCCCTTAACATCTGACATTCCCAGCGATGAATCGCCGGGCTATTTTCAGGCGTCCGCTACCGGGGACTCATGTACGCTACTTTCTGTGCAAAGTCGTGCAAGCGTGTAAGCTTTCCCAACAATCTTCGCCATCCCACGCTCGCGTTTGCTCCGAATCCGGTGTTTCCCTTCTGGTACAACGTTTGCCAACAGCCTGATCAAACGTAAACGAGCACGGGGGTGAAACATGAGAGATTTGACGAGCAGCGTTCTGGAACTCGCAATAATTGTTTTTGTATTGATAACTCTAGCGGTTTCCACTGCGGCGCTTTCCCAGCTATCAGGAAATTAGAATTGGGATCGTCGCTTCCCCGGTTTCGCTCGCCAGGCATCGTCTCCGCAGAGAATCCAACCCCCATTACGACTTTATAAACGACATAGGTTGAATAAGTGAGCAGGCCGGAGGCTTCGAGTTAAGCCGGGGACGGACGTGTATGTGTCCAACCGGGGCGACCTTGCTGAGCCGTAGTCAAAGATTTGAAACCAATGCCGATAATTATCAAGTCACTGATTCATCGCCGGAAGCATGCCAGGATGCCGGCAACGCGCTTGAAGGCGTTCTGGCAGAAACGCCGCCGCGCCATTCTCGCGGTCGGCGCTGCCTTCATGCTGTTGATCGTCGCGGGTCTCATATTCCTCGTTTCTTCATATCGCTATTATTCGAAGTTGGTTGACGCGCGCTTGGCCCATGGCTATTTGACCAGCCGCACCGGGATCTACGCCGCACCGCGCACTCTGCGCGCTGGCCAGCGACTGTCACCGGACGCGCTAGTGTCGTTACTGCGACGCTCAGGCTACATCGAAACTAACGCCAGCGAAGTTTGGAGCGGCAGTTTCGTTGCTGCGCAAGGCGCCGTCGAGATTCGACCCAACAAAACCAGTTCCAGCTTTCCCGCGTTGGTGCGGGTGACGTTCGACGCTGCTAATCATGTCGCCGCGCTGGATTGTGAAGGCATCACGCTTGATTCATTCACGCTCGAGCCGGAAGCGCTGACTAACGATCTGACAATGAAGACAGGGAAACGGACGGCGCTAAGCTACGGCGAAATTCCTCCGACCCTCGTCCAGGCGATCTTATCGATTGAGGATCGTCGCTTCTTTGAACACTCGGGGGTTGATTTCTTTGGAGTGGCCCGCGCCCTACTACGCAACGCCGGCGATGAACGGATGGGCCAGGGCGGCTCTACCATCACACAGCAACTGGTGAAGAACACTTATCTGACCCCGGAGCGCACGCTGCGGCGCAAGTTTGCGGAAGCCATGCTGGCTTTCACCATCGAGCGGCGGTTTTCCAAACAGGATATTTTTGCGCTCTACTGCAATGAAGTTTATCTGGGCCAGCGCAATGGCGCCGGCATTCGCGGCGTAAATCAGGCGGCGCGCATTTACTTTGGCAAGGATTTGAAAGACCTCTCGCTCAGCGAATCAGCCACCATCGCGGGATTGATTCAGAGCCCCACGCGTTATTCCCCGGTCCACTACGGCCACGCCGCGCAGCAAAGACGCAACACGGTGCTGGGCACGATGGTGCGTGACAGTGTCATCACCCTGGACCAGGCCGCCACCGCGGCCCGCGAACCTCTCGTAATTTCTCCCGCGACGGATGCAGCAGGATCGCTGGCGCCCTTCTTCGTTGATTACGTGAACCGCGTCGCCGGTGAGAGCGAAGACCCTGCAGAGACGCGGCAAACGGAACTGCCAACCTTCACGACGCTGGAAATGGATTTACAACAGGCTGCGGAGACTGCCGTACAACGCCGCTTGAATGATCTGAAAAAGGTTTATGAAAAGCGCGGCGTCAAACCGCAGGCGGCGCTGGTCGCACTCGATCCTAAAACGGGAAACGTGCTGGCGATGGTGGGGGGACAAAACTATAACGACTCGCAGCTCAATCGTTCGACGGATGCGCGGCGGCAGCCGGGTTCAGTTTTCAAGCCTTTTGTTTACGCAGCAGCGTTGGAAAGCGGCATGTCGCCGCTTATGCCATTCTCGGACGCGCCGCGTGCATTCTCGTACGATCACAAGGCCGTATACCGTCCCGCCAACTATGGCGGCGCTTATTCAATGCGCTATGTTCCGATGCGGGCCGGGTTGGTCAACTCGCTGAACGTCGTCACGGTCGATGTGGCCACGCGCGTTGGCCTCAGCTACGTCGCGGACACGGCGGCAGACTTTGGACTGAAACGCCCGGCCCCGTATCCGGCGCTGGCCCTGGGCACGACGGAAGTGACGCCGCTGGAAATCGCCGCCGCGTACGCGACGTTTGCTAATGGGGGACGGCGCGTACAACCGCGCGTGATTGCCACAACGGAAGAGCGACCGGGCCTAACGTCTGACAACAGCAGCGTCGCAAACTTATCCGGCGGTGCTGACGCACGTATCATCCGGCCAGAGACGGCATACATGATTACGGACATGCTGGCTGATGTAATCGATCACGGCACTGGCCGTTCCGCGCGGGGCCTGCTGCAACAAACTGCGGTGGCCGGCAAGACCGGCACATCACGAGACGGATGGTTCGTCGGTTACACGCCTAACCTCGTCTGCGCGGTCTGGATGGGATTCGATGACAATCAGCAGTTGGGGTTGACTGGCGCAGAAGCGGCGCTGCCCGTATGGCTGGAATTTATGAAGAGCGCCCTCGAAATGCGACCGGAACTGGGTGGCGAGGCTTTTGCGCGACCGGCGGGAATAGAATTGCTGGACATCGATCCGGAAACAGGGTTGCTCGCTTCGGCCGCCTGTCCGCAACGCGAGCGAGTCGCGATTACTGCTTCACTGATGCCTTCGGCGGAGTGCTATCGCCATCACAGATATTTCGACTTCAGTGAATCGCCGGAACGGGCTATGCCGGCTGAATTCATTGAGCCGCAAATTGCGAGCAATAGTCCGGCGTCAAGCAAGCGGCGTGACTCGCGAACCATTGAGGACATTCACTCAGTTTTGCAAAAGCTGCGCACGACCCGGGTGGATGAAAATACGCGTGGAAGATCAGTACTGGTCAACGATATGCGTTTGAATCCACCCGAGTGGACCAGGTAGCGCTCTACTCAACACTCCCCCACACCCGCAAGCGGCTGACGCCGCCGTCAGGAAAAATATTGAAGACCAGGTGAGTTGCCGGGCCGGCGTCGATAACCTCGTCGGCAAAAAAATGTCGTGTGTGCGGTTGCAGTTTGGTGCGGGGTAGCACCTCGCGCCACATCATCGATGGATCCACAATCGTCTCGATCGCTATGTCGCCCGCATTGCTGGCCCCGAGGGAACAACTCTCAGGGCAGTTTCCCTTGAAGTAGGCCGTATCGACTTCGACGCGTTGAACGCGCCCGCGCTTTCCCAATTTGATGATCACCCAATCGTGCCCCGGACCACGCCGGCGTTTGGTTTCCCATCCGTCGCTCATATTCAGTGCGCGTCCCGGCATGATCAAGTTGTGACGATGGCCAAAGAACATGTCGCTGCACGCCAGCACCAGGCCGCCATTCTCAACTGCCGCTAAGTCGATCTGGCCCCCGATACTCTCCAGTGTCACCCAATCGGGTGCGACCTCTCCGTAAACTCTTAGCCGCGCGACGCCACCGTCCGGATAAATCTTGAAGCGCAAATGCGTAAAGCGGTGGCTGTTGTCTATCGCGAATGGATTTTGAGAATCACCGTTCAGATTGCTAAGGGGAAGTATTTCAGTCCACTGCAGTTTTTCCCCAGTTAGTTCTTCGACCGAGGGTACGCCCTTAATCGAACAGGCTTCAAGTGAACACTGCTCAGGATAGTTTCCTTTGAAGTGGCTGGTGTCGACCACGACACCGCGGATAAACCCCGGGAGACCAAGCCGAATAATGCACCAGTCCAACCCGGGCGTACGCCGGCGGCGGGTTTCCCACCCGTCCATCCACTTGCCACGGTCCGTGTACTTGCCTTCGATGAAGATCGCCGCGCCGGGTTTTAGCAGATCCTCCTTGGGCGCGAAGAATTCATCATTCGCAACCAAAACTGCGCCGCCCAAACGTTCTGAAGCGAGATCGATTAATTCAGTGAAGTCCATCATTTCTCCTACAGCAGATAATTACACGCCCTGCCTCAGCAAAAGCTGCCCGCTCGGTTGGCCAATAAAATCTCCGCGATCATAAATCTTCGTGCCCCGGAGAAATGTCGTTGCTACTACTCCCTGCAACCGTTCGCCGTCGTAAGGAGTCAGCCGGTGCCGGTGTTCGATCATGCTGCCGGTAACAGTAAACTCTTCATCCGGATTCCAGATTACAAAGTCGGCGTCGTAGCCGGTCGCAATCGCGCCCTTGCGTCCTTCCCAGCCGACCAGCCTGGCGGGCGCCGCGCATAACCAGTCCGCGATCTTCTCTAAACTGTGACCACGCCGTCGTGCCTCACTCCAGATGACGGGCAGACGCAACTGCAAAGACGAGATCCCGCCCCAGGCCAGCAGAAAGTCGCCTTCCTCCTGGCGCTTCAATTCGGGAGGGCACGGCGAATGATCCGAAACCACCATGTCGAGGATGCCATCGGACAGCGCCTGCCAGAGCTGTTCGCGATTTTCCCGTTCGCGGATAGGCGGACAGCATTTGAACTCGGTGGCTCCGTCCGGGATATCTTCGGCTGCAAAATGCAGGTAATGAGGACAGGTCTCAGCAGTCAACGGCAAGCCCTCGGCCCGCGCCGCACGCAACAACTCCAAAGAGTCGGCCGACGAATGGTGCACGATGTGGACCCGGCAGCCGGTGTCTCGCGCCAGGCGCACCATCAGTGCCACAGCTTCGTCTTCTGCGGCGCGCGGACGCGAACGCAGAAAAGTCTCGTACGAAGTAGGACAGACCTTCCTGTCTGTCCCTGGTGGTCTGAGATCGTCCGCGCCATCGAACTTCTCTGGACGGGCAGGAATGCCTGTCCTACTGATCGGGCCGGGCAATTCCGCGTGAACGATCAGAACGGCGCCCAGACGCGCCAGCTCCGGCATGGCCTGGCGTAAATCGTCCTCGGTCACATTAGGGAATTCGTCGACGCCGGAATGGATCAGAAAACATTTGAAGCCTACTACGCCTGCCTGCCGCAACCGCGCCAACTCGGAAGTATTCCCGGGGACCACGCCGCCCCAAAACCCCACGTCGACGTGGCATTGATCTCGCGCCGCTGCTAGTTTGGCCTGGAACCCTGCAAATGTAGTCGTCGGCGGAATGCTGTTCAGAGGCATGTCCACCAGGCTGGTCACTCCGCCGGCTGCCGCCGCGCGCGTTGCCGTGGCAAATCCTTCCCAGTCAGTGCGCCCCGGTTCGTTAATGTGAACGTGCGAATCGACAAGCCCGGGCATCAACACCGCGCCATCGTCTACGTCGATCACTCGCACGCCGGAGGGACAATCGTCGAAAGCCGTAACCGTGTCGATTCGCCCCTCGCGAACGTGCACGCACGCCGGCTCAACTAACCCGGGTCTAACGACGCGGCGAGCCCGAATGGCAAAATCAGTTTGTGACATACCTCAGGCTTGCCAGTTGGGCGTAACCACTGGATCAAAGTTCTGCGGAAACACCTTGCGGTAAATTACTGCGTATGAAGCCATGGTAATCGGAATCACCGCCAGGGCGCCGACATAGCAACACAACAAGCCCACAAAAGTCAGCACGTAGTTCAACAAGGTCAGACCGATGACGCCGCCGAGATTTGCCTTTGCGGCATTCAGGCTGGTCTTAACCGCATCTACACCGGACAAGTTTTTGTCCACGATGAGCGGATACATAAAAACGAAGAACGCCTGGATTATGACGGCGATCACCATGACCACTATGAAGACCACGAACATCAAAACCACCAGCACTAACCCTGCGGCCGGATCGCCCCCACGCCCCTGGGTGGCGCCCATCATCATGACCATGACGATGAAGGCAATATAGGTGGGGACGATGAGGATGATTATTGGCACAAACTGAATCACTGAGGCAATCAGGCTGGGCGTGAAATAGTCGAAGCCCTTGAAGAGATCACCAAACTCAACTTTTCCGCCCCGCATGCGCTGCAACAAGCACATATGAATGCCGCACATCATTGGGCCAATCAGCACTACGGGCACGGCGCCGCCGATCAACACTCCCACCACCGTTATGCCGAAGAAGAGCCAGTACTGATCTTTGATTAAGGCATAGCCTTCCTTCAAACATTCGACCGGCTTAATTACTCCGCTGCGGAACTCAGGTAGGTTCTGGCTCATGAAACGCCTCCAGGGGTTCGGGGTTTGCTGGATAAACGACTAACGCGGTGAATTTAATCCGAGTGCAGAGTTGAAGTCGCCTTCGCTCCAGAGGAGCGAGATGTTTATAGCTGCCAACGATCGCCCAGGAATCTCGCTCCGTCAGGAGCGAAAACCAGCACCGGAATCTTCGCCGGGCAGGCAAATGCGATTGCGCTCCTCCGGACTTCGGACTGAAACAAGGCCGCCAGTCTATAAACATCTCGCCCCTCTAGGGCGCAGCAAACGAACAACCCTCTGTTGGCTTTACTAAGTAGATACCGCGTTTTGTATCTTAACTAAAAAGTCCTGGAGCAGGTTCAGAGCGACCCGCAGCCGATAATCGGCTGTCGAACGAATATCAGCTATGGGCGTAATTTCACTCGCCAACTGCTCCCTGGCGTGGGCGGCTGCCGCAGTATCGGCCGGGAGTCCATTTATCACGCCTTCGGTCTTCAAGCAACGAAGTGGGATCGGCGCCACGCTACCCAGCGCGATCCTGACGTCGGCAAACTTCCCTTCCCTAACGTTGCCGACGCCGGCAAAGCAGACTTTCGAAATTGCCTGCGCTTTGCGAGTGCCGACTTTGCGATAGTAGTGCGTTAAATGCGCCGTCGCGCGTTGCAAACGTACGCCGCGCAGCAACTCGCCGGCGCGCAGATCCATCTGCTTGTAATCGCTGTGGAATTCACGATAAGGAATCCAGCGCGAACCTTGCAAAGAGACCAGTTCGATCTCGGCATCATATGCGAGCAGCGCCGGCGGCGAATCTGCTGCGGGTGAGGCGTTCACTATGTTGCCGCCGACGGTGCCGCGATTCTGAATCGCAAGGCCTCCAGTTTCGCTCGCCGCCTGGCAAAGCATGGGAAACTCCTGGCGTAGGATCGGATCCGCCTGTACTTCCGTGTAAGTCGTCAACGCGCCCAGCGTCACGTGCTCAGTTGTCACATTTATCCCGCGGAGCTCCGCGAGATCCCAAATGTTGAGATAGTTCTTATGCGGAAGCTTCCCTGACTCGAGCAGCACCATGAGGTCAGTGCCGCCAGCGAAAGGTTTCCAAACTCCGGGCTCCTTAGCGAGCAAGCCTAAGACATCGTCCAGCGAAGCGGGCGAGATCATTTTATAAGATGGGATGTAAGCTCTCATTTACTGCTCTGGTTCTGTTTCGCCGGCGGCCTGCCGTCCATGCGACGTCCTTCGACTCTGTCGCTCTCAGTTTTGGGTTTTGCCTTCCGGAGCGATAGACCAAGACGACGAAGTTGCGACACGCGCCTTAACCTTGTTGTAATAGCTGCTGGGGACATGTCAGCCTGAGGCATTGCCTTCGTCCTCCTGCAACGCTTTGATATCGTCCAAATCCTTGCCGCTCATCCGGAGTTGTTTCAGAGCGATCAAGCCCGCCCGCGAAACTACCGACAGCATTCCACCCTCCCATTCGAGCCTCATGCGGGTATCCCACGCCATGCGAGTTTCAGGAGTAACCAAAAGCAAGTCCAGAGAAAGTAAGTCGCCCGCGTCTGTATCGATCTTCGAGACGCGGCGGATTTCAACAGCGCCATTGGCAAAAGTCATGTCCAGGCCGCGAATGTTGTAATCCAACTCGCCCGCCAGTGCGATCACTCTTTCCAGAGACTCTGACTGAATTAGCATGTCGATGTCGATCGTCATTCGTGCTCGATCGTGGACCGCCATGGCCATACCGCCACAGAGCGCATAATCGATCTGCCATTCATTCAGCATCTCGACTAAATCACGCAACTCCTCAGTGATATCCAACATAGGCTGCTGTTTTATTTCCGGCAGGCCCGCACTACCGATTCGAAAATCTTCATATAGCCGGTACAACGGCAAAGGTTCCCGGCGAGGCCGGTGCGAATCTCGGCTTCGTCCGGATTCGGATTGCGTGAAAGCAGATCCACCGCCGCCAGCACCATGCCGGGCGTGCAGATGCCGCACTGAGCGCCGCCGCATTCGATGAACGCCTGCTGCACCGCGTGTAGTTGATCGCCATTCGCGACGCCTTCGATAGTTTTGATTTCAGCGCCCGCAGCTTGCGTCACCGGCACCAGGCAACTGTTGGCGATGCGCCCGTTCAGCATCACCGAACACGCGCCGCACTCGCCCTCGCCGCAACCTTCCTTGGTTCCGGTCAGGTGCAATTGCTCGCGCAGCACGTCGAGCAGGCGCTCCATCGGATAAGCTTGAAGGGTCCGCTCGTCTTCATTCACGTGACAACGAATCTCTATTTTTCCGTTATCCATAATGATCGTTTAGAAGCGCGGCGCTACGCCCGCTTCGTTGGGCAGTAGCCCAACGCTAAACCGTATCGCGAGTTTCCAGTTCTACCATCAATGCTTCGGGCATGAGGGGAATGTGGTTGAAACTGACGCCCGTCGCATTCTCTATGGCATTCAGAATCGCCGGCCCGCCGCCGTCCATCGGCAACTCGCCAATCCCTTTCGCGCCCGCCGGTCCATACGCGTACGGATTCTCCTCAAAGAAAACGCGAATCGGCGGCACGTCCGCAGCCGTCGGCATAATGTAATTCGTCATCTGGCCATTCGCCATGCGTCCATTTTGCCAGACAACATTTTCGAAAAGTGTGTAGCCGATTGCCTGCGCCACGCCGCCTTCGATTTGGCCCGCCGCCAAAATCGGATTAATGACTTTGCCAACTTCCTGCAACGCCACGAAATCATCCACGTGCGCTTCATAGGTCAGCAGGTCCACACTTACTTCCGCCACATAGACTGCCCAAGCGAAAGCGCCGTACGCGTCACCTTGATATTTGTCATCATCCCAACGAATGCCCGGCGGCGGCTGATACTTGGTAGAAGATTTCAACGGTCCGAACTTTTCGATGTAAGCCGCACATGCTTTTTGAAATTCTTCCGAGGAATAGTTCTCTTGCAAGAAGCCACCGGCGATTAGCGTTTGTCTTAAACCCAGCACAGCTGACTCAACTAACTTGCCGACGATCATCACTGTTCGCGAAGCGACTGTAGGCCCGCTGTTGGGGACGTGGCTGGTGTCCGGTTGGATGACTTCGACCAAATCGTAGTCGATCCCCAACGCTTCCGACGCGATTTGCGAAAAGATCGTGTTTGTACCCTGACCAATCTCGGTGCTGGCCGCCAGAATTTGTACGCGGCCCTCTTTCGTCGCTTCCGCACCCACGACCGATTGCAGGTAGACCTCGCCCGAACCGGTAAAACCCGCGCCGTGCATGAAGGAAGCGAAGCCGATGCCCTTCTTGATTGGCGACGAAGGGTTCTCGCGGGCGAATCGTTCCTGCTTGGCGTGATAATCGCTGAGTTCGAAAGCCCGATTCAACAAACCGTCCATGTCCACCTTTTCGTGAATCACCTGACTGGTGGCCGTCATCTCTCCTTCGTGAATGAAATTGCGCCGGCGAAACTCTTCCGCAGTCAATCCCAACTCTCTGGCAACTTTGTCGAGATGGCGCTCGAGCGCAAAGATACTTTGCGGCGCGCCAAAGCCCCTGAAGGCGCCGTGCGGCGGCATGTTGGTGGCGACGGCGCGACTGCGTATGCGCACGTTGGGACAGAGATACGGACCGGCGGCGTGAATTGTGCCGCGCGATAATACGACTGGAGACAAAGTGCAGTACGCGCCGCCGTCGACCACGAAATCAATTTCCATGGCCAGCAGTTTTCCTTCTTTAGTAATCGCTGTTTTATGCCGCGTGCGCGACGGATGGCGCTTCGTGGTAACGACCATGTCTTCGGCGCGGTCGTAAATGATCTTGACCGGCTTTCCCGACTTCAAAGCCAGCAATGCGGCATGCCCGGCAATCATCGACGGGTATTCTTCCTTGCCGCCAAATCCGCCGCCAGTCTCAGTTTGAATCACGCGAATCTTGTCTTCCGGCAGATTGAAGAGTTTCAGCAACGCTTTATGCACGTAATAGGGGCACTGCATGGAGCCCCAAACCGTCACGCCATCTGCGGCGTTGGCCATGGCGATCGCGCCGTTGTTCTCAATGTAGAGTTGCTCCTGCGCGCCGGTGAAATATTCGCCTTCGATCACGTGGTCGGCGTTGTTCCACACTTCATCAACATTTCCCTTATCCACCAGAAATGTTTTGAAGACGTTGTCTTCGCCCCAGATGATTTCTTTCTTGTCGACTGAGTCTGCCAGATTGAGAATCGCCGGCAGCTCCTCGATCTCAATGCGCACGTGACGGCGCGCTTCTTCCAGCAAGTATCTGTCGGGATGGGCCAGGAGAACGATGGCTTCTTCGGGATGATTGAACACTTCTTCGGCAAGGTAAGGCTGATCATTCAGAATCAAAGCCACGTAGTTCTCGCCACCGTTGTCACGAATGTCTTTAGCGGTGACGATTGTAAATTCGTCCCAGGGAATGCCGGCCTCAAAGGAAATGTTTTTAATACGGCCCCGGGGAGCAGTGCTGCGCACCGTCGTGCCGTAAAGCATGCCGGGAAAAGTCAGGTCGTCGACATACTGCGCCTGGCCGGTAACTTTCCGGCGGCCTTCCTTGCGGGGAAACGATTTGCCGATGATTTGTGGTGACGTGTTTGCGCTCATTCGGTGTGACTGGTAGTGATATCCGAACTGGGAACTTATGCGCTGGCGCCGTCTGAGTCAACTAGATTAAGCGCGCAGCGCCGGTGCGGAACGGAAAGACATTCCTTCGAGTTTCCCTCGCAGCGCCCGCGCGAACCGCTTCTTACCTTCACGATCGATTGAATAAACCAGTATCTCCTCGCCATCTAGCAGCTCAAACAAGCGCCGGTTCACCGTCAGATTTTGTCCCATCATGGTTGCGAAACCGTTCAGGTGTTGTTGCTCAGCGACCAGAATCCAGCGCGGCCGCAAATCCGGTTTTAGTGTCTCAATCTCCCAAAGCAGATTTGGCGTCGGTTCCGAAACATCGATAACTATGGCAGCACTAACCAGCGCCAGGCGGCGCACCGTTTCCTGCCAAACTGTGCCTGCCACACGGACAACGATCAATCTGGGACTAAGCACTCGCCGAGTACGGCTGACAACCTTGCGGGCCATGGGATCGATCGTCTGCAAGCTTGCGACTTGTGCTGTTTTTGATCGTTCGGCCCGGCGCACCGAAAGATAACTACCGAACGAAAAAATCGATATCACCGCCAAAAAAACCGCGGGGATAATGACCACCATTACCAGCACCAGCGCCAGAATCAGGGCCAGGAAAATTCCTCCGATTATCGAAGCCACAATATTGTTCGAGCGCCCGGCCTGATCAAAACCGCTTTTTATCGCACCATCGAGGCCCTTGTTGAACAACCAGAACACAGCCGCGACGGCCAGCGAGCCGGCAAACAGACCAACAATGACTGACGTCCAGCGAATTTTCTTGCCGGCGCCTACCGGCGCAATCTGGTGATCATCCAGCGTCACCAGACGCCAGGACGAACCGATGGCCGTTGCCAAAGCAAACGTCAGGGCCTCAGTAGCGCCGACAAAGCCAAAGCGACGCAGGAAAAGGACGAGTTGCCGGCGACCGCGCATGAGCCGTCGGCCCACAAAGAAGAACACGATCGTGAGTATCGTCGCACCGGCAAAAAACGGCAGGTCCTGGCTCTCAAGTTTTAGTTCCGTTCCGTCAACCGCTGACCAAATCGCTGCCGCCATGATCAGTAGCAACGGAATAAAAGTGATCAGACTGCAAAGAACCAACAAAGCTCCGACCAGACGTGCGAGCTTGGATAAAAAACGGCGCAGGTGATTACCACCCGGATACTCATGAATGATGTTGACGGGCATTTCAGAATCAAGTGGATCAGGAAAACTGGGTTCGGTTCGCCCCGGAGTTAAGAGAACCTTACGCGCTCCATCACCAGCAAGCAAATAGAGAGTAACGACAATACATACATCACCGGATGAATGTCTTTGCGGCGGCCGACTATCAGGTAAAGCCCAACATGAGAAATGAAGCCCCAGAGGATGCCCTGCGTAATTGAGAACGTCAGCGGAATCAAAATCAGGGTCAGAAACGCCGGCACGCCCTCTTCGATTTTGGAGAACGAAATCTGGCCGACGCTCTTGAACATCGACGCGCCGACCAGAATCAGTACCGCTGCCGTGGCATAAGCAGGGACCATACCCACGAGCGGAGCCAGGAAGAAACAGGGCAGAAAACAAAGTGCGGTGAAGACTGACGTCAAACCGGTGCGACCACCCATGTCGATACCCGCGGCGCTTTCGATATATGCAGTGCCGGAAGACGTGCCAGCTAATCCTGCTCCCAACGTCGCCACCGCATCCACGATCAGACCCTGGCGCAGATTGCGTGGATGGCCATTTTCATCAAGTAGATTGGTTGCGTGGGCCACGCCGATGAACGTCGAGATCGAATCGAAAAGATCGGTGAACAGGATTGCGATCATAGCCGGCAACAGGGACAGTTTCAGCGCGCCAAGAATGTCCAACTTAAGAAAGACGCTTTTGAAATCCGGCATCGCCAAAAGCGCCGGTGGCGTAGTTACCATCCCGCGCGCCCACGCGATTACCGTGACCAGGATAATCGCAGCCAGAAAAGCAAAGGGACTCTTCCGTGACATCAGAAAGATCGCGATGCCAACACCAAGAATCGTGAGCAGGGCCGGCATGCCCAGGTGGCCCAGTTTCACGAAGGTAACCGGATCGGCCACGATGAACCCCGCGTTTTTCAATCCGATAAACGTCAGGAAGATGCCGATCCCCGCGGCGGTTGCGATGCGCAACTCTTTAGGAATGGCGCGCGCAATCGTCTCGCGAACCGGAGTGACTGATACCAGCAGGAACAACACGCCGGCCCAGAAGATAATTCCCAGCGCCACCGGCCACGGAACGCGCTGGCCCAGGATGATCGTAAAAGTAAAAAACGCGTTGATGCCCATGCCCGGCGCGACCGCAAACGGCAGCTTCGCGTACACGCCCATCAACAGCGTCATCGTAAAGCAAATCAGAACCGTGGCCGTCAGCACGCCGCTGAAAGCCATCCCGGTACCTGCAGTGGACAGTATCTGCGGATTCACGATCACGATGTAGACCATCGTGAAAAAGGTCGTAATGCCGGCGACGGCCTCCGTGCGGATATTCGGTTTGGAGTTAGCGCTCGCGTTCATCGAAACCGTGACCGGCGGGAATAGAAGAAAGAGCGCGGCGAGTCTATGACAGGAATTACGAAGAGCGCAACGGCAAGCTCGAGAATCTCATGAACGCACGCGTGCGCGAAGGTTGCAGCCCGCAAAGCGGGCGGCCATATCCGTAGCCCACGGCGCCAGCTGTGGGATTACGCCCGCGATTGAACCCAAGCTCGCGAAGCGAGCGACATAATACCTAACCTTCGTCGTGGTTTATGCCGCCCCGCAGGGGCTCTATTTTGCTCCAGGGCGATTTACCCACAGCTTGCGCTGTGGGCTACGGATATGCCGTTGGCTTCGCCAACTGGTTGACCGTCGATCGCACGTTGATCGCTGGGATTCTATTAGAAGGCTCTATGGAAATAAGGGCTGGCCCGTTGACCAACTCTAACCCCTACCAGCCCGTGGCAAAGAGATTGTTCGCACTCTTCAACCCGCAATGCTGATAACTGTGATAAGCCTTCGCTGCGCGCAAACGAATCTCCTCATCGCTTTCATCCTTGATCCAGCCATCGATTGCGGCGGACAGCACGTAAGCTTCAGGCGCCATCAGGTTGGTGGTCCATAGCAGAGGTGAGGCCCCGGTGCGCTTCAGGGATTCTGAGAAGTACTGCTTGCTGGCGCACGCCAGAATGATTGCTTTGCGCTGACGTTGATCTTCCTGAGTCGGGGTTGAATTTAGCGTGAAGTCCATCAGGCCATCGTGACCGATGTAGACAACCAAGTCGGCGCTGCCACGAAGATTCAGATTTAGTGGTTTTTGGCCGCCGAGATTGATTTGCTCGCCGGGTTGACCGGCGGCTGCGCCGAGGAAGTCGAGCGTCGCGCTTTTGATTTCCTTGCCTCGATACGCGTCGGCAACCAAAACCACTTCGCGCGTTCGGTGCTTGAAGACCAGCCTTTCCAGGATCGCGGCTTGCGGATTCGGCGTTGCCGACAAGAGCTGCCAATCCTTACTCTTACTGAAAAACGTCTTCACACCGAAAGCTGCTCCCCAGTAAAGATTCGTGGCGGGATTGTCGCCATTCCCGAGTGACGCGGAGACCGGAACGATGCCCTGGTTTACGTTGTCACAGAGGGCCACGAACACATGGATTAGCGGAATTGAATTGCGAGGAGCTTCAGAAGGCTTACCGGAGATTGGGAGAACCGGCGGGACTACAACGTTATCGCCGCGACTGGTGGAACAGGCGACGAGGCCAACTCCAATCAGGCACACAAACACAATAGAAACAGTCTTCATGCGGATATGTTGTTAGACTCCGAAAGACGTGTGATTGTTCCAGTCTTAGAGTGCTCACCTTGAACGTCTCACTAGCATCGCACTTTAGTGCGGTGATCAATCGATGGTTATGAGGGCCTAACCGTTTCAAACGGTTTCTCCTTAAACCGTTAAAACGGTTTTGAGATCCTCTTCGGACCTATGGCACCTGACTGAAGTCAGGTGCTAATGAGATGGGTTACTGAACCGGAGAGTAGCGGCTCACTGCGACAACCAAGCTCACCCGGTCTGGCCCGAAAGCTCTGCCACAATCTCGCGCATGGCCGCCCGCCCCTTCTCAACTTCGTCAGGTCCGAGGGAAACGGCGCCCACAACCGCGTGGCCCCCGCCGCCGTAGCGTTCGCAGATCGTCGCAATGTTGTGCGTGCGCGGCGTCGGACTCCACGGGTTGGAGCCAACGGAGATTTTTGTGCGATGCGTGCCGCGCGTGAGGGCGACGGTGTAAGTAGCATCGGGAAACAAGTAGTAGGGGATGAATTTGTTGAAGCCTTCGTACCCTTCATCAACCAGATCGAATTGGACCACGCCGTTTGCCTGAACGGCTTTCGCGCGAACGACTTCCAACGTCCGCAGATGCTGTTCCCGGATGGGTTGAAAGCGGCGCTGCACTTCCGCGCTCGTAGCCACTTCATCAAGCGATTGTACGGTCAGGGCCCGTATCGTCTGTTCGATAAAACTGTCATCGGGATCGGCCTCGATGACCTGCATTAACTGCAGTGCCGGCTCTTTCAATTCCACGCATTGCGCGGCGGAATCGTACAACGCGCCGTCGATGATGTGCGCCCAGTGGACTAAGGACTTGATGGGCTGATCGTCGAAGCCGAATTGCGAACAGGCCACGGCGGCGATGAACTCTGTGCACGACTTGCGCGCGGCGTCGAGAAACTTTTTGCCGGTAGTGTCGGCGCGAAAGTGCGCTTCGTCGGCGGGTGTCAGAAATGCGGACTGGTGATGATCGAACCACCAGGTAAGCCTGGGCGACGGTGAATACTTGAAGTCAACGATGGCATTTTCGTCGCCGTCCAGGAGACGTTCGTCAAAAAGATTTTCCGGACGATGTAACAGACCGGCATATTGCGCCTCAGACTCGGGCTGGATGCACTCGTGGTAAAAACGCGTGAACGTCGCCGCCGACGCGACGCCGTCAAAACAGTGACCGTGATAAAGGACGCGAAGTTTCATAAAGTTCGTTAGCAGCTGAAATTCAATGGATCGAAAGTCGGCAATCGTAGCAATGAAATCGTTTTCCGCAAAGGCGCGATTATGGAGTGCGCCGGCAGAGCGGAGCGGCGACGGCGCTTTGGATCTGCTTTGCGTCACCAAATCTCATCGCCAAAAGAAATCCAAAGCGGTGTCGCGCTGCGCTTGCCACCGCACTCCAAGAGAAGCGCGTCCTCACAAAGGAAGGCGCAAAGCAAACCTTTTGAGGTCCGCTTTGCGCCTTTGCTAACAACGCTCGTTAGACCGGCTAATCTTTACACGGGACGATGACGGCGGCGGTCTTTACGCCCAACCGCTCGCCAATGAACTTATCAACGTCCGCCTCGATTAGTTCGCCGTTTACGATCCACGCGTTTTCCGTCAGCACGTCGCCCGTCGGCTTTAGTTTCGCCGGCTCCAGAAAAATATTCCATGGGGAGCCCCAATTGCGCGTGTCACCGGTCAGTTGGCGATAACCATAATGGGTGGTCGTCTGCTTCGCTTCCCGGCCTTCTGATTCCATTACCACCGGATAGGGCGCGCCCGTTGGTCCAAAATACGCCAGCACATCGTCGCGCGATCCGTACTCACCAACGCCGATCACTTCCAATCCCTGCGCTTTGTATTTTTCATAGAGCCGCGCTGCCACCGGAGCTTCGTTTCTCCAGTTCGGACACCACGGCGCGAAGTACACCACCATCACCAGTTTCTTGCCGCGCACGAGGGAACGCAGTTCGACTGGCTTGTTGTCCTTCAGATCTTTGAAGGTCCAGTTCTTGTAATTGACCGTCTTTTCCTGCAGCGGCGAGTATTCGTGGTTGCCCTGCGCGCGCATAGCGGGCGCGAGTGTCAAAGCCAGAATGATGAGACCGAAAAGCTGTTTCATGATTCAAACTCCCTGATGAATTGACTGTTAACGCCGGGCTGTTGGCGGCGCTTCGCTCAACAGTGGCTTAATAAGATTTTCAAATACTGTCCGGTCGCGCTGGCCGATTAACTTCTCACGCAGGCGGCCTTCGCGATCGATGATGTGCGTTACCGGCAGACCCGGTCCGTTGCCGAATTTTTCGCTCAGGCCCTCGCCGCCGCGCAAGACGGTGTACTCCTGGCTGATATCCTTCTGGAACTCCTTGATCACATCAACTGAATCCGTCGGCGAAGTGGAGACGCCAACCACTTCCAGTCCCTGCGCTTTCAAATCTCGCTGCATGGCGTTGAACTCGGGAATCTCCGCCCGGCAGGGGATGCACCAGGTGGCCCAGAAGTTCAACAGCACAACGTGCCCGCGCAGATCGGCCAAACGATAAGGCTTGCCGTCGAGAGTTTGGAACTCGACGTCCGGCGCGACGGGAAAACTACTCGCGGGCTGAGTTGCACCCGTGTTAGCAGATGGAACCACCGCGGGCGTTCTGATCCAGTTTTCCGCGTTGGGCATGATCGCGGCGAGTTTCGAACTGGCCAACAGCGTCGAGTAACCGCTGGCCACCAGCAATCCGATCAGGATTAGTACTACGCCGGATACCACTTCGACTTTGTGCAAGTGCTGGCGAAATTTTGAGTAGAAACCCAGAAACTGATTGATCGCCAGGCCGGTTACCAAAAACGGGAGGGCCAGGCCGGCGGAATAGAAAGCGGAAAGTACGAGGCCGCCTTTCCAGCCACCACTGGTTGCCGCCAAGCCGATGATGCCGCCCAGGATTGGACCAATGCATGGGGTCCAACCGGCGGCGAACGCGATCCCCAGCGTCAAAGAGCCCAGCATGCCGCGTGGCTTCTCATCAGAAAACTTGCGCGTGTCGCGATAGAGCGCCGTAATCTTTAACAGTCCAATCAGGTGCAAACCAAAGGCTATGATTACCAGGCCGCCGATGATCCGCACCCATGGATTGCTGAGCACAGCCGATCCCAACCATCCCGCCGTCGCGCCCAGCGCCAGAAAGATAATCGACAGGCCGGCATTGAAAGCAAGGGAGTTGAAAATCACCGCGCGCCGTGCCGAAGAGCGCGAACCGCCTTCTTTCAACCGGTCAATACTTACGCCCGACATCAGCGAGATGTAACCGGGCACGAGCGGCAAGACACACGGCGAAAGAAACGACGCCAAGCCGGCGAGAAAAGCAATCCCGATAGTGATGTTTGAACCTTGCATCTTTCAGTAGGACAGGCATTCCGGCCTGTCCCTTCGTACCTCTCAATCTTTGACGCCGGAACAGACAAGAATGTCTGTCCTACGTGCCGGAAGTCTAGCGCTAGCGTGTCAATTTCGCCTAATGGCGGGTCGCGCCCTCCCCGACCGTTTTCGCCGGCTGCGGCTCATCTTCTTCAACCAACTTCTTAATCATCTTCCCCAACGCCGCCACTTCATCAGGACTCGCCCCGACGCTTATGAAGCGCACAACGCCGCGACGATCGAGCAGGAACGAAGTCGGAATCGAGAGGACGCCATAGTTGACATCGTTCTTGTTGTTATCAGCCACTGCGAACGCATACGGCAAACGATTCTTCAGTTTGAAATCTTTCAGATACTTCAACTCTGCCTGCGGTTCGAGTGTCCGCCCTTCAACGCGGCCAAAGAAATTCGTTAAGCCAAGAATTACCAGACCCTTCTCTTTGTAAGACTCATGCCACTCCTGCAACTTCGGAAAGGTCGCACGGCATGGGCCACACCAGGGAGCCCAAAAATCCAGCAGCACCACGTTGCCTCGCAGGTCAGCCAGCGTGGCCGGCTTTTGTCCGATCCATTCCGCAACATCAATCGCCGGCGGCTGATTTGTTTGCGGTGGCAGCTGATCGAACAACCTGGGCATGTCGGTCGCGGGTACCACGCCTGCCAGCCGGCGCGTTGCCAGGCGATAAAGATTGCCGGAAGGAAAACTCAGCGCCTGCCGACGTAAATCCTGCAGCAGCGAAATCGCTTCTGTTTGTTTGTGCAACTTCAAATAGATATCAAACAGCATGTTGCTGGCGGAAAAGAGCAAGTCATCACGACGAAAGGCTTCCTTCGCCTCGGCGCTGGCGACGCGCGCGGCCTTCAGCATTTCCTGCGCGTGCGGCTCGGCCTTTTCAATATCCAAGATTTTGACATAGGCGGTCGCCAACACATTTTCTATCGCATAACGGTCCTCGGCTTTTTGCGGCTGCAGCGCGATGTATTCTTTCAAAATCGTTTCCGCATCGGCGAACTTGTTTTTCCTGACTGCGTCGATTATCAAAGTTCGCCGCGCGCTTTGGGCATTTGCTCCCTCGGGTTTCATCGGTGAAGCCAGAAACGCGTGCAGGTTCTCAAGCATCCCCTCATTGTTTCCGGCAATACTATTCAGCATCGCCAGGAAGAACAGATCGCCTCCGGCAATTCCCCGCTGCTTAAGAGTTGCGAGGTGGCGCATCGCCAAGTCCTTTTGCTCCTGTCGCGTCTGCGCCTCCATCTTCGGATCGTAGGGAAGTTTTTTGTCGTTGAATTCGACAAACTTACGGCGCAGGTAATCGTTAGCTTCGTCGTAAAGAACGCCGGCCGGACGCGTGTCGACGATTGCAGGCTGAGTCGCAGCGTCAGGCGCCGTCGCATCCTTTGCGGGATCCGCAACGGCAGTTTTCGGCGCGGCTGAAGGAACGGGCGTCGAGGGCGTAACTCGTCCGGATTGAGCCGCGGTCTGCGAGCTCAATAGCAACAACGAAATAACATTCAAGAGTACGAGTGCGACTAAACGTTTCATACGTAAATTTTATTCAAGCTGGCCCCCGCCCGCAAAATGAAAGCGATCGGGCGCAAACGCTGAAATGAAAGCAGGCGCAGACTCGCCCAACACAATGCCGGCGATCAATTCGCCCGTAACCGGCGTCAGCAAAATTCCGTTGCGGTAATGCCCGCAGGCATATATTAAACCTTCGATGTCCGCACTCTGGCCCAACACCGGCAACCCGTCATCTGCTCGCGGCCGCAAGCCGGCCCACGAATCGATCAGCGGCAAACTCCCCAACGCCGGGATCATCTCCAGCGCGTGCTCAGTCAATTTGTGAACACCAGCGGTCGTAACTCGCTTATCAAATCCCGCGTGTTCCGTGGTCGAACCGGCCAGCAAACGGCCGTCCGCACGCGGCACCAAATAACCTCGCGGGCTGTAAAGAACATGACGCGCCAGCCGGGGGTTGGTTTCAAAACAAAGCATCTGACCGCGCACGGGTTCGATGCGCACCGGCGGCGTCGATATGTCCGGGAGGGAAATCGAATCAGCCCAGGCTCCGGCCGCAATAATCGCAAAGGGCGTGGAGATGCGGCCCAATGAAGTCTCAACCGCAGTCACTCGGCCTCTTTGCTCGCAAACTTCCCGCACCTCACAACCGCTAACGAATGTCACTCCGAGTTGTTCATTCGCGGATGCGAGGGCTGCGACCAGTCGACGGTTTTCTACCTGCATGTCGCGCGGAAATCTCAGTGCACTGCGAACACCATCTGAAACAGCCGGCTCAAACATGCGCGCTTCGGACGCATCTAAACGTTCCACGTCATAGCCGGCGTCCGTTTGCCATTGGTGGCGATGCGCTAGTTCAGTTTCATCTGGTTCCGTGAAAGCCAGATAAAGTGTGCCGGTCTGATCGAGTTCAATATCGGTCCCGCTCTCTTCGCGCAAGGCCGCGGCAAAGTGGGGATACATGTCACGGCTCTGACAAGCGAGTTGAAAAAAGTCATCGGCGCAATTCGCTTCGGCTTGCGGGCCTATGATGCCGGCGGCGGCCGAAGACGCCTCGGCACCCAATCGGCCTCGCTCGATCAAAACTATTTGAGATACGCCGCGCCGCGCCAGGGCACGTCCGATCGCCAGGCCAATTACGCCGCCGCCGATTATTACAACATCCGCGGTCCTGGGAAAAGGGTCAGCCGTCTGCATAGCCAGTGTTTCTGTTTCTCGTCAGTTGTCAGCAAACGCCCGAAGCCTTATCCTGAACGTCTGATTTTTTTGGGGAGTGGACGGCCGGTTTCACCGCCGGGATCAACTGACTTCTGCTTATGAAACATACTATCACACTGATTCCGGGCGATGGCATCGGGCCCGAAGTAGCCTCCGCCGTAGTCCGCATCATCGAGGCGGCGGGTGTCGAGATCACCTGGGAAACGCACTTTGCCGGCGCTCAGGCGCTTGAGAAATTCGGCGATACGCTGCCGAAGGATCTGCTGGATTCGATTGAACGAAACAGCGTCGCCCTCAAGGGACCAATTACCACGCCAGTCGGCAAAGGCTTTACCTCCGTAAACGTCGGCATGCGCAAGGCGCTGGATCTCTACGCAAACCTACGGCCCGTGCGCGCGTTGCCGAATGTACCCTGTCGCTATCCCGAACTCGATCTGGTTGTCGTGCGCGAGAACACCGAAGATCTGTATTCGGGAATCGAGCACGTCGTGGTGCCGGGCGTGGTGGAGAGCATCAAAGTCATTACTGAAAAGGCGTCGACGCGCATCGCGAAGTTCGCGTTTGAATTCGCGCGCAGTGAGAAGCGGAAAAAGATTACGGCCGTTCATAAGGCCAACATCATGAAACTTTCCGACGGGCTGTTTCTTGAATGTTTCTACAATGTCGCGAAGAGTTATCCGGAGATCGAGGCTGACGATAAGATTGTCGACAACGCCTGCATGCAACTGGTGATGCGCCCGGAACAGTTTGACATCATGCTGTTGGAAAACCTTTACGGCGACATCGTCTCCGACCTGTGCGCCGGCTTGATTGGCGGCCTCGGTCTGGTTCCCGCGGCGAACATCGGCGAAAAGGGCGCGTTGTTCGAAGCAGTCCACGGCTCAGCTCCGGACATTGCGGGACAAGGGATCGCCAACCCCACTGCGTTGCTGCAATCCGGAATTCTGATGCTGCGTTATTTGAACGAACGGGAAGCCGCAGACAACATTGAGCGGGCGCTGATGACCGTTTTTGAAGAGGGGAAAGTGCGCACGAAAGACATCGGCGGCACCGCCGGAACCGCTGAGTTCGCCGAAGCAATAATCGCAAAAATGAAGTGAGGCGAACTAGAGCGGGGGCAAGCCGCCCTTCCTGACTGCAAGTAGGCGGACTTGCGTGACACATTGGCATAAAGGTCCTCAAACTGAAAGTACTCGCAGTAAGGAAGGGCGGCTTGCCCCCGCTCTTTTTGTTAATAGCAGACCGATCTATTGATCAACAGCAATGTTACTTACGCTCATAATCCTACGCCTGGCGCTCAGCGCTGTTTTCGGCGTTGCGGCAATAACAAAATTCCTGGACCAGGATGGCGCCCGGGAAGCCGTGAAGAACTTTGGGGCACCGCCGGCGTTCGTGCGAACGATAGCGATGTTGTTGCCCGCCTTTGAACTCGCAATTGCGATTGGTCTCCTCTTCACTTCCTCGACGCAAGTCAGCGCAGCGGCGGCGCTCGGGATTCTGATGTTGTTTGTAGTCGCCATCGGCTACAACCTGAAACAGGGCCGCACCCACGACTGTCATTGTTTTGGCCAGCTTTATTCGCGGCCGCTTGGTTGGCCCACGCTGGCGCGCAACGTTGTGTTCGCGCTCGGCGCGGCATTTGTTCTCTGGCAACAACCGCAGGCCGCGAACACGAGTCTGTTGGATTCACTCGCGGGCATGCGGCCCTGGCAATGGTTGATCATAATCGCGCTCGGCGCCGGCGCGATTGCCGCCGTGTTTTATGGCCGCCAACGGAACCAGCGCGAAGCAGTAAATCCCAGTCACGGATCTCAGGGATTGCCGGTTGGTGCCATCGCGCCTGATTTCTCTTTACCGGACTATGAAGGCGGGACAACTTCCCTGAGATCGTTGCTGGAACCAGGCAAACCGCTGATGCTCGTTTTTGTCAGCCCCATGTGCGGGCCATGCGTGCTCTTCTTCAAGGAAATCGGGCTTTGGCAAAAAGAACATCAGGCGGAACTGACCATCGCAATCATCAGTAAGGGAACCATCAAAGAAAATTTTGTGAACGTCGCCAGGAATGGCTTGCGCGCGATCCTTTTGCAGGAGGCGCAGGAAGTGGCCCTCGCGTTTCAGTCGCACGTAACACCGAACGCAGTAGTGATTGGCGCGGACGGACGCATTGCCAGCGACATGGCAGCCGGATCGGACGAGATCACCAAACTGCTGCACGCGACCCTGGGTCATGAACCGCGTTCTGCTCGCTCAGCCCAGACCGTTAATGAAGCAGCTTTGGTGGCGCAATAGCGAGGTGGTGGGCGGTCGGCAGTTGCGGTGTCGCCGCGTAGCGTCGAGTGAATTTAGCCCGGCCTTTCAAGGCCGGGATCGAGAGCGATTTTTCCGTGTCGAAGCTACTGCGGGGCTCCCAGCCTTGGAAAGGCTGGGCTAGATTCCACCGTCGCTCCGCGACGGCTCTAGACCGCATGGCTAATCGGCCTTCTTAATACCGCACCGCAATAAACCCCGCTACCGCAAAATCAAAGGTCGCACAGATTGGCGGAAACCAATCCACCACCCGCGTGCGAATTCGTTTGGGATGATGGCAAAGGTCCCAGAGGCCATGGACCAAATATCCTGCCGCCAGCCAGCGCGACGATTGCCATACGCCCAGAGAAGCGCACGCGAATACCACCGTCGAGACGCCAACTTCTATACTCAGCCAAAGCGGCCGGCCTTCCGACAATGCAGCGCCCGTGTAAAGACATGCGGTGTACGCGAGCAGCAGGGCATACAGTTGCAGTGAGACCACGCCCGGCGCGATCCCAAACACAAGTATCGCCAGCAAAGCCAGCGCTAAGCCCATCACGATCAAGAGTAGATACGTTTTCAAAGCCATTGCTTCTGGATAGAGACTAGAGGCTAGAGGCTAGAGACTAGGAAAAGCAATGACGACGTCTTCGGCGTGGTCTCAGGTTTTTACTAGCCTCTCTCTAGCCCCTGGTCTCTGGCAATCAGGCGCTCAGCGCATATGCGTCCGTGAGCCACTCCATTAATTCGTCATCTATATCCGCCGGGGCCGCGAGTATGACCTCATGGTGAAAGCGCCGGGCTGACGTCTGCTCTGACTTGTGAATGCGCGAGCTCTTGAGCGGACGATCGCTTTTAATTGTCAGCACCAGGGAATCTTTGCGCGTAGCTACGCCGGCCAGCGCCGTAACGTTGACCAGGTGAATTGAAGTCTTCTTTGGATCTTCGGCGAAAGGGCCAACTTTTCTCAGCCGCTTCAGTAACTGGTCATAGATCTTGCGCACGTTGGGAGTCTTGTCCGCGAAGTGACTCGCCACCGTAAATCCGTTGGTTGTATGGTTCATAAGCACTTCCTGCCTGATCCGGAGTAGGTTTGAAAAGGATGTCCGGAACCGCAGATCACTACACCATTCCTGCTCAAATAATCAATGTCAAAACCGTTTGGCCGTAACGGGGCGCATCCTTCACGCCACCATCTATTTGGCTTTTTATTTTAAGCGGTTCCACGCTGTACGCTTTTCATTTTTGTCTTGTCCAGAACGTATTGCAACATGACGTCGCGGCTAGCAAACTTAACGAATTCTTAAGACGCTCTCCGGCATAGTTTTTGATATTACAAACTCTCACCTGGGTGGCTGACAACTCACGCAGGAAATCATCACGCCCCCAATCTCATAACGAAACGATGGAGGTTAAGACAATGCCTGAAGACAGAAACGAACAAACTGGTAATCCCAAAACTTCAAGTGCTGCGGCCGGGGCCCCGACAGGTACAACGGGCCAGGGCGGCGGTCAGGAAAAGGGAGGCACTCAGGAACAGAATCAATCCACCGGCCAAACCGGACAGGGTGGCCAGGGCTCATCGCAACAGAATTATCAGGGCGGCGGCGGCCAGCAGGACAACCAACAGCGCGGCGATCAGGGTGGCAACGCGCAACAGGGTGGCGGCACGAACGCCCAGCAGGGTGGCCAGGGCGATCAGAAGCGATAACGCTGATCTTTTCGCCTTACGAAAGACTGCGCACGGTGGGTAGCCCGACTACCAATCGCGCGCATTCTTTTTTTCGCGCGCATTCTTTCTTAGCTACTTGGAATTAATTCTGCGCGTGCTGCCGGCGCCGCTGATCGTCCTACTGGCGCTGCGCGCGACGCGCTCCGCTGCCGCAAATACGCGGAGAAAGTTCTCGCCTAAAATCTTGCGTATGTCCTGCTCGCTGTAACCGCGTTTCAACAGTTCATAAGTGATATTCGGTAGCATCGATACGTCCTGCGCACCTTCGGGCATGTCGACCGCACCGTCAAAGTCGGCGCCGATGCCGACGTGATCGATACCGGCAACCTTCACGATGTGATCGATATGATCGATTAACTTCGAGAGCGGCAGGGGCGGGAGGGGATGGGCCGCATCAAGCTTGTCACCTTCTTCCGCCAGCCTTTCCGGATCGTTCTTATACTTTTCATCGAGCGCGTCCTGCTGCGCTTTCAACTGCCGGTTGCGGGCTTCGTTTTGCGGAGTTACCGTCGCCGCATCTACGAACACGCTGTAAAAGTTTACCTGGATCACGCCGCCATTTTTTGCGATCCGCCGCAGCAGGTCGTCAGGAATATTGCGCGGCACATTGCTGAGCGCGCGCGCCGAAGAATGCGAAGCGATGATCGGCGCAGTGGAAACGTCCAGCGCATCGCTCATCGTGTCGTCGGAAACGTGCGACACGTCGACCAGCATGCCGAGCCGGTTCATCTCGCGCACGACTTCTTTGCCAAAATCCGAAAGACCCTGATGTTTCTTTTCGCCGCGCCCGGCATCGGCCCAATCGTTGGTGTTGTTCCAGGTGAGCGTCATATAACGCACGCCCAGACGGTGAAACTCACGCAGCGTCGCCAGGGAATTCTCAATCGCATGTCCGCCTTCGATACCCATCAGCGCGGCAATCTTTTTTTGCTTCTTAGCGCGGCGAATATCAGCGGCCGTGGTAGCCATGACTAAATCGTTTGGATGGCGTTCCGCCGCGCGATAGACGGAATCGATCATGTCCAGCGTCCGCCGCGCCGCACCTCCATGCGCCACGTACCAGGGCCGCACATAAAGCGAAAAGAATTCAGCAGTCAGCCCGCCCTGTTTCATGCGCTCGATGCTGGTGCGATAGGGAAACGGTGGCGCGCCGGCCAGATCGTAATCGTCGTTCGTCATCGCCGTGGTTATATCGTTGTGCGAATCAATGACGATGGCCCGACGCTGGATGTCGAGGGCTTTCTTCCAAAGCTTCTCGTCACGCGGTTCGGCTGCGAACGCCTTGCCTTGCCCGAACGATTGATGCCGGAAATTCCTACGCTCGGTACCACCTCGAATCGTGAAAGTAACAAGCGTGATAAGCAGTAGCGAAGTCAACGATAACAACATTTTTCTAAGTTTCATGGAGAGAGATGTATCACAAAGTTGCCAAGGCAGAAAGTGAAAGCTAAGATTTGCAACCATCCCTATGAGCGCCAATAGACTCGTCGAAGATCTTTTTCCAACCTCGAAGGTAGTCGAGCCAAAGCGGTGACCGCCCTTCCTCTAAAGTGCGGTAACCTACCTTGCTGATCGTTTCTGCTTGTAGGAGAATGGCGACTCCAAGAGCGCATCCGTCATTTAATCTATACTGATTGATTACTCACGTGACTCTGAACAAAATTAGCGAAGAGACGCCGTGGTGGAAGTCAGAACTACTAAATATTCGAGATAAACATCGTGTCTATCTGCGACGCCATTTGCCCGCCTTGCGCTCCGATCACGACGATCTCATGAGCGATACACTGCTCGGGCTGATCACATACATTGAGAGTCGGCCAAATGCGCTACCCCCATCCTGGTTCAAGCCTAGTTCGCCGACTGACGAAACTGAGCGTGAGCGCCTGTACAAACTGGCGATGCTGATCCTCAAACGACGTGTGGCAGATCTCTTTCGCCAGCGCAGTTCTCAGCAAACTTTTTTACCAATTGATGAACCAGCTCACGAAGTGCCCGACTCTCATGTACCACCGGATCGCCAGATCCTGCTTGAAAGGTTGCTTGAAGTTACCGGCGCGCTCCTTGACGAAATGACTCCCAAGGATCGAGACTTAGTCGCGTTACTATCCAAAGAACTCGGTTTCCGCAAAAGCCTTAACCCTCGCGAGCGGAAGCGTCTTCAACGGCTCCGCAAAAGATTGAAAGATGAAGTTACTCGGCGCCTCGGCCTTCAAGTAGCAGAACTGTTGCGGATCCCTTAATTGGCCTCAAACAGGAGGTTCCTCATGGATGATTTCAAACCCTTTCTGCAGATTGTTCACATCTCAGACCTTCATGTGACTGATCCGAGGTCGCCGAATGCAGTCACGGTTCGCCAGGCCATTCGAAAGCTTAGCAAATACTTCCCCTCCTCGTTTGTTAAGTGGCTGATTGAGGGAGTGGCACCCCACGATCGGCGAGCGGTTGGACTCTTTAAGACGTTTCTAGGTGAAATTACCGCTAAAGATAAAGCCTGGTCGAAATGCAAGACCTGGTTGGTTGATACGGGAGATCTAACTAGTCTCGGAGATAAGGAGTCGTTAAAGCTTGGCCGGGAATTTCTGGATGATCTGGCGAAGGTCTGTCCTGACATAGCATCGATTTACGGGAATCACGACGCGTGGCCCGGAAAACTTCCATTTTGGCTGGCTGACTCAGATATCGAGGCACAAAAATTAAGGCTGAAGACGTTGAAATACCGCGTTGCTGACGCCGGGCTCGCGTTGCAGACTCCCATTCCCAACGGTAGCGGGGAGGTGCAACTTTATTTCGTGGATAGCATTAGTCATGACTGGTGGCCCAATCTACGCGCCCAAGGTGAGGTAACTAATCCTCTACTCGAAGCTCTTCAGTCAGTGGTAGACCAGAACTACCAACGCGATCGAAAGGATTTTCGGATCTTGGCCGTTCATCATCCAGTTCATTATCCGCCGTCCCGACCTCACTTTTCGATGTCGATGAAGAATGATACAGACGTTGCAGCTACGCTCGACCGGCAAAGTCCAAATGGCGCATACCCGCTGGCCCATTTGGTACTCAGCGGTCATACCCACTCACTCTATCCAGAACACGGCAAATTGCCGTCGCAGCCTTCTCTATGCTTGCATCCCGATCTGGGAGACGATGAGTGTCAATTTGTGGTTGGAAGTTTAATGCAACTGGATTGGTACGGTAGGCGTGGGCAGTGGCCGCACCACTGCGAGGTTCTGCGTATGTATTACTCCGAAAGTGAGAAATCGGTCCTGTTAATGGAGCGTCTTGTCGCCGCCCGTCTGGCTCGGGCAGACGACCGCGGAGTAGGAATTGGCAAATACCGATTTGTCAGTACGGCGGACAAGCTGGAGGAAGACATAGCTTTCAATCTGTAGCCCCAAGAGCATACTGCACTTGCTTCTCGACATTCGAGGCTCTGACTGAAGCAATTCTAGAGAAATACGTGTAACCCTGCCGAGGCAAGGGCTCAGTAACTATGTCGAGAGCAGCGCTGGCGCTCACGCTTCGCGCAGAAAGAACATTTGGTGCTCGAGACGGCACGAAGGCGGCTGGCATAACCGCAGCCGGTGCATGAATTTTCATTCGCTGAGCCTGGAGTTCTATTTCATGAATCAGGCGCTCATATAAAGGTCGGGGCATCACAAGAGCTGGCTCATCAGGGGTACCCATCATAACAAGCTCGAAAGGCAGATCAACGAGCCTCGGTTCCCGAAAAAGTTGTTCCCGCAATCCTCCCATGATGGCGGCAACGTCTTCGCCATTTACAGCAAACCAGGCAACATCTTCCAAGAGTTCATGCAACTCCGGTTTCGTCGCTCCGAATTTTTCCATGAGCCAGGAAAGCCCACTCAATCGCGACTCGGGAAGCAGGTAATCAGAGAGTACTAATATTTCTGACTCCGACTGGGCAGCGCGCAGAGTTTCCAGCCAACCGCTCATCAGTAACTGTGCTAGTCCCCGAGCGTGTTCATGACATTCCTCTTCATCAGGTGGGGGGAGCGCATCATTTAAAATCATCTGTAAATCTTCCAACACCGTTGCTTCATTGAGATCCTCCAGAATCGCCGCATCCCCCGCAAGCGCTTCCAGCGCATATTTTGCTTCGTCAGTCAGAATTCCGCCGCCAGTAGTCGTCGTCTGCTCAAATTCGCGAAATAGCCCATTCTTAACGACGGGAATGGCAACTTCCTCAGCCAACCGGCACAAATAATCGAATCGTTGGGTGTCACGTTCTACGTCTTCTGGACGATGAATCAAATGATTGGGAATTGGGGTTCGTGGCATGGACTACTCCTTATTGGCATGGACTACTCCTTAGCTTAAGTAAATGCTCTATCAATAGAACACCTTCTAAGAGCTCTTTTCTAACTGGATGCCTTGTCTCCTGAATCTATCGCATCTCACATCCTATTTGTCGTAGATGTGCGCATTTTGTGACCTTCTCATCAAATGCCTTAAATCTAAGATCACGGCTCCCCTATTCTTATTATCGTAGATACTGACATGTTGTGACATTGTTTATTTCTCATTGGCCCCATTTATGCCGTTGTTGTAAGCTGACACACTTCAGCAACCACGCTAATTTTGCAAATGGTGAGAAAGCTAACGACGTCATGTAAGTTTCCAACTCATCACGTGAGCGCCTCTCTGACAGGTTGTGGGTAACCACATTGACCAGCGCTGGTGATGAGATCGACACTTAAATGCTGCAACGATTAATACACGAACATGTCAATCCTGATAGCCGAAGACAACGTGGGCCAACGCGCCTACCTGCGCGAGGTGCTGGAGCGTGAGTTCCCATCGCATCTTCCCGTGCTCGAGGCGGGCGATGGTGAAGAGACTGTGAAACTTGCGCTCGAGCACAAACCTGCAGTCTCGATCCTCGACATTCAGATGCCGAAGCTTTCAGGCGTGAAAGCCGCGCGCGCGATCTGGCGCGATTTTCCCACGGCGCGAATTATTTTCTGGACGCAGTTCCCCCACGAGATTTACATCAACGAGATTCGCAAGATCGTAAAGTCAGTCGATCCGCCGCCGGCCTACGGTTTCATTCATAAGAACAATCCCGAATCGCGTTTCCTGCGTTTCGTCGCCGCCGTGCTGGAAGACGGCGCGGACATGATCGATCCGGCTTTTAAGGATTCATTCAAGCGGCCGCTGCTGACGGAGTTCGAAGCGGAAGCGCTCTACTACCTGGCGCTGGGTCTCTCGAACTGGGCCATCGCACGTAAATGTTCGTTGAGCCTGCGCGGAGTTGAGAGTCGCCTGGCCACACTTTATGAGAAGCTTTTCGTTTCCACCGCCGAAGGCACGCCGCACGAAGCTTATGACAAGCTCGCTTACAACGTGCGTACGCGGGCTTTCTTCGAAGCGTTGCGGCGCGGCCTGCTGAATAACGATGAACTGGAAAAAGCCGCTGCGGAGTTGGAAGGCTGGATCGACCGCGATCGCAAGAAGTTCATCGAAGAACAGAAGCGGGAAACCCAAAAGCCGAGAAAGTAAACCAGCGGGTCGCTTATGAAGTGTCTTCAAACCATTGGTCTTATAGTTATCATATTCGTCTCGACCTCGTTCACTTGTTCGCAGACCGGATACGAAGCGTTGCGCCCCAGTGCACACTACTGGGGGTTCGCCGAGCCTCCAAAGATGCAGGTCTCGCGCTTGTCACCCAGTCGAAAACTGGCCACCGTCGGTGACACGCTTTACATGCTCGATTCTCGAAATCGGATCCTCTGGAAGTGGGCCTCTGATGGGCCACCGTTCACTGATACTCCGATCATCGATTCTGAGGGAACTATTCATGTCATCGGCTACGATTTGCTTTGGGCTGCGATCGATTCCGCAACCGGGCATGAGAAATGGAGAAGTACTGCCAATGGCCGCGCCACCTTCTGGCAGATCGAGCTCTATCAGCGCGATTTCTACCTGGTAGTTACTAACATGAGCGGATACAGGGAGAGCTCTGGCGACAACACGATTGAGGATTCTGTCTCTCTGTGTAGAGGCAACGATGTGTTATGGAAAGCGGACATTCCCGCAAAGGCGCACTTAAAGGTCTCGGGTGACAGAGTTTTCGTTGTTTACAGGCGGCACCAGCGCACAGTGCGATGGCCCTTGCATATCCCGCGCCGCCCGCTTGAACCGATTGGGTTGGTTGATGGCAGGCTGTGGAGCGCACAGCCGTCGTGAGGAACAACGCCGGGAAAGTCCGAACCCATTCACTGAAGTGGGCGCTTGTCGATACTTAGTTTGCCGCACTTACTTTGAACCCCAATCTTGCACTTCCCAACACTCGACGGCGCCGCAACTCGATCGCCGCTGCTAAGGCGCGCAATGAAATCTCCTTGCCGGATGCCCGCGGTGCGCGGCTCACAGCGCAATGTTTGCTTATCACCGTTCTGTTGTTAGGCGGGTTGCTGCCTTTGCCTTTCTCTTCGTCGGCGCAAAATCCGCCGGCAATTCCAATTGCTTCGCCCTCCCCGTCACCTTCGCCTTCTCCTTCACCGTCGCCATCACCGACGCCGCCTCAGAACCTGCATCAGTGGGGCGCGGTAACTTCTTTTCATGGACTGCCTTCCGATCGCGCGCATGCGATCGCGGTGACTGAATTTGGCGTGACCTGGTTTGCCACCGATGGCGGGTTGGCCCGTTATGACGGCCGGCGCACGAACGCCATTTCCGCACCCGGTTTGCCGGCCGGCCGCGTCCTGGCGTTGCAGGCGGGCGATTCCGGCTCACTCTGGATCGCAACTGACAACGGCGCGGGCCGTCTCGTGAATGCGAGATTTGAAGTCGTAAAAGAAACCGAAGGCAAAGTAATCACCGCCATGATCAGCCCGCAACCTGGCCGCGTAATCATGGCCAGTGAAAGCGGCGTCATCTTTGATTGCCAACTGAAAACAGATCAGTCCTTCGCAGTGCGCACGATTCCGGACCAACCGCTGCAATCGGCGGACGTCGATCACCCCGGACCATTGAAGATCACCAGTGTTGCTTTAGTGGGCGACAAAATATATGCCGGCAGCCAAAGTCGCGGCGTGCTCGTGATCGAAAATGGTTTGGTGAAAGATCTGGCCGCCAAGCCCCGAACCTATTTTATCAATGCGTTGGAAACCGACGGCCAGGGCCGCCTTTGGGCCGGCGCGCGGGCGCGGGCGGACGAGAGTGGATTGCTGGACCTCACTGACCCGACGAAACCGATCAAGGCGAAAGCCGGGACCGGCACAGTTACAGCGATCGCCCGCGGCCCGCACGGCGATATTTGGGTTGCCACTGACGGTCGCGGTGCTTTTCAGGTTCGCGACGGCAAAGTAATCGAGCATTTCACTTTTGAAGAGACCGGCGGCGCGCTGCGTTCGGATCATATCTTCGGAGTTTTCATCGACGCGGAAGAGGTTGTCTGGTTCGCTACCGACAAAGGCTTTTGCCGTTACGATCCGCACGCCACGCGGACGGAGAATATTTCCGACGATGCGGCGACCAATTATGTGCGGGCGTTATGGCGCACTTCACAGGGTCACTTGCTGGCAGGCACCAACGCAGGCCTCTATGTATATGAGACCGGCACCAAGCGCTGGCAGAACATTCCCGAACTCGGCCGCAAAACTATTTACGCGATCCGCGAAGACACCGGCGGCCACGTGCTGGTCGCCACCGCCAGTGGTCTTTTCACTTCCCCGTCAGCTGCGACGGCGAAGGATCTTAGTTTCCAGCGAATAGGAACAGACGACCGCTTGCCACAGGGCGACAGCGTCCGCACCATAGCGAACGCTGCCGGCGCTACCTATGTGGCAACGTACGGTTACGGCGTGGAAAAACTGGACGGCACGAAACGTTCACTCGTCTGGCCGGCGGCAACCGCCGACGATCATTGGCGCGAAGTGGTGAGCGTAAGCGCCGATCCAGATGGGCACCTGCTGATCGGGACCGCGAATGCAGGATTGTTTTTCTTTGACGGCAAAGAGACGAAGACCGAAAGCGCGCTGGATCCTTTGCGAAACGAAACCATTTGGTCGACGGTCGCTGAAGCCAACGGTCTTTGGTTGGCGACCGGCCGCGGACTTTATTACTTTCGTTCGGGGCAACTGAAGGAGATCGCAGGGAACACGACTGCCCGCAGTATCTTCGTTAACAATGACAGCGGCCGCACCGGCGACGTTTGGTGTGCCACGGTCCTCAGCGGCCTGCTGCGCGTCACCCTCGATGAACAGTTCGGCGCGATCGTTTCGCGGCTGGATGTTGAGCAAGGCCTGCCGTCGCAAAGGGTCTTTGCAGTAATTGCAGAAAAAACCGACGATGGCAACGACAGTGTCATCGCCGGAACCAATCGCGGCGTGGTGCGGTATGAACCGGGGCACGTGGCACCCACGGTGCTGCCGGCGCGGGTAATCAGCCAACGAATTCATGAGCCCGGCGAACTCAGTGCGGGTTTGAAACTCGAATATCCCCAGAACAGTTTGCTGCTTGATGTGACGGCGATCAGCAGCCGCACCTTCCCCCAGCAGTTTCAATACGCCTTCGCGCTTTACGACAGCGGCGGCAAGATCATTCGGGAGAAGTTGTCACGCGATTCGCAGTTTACGATGGAGGGCTTGCAGCCCGGCAAGTACCGCGTCGTCGCGCGCGCGTTCACCAAGGATCTGGTGCCCGCAACGCCCTTGAAATTCGAGTTCAGCGTTGCGGGGGCGCCGTTCCCGTGGACCACGACGGCGCTGGCAGTGTTGCTGTTGCTGGCACTGATTGCATTAACGTGGGCGGCCATTGAGCACCGGCGTATTGTTACCACCAGCGGCGCTCTCGCCGCTGCCAATCGCGAGCTTGCGGGCGCGCGTTTGCAATTGGCGAACGAAACCGAAGCCGAACGCCGGCGCATCGCGCGCGATTTACACGATCAGACGCTGGCCGATCTTAGGAACCTCGCTTTACTTGTCGACAAGCTTCCCGCTCCGGACACAAACGGGACCGTTGCAGAGTCTCGCGATCGGACTGCGCTCGCCGGGAACAACTCGCTGGGAGCCGCAGCTGGAAACGATCCGGCGGCTTTGCGTTCGGAGATCGAATCGATCTCGCAGGAAGTGAGACGCATTTGCGAAGACCTGAGTCCTTCAGTCCTGCAAAACGTCGGCTTCGCGGCGGCTTTGGAGTTTGCCCTGGCCCATGCCGTCGAGCATGCTGCTCCTGATTGCAAGTTCGCCTATGAATTTATTTGCGATGAATCGTTCGATGAACGAGTAAAGCTCCCGGCAAGTGTGCAGATTCAGATCTATCGCATTGCTCAGGAGGCCTTAAGTAATATCTGCCGGCACGCCGGTGCCGGCCACGTTCGCATGGCCGTGCGCGCCGGCGAGGACGGCGAGTTTGAAATGGAAGTCGAAGACGACGGCCGCGGGTTTGATGCGCGCGCAGTTAAGAAGAGGCCGGGCCGCGGGGTGGCTAACATACGGGCCCGGGCCAGCATGATCGATGCGAACGTGGCCTGGGTGCAGCGCGATGGCGGTGGTACCGTGTTCAGACTTAATAAACCGGCCGTCAAAACTGTTTAGGTGAGTCCTTGCACAAAAAGTAAGATTCCAATGCAGTAGTTCTTCGAGCTCCACCGGCGCGAGATGAAATAGCCTGGGCCTGCGGCCAGGGACTCAGCCGAGAGCGAGATGCTAGCGCTGAAAGTGCGGAATAGTCAGAGTTATAGAACTGACGCGCTTAATGCAATTTCGATTTCGGTTATGTTTCGCTCCAGAGGAGCGAGATGTTTATAGTCCATTCTCCACTATTGTTGCGCGCTCCGGAGGAGCGCAATGTTTGGCTGGTTCGCCAACTCCCATAGTATTTCCCTCCTAACGGAGCGAGGATTAAATAAGGCCTGCTGGTGCTATAAACATCTCGCTCCGCTGGAGCGAAGGCACCTCTCAAAAGTTGCACTTGCAAGTTGAATCCTGTGTATGACAATTGATTCCGGAATCTTCAAAGTCAGTGACGAAGTTCAGGCGGCCCTCGCGGCAAATCAAGCTGTGGTGGCGCTCGAATCGACGGTCATCGCGCATGGCCTGCCGCATCCGCAGAATTTGGAGACGGCGCTCCGGCTGGAACAAATTGTGCGCGACGCGGGCGGAGTCCCGGCAACCATTGCTATTCTGGACGGCCGGCTCTGCGTGGGAATCGATACGAAACAACTGGAAGAGATCGCGACGCGCGATGATATTCAAAAGATCAGCACGCGCGACCTTGCGGTGGTGATTGCGCGCCAGGGTCATGGCGCAACTACCGTTGCTACGACAATGTGGATTGCCCATCGGGCCGGCATCAAAACGTTTGCTACTGGTGGGATCGGAGGAGTACATCGCGGCGTAATAGCCGATGTGTCCGCCGATCTTCCCGAACTGGCGCGCACACCAATGGTCGTGGTTTGTTCCGGAGCGAAGATAGTTCTCGACTTGCCGGCGACGCGCGAGTGGCTGGAGACCAATGGCGTCACCGTTGCCGGATACGAATGCGACGAGATGCCTGCGTTCTATTCGCGCCGCAGCGGCCTGCCTGTCGACACACGCGTCGACAACGCCGCCGACGTGGCTTCGCTCGTGCGAGCACAACGCGCGTTGGGCTTGCCGGGCGCTTTGCTCGTGACGGTTCCGATTCCGTTGGCGGCTGAAGTGAAGGCTGAGGCGTTGCAAAAGGTTCTCGATGAAGCGATCGCGGGAGCCGAGCAGGCGGGTATTAGCGGTCGCGAATTGACTCCCTATCTTTTGTCAAGAATGTCCGAGCAAAGCGGCGGCGTAACCCTCCAGGCCAACATCGCGTTACTCGAAAACAACGCACAGGTCGCGGCGCAAATCGCCGGAGCGCTCTCGCGCGGCTAAGGGCAAAGGGTTAAGGGCTATCGACATAAAGGAGGGTAGTACTCTCTCAGCCTTGCCACACGATCGGACCCCAAGCAGTCAAATCCTCTCACCGCGCCTTTTCTGAATAAGGCGGCGTTACATTCTCAGTAGAAAAGTCACTCCTGAATGTGAGCACGAAGTCGAACCAATGCCTTGTGCAAATCGGCTCGGCGTTCCGAACTCTAACACTCGCAAACCCAGCCTGTGGCGAATGATTCAAGAAAGTCATGGCCGTGGGCTCTTCACCGAGGAGGAAACTGTATGACGACCATGACCCCAACCAAAAGAATTACTCATCAGGGCATCAGAGAGATCTTTCCCTATGCGGCGATAATGGGACTCGCCGCGACTTTGTTTTTTGCAGCATCATTTTCCCCAACCAGTGTTGCAAAAGCCTTCAATTATTGGAACTCAAGTGCGGGTGCAGTTGGAAGCCCAGCGGCATCTCCACCGATTGCCGCGCGGAACGTTGTTGTGAACTCCGCGGCAAACCACGTTTTCTTCATCGGCACCGACAAGCGTGTGTATAACCACTGGTGGAACGGCAGCGCATGGAAGCTCAATGCGCTGGACTACAGCGCCGCAGCAGCGATTGCTACCGGGAACCTGGTTGTGAACTCCGCGGCAGACCACGTGTTCTTCATCGGCACCGACAAGCGTGTGTATAACCACTGGTGGAACGGCAGCGCGTGGAAGCTCAATGCGCTGGACTACAGCGCCGCAGCAGCGATTGCTACCGGGAACCTCGTTGTGAACTCCGCGGCAGACCACGTGTTTTTCATCGGCACCGACAAGCGTGTGTATAACCACTGGTGGAACGGCAGCGCGTGGAAGCTCAATGCGCTGGACTACAGCGCCGCAGCAGCGATTGCTACCGGGAACCTTGTTGTGAACCCCGCGGCAGACCACGTGTTTTTCATCGGCACCGACAAGCGTGTGTATAACCACTGGTGGAACGGCAGCGTGTGGAAGCTGAATGCGTTGGACTACAGCGCCGCAGCAGCGATTGCTACCGGGAACCTTGTTGTGAGTCCTTAAGCGGGGAAGGTGTTCTTCATTGGGACCGACAAGCTTGGGTATTCTCCAAACTACTCGCTACCGGGGGTCTGCGCTTCGCTCCGACCTCCGGCTACTCTCTCACAACCCTACGGGTTGCCAATCCCTTACTTCATCACACGTGAGTCAACTATATGTTTATCCTTATCGGGCCCTTCCGTCTTTGCTCTCTTTGCCCCTTTGCCCCTTTGCCCTTTGCTCCTCCTTCCGCAAACTAATTTATATTTTCGGACAAACCTCCAGCAACCTGAATGCATCTGAGCGAGTGAATCCCAAAGCTCCTCCCCAGGCGAGTGGTTTGAAATACTCGTTCAAGGCCGTCTAACGCGACGCACCTTCCCAGGCTCGCGCTCTGAATTCAACTAGCAGTTAAGAAGTTGGCGAAGTGACCATCACTTCGTGAAGGTCGAAGTCTGCCGATTTGAAATCAGGGATTTGCGCCGTGACGACGACAAAGAGTCCAAGGAGGCGATCATGAGCCGCAGCTGGCTTCTCTTCCCGTTTTGCCTTTCACTACTGCTGATCCTGGTGCCGCTATCGAGCGCCAGCGTCACGCTCAGCATCAACGAATCCGCCACCCGCGTTCTGTTCGAACCAGAGGGCACCATGGTTGTCCTCTCGGTGGCCAATCCTTTTAACCAGCTGGTTGACGCTCACATCAAGCTCGACCTGATTGACCCCGAAGGCGTTGTTCGCGGCACAACCCAACGCGATCACCAGATCAAGTCCGGAGTTAGCACGATTGCAATTCCGTTGAACCTTTGGTTGAAGGGCGAGCTGGCTGATACGCGCGAGCTGCTTTGGCACCGGCTGCGTTACGAGATCACGCCATCAGCGCCGGGGCATTTTGATACCGTCAACGGCCTCATCTCTTTATCGCAAATTACTCCTGATATCTTTGCGCTTCAGGTAGCGGCCCTGGACAAAGCGCAGGAAGGCAGCGCGTATCGCTTGCGAGTGCACACCCTACATCCGCTGACGGCACAGGCGGTGAGCGGCGTGAATATCGAGGTTGAAATCAAATTCGAAGGCGATGAACGACCAGACGTCATCCTTAAACAATCCGCGCGTACTAACGACAAAGGGTTCGCGACTTTCGACTTTCAGATTCCCCGGAATCTCGAAGAGGACGATGGCGAAGTCCAGGTTAAGGCCCACCGTGGAATCCTGAGTGAGATTGCCAACTCAGATCTTGAACTCGATCGCGATGTCCGGATCCTAGTGAGCACCGACAAACCGCTCTATCAACCGGGTCAAAGCCTGCATACACGCGTGCTGATGTTTGACTCTTCCCGCCATGCTATCGCGAACCACCAGGCAACGCTGAAGATTTCCGACCCGGAAAACACTACCGTCTTTCAAACGGAACTGACCACGTCGCGCTTTGGCGTTGCCGCTGCCGACTGGCAAGTGCCGGAGAACACGCGCTTAGGAAATTACAGTGTCGAAGTCGAACTTGAAGACGATCGCTACTCGCAGACTCAGGGCTACGCGCCGGTGAAAATCAGCCGCTACGACTTGCCGAACTTCAGCGTTAAGGTCAAAGCCGATCGCACGTTTTACCTGCCCAATCAGAATGCGGCAGTCGAAGTCCGCGGCGACTACCTGTTTGGCCAACCAGTGAAGCGTGGTCACGTGCGCGTAGTCCGCGAAGCCGCGCGCGAATGGAATTACCGCGAGCAAAAATGGGAAACCGAAGAAGGTGAAAAGTATGAAGGTGAAATTGATGCCGCCGGGCGTTTTGTGGCGCGCATCAATCTCAGTGACGAGCACGAAAAGTTAAAGGAAGAGGACTATTCCCGTTACCGCGATCTGTCGTACGCCGCTTACTTCACGGATGCAACCACCAATCGCACCGAAGAAACCCGCTTCGATCTGCGTCTCAAAAGGACGCGATTCACGTGTACGTGATCGAAAGCCAGTCTCGTCAGGTACCGGACTTCCCACTCGAGTTCTACGTTTCAACTTCTTTTGCCGACGGCCGCCCCGCCGCCTGCCAGATCAAGATTAGCCAGAGCGTAGCGAACAATTCCGCGGAGCGAGGGCTGGGCACCATCCAAACCAACAAGTACGGAATCGCGAAGGTCAGCGGAATACGGCCCCAACCTGAGCGCGAAGAGCAGAACAAGGTTGAACTAATTCTCCGGGCGAGTGACCGCAGCGGGGCAACGGGCACGCACACTGAAAGCATGAGTCTCGGCGATGGGCCTGCAATCCGGGTTGAAACAAACAAGGCACTTTACCGGGACGGCGAACCGGTGCACGCAACTATCCTTGCCAGCCAACCTGATCTGGGCCTGACTGTGGATGTAATCGGAAACAAGAAAGTCCTGCAGTCGCAGTTCGTGCGCCTGCAAAACGGCCGGGCCTCGCTGATATTTCCTTACCGTCAGGAGTTTGTAGGACCGGTGACTCTGGCTGTTTATTCGCCCGCACCCGATGACCAGGAGGACGTGAGCCAGGCCCAGCGCACCGTTATGTATCCGCGCGATCGCGATTTGAGGTTCGCGCTGGCTCTCGATCAGGAGAGCTATCGTCCGGGCGACGAAGCCAGTGCGAGTTTTGTTACCCGTAACGCGCTGAGCAAGCCTGCGGAAAGCGCTCTCGGGATCGTTATTTTTGATCAAGCAGTTGCCGAACGCGCTCGCACCGATAGTGACGCTCGTGATCGTTTCGGATTCGCGGACTCGTATTGTCGACTGACTGATTGCGACGTGGAGATCGGCGGGATCAGTCTGAAAGATCTGGAGCATACCGATCTGTCAAAGCCCCGGCCGGAAGGTTTTGATCTGGTGGCCGAACTGCTCCTGGCTGACCATCGCATTAGCTCTAATTTTTTTCACAGTGAAACTTTCGACCGCAGGCCGGAGCGCGTGTTTGCTG
Source organism: Blastocatellia bacterium (assembly GCA_034665305.1). Classification (GTDB taxonomy): domain Bacteria; phylum Acidobacteriota; class Blastocatellia; order Pyrinomonadales; family Pyrinomonadaceae; genus DASXRU01. The sequence goes on along the minus strand of JAXDFZ010000001.1, from coordinate 18,704 downwards.
AAACCATCGACAGTGACATTGCGCCGCTGAAGGCTCAGTTGGAGTTTGAGTACCAGAACAACTGCGTCTATCCCACCAATGAGGCGACACTGAAACGCCTCGCATTCGGAGCAGGAATTGTCCTTGAGGAGTTACGCGATCCATGGAACACACCATATCGCGCTACGTTTTTTGCAGAAGGCGTCCATGATGTTTTTGGACTAACCAGCGCCGGTGCCGACAAGCAATTCGAGACTCCGGATGATTTCACAGTCCTGCGCCTGAACCGCCCCTATTTTCGGTTTGCGGGCGAGGCGATCAACCGCGCCGCGTCGCGATACCACGCCCGCACCGGGCAATTCATTCGCAACAGCGCGACTCTCAAAAGTGAGTTACGAAATGAAGGAATTGATTTGGATGCTCTGCGCGATCCCTGGGGTGGACCATACCGGCTCTTCTTTGAAGTAGAACGAACGCGATATGCCATTGTCGTTCGTAGCGCCGGGCCGGATAAACAGTTCCTGCCGGAACCCGGCGACGACGTAACTGTGTGGACTTCATGGAAGGATTATTCCGCAGACGTTCAGGCCCGGATCGATGCCGCCCTGAACGATTATTTCAAGACTCAATCCCGCTTCCCGCAAGGTGACGTTGAGCTAAACGCTGTGCTGGAATCTGAGGCCGTGCATCGCGAACGGTTACGCGACCCGTGGAACCGTCCCTACTACGCAACCTATGAACAGAATGCCGCCTACAGCGATCGGATCACGTTCTTCAGTTACGCGAATTATGGCGAGCAGCAAAAGGAAAAGATGCTGCTGACAGCGGTAACCAGTCAAAAGAGTGACCTTCACTTGCGCAGCGCGGGCCCGGATGGAAAGGAAGGCACTGCGGACGATTTTACGGTGGCCAGCTTCTCGCGGGTGCTAACTGAACAAGCCGGGGAGGACGTTACTCCTCAGCAGGTAGTTTCGGCGCCGCCTTTAAAAGGATCCACTGGAGCAATCTCCGGTTCGGTTGTTGATCCCTCCGGGGCCGTGATTCCAGGCGCCAGCGTAACCGCCAAAAACACCCGGACCTTAACGGAGTTTCCGGCAACGACCGACGATAATGGCCGCTTCCTGATTCGTAATGTGCCGGCCGGCTTCTATGAAGTTAAATTTGCGGCGCCAGGTTTTCAGTTCGCTGTTTTCACGGACGTCCCGGTGCGTTCATCGAATATTACCGGGATTAATGCGACGCTTGCGGTCGGCACCATTTCAGAGGCGGTCACCGTAGCTGGCAGTGTCAGCGGGTTGGTGAACGTCACGAGCAACCAGCGGAGCGTCTCCAACAATTTTATTCTCGACGGTGTCAGCGCCGCGTCAGTTAGTCGGCCTCAACCCGGGGCACTCGCTCAGGTACAACTCGCCACTCCCCGCCTTCGTGAATATTTTCCGGAGACCCTCGTCTGGCAGCCCTCACTGGAAACCGATAAGCAGGGAAAGGCGCAGTTGAAGTTCAAACTGGCTGACAATATTACGACGTGGAAAATGTCAGTCATCGCCTCGACCGAGGACGGACAGATCGGAACTGTTGAAAAAGAGATCAAGGCCTTCCAACCTTTCTTTGTCGAACACGATCCACCACGCGTACTGACCGAAGGCGACGAGATCTCCTTACCAATCGTCGTGCGTAACTATCTGGACCAGGCGCAGACGGTGAACCTCGCAATCAGGCCGGAGAATTGGTTCACTCTTCTGGCGCCTGCTACGCAGAGGGCTGCTGTTGCTGCGGGCGATGCAACGCGGGCGACGTTCGACCTGCGGGCTACGTCATCTGTGAAAGATGGCAAACAAAGAATTACCGCCACCGCAGCCGATGCCAACGACGCCATCGAGAAACCGGTGACCGTGCACCCTGATGGCGAAGAAAGAACAGCGACCGCCGGCGACATACTTACCGATCAAAGCACGCTGACTCTTGAGATTCCCAACGCGCTGGTTCCCAATTCCGTAAACGCTGAACTCAAGATCTATCCGAACCTGATGGCGCACGTGACTGAAAGTGTCGAAGCCATCATGCATCGGCCTTACGGCTGTGGTGAACAAACTATATCTTCCAGTTATCCCAGCCTCCTGCTGTTACGCAACTTCAAACAGACGGGCCAGCAAACTCCAATGCGCGCTAAGGCTGAACGCTATTTGCGCGCTGGTTATGATCGCTTGTTGAATTATCGCGCTGAGAATGGCGGGTTTACTTACTGGGGCAAGGGTGACCCTGATTTGGCGTTAACGGCCTATGCGTTGCGCTTTTTGAGCGAGGCGCGCGAACTCATCGCCGTCGACGAAGACGTGATCACTCAAGCCCGGGCGTGGTTGCTGAAACAGCAGCGGACCGACGGCAGTTGGGCCGCCCACACTTATGGCGACAAGGTTGAGAACGACGGCCGCACGGCTTTACTTACAGCCTATCTCGCGCGTGTGCTGGCAGCGTCCGGATCGAGACAAGGAGCGACCGACACCGCTCCGGCGCTATCACCGGCTAACCCATCAACGAACACCGATTCAGCAAACGCATTGAAGAAAGCGCTCGCATACCTGGCCGTCCGGATTGAAAAAATAGAAGAACCGTACTTGCTCGCTTCGTACACGCTGGCGGCACTGGACGCCGGCGAGAAGGAACGAGCGAAAGTTTCAGTTGCCAAACTCAGTGCCATGTCTCACGCAGAAAACGGAGCACGGTACTGGTCCCTTGAAACCAACACACCCTTCTATGGCTGGGGCCTGGCAGGCCGAATCGAGACGACCGCGCTCGCAGTTCATGCGCTCGCAGCGTATTGCGCTTTGCCAAATTCCGATTGCCGCTCCACAGACGAAAACCGTGCGCAGCTAATCAACCAGGGTTTACTTTTTCTGCTCCGCGGCAAGGACCGTTATGGCGTCTGGTATTCGAGCCAGGCGACTATCAATGTGCTGGACACGCTTCTGGCTGTGCTGGCGCGAGATCAAACAGGTTCGTCAGGCGCGAACGCGGAGATACTCGTCAACGGAGTGAAGGTTAAGTCCGTCGGGTTCCCGACAACAAGTAACTTATCAAACCCGATCACCGTCGACTTATCCTCCTTTGTGAAAGAGGGAACAAACCGCATTGAAGTGCATCGTCCGCCAGGTAGCTCACCCGCGTCGGTCCAGGCAGTCGCCAGCTATTACGTGCCCTGGACCAGTGTTGAAGCGTCGCCGAACACCAACACGCGCTCCAATGGGGCCAGCGCTTTGCGTCTGGTCACGAAGTTCGACAAAACGGAAGGCCGGATTGGCGACGTGATCACCTGCCATGTCGAAGCCGAACGCATCGGCCACCGGGGTTACGGCATGATGCTGGCTGAAATCGGATTGCCGCCGGGCGCCGACGTGGATCGCGCGTCGATGGAACTGGCCATGAAGGGTTCAGGATGGGGCATCAACCAGTACGACATTTTGCCTGACCGCGTCGTTATCTATCTTTGGCCTCAGGCCGGGGGATTGAAATTCGATTTCCAGTTTCGGCCACGCATGGCCATGAAGGCGCAGAGCGCGCCCGCGGAAGTTTATGACTATTACAACCCGGAAGCCCGAACGGTGGTCGCGCCGGCGAAGTTTGTAATCAAGTAACGGCAGAATGTCGACGGGAACACTCGTCCGGTTTTGCTGTCTAACCTAAACTGAAGCCACCGCCTCTCCCCGCAGTGGGTCATTAGTGTTCTATGAAGGAGCTAATATGCCATTGCCCATCCACTCTCTTGATCGAATTAGAATAACCACACCCTGCGACGCGGATTGGGATTCGATGGTCGGCAATGACCAGGTGCGTTTTTGCCGGCACTGCGATCTGCACGTTAGTGATCTCAATGCGATGACGCGAGGAGACGCTATGCGGCTGGTCGCTCGTTCGCAAGGCCGCTTGTGCTTGCGCTACGTTGCGCGACCTGATGGCGGAATGGTGGCTACCCAGACGCCGCAACTTTATCGCATCGGGCGGCGAGTCTCACGTCTTGCCGCCGGGGCTTTTACGGCCGCGATGAGTTTATCCAGCGCGGTCGCTCAGGCGCCGGCCGGGAGTCTCGCCGGCGAGTCGTGCGAACTGCCCGTGCTTAGTCATGACGATAGGAAAAAGGAAGTTATCAACGATGACTTTCGCGCCAGCGTATCCGGCAAGATCAAGGACGCTGATGGCAAAGCGATTCAGGGAGCGCAAGTAATCCTGGTAAATCAGGAGAGCGGCGAAGAGTCGCTGATAACGGCCAATGGAAAATATTTGTTTCAATCCCTTCCGGCTGGAGATTATTTGGTTTGGGCGCGCCTGCCTGGATTTCGCACCGTGCGGAACAAGATTGAACTACCGAAAAACCAGCGAGCACGCTTCGATGTGGTCCTCGAGTTGAGCGAAACTATTTCTGGCATGTCGGGAGGGGTGAGCGGCATGATCGAACCCCAAGATCCGCTAGTGAAGGCTGTCGCCGAAAATGACTCGGCGCTTGCGGCATCATTAATTGCCAGCACCCGAAATCTTGACCGGAATGACAACTCAACAAATATGTCAGCACTGGCCCAGGCCGTGGAAAGAGGAAATCGCGGGCTTGTTCAACTGCTGCTGGCGGCCGGCGCAAATGTGAATGCCAGAAGTAGTGGCGGTAAAACGCCCATCATGTTTCTGTCCAACGACGCTTCCGTCGACCTGGTTCGTGATCTGATAGGCGCCGGCGCCAAAACTAATATGCGGGATGACTATGGCACCAATGCGCTAATGGCTGCGGCCTGGTCCGGTCCACCGGCTGTCGTAAGAGAGCTGATAGACGCCGGGACTATGATGACGGCGACCGATGCCGGAGGCGAAACGGCTCTGTTGGCCGCCGCCAGATTCAACACCGCCCCGGTTATTGAAATGTTAATAGCAGCCGGGGCAAACATCAACGCCACCAACGAAGATGGACAGACGGCGCTGATGCTGGCAGCGCCCGAGGGATACGACAAGGTCAAATTGCTGATCGCCTCCGGAGCTGAAATCAACGCGCAGGACCACGAGGGAAAAGCGGTATTAATGTATGCGACGTCAAACGATGACCCTCAAATCGTTCGCCTGTTGCTCGATCAGGGAGCGAAGATCGACGCCAAAACCCAGGGGGACATGACTGCCTTAATGTTTGCTGCCGCGCAGGGAGCTAAGCCAGAAGTAATCAAAATGCTGATCGAGGCAGGTGCGGGCGTGAATCAGGCAGACGTTAGCGGAAGCACTGCTCTGATGTACGCAGCCGAACGTGGGACCGTCGAGGTGCTGAACGTTTTGCTTGAGCAGAATGCGGATCTGGATCTGAAGAATGAAGCCGGCAAGACCGCGCTTATGTTGGCCGTGGAGGCTAATGACGAAGCCTCGGTGGCCGCGCTGTTATCCAAGGGCGCGAATTTATCCGCCACTGACAAGGAAGGAAAGACGGCCTTGCATCTGGCCCTGGACCAGGACGATGAAAAGATCATCGAGCTCCTGAAGGCGCGAGGGGCATCGCGGTAAACGTTCCAGCTCATTGTCCGGTGTGCGGTTACGTCTACCGCTGTGGCTGTGCTAAGCTACGCCTCCGCTATTCATAGAAATTTTTTGGAGGAACCCCATGGCTAACGAAGAAGAGAAGAAATGTAAGAATGCTCCCTGTTCTTGCCCCCCGCAACCTGACGGCAAATACTGCAGTGCGTCCTGCGAAGGCACCGGCAAATTGATCGAACTGGATTGCGACTGCGGCCACGAAACCTGCAGCGGCAACTTCTAGTTCACTCTCCGGGCATTCTTAACAAAACTAAAGCTAGATGTTGGCAGCTCGTTAAGAGCCGCACAGCATCTCTCTGCCTACAGCTTACTGCCTACCGCCTGTGCTGCCCACTGCCCTATTGATGACACTGGCCAAACGGCCGGCGATCTGCGGATCGATCTGCCTTAGCCTCTCCTCCTGCTCCCGTGCTTTTATCTGGTTGCCCATGATCAGATAACTTATCGCCAGGTTGTAATAGAAGGAACCATCGCGGGGGTTCAGGCTTATCGCCTTTTCGTGCAATGAAACAGCCTCGGCGGCGCGGCCCGATTTCGAAAGCGTCACGGCCAGTCCGTCATAAGCCAGTGAATATTCCGGCTTGTCTCGTATCAAGTGGCGGTAAATGAATTCGGCGTACTTTAGTTGTCCCAGGCGATCGTATGTGACCCCCATGTTGTAGCGCGCTTTCGAAAGTTGAGGGTCAAGCGCTGACGCTCGGGTAAATGCCTCGAGCGCTCGCGGGTACTGGCGCAACTCTCCCAACGATTCCCCCATGTTGTTGTGCGCGTCGGCCAGAACCGGATCCAAAGCCACTGCTCGCTGAAAAGCACCCACTGCGAGATCGAACTTCTTCAACTGCATATAGGTATTGCCCATATTGAAATGCGCGCGCGCAGCAATCTTTGGCTCACTCGCAGCCAGCGCTGCGATCTGGTTGTATAGCCGGAGCGCATCTTCGTGACGGCCTTGCTGGGCAGCCACCTGAGCAGTCCGCGAGAGTCTTTGTATCTCATTGCCTGAATCAGCCGAGCGCTGCGCAAACACTGCCGGCACGCAGGCCATTGTCAGCAGCAAGCAAGCAATCGTCATGGACCAGTTTCTTAGAATCGCGACTCGATTAATCTTCATAGTGTTAACTTGGTATCCACTTCTCATACGAAAATTTTCCTGGCGGGCAATAGTGAGCCGCAGCTAACAATAGACTAAACAAATAATCGCGGGGAAATTGGTATTTGAATCCCATTGCCAATATCTCTTGTGTTAGTATTCGGCACTTTTTAGAACATCTCAATTGGGAAGGGGTAGATCCGTTATGCGGAAAACCTTGTTGCTGTTTGTGATCGCGCTTGTCTGTGCGCCGGCTAGTTTTGCGCAAAGCCGCGATTACTCTTTCTACGAATTCTATGTGGGCTACGCTTACGAGCGTGCTGACAATGGCGCCGACCGTTTGGAGTCGGGAGCTACTGCGGTAGTGAACGGCGTGGCTGTGCCGAGAGTTAACCTGCAACCACACAACACTGCCGGCAACGGATTCCTGGTGGAGTTCAACCAGAACGTTCACCGTAACGTGGGCATCGTTACCAGCTTGAGCGGCACCTACGACACGGTTAATTATTTTGACAGCGTTACGGGCCACACGTTCCGCGCCAAGTTGCAGCGGTACGACTTGCTGGCAGGTCCGCGATTTAATGCGCGGTACTCGAATGCGGTCCCGTTTGCGCATGCCTTATTCGGCGTTTCGCATGTGCGCGCGAGTTTTGACGAAGTTTTCAACACGCAGCACAAAACGGACACAGCCTTTGCGATGGCTCTCGGTGCCGGTTTGGATCTTAATGCCGGAGAGCACATCGACATTCGCGCCGGACAGTTCGATTACATCCCGACGTTCTTTAACGGAAAACGTCAGGACAACTTCCGCTTCTCAGCCGGCGTGAAGATTAAGTAGCAAAGGTGCCAAGGGCAAAGGGCGAAGAGCACAGAGAAGGTATTTCTCTTGCGCTTCGCCCTTTCCTCCTTGCCCTTTGTCCCTAACTATTTAGCCAACTCCAGAAATTCCGCCGCCAACCTCGGTCCCGTGCCTTCATCTTCGTGTTTGAAAAAGACGAAGGCTTCGCTCCATCCCTGATCGCGAACCCGTTGCAGCCACTCCCGCAGCGCCACCTCGTCGTATAGAATTCGCCGCAGGCGCAGATAACCCCAACCGGCGGTGCGATCGATATGCGTCACGGGCATGTCATCAGTGTCGGAAATGCATAACGCCTGGCCGGCCTGCCGCAACACCTCCAGCACATCATCCTCGAGCCACGTGGGATGACGGAACTCAAACGCCGCTCGCGTTCCTGCCGGTAAAGACGCGAGGAACGCTTCGAGGCGCGGCAGATCCTTCTTCATGTTTGGTGGTAGCTGGAAAAGAACGACGCCCAACCGCTCACCCAAACATGAGACTGTATCCAGCAAATATTTAGTTTCTTCAGCAACGTTATTCAGTCTCTTGAAATGTGTAATGCGTTGCGAGGCTTTGATCGAGAAGCGAAAGGCTTCCGGCACTTGTTCTTTCCAACCTTCCAGCATGCTCTGTTGCGGCAGGCGATAGAAAGTATTGTTGATCTCAACGGCCGGCAGCCGCGACGCGTAATACGAAAGCATTTCCTTCGCCGGAAGTTTCTCCGGATAGAAGATTCCCTTCCATTCCTTGTAACTGTAGCCGCTGGTGCCGACGTAAAGATTCATCTCAAGCCTCAAGGGTCGAATTGTTGGGGCGGCACTCCGTGGCCGCCCCCTTTTTTTGATCTAACGATCCTCACGCCGAGAAATGGGGCGGCCACGGAGTGCCGCCCCTACAATTCAGGAAATCAGACGCGCGATTAAGAAGGCAGCCCCGGCCGCCAGGCTGCCAATCAGTGTAGTTTGCAAAGCGCTGCGCAACGGTCGCATCCCGGTAAAACGACCCTTGATGAAGCCGAAAACAAACAGCGCCAGCAAGGTGACACTTACGGAATAAAGTAACGCCGTCTCCACCGCCCCATTACTTAACCGCGCGGCGACAATGTATGGCGCCAACGGTATTAATCCCCCGGCACAGTAAGCGCCTCCGATAGTCAACGCACTTACCAGCGCGCGCTTGGGATCAGGTTTTTCCAAGCCCAATTCAAAACGCATCATGAAATCGATCCACTGGTGCGGACGTTGGCGCAACGCTTCCACGATCGGTTTGGTCTGTTCTTTTGTCAGACCATAGGATTCAAATACCTCGGCCACTTCCCGCATTTCCTCATGCGGTATTTCAGCCACCTCGCGTTTTTCCCGCTCTCGTTCCTTCGCGTAATGTTCGGCGTCGCTCTTCGCGGCAAGGTAACCACCGAGGCCCATGGCAATTGATCCGGCGGCGATCTCAGCCAGTCCTGCGGTCACGATAATTCCGGATGAAGCTACCGCGCCGGTCAATCCGGCAGCCAGCGCGAACGGAACTGTTAACCCGTCGGACATCCCGATGACGATATCCCGGACAACTTCGCCCGCTGTGAAATGACGCTCAACATGCCGTGTTTGTGGCATTCGGGGACCTCCAAAAGTTCTACAGGGGCAAGCGCTCAGAATTTGCCCAGCAGCATCAGCACGCCGATAAGAATGAAGAGCGAGGCCGCACCGCGCCGCACCCACTCCAGCGGCAGGTATTGCGTGACAAAGCCGCCAACTACCACTCCGATAGCTGACACTACTGTCAGCGCCAGAGACGCGGCAATAAAAACTTCCCAGGGCCGCTTCTTTTGCGCTGCCATGGTCATCGCCGCCAATTGGGTCTTGTCGCCCATCTCCGCCAAAAAGATGACTCCGAACGTAGTCAACAACACGCGCCAGTCCATTTAATTTCCTCCACGGCTATAGATGCCGGATAATCTAGCACTGAGATGGGGGAATCCAGCACTGAATTTCTCGGAACCGATCGTTTCACGATCCGCCGGCGCTTAGGTTCGGGCGGCATGGGTGTCGTTTATGAAGCGCACGATCGTGAAATGAACAAGACTGTGGCCCTGAAAACTCTGACCCGCGCCGAAGCCGTCCACATCTATCGTTTCAAGCAGGAGTTTCGCGCCCTCGCCGATGCGACCCATCCGAACCTCGTCTCGCTCTACGAGTTCATGTCTGACGGCAGGTTCTGGTTTTTCACCATGGAACTGGTAAAGGGCGTCAACTTTCTTGAGTACGTCCGGCCCGGGTTAAGGGCGTTGCGCCGGCGATCTTCAGAATCTGCGACCCTGCTGACCAGTTTGCGCGACCGGTCATCGCTGGATTACGAAGCCGACACGCAGGACTTCACTGATAACCAACCAACATGGACCGCCGAGAAAAGTAACGTCGCCGGTTCCGTGTCCGACTGGTCCAGCATTCACCTGGACGAGGATCGTCTGCGTTCAGCGTTTCGGCAGTTGGCCCAGGGCGTACACGGTCTGCATGAAATGGGCAAACTGCATCGCGACATCAAACCGTCAAACGTACTCGTCACTAAGAGCGGGCGAGTGGTGATTCTTGATTTCGGACTGGTTGCGGACGTTGACCCGGCGGGAGAGCGCGAGAGCGTCACCTTGGCCGGCACTCCCGATTACATGTCGCCGGAACAAGGAGCACAACTTTCCCTCACGCCGGCCAGCGATTGGTATAGCGCCGGTGTGATGCTCTACCAGGCTTTGACGGGAAAGCTTCCATTCAGCGGCAAGTTTTTCGAAGTCATGATGAATAAGCAGAGCAAGGATCCGCCGGCGCCGATGGAGCTCCGGCCGCAGACACCAGCCGATTTGGATCAGCTCTGCGTGAAACTCTTGCAGCGCGATCCCAACGCTCGGCCCACTGGACGGGAAGTGCTTAATTACCTCAGCGCCGGCCCCGATCAAAGTGAATCCGCAAATGCGGGCTTGCCGATCACGCCGGCAACGTCAGTGACCATCGAAGCTCCGTTCGTCGGACGCGAAAAACAATTGGAGGCCCTGCGCGAAGCATTTCGCAGCACTGCCGGTGGTCAGTGCATGGCGCTCTACATTCACGGAAACTCGGGTATGGGCAAGTCCGCACTGGTGCGACATTTTCTCGATGAGCTTCAGGAAGACAACCACCGGGTCGTGGTACTCGAAGGTCGCTGCTATGAACGCGAGTCAGTCCCGTACAAAGCGCTCGACGGCGTCGTCGACAGCCTGAGCCGTTATCTACTGTCGCGTTCCCCCGTGCGAGTTGCCGCCCTCGTGCCGCCGGACGCGTCGGCGTTGGCCCGGCTGTTTCCGGTCATGCTGCAGGTCGATGCCATTTTCGATGCTTCAGACACGGAACAGGAGATCGCGGAACCACTGGCGCTGCGCCGGCGCGCCTTCAACGCTTTGCGTGAGTTGCTGCGGCGGATTTCCGCACGCCGAACGGTCGTACTTTACATCGACGACTTGCAGTGGGCTGATGCCGACAGCACGCACCTGCTGGAAGACTTGCTGCGTTCGCCGAATGCGCCGCCGCTCATGTTAATCGCAAGTTTTCGCAGCGAGGATATCGAGTCGAAGCCTTTCCTGCGGCACCTGTTGCAACAGACCGGTGGGGACAATTGTAAGGAATTATCAGTTGCCCCCCTGGCGGAAGCAGAAGCAGCAGATTTGGTACAACGGTTGATCGGACTAGACGTTCCGCTTCCGCAACCGTTGCTCTCCTCCATCGTTAAAGAGGCGCGCGGCAATCCGTTCCTGCTTGAGCAACTTTCTCGCTATGCCACTACGGGCGATCAAGCGGCAACGGCCGGGATCACGCTGGCCGTGATGCTGGAGGCGCGTTTGCAGGGACTGCCGAAAGGATCGCGACGCTTCCTGAACGCGCTGGCAGTGGCGGCGCGGCCGGTGAATCCCGACGTGGCCCATCAGGCTGCGGGGCTGCACGGCGATCCGCTCCGATTGATAAGCGCGTTGCGCGCCACCCAGCTGCTGCGCAGCGGCGGTTCGAGTTACGGCGTTGAGCTTTATCACGATCGCATTCGCGAAACCCTGATCGATTTACTTGAGCCGGCCGCGATTCATCAGATTCACCGGCGACTGGCGCAGACAATTGAGGCGCGCGGGCTGGACGATCCGGAAGCACTGTTTGAGCATTATCTTGGTGCCGGCGAACGAGTGCGCGCCGCCACTCACGCAGTAGCCGCGGCCCGGCGTGCTGCGGCTGCGCTCGCGTTTGATCGCGCGGCGCTCTTCTACCGGCACGCGGTCGAGCTGACACCGTTAACCGGCGGCGCCTTGGTCGAGTTGAAATGCAGTCTTGCCGATGCACTCGCAAATGCGGGACGCCCGGCGGAGGCCGCCCCAGCCTACCTTGAAGCGGCGCAGGAAACGTCATCCGCACGCGCTCTCGATTTAAGACGACGCGCCGCCGAGCAGTTGTTAATGGGCGGCCACATCAAAGAAGGTTTGGCCGTCTTGCGGACCCTTTTAGAAGCGGTTGGTTTCCGATTGGCCACCGGGCCGCGGCGTGCGTTGCTTTCCCTCCTCTTCCGCCGTTTGCAGATTCGTTTGCGCGGTTTGGAGTTTGACGAACGCCCGGCCAGTCAAATTCCCGATTCCGATCTGCTGCGCATTGATATCTGTTGGGCCGGAGCGGCAGGTCTCGGCGCGGTGGATTTGATTCGAGGCGCTGACTTTCAGGCGCAGCATCTGCTCCTGGCCCTGCGCGCCGGTGAGCCCTATCGCATCTCGCGCGCTATTTCTTTCGAAGCGGTGCAGACGGCAGCGGCGGGTGGTCCCACGCGCAAACGCGCGGAGCGCATCGGGAAAAAGGCGGAAGCCCTCGCGGAACGCGTGGGCCATCCGCACGCGCTCGCGCTTTCCATTTGGTCGAACGGCGTTGCGTCGTACCTGGTCGGTAACTGGAAGCAGGCAGCCGTTTCCTGCGAGCGAGCTGCTGAGATTCTGCGTGATCGCTGTACCGGCGTGACCTGGGAACTGACGATTGCCCACCGCTTCATGTTGAGCGCCTTGATGTATCTCGGCGAAGTGGGTGAAATCTCGCGGCGTGTTTCCGGTTTGTTGACCGCGGCGCTGGAACAGGGAAACTTGTTTGCCGCCGTCGATCTGCGCACTCGGCTCAACCTGATCTGGCTGGCCGCCGATAAGCCCGACGAAGCGCGACAGGAAGTCATCAACGCGCTGATGGCGTGGCCACAGGAAGGGTTTCACTTGCAGCATTACACTTCGCTGCAGGCACTGGCGCAGATCGAACTTTATACCGGCGATGCCGAAGTGGCTTTGAAACAGATCGCCGGACAATGGCGCGCGTTGGAAGACTCGATGCTCCTGCGCTTTCAGGGATTGCGAATCGACGCGCTCCATTTGAAAGCCCGAACCGCGCTGGCAGTGGCCACGACGGCGAAACAGCCGGAGCCGTTGTTAAAGACTGCGGCTCGCTTAGCCAGGCGAATCGAAAAGGAGAAGATGCTGTGGTCGGCGCCATTTGTTTCCTTAATCCGCGCCGGTGTCGCGAACACGAGGGGCGACGAGAAAAAATGCGCCGAGTTACTGACAACGGCCGTTGCGGAACTTGAGGCGGCCGACATGAGTTTGTATGCCGCGGCAGCGCGCCGCCGGCTGGGACAAACTCTGGGAGGCGCGACCGGCGAATCGCTGATCGCCGAAGCCGACGAGTGGATGCAGCGGCAAACCATCAAGAATCCGGCGCGGCTGACGCGCATGCTGGTGCCGGGCTTCAAAGAGTAGCCTCTCTGACTAAGCGAGAACTGGAAAGGGAGATTCCTGTTGCGAGTACTCGCAGTAAGGAAGGGCGGCTTGCCCCCGCTTCTTATGATGAGTCAGTTAGCAGCTTAAAGAGCGGGGGCAAGCCGCCTTCCCAACTGCAAGTATTCCTGGTTGCCGCAAACGATTTCATTTGACTGGGTCCGCAAGTTACAACGACGCGTGAGGGATGTGGGCCATTCTCTGCATTGAATCGCGCGCAAACCGCCGCTGGAACATGCGTGTCAACGGATAGCCGAGTTTTGGCGCCAACTTATTCGGTCGCGAGAACGCCAGGATGTCATACCAAACAGAATCGTCACTCGAATTCCACTCAATGCTGAAACGCTCCTCACCACGTTCGGCATGATCGGGGAGTGTTCCGTACGCAAAGCCAAATCGCTTCTGTTCCGTTTCTTCTTTGATTACATAAACAATTCGGGCCGCGTTCAGCGACCAGAATCCCAGATGATAGGCCAGCACCGCTACGGTAGCGCCCACCGCTATCGGGGTGTTTGCGCGCTGCAACTCGATCCAACCAAGATCGAATTGCTTCCATGCCTTCAATGCCTGACAGGCCTGTTCGTACGTTTCACTTCCTGAGCCCAGCCGGATGCGATTGTGATCGTGGCGGTAACCAGCCGGCGGCGCTGTCTGCGTGGCGCCAACCTCGGGATAAGCGAATACAGAACCTTTTTGTGAGTCGATGAAGGCTTCTATTTGCGCGTAGGAAGGATGCCGAAGGAGAAACACGCGGAACCTTTTAGACAGGAAGAGTCGTTAGGGAAAAGCATTTAGTTCCGCAGAATACACAGATTCCGCAGAAGGATGGTCCATTTGCGAAATGCGGACCAGCCGATTACGGAATGCGGATTTCGTACTGCGGATTAAAAGCTCCGCCTCCGTCCAATCCGCAATCCGCATTCTGCAATCCGCAATCACCAGGCCCGCCCGCTACCGCAGGCGGTTCTTACTACTGAGCGCATTCGGCGTTGCTGTGTGTTGCCGCTGTGCTGAACCGCTGCTGGTATTCCGTCGAAGTGATGAACGAACACACCATCCCGCGATAGTTCCCCACATCACCGTTCGTTACCACGTTCAGCCAGAAGTCATAGCCTTCCGGTTCCGGATTACGCCGCAGGTACCCGAAGTATTCCGTCAGCACAAACGCCGCATTGTATTCCTTCTGCTTCAGCGCAGCGTTGTCCGCCAAACTCCGCAGCACCAGACTCCGACTCTGGGCCAACGTGCCGCCCGCGTTGTACTGGCTAATCAGACCTGCGCGTTGACCGCCCAGATCCAACTGCGACGCTTGCTGTACATTTTGCAGCAAGGCATCCACGAACGACTCGGCCGTCGTCTCGCCCTGATACTTCTGCACAAACTCCGGCCGGCCCACAAAACTGTCAGCAAATGCAGCCTTCTGCGCCGTGAGCGTCGCCCCGCCTACTACCTGTTTACGGTCAGCCGAATATTCATTAAATACCGGCTTGCGGCCCAACGAGCCTTTGTACATGTCATAGATGAAGGATCCAGTGTCCTGGAACTCTTCCGCGATGAAGAACGACGCAGCTACTTCGCGGCGGCGCCGGTCAGTACACGACGTATCGCCACCGCAACTCAGGATCTCGTTACTCCAGTAGTTGAAGCCGCCTTCATCCGGCTCACGGCCCAGGATGTCTACGTACTGTTGCCGCACGAAGTATTCCGCCGTGTCCAGCGGGTTAGCATTGTCGCCGTTTGATGAGCCGGTAAACCCTGCGTCAGTGTGATTGCCTAGCAAGCTAAATGAGCGGCTGGAGGGACCGAACGAATAGTTCGTCCTTGAAGGCGCCACAGTGTAAAAGCCATTCGTCTCCACGTTATCGAACTGGTAGTAACCTTTGGCGTTCGTAATCGTCTTGCGATTCTGCTCACCGCTCAGGTTTACGACTGCGCCTTCCACCGGCGTGCCGGCGTTGCTAAGAATGTAGCCGCTTACCAATCCGTTGGCGGCAGTAGGCGCGTTTGGTTGCGCCAACGTCCAGTCAGAGAGCAAGGTGGCATCCGAAACGCCGGAGATGCTCGCTTCGTTGGTGGCGGTGTTCACTGATCCTCCAGGCGTAGTGAAACCGCCGTCCCACTTGAAGATCACGAAGGTGTTTTCGGTCGAGGGTGGGGCCGGTACGTCGATATCGAGATAGTTGAAGATCAGATTGGCGGTCACGCCGGTTGCCGTGAGCTTCCAGTATCTTTGCAGTGCGGAACTGGGAGTCACGATATTGGGCTGCGGTCCCTGAACCGCCCTGACTGTGAAATCAGTCGGAAAAGTTCCGGCGGTAAGGTTCACCGAGACTGGCGAGTATCCGTTAGCCGTGCCAACCTCAAATCCCTTAAGCCCGATGGCGCAATAGTTCTTTTTCAGGTTACCGTTCACGTAAGTTGTAGGGCTGGCGCCCGCTACTGAACCACCGCAATCAACAGTAAGGGTATTCGCCCCCGTGGTGATCACGCCGGTATTGATTGTCAGCGTGCCGTGGACCGTCACGTTCCCCGCTATACCAACATCGCCGGTGATGTTCAGGCCATTGTACGCGCCGGCAACCACGTTTCCCGCCGAATAAGTTGGGTTAGTCACCGCGGAATCAGTAACAGCCGTATTGGTGGCACCGGGAGTGCCGTAGCTGCTGGCGTCCACGACAAATCGGGCACCCGTATCGTCATCCTGAAAGCCGGGGACGGTGTTAGCCGTGGGCACAAATCGTGCTATCGAATTGCTGGGCATTGATGTGGAGGGCGCGTTGATGTTATCCGTCGTTGTGGCGCCATTGTTATCGCCCCAGGTAGCGCCTGGAATGAATGAAGTAGTGTTGTTCCCCACAAGCACCTGGTCTATTAACGTGCCAACAGCACGGGTGCCTGCATAGACTTGCACATTGTCGGCCGTAGCATTATCAAGGGTACCCCCGGCAGTAAGCCCAGTTGTTGTTCCAGCAATCAAGACAAGTTTCCCATTGCCGTCGGCGAGACTCGTATCCTCAGTGAGCGTGTTGGCGTTTGCGGCTGGAGTGGTCAGCACAATTACTACATAAGTTCCTTGCGGCACATTGGCCAGATACGAACCTGCCGCGGGTAGCGTGAGGTCCCCTTCCGTTGCCGCCGTCGCGCCGGCGCGGGTGGAGACGTCGGAAATAGTCCATCCCTGCATGTTGATACCGCCCGGCTTCGTAACCAACAATTCGATGTATTCCTTGCCCGTCGTTGGGTTCACTGAGAATTCATTGATCACAACGTCATCCTCAGTCTGCGCCAATGCGGCGCCGCTCATCAGCGTCATGCATAACGCCACTGCCAAAATGTAAAAAGTCTTTTTCATCGATTTTCTCCCCGCTTAAACTAAGTGAGTTGGATTCTGGCTTTGAGGCTTATCCCTCTTGTGTTGCCGCGCCCGGAAACAAACGAGTGGCGAATCTGACGGCCCGCAGCACACAGTTTCCCACTTGATATGGAAATCGTGGCAAGCGGTTAAACCTGCCATTCACCGCCACCGTTGCCAGAATGGGATTCGGCCAGCGATTTACAAGGTCTCGAAATACGCCCCTGGGATTCTTCAGATACGAAGCCATTGGGGCGGTATGGTTCATGGGTGCCTGCAGAGTATTGATCGGTGCCTGCCACTGTTTGAGAACGTTGCGTTTCAGCCACTCCGGCAGCTGGCTTGCCCGCGCTGCGATCGATTGTTCGCTTATTCGGGCGTTCAGAAGCGACTGTGCCAATGCCATAGCCGTGATTATCCAGTTGGCCCGCACCTTTTCTTGTCCCAAGCAAAGTCGCCAATCAAAGTCATCCGCCACTGTGTCCAGGATAACTCCCAGGTCACATAGCCAGAGCGGCCGCCAGGCACCGTGCTTCAACAGGTGAATGGCGAGCAGGCCAAAATGATCTTCCAATCCCAGAACTCGGATTTCATCGTCGCCCAGAGGCACTAATCCCGAGCGCGCAAACACGTCCTCGAGCTTACGATCGTCTAGTTCGGTTAGACGGCTGTGCAAATCCACCCAACAATCGCGGGCTTCGGGACGGCTAAGAATGTGATGGGCGGCCGCGCGTTGTTTCGGTCTCACTACTATGTCGATATCGCCGTACGGGCGCAAACCACTCTGCGGATAAAGCCGGGCGACTGACCAGCCCTTAAAAAGCAGGGGCTCAATCCCCTCGGCGCGCAGTAACTGAAAAACTTTCCGGATCTTGGTTTCGGTAATTGATGCGTGCAGGAGTTGCAGCCGGTAGGCCTGATGCAGGAGATGGCCTGAGGGGGAGTTTGCTGCTGATTCGTCTGCCTTGATGCGTTGCCAACCGAGTGACGCCGCTCCTGACTCATACAGGAGCGGCGTAACTTCATTCAACTCGCTTAGGGAAAGACTAAGTGGGGGCGGCTCAGCGCGCCAGGAACCGGCCAGAATGGCAGATACTAAAGCTCCGGAGCTTTCCGCGACTCCCTTAATCATAGTTCCTGGCCGCCGGGTTCATTCGCGGGCGCGCGATCTGACTTCAACGTCTACTATTAAGAGCCGCAGATATTCGCCGGACTGGAGCAAACATTGCTGCAGCAGGTAGTCGGGCCTCCGGGACAGGGTTGGCCGTTCGCCAAACAACTGACGGCGTGGGCCGTGGTCGGCGCCAATATGGAAGTAATCACCGGTACTGCAACCGCGGCTGCAAATCCCAGGGTCCGAACCATCTGGCGGCGAGTCATGCCGGCCATGAAGGCAGGCGGCAGCACCGGCGTCTCCAACAAACTATCGCGTCCCAATTGATCCAATGCGAACCAAACCAGGCGCTCGTCCACCGGTGCGTCGATCTGCTTTCCCACCCGGTTGGCGATGGTGGCCACATCGGTTTGGCCATCACACTGCTTCCAGACCAGCGCGGCCGTTTGATTCAGGCAATGGGCCTTGTCACGTTCCTGATCGTAAACCAATACTTCGTCAGGAAGCTCCTGAATCACCAGCTTGTTCCGTCGTGCCTTAGGCAGTGTCTTCATTTCTGTTCTCCTTGATTGCGTTCGTTATCGAAATGTCTCTAGGTCCGCAGATTACACACAGGAAGTCAGTTTTATCTGTCGGTGTAATCTGCGGAGAACTTCTACTGTCCGCACGGCGTTGTTGTGCGTTACTTCTTGTCAGCACCACCTGCAATAGCGGGTGCCCGCCCGGCTGCCCCGCGGTTCTGACTACTGACCGCATTCGCCGTTGCTGTGCGTCACCTTCTTGTCAGTACCACCTGCGATAGCGGGTGGGCCCGCCCGCTACCGCAGGCGGTTCTGACTATTGGCCGCATTCGGCGTTGCTGTGGCTGACTACGGTGCTGAACCGCTGCTGGTATTCCGTCGAAGTGATGAACGAACACACCATCCCGCGATAGTTCCCCACATCCCCGTTCGTTACCACGTTCAGCCAGAA